>OZ156466.1:0-1550194 GCA_964212665.1 Chlamydiales bacterium BSEPT1 | reverse complement strand
ACATACGAGCTATATTCTCAATAAAACAGTCTAGTGCTTGCTTTTTACCCGCATCACTAATCATAATTATTTTTTCCCTGCCTCTCTATAAATAAATTCGAAGTTTTTTTAGTAGTTAAACAACTTTAAAATGTTCTTTGAAGTTTCTCTAATTTCTTCCCATTCAGGAAGATTGATGAGTTTTTCTGCGAGATCTTGCACTCCATGCTCATCTATAAAATTGTCTAATTTCTCTCGTAATTTCATCAGAGATTTATACTGAATTTCGGTAATTCCAAAATCTTTGTATTTTTTTAGAACGTAGTCCTCCTCAAAAAAATCGCAAACGGTATCATCGATATTGTCGCACTCTGGTCCTTCAGCGCGTACCCATACTCTTTCCTGATATTCCTTATCAGACATATGAGCTATATTCTCAATAAAACAGTCTAGTGCTTGCTTTCTATCCGCATCACTAATCATAATTATTTTTTCCCTGCCTCTCTATAAATAAATTCGAAGTTTTTTTAGTAGTTAAACAACTTTAAAACGTTCTTTGAAGTTTCTCTAATTTCTTCCCATTCAGGAAGATTGATGAGTTTTTCTGCGAGATCGTACATTCCATGCTCATCTATAAAATTGTCTAATTTCTCTCGTAATTTCATCAGAGATTTATACTGAATTTCGGTAATTCCAAAATTTTTGTATTCTTCTAAAATTGGATCTCCATCATCAAAAAAGTCGCATAGCGTATCGTCAATATCGTCGAACTCTGGTCCCTCAGCTCTATAAATAAATTCGAAGTTTTTTTAGTAGTTAAACAACTTTAAAACGTTCTTTGAAGTTTCTCTAATTTCTTCCCATCCAGGAAGATTGATGAGTTTTTCTGCGAGATCTTGCACTCCATGCTCATCTATAAAATTGTCTAATTTCTCTCGTAATTTCATCAGAGATTTATACTGAATTTCGGTAATTCCAAAATCTTTGTATTCTTCTAAAATTGGATCTCCATCATCAAAAAAGTCGCATAGCGTATCGTCAATATCGTCGAACTCTGGTCCCTCAGCTCTATAAATAAATTCGAAGTTTTTTTAGTAGTTAAACAACTTTAAAATATTCTTTGAAGTTTCTCTAATTTCTTCCCATTCAGGAAGATTGATGAGTTTTTCTGCGGGATCTTGCATTCCATGCTCATCTATAAAATTGTCTAATTTTTCTCCTAATTTCATCAGAGATTTATATTGAATTTCGGTAATTCCAAAATCTTTGTATTCTTCTAAAATTGGATCTCCATCATCAAAAAAGTCGCATAGCGTATCGTCAATATCGTCGAACTCTGGTCCCTCAGCTCTATAAATAAATTCGAAGTTTTTTTAGTAGTTAAACAACTTTAAAATGTTCTTTGCAGTTTCTCTAATTTCTTCCCATTCAGGAAGATTGATGAGTTTTTCTGCGAGATCTTCCACTCCATGCTCATCTATAAAATTGTCTAATTTCTCTCCTAATTTCATCAGAGATTTATACTGAATTTCGGTAATTCCAAAATCTTTGTATTCTTCTAGAACGTAGTCCTCCTCAAAAAAATCGCAAACGGTATCATCGATATTGTCGCACTCTGGTCCTTCAGCGCGTACCCATACTCTTTCCTGATATTCCTTATCAGACATATGAGCTATATTCTCAATAAAACAGTCTAGTGCTTGCTTTCTATCCGCATCACTAATCATAATTATTTTTTCCCTGCCTCTCTATAAATAAATTCGAAGTTTTTTTAGTAGTTAAACAACTTTAAAACGTTCTTTGAAGTTTCTCTAATTTCTTCCCATTCAGGAAGATTGATGAGTTTTTCTGCGAGATCGTACATTCCATGCTCATCTATAAAATTGTCTAATTTCTCTCGTAATTGCATCAGAGATTTATACTGAATTTCGGTAATTCCAAAATCTTTGTATTCTTCTAAAATTGGATCTCCATCATCAAAAAAGTCGCATAGCGTATCGTTAATATCGTCGAACTCTGGTCCCTCAGCTCTATAAATAAATTCGAAGTTTTTTTAGTAGTTAAACAACTTTAAAATGTTCTTTGCAGTTTCTCTAATTTCTTCCCATTCAGGAAGATTGATGAGTTTTTCTGCGGGATCTTCCACTCCATGCTCATCTATAAAATTGTCTAATTTCTCTCCTAATTTCATCAGAGATTTATACTGAATTTCGGTAATTCCAAAATCTTTGTATTTTTTTAGAACGTAGTCCTCCTCAAAAAAATCGCAAACGGTATCATCGATATTGTCGCACTCTGGTCCTTCAGCGCGTACCCATACTCTTTCCTGATATTCCTTATCAGACATATGAGCTATATTCTCAATAAAACAGTCTAGTGCTTGCTTTTTACGCGCATCATTAATCATAATTATTTTTCCCTGCCTCTCTATAAATAAATTCGAAGTTTTTTTAGTAGTTAAACAACTTTAAAATGTTCTTTGCAGTTTCTCTAATTTCTTCCCATTCAGGAAGATTGATGAGTTTTTCTGCGAGATCTTGCACTCCATGCTCATCTATAAAATTGTCTAATTTCTCTCGTAATTTCATCAGAGATTTATACTGAATTTCGGTAATTCCAAAATCTTTGTATTTTTTTAGAACGTAGTCCTCATCAAAAAAATGACCAATGTTCTCATCGATATTGTCGCACTCTGGTCCTTCAGCGCGTACCCATACTCTTTCCTGATATTCCTTATCAGACATACGAGCTATATTCTCAATAAAACAGTCTAGTGATTGCTTTTTACGCGCATCATTAATCATAATTATTTTTTCCCTGCCTCTCTATAAATAAATTCGAAGTTTTTTTAGTAGTTAAACAACTTTAAAACGTTCTTTGAAGTTTCTCTAATTTTTTCCCATCCAGGAAGATTGATGAGTTTTTCTGCGAGATCTTCCATTCCATGCTCATCTATAAAATTGTCTAATTTCTCTCCTAATTTCATCAGAGATTTATACTGAATTTCGGTAATTCCAAAATTTTTGTATTCTTCTAAAATTGGATCTCCATCATCAAAAAAGTCGCATAGCGTATCGTTAATATCGTCGAACTCTGGTCCCTCAGCTCTATAAATAAATTCGAAGTTTTTTTAGTAGTTAAACAACTTTAAAATGTTCTTTGCAGTTTCTCTAATTTCTTCCCATTCAGGAAGATTGATGAGTTTTTCTGCGAGATCTTCCATTCCATGCTCATCTATAAAATTGTCTAATTTCTCTCCTAATTTCATCAGAGATTTATACTGAATTTCGGTAATTCCAAAATCTTTGTATTCTTCTAGAACGTAGTCCTCATCAAAAAAATCGCAAATGTTCTCATCGATATTGTCGCACTCTGGTCCTTCAGCGCGTACCCATACTCTTTCCTGATATTCCTTATCAGACATACGAGCTATATTCTCAATAAAACAGTCTACTGTTTGCTTTTTATCCGCATCACTAATCATAATTATTTTTTCCCTGCCTCTCTATAAATAAATTCGAAGTTTTTTTAGTAGTTAAACAACTTTAAAACGTTCTTTGAAGTTTCTCTAATTTCTTCCCATTCAGGAAGATTGATGAGTTTTTCTGCGAGATCGTACATTCCATGCTCATCTATAAAATTGTCTAATTTCTCTCGTAATTGCATCAGAGATTTATACTGAATTTCGGTAATTCCAAAATTTTTGTATTCTTCTAAAATTGGATCTCCATCATCAAAAAAGTCGCATAGCGTATCGTCAATATCGTCGAACTCTGGTCCCTCAGCTCTATAAATAAATTCTTGGATCTCCATCATCAAAAAAGTCGCATAGCGTATCGTCAATATCGTCGAACTCTGGTCCCTCAGCTCTATAAATAAATTCTTGGATCTCCATCATCAAAAAAGTCGCATAGCGTATCGTCAATATCGTCGAACTCTGGTCCCTCAGCTCTATAAATAAATTCGAAGTTTTTTTAGTAGTTAAACAACTTTAAAATGTTCTTTGCAGTTTCTCTAATTTCTTCCCATTCAGGAAGATTGATGAGTTTTTCTGCGGGATCTTCCACTCCATGCTCATCTATAAAATTGTCTAATTTCTCTCCTAATTTCATCAGAGATTTATACTGAATTTCGGTAATTCCAAAATCTTTGTATTCTTCTAAAATTGGATCTCCATCATCAAAAAAGTCGCATAGCGTATCGTCAATATCGTCGAACTCTGGTCCCTCAGCTCTATAAATAAATTCGAAGTTTTTTTAGTAGTTAAACAACTTTAAAATGTTCTTTGCAGTTTCTCTAATTTCTTCCCATTCAGGAAGATTGATGAGTTTTTCTGCGGGATCTTCCACTCCATGCTCATCTATAAAATTGTCTAATTTCTCTCCTAATTTCATCAGAGATTTATACTGAATTTCGGTAATTCCAAAATCTTTGTATTCTTCTAAAATTGGATCTCCATCATCAAAAAAGTCGCATAGCGTATCGTCAATATCGTCGAACTCTGGTCCCTCAGCTCTATAAATAAATTCGAAGTTTTTTTAGTAGTTAAACAACTTTAAAACGTTCTTTGAAGTTTCTCTAATTTCTTCCCATTCAGGAAGATTGATGAGTTTTTCTGCGAGATCTTCCATTCCATGCTCATCTATAAAATTGTCTAATTTCTCTCCTAATTTCATCAGAGATTTATACTGAATTTCGGTAATTCCAAAATTTTTGTATTCTTCTAAAATTGGATCTCCATCATCAAAAAAGTCGCATAGCGTATCGTCAATATCGTCGAACTCTGGTCCCTCAGCTCTATAAATAAATTCGAAGTTTTTTTAGTAGTTAAACAACTTTAAAACGGTCTTTGAAGTTTCTCTAATTTCTTCCCATTCAGGAAGATTGATGAGTTTTTCTGCGAGATCGTACATTCCATGCTCATCTATAAAATTGTCTAATTTCTCTTCTAATTCCATCAGAGATTTATACTGAATTTCGGTAATTCCAAAATCTTTGTATTTTTTTAGAACGTAGTCCTCATCAAAAAAATGGCCAATGGTATCATCGATATTGTCGCACTCTGGTCCTTCAGCGCGTACCCATACTCTTTCCTGATATTCCTTATCAGACATATGAGCTATATTCTCAATAAAACAGTCTACTGTTTGCTTTTTACCCGCATCACTAATCATAATTATTTTTTCCCTGCCTCTCTATAAATAAATTCGAATCTATAAATAAATTCGAAGTTTTTTTAGTAGTTAAACAACTTTAAAATGTTCTTTGCAGTTTCTCTAATTTCTTCCCATTCAGGAAGATTGATGAGTTTTTCTGCGGGATCTTGAAAACACTCCATGCTCATCTATAAAATTGTCTAATTTCTCTCCTAATTTCATCAGAGATTTATACTGAATTTCGGTAATTCCAAAATCTTTGTATTTTTTCTGAATTTTTTCAGCATTAGATATTGAGATTCCGTCAAACCAAAATCTTTGTAATTCTCTAGGAAGGGGTCTCCATCTCCAAAAAAAAAGCAGCAGGTTTCATCGAAGTCATCAACTTCTGGGCCTTCTCCCCGAATCCAAACTCTTTTTTGGTACTCCTTGTTAGAAATACACTCAACAGTTTCTAAAACACTAATTAATATTTGTTTTCTATCTTCATTTGTTAACATAAAACCTGTCAATTCCTATAAACAAATTCATCTAATGGCATATGGGCTTCTGGAGCATTACTAGCGACATTATTTCCAAATTTATCAAGGGTGTTTCCATCTTTCATTTGGGCAACATACGGTTTCTGCTGACAAGGGAAAGGACTATGTGGTTTTCCTGGCATAACTCTTACGTAAGTTCCTTCATCCTGAGGGTGTACATACTTCATTCCAGCACCATTATTAGAAAGTTTCACTCGGTATTCTTTAGGAATGCCTTTTGGTTTTGCAAATGTCGGAATGCCAGTACCATGAATAAGCTCTCTAATGCTGGATTCTGACATGTATATCCCTTGATGAGGTTTTAGTTTGTTATTTGCCTCTCTAAAGAGTTTAAGAGAGTCCTGCATAGATAGACTTAAGTGCTCATAAGTCTCAGTTACTGTCATTTCTAATTGTCCAGCCTGCTTTAACTGTCCCATTTCCTTTGCAGTAAATCCTAACTCGTCGCCTAAAAATGCAGTTTTTCTACCGGCACTAACGATTTCTCCGACCTTGGCAGTATTTCCGACCCCTGCCGCTGTTTCAAGAACAAGTGTTCCTTCAGCCCTTTGGAGGTTTTTTAGGACGGCAGCCAGTTCTCGTGCGCTTTTTGCACTCT
The DNA here is from genome assembly GCA_964212665.1 of Chlamydiales bacterium BSEPT1. Lineage (GTDB taxonomy): Bacteria > Chlamydiota > Chlamydiia > Chlamydiales > Simkaniaceae > DAOWHK01. The sequence goes on along the minus strand of OZ156466.1, from coordinate 1,543,919 downwards.
TACTTGCGATTTTGGCTACAGCTCCTGGTGCTGCAATATCTGCTCCATGTTTTCCAAAAGCATATCCAGCAAGCTCTCCTCTTTTATCTGAAGGTAGAGTGTCCCACTCTGTAACCAATTGATGGATCTCAGGAGATAGTACTTCTCCAATTACCCCCCACTCATCGTCACGAGCAAGTCTAGCAAGTGTTGAGAGTGCATCATACATTTGTGTTGCAGTGTGGATAGGATGAGTGACTAAGTCACCAAGAAACAACATAATCCCTTTTCCTGACTCATAAACCCCTTTTGGTAGTCCTTTTGCAAAACCTAGAGTGAATTCCGGCGTGGAGAATGGGGTCTTTTCTGGACCTTTCTCAACTTGAGCTGCGAAGTGATTAAAATCCTCGATAGATTTGTTGTATTGACCCATATCAAAGTAGGAGGCACTTCTCTGTAGATAAGGCGTTGGATCTGTTGGATTCATATTAATCGCTTTAGTGAAGTCATTCACAGACTGACCGTAATATCCATAAGAGCGAGCTGCCTCACCTCTCATCTGATAAGAAAGGGCGTTGAAATTCACTTCTTTATCTGGGTCTGAGAATATAGGACCGGAGTTACTTGCGAATCTTCTGTCAATCTCATTATGACCGAAATCTACAGGATTATTTGTTGCTCTAGAAGGAAGGGAAAAGTCGTATTGTGAGGCAATATTTTGTACTTCTTGAGAAAATTGGGGATAACTTGAGAGATGATCATTGAAGTGATTGAAGCTATCATGTGCGAAAATAGGACCTATTGCTCTTCCGGTTTCTTCTAAGGAAAGTCCTTGTCCAGCGGTCGAAGGCTGAAAGAAGTTTTCCTGCGCGAGGTTCTCTTTGAATGAGGAAATCTCTTCTTCCATTGCTGATTTGAAGATTGGGATGTCATTGGAAGATGGCTGAGTTTGAGATCCACTTGGAGCAGTAGAAGAATTTCCACTAGACTCAGACTTACTCGAGCTGGAAGATCCTGACCCCGAACCTGAAGCGGTAGCTCCAGCTGCCCCCGCGGCTCCTGCCGCACTTGATGCTGCTGCTGCAGAACCCACAGCAACGACAGCAACTGTAACAGCCGCAACGGCAACCACAACAACAGACCCGATTATGATGGCTTTTTTGTGTTTCTTGCAGAACTTTTTGGTCTTCTTCCAAGCTTTGCTGATTTTGCCGCATTGTACGATGTTGTAACCTGAATAGCCATTGAGAACAGCTGGGATGATCATGTACTCGTGGCTATTTTCTAGGTAACGCGTTAGTTGAAATGCACTGTCTTCCCCGTACATCAGGTCGTAGGTATCTTCTTCGAGCTCGTACTCTTCTTCAAACTCATTTGGAAGAATCCCCTCTTTTGCAAGAGTTGCTATGTAATCATTCACTCGATCGAGCTGCATCGGAGAGTATCTTCTCTCGAGCTCGCCAGACTCCAAGTCTTCAAGCATCTGCACGATCTCATCATACGTATTGGGGCGTACCCATTGTTCTTCTTGCTCTTGGCTACCCCCCCACCAGTCTCCTAACCAGCTCACTGTTTGAGGGGTTGGAAGAGATTGTTTCGGCCTCTGATTCACCACTTGAAACGTGACATGTGGTAGATTATTTTGAGGGTAGGCAAAAAGAGCAGGAGTAGTAGCTAGAAGTGTACAATGAGTAAAAAATTTCAGTTTTCGCACAGAGGTCTCCAAAGTCGTTTTCGTTTTTTTGCGCAAGTTTACGATTCAATTAGAAATTTTGTCAATGCACTTTATATTGAACTCTCGAGTGGATTTTTGCTATTTTGAAATTAAAAATAATCAGCTCCAAAAAAGGATAGCCCAAGCAATCCCGTCATACCAGCGAATGCCATCCCCATTTGTCGTTGAAGTGGTCGTATCGTGGAGCCCTGGAAGAAAGTTTGTCGCCCAAAAAGCTTCTTGATAATTTGTGCTCCAAAAAAAATCAGAATCACTCCCCGTCCAAGTGACAGACCCACTTCCAGGAGCTTTATAGGTGCTGATATCGACAAATGCTTGTAGGGTATTGTCAAATTTGTATGCATATTGCGTATCAAAGGCGATCAGCTGCTCTGCATCAATGGGCTGTGTTTGAGGAGTGAGCGCTGTTACCTCTCTTGTTTCTAAACCCATAACAGAAAGGAGGGGATAATAGGAAAAAGTGATTATGACAGGAGTTGAGACTCCAAGAGGAGGAGCAAAATCGAGGATGAGACCCCCTGTTTGATATCTGCAAAAATCTTTAGATCCGCTCCATAGGCCAAAAGTTGCCACCACTGCTTAAGCTCTGGTTGCTGGTTAGGATTGGAAGAGATAAAAGCAGCAGGAGAGCGATAAGCAACGATCTGTATCTGATAAGCAATGTCAGGAACGGGTCGCACAACAAATTGGTTGTTGAAGAAAAGGACATCGGTAGGGCGCGCTGCCACATAGGGAACTGTTTGCGCGTTGATCGCAGATTCTGCTTGGACGTTTTGAGAAAAAATGACCTCAATAGCACCTGTTGTGTAGTTAATCGTTCCAATCGTCGCTTCTGTTGCTTCGTCGATGAGAGATCCATTTCCGTCGTCATGAGCAGTCATCGAATTTCCATTGGCATCCAATGTGGAAATGAGAATATTCAATGTTTTTGATCCGTTAGCTGTTGTCGTGCTTTTCAAAAAGGGAACATTGGATAGCACTCCCGTATAAGGGCCCGGTGAGTTATCTCCGGAAGAGAACTGTTGCAAAAAGTTGATCGATGGCCAGACGCGATAAAATTCTTCTGAAGATTGGTAGTAGATCATCTGAAAGCCTCCCGCATAGGAAGGAGGCCCTACTGTGATAAAATCCTGATCGGGGGCAAAGTCATAGGTGTCAACATTTGGAGTTGTCGTGAGGTTGTAATAGTCCTTGAGATCCATCAAACGAAGGTTTTCCGGAAGGTCATAGAGATAATAGGTATTGATGTACTCATCGATGTCAGAATTCGAAGCGATTTTTGAAGGAAAATGTATGACTGCACCCTGGAGCCTCGATGTTTTTAAACGTGCCACGGACCACACGATCAATGGGGTCCGACTTGGACTCTTTAGGAACAATTTCTCTAGGTTTGATTTCATTCACCGTAGGGTCTTGTTTTTTCCTGCGGCTTTTTTGTGTTTCCACTGACATAATGACTCCTGGTCGTTTTCAAGGAGCTTGAGACTGATGTCCCAAACCCCTCATTTTTTATGATGACTGTGTGTTATCCACCTTGTAGGCAATCCAAAAAAGGAGATCGCTTGCAGAGCCGACAATTGCAGGCCCCAGCGTGATACCCCGTATCCCTACGTTTTGCGTTGCACTCGCAAGAGAGTCATTTGCATCCCCGATAGGGACTGCTGTGACTACACCTGGGCTCGCAGCTGTGATGCTTGTGATCACCCGCAATTCTGGGACATAAAGAGGTGGTTGCAGTTTCCTTACAACACCCGCTGTTCCAGGAGAGGCAAAACCGCTAGAATCCAAAGGAATCGTAAAAGTCGTTGCACTAGTCACTGTCACTGTGAAATCAAGCCCTAAGATCTGTGTCATTCCTGTGACATTAGTCAAGCGAATGAGATCTCCCGTATTGAAACTATGTGCAGCGGCCGTTGTGACAACAGCGGGATTTGCCTGGGAGACAGCAGTAACCCCGACCGTTGCAACAAACGAGGGATTAGCTGAATCAAAAGGGGTAAATCCACCCGCTGTAATCAGCTAACTTTCATCTGTCGCAGCTCCATTTGTATTTTTCACGACAAATGCACTCCCCAATTCCATCCCAGTAAACCAAGTGGCTTTGTTGACAACACCTGGATCGGCAGTGGAGTTCATCTGTGTTTGGTTATAGAGCTCGATCTTATCGGGAACGTTGCTGCTCACGCATGGTCAGACGCACTTCCCTCCAATTATGCTCGACATCTTTTTGAGCCTCTCTGGACTGTGCTTCCTCAACATGCTCACCTTTATTGACACCTGGCGACGGTATCCCATTTACGCCCATAAACGTTTTACGCCCGCTTTGCTGAAACTGACATAGCAGCGTCCTACATCAGCTAAAATTATTTTCACTACTTTCCATTAAAATATTGCAAGCAAGCTTTATGGGTAAACTCCCCTATGGAAGTACTGCTTTATTGCTTCAGAAAAAAATCTAAAAAATTATTGAAAACTGGAGAAAAATTAATACAAAATGGGAGCGCCGCTTTCCTTTACCGCTTCTGCGGTCTCAGGAATGATATGCTCATCTTGAGGAATATCTGGAGGGAGAGCCCAAAGGAAAAGAAGCTTATCTTCCACGTTGTCCACCTCAAAGACGATCGTTGAAAGCATCTTGGGTGGTTTTACTTTAGAAAGGATAATCCGGTTGCGAATCACCTCTGGGCATGCAGAAAAAGGCTTGATATAGAAAATCACCCAGTAGTGATCAGCAAGCTTTTTGTTTTCATTGATGATTTTTTCGAGGGAGTTCATCACGTGCCAGCCCATGGCTGTCCGCGTTTCACCCAGCTCTTGCGCACCTTTAGTCATCTCTTAATGGCCAGAATCCATGGTATGTTTCATAGAGCGGCGGATCTTTTTCTCATCCGAGTCTGTGATCCTTTGTTGCATTTCCTCATAGTCCATGCTGCCATTGCTCTCTGTCTTGAATTCAGAATAGTTGGACCCCATTTTCTTTGTCGAACCTGTTTGCTTGCCGCCCCAGTCACTTCCTTGAGCGGAGCCCATTTTACCTTTTCTCATTGTATCCTCCTAGGATCATTCAAATAATTACTTTACACCACGGGCAAAATTTTTTTGGCAAGATTTATTGTATGTACGCCGCTATCCTATGTAGAATTTATCTACCAAATCCTCAAGGATTTTACCCTCTGGAGTAGGTTCATATTTCTCATCAAATCCTACCAGCTGTAGCTGTTCCCCACATAGGTCTCTTATCTCATCAGCTTGATCTTCTGAGATATTAATTAAGTAAGAATTTTCTTTTCTTTCTGTGAGAAAAAAAAAGCTATCTTAAACTATCTGGAAGAAAAGATGCTTTACAAAGATAGTTGTATTCTTTTTGATTTAACTTAATTGCTACTGACATTAGACAGCTCATTTTTTTTGATAATCAAATGCTTTTAAGACTTCTTTGGCCGAATTCATTATTCTTTCCCATTCAGGAGTGTTTATGAAATCTTTTGGAAGATAAGGCCGGTCCCCATCGACAAAAGATTCAAAGAAATCTCGAAATTGAACCAATAACTGATATTGTTTTTCTGTGATATTATATTCTTTATATTTTTTTAAAATCGGATCTCCATCATCAAAAAAATGACAAGAGGTTTCATCAAAATCATCAACTTCTGGGCCTTCCCCACGTATCCAGACTCTTTTTTGATACTCTTGATCAGATATGCATGAGATGATATCCAAAAATTGATCGAGAATATATCTTTTATGTTCTTTCGTATATGCCAAAGTTATTCTCCTATAAAAATGAATTCTTCAAATGGGATATGGGCTTCTGGAGAACTTCGATGAACTACTTGACCGAACTTGTTTAATGTTTCTCCATCTGTCATTTGGACAACATAAGGTCGTTGTTGATGTGGATAATCACTGTGAATTTTTCCAGGCATAATCCTTACATAAGTTTGTTCATTGTTCGGATGCACATACTTCATTCCAGCACCATTATTAGAAAGTTTCACACGATAATTTTTAGGAATTCCATTAGGCCGTGTAAATGTTGGAATCCCAGTTCCATGAATGAGATTTCTAACTTCATGTTCTGGTCTAAACCCTTTGTGACCTCTTAGAAACTTTTCTGCTTCCCCAAATAAATGTATAGATTCTTGTTTAGGCAAGCTTAAATGATGAAATGTCTTCTGTAGAGTTGCTTCCAATTTCCCTACTTGCTTTAGGTGGCCCATTTCTTTTGCGGTAAACCCTAATTCCCTCCCTAAAAATAGGGTGTTTCTACCGGAGGCAAAATTTTTTGGCAAGTGTTTTTGTTTGTGCTAAAGCAAATCTCTCTCTGATTCGATGTCAGACAGACCGATATCTTCTTGATTAATATTGAAGATCTCAGTTTGATTTTTCATAAATTCAATAACTGTATGATAAGCCATAAGGTACCCATTATTAAAGCTACCATAACCTTCTTTTGGATGGTCTGCTTCTAACTTTGCTTCTTTTGCTTGTTTTTTTAATTATGGATATTAAATCTGAGAGATAGTTTTTATATTTTTCGTCTTCCACAGTTTTTAATTAACCCTTTCATTTAGAATAGATTGAAGGATATCTCTTTGTTCAGTGTAGCATTGTATCTCAACTGGCCATTTTTTGTTGATTAAAGCATGTTGTCTTTCTGGATGTAGCTCATCCCAGTGAGGAATAAATTTTGAAGGGTTCGCGATTTTCTCTTGATGAATGGCAATTTGCTTTTCGTAGCTCCTAATACCTTTTTGAATCTCTTTAGAGGGTTTGCTAAGCCGGACTGTTCCACTCCATGCTCATCTATAAAATTGTCTAATTTCATCAGAGATTTATACTGAATTTCGGTAATTCCAAAATCTTTGTATTTTTCTAGAACGTAGTCCTCATCAAAAAAATGGCAAATGGTATCATCGATATTGTCGCACTCTGGTCCTTCAGCGCGTACCCATACTCTTTCCTGATATTCCTTATCAGACATACAAGCTATATTCTCAATAAAACAGTCTAGTGCTTGCTTTTTACCCGCATCATTAATCATAATTATTTTTTTCCCTGGCTCTCTATAAATAAATTCTTCGAGTGGTACGTGGGCTTCTGCTGATTTATTCGAAACTATATTGCCATGTTTATCAAGAGATTTTCCATTTATTCTATGATTAACATAAGGTTTCTGCTGTTTTGGATTTTTGCTATGAGGTTTTCCTGGCATAGTTCTTACGTAAATTCCTTCATTATTAATCATAATTATTTTTTCCCTGCCTCTCTATAAATAAATTCTTCGAGTGGTACGTGGGCTTCTGCTGATTTGTTCGAAACTATATTGCCATGTTTATCAAGAGATTTTCCATTTATTCTATGATTGACATAAGGTTTCTGCTGTCTTGGATTTTTGCTATGAGGTTTTCCTAGCATAATGCTTACGTAAGTTCCTTCATCCTAAGGGTGTACATACTTCATTCCTCCGGGCTTTTTAGAAAGTTTCACTCGGTATTCTTTAGGAATGCCTTTTGGTTTCGCAAATGTCGGAATGCCAGTACCATGAATAAGCTCTCTAATGCTGGATTCTGACATGTATATCCCTTGATGAGGTTTTAGTTTTTTACCTGCCTCTCTAAAGAGTTTAAGAGAGTCCTGCATAGATAGACTTAAGTGCTCATAAGTCTCAGTTACTGTCATTTCTAATTTTCCAGCCTGCTTTAACTGTCCCATTTCCTTTGCAGTAAATCCTAATATGCATCACTATTCAGTACGTATAAATATCTGTTAAATAACATCTATCTTAAAAGACGACCTTTTCAAATCTTTTCTTAGCACTGTTTTTTTTAGAGATTCTTTCAGATTATTAAATACATCTAGAATATGTGTGTTAATAAGATGGGTGGTTAGATTACAACCGATCTTATATATTGCAAGAATTATCATCTATAATTCTTCTTATATTTTCTAGTATTATAGAAAATTATATTTTATAAAGCAATAGGTGTTCATCAATTACAATTAATAGAAAACGACTACAAAATCTACAACCCATTCAATGACTATACTCACATCAAGTCCTCCATGTCCTCCAAATCCGCCTGCAGTCTTACTAATGCAGTTTGAACCCTATGACCACGAGGCATGCTCCTTACTATCAATGAAGCCAAGTTAGGATCATCAAGGCTAACCAAGCAGTTATCAATGATGATGGCACGCTTATCCCCATCACCTATTACGTCCATTCTTTCAGACTCGAATAAAGGCGTTCGAATCTTTTCGTAGATGCATTTTTTTAGAGAATCTTGCAAACCGTCAAATGCACTTAGCACATGCGCATTAAGAACATCGTCAGTAACATCAGGCTCAAGATCAGATATTCCGATTCGCCCCATCTCATAAAGAAGATCTATTTTGATGGAATCTGTTATTTTTCGAGAAAGTCGAGCTTTCAAATCCTCTAATTGAACACTGGGAAGATCCTGATAAATGAGCTCGACTAGGCTTGCTATATTCCAGAACTGACACATATGAACGATGTCCACAATCCCTTCTTTTTCACTAATCCACTGCTTGCTTCCCTGTATCTGATTATTAAGTTCCCTTCTGATCAACAGTGGAAGCTCTTCATAAGCAGTTTTGAGCTGAGCTTTAGCAGCTTCAGAGGATTCCCTATTACATCGACCAAGTAACTTCTGAAATACACGCAATCTTTCTGCAATTGTAATACTACGGATTGGTAAACTGATACTACGGATTGGTAAACTGATGCGAGCCCATATCCGTGTAGCTATTCCTAAGACGTTGCTCCAAATAGCTAACGCTACAGCTGTAACAGCCTCCAAAGATCTTGTCATCAATGTTGATGCTGCTGCAGCACCTGCTGCAGACACTTGTCTAGTTAAAGTACTACCCATTCCTTGGGCTAGGCTCGCTGGTTCTTCTAATCTAGTTAAAGTACTACCCATTCCTTGGGCTAGGCTCGCTGGTTCTTCTAATAATGCTAATCTCACAGACCCTTCTAATGAAGGGGCAGGCTTTGGTGTCACTGATGCTGGCATAAAAAAACCCTATAAAATTTTACCTATTATATATTCCATATACTGAGGACAAGCCGACCCTCCATGTATCCAGTATTTATTTCACTCTGTATAAAGCATTTATAAAGAATAATAGATACACAGTCCCAGGTTTCCATAAATCAAAATCCAGGTAAGGTTATGAAAAACTCTATACAACCCACTCAACCATTGAGACCTCCACTTCAATAAGAAGACATATCCTCTTGAAGCCTCATTAATGCAGTTGTAACCCTAGAGTCAGAAAACATGTTCTTGATCACCAATGGGGAAAAATCAGGATCATCAACGCTTACCAAGCGTGTATCAATGCGAAGGTAACGCTTATTCTTCTTATTTATTAAGTCCTTTAATTCACTCTCTAATAAAGGAGTTCGAATCTTTTCGTAAACTAGTTCTTTTACTGCGGATGACAAACCATCAAACCTGGTTAATAGTAATGTGTTAAGAGCTTCTGTAGTTAGATCAGGTTCAAAATCAGATGTTTCAATAAGCCTCATACGGGAAAAAATACCTATCTCCTCCTTATCTGTTATTCTTGAAGAAAATTGAGATTCCAAAAGCTTTAATTGAACACTTGGAAGGTTCTGATAGATAATATTGACCAGTCCTACAACATTAGAATGGTGACACGCATACACTATATCCACAATCTCTGCGCTTTGATTAATCCATTTTTTTTTCTTTATCTGAGAATTAAGATGCCTTTTTACGAGCACTGGAAGATTTTCATAAGCAGTTCTGAGCTGAAATTCATCACCTTCAGATTTAGTGCCCTTACATTTGCGGAGTAAGGCTCTAAATGTATCCAGATTTTTTGCAACTGTATCACCAGTTTTGAGCGGAGTTTCTTTAGCTGCATCCCCTTCCGGACCGCTAGTTTTGAGCGAAGTTTTTGTAGCTGTAGCCCCTTCCGGACCATCAGTTTTAAGCAGAAGCTCGTCAGCTGTAGTTTCCTTCTTCGTCTTACATCGAATGAATACGTTCTTAAACATACGCATCTTTTCTGCAACTGTAGAGAATAGTGAAAATACACAACCCCATACCCGTTTAGGTATTCTCAAAACGCCTCTCCAAATAGATAAATCCCCTTTCGAAGCATCAAGTTTGGTCGAAGTTTCTTGAGCTACATCCCCTTTCGGGGCATCAGTTTTTGTCGAAGTTTCTTGAGCTGTATCCCCTTTCGAAGCATCAGTTTTTGTCGAAGTTTCTTGAGCCGTATCCCCTTTCGAAGCATCAAGTTTGGTCGAAGTTTCTTGAGCTACATCCCCTTTCGGGGCATCAGTTTTGGTCGAAGTTTCTTGAGCTAGATTCCCTTTCGAACCATTAGTCTTGGTCGAAGTTTCTTTAGCTACATCCCCTTTCGGGGCATCAGTTTTGGTCGAAGTTTCTTGAGCTAGATTCCCTTTCGAACCATTAGTCTTGGTCGAAGTTTCTTTAGCTGCATCCCCTTTCGAACCATCAGATTTGATCGGAGTTTCTTTAGCTACATTCCCTTTCGAACCATTAGTCTTGGTCGAAGTTTCTTTAGCTGCATCCCCTTTCGAACCATCAGATTTGATCGGAGTTTCTTTAGCTACATTCCCCTTCGAACCATTAGGCTTGGTCGAAGTTTCTTTAGCTGCATCCCCTTTCGAACCATCAGATTTGATCGGAGTTTCTTTAGCTGCATCCCCTTTCGAACCATCAGATTTGATCGGAGTTTCTTTAGCTACATTCCCCTTCGAACCATTAGGCTTGGTCGAAGTTTCTTTAGCTGTATCCCCTTTCGAAGCATCAGGTTTGATCGGAGTTTCTTTAGCTGCATTCCCTTTCGAACCATTAGTCTTGGTCGGAGTTTCTTTAGCTGCATTCCCTTTCGAACCATTAGTCTTGGTCGAAGTTTCTTGAGCTGTATCCCCTTTCGAACCATTAGTCTTGGTCGAAGTTTCTTGAGCTACATTCCCTTTCGAACCATTAGTCTTGGTCGAAGTTTCTTGAGCTGCATCCCCTTTCGAACCATCAGATTTGATCGGAGTTTCTTTAGCTACATTCCCCTTCGAACCATTAGTCTTGGTCGAAGTTTCTTTAGCTGCATCCCCTTTCGAACCATCAGATTTGATCGGAGTTTCTTTAGCTACATTCCCCTTCGAACCATTAGTCTTGGTCGAAGTTTCTTTAGCTGCATCCCCTTTCGAACCATCAGGTTTGATCGGAGTTTCTTTAGCTGCATTCCCTTTCGAACCATTAGTCTTGGTCGAAGTTTCTTTAGCTGCATCCCCTTTCGAACCATCAGGTTTGATCGGAGTTTCTTTAGCTGCATTCCCTTTCGAACCATTAGTCTTGGTCGGAGTTTCTTTAGCTGCATCCCCTTTCAGACCATCAGGTTTGATCGGAGTTTCGTTAGCTGCATTCCCTTTCGAACCATTAGTCTTGGTCGAAGTTTCTTTAGCTGCATCCCCTTTCGAACCATTAGTCTTGGTCGAAGTTTCTTTAGCTGCATCCCCTTTCGAACCATTAGTCTTGGTCGGAGTTTCTTTAGCTGCATCCCCTTTCGGAGCCTCAGTTGTGGCTGGAGTTTTTTTAGATGTGCTTCCTTTCCGAAAAGTTCCTCTGAATGAAGCCCATCCTCTTTTTAGAAATGTTGCTGGAGGTTTTGTATCACCTGATGCAGAGACTTGTTTAGTTGACGAGCTACCCACTCCTTGAGCTACGCTTGTTATTTTTTTCGATTTCCCTAATATCGGAGGTTTTTTTATTGAGGGGGAGATCCCTGAATCGACTGATGTTGCCACAAGTATTTCCTATAAAATTTCATATATATTGTTCTTATACTTACGGTACGATGATAAAGAATCGTCTATATTAATGCGATTAAAACATTAATATGACATTAAGTATACATAAATTATTTATTAAATCATTGCTATTTTAAGAGCCTACCCGCCATGTACCCAGCCTGTACTTACCCTCTTTCTAAAGAATATTTAGCATCCAGTCCTAAATTTCCATAAATCAAAATAAAGGGCAAATAACGAAAAAACACACCCCATTCAACGATTATACTAGCCTGATTGTAATAGGTGTTATCCATAAGAATTGTGCCCATATACTCTTTACATACTTGCGAGGCGTCTACGATGACCCTTCACAACCATTAACTGCGGCCGTATGTTAATAAAATCTACGAGTGTTCTAGAAAGTAATATTTTATACAGCCCTAGACTTCAATTAGAGATCAGATTCTTGAAAATTCCACAACTCATTCAATCATTAAAAAAACTAAAGAGCGAGGAGATTAAAAACTCTGTCGATCCAAAAAATCAAATTGAGGTGGAATTTACAGGTACAGATGCCATCGTCTCCCTCAGTATTGCAGCTGCAACCCTAGAGCTGCGAGGCATGCTTCTTAAAACTAATGAGGCAAAGTCAGCGTCTTTAACGCTTATCATGACTCCTTTAATACTTAAATGATCCGTGCCTTGCAAATTAATTAAGCCCTTCTTTTCCTGCTTGAATTCCGGAGAGCTAATCCTTTTGTAAATTTTTTCTTTTAGCGATCCTTCCAATTCATCAAATACGGCTAACATATATGCGTCAAGAACCTCCTCAGTGATATTAGGCTCAATCTCAGATGTTACGAGATGAATCATTTTACAAAGAATACCCAGTTTTTCTGCATCTGTTATTTTTTCAGCAAGTTGATCTTTCAAAAAATCTAATTGAACACTGGGAAGATCATCATAAATGCTCTCGACTATGTCTGCAACATCACAGCATTGATTCATATGAACTATATCCAAAGTCTCTCTTTCTTTACTAATCCATTTCTTATTTCCCGGTATCTCGGTATTAAGTTCCTTTCTGACAATCCGTGGAAGCTCATCATAAGCAGTTTTAAGCCGAGCTGCATCAGCTGCAGAAGCCCCCTCCTTACATAGATCCAGTAAGTCCATAAATGCAAGCAACCTTTCTCCAAGTGTTATATCTGAACCTTTCATACGACAGAATGAGCGCTCCCATACCTGTGTAATTATTCCGCAGACCACTCTCCAAATAGCTGACGCTACATCTGTAACTACCTTCCAACATCTTATAATAAATGGTTCCATTTTTACGCCATCTAATGCAGGAATCTGTCTAGTTGGAGCACCACCCATTCCTAGGGCTACGCTTGTTGGTTTTCTCGAGCATTCTAATGAAAAACTCTCTATTGGAGAAGAACGTTCTGTGTTGACTGATGCTGCCATAAAAATCTCCTATTAAACTATTATTTCGGTATTATCATTGTAAATAAATACGAATATTAAATCAATTAGTTCTATCTTCAGAACATACTGACATGTATCCAGATATTAATTCACAATTTAAAAAAAAAAGTATTTTATGGACCCAGGATTTTATAAATTAAATGAATACTTCGGTTCCAGTCTCTTCATATACCGATTTTTTAATTAATCTTTATAACTATTAATTTCGGATGTAATACGTATATTAATAAAATCTGTCATTAGATCAGAATCACTTTTAGATTGTTATCATATCCATCCTTAAGCTCCCATAAATCAAAATGAAAGTCAGATTATTGTACATGATACACCCCATTCAATCATTCAAAACCCTGCAGCGCAAGGAAATCACCCATCAGTACTTTAGCTTCTTCCCGCAATTCAATACTCAGCAATAATAGAGCAGTGGAAACCCAAAAGCTATGAGGTAGCTCCTTTAAAACCAGTGAAGCAAAATGAGGATCATCAATGCTTACCCATCTTTCATTAATCTTGAAATTACGATCCTGTCCAGGCTTTCTGCGAAGGAAAGGGGCTCGAATCTTTGCGTGGATTTTTTCTCTTAGAGAGTCGCTGCAATCATCAAATGCCTTTAATACATGTGCGTGAAGAACATCGCCAGTTCTATTAAGTTTAACATCAGCTGATTTACTTTTCAGCATCTCGAAAAGAAAATCTACTCTATCTAGATCTGCTATTACTTCAGAAAGTTTTTGTTCGATATTACCTAATTGCACACTTGAATGTTTTCGTTCGATATTACCTAATTGCACACTTAAAAACTTTGAATAGCTTCTATCAACTGAGCAGACAACCTGATCAGATTGATTCTCATAAAATGCTGACCTGATATAAGCCCAAATCCGTGTAGGCATTCTTGAGACGCCTTTCCAGATAGCTAACGCTACGTCTACCATTGCATTCCAATATCTTGTGATAAATATTGGTGCTTGTGCAGTATCCGATACAAGGATATCTCTCGTTGACGCGCTACCAATTCCTTTGGATACGCCTACTGCATTTTTCGACAGTTCTAACAGCGAACACTCCTCTATTGGAAGAGGAGACTTTGTTGTGACTGATACTATCATAAAAGATCTTTTATTAAATTTTGAACACCTTATCTTCTATAATTATAGTATAGAGTTTATATAAAACACACAATATAATTCATATTATCTAATAATTTTAGCATTAAATTAACATGAAAATTCGTTTGAATTATTACTATCTTTAGAGCCTAATGCCAAGTATTCAACCTTCTATAAATCAAAGGATAGTGTCCAATCAGCCCCTAAGTCTCCCATCCAGCCTTCACTAATCATGCAGTTCACACCCTAGAGCTCCGAGACTCGCTTCTTAAAGCCAACGAGGGAAAATGAGCATCATCAATGCACTGCGATTCCATCAATCCTTACATGACACTCATTCTCATGATCTATCTGGCAAAAAGCAGTTCGAATCTGTGCATAGACGTTTTCTATTAGAGAGTCTCGAAAACCATCAATGCCACTAACACATGTGCGTTAAGAACCTCATTAGTAATCTGAGGATCCAAATCAGACAGTTCAATCCTTAGCATCTTCAAAAGAAACTATCCTCTGGTTTTATCTGTGATTGCATGAGAAAGATCGTATTCTATAAAAGTTAATTGACTACTTGGAAAATATTGAACGACAAGCCATATCATGCATGGCTTGTTATAGAATTGATATGCATCAATGATATGCGCAGTCGATATCAATGTCTGAAGTGCCTTTTTTACAGACGGGTGTTGCTTACTATAAACAGTTCTAAGATGAAATAAGTAACGCACTCAATACAAGCATCTTGGATCTATTCAATGCCTTTACAACTCATCTGATCTTTGCGTGGATTTTTTCTCTTAGAGAGTCGCTGCAATCATCAAATGCCTTTAATACATGTGCGTGAAGAACATCGCCAGTTCTATTAAGTTTAACATCAGCTGATTTACTTTTCATCCGGATCTTTCCACAAGCAGCTCACCAACCCCAGAGCTACCCTATCTGCACAAGGGGCGCTCCTGAAAACCAACAAGCCAAAGTCAGGATCACCAATGGGTATTACATTTCCATTAATCTTGAAAACAAGCTCACGTGCACTAGTCTCGAAGAACTTCCGTTCTTTATCTAGTACCACGTTGACAATCTCTTTGTAGACTTGTAATTTTAGAGAGTCCTCACAACTATCAAACGCGGCTAACATACGTGTGTTAATAAGATCTCTATCTAGACTAGAATCAATTTCAGATGCTGTCATTGACACTATATCTAGAAGAATCTGTAGTCTATTTTGATCTGTTGTGGCTTTAGAAAGCTCTGCTTGAAGATTGTCTAGTTTAACACTGCGATAGAATAGTGGTTTCACGCAATCCCATACCCGTTTAGGCACTTCTGAGACTACTCTCAAAATAGATAACACGGCGTCTGTAATTTCATCCCAACATCTTGTAATGAACGTTGACTCTGGTGCAGGAATTTGTGTATTTGGCGTGCTATCAACTACTTTCAATTCACTTTTCGATTCACTTTTCGATTCACTTGTCGCTTCTACCGGCAAGCCTGATTGAAAAGATCCTGGTGTTAATGACGTTACCATGAGAGTCTCCTATGAAATTGCATCCATTTCCTATATTCACTTTTATTATCAAACGCGCATATTAATGCTATTATAACATTAATATAATACTATATACAAACATTAATTAACCTAATACTTACCTCTGTTTCAAGAAAACATCTTTCATGTATCCAAACTTTACTTATTCTCTTATAACACATAACTAAAAAAGGATTTGTATTGATATCAATTTATTAAAAAACTTAATTTTTTACGTGTTAAATCTATACTGTAGTGTTGCCACTCGAAACGGATAAGTTAATCCAGTTATCAATTCAAAAAGTATTAGCTTAGATTTATAATTACACAACCCGGAGCGTCAGTGCTAATTATTTAAAAATAAGCTAAAAAGAAAGCATCTTTCATAGAAAACTCTATTCAATCCAACTACTGAATGAAGATTCAGATCAAAGGTTAATAATCCTGTAGCTCAAGGAGAATCTTCAACCCAACCCTTTCAAGCTATCCCTCACTACTGATAATGCCTTAATAACTCTAGAGTTACGAGGGTTGCTGCTGAAAGCCAACGCAGGAAAATCAGAAGCAGAAATGCTTACTTCGATTCCATCAAGACTTATAACACCCTTATTCCCGTCATCTATCTCGCGGAAAGAACTTCGAATCTGTCCATAAATGAAGCCTTTTAGTGGGTCTCTAAAGCCATTAAATACCGCGAACACACGTGTGTTCAGAAAATCATAAGTAATCTGAGGATCCAAATCAGAGGGTTTAATCCTCAACATATCCAAAAAAAGCCCTACTCTGGTTTCTTCTGTTATTCCGTTAGAAAGACTCTCTTCTATACGACTTAATTGACAACTTGGAAAATCTTGAACCAGCTTTTTGGTTAGTTGGGGCATGTTACAGTATTGAGTTGCATCAATTATATCCACAGTCCCATCTTCATGCTTGCCATATATACCATTCTCTGGAACATGGCTTAATATCTTGGTCTGAAGTGCCTGTTTTACCAACGGGTTTAGCTTGTTATAAGCAGTTCTAATCTGAGTGTGGAGAGCTTTAATTTTAGTTTTAGATCCAGGCTTTGAATGCTTAAGCTCAGTCAATAAGTTAACTACTTCAATGAGATCACGTCCTTCGCTTACATCTACTTCTCTACGAAATGGCGCACTCACGCAATCCCAAATCCGTCTAGGTATTCCTGAAATGACTCTCCAAATAGCTACCGCTGCATCTATAACTGCATTCCAACAGCTTGTCATGAATGTTGACTTTGAAGCACCTGATGCAGACACTTGCGTACTTAGCACGCTATCCACTCCTTTCACTTCACTTTTCGATTCACTCGCCGCTTCTACCGACAAGCCTGATTGCCAAGATCTTGATGTTACTCCCGTTACCACAAGAAACTCCTATAAACTCCTATAAACTCCTATAAACTCCTATAAACTCCTATAAACTTATATAAACTTATATAAACTTATATAAACTTATATAAACTTATATAAACTTATATCCATTTATTAAAATAGACCTTTATAATAACATTAATAAAATACTATGTAAATAGTAATCAGTTTAATACATACCTCTGTTTCAAAATAACATCTTTCATGTATCCAAAAATTTACTTAGCCTCTGATCAAACCTTTCTAAGAAAGGATGTGTAAGAAGAATCTTCAATCAGTCCCTCAGTTATTAACCCATCCTTCACAATGAAAATGCATACAAAATTCTAAAGTAACGAGGGTAGCTTCTAAAAGCCAACAGAGGAAAATTATCATCAGTAACGCTGACATCGATTCCATTCCATTACTACTTATAAGACACTTATTATACTTGTTCCGAATGAAAGCCATTCGAATATGTAGATAAATGTTTTTCTTGAGTGAGTCTCCAAAGCCATCAAATATCGCGAACACACGTGTGTTCAGAACATCATGAGTAATCTTAAGACCAAATCCTTCAGAGCCTCCAAAAGAAGCCCTAATCTGGTTCCATGTGTTATTGCGTTAGAAAGACTCTCTTCTACAAAAGCTAATTGATGACTGGGAGACTTTTAGTCATCTCTAAGATTAGGTTGGGCATGTAAAGGTGTTGAGCTGCATCAATTATATCCACAGTCCCATCTTCATTCTTGCCGTATGTGCCATCCTCTGAAACAGGGCTCAATATCTTGGTCTGAAGTGCCTGTTGTACCAACGGGTTTAGCTCGTTATAAGCAGTTCTAATCTGAAGGCGAAGAAGTTCAGGTTCAGATCCAAGCTGTGGGTGCTTAAGCGCAGTAAATAAGTGAGCGACTTTCATCAGATCATGTACTTCGCTTACACCTACTTCGCTACGAAATGGCGCATGCATGTAATCCCCAATCCATCTATTCCTAAGACGGCTCTCCAAATAGCTACCACTGCGTCTATAACTGCATGACAACAGATTGTCATGAATGTTGACTGTGAAGCACCTAATGCAGGAACTTGCGTACTTGGCACGATTGCAACTACTTTTACTTCACTTTTCGATGCACTCGCCGCTCCTATCAGCAAGCCTGATTGTGAAAATCTTGCTGTTACTCCCGTTACCATAAGATACTCCTATAATAAGGATATATATTTATTATAATATTAATAAAATACTATGTAAATATTATTTCACTTAATACGTACCTCTGTTCTAAGAGAGCATCTTTCATGTATCCAAAACTTCACTTAGCCTCTTATAACACCTTCCTAAAAAAAGATTTGTATTGCAATAAACGTATTAGAAGAACTTAATGTTTTAAGTGTCAACTCTAGACTATAGTACGCCACTCGGAATGGCTAAGTTCATCCAGTTATCAAGTCAAAAAGTATTATCTTAGATGGATCATTACACAACCCGGAGTATCATTACTAATTATTTTACAATAGGATAGAAAAGAAGTATCTTTCATAGAAAACTCTATTCACTTCAACGCTGGCTTGAGATTCAGATCGTCGAATTTCTTATAAAGACTGATAATGCATCCATAATTCTATCGTCACGAGGGTCGCTTCTAAAAGCCAACACAGGAAAATTATCATCAGCAATGCTGACGTCGATTCCATTAATCTTTATAAGATAGTTATCATGATAATCTCTCCGGCGGAAAGAAGTTCGAATCTGTGCATAAATGTTGATTTTTAGTAAGTCTTCAAAGCCATCAAATATCGCGAACACACGTGTGTTCAGAACATCATGAGTAATCTGAGAATCCAAATCAGATGGTTCAATCTCCAGCGCTTCATAAAGAAGCGTTACTTTGGTTGCATCTGTTATCGCCTTAGCAAACCTCTCTTCTACAGAATTTAATTGAACACTTGGAAATTGTTGAGTCATCTCTATGATTATATCGGGCATGTTAAGGTGTTGAGCTGCATCAATTATATCCACAGTCCCATCTTTATTCAGGACGTATGTATCACCCGCTGACATACAGCTCAATATCTTGGTCTGAAGTGCCTGTTTTACCAACGGATTTAGCTTGTTATAAGCAGTTGTAATCTTAGGAAGGAGAGCTTTAGTTTCAGATCCAGGATGTGAGTTCTTAAGCGCAGTAAATAAGTGAGCTGCTTCCAGCAAATCATGTACTGTGCTTACACCTACTTCGTTTACAACTACTTCGCTACGGGATGGTGCACTCATGCAATCCAAAATCCATCTAGTTATTCCTAAAACGAAGCTCCAAATAGCTCCCGCTGCGTCTGTAACTGCATTCCAACAGCTTTTCATGGTAGACTCTGATGCAGGAACTTGCGTACTTGACATGCTATCAACTCCTGTCACTTCACTTTTCGATGCACTCGCCGTTTCTCCCAGCAAACCTGATTGCAAACATCCAGGTTGAACTCCCGCTATCATAAGACACTCCTATAAGAGTTTTATTCATTTATTAAAAATCATTTTTAGTATAACATTAACAAAATACTATGTAAATATTAATTGACTTAATACGTACCTCTGTTCCAAGAGAACCTCTTTCATGTATGCAAAATTTTAATTAGACTTTTATAACCCTTCCTAAAAAAGGATTTGTATTGAAATAAACGTATTAGAAGAACTTAATTTTTTACGTGTTAAATCTCTACTAGTGTCGCCACTCGGAACAGCTAAGTTCATCCAGTTATCAAGTCAAAACGTATTATCTTAGATTGATAATTACACAACACAGAGTATCATTACTAATTATCTTACAATAGGCTAGAAAGGAAGTGTCTTTCATAGAAAACTCTCTTTAATTTAACTACTGGCTTAAGATTCAGATCAATAATTCTAATCCTGTAGCTCACAAAAACTCTTCAACCAGACCCTAGTTTTCAACCCATCCCTTACTCGTGATAATGCATCCATAATTCTAAAGTCACGAGAGTCGTTTCTGAAAGCCAGCAAAGGAAACTGAGCATCAGTAATGCTGACGTTGATTCCATCAAGATCTATAAAACCCTTAAGCAAGCAATCTCTCCGGATGAAAGCCATTCGAATCTGTACAAAAATGGTTTCTTTTAGTGATTCTTCAAAGCCATCAAATATCGCGAATATACGCGTGTTGAGAACATCATCAGTCACCTGAGGATCCAAATCAGAGGATTCAATCTCCAACACTGCCAAAAGCACCTCTACTCTGGTTTCGTCTGTTATTGCCTTAGCAAGCCTCTCTTCTATACACTCTAATTGAAGACTTGGAAATTTTCGAGTGATCCCTATGATTAGCTGATCCATATTAAGGGATTTATTCGCATCAATTATATCCACAGGCCCATCTTCATCATTCATATAGCTCAATATCTTGGTCTGAAGTGCCTGTTTTACCAACGGGTTTAGCTTGTTATAAGTAGTTCTAATCTGAGTGTGGATACTTTCAGTTTCAGATTGAGATTGTGTGTTTTCGTTAATCACCTGAAATAAGCGAGCTAGTTCCAGAAGATCATGTACTCTGCTTACACCTACTTCGTTTACATCTACTTCGTTTACACCTACTTCGCTACGGGATGGCGCACTCATGCAATCCCAAATCCATCTAGGTATTCCTGAGAGGACTCTCAAAATAGCTCTCGCTGCGTCTGTAACTGCATTCCAACATCTTTTCATGGTGGACTCTGATGCAGGAACTTGCGTACTTGACATGCTATCAACTCCTTCCACTTCACTTTTCGATGCACTCGCCGTTTCTCCCAGCAAGCCTGATTGCAAACATCCAGGTTGAACTCCAGCTATCATAAGACACTCCTATAAGAGTTTTATTCATTTATTAAAAATCACTTTTATTATAACATTAACAAAATACTATGTAACTAGTAATTGACTTAATACATACCTCTGTTCCAAGAGAACATCTTTCATGTATGCAAAATTTTAATTAGACTTTTATAACCCTTCCTAAAAAAGGATTTGTATTGAAATAAACGTATTAGAAGAACTTAATTTTTTACGTGTTAAATCTCTACTAGTGTCGCCACTCGGAACAGCTAAGTTCATCCAGTTATCAAGTCAAAACGTATTATCTTAGATTGATAATTACACAACACAGAGTATCATTCCTAATTATCTTAAAATAGGCTAGAAAGAAAGTGTCTTTCATAGAAAACTCTCTTTAATTTAACTACTGGCTTAAAATTCAGATCAATAATTCTAATCCTGTAGCTCACAGAAACTCTTCAACCAGACCCTAGTTTTCAACCCATCCCTTACTCGTGATAATGCATCCATAATTCTAAAGTCACGAGAGTCGTTTCTGAAAGCCAGCAAAGGAAACTGAGCATCAGTAATGCTGACGTTGATTCCATCAAGATCTATAAAACCCTTATGCAAGCAATCTCTCCGGATGAAAGCCATTCGAATCTGTACAGAAATGGTTTCTTTTAGTGATTCTTCAAAGACATCAAATATCGCGAACATACGTGTGTGGAGAACATCATCAGTCATCTGAGGATCCAAATCAGAGGATTCAATCTCCAACGCTGCCAAAAGCACCTCTACTCTGGTTTCGTCTGTGATTGCCTTAGCAAACCTCTCTTCTACACACTCTCATTGGAGACTGGGAAGTTGTCCGCGACCTTTCTGATTACTCTATCCATACGAAGGAATCTACTTGCATCAATCACATCCACAGTCCCATCGTCACCAATTATATCCTTCATTTCATCGAGATCCGCCACATGGCTCAATATCCTGGTCTGAAGTGCCTGTTTTCCCAACGAGTCTAGCTTGTTATAAGCAGTTCTAACCTGAGTGCGGAGACTTTCAGTTTCAGATTGAGATTGTGCGTTTTCCTTAATCACCTGAAATAAGCGAGCTAGTTCCATAAGATCATCTACTCTGTTTACATCTACTTCGTTTACACCTACTTCGTTTACACCTACTTCGTTTACACCTACTTCGCTACGGGATGGCGCACTCATGCAATCCCAAATCCATCTAGGTATTCCTGAAAGGACTCTCAAAATAGCTCTCGCTGCGTCTGTAACTGCATTCCAACATCTTTTCATGGTGGACTCTGATGCAGGAACTTGCGTACTTGACATGCTATCAACTCCTTCCACTTCACTTTTCGATGCACTTTTCGATGCACTCACCGTTTCTCCCAGCAAGTCTGATTGCACACATCCAGGTTGAACTCCCGCTACCATAAGACACTCCTTGTAGAGTTTTATTCATTTATTAAAAATCACTTTTATTATACCATTAACAAAATACTATGTAAATAGTAACTGACTTAATACGTACCTCTGTTCCAAGAGAACATCTGTCATATATCAAAAATTTTACTTAGCCTTTTATAACCATTCATAAAAAAGGATTTGTATTGAAATAAACGTATGAGAAGAACTTCATTTTTTACGTGTTAAATCTCTACTGTAGTGTCGCCACTCGAAACGACTAAATTCATCCAGTTATCAAGTCAAAAAGTCTTATTTTAGATTGATAATTACACAACCTGAATATTTAGTACTAATTATTTTAAAATAAGCTAGAAAAAAAGCATCTTTCATAGAAACCTCTATTTACTTCAACGACTGGATTGAGATTCAGATCAATGATGAATAATCCTGTAGCTCAAGGAGAATCTTCAATTAGACCCTTTCAAGCTATCCCTTACTTGTGATAATGCATCCATAATTCTAAAGTCACGAGAGTCGTTTCTGAAAGCCAGCAAAGGAAACTGAGCATCAGTAATGCTGACGTTGATTCCATCAAGATCTATAAAACCCTTATGCAAACAATCTCTCCGGATGAAAGCCATTCGAATCTGTACAGAAATGGTTTCTTTTAGTGATTCTTCAAAGCCATCAAATATCGCGAACATACGTGTGTTCAGAACATCATCAGTCATCTGAGGATCCAAATCAGAGGATTCAATCTCCAACGCTGCCAAAAGCACCTCTACTCTGGTTTCGTCTGTGATTGCCTTAGCAAGCCTCTCTTCTACACACTCTCATTGGAGACTGAGAAGTTTTCCGCGATCCTCATGATTAGTTCATCCATACAAAGGAATCTACTTGCATCAATCATATCCACAGTCCCATCGTCACCAATTATACCCTTCATCCTATCGCTACGATCCACATGGTTCAATATCCTGGTCTGAAGTGCCTGTTTTCCCAACGAGTCTAGCTTGTTATAAGCAGTTCTAACCTGAGTGTGGAGACTTTCAGTTTCAGATTGAGATTGTGTGTTTTTGTTAATCACCTGAAATAAGTGAGCTAGTTCCATAAGATCATCTACTCTGCTTACACCTACTTCGTTTACATCTACTTCGTTTACATCTACTTCGTTTACACCTACTTCGCTACGGGATGGCGCACTCATGCAATCCCAAATCCATCTAGGTATTCCTGAGAGGACTCTCAAAATAGCTCTCGCTGCGTCTGTAACTGCATTCCAACATCTTTTCATGGTGGACTCTGATGCAGGAACTTGCGTACTTGACATGCTATCAACTCCTTCCACTTCACTTTTCGATGCACTCACCGTTTCTCCCAGCAAGTCTGATTGCACACATCCAGGTTGAACTCCCGCTACCATCAGACACTCCTTGTAGAGTTTTATTCATTTATTAAAAATCACTTTTATTATACCATTAACAAAATACTATGTAAATAGTAACTGACTTAATACGTACCTCTGTTCCAAGAGAACATCTGTCATATATCAAAAATTTTACTTAGCCTTTTATAACCATTCCTAAAAAAGGATTTGTATTGAAATAAACGTATGAGAAGAACTTCATTTTTTACGTGTTAAATCTCTACTGTAGTGTCGCCACTCGAAACGACTAAGTTCATCCAGTTATCAAGTCAAAAAGTATTATTTTAGATTGATAATTACACAACCCGAATATTTAGTACTAATTATTTTAGAATAAGCTAGAAAAAAGCATCTTTCATAGAAACCTCTATTTACTTCAACGACTGGATTGAGATTCAGATCAATAATTCTAATCCTGTAGCTCACAGAAACTCTTCAATCAGACCCTAGTTTTCAACCCATCCCTTACTCGTGATAATGCATCCATAATTCTAAAGTCACGAGAGTCGTTTCTGAAAGCCAGCACAGGAAACTGAGCATCAGTAATGCTGACGTTGATTCCATCAAGATCTATAAAACCCTTATGCAAACAATCTCTCCGGATGAAAGCCATTCGAATCTGTACAGAAATGGTTTCTTTTAGTGATTCTTCAAAGCCATCAAATATCGCGAACATACGTGTGTTCAGAACATCATCAGTCATCTGAGGATCCGCAGCAGATAGCTTAATCTGCAGAGCCTGCAAAAGCACCTCTACTCTGGTTTCGTCTGTGATTGCCTTAGCAAGCCTCTCTTCTACACACTCTCATTGGAGACTGGGAAGGTTTTCGCGATCCTTATGATTACTCTATCCATATGAAGGAATCTACTTACATCAATCATATCCACAGTCCCATCTTCACCAATTATATCCTTCATGTTATCGTCATTCTCCACATGGCCCAATATATCGGTCTGAAGTGTCTGTTTTCTCAACGAGTCTAGCTTGTCATAAGCAGTTCTAACCTGAGTGTGGAGGTTTTCAGTTTCAGATGGAGATAGTATGCTTTCGTCAAGCAGCCGAAATAAGCGAGCTAGTTCCATAAAATCATCTACTCTGCTTACACCTACTTCGTTTACACCTACTTCGTTTACATCTACTTTGTTTACATCTACTTTGTTTACATCTACTTTGTTTACATCTACTTTGTTTACACCTACTTCGTTTACACCTACTTCGTTTACACCTACTTCGCTACGGGATGGCGCACTCATGCAATCCCAAATCCATCTAGGTATTCCTGAGAGGACTCTCAAAATAGCTCTCGCTGCGTCTATAACTGCATTCCAACATCTTTTCATGGTGGACTCTGATGCAGGAACTTGCGTACTTGACATGCTATCAACTCCTTCCACTTCACTTTTCGATGCACTTTTCGATGCACTCGCCGTTTCTCCCAGCAAGTCTGATTGCACACATCCAGGTTGAACTCCCGCTACCATAAGACACTCCTTGTAGAGTTTTATTCATTTATTAAAAATCACTTTTATTATACCATTAACAAAATACTATGTAAATAGTAACTGACTTAATACGTACCTCTATTCCAAGAGAACATCTGTCATATATCAAAAATTTTACTTAGCCTTTTATAACCATTCCTAAAAAAGGATTTGTATTGAAATAAACGTATGAGAAGAACTTCATTTTTTACGTGTTAAATCTCTACTGTAGTGTCGCCACTCGAAACGACTAAGTTCATCCAGTTATCAAGTCAAAAAGTATTATTTTAGATTGATAATTACACAACCCGAATATTTAGTACTAATTATTTTAGAATAAGCTAGAAAAAAGCATCTTTCATAGAAACCTCTATTTACTTCAACGACTGGATTGAGATTCAGATCAATGATGAATAATCCTGTAGCTCAAGGAGAATCTTCAATTAGACCCTTTCAAGCTATCCCTTACTCGTGATAATGCACCCGTAATTCTAAAGTCACGAGAGTCGTTTTTGAAAGCCAGCAAAGGAAACTGATCATCAGTAATGCTGACGTTGATTCCATCAAGATCTATAACACCCTTATTCGAGTAATCACTCCTGCTGAAATCCATTCGAATCTGTACAGAAATGGTTTCTTTTAGTGAGTTTTCAAAGCCATTAAATATCGCGAACATACGTGCGTTAAGAACAGCATTAGTCATCTGAGGATCCGCAGCAGATAGCTCAATCTGCAGAGCCTGCAAAAGCAACTCTACTCTGGTTTCGTCTGTTATCGCCTTAGCAAGCTTCTCTTCTATAGCCTCTAACTGAAGACTTGGAATGTGTTGAGCTATCTCTGTGATTAGATTGGGCATGTTAAGGTATGAAGCTGCATCAATTATATCCACAGTCCCATCTTCATTCTTGCCGAATGTATCACCCGATGACCTACATTCCAATATCCTGGTCTGAAGTGCCTGTTTTATCAACGGGTCTAACTTGTTATAAGCAGTTCTAATCTGAGTGTGGACACTTTCCATTTCAGAGTTAGCTTGTGTCTTGTCTTTAATCAACAGAAAGAGTCCAACTAGTTCCAGCAAATCATGTACTTTGCTTACACCTACTTCGCTACGGAATGGCGCACTCATGCAATTCCAAATCCATCTAATTATTCCTGAGACGACTTTCAAAACAGCTCCCGCTGCGTCTGTAACTGCATTCCAACAGCTTGTCATGAATGTTAGCAATGTTAGCTCTGAAGCATCAGATTCATCTGATGCAGGAACTTGCGTACTTAGCACGCTATTCACTCCTTTCAATTCACTCACCGCTTCTATCGGAACGCCTGATGGCAAAGATTCTGGTCTGACTCCCGTTACCATAAGAAACTTCTATAAAATTAGAACCATTTATTAAAAAACTCACTTATTGTAAGATTAACACAATACTATGTAAATAACAATTTACTTAATACGTACCTCTGTTCCAAGAGAACATCTTTCATGTATCCAAAACTTTACTTATCCTCTTATAACACCTTTCTAAAAAAGGATTTGTATTGAAATAAACGTATTAGAAGAACTTAATTTTTTAAGTGTCAAATCTATACTGTAGTTTCGCCACTCGAAACGACTAAGTTAATCCAGTTATAAAGTAAAAAAAATATTATCTTAGATTGATAATTACACAACCCAGAGGGCAAGTATTAATTATTTTAGAATAATCTAGAAAAAAAGCATCTTTCATAGAAACCTCTATTTACTTCAACGACTGGATTGAGATTCAGACAGACCCTAACCCCTTCTTCACTGCTGATAATGCCGTTATCATCATCCAGCCACGAGGGTTCCTTCTTACAGCCAACACAGGGGAATGATCATCATCAATACTTACTTCGATTCCACCAACCTCTATAGGACGCTCTTCCCTTCGAAAAGGTGAGCGGGAAAAAGTTTGAATCTGTACATAAATTTCTTCTTTTAGTGAGTCTCTAAAAGCATCAAATGCCATTAACACACGTGTGTTCAGAACATCACTAGTCATCTGAGGATCTAAATCAGATTGTGTAATCTGAATCATCTCTAAAAGAAGCTCTATTCTAGTTTTATCTGTTGTTGCGTTAGAAAGCTTGTTTTCTATAATAGTTAATTTACTACTTGGAAGATCTTTAACCATGTCGTTGATCATGCGGGGAACCTGTATATCATGGTATTGATATGCATCAATTATATCCACAGTCCCATCTTCATTCAGCTCCCAAGTCTTCTGATTCTTGTTGTGTTTATTCTCCCGTCGCATATAGAGGAATACCTCCCTCTGAAGGCGCTCTTTTACACAGCAATTTAGCTGGTCATAAACATTTCTAATCTGAGCATGGCCCATCTCAACTTCAGAGTCAGTTTTAGGCGGTGAGCACTTAGCTTGAATAAGTAAGTCAGCTAATACACCAAGATTATCTACTAAGCCTACTTCGCTTACAACTAATTCGCGACGGAATGGCGCACTGATGTAACCCCAAATCCATGTACTTACTCCTGAGACGACTTTCCAAATAGCTAACGCTACGCCTGTCACTGCATTCCAACATCTTGTAATAAACGGTAACTGTGCTATAGCACCTGATGCAGAAACTTGTGTTGTTGACGCATTACCCACTCCTTTGGCGATACTTGTCTCTACTAGTGGAGGATCTAATTCAAAATCTTCCTTTACTAGACAGGAAGGATTTGTAGTGACCAATAGTGCCATAATGAACTCCTAAGGATAGCCTTTACATTCGAATTAGTACTATTATTACATAAATATAATACGAAGTAAAGATTATAAATGCAGGTATCTTTTTCAAGTGTAAAATCTATGAATTTACTTCTTTCTCTGATAATAGTACTAGATTTATAACTAAACAAATCGAAATATTATAAAAAAATAATTATTTAGAAATGCAAAGGAGAGAGAACTCTTATAAACAAACCTACCCACCTCAATGATCAACGCACCGGAGTTCGATAAAATACGGGACTCTGTTAGTTCACAGAAAAGCCACTCTTCTTCGATTCCACAAACAGAGCTCTTCACCAGCAGTTCATCAATCCCACTCCCACCCTATATGCACAAGGGTCGCTCCTGAAAACCAATAAGCTGAAATTAGGATCACCAAGGGGTATCATATAAGTTAATCCAGTTATAAAGTAAAAAAATATTATCTTAGATTGATAATTACACAACCCAGAGGGCAAGTATTAATTATTTTAGAATAATCTAGAAAAAAAGCATCTTTCATAGAAACCTCTATTTACTTCAACGACTGGATTGAGATTCAGACAGACCTAACCCATCCCTCACTGCTGATAATGCCCTTATCATCATATCGCCACAAGGGTTCCTTCTTACAGCCAACACAGGGAACTGATCATCATCAATGCTTACTTCGATTCCATCAACCTCTATAGGACGCTCTTCCCTTCGAAAAGATGAGCGGGAAAAAGTTTGAATCTGTACATAAATTTCTTTTTTTAGTGAGTTTCTAAAAGCATCAAATGCCATTAACACACGTGTGTTCAGAACATCATTAGTCATCTGAGGATCTAAATCAGATGGTCTAATCTTAATCATCTCTAAAAGAAGCTCTATTCTAGTTTTATCTGTTATTGCGTTAGAAAGCTTGTTTTCTATAATAGTTAATTTACTACTTGGAAGATCTTCAACCATGTCGTGGATCATGCGGGGAACCTGTATGTTATGGCATTGATATGCATCAATTATATCCACAGTCCCATCTTCATTCAGCTTCCAAGTCTTCTGATTCTTGTTGTTTTGATTCGCCAGTAGCATACAGCTGTCTAGATTCCTCTGAAGGCGCTTTTTTACACAGCAATTTAGCTGGTCATAAACAGTTCTAATCTGAGCATGGCCCATCTCAACTTCAGATTCAGTTTTAGGCGGTGAGCACTTAGCTTGAATAAGTAACTCAGCTAATACACCAAGATTATATCCTAAGCCTACTTCGCTTACAACTAATTCGCGACGGAATGGCGCACTGATGTAACCCCAAATCCATGTACTTACTCCTGAGACGACTTTCCAAATAGCTAACGCTACGCCTGTCACTGCATTCCAACATCTTGTAATAAACGGTAACTGCGCTATAGCACCTGATGCAGAAACTTGTGTTGTTGACGCATTACCCACTCCTTTGGAGATACTTGTCTCTACTAGTGGAGGTTCTAATTCAAAACCTTCCTTTACTAGACAGGAAGGTTTTGTAGTGACCAATAGTGCCATAATAAACCCCTAAGGATGGCCTTTACATTCGAATTAGTACTATTATTACATAAATATAATACGAAGTAAAGATTATAAATGCAGGTATCTTTTTCAAGTGTAAAATCTATGAATCTACTTCTTTCTCTGATAATAGTAAATGCAAAGGAGAGAGAACTCTTATAAACAAACCTACCCACCTCAATGATCAACGCACCGGAGTTCGATAAAATACGGGACTCTGTTAGTTCACAGAAAAGCCACTCTTCTTCGATTCCACAAACAGAGCTCTTCACCAGCAGTTCATCAATCCCACTCCCACCCTATATGCACAAGGGTCGCTCCTGAAAACCAATAAGCTGAAATTAGGATCACCAAGGGGTATCATATAAGTTAATCCAGTTATAAAGTAAAAAAATATTATCTTAGATTGATAATTACACAACCCAGAGGGCAAGTATTAATTATTTTAGAATAATCTAGAAAAAAAGCATCTTTCATAGAAACCTCTATTTACTTCAACGACTGGATTGAGATTCAGACAGACCTAACCCATCCCTCACTGCTGATAATGCCCTTATCATCATATCGCCACAAGGGTTCCTTCTTACAGCCAACACAGGGAACTGATCATCATCAATGCTTACTTCGATTCCACCAACCTCTATAGGACGCTCTTCCCTTCGAAAAGATGAGCGGGAAAAAGTTTGAATCTGTACATAAATTTCTTTTTTTAGTGAGTTTCTAAAAGCATCAAATGCCATTAACACACGTGTGTTCAGAACATCATTAGTCATCTGAGGCTCTAAATCAGATGGTATAATCTCAATAATCTCAATCATCCCTAAAAGAAGCTCTATTCTAGTTTTATCTGTTATTGCGTTAGAAAGCTTGTTTTCTATAATAGTTAATTTACTACTTGGAAGAGCTTTAACCGTGTCCTTGATTATGCGGGGAACCTGTATGTCATGGTATTCATATGCATCAATTATATCCCCTATATCCACAGTCCCATCTTCATTCAGCTCCCAAGTCTTCTGATTCTTGTTGTGTTTATTCTCCATTAGCATACAGAGGTATACCTCCCTCTGAAGGTGCTCTTTTACACAGAAATTTAGCTGGTCATAAACAGTTCTAATCTGAGCATGGCCCATCTCAACTTCAGAGTCAGTTTTAGGCGGTGAGCACTTAGCTTGAATAAGTAACTCAGCTAATACACCAAGATTATATCCTAAGCCTACTTCGCTTACAACTAATTCGCGACGGAATGGCGCACTGATGTAACCCCAAATCCATGTACTTACTCCTGAGACGACTTTCCAAATAGCTAACGCTACGCCTGTCACTGCATTCCAACATCTTGTAATAAAAGGTAACTGTGCTATAGCACCTGATGCAGAAACTTGTGTTGTTGACGCATTACCCACTCCTTTGGAGATACTTGTCTCTACTAGTGGAGGCTCTAATTCAAAACCTTCCTTTACTAGACAGGAAGGATTTGTAGTGACCAATAGTGCCATAATGAACTCCTAAGGATAGCCTTTACATTCGAATTAGTACTATTATTACATAAATATAATACGAAGTAAAGATTATAAATGCAGGTATCTTTTTCAAGTGTAAAATCTATGAATTTACTTCTTTCTCTGATAATAGTACTAGATTTATAACTAAACAAATCGAAATATTATAAAAAAATAATTATTTAGAAATGCAAAGGAGAGAGAACTCTTATAAACAAACCTACCCACCTCAATGATCAACGCACCGGAGTTCGATAAAATACGGGACTCTGTTAGTTCACAGAAAAGCCACTCTTCTTCGATTCCACAAACAGAGCTCTTCACCAGCAGTTCATCAATCCCACTCCCACCCTATATGCACAAGGGTCGCTCCTAAAAACCAATAAGCTGAAATTAGGATAAGCAAGGGGTATCATATAAGTTAATCCAGTTATCAAGTCAAAAAGTATTATCTTAGATTGATAATTACACAACCCAGAGGGCAAGTATTAATTATTTTAGAATAAGCTAAAAAAAAAGCATCTTTCATAGAAACCTCTACTTACTTCAACGACTGGATTGAGATTCAGACAGACCCTAACCCCTTCTTCACTGCTGATAATGCCGTTATCATTACCCAGCCACGAGGGTTCCTTCTTACAGCCAACACAGGGGAATGATCATCATCAATACTTACTTCGATTCCACCAACCTCTATAGGACGCTCTTCCCCTCGAAAAGGTGAGCGGGAAAAAGTTTGAATCTGTACATAAATTTCTTCTTTTAGTGAGTCTCTAAAAGCATCAAATGCCATTAACACACGTGTGTTCAGAACATCACTAGTCATCTGAGGATCTAAATCAGATTGTGTAATCTTAATCATCTCTAAAAGAAGCTCTATTCTAGTTTTATCTGTTGTTGCGTTAGAAAGCTTGTTTTCTATAATAGTTAATTTACTACTTGGAAGAGCTTTAACCATGTCCTTGATTATGCGGGGAACCTGTATGTCATGGTATTGATATGCATCAATTATATCCCCTATATCCACAGTCCCATCTTCATTCAGCTCCCAAGTCTTCTGATTCTTGTTGTTTTTATTCTCCATTAGCATACAGAGGTATACCTCCCTCTGAAGGCGCTCTTTTACACGGAAATTTAGCTGGTTATAAACAGTTCTAATCTGAGCATGGCCCATCTCAACTTCAGAGTCAGTTTTAGGCGGTGAGCACTTAGCTTGAATAAGTAACTCAGCTAATACACCAAGATTATATCCTAAGCCTACTTCGCTTACAACTAATTCGCGACGGAATGGCGCACTGATGTAACCCCAAATCCATGTACTTACTCCTGAGACGACTTTCCAAATAGCTAACGCTACGCCTGTCACTGCATTCCAACATCTTGTAATAAACGGTAACTGCGCTATAGCACCTGATGCAGAAACTTGTGTTGTTGACGCATTACCCACTCCTTTGGAGATACTTGTCTCTACTAGTGGAGGTTCTAATTCAAAACCTTCCTTTACTAGACAGGAAGGTTTTGTAGTGACCAATAGTGCCATAATAAACCCCTAAGGATGGCCTTTACATTCGAATTAGTACTATTATTACATAAATATAATACGAAGTAAAGATTATAAATGCAGGTATCTTTTTCAAGTGTAAAATCTATGAATCTACTTCTTTCTCTGATAATAGTAAATGCAAAGGAAAGAGAACTCTTATAAACAAACCTACCCACCTCAATGATCAACGCACCGGAGTTCGATAAAATACGGGACTTTGTTAGTTCACAGAAAAGCCACTCTTCTTCGATTCCACAAACAGAGCTCTTCACCAGCAGTTCATCAATCCCACTCCCACCCTATATGCACAAGGGTCGCTCCTGAAAACCAATAAGATGAAATTAGGATCACCAAGGGGTATCATATAAGTTAATCCAGTTATCAAGTCAAAAAGTATTATCTTAGATTGATAATTACACAACCCGGAGTGCTAGTATTAATTATTTTACAATAAGCTAGAAAGGAAGTGTCTTTCATAGAAAACTCTATTCACTTCAATGACTGGCTTGAGATTCAAATCAATG
This sequence comes from Chlamydiales bacterium BSEPT1, assembly GCA_964212665.1. GTDB lineage: Bacteria > Chlamydiota > Chlamydiia > Chlamydiales > Simkaniaceae > DAOWHK01. Next base: position 1,510,922 of record OZ156466.1, on the reverse strand, counting down.
ATAAATAATCCTGTAGCTCAAGGATCATCTTCAATCAGCCCCTAAGTGTTCAACCCAGCCTTTACTTCTGATAATGCAGCCATTATTCTAAAGTCACAAGGTTCGCTTCTTAAAGCCCACACAGGGAAATTAGCATGATCAATGCTTACTACGATTCCACCAATCTCTACATGACACTCATCCCTTGGAGAATGTGCGCGGAAAGCAGCGCGAACCTGTACATAAATGTCTTCTTTTAGTGAGTTTCTAAAACCATCAAATGCCAGTAACACACGTGTGTTCAGAACATCAGTAGTTATCTGAAGATCCAAATTAGATGGTGTAATCCTCATCATCTTCCAAAGAAGCTCGACTCTGGTTTCATCTGTTATTGCGTTAGAAAGTTCTTCTTCTAAAAGAGTTAATTGACTACTTGGAAGACCGTGAGCAATGGCGTCAATCATGCGGGGAATTTCATAGTATTGATCTGCTTCAATTATATCCACAGTCCCATCTTCATTCAAATTCAAAGTCTTGTTGTCATTCCTGTAGAAGTGATGATCCACTCGTATACAGATCAATATCTGGGCTTGAATCATCCGTTTTACAAACGGGTTGAGCATGTTATAAACATTTCTAATCTGAGTATGGCCCATTTCAACTTCAGATGCAGTTTCAGGTGGTGAGTTCTTAGCCTCAATAAGTAAGTCACTTAATACAAGCAGAGTATCTCTACATAATAAGTCGATTTCGCTTACAACTAATTCGCTACGGAATGGCGCACTCATGCAATCCCAAATCCATGTAGTTATTCCTAAAACGACTCTCAAAATAGCTACCGCTACGCCTGGCACTGCATTCCAACATCTCGTAATTAACGGCAACTTTACTACAGCAGCTGATGCAGACACTTGTGTCGTTGACGCATCACCCACTCCTTTGGCCATGCTTGCCTCTGCTATCGACGGCTCTAATCCTGAGACTTCCTTTACTGGAGAGTCAGGATTTGTAGTGGCCAATAGTACCATAATAAAAACCTCCTAAGGGTGACTTTATATTCGAATGTGTATATATTACATAAATATAATATATAATATATAATATAAAGTAAAGACTCGCATTATAAATGCAGTTATTGCTTCAAGTATAAAGACCATTCATATACTTTTTTCTATAATAATAGTTAAGTTAAAGCAAGACAAACATAAATTCTAAAATAGTAGTATATTTATAGTCAAAGCAACCGAAGTATTATATCTATTAATTCACAAAAAAGCCACTCTTTTTCAAGTCCACAAACGGAACTTTCTACCAGCAATTCATCAATCCCCTTTCAATCCTAATTGAAAGTTTGTGAATGAAGACAAAAACAAGTATTACATCTATAGTTAAAGTTAAAAACACAAAGTCTCATAACTAATTATTAGGAATAAGCAAGAAAGAGCTCATCTCTTATCAAAAATCCTAAAACCCCTTTAACCATTAAAAAACCACAGATCAAAAAGATAGACCCTCTGTTAGTTCAAAAAAAACCAAGCTTTAGAGATCACCTAGGCAGTGCCTTTAACATGCTTTTCTGGCAGTTGTATACCCCAGACCGAACCCTAGATCCACGAGGATCACTCTTTACAATCGAAGATATCAAGTTACAACTAACTGGTCTTCCCCTACTTCCATCAAGACTTAGACTGCTCTTAGACCCCATAACAGCTAAGATATCAAAAAAATCTAAGCTCTTATCTAGTATGCAGCATTCAATGTGCTCGTAGATTGCTTTTTTTAGTGAGCCCCTCAAACCATCAAATGCAGCTAGCACATGCGCGTTCAAAACTTCGTCAGTGACATTAGGCTCAAGATCAGATCTTTTGACTTCCAGCATCTGTAAAAAAATCGTAACTTGCCCTAGCTCTGTTACTACTGTAGAAAGTTTTCTCTTAAGACAACCAAATACAACACTGGGAAGATTTTGATAAAGCTCAGAGCCTATTTCTTTAAGAGGAAATGTTTTATTCAAAGCAACGATGTCCCATATAGTTGTTGCTTTATTTTCCAACTTGCCAGCTTCCTGGATCTGGACAATAAATCCCTGTTTTAAAGAAGGAGGAAGCTCATCATATTTGTACTGGTTGTGTCATTATCGATTCCTATAAAATCACAAAGACAAACCGTTCAAATACCCCAGATTCAATCAAGTCGAACCTACAAGATATCAACCGCTCCGTTAGTAAATGAATTTTAACATTAACAAGAGATTAATGAGCTTGTCCTATATCACACTCAGTCACCCCGTTTCGTCTCCCACACATCCCAAACCCCTTTTTTAGCTGCCCTGCTACAAGGCGCCTGCCTAAAAATCACTGAGCCCGAGTCAGCAAGCTTAGTACTATATGAACTGAGTGCTAGTGCCTGAAGTCGAGTCTCTGTGTAGATATCGTCTTTTAGTGAGTCGTTCAATCGATCAAATAAGATTAGGATATGCTTGTCAAGAATATCTGCAGTTAGCTCAGGCTCAAAATCCGATATTTCTATGTTCTGCATCTCCTCAAGAACCGCTAACCGTTTACGGTCATCTGTTGCCTTAAAAAAGGCTGCTTCCAGATCACCTAATATAACACTCGGAAGATACTTGTAGAGACCATAGAAGATTACTGCTTCCAAACAAATATCTGCATACTGACTTACAAACATCATGTTCGATGCTTCCTCAACTGTCATCTCGGATGCGTTCTGTAATCTCTGAATTAGTTTGTTTTTCACAGGATCCGAAAGTGCATCATAAGTAGCTATCACTAAAGAGAGCGCCGCCTCACGATCTTCCCCTTCAGACGTCTTGCAGCAATTAAACTTCTCTACTGATTCTCGAAAGTCATTCACTCTTTCTACAGTTGTTCGTTTGTGAACTAGTAAAATCGCGCAGTTCCATACCCATGTAGTCATTCCTACAAGTGACTTCCAAACAGCTAATACGCCATCTCTAACGGCACTCCAACATCTTGCAGTCAAGGATGTTGCTACACCTGGTGCAGAAGTGCACGTCGTTGGCGCATCACTAATACCATCGACTACGTTCTCTTCTGATATGAAGACTTCTAATTCCGGACTCCTCTCTATTGAAGGGGGGGATCCTGTTTGTACTGTTTGTATCATTATCGTCTCCTATACAATCACAAAGATAAACCGTTCAAATACCCCAAATGTACTAGGGTCGAACCTTACAAGATATCGATATCGACAGCCTCGTAGTTAATCAATTACAACATTAACAAGAGATTAAGTACAGATTAATACTTATTTAATTATTTCTATCTTAAACCCCTAATCTTTTCCTTTTCATCCTGTACTGAGCCCATTAAAGCAAAGGATACAGTATTATTAAAATAACCGTATTTAGAATGGAAAGCTTTTTAAATATAATAGCTCTAGTTGTAATTCTACTTCTGAATACTGACAAGTGAACCCACTAGATAGAGCATTTCATAGGTCTCATACCGCAAAATGACCTAACCAATTCTTTACGCCAAATCGATTTCAAGGTTCACGAAGACCTTTTTACTTCTCTCAGGATCCAAACGAGTTTTATTGATCTTTACCATTTTTTAAAGGACTTCTACTTTTTTTATCTATATGTGATTCAAGAAATCACTGTTCCAAATCTGTCTAGCGCAATACTTGGAAGATCTTTATACATTTTATTAGATACTTATTTCATATCCCCACAACTTACACTCATATCAACTCCAACTAGAGCCCCTCTTGCAAGCTCTTTGCTTCTCCCACCCAATACAAAGTCTAGATTTTAAAAAAATCAGGAAGCGTATCATCCCCAGCTTTAATCTACTGGTCAACAGCTGAAGCTTTTCTTGCTATACCAATCTATTCAATAATAAACCCCTGCTATTATCTCCTTAACCATCCACTTGCAGCTTCTATTGAGAACCCCGATAATAGCGTTCTCTGTATTACAATTGGAGGCTCTTTTGTTACCGATAGTGCCATAATAGCTTTCTGTAAAATTTCAAAATAAATAGACGTCTCTAATCTCACTATTGAAAGTTTATAAACAACAACAAAACTGACAAGTGTGATAGTTGGAATTAAAAACTCGAAGTCTTATAACTAATCATTAGAAACAAGCAATAAAAAGCACATCTCTTATAAAAACACTAAAACCCATCCAATTATTGAAACACTAGAGTCCGAAGCGAGCAGGCCTTGTATCGGTTAAAAGAGATTGAGGCATGTACATCAGCTATGGCGAGTAATTGGTTCTAGACCACTCCTAGCCCGTCTTTCGTCGTTCAACCGCATCTGAAGCATTACCATCCCTCTTCTAACCGCAAATGAACGAGGCGAGTGCCTGAAAATCACCGAGCCCGAGTCAAGAGGATTAAGGTTAATCATACGTCCATCGATCTTTATACTAGAATAAAGCTGACTACCATGTGGAGCATATGGCAAGCTTACTAGTGCCTGGTGTCGAATCTCTGTGTAGATAGTTTCTTTGAATGCGTCGTCCAATCCATCAAATAAGACTCGCAGATACTTGTCAAGAATATCTGTAGTTAGCTCAGGCTCAAGATCCGATATTTCTATGTTCTGCATGTTCACAAGCAACCTTAACTGTTCTACATCATTTGTTGCGCGAACAAGTTCTGCTTCCATATGACCGAATCTAACACTCGGAAGACATTCGTAGAGATCATCGATTACTGATTCAAGATTAATCCCTTGAAGCAGACTCACAAAAACAATGTCCGATACGTTTTCATCTGACACCTCTTTTAGGGCCTGTATCATCTTACTCATTTCCTTTTTCAAACAATCCGGAAGTGCATCATAAGCAGCTATCATTGAAGAGAGCGCCGCTGCAAAATCTTTTCTTCCATGCATTCTGCAGCGATCCAACTCCTCTACTGATGCTCGCAAGTCCTCCAGTCTTTCTACAGTTGTTCGTTTGTGAACTAGTAAAATCGCGCAGTTCCATACCCATGTAGTCATTCCTACAAGTGACTTCCAAACAGCTAATACGCCATCTCTAACGGCACTCCAACATCTTGCAGTCAAGGATGTTGCTACACCTAGTGCAAAAGTGCACGTCGTTGGCGCATCACTAATCCCATCGACTACGTTCTCTTCTGATATGAAGACTTCTAATTCCGGACTCCTCTCTATTGAAGGGGCGGATCCTGTTTGTACTGTTTGTATCATTATCGTCTCCTATAGAATCACAAAGATAAACCGTTCAAATACCCCAAATGTACTAGGGTCGAACCTTACAAGATATCGATATCGACAGCCTAGTAGTTAATCAATTACAACATTAAAAAGAGATTAAGTACAGATTAATAATTGTTTAATTATTTCTATCTTAAAATTCTAACCTTATCCTCTTGATTCTGTACTGATCCTATTAAAGAAAAGAATATACCGTTATTAAAATACACGTATTAAGAATCGAGAGCTTTTCGAATATAACAATATTAGTTGTAATTCTATTAATAACAAGTATGATAGTTAAAATTAAAAATATAGGGTTTCATAACTAATCATTAGAAACAAGCAATAAAAAACACATCTCTGATAAAAAACACTAAAACCCATCCAATTATTGAACCACTAGATCCCGAACAAGGCCTTGTATCAGTTAAAAAAGATTGAGGCATGCACATCAGAGAAGGCAATAAACTTGTTCTATACCACACTTGACCCATCTTTCGTAGTCCAACTTCAGTCGCTCCGCAGATGAAGCATTAACAGCCCTCCTCTAACCGCAAATCCACGAGGCAAGTGCCTAAAAATCACTGAGCCCGAGTCAAGCGGCTTCAGGTCGATCTCACGTCCATCAATCGTTATACTAGAATAAGGCTGACTACCATGTGGAGCCTCTGGCAAGCTTATTAGTGTCTGCTTTCGAATCTCTGTGTAGATAGTTTCTTTTAATGCGTTGTTCAATCTATCAAATGAGACTAGCATATGCTTGTCAAGAACATCTTCAGTTAGCTCAGGCTCAAGATCCGATATTTTTATGCCCAGGATTTTCGCAAGACACTCTAACTGGTTATAATCATCTGTTGCTCTAGAAAGTTCTACTTCCAGATGACCCAATTTAACACTCGGAAGACGTTCGTAGAGATCATCAATTACTGATTCAAGATTAATCCCTTGAAGCAGACTCACACACAAAATGTCCGATGCGTTTTCGTTTGAAACCTCTGCTAGGGCCTGTACCGTCTTACTCATTTCCTTTTTCAAACGATCCGGAAGTTCATCATAAGCAGCTCTCATTACAGAGATCGCAGCATCAAGCTCTTTATTTCCATGCGTCTTGCAGCGATTAAACTCCTCTACTGATGCTCGCAAGTCCTTCAGTTTTTCTACAGTTGTTCGTTTGTTGAGTACTAAAATCATGCAATTCCATACCCATGTACTCATTCCTACAACTGACTTCCAAATAGCTAATACGCCATCTCTAAAGGCACTCCAACATCTTGCCATCAAGGATGTTGCTACACCTGGTACAGAAGTGAATGTAGTTGTCGCATCACTAATACTATTAGCTACTTTCTCTGCTGGTATTGAGAGTGTTAATTCCAGACCCCTCTCGATTGGAGGGGAGAGTCCTGTGTGTACCCGTTGTATCATTACCATTTCCTATAAAATTACAAAGATAAACCGTTCAAATACCCCAGATGCAATAGGCTCGAATCTTACAAGATATCGTTATTAACAGTTCAATACTTAACCAATTAAAACATTAATAATATATAAAGTAAAGATTAATAGTTATTAAATTATTAATAATATACAAAGTAAAGAGTAATAGTTATTAAATTATTTCTATATTAAACCCCTAAACTCCTCCTCTTTATCCTGTAATAATCCTATTAAGAAAAAGAATACATCGTTATTAAAATACACGTATTAAAATCGAGAGCTCTTCAAATATAACAGCTGTAGTTGGAATTCTATTTCTGAATACTGGCAAATGAAGCCACTAGTAGGGCTTTCCATAGATCTCATACCGCAGAAGGAGGCTGTAAAAATATTAGACCTCCGTTACTGTTATACGATTTCTAACACCCTAATTTCCAGGACAATGATCTAACCAATTCTTTACGCTAACTAGATGTCAAGGTTCATGAAGACCTTTTTACTTCCCTCAGGATCCAAATAACAAGTATGATAGTTAAAGTTAAAAACTGGGAGTCTCATAACTAATCATTAGAAATAAGCAATAAAAAGCACATCTCTTATAAAAACACTAAAACCCATCCAATTATTGAAATACTAGAGCCCGAAGAGACCAAGCCTTGCATCGGTTAAAAAAGATTGCGGCATGTACATCAGATACAGCAATGGGCTTTTTCTATATCAATGGTCGGCCAGCTTATATCTCGCCCAACCGTATCTGAATCCGCATCAACGCTCCCTCAACCGCATATCCACGAGGCGAGTGCCTGAAAATCAACTGAGCCCGAGTCAATCGGATAAAGGTCGATCACACGTCCATCGATCTCTATAGTAGGATTAGACTTATTACCAAATAAGCCATATGGCGTGCATAGTAGTGGCTGGTATCGAATCTCTTTGTAGATATCTTCTTTTAGTGAGTCATTCAATCCATCAAATGAGACTAGTATATGCTTGTCAAGAACATCTGCAGTTAGACCATCAGGCTCAAAATCCGATATTTTTATGTCCCGCATTTCTAAAAGAACCCCTACCCGTTCTAAATCATCTGTTGCTCTAGCAAGTTCTTCTTTCAGATTACCTAATCTAACACTCGGAAAAGCTGTATAGATACGACCGACTAGTAATTCAAGATTAATATTTTTAATCTTATTCACAAAAACAATGTCCAATGCTTCAACATCTGTTATCTCTGCTAAGCCCTGTACCCGCTACTAATTTCCTTTTTCAAACAATCCGAAAGTGAATCATAAGCAGCTCTCATTAAAGAGCCCGCAGCCTTAAGACCTCCCTCTCCAGGAGTCTTAGAGCAGCGATTAAATTCCTTTACGGATTCTGCAAAGTCCCGCAGTCTTTCTGCAATTGTTCCTTTGTGGACGACTATAATCGTGCCATGCCAGCCCGTGTAGTTATTCCTACAACTAACTGCCAAATAGAGAATCAGAAATCTGTAACTGCACTCCAACATCTTGCCATCAAGGATGTGGCCACATCTGGTGCAGAAGTGCACGTAGTTGGCGCATCAGTAATGCCATTGGCTACGTTCTCCTCTTTTATTGGAAATTCTAATTCCGCCCCACCCTCTATTGAAGAGGAAGGTCCTGTTCTTACTCGTTCTAGCATCGTCGTCTCCTATAAAACCACAACAATATACCGTTCAAATATTCCCGATGCGACAGGACCTTACAAGATGTCGATATTCAATGGTCCGTATCAATCTAAATATAACATTAATAATTGTTTAATTATTTTATATTTTAAACTTCTAATTATCTTATCTCCAGTCTATACTGATCCCATTAAGGCAAAGGATCCAGTATTATTAAAATACACGTATTAAGAATTGAGAGGTCTGCAAATATAACAGCTGTAGTTGAAATTCTATTTCTAAATACTCGCAATTGAATCCATTAGTAGAACATTCCATAGGTCTCATACCGCAGAAGGAGTCTGTAAAAACACTAGATCTCCATTACTGATAGATTTCTGACACCCTAATTTCTAGGGCAATGATCTAACCAATTCTTTACATCAACTAGATTTCAAGGTTCACGAAGACCTTTTTACTACCCTATTGATTTTCACCATTTGTCACAAAACTTCTCCTTTATTCTATCTATATGTAACTCAAGAAATTACTGTTCCAAATCTGTTGCAGCTGAACCTGCATCAACCCCTCCTCAACCATATATCCACGAGGCGAGTGCCTAAAAATTACTGAGCCCGAGTTAAATGACAGAAGGCTGATCACACGTCCATCGATCTCTATAGTAGGATCAATCTTATTATCAAATGAGCCATATGGCGTGCTTAGTAGTCCCCGGAGTCGAATCTCTTTGTAGATGGTTTTCTTTAGTGAGTCGTGCAATCCGTCAAATAAAACTCGCATATGCTCATCAAGAACATCTTCAGTGAGATCAGGCTCAAAATCCGATATTTTTATGTCCCGCATTTTTAAAAGAACCCCTACCCGTTCTGAATCATCTGCTGCTCTAGCAAGTTCTTCTTTTAGATTACCTAATCTAACACTCGGAAGATTTGTATAGATACGAGCGACTAGTAATTCAAGATTAATATCTTTAATCTTATTCACAAAAACAATGTCCAATGCTCCAACATCTGTTATCTCTGCTACGCCCTGTACCTGCTTACTAATTTCCTGTTTCAAACAATCCGAAAGTGAATCATAAGCAGCTCTCATTAAAGAGCTCGCAACCTCAAGATCTCCCTCTCCAGGAGTCTTAAAGCAGCGATTGAATTCCTTTACGGATTCTGCAAAGTCCCGCAGTTTTTCTGCAATTGTTCCTTTGTGGACGACCGTGCCGTACCATGCCCGTGTAGTTATTCCTACAACTAACTGCCAAATAGATAATAAGACATCTGTAACTGCACTCCAACATCTTGCCATCAAGGATGTGGCCACATCTGGTGCAGAAGTGCACGTAGTTGGCATATCAGCAATGCCATGGGCTACGTTCTCTTCTTGTATTGGCAATTTTAATTCCGCCCCCCCCCCTCTATTGAAGAGGAGGGTCCTGTTCTTACTGAATGTATCATTACCGGCTCCTATAAAATTACAACGATATACAGTTCGAATACCCCAGATGCAAATCTTACAAGATTTCGACATCAACCAATCCGTAGTGAATAATTATAACATTTACAAAAATACTAAGTACAGATTAATACTTTTTTAATTAGTCAATTATGTTTGATTTTAAAGACCATTAAAATACACATATTAAGAATCGAGAGGTCTGCAAATATAACAGCTGTAGTTGAAATTCTATTTCTGAATACTGACAAGTGAACCTATTAGTAGAGCATTCCATAGATCTCATACCGCAGAAGGAGGCTATACAAACATTAGACATCCATGACTATTATACGATTTCTAACACCCGAATTTCCAGGGCAATGATCTAACCAATTCTTTACGCTAACTAGATTTCAAGGTTCACAAAGACCTTTTTACTGCCCTCAGGATCCAAACGAGTGTTATTGATTTTCACCATTTGTCACAGGACTTCTCCTTTATCCTATCTATATGTAACTCAAGAAATCCCTGTTCGAAATCTGTCTAGCGCAACACTTGGAAGATCTTCATACATTAACTCACACTCGCATCAACTCCAACCAAAGCCCCTCTTGTAAGCTCTTTGCTTTTGCCACCCAACACGAAGTCTAAATTTTTAAAAAACCTGGGAGTCCCTCTGCTCCATCAACCGCAGCTGAACCCGCATCAACGCGTTCTCAACCGCAAATCCACGAGGCGAGTGCCTAAAAATTACTGAGCCCGAGTCAAGCGGCTTCAGGCAGATCTTACGTCCATCGATCTCTATAGTAGGATTCATCCTTAGTAGCCCCCGGAATCGAATCTCTTTGTAGAGGGTTTTCTTTAGTGAGTCGTGCAATCCGTCAAATAAGACTCGCACATGCTCATCAAGAACATCTTCAGTGAGATCAGGCTCAAAATCCGATGTTTCTATACCCTGTATTTCCAAAAAAACCTCTACCCGTTCTAAATCATTTGTTGCTCTAGCAAGTTCTTCTTTTAGATTACCTAATCTAACACTCGGAAGATTTGTATAGATACGAGCGACTAGTAATTCAAGATTAACCTTTTTAATCTTATTCACAAAAACAATGTCCAATGCTTCAACATCTGTTATCTCTGCTAAGCCCTGTACCTGATTACTAATTTCCTGTTTCAAACAATCCGAAAGTGAATCATAAGCAGCTCTCATTAAAGAGCTCGCAACCTCAAGATCTCCCTCTCCAGGAGTCTTAAAGCAGCGATTAAATTCCTTTACGGATTCTGCAAAGTCCCGCAGTTTTTCTGCAATTGTTCCTTTGTGGACGACCGTGCCGTACCATGCCCGTGTAGTTATTCCTACAACTAACTGCCAAATAGATAATAAGACATCTGTAACTGCACTCCAACATCTTGCCATCAAGGATATGGCCACATCTGGTGCAGAAGTGCACGTAGTTGGCATATCAGCAATGCCATGGGCTACGTTCTCTTCTTGTATTGGCAATTTTAATTCCGCCCCCCCCTCTATTGAAGAGGAGGGTCCTGTTCTTACTGAATGTATCATTACCGGCTCCTATAAAATTACAACGATATACAGTTCGAATACCCCAGATGCAAATCTTACAAGATTTCGACATCAACCAATCCGTAGTGAATCATTATAACATTTACAAAAATACTAAGTACAGATTAATACTTTTTTAATTAGTCAATGATGTTTGATTTTAAAGACCATTAAAATACACATATTAAGAATCGAGAGGTCTGCAAATATAACAGCTGTAGTTGAAATTCTATTTCTGAATACTGACAAGTGAACCTATTAGTAGAGCATTCCATAGATCTCATACCGCAGAAGGAGGCTATACAAACATTAGACATCCATGACTATTATACGATTTCTAACACCCGAATTTCCAGGGCAATGATCTAACCAATTCTTTACGCTAACTAGATTTCAAGGTTCACAAAGACCTTTTTACTGCCCTCAGGATCCAAACGAGTGTTATTGATTTTCACCATTTGTCACAGGATTTCTCCTTTATCCTAGTTCGAAATCTGTCTAGCGCAACACTTGGAAGATCTTCATACATTAACTCACACTCACATCAACTCCAACCAAAGCCCCTCTTGTAAGCTCTTTGCTTTTGCCACCCAACACGAAGTCTAAATTTTTAAAAAACCTGTGAGTCCCTCTGCTCCATCAACCGCAGCTGAACCTGCATCAACGCGTCCTCAACCGCACATCCACGAGGCGAGTGCCTAAAAATTACTGAGCCCGAGTTAAGCGGCTTCAGGTAGATCTTACGTCCATCGATCTCTATAGCAGGATTCATCTCATTACCAAATGAGCCATATGGCGTGCTTAGTAGTCCCCGGAGTCGAATCTCTTTGTAGAGGGTTTCCTTTAGTGAGTCGTGGAATCCGTCAAATAAGACTCGCACATGCTCATCAAGAACATCTTTAGTGAGATCAGGCTCAAAATCCGATGTTTCTATACCCTGTATGTCCAAAAGAGCCCCTATCCGTTCTAAATCATCTGTTGCTCTAGCAAGTTCTTCTTTTAGATTACCTAATCTAACACTCGGAAGATTTGTATAGATACGAGCGACTAGTAATTCAAGATTAACATTTTTAATCTTATTCACAAAAACAATGTCCAATGCTTCAACATCTATTATCCCTGCTAAGCCCTGTACCCCATTACTAATTGCCTTTTTCAAACAATCCGAAAGTGAATCATAAGCAGCTCTCATTAAAGAGCCCGCAGCCTTAAGATCTCCCTCTCCAGGAGTCTTAGAGCAGCGATTAAATTCCTTTACGGATTCTGCAAAGTCCCGCAGTCTTTCTGCAATTGTTCCTTTGTGGACGACCGTGCCGTACCATGCCCGTGTAATTATTCCTACCACTGACTGCCAAATAGATAATAAGACATCTGTAACTGCACTCCAACATCTTGCCATCAAGGATGTGGCCACATCTGGTGCAGAAGTGCACGTAGTTGGCATATCAGCAATGCCATGGGCTACGTTCTCTTCTTGTATTGGCAATTTTAATTCCGCCCTTCCCTCTATTGAAGAGGAGGGTCCTGTTCTTACTGGATGTATCATTACCGGCTCCTATAAAATTACAACGGTATACCGTTCGAATACCCCAGATGCAAATCTTACAAGATTTCGACATCAAGCAATCCGTAGAGAATAATTATAACATTTACAAAAGTATTAAGTACAGATTAATACTTTTTTAATGAGTCAATTATGTTTGATTTTAAAGACCATTAAAATACACATATTAAGAATCGAGAGCTCTTCAAATATAACAGCTATAATTTTAATTCTATTTCTGAGCACTGTCAAGTGAATCCACTAGTAGGGCATTCCATAGATCTCATACCGCAGAAGGAGGCTATGTTCACAAAGACCTTTTTACTTCCCTCAGGACCCAAACGAGTTTTATTGATCTTCACCATTTTTCAAAGAACTTCTACTTGATTCTATCTATATGTGACTCAAGAACCCCCTGTTCTAGATCTGTCTAGTGCAACGCTTGGAAGATCTTCTATTAAATAATAGCCCTGCTATTAGTCCCTTAAAATCCACTTGCAGCTTCTATTGAGAAACCCAATAACAGCGTTCTCTGTATTACAATCAGAGACTCTTTTGTTACCGATAGTGCCATAATAGGTTCCTGTAAAATTTCAAATAAATAGACGTCTCTAATCTCACTATTGAACGTTTGTAAATGAAAACAGAAACAAAAATGACAAGTGTTAAAGTTAAAAACTTGGAGTCTTATAACTAATCATGAGAAAAAAGCCATAAAAAGCACATCTCTTATAAAAACACTAAAAACCATCCAATTATTGAACCACTAGAGAGCTTCCAAATCCCTCTGAAGCGCAAACAACACTACTCCAACCAAAAACATACGAGGCGAGCTCTTGAGAAGCAATGAGCCCGAGTTAGGCGCCAGAAGGCTGATCGTATGTCCACCGATCTCGACATGACGCTCAGCCCCCTCCCTATATAAGTCAGATCTGCTTATTAAAGCCTGCTGCCGAAGCCCTTTGTAGATCTTTTCTTTGAGTGAGTTTTCACATCCATTAAATGAGACTAGCATACGCTCGTCAAGAAAATCGTCAGTTATATCAGGCTCAAGAGGCGATATTTCCAGGGCCTGCATTGTTAAAAGAACCCTTACCTGTTCTAGATCATTTGTTGCTCTAGAAAGCTCTACTTCCATATTACCTAACATAACACTCGGGAGATCTCTATAGATACCATCGACTATTTCTTCAATACGGACCTTTTTATTCATCACAACTATGTCCAATGCTTCATCCTCTGTCAACTCGGCCATTTTCTGTGCCTCAGCACTAATTTTCCCTTTCAACAGGCCTGAAAGTGAATCATAAGCACTTCTCATGTAAGAGTCTATAGCCTCAAGATTGCCCCCTTCATGCATCAAAGCGGCTCTATTCAGCGCTTCTACTGACAATTTAAAGTCCATCAGTTTTTTTGCAGTTGTTGATCCGCTAACTACTAAAGTTATGAAGTTCCATACCCGTGTAATTACTCTGGAAACAAACCTTCTAACAGTTAATAAACCATCTGTAATCGCACTCCAACATCTTGTAATCAAGGATGTTACCACATCTGATGCAGAAGCGTACGTAGTTGGCGTATCACCAATGCCATTGGCTACGCTCTCTTCTTCTATTGGAAATTCTAATCCCTGACTTCCCTCTATTGAAGGAGAGGGGCCTGTTCTGACTGGTGGTGCCATTATCGTCTCCTATAAAATTACAAAGACATCCCGTTTAAATATTCCTGACACGACCTTACAAGAGGTCGATACTCAATGGTCCGTATCAATTTACATATAAGATTAATAACCGATTAAGTATAGATTAATACTTATTTAATTATTTTCTATTTTAAATCTATAATCTTCTCCTCTTCATCCTGTACTGAGCCCATATAAGGCAAAGGATACAGAAGGTCTTCAAATATAATACCTGTGGTTGTAATGTTATTTCTGAATACTGGACAGTGGATCCAGTAGTAGAGAATTCCACGGTTTTTATTTTACAGAATGGGGAGAATAGATCGAATAAAAACTTTTAAAGTGGTGTAAAAACATTAGAGATCCCTTTACTGTTGTACGAGTTCTAACACCCGACTTTCTAGGGTAATGATTTCACCAATCCCTTATTCCAAATAGATCTCAAGATGAACGAAGACCTTTTAAACAAATATTGAACTAAAGGAAGAATGCTTCATATCTATCCTATATTCATCAATCCATATACCAGACATACACCCTTGTATATAAGGATCCTTCTCATCATCTGCTAAATCGAACCTTACTTAGTACGCCTCTCCCAAGTTGATAAATTCATCTAACAAACGTCTGTGAAGACCCTTTGTACTTCTCTCAGGATCAAGACGAGTGTTATTGAACTTCATCATGTTTCAAAGAACTGCTACTTTTTTCTATCCATATGTACTCGAGAAATCCCTATTCTAAATCTGTCTAGCGCAACACTTGGAAGATTTTGGTACACTTCATCAGCGACTCTTTCAATATCTCTGCAACTTCCACTCACATCAACTCCATCCAGAATTCCTCTCTAAACTCCTCGTTTCTGTCACCCAACACTCAGTCTATATTAAAAAAAACTTGGAAGTGCATCATAATCAACCTTAATCTACTGGTCGACAGCTGCAGCTTTCCTTGCATGACATCAACCTAGTAAACAATATCCCTCTACTATTACCTCCTTAAACATACGCTTTCTGATGCTATTCAGCACCCTGAATAACATCCTGCTCTGTATTACAATTGGAAGCTATTTTGTTACCTATAGTGTCATAATAGGGCCCTGTAAAATTTTAAGAATATATGGTTCAAATACTACCGAATCAGGCATCTTCTTGTTATATGAACATTCAATTCCAGTGTAATTATTGCATTAATATATCATTAAATAGAAATAAGTATTTTTAAATATTCTGACACTTACCATTTACATAGACTTTACTTAGTCACTGAAGATTATTAAATGGATAATATTTTATATAGAACAAGGATTTGACAACTCAAAAAAAACCAATGCAGTAAATAAAGCACATGCGTGAAGCATTTACAACTATCCAATCATAAATATAGCATCTGTAGTGTCATTAAAACCATGAGGTTTTCCTCTAAAAAATGCTGCCTTACGGGGTTCTCTTAAAGAGTATGGAAGCGAATAAAAAGCAGTTCTGATCCAAACTACGATACACACATCTTCCATATCACTAGAACGCTCTAACAACAACCAAACTTGATTCATGAATGTATGAAATGCCTAAAGTCTTTCTCTGTCTGTTATATTGATGGCACTGACCTCTAGAAGATTAGGAGCTGGGTTTTCTGCAAGTCTATGAAAACGTTCTCATCGTGCTTCTCTGAATTTTAGGCTACTTAATGATTCTGTAATAGCACTCCATATCCGTTTAATTCTTTCTGAAACCGCTCTATAAACATCTGATACTTTAACTACAAGTTTATAAAAACATGCTGATCGTGCTTCTGTGTATTTTGGGCTATTAAATAATTTTGTAATAGCACTCCATACCCGTTTAATTCTTTCTGAAACCGCTTTATAAACATCTGATACTACGACTACAAGTCTATTAAAACATCCTGATCGTATGCCTGTACTTTCTTCTTCAGTAATATTTAGAGAAGCCTCACTATCCATTCCTCTTGCTACGTTCTTTGCTTCTGTTGATAATTCTGATAATGAATCGAGCGGTATTGAATGGAAAGATGCTGATGCTGATGTTACCATAATGGTTCCCTTTAAAATTTCAAAAATATACTTACTTAGATATTTTCGATATTCCTATTTATATCACACATTACTATAATTAGAAACAGAGTAATTATATTATTACATACTACATTAAATAGAATTTTTAGTAAGTTGATAATAGTATTAAATCGTAATTAATTCCGACATTAATTCAAATTAAGTATTTAATCCAGTGTTGTTCTGTTTTAATCTCCTATTTCCCATTTACCAGGCCTTTACTTAACACATTGAAAGAGAGCTTTAAATGTATCAGCTCAAAAAAACCTATCCTCCAGGATTATCAAAACCCTATGATAACGTTAATTACTTAAGAGACTCAGAGCTCCATATGGGTAATTAGTACGGGGACGAATAGATGTGATAGTGCAGAAGGTTGCAAAGGGAATCAATGGAGGATGATACAAGGGAAGAATATGAGGTGCTCTAAAAAATTATATAAGCTAACCTACATCTAGCCTTACGGTTGCTGATACCCTGATTTTTACGAGCAATTCTCTACTACTACAATGGGTCTCTGAAATGCTTAATATTCCACCTGGTTAGTCCTAAAACAACTCTAGATCTATAAGAATCCTTTTCTAAAAGCGATGAATTAAAATCAGGATGATCAACAGTTTCAAAGGATCCATCACCCCCTACAATAAACTTAAATATCCTCAAAAAACCGGACAAGATGCCTGGTTATAAGATCAAATATCTTGGTTCTTATGACGTCAAAAAAGCATCATAAATCTTTCTGTATTTGTTGTAGCTTCTTGAATTCTTGTTTGAAGATTAACTAATAACATCTTCTAAAAGCTCTCGATACGCGTGACTGACTGCTTGTACAAGCTGAAGGCGTTTATACATATTATCTAAATTCAACCTCTTTGTTCCATCTATCTGTAGCTGGGCAGCCAGTTTTTCTCTGAAAAAGGCTGGAAGCCCATCATAACGAGTTTGGATCTGAGTTTTAATCGTTTTAGCACGCCTCTCACTACATCGCACTAGGTTTGCATTAGAGCTTAATATAAATTCTTCAAATGCAATAATTTTGTCTATATGTATCGAATTATTATCGTGACTAGTATGCGTACTATAAGGAACAGGGGTGTTTACAGGTATTATTCTCCTAAATAGTGCAATGATACCGCTCCATATCCGTTTTATGAGTGATAATACTGCTCGATTAACAGATGGTCCTGAGGGAGGATCTCTATTACAGTCTTGTACGCCTACTATTGGAGTCACCTTTATTAAAAGGGACTCCTTTGTTACTTCATTACCCTCAGGCGGTTTTTCTCCTGTTTCTAGACCTGTCGTATTGAATTGAATAACATGAGGTTTTGTACTACTGAATGCTTTAATAAGGCCTTCCAAGGATAATTTGCTTTTTCTAGATCGTTCTGTTCCAGAATTTATAATAGTTGATCCGCTTCCTAGTTCTGATGACAACCCCTCTAATGGAGAGATTTGTATTAAAAAAGAATCCCCAGATATTGCTGCCATAATAATAACCATTAATATTTAACTTATAATATATTAATATTAACATTAACGCAAATAGTATTGCAAAGTAAATGTAATAATTACATAACTATTTACAAATAATATAATAATAAAGTTAGTGATATAATACACACAATCTTCTAATCGGTAATGCGCGTGGAAACAAATAGAAATGGTACTGAAGAAAGCGACTACCACATCTTCATTAAAAATAGATTCAAGTTGAAAAGAACATATACTTTTATTCTATCTATTACTTCAGAGTGTGGTGCTTCAATCCTGTTGAATGCAGCACTTGGAATACCTAGATACTACTCTCACAAAGCTGCGTAGATCTAATAGTACAAAAAAAGGGAGGGGAATTGTCAATAAATAATTGTAAGAAACGGTACAGGTTAAACGATGTAGCCTGATGACTCTAGTAGCCTGATTTCTACGAGACCATCTCCTCTAGAAAAAATTCATCAGTTAAGAGAACTTTTCTAACCAGCTCCTGAGTCCAGCCCTCACTCTAGATTCACAAGGACGGCTTCTTAAAAAGATTGAGCCAAAGTCAGGACAAGAAGCGCGTATATAGACGTTATTCATGATGGAACCTGCCCAAGCAGCACCATTTACCGGTAATATAACCGCTTGAACCTCTCTGTAAATTTCCTGTTGTACAGAATCCTCCAAACTATCAAATAACCGGAGCACATATGATTGAAGATACGTTTCAGTTATATCAGGATCAAGCTCAGACAATGTGATATCCATTACTTTGAGAAGAAGATTCACTTTTTCTTTATTTGTTGATACTGTAGAAAATTCTATTGCATACTTAGCTAATACAACACTGTTTAGATCATGATAAATTTGATCGATTCCGTTTATAATACTAATGCGTTCATCCAGATTATTTATGTTCAGTTCCCTGCGTTCCTCTATTAACTTGCCTGTATCTCTCTGGAGCAGTATCTCCAATCTATTTTTTAAAGAGTCTGGAAGCTCGTTATAACTATTTTGGATCTTGATGTGGATAGCTAAAGCCCTCTGTTTACTACATCGATCCAGCAACTCGTAGGAAGATTCTATTAAGTGTTTAAAAGCGCTTAGTTTTTCTTGTATTGTTAGATTAGTCTTCTTGCATGTAATTACATGAAGTGTTAGTTGTTGTTCATCTGTTTTTTTACTAGCTTCAGGTACTGCTTTACCTAATAATGAATTCATACAAGTCCATACCCATTCAATTATGCCTGCAAATACACCCAAAGCTCTTGTATAAAAGGATGGTAATTCTTTAGAACCCTGTTCTAAAATCTGTGTAGATAACAGATGTATCGATCTATGTGTTATATCCCCTGTGTCTCTTGTTTTTCTTAACACTTCTGATACCGAAAGATCCTGTGTTACAGAGGGAAAAGATGCGGGTATTCCTGCTGCCATAAAAAAACTCCTGTAAAATTTAACTTTTCCAAATGCTTCCAAAACACTCTTCTCGAATGACACACACGGTATTTGTCAATAATTCATAATAATGATTATATAATACGAAGTATTTGTAAAGTGGTATTTATTTTAAAGGACAAAGACACTTATTATAAATAGTTTAGATATGGATTTTGATAGATACAGCCCTTTGTTACTACATTACTCTAGAAAGTTTTCAGAGTTTACCATTACCTCATCAAACGCTTTCAACCTTTCTCTGGTTATTAGATCAATATTCTTAATTGTAATTACATGAAATAGTCATCCTTTTTTAGAGGTTGCTCTATTAAAAATGCCTTCATATCATTCCATACCCGTGTAATGATACCTAAAACTACATCCAAAACTCTTGCAGCAAATAATTAAACTGTAGATCACACACGACTAGGTCTATTTACTATTTTCACATATGCAGCTTTGCCACTGTCTTATTCCAGCTAGAACTCTAGGTCCAAGAGGATCTGCATCGACAATCATCTTGCCCAAGGAGTCATTCTGAACGTTTATAAGGGTTCCTTCAATATCTATATAATCCGCAGATTCATTGTTGGACCTTGTTTCCTGAAGTACAACCTTCTGTACCTCGGTGTAAATTTCAGATTTTAGTGACTCGTCAAAAGTCTTAAATAGATTGAGCACAGATTTTTTAAGGATCTCTACTGTTATATCAGGATCAAGATGAGATAGTTGAAGTCGTATTAGGCTAAGAAGAAAACCTACTCGCGCTTTCTGTGTTCTGCTGAAGTTATAATCGCTTTTCAGCCTAGCTAATTCAACACTGGGAAGCTCGTAATGAATTTTCGAGATTGTCCGAAAAATGGCATCGAGATCGTGCTTAGAATCTATAATCAGTTGCTCTGTCATGGAAAGCGAGAGCTGCTGATACAGTTCCTTTTGCAAACGAGGAGGAAGCTCATTACAAGCAATTTGGATCTGGGTCTGGACCGCTACAGCACCCTGTTCAGTCCATGGTTGTAACAAGTAGTAAGAGCGTGCTACTAAATCTTCAAATGCCCCCACTCTTACTCCGATTTTTAAATCAGTGTCCTTAATTGTACTGCAATAACCTGCTAGTTCTCTTTTCACTTCTTCTTGACTGAGTGCAGGGATGTTTTGACTAGATTCAGGTGTTGTTTTACTGAATAATCGCTGCGTATACTCCCATATCGGTGTCATTCTTCTTAAAATTACATTCAAAATGCTTGTAATAAATGATTGTGCTTCTGCAGTATCCCTTGCCGAAGTCTGTGTAGATAACAGAGGCATCGATCTATGTGTTATATCCCCTATGTCTCTTATTTCTTCTGACACTTCTGACACTTCTAATACCAAAAGATCCTGTGTCAAAGAGAAACCTATGTCGCTTATTTCTTCTGACACTTCTAATAGCAAAAGATCCTGTGTCAAAGAGGAAGAAGAGGTTGGTATTCCTGCTGCCATAAAAAAAACTCCTGTAAAATTTAGCTGTCCCAAATAATCCCGAGGCGCTTATATCCGGTTTATATAAATAATTCGCGGGCACAATCAACAATACGGAGTAACGGCGTAATTGTACAACCATTTTTATTATGAAAAATAAAGGAAGTTATTACAAATTGAGCTGTAGATCATACAGGATTAGGTCTATTTACTCTTGTCAGTGCTTAGCCATTGTATTATTCCCGATTGGACTCTCTGTCCAAGAGGATCTACATTGACAAGCCTCTTGCCTATGGACTCATACAGAATGCTTATATGGGATCCTTTAATATCTATATAATCCGCAGATTCATTGCTGCACCTTATTTCCTGAAATACAACCTTTTGTACCTCGGTGTAAATTGCAGATTTTAGTGGCTCGTTAAAGATCCTAAATAGATCGAGTACAGAGTTCTCAAGGCTTTCTACTGTGACATCAGGATCAAGCTTAGATACTTTAATTTGCATCATATCGAAAAGAACACGTACTTTTCCTATATCTGTTTTTCGCTTCTGATAATCGCTTAGACACCTATGTAATTGAACACTGGGAAGTTCTTCATCAATGAGAGGACTGCCGCGTGAATCTCGAAGAGATCGTTATCAGACTTGATAACCAGTGAGTCTGTCATGAGAAGCGAGAGGCTCTGATACAGAGCCTGTTTAATATCAAGAGGAAGCTCATTACAAGCCATTTGGATCTGCTGGGTTCGGACAGTTTCAGTCCAGGGTTCTAGCAAGTCATAAGAAGAGTCTAGTAAGTCTGCAAATGCCATCACTCTTTCTTCGATTGTTAGATCAGTATTCTGAATGGGCATGACATGAGATGCTACTTCTTTTTCAGGTATTTCTTGACTAGATTCAGGTGGTGCTTTATCGAGTAATGACATTATCCAATCCCATACCCATGTCATTCTTCCTAAAACTACAGCAAAAATTCTTGTAATAAATGATTGAGCTTCTGCAGCATTCCTTTCCGAAGTCTGCGTAGATAACAGATGACTTGATCTATTTGCTATTCCCCCTGTTTCTCCTGAGACTTCTCGTTCCGGAAACTGCTGTATTAACAGGGGAGAAGAGGTTGGTATTCCTGCTGCCATCAAAAACTCCTGTAAAATTTAACTTTCCCAAATTTCTTCCGAGACACTTACATCGAATGACACACACACGGTGTCTATAAATAGTTCACAGTAACAATCAATAACATTATCATATAGTACTAATTAGGTGTACAGTATTCTCTATTTTAAAGAACAAGGGATCTTATTACAAATTGAACTATAGATAACACATGACTAGGTCTATTTGCAAATATTCAGATTTACCCCTGTTTTATTTCAGATTGAACTCTAAGAGGAGCTGCATCGACAATCATCTTGCCCAAGAACTTATTCTGAACGCTTACAAGGGTACCTTCAATATCTATATAACCTTCAGATTCATTGCTGGACCTTGTTTTCTGCAGTGCAGCCTCTTGCACCGCGGTGTACATTTCAGATTTTCATGACTCGTTAAAAGTTTTAAATAGATCGAGCACAAATTTCTTAAAGATCTCTACTGTTACATCAGGGTCAAGATTAGATACTTTAAGTCGTATTAGGCAAAGAAGTACATCTACTTGTCCTCTGTGTTATTCTGCGCTGACAAGTGCTTTGCAGCCAAGCTAATTGAACACTAGGAAGCTCATCACTAATCATCTAGATTGCCCTGTGAATGACCTAGAGATCGTCATCAGAATCTATAAGCAAATGACTTCATCCAATTCCACATTCATGTAATTATTCCTTAAAGTGCCGCCCAAGCTCTTGTAATAAATGAGAATGACTGCACTGCTTCAGCACCCCTTCTAACCACTTTTTCATTCCCAACTGAACTTTAAGTCCAAGAGGATCTGCATTGACAATCATCTGGCCCAAGGAGTCATTCTGAACGTTTACACGGATTCCTTTAATATCGATATAAGCCTCAGATTCATTGCTGGACCTTGATTCCTGAAGTGCAACCTTTTGCACCTCGGTGTAAATTTCAGATTTTACTAAATCGCCCAAAGTTTCAAATAGATCGAGCACAGATGTCTTAAGAATCTCTACTGTGATATCAGGCTCAAGCTTAGATAGTTCAAACTGTATCATATTAAAATCTACAAGAACACGAACTTTTCCTATATCTGTTTTTCGGCCGTTAAATGAGCTGCGCAACCTAGCTAATTCATTACTAGGGAGCCCTTGAACAATTGGAGTGAAGGCGTCTTGAATGGCGTAGATATCGTCCTCAGCATCTATCACCAGTTGATCTGTCATGGAACGCGAAAGGCGCTGATACACCTCCTTTTTAAAACCAGGAGGAAGCTCATTACAACCAATTTGAATCTGGGTCTGGAGAGCTACAAAATCCGGTTCAGTCCAGGGTGATAGCAAGAAGCAAGAAGCTGATAGTAATTCTGAAAATGCCTCCACTCTTTCTCTGATTGTTAGATGAGTATTCTTAATTGCAATGACATAATGTGCTAGTGCTTTTTCAGGTGTTATCTGATTGGATTCAGGTGTTGCTTTACTGAATAACGACTTGATAAAATGCCATACCTGTGTCATTGTGACTAAAACTACAGCCCAAGCTCTTGTAAGAAATGGTTGTGCTTCTTCATCAGCCCTTGCCGAAACCTGTGTAGACAACACATGAATCGAACTCTTTGACACCCCTCCTGGTTCTCTTGATACTTCTGATATCGAAGACTCCTGTATTAAACAAGAGGAAGATTCTGGTACTCCTGCTGCCATAAAAAGCTCCTATAAAATTCAACCTGCCTAAAGAGGCTCCCGAGGCGCTTGCATCGAATATTACACATAACCTCTATATTACGCTTAGGAGACCCTTTGAAAGTCTGCCATAACCTCCTTAAGAGCCGTCAGCCTCGCTGATGGGTAGATCACTATTCTAGATTCATAACAGACACTTTCTTATTCCAGCTTGAACTTCAACTCCACAAGGATCTGTCTCGACAATCATCTTGCCCATGGACTCAGGCTGAATGCTTCCACAGCCTCCGTTAACCGCTGTCTGAGAATCAAGTACAATGCTGGAGCCTCGCTCCTCACCTACAGCATTGTACACTTCAGTGTAAATGCTAGATTTTACCGACTCATCCAAACGCTCAAATAGATCGAGCATAGATTTCTTAAGAATCTCTACTGTTACATCAGGATCAAGCTCAGATAGTTTAATCTCTCCCACCTGGAGAAGAATACGTGCTCGTGCTTTATCTGTTGAGCGATTGTTAAATAATTGCTCAAGCCTAACTAACTCAAGACTAGGGAGCTCCTCCTTAATTAGTCTGAATAACCTTTGAATCTCCTGGAGGTTCTCATAAGAATCTACCTTCAGTGGACCCGTATCGGATATGTTGAGGCTCCGATACAGTTTTTGTTGTAACAAAGGGGGTAGTAGATCACAAGCAGCGCGGATCCTGGTTTCGTAGCTTCTAGCCAGCCTGTTATCCCACTTGTCTAGCGCTCCGATAGAAATTTTTAACAACTCGCAAAAACTCTTCGTTGCTGCTCTGACTGTTGGAGTAGAATCCTTTGTTGCTTCACTGAATACAAATGTTGTTTTACTAGGTTCAGGTGTTGTTTGACTGGGTTTAGGTGTTGTTTGACTAGGTTCAGGTGTTGTTTGACTGGGTTTAGGCGTTGTTTTACTAGGTTCAGGTGTTGTTTGACTGGGTTTAGGCGTTGTTTTACTAGGTTCAGGTGTTGTTTGACTGGGTTTAGGTGTTATTTTACTAGATGCAAGTGTTGCGTTACTGGATTCAGGTGTTGCCTCACGAAATAATGACTTCAGACCATCCCATATCAGTATAATTACAGATAAAATTACACTCACAACTTTTGTAATAAATGATTGTGCTTCTGTACCACCCTTTTCCGAAGGCTGTTTAGAGAAAGCAGCAACCGATCTATTTCCCATCTTCCCAGGCTCTCTTAATACTTCTGATGCCGAAGACTTCTGATTGAAAGAAGAGAGTCCTGCTGAGCTTACCGATGACATAAAAAACTCCTGTAAAGATTTAGTTATCTACACATAATAATTAATATTATTACATAATACGACATAGTTGTATATTTATATTTATATTAAATAACAAATGAGTGTATTAAAAACTATTTTATATCTGGGTTTTGATAGCTACAGTCCCTTTTTTACTACATTGCTCTAGCTAGTTTGAGAATCTACCATTCACTCCTCAAGAGCCTGCAACCTTTCTCTGGCTGTTAGATCGATACTCTTGATTGTAATTACATGAAATACTAATGATTTTTCAAGGACTATTCTATTGAATCATGACTCAATACAATTCCATATCCGTGTCATTATGCCTAAAACTACATTCAAAGATCTTGTAGTAAGTCATTGATTCGCGGAAACAATCAATAATATTACAACAGAATACGAATTAATCTTATAGACAACACAAAACTAGTTCTATTTACTATTTGTAAATATTCAGCTTGTCCACCATTTTATGCCATTTTGAACTCTCAGTCCAAGAGGATCTGCATCGAAAACAAGCTTGCCCAAGGACTCATCCTGAACGCTTACACGGGTTCCTGCAACATCTATATACCCATCAGATTCATTACTAGACCTTGTTTCCTGAAGGACAACCTTTTGCACTTCGGTGTAAATTTCAGATTTTAGTGACTCGTTAAAAGTCTCAAATAGATTGAGCACAGATACCTTAAGACTCTCTTCTGTTACATCAGGATCAAGCTTGGATAGTTTAAGTTGTATCATGCTGTCAAGCACACGTACCTCTCCTCTATCCGTGAATCGGTTTTGATAAATGCATTGAAGATCAGCTAATTGAACACTGGGAAGCGCTTTCCTAATTGTCGAAAGAGCCTCTTTCATGGCGTAGATATCGTCATCAGACTCTATAAGAAGTTGCTCAGTCATAGAACGAGAGAGGAGCTTATACAGCTCCTCTTTCAAACCAGGAGGAAGCTCATCACACCCCATTTGGATCTGGGTCTGGACCGCTAAAACACCCTGTTCACTCCAGGGTTCTAGCAACTCGTAAGAGTCTTCTAGTAAGTCTTCAAATGACTCCACTCTTTCTCTGATTGTTAGATCAGTATCCTTAATTGCAATGACATGATCTGCTAGTTCTTTTTCAAGTCTGACTTGACGAGATGCAGGTGTTTCCTGACTGGATTCAGGTCCGGCCTCTAATGGAACACTGGGAAGATCGGGAATAATGAAGGCGATTGCCTCTTTTATGGCGTTGATATCCTCATTAGAATCTATAAGCAGTGGCTCTGTTATGGAAAGCAGGAGGATCTCATACAGTTCCTCTTTAAAACCAGGAGGAAGCTCATTACAACCCATTTGGATCTGAGCCTGGAATGCTAAAACACCCTGTTCACTCCAGGGTTCTAGCAAGTCGCAAGAGGCTTTTACTAAGTCTTCAAACGCCTTCACTCTTTCTCTGATTGTTAGATCAGTATCCTTAATTGCAATGACATGATGTGCTAGCTCTTTGTAAAGTTCTACTTGACGAGATTCAGGTGCTGCCTTACTGAATAACGACTTCACACCATGCCATACCCATATAATTATACTTAAAACTACAGCCAAAACCCTTGTAATACATGATTGTGCTGCTGCATCACCCCTTACCGAAGTTTGTGTAGAGGAGGTATCAATCGATCTCCTTCTCATCCCCCCTGCGTCTCTTAATACTTTTGATTGCACAGACTCCTCTATTAAAAAAGAAGAAGATGCTGGTACTCCTGCTGCCATAAAAAGATCCTGTTAAAGTGAAATTTCTCTATACATAATTATGAATAATATTACATAACATGGAATAATAATATAGTTATATATATTATAAATATTTTAGAACTGGATTTTGATAACTACAGTCCCTTTTTTACTACACTGCTCTAGCTAGTTTAAAAATCTACCATTAACCCCCTCAAGAGCCGTCAGTCTTTCTCTGGTTGTTAGATCAATATTCTTAATTGTAATTACATGAAATACTAATGCTTTTTCAAGGGCTGCTCTATTGAATAATGCCTCAATACAATCCCATACCCGTGTAATTATGCCTAAAATTACATTCAAAGCTCTTGTAGTAAGTGATTGAGCTACTGATCCACTTTGTTATTCCCAACTGAACTCTAGCTCCAAGAGGAGCTGCATTGACAATCATCTTACCCAAGAACTTATGCTGAACGCTTAGAGAGATTCCGTTAATCTCTATATAACGCTCATTACCATCGCTGGACCTTGCTTCCTGAAGCACAACTTTTTGCACCTCGGTGTACATTTCAGATTTTAGTGACTCGTCCCAAGTCTCAAATAGGTCGAGCACAGATTTCTTAAGACTCTCTACTATTACATCAGGATCAAGCTTAGATAGTTCCATTTGTATTATGCTGAGAAGCACATTTCCTCGTCTTTTAACTATTTGTTTACTTTGATAAAGGTGATCAACACTTTGAAGCTGATCTAATTGAACACTGGGGGTTTCTTATCAATCGCGTCAAGCTCCCTTCGAATCTTCAGGAGGTTCTGAGAAGAATCCGCCTTCAATTGATCTGTCTCAGAAAGTGTAAGGTACCGACACACTCTCTTTTTGCACGAAGGAGAAAACTCATTAAAAACAGTTCGGACCAGGACTTCAACACATACACCCCGCTCTGCACCCCCTGTGCTTAGAAAGGTGCTACAAACTCCTAATAAATCGTTAAAGGCCCTCAGTTTTACTTTGACTTCTTGATGAGGATCCTTGATTACATCAATTGCATTGATTACCTCGGCATGACATTCTAGTCCTTTTTTGAACATTTCTTTACTGGATTCAGGGATTACATCGTCAGGACATTCTAGTTCTTTTTTGGACATTTCTTTACTGGATTCAGGTGTTGCTTTAATGAATAATGACTTGAGACAATCCCACATCCATGTAATTAGACCTACCATTCTACTCCAAACTCTTGTAGCCAGTGGTTCCGTTTCTGCACCCTCCTTTCCCGAAGTCTGTGTAGATGAGAGGTGAAGCGATCTACCGCCAATCTCCCCTACGTCTTTTGATACTTCTCCTCCCACACTCTTCTGTCTTATAAAAAAGTTTGAGTCTGGTCCTACCGCTGACATAAAAAGCTCCTATAAAAATTCATCTTATCTGGACATAACTAGTAATAACTGCAAAGACCTCATTCCTGACTATTCTATTGGGCCAGAATCACGACTGGGCCAGAATCACGACTAATTGTACAGTTATAATACAGAAGCACTTGATAAAATACCATATCCGTTGAAGTATGACTAAAGATATATTCAAAGCTCTTCTAGCAAATGATTCCGTTTCTGCATCCTCATTTCCCAAAGTCTGTGTAGATAAGACATGAAGCGATCTACCGCTAATCACCCCTATGTTTCTTGATACTGCTCGTTCCACAAAGGTCTGTCCTACAAAAAAATTTGATAGTGGTCCTACCGCTGACATAAAAATCTCCTATAAAGATTCATCTTATCTGCATATAACTAGTAATAGTATTACATAATATGAAATAATTACATAGTTATATATTTATACAGTTATACAGTTATATATATTTTAAATAACACGTGAACGTATTCCACCCAGTTTAGATCTGGGTTTTGATAGCTCAAGAAGAGCTTTCAGCCTTGCTCTGGTTATTAGATCAATATTCTTGCTGGTAATTACATGAAACACTGATGATTTTTCGAGAGTTACCCTATTGAATAACGCCTCAATACAATTCCATACCCGTGTAATTATTCCTAAAACTAGATTCAAAAATATTGTAGTAAGTAATGGATCTGTAGATAACACATCACTAGGTCTATTTACTATTTGAAAATATTCAACCTAGCCACTTTTCTATTCCCAACTGAACTCTACGTCCAAGAGGATCTGCATTAACAATCAGCTTGCCCAAGGACTCATCCTGAAGGCTTACAAGGCTTCCGTTAATCTCTATATAATCATCAGATCCAACGCTGAAGCTTTTCTCCTCACATACAACGTCCTGTACCTTAGTGTAAATGTCAGATTTTACCGACTCGTCCAAAGCCCCAAATAGATCAAGCACAGATTTCTTAATAATCGCTATCGCATAATTGTACAGTTACAATGCAGCAGCACTTGATACAATACCATATCCGGTTAAGTATGCCTAAAAATATATTTAAAGCTCTTCTAGCAAATGATTTCGTTTCTGCATCCTCATTTCCCGAACTCTGTGTAGATAAGACATGAAGCGATCTACCGCTAATCTCCCCTACGTTTCTTGATACTGCTTGTTCCACAAACCTCTGTCCTACAAAAAAATTTGATGGTGGTCCTACCGCTGACATAAAAAGCTCCTGTAAAGATTCATCTTATCTGCATATAACTAATAATAGTATTACACAATATGAAATAATTATACAGTTATATAATTATATATATTTTAAATAAAACGTGAACGTATTCCACCCAGTTTAGATCTGGATTTTGATAGCTCAAGAAGAGCTTTCAGCCTTGCTCTGATTATTAGATCAATATTCTTGCTTGTAATTACATGAAACACTAATGCTTTTTCAAGAGTTACTCTATTTAATAACGCCTCAATACAATTCCATATCCGTGTAATTATGCCTAAAACTCCATTCAAAAATCTTGTAGTAAGTAATGGATCTGTAGATAACACATCACTAGGTCTATTTACTATTTGAAAATATTCAACCTAGCCACTTTTCTATTCCCAACTGAACTCTACGCCCAAGAGGATCTGCATAGACAATCAGCTTGCCCAAGGACTCATCCTGAACGCTTACACGGCCTCCGTTAATCTCTATATAATCATCAGATCCAACGCTGAAGCTTTTCTCCTCACATACAACGTCCTATACCTTAGTGTAAATGTCAGATTTTACCGACTCGTCCAAAGCCCCAAATAGATCAAGCACAGATTTCTTAAGAATCTCTACTGTTACATCAGGATCAAGCTCAGATAGTTTAATTTGTATCACGCTGAGAAGAACATATACTCGTCCTTTATGTGTTGTTCGGTAGTTAAACGCTTCGTGAAGCCTAGCTAATTTAACACTGGGGAGATCCTGATGAATTTTATTGAATGCCCTTCGAATGCCCAGGAACTTCTGATAAGAATCAACATTCAGCTGACCTGTCGCGGGAATGCTAAGGCACTGAGGATCGTACACAGGTCCTGTTTTAACAAAGGGGGTAGCTCATTACAAACAGTGCAGAGTTTGGTTTCGATACATACAACCTCCTCTACATTCCAGTCGTGTAGCAAGTCGCAAGACACGTCTAATAAATCGTGAAAGATCCTCAATCTTGCCCTGTTTCTCTTGATATTTCTGATCCCGAAGGTTCCTGTATTAAAGAAGAATGTGATGCTGATCCTACCACTGCCATAAAAAGCTCCTGTAAAATTTAATTTCCGCTATACATAATCAGAAATATAATTACATGATATGGTATAGGTGTATAATTATATCTATTTTAAATAACACGTGACTATATTACAACTAGTCTAGATCTGGGTTTGGATAGCTACAGTCCCTTTTTTACTACCTTGCTCTAGTTAGTTTGAAAATCTACCATTAACTCCTCAAGAGCCTTCAGCCTTGCTCTGCTTGTTAGATCAATAAACTTGATTGTAATTACATGAAATACTAGTGCTTTTTCAAAGGCTACTCTATTAAATAATGTTTCAATACAACTCCATACCCGTGTAATGATTCCTAAAACTATATTCAAAGATATTGTCGTCAGTAATTAAGCTGTAGATAACACACGACTAGGACTATTGACTATCTTCACATATTAAGCCTTGCCACTTTTGTATTCCCAACTGAACTCTCAATCCAAGAGGATCTGCCTCGAAAATCAGCTTGCCCAAGGACTCATCCTGAACGCTTACACGGGTTCCTGCAACATCTATATAACCCTCAGATTCATTTCTGGACCTTGCTTGCTGAAGGACACCTTTTTGCACCTCAGTGTAAATTTCAGATTTTAGTGACTCGTTAAAAGTCTTAAATAGATTAAGCACAGATGTCTTAAAAGTTTCTACTGTTACATCAGGCTCAAGATTAGATAGTTTAAGTTGTATCATTCTGAAAAGCACACGTACTTGTCCTTTATCTGTGTATTGGGTTCGATAAAATCCTGGAAGTTCAGTGAATTGAACACTGGGAAACACGCTCCTAATTGTCGAAAGAGCCTCTGTCATGGCGTAGATACCTTCATCAGAATCTATAAACAGTTCCTCTGTCATGAAACGCGAGAGGAGCTGATACAGTTCCTCTCTCACAACAGAAGGAATCTCATTTGTTACATCAGAATTAAGCTTAGATAGTTTAAGTTGGATCATTCTGAAAAACACACGTACTTGTCCTTCATATGTGTATTGGGTTTGATAAAAGCTTTGAAGCTGAGCTAATTGAACACTGGGAAGCTCGCAAATAATTGTCGAGAACACCTCTTGCACGGCGTAAATGCCCTCATCAGAATTTATAAACAGTTGGTCTGTCATGGAAAGCGAGAGGAGCTTATACAGTTCCTCTTTCCAACCAGGAGGAAGCTCATTACAACCCATTTGGATCTGAGTCTGGACCGCTAAAACACCCTGTAATCCTAGCAATTCGTAAGAGGCGTCTAGTAAGTCTTCAAACGCCTCCACTCTTGCTCTGGTTGTTAGATCAGTATTCTTAATTACAATGACATAATCTGCTAGTTTTTTTTCAAGTGTGACTTGACGAGAGGCAAGTGCTGCCTCTAATGGGTCACGGGGGACATTAGAAATAATGATCGAGATTGCCTCTTGAATGAGATCGATATCCTCCTCAGAATCTATAAATAATTGCTCTGTCATGGGAAGCGAGAGGATCTGATACAGTTGCTCTTTCAAACCAGGAGGAAGCCCATTACAACCCATTTGGATCTGGGTCTGGACCACTAAAACAGCCTGTATTTCTAGCAATTCGTAAGAGACGTCTAGTAAGTCTGCAAACGCCTCCACTCTTGCTCTGGTTGTTAGATCAGTATTCTTTATTGCAATGACACAATCTGCTAGTTTTTTTTCAAGTGTGACTTGACTAGATACAAGTGCTGCCTCTAATTGGTCACTGGGAAAATCGGAAAGAATGATCGAGATTGCCTCTTGAATAAGCTCGATATCGTCCTCAGAATTTATAAGCAATTGCTCTGTCATGGAAAGCGAGAGGATCTTATACAGGCGCTCTTTCAAACCAGGAGGAAGCTCATTACAACCCATTTGGATCTGGGTCTGGAACGCTAAAACACCTTGTTTACTCCAGGGGTCTAGCAAGTCGCAAGAGCCTTCTACTAAGGCTTCAAATACCTCCAATCTTGCTCTGATTGTTAGATTAGTATTCTTTATTGCAATGACATACTCTGCTAGTTCTCTTTCAAGTGTTACATCACTGGATTCAGGTGTTGCCTTAATGAATACCGACTTCATACCATTCCATACCCATATAAATACGCCTAAAACTACAACAAAAACTCTTGTAATAAATGATTGTGCTTGTGCATCACCCCTTGACGAAGTCTGTGTAGGCAACACATGAATCGAGCTCTTTGATATCCCCTCTGTTTCTCTTGATACTTCTGATATCGAAGACCCCTGTATTAAACAAGAGGAAGATGCCTGTATTCCTGCCACCATAAAACGATCCTATAAAATTTAAGCTGTCCAAATACTCCCGAGGCGGTTGCATCGAGTCTTACATACATCCTTTATAAACAATTCTCAGTAACAATAAGTAAGATTATCACATCAGGTAGGAGTTGTACAGTCGTCTCGATTGTAAAAACAAAAAAAAAATTTATTACAAATTGATTTGTAGATCATACACGACTAGGTTTATTTACTATTTGCAAATGTTCAGTCTAGCCACTTTTCCATGCCAAACTGAACTCTACGTCCGAGAGGATCTTCATTAATAATCAATCTTGCTCCAGGACTCATTCTGAACGCTTACAGGGATTCCGTATATGACCCTCAAGTCCAATGCTGGAGCTTTTCTTCTCACGTACAACATTGTGCATCTCAGTGTACATGTCAGATTTTACCGACTCGTCCAAATCATCAAATAGATCGAGAACAAAGGGCTTAGATATCGTCATCCTTCAGCCTTTCTCTGGTTGTTAGATCAATATTATTGATTGTGATTACATGAAATACTAATGTTTTTTCAAGGGATACTCGATTGAATAATGTCTTCATACAATTCCATACCCGTGTAATTATACCTAAAACTACATTCAAAGCTCTTGTAGCAAATAATTGACATGACTCGGTCTATTTACTATTTGCACATATTCAACCTCGCCACTGTTTCATTCCCAACTGAACTCTACGTCCAAGAGGATCTGCATTGACAATCAGCTCTCCCAAAGACTCATTCTGAATGCTTACAAGGCTTCCGTTAATCTCTACGCTGGAGCTTTTCTCCTCAAGTACAACGTTGCGCACCGCAGTGTAAATTCCCTCTTTTACCGACTCGTCAAAAGTGTTAAATAGATAGAGCACATATTTCTTAAGAGCCTCTACTGTTATATGAGGATCAAGCTTAGATAGTTTATATTGAACTTCTATTATGCTGAGAAGATGAGACACTCGTCCTTGATGTGTGATTCGGTTGTCAAATAATCTATGAAGCCTAGCTAATTTAACACTAGGGAGATCCTTCTCAACTTTCCTGAGTATCTTTCGAATCTCCAGGAGATTCGGATAAGAATCTGCCTTCAGTCGACCTATATCGGAAACTGCGAGGCACCGACACAGCTCCTGTTGTATCCAAGAGGGAAGCTCATTACAAGCAGTTTGGACCTGGGTTTCGACACATACAGCCCTCTCTGCACTCGATGCGCCTAGAAAGTTGCTAAGGACTTCTAATAAATCGTAAAAACCACTCAGTCTTTCTTCGACTGTTAAATTAGGATCCTTGATTAAAATCATAGAACACTCTAGTTTTTTTCTAAATGTTTTCTTAGTGGATGCAGGTGTTTCTATAGAGGATGCAGGTGTTTCTGTAGTGAATGCAGGTGTTTCTATAGTGAATGCAGGTGTTGCTTTAATACAACTGCATACCCGTCTAATCATTCCTAAAAATGCATCCAAAAATCTTGTACTACATGATCTTGCTTCTAAAGCATCCTCTGCAGAAGTCTGTGTAAATAATTCATGAATTGAGCTAGTTGCTATCTTCCCTGTTTCCCTTGATATTTCTGATCCCGAAGGCTCCTGTATTAAAGAAGAGTGTGATGCTACTCCTACCGCTGCCATAAAAAACTCCTGTAAAGCTTAATTTTTTATACATAATCCGAAATATTATTACATCATATGGCATAAGTGTATAGTTACATCTATTTTAAATAACACGTGAATGTATTACATCATATGGCATAAGTGTATAGTTATATCTATTTTAAATAACACGTGAATGTATTACAACCAGTTTGGATCTAAGTCTGAACAACTACAGACTCCTGTTTACTACATTTTTCTAGCAAGTAGAAAGAGGAGGATACTAACGCTTTAAATGCCACCAGTCGTACGTAGTTAGAGCAGTACCCTTTATCGAGTCGATTAATACCTCGTAAAAGGCCTTCACTAGTCATCTGACTGTTAAACGAGGATCCTGTGTGGCTTGACTGAATTCAGATGTTGCTTTACTGAATAATGACTTCATATCATTCCATACCCGTGTTATTATACTTAAAACTACAATCAAAGCTCTTGTTGCAAATCATTGTGCTTCTAGAACATCCTTTTCCGAAGTCTGTGTAGACAAGCCATCACTCGATCTCCCCTCTTCCCTGACTCTCTTGATACTTCTGATCCAGAGAGACAATCCTCTTGCCTAAGGACTCATTCTGAACGCTTACAGGGGTTTCGATAATCTCTATATGACGCTCATCACCATCGCTGAACCTTGTTTCCTGAAATACTAATGCTTTTTCAAAGAGTACTCTATGAATCATTCCTCAATACAATTCCACACCCGTGTAATTATGCCTAAAATTACATTCAAAGATCTTGTAGTCAGTAATTGATATCCTGCTCAAGTCTCCCAAAGCTCTTGCAGTAAGTGATTGATCTGTAGATAACACACGACTAGGTCTATTTACTATTTGCACATATTAAACCTCGCCACTGTTTCATTCCCAACTGAACTCTACGTCCAAGAGGATCTGCATTGACAATCATCTTGCCCAAGGAGTCATTCTGAATGCTTACAAGGCTTCCGTTAATCTCTACGCTGGAGCTTTGCTCCTCAAGTACAACGTTGCGCACCGCAGTGTAAATTCCCTCTTTTACCGACTCGTCAAAAGTCTTAAATAGATAGAGCACATATTGCTTAAGACCCTCTAATGTTACATGAGGATCACGCTTAGATAGTTTATATTGAAGTTCTATTATGCTGAGAAGATAAGACACTCGTCCTTGAGGTGTCATTCGGTTGCTCAATAATCTATGAAGCTTAGCTAATTTAACACTAGGGAGCTCCTTCTCAACTTTCTTGAGTATCTTTCGAATCTCCAGGAGATTCGGATAAGAATCTGCCTTCAGTCGACCTGTATCGGAAACTGCGAGGCGCTGACACAGCTCCTGTTGTATCCAAGGGGGAAGCTCATTACAAGCAGTTTGGACCTGGGTTTCGACACATACAGCCCTCTCTGCACTCGATTCGCCTAGAAAGTTGCTAGCGACTTCTAATAAATCGTAAAACCCCCTCAGTCTTTCTTCGACTGTTAAATTAGGATCCTTGATTACATTGATATAACATGCTACTGATGTTTTGAACGCTGCTTTACTGCATGCAAGTGCTTCTTGACTGGATTCAGGTATTTTTTTAATGAATAATAACTTTATATGATCCCATATCCATGTAATTAGACCTGAAACTGCACGCCAACTTCTTCTAACAAATGATTGAGCTTCTTCAGAACCCGTTTCCGAAGTGTGTATAGGTGAGCCCCGCTCCATCTCCCCTGCGTCTCTTGATACTGCTGATTCCAAGGGCTCCTGTATGACAAAAAAGTATGGTCTAAGAGCGCTAACTACCATAAGAATCTCCTGTAAAACTTGGTTTATCTATATATAATCATTAATATCATTACATAATATGGAATAATTGTATACTTTTATCTATTTCAAATAAACGGGGACCTATTATAACTAGTTTGGATATGGATATATAGATACAACCCCATTTTTACTACATTGCTCTAGCTAGCTAGTTTGAGAATCTACTATTCACTCCTCAAGAGCCTGAAGCCTTTCTCTGGTTATTAGATCAATATTCTTAATTGTAATTACATGAAATACTGTAGATAACACACGACTAGGTCTATTTACTATTTGCACATATTCAACCTCGCCACTGTTCCATTCCCAACTGAACTCTACGTCCAAGAGGATCTGCATTGACCATCAGCTCTCCCAAGGACTCATTCTGAATACTTACAAGGCTTCCGTTAATCTCTACTCTGGAGCTTTACTCCTCAAGTACAACGTTGCGCACCGCAGTGTAAATTTCCTCTTTTACCGACTCGTCAACAGTGTTAAATAGATTGAGCACAGATTTCTTAAGGCTCTCTAATGTTACATCAGGATCAAGCTCAGATACTTTATGTTGGAGTTGTATCATGCTGAGAAGAGTATTTACTCGTCCTTTCTGTATTGATTGGTCGTTAAATAATCTATGAAGCCTAGCTAACGTAACACTGGGGAGAAACTTCTGAATTGACCCGAATTCCCTTTGAATCATCATGAGACGCAGATAACAGTCCGCCTTCAGTTGACCTGTATCGGAATTGCCTTCACTTCACCTATAGTGTAAAGTGTAAAACGCTGATACAATTCCTGTTTGAACATAGGAGGAAGCTCATTACAAGCAGTTTGGACCTAGATTTCGATACAGACAACCGTCTCTTCATCCCCGCCTCCTACCCACTCGCAAGAAAATCCTAATAAAGAGAAAACAGCATCCAATTTTTCTTGGACTGTTAGATCAGGTTTCTTGATGACATCGATACGACATGCTCGTTCTTTTGTGAGGATCGCTTAACTCAATTCAGGTGCTGTTTTATTAAATCATAACTTTATAGCATCCCACACCTGTGTAATTAGACCTACAACCCCACTCCACTCTCTTGTAGCAAAACCCTTTTGCGAAGTCTGTGTAGATAAGAAATCAATCGATTTCTCTTCCAGATTCCCTGAGCCTCTTGATACTTCTAATCCCATAGACTCCTGTATCAAAGAAAAGAATGATGGTGGCCCTACCGCTGCCATAAAAAGTTCCTGTATAGTTACATCTATTTCAAATAGCAGGTGAACGTAATCGCTCTAACTAATTTGACAATCTACCATTAACCCCTCAAGAGCGTTCATCCTTTCTCTGGTTATTAGATTAATACGCTTGATTGTAATGACATGAAATGATCCTGTTTTTTCAGGAGTTTCTTGTCTGGATGTAACCATTTCACTATTCCATCTCGAACTCTAGGTCCAAGAGGATCTGAATGAATAAGCCTCTTGCCCAAGGGTTCATTCTAAACGCTTACAGGGCACCCTTCTGTATTTATAGTTTTCTCACCTTTAAGAGATTCAATACATCTATCATTTTGCACCTCGGTGTAGATTTTAGTGACTCGTTAACAGTATCAAATAAATCAAGCACAGATTTCTTAAGGATCTCAACTGTGACATCAGGGTTACAATCAGATGTTTGCATGTTTATTATACAGAAACAACAGACACTTGCCCATTCCGATCTTTAACGGGATTCATCAAAGCCTTTAGAACTTCCCTACGACTGTGATCAGCATCTAAGAGCAATGTCTCTGATATCTTAAGTGAAAGATTCTGACACAGAGCCTTTTTTCAAGCAGAGGGAAGCATATTATAACCCGTTTGAATCTGGATTTTGATAGCTACAGCCTCCTTTTTACTACATTGCTATAGCAAACTCAGAGTCTAACTATTAGCCCCCCAATCGCTGTTAACCTTTGTCTGTTTGTTAAACTCGTCATAAGTATCATCTAAACCGGTCACAAAAGCCTTAATGCTCGCTAATGTTACATCAGGATCAAGCTTAGATATTTTACGGGAAACTTGCATCATGCTGAGCATAGTATTACTTCGTCCTTTATGTGTTGTTTGGGCCAGAAATACTCTATGAAGCCTAGCTAATTCAACACTGGGGAGATCCTCATGAATTACCCTGAATTCCTCTCGAATCCTCAGGAGGTCCTGATAAGAATCTACCTTCAGTTGACCTGTATCGGGAACTCCGAGGTGCAGATACAGTTCCTGTTTTAACAAAGGAGGAAGCTCATTACAAGCATCCTGGATCTGGGTTCCGACACATACATCCATCTCTTCAGGCCCGTATTCTAGCCACTCGCAAGAAAATTCTAATAAAGAGAGAAAGACATCCAATTTTTCTAAGGGTGATAGATTCAGATTAGGATCCTTCATTTTAGCGATATGACATTCTAGTTCCTTTTTGAGCGGTTCTTGACTGTATTCAAATATTTCTCGACTGGATTCAGGTATTTCTTGACTGAATAATGCCTGTATATTATGCCATATCTGTGTAATTACACTCAAAACTCTTGTAGAAAATGATTGTACTTCTGCGCCATCCTTTTCCGAAGTCTTTGTAGATAAGAGACGACATGATCTACCTGCCATCTCCCCTGTATCTATTAATACTTTTGATCCCAAAGACCCCTGTCTTAATAAAGAGTCTGATGCCGATACTACTGTTGCCATAAAAATCTCCTGCAAAGTTTAACTTATCTATATTATTATAATTAATATTATTACATTATATGAAATATTTGTATAGTTATATTTATTTTAAATAACACGTAAATATATTCAAACTATTTTAAATCTGGGTTTTGAGAACTACAGATTCCTTTTTATTACAGTGCTTTAGCGAGTTTTCAGAGTCTACTATTAACTGCTCAAGAGCCGTCAACCTGTCTCTGATGGTTAGATCAATATTCTTGATTGTAATTATTACTTGCCTAGCCACTCTGTTAGTCCAGATTGAACTATAGGCCCAAGAGGATCAGCATAAACAATCCTCCTGCCCAATGAGGGGTCCTGGAAGCTTATAGAGACTCCTTCAATATTTATAGTCGGAATGTGTATAAATCCTACAGAACCACCACCTTAACTTCAGACTCTCCGCTGTTACATCAGGATACAGAGCACCCTTCTGTATTTATAGTTTTCTCACCTTTAAGAGATTCAATACATCTATCATTTTGCACCTCGGTGTAGATTTTAGTGACTCGTTATCAAATGAATCAAGCACAGATTTCTTAAGGATCTCAACTGTGACATCAGGGTTACAATCAGATGTTTGCATGTTTATTATACAGAAACAACAGACACTTGCCCATTCCGATCTTTAACGGGATTCATCAAAGCCTTTTAAAAACCAGATAATGTTCTGGACTTCCCTTAGAACTTCCCTACGACTGTGATCAGCATCTAAGAGCAATGTCTCTGATATCTTAAGTGAAAGATTCTGACACAGAGCCTTTTTTCAAGCAGAGGGAAGCATATTATAACCCGTTTGAATCTGGATTTTGATAGCTACAGCCTCCTTTTTACTACATTGCTATAGCAAACTCAGAGTCTAACTATTAGCCCCCCAATCGCTGTTAACCTTTGTCTGTTTGTTAAACTCGTCATAAGTTATTATATAAACCGGTCACAAAAGCCTTAATGCTCGCTGATGTTACATCAGGATCAAGCTCAGATATTTTATGGGAAACTTGCATCATGCTGAGTATAGTATTAATTCGTCCTTTATGTGTTGTTTGGGCCAGAAATAATCTATGAAGCCTAGCTAATTCAACACTGGGGAGATCCTCATGAATTACCCTGAATTCCTCTCGAATCCTCAGGAGGTCCTGATAAGAATCTACCTTCAGTTGACCTGTATCGGGAACTCCGAGGTGCCGATACAGTTCCTGTTTTAACAAAGGAGGAAGCTCATTACAAGCATCCTGGATCTGGGTTCCGACACATACATCCATCTCTTCAGGCCCGTATTCTAGCCACTCGCAAGAAAATTCTAATAAAGAGAGAAAGACATCCAATTTTTCTAAGGGTGATAGATTCAGATTAGGATCCTTCATTTTAGCGATATGACATTCTAGTTTCTTTTTGAGCGGTTCTTGACTGTATTCAGGTATTTCTTGACTGAATAATGCCTGTATATTATGCCATATCTGTGTAATTACACTCAAAACTCTTGTAGAAAATGATTGTACTTCTGCGCCATCCTTTTCCGAAGTCTTTGTAGATAAGAGACGATATGATCTACCTGCCATCTCCCCTGTATCTATTAATACTTTTGATCCCAAAGACCCCTGTCTTAATAAAGAGTCTGATGCCGATACTACTGTTGCCATAAAAATCTCCTGCAAAGTTTAACTTATCTATATTATTATAATTAATATTATTACATTATATGAAATATTTGTATAGTTATATTTATTTTAAATAACACGTAAATATATTCAAACTATTTTAAATCTGGGTTTTGAGAACTACAGATTCCTTTTTATTACAGTGCTTTAGCGAGTTTTCAGAGTCTACTATTAACTGCTCAAGAGCCGTCAACCTGTCTCTGATGGTTAGATCAATATTCTTGATTGTAATTATTACTTGCCTAGCCACTCTGTTAGTCCAGATTGAACTATAGGCCCAAGAGGATCAGCATAAACAATCCTCCTGCCCAATGAGGGGTCCTGGAAGCTTATAGAGACTCCTTCAATATTTATAGTCGGAATGTGTATAAATCCTACAGAACCACCACCTTAACTTCAGACTCTCCGCTGTTACATCAGGATACAGAGCACCCTTCTGTATTTATAGTTTTCTCACCTTTAAGAGATTCAATACATCTATCATTTTGCACCTCGGTGTAGATTTTAGTGACTCGTTAACAGTATCAAATAAATCAAGCACAGATTTCTTAAGGATCTCAACTGTGACATCAGGGTTACAATCAGATGTTTGCATGTTTATTATACAGACACAACAGACACTTGCCCATTCCGATCTTTAACGGGATTCATCAAAGCCTTTAGAACTTCCCTACGACTGTGATCAGCATCTAAGAGCAATGTCTCTGATATCTTAAGTGAAAGATTCTGACACAGAGCCTTTTTTCAAGCAGAGGGAAGCATATTATAACCCGTTTGAATCTGGATTTTGATAGCTACAGCCTCCTTTTTACTACATTGCTATAGCAAACTCAGAGTCTAACTATTAGCCCCCCAATCGCTGTTAACCTTTGTCTGTTTGTTAAACTCGTCATAAGTATCATCTAAACCGGTCACAAAAGCCTTAATGCTCGCTAATGTTACATCAGGATCAAGCTTAGATATTTTACGGGAAACTTGCATCATGCTGAGCATAGTATTACTTCGTCCTTTATGTGTTGTTTGGGCCAGAAATACTCTATGAAGCCTAGCTAATTCAACACTGGGGAGATCCTCATGAATTACCCTGAATTCCTCTCGAATCCTCAGGAGGTCCTGATAAGAATCTACCTTCAGTTGACCTGTATCGGGAACTCCGAGGTGCAGATACAGTTCCTGTTTTAACAAAGGAGGAAGCTCATTACAAGCATCCTGGATCTGGGTTCCGACACATACATCCATCTCTTCAGGCCCGTATTCTAGCCACTCGCAAGAAAATTCTAATAAAGAGAGAAAGACATCCAATTTTTCTAAGGGTGATAGATTCAGATTAGGATCCTTCATTGTAGCGATATGACATTCTAGTTCCTTTTTGAGCGGTTCTTGACTGTATTCAAATATTTCTCGACTGGATTCAGGTATTTCTTGACTGAATAATGCCTGTATATTATGCCATATCTGTGTAATTACACTCAAAACTCTTGTAGAAAATGATTGTACTTCTGCGCCATCCTTTTCCGAAGTCTTTGTAGATAAGAGACGACATGATCTACCTGCCATCTCCCCTGTATCTATTAATACTTTTGATCCCAAAGACCCCTGTTTTAATAAAGAGTCTGATGCCGATACTACTGTTGCCATAAAAATCTCCTGCAAAGTTTAACTTATCTATATTATTATAATTAATATTATTACATTATATGAAATATTTGTATAGTTATATTTATTTTAAATAACACGTAAATATATTAAAACTATTTTAAATCTGGGTTTTGAGAACTACAGATTCCTTTTTATCACAGTGCTTTAGCGAGTTTTCAGAGTCTACTATTAACTGCTCAAGAGCCATCAACCTGTCTCTGATGGTTAGATCAATATTCTTGATTGTAATTATTACTTGTCTAGCCACTCTGTTAGTCCAGATTGAACTATAGGCCCAAGAGGATCAGCATAAACAATCCTCCTGCCCAATGAGGGGTCCTGGAAGCTTATAGAGACTCCTTCAATATTTATAGTCGGAATGTGTATAAATCCTACAGACCCACCACCTTCAACGTCATCAGTGGACCTGCTTTGCTTATATGCAATCTTTCGCATCTCGACGTCAATCTCAGATTTTAGTGGCTCGTTAAAAGTACCAAATA
The DNA here is from genome assembly GCA_964212665.1 of Chlamydiales bacterium BSEPT1. Taxonomy (GTDB): domain Bacteria; phylum Chlamydiota; class Chlamydiia; order Chlamydiales; family Simkaniaceae; genus DAOWHK01. The sequence continues at coordinate 1,468,263 of OZ156466.1, read as the reverse complement.
GATCGAGCACAACCCGCTTCAGACTCTCCGCTGTTACATCAGGATCTAGATCCAATATTGAAAGTCGTATTATCTTGAGAAGAATACGTACTTGTTCTTTATTTGAAAATTGCTTATAAAAGCGGGTCTGCAGTTCACCTAATGCAACACTGGGAAGATCATTATAAATGGTATAGACCGCCTCTAAAGCAGCCTGGAGTCCTTCATCAGAATCTATAATCAGTTGCTCTGTCCTGGAAAGAGAGAGGCGCTGATACAGTTCCTTTTTCAAACCAGAAGGAAGCTCATTATAACCAATTTGGATCTGGGTGTAGATAGCTACAGTATCCTGTTCACTACATCGCTCTAACAATTGTTTAGAGGCCAATAGTAACTCATCAAACGCTAGCAGTCTGTCGCTAGTTGTTAGATGAATATTCTTGATTGCAATTATATTCAATGCTAGTGCTCTTTCAGGCGTTATTCTATATTTGAATAATAACTTCAAACAATGACATACTCGTGTAATTATTTCTATAACTACACCCAAAAATCTTGTAATAAACGACAGCTCTTCTGTAGAATCCTTTGACGAAGTCTGTGTAGATAACACATGACTCGAGCTATTCTCCATCTTCCCTGGGTCTCTTGATACTTCTGATCCCAAAGACTCCTGTATGAGAGAAGAGTGTGATGCGGCTTCTACTGGTGTCATAAAAAACTCCTATAAACTTTAATTCCCCTATACATCATGCAGGATAGTAATTAATAATAATATTACATAATATATCACATCTGTATAATTACATCTATTCTAAATCACACGTGAATGTATTACCACTGTTTTAGATCTGGATTTTAATAGCTGCAGTCCCTTTTTTACCACATTGCTCTAGATAGTTCTAGAATCTACCATTAGCCTTTCTCTGGTTGTTAAATCAATATGTTTGATTGTAATAATATGAAATGCTAATATTTTTTCAGGAGTTCTTTGTCTGGATGTATCCAGTTCACTATTCCATCTCGAACTCTAGGTCCAAGTTTATTACAACCAGTTTGGATCTGAGTTTTGATAGCTACTACCTCCTTCTCACTACAATGCTCTAGCAAACAGTCAGATTCTGCCATTAATGCATGAAACGCCCACAGTCTTTTTCCAGTTGTGAGTGCACTATTTTTGATAGTTATTACATAAAATGCTAGTGCTTTTTCAGGGGTTTCTTTACTAAATAATGCTGTAATACAACCATATCCATGTAATTATTACTACAACTGCATCTAAAGCTCTTTTAGTAAATGATTGCGCTTCTGCAACACCCTTGGCCGAAGTCTCTGTAGATAACCATGACTCGATACTTTCCAGCTCTCCTGTTTGTCTTAGTCCTGGCGCTTGCATCGAGTCTTACACTCTTTCTCTATGACGATCAGCTTTCTTATTGAACCTTTTATCCTCAGGTACAGCGTTTTGAACCTCAGTATAAATTTTAGATTTTAGATGATTACAGAATTCTTCAAGCTTACCTCATTCAACACTTGGGGGAAGATCATCATAAACTACCCAGAGGCCTTCTAAAATGTAATCGAGCGACTTCTGAGAGCATACAGTCAGAAACTCTCCCATGTCAAGCTCGAGGCAATGATACAGTTTCTTTTTTACCTTCAGGGGAAGCTCATCACAACTCGTTTGGATCTGGGCTTGAATAGCTACCGCCTCCTTTTTACTACATTGCTTCAGCAAGTTGTTAGAGAAGAAGAGCAACTCATGAAATGCCACCAGGATTTCTCTGGTCGTTAGATTCGTCTTCCTGATTGCAATGACATAAACTGCTAGTGCTTCTTCAGGTGTTGCTCTACTGAATAATGCCTTAATATAACTCCATATCCGTGTCATCATTTCTACAACTGCATCCAAAGATCTTGTGGTAAATGATCGCACTTCTGCAGTTCTCTTTTCCAAAATTTGTGTAGATAACACATTACTCGAGCTATATGCTATCTCCCCTGTTTCACTTGATCCTCCTAATACAGAAAGCTCCTTGATTACAACAAGAGAAGGAGATGTTGGAAGTACTGCTGACATAATAAAATCCTGTAAAATTTAAAATAGTTTCTTTTTTAAAAACTTGCCTTGAAAATATTATATACATAATACGGGTTAATTGTATGCTATTCTCTATTTTTAAATAAGTAAGAAACTTGTTACAACTAGTTTTAATCTGGATTTATATCTACAGCCCCCTTTTTAATACAATTCTCTAGCTAGTTTAATAACCTACAATGAACTCCTCAAGTTATAATGCGCTCGAGAGAACTGAGATGCAGTGACTCGTCTTAGTCAAACTCAAGGCGATGATATAGTTCCGATTTGAAAGGATTGGGAAGCTCATTACAATAAGCTTGAATTTGGGCTTGGATAGCTTCAACCCCCTCTGTAGTACATCGCGCTAGCAAGGTTTTAAAGTCGAGTACTAAGGTATCAAACACCAGCGCTCTTTGTCTACTTGGTAGCTAAGGATTCCGAATTACGGTTACATGAAGTACTAATACTTATTTAAATATTGCTTTACTAAATAATTCCTTAATATAATTCCATACCCCGTGTAATTATTCCTATAACTGCTTCTTTTTCTGTTCCTTCTAGTGTTTCTAGTCCTTCTACAACTCTCTGTCCACGAGGGTCTGCCAAGAAAATCCTGCAGGCACGGCCGGGATCGTTATGATTTATCAGCACTCCTTTAACCTTTATACACCCCTCCTTTAGACCATTAACACCACGAGTGAATTCCGGCAACGTAACCGTAAAGAGGGGTGTATATTCGATCTTTTCGTACAATCCTGATCTTACTTGCTCGCTACAACTCCATAATAACTCAGACATAAATAGGTCAAGCGTCTTTTCAGTTATATCAGGCTCAAGATCAGATATCTTAATTGTTGTTACTTTTAAAAGGTTGCTAACTTTTAAAAGGTTGCTAACTTTTTCTTTAGCTGTTTCTGATCTCATAAGGTCTATTTCAATATTAGATAATATAACACTCGGGAGACCTGCATAAATAGAACTGGCTGCATTTATAAGATTACTAAATCCATCCTGATTATCTATCTTCAGTTCTTTTGTTATTTCCAGACCAAGCCTTGTATACAGATCCTCTTTGAAAGAGGCTGGCAACTCATTACAACTAGTTTGGATCTGCGCCTTGATAGTTGCAGCTTCCTTCTTACTACAGTGCTCTATCCGTTCAAAAGCTTCTACTATTAATCTATTAAACGCAAAAAGTCTTTCGCTGTTTTTTAGAGAAATATCCTTGATTGTAATAATATAAGATGACATCCTTTTTTTAGCTGAGGATTTAGTACAGAATGCCTTAATGCGCTGCCATACCCCTATGACCATTCCTACAACTCCACACAAAACTCTTGTAATAAATGATCGTGCTTCTGAAGAATCCTCTATAGAAGTTTTTGTAGATAACACACAACTAGGTCCATTTACGACCTTCCCTCTTGTTCTTGGAGTTTCTAATAAATCCGTTTCTGTTATTAAAAAAGGTAAGGTCTCTGATATTGATGCCGCCATAATAAACTCCTATAAAATTTCAAAAATATACTTTCCAAGTATTTTCAATGCACCAGTATCGATTCTCACTTACTTTCTCTATAAGTCATCCGAAATACTTTAATAACCTGTAATAATTGGGAAATTATTACATAACATGAAATATTTGCATAACAATTCCTCTTGTAATCTTCGATCTTCTATTTATCTAGTCCTTACCCATCTCTTCTGAGGGGGGGGGCTGTATCGGCATCCATAACACTATAATAATTTAAAATCCCTATGATCAATTAGCGATCTAACAAACTATAACTTTTAAAGGAGTTGGCCAAGGGATGGATCGTTAATACCGATACAGGTCCCTTTAATCTCTACAGAACCCTCAACTACACCCCCACCACCGAAAGGTGATTCCTGCAGTAAAGAGCTTCGAATCTCTATGTAAATTCCCAGTCTTAGTTGAGTTCAATAATCAGAAATTTTAAACTTCGATAGCCGCAGCTTCCTTCTTACAATATCATTCTAATAAGTGATCAGCCTCTACTACCAACCTTTCAAATGCAAAAAGTCTTGCTTTGTTTGCGAGATCAGCATTCCTGATTGTAGTAACATGAAATGCACGTTGATTTTTAGGTGTTATTCCCCTGAATAATAAGTAAGTAGAACCCCATGCCCGGGCCTACTACTACTGCTCTAAACATAGCTGATACTGCTCCTAAAACTACACAACTCTTATAGTAAATGATCGTTCTGCTTCAATATCCTCTGCAGAAGTTTATATAGATAATATCCTACCCACTCCACCTGACACTTTGGCTTGTTTCGCTGATAATACTCATACAGGAATCTCCTTTACTGAAGAGAGGAGGTTTGTTAACGCTGATGTTATCACATAAATTGCCTGTAAAATTTCAAAAATATACTATCTAAATACTTCCAAAATACCTGCATTAATCCTGTCATATTTCCTATATAAAACCATCATGTATTAACGTAATTAATCGTATTCAGTAAAGAATACCAGTGGCAGCACATTTTTCAATTTCCTGGCTTTTATTTACTTAGGCCCTTAAAAGGAGTCAAAATCTACCAAACTATTAAAACCTAAAATATTTCCACTTATTATTCTCCTGATGTTTCCCTCAGGGTCAAAATCAGTTTTAAAGACTTGGAAAAACATTCTAACTAGTTCTCAGTAGATTTCAATATCTACAGATCCTTTTTTACTACATCTCAATAATAAATGATTAGGCCGATTAAATGCGAAAAGTTCTTTCTGCATTTATTAAAGCTTTTTAGAAGCCTTTAGAAACCCGTACTCTAAGAATTAATATGCATAGATATCCGCGAGACCTCTTTATAAATGAAATCTTCAGTGATATCAGGCTCTAAATCACTTACTGTGAGCTCCCTCAGTTTTTTAATAACCTCCAGTTGTACTGGATCATCTCCTTTTGCTGATATCATCTTTTTCAAGCATTCTTAGTACAACACTTGGACAAGTCCGATACACATCCAAGACAGCCCTTTCCATCTCCTCATAGCTTATTTTAGAACAATCTAAGGACACTCGAGAATAAATTGCACTTAGTACAGATGCTGGAAGCGATTCGAAAGCAACCGAGACAATCCGATTAATATATTGAGGCTCCTTTGGAGTACAATCGCTTATGAAGGCTCTAGCACATCCTTCTACAGCATAAAGCGCAGCAAGTCTCGTGCTATTCTTTTGATTAGTATCCCTGACTCTAGGAAAGTGAATCAGTAGTTCATCGACAAGATCCTTCTTCTCTCCCTCGCACATCTCCAAGCTCGATACTACACGTATTATTATAAATTCTTGGGAAATACTCTTTCATGCACTTTGAATGACTTCGAAAACAGTTAATACTAATTTAAAAGGAGCTAAGACTACTTTTATAACTACATCCAAAATTTTTCTAGTTATGGATCGCTCTTCTATAGCAAGTTTTAGAGAAATTTGTGTAGATACTCCATCATCCACTGCACTTGTTAGGTTCTCCGCTTTTTCATCTAATTCGAATGTCGAAGGAGTCGATCCTATGCCTGAAACTGTCATCATACTCTCCTATATAATTGTAAGGATTGACTTTCCAAATATTCCGATGATGTCAAGGAAACTACTGATCAAGATTGCTTAGCGCAACACTTGGATCATCTCGACACACGTTAACGATCACTTCTCTTAGCCTCCAAAGTCTATCTCCAGACTCACTACAGCTCACTAGTCACTGATTCGGGGACCTCTAACAACTTGTTCTCTTGTAGGATGGCTGCCCCTCTCTGCTGAGATATCCGCGATACCTCTGAATCAATAAACTCTTTAGTGATATTAGGCTCTATATCACTTACTGAGATCTCCTCCAGGCGCCTAACAACATCCCGTTGTGCTACATCATTATCTTTTTCGACTATCATTTCCTGTTCAAGCATTCTGAGTACAGTACTTGGAAAAGTATGAATCACATCAAAGATCGTATTTCTCATCGCATTATAGCTTATTGTAGAATGATCTGAGGGTAATCGAGAATAAATTGCACTGATTAAAGATGCTGGAAGCGATTCGAAAGCAAACCAGACAAGTTGATCAATAGATTGATGCTCCTTTGAACTACAACCTCTTAGTAATTTGATCGCACATTCTTCTAAAATATAAAGCGAAGAAAGTCTGTCTATATTCTTTCGATCAGCATCCCTGACTATAGGAACTTGCAACAGTAGTTGATCGACAATCAGCTTCTTCGATCCCTTGTAACTTTTCAACCTAACTTCTGCAACTGTTATTTTAAATGATTTGGAAATACCATTCCATATACCTACATCCAAAATTGTTCTAATTATGGATCGCTCTTCTATAGCAGGTTTTAGAGAAATTTGTGTAGATACTCCATCATCCACTTCACTTGTTAGGTTCTCCGCTTTTTCATCTAATTCGAATGTCGAAGAAGCCGATGCTACATGAGGGTCCAATTCAATGCCTGATACTGACATAATATTTTCCTATAGAATTTTAAGGGTTTACTTTCCAAATCTTCCGATGATGTCAAGGAAACTACTGATCAAGATTGCTTAGCGCAACACTTGGATCATCTCGACACACGTTAACGATCACTTCTCTTAGCCTCCAAAGTCTATCTCCAGACTCACTACAGCTCACTAGTCACTGATTCGGGGACCTCTAACAACTTGTTCTCTTGTAGGATGGCTGCCCCTCTCTGCTGAGATATCCGCGATACCTCTGAATCAATGAACTCTTTAGTGATATTAGGCTCTATATCACTTACTGAGATCTCCTCCACCTGTACCTCTTTAAGCTAGCTACTGCATTAATTAATTGACATGCATGGAGAAAACCATCCCATGCAGTTTTAATGGCTCCTAAAGCAGCTAATATTAATTCAAAAGGAACTAAGACTATTTTTATAACTACATCAAAAATTTTTCTAATTATGGATCGTTCTTCTATAGCACGTTGTAGAGAAGTGTATGTAGATACTCTATCATCAACTTCACTTATTAGGTTCTCCGGTTTTGAATCTAATTTGAATGTCGAAGTATCCTCTACGCAATGAAGAACCAATTCTATGCCTGACACTGTCATAATAGTGTCCTATAAAATTTTAAGAGTTTACTCTCCAAACACTTCCGATGATGTAAAAGAGACTACTTATCAAGATTGTTTAATGCAACACTTAAACAATCTTAATACACGTTAACGATCACTTCTCTTAGCCTCCAAAGTCTATCTCCAGACTCACTGCACCCCACTAGTCACTGATTCAAAGACCTTTAGCGACTCCTCATCTTGTTGGCAAAGCCTTATACATATCCGAGACCACCTTTTCCATCTCCGTATAGCTTGCTTCAGAAAGATCTGAGGACAGTCGAGAACGCATTTCGCTTAGTACAGATGCTGGAAGCGATTCTAAAGCACACGAGACAACCACCTTAATATATTGAGCCTCCTTTGAACTACACTTCACTAGGAAGACTTGAGCACATCCTACTACAATACGAAGCGAAAACAGTCTTTGTTTGTTTGTTTGATCAGTATCATCGACTATCATAACGTGCGCCAGTAGTTTACCAACAACCCGCTTATTCGCTCCTTCGCACAGCTCCAAGCTCGCTGCTGCATTAATGAATTTACATGTATTGAGCACACCATCCCTTTTAATAACTCCTAAAACACTTAATACTAATTTAAAAGGAGCAAAGACTCCTTGTATAACTACATCCCAAATCTTTCTCATTGTGGATTGCTCTTCTATAGAATGTTGTAGAGAAGTGTGTGTAGATACTTCACCATCAACTTCACGTGTTATATTCTCCCGTTTTGCATCTGATCCGACTGTCGAAGTAGCCAAGGCTATCTGAGGGCCTAATTCTACACCTGATACTGACATAATACTCTCCTATATAATTTTAGGGGTTGCCTGTTCCAAATACTTCCAATTTATCCTACTGAGTGCTGTTGCACTATATTGCATTAAAATCCCCTACATAGGCAGAAAAAAAGGGGGGGGTACAAAGAGATCTGCATCATTAGCGTTCGAACTGAGCTACTAAAACCTCCCATTATACGTGTCATCTCTATATTGCATCTCGCAAGTTAGATCAGGCTCAAGACCTGTTGTTCAGATGCTTTTCATTGATAAAAAATAGCACATTTTTCTTTCTCCCCTGTTATTTTAGAAAGTTTTACTTTAAGATTGCTTAGTGCAACACTTGAACAATCTCAATACACGTTAACGACCACTTCTCTTAGCCTCCAAAGTCTATCTCCAGACTCACTAGTCACTGATTAGGAGATCTTTAGCAACTCCTGATCTTGTGGGATCATCTCCCTAGCCAACTGAGATATCCTCAATACCTCTTGCTTAATGAAATCTTCAGTGACCTCAGGCTCTAAATCACTTACTGTGACCCCCCCCAGTGCCTGAATAATCCTCAGTGGTTCTATCTCATTTCCTTTTCCTGATATCTTCTTTTCAAGTATTTTTAGTGAAACACTTGGCAAAGTCTGACATACATCCAAGATCACCTCCTGCATCTTCTCATAGCTTATTTCAGAACGATCTGAGGACACTCGAGAATGCATTGCACTTCGTACAGATGCTGGAAGCGATTCGAAAGCAGCCGAGACAATCACCTCAATATATTGAGCCTCCTTTGGACTACAATTGCGTATGAAGACTTTAGCACATCCTTCTAAAATATGAAGCGAAGCAAGTCTTAAGCTATTCTTTTGATCAGTATCCCTGACTCTAGTAAAGTGACACAGTAGTTGATCGACAATCCACTTCTTCGATCCCTCGCACATCTTCAAGCTCGCTCCTGCATATATTATTTTCAATTCTTGGGACATATGACTCCTAAAGCACCTAATATTCATGCTAGCTACATCAAAAAACACTCTCATTGTGGATTGCTCTTCTATAGGAGGTTTTATAGAAACTTGTGTAGATACTCCATCATCAACTGCACGTATTATATTCTCCTGTTTTGCATCTAATCCGACTGTCGCAGTATCCGCTACGCAATGAAGATCCGATCCTACGCCTGACACTGTCATCATACTCTCCTATACAATTTCAAGAGTTTACTTTTCCAAATACTTCCAACTCGACACACGTTAACGCTCACTTCTCTTAGCCCCAAAAATCTAGCTCCAGACTCACTACACCTCATTAGTCAATGATTCGGGGACCTCTAGAAAACCGTTTTATTGTAGGGCCCTTTCCCTAACCAGCAGAGATTATCCGCGATACCTCTTCCTTAATGAACTCTTCAGTTATATCAGGCTCTAAATCACTCACTGTGACCTTATTCAGTTCTCTAATAACCTCATCTTTTGCTTCATCATTTCCTTGTACTGATCTCATCTTTTCTTCCAGAGTCTGTAGTACAGTACTTGGACAAGTTTTAATTACAGAAGCGAGTGCGTTTCGCATCTCTAGATAGCTGACGTCAGAGTAACTGCACTTCTTAAAGGGTCTGGAAGCGATTCAAAAGCACCCGAGACAAGCTGCTCAATAGCTGCCGCAGTCTCCTCATTACACTCTTTCGTTAAGCAGTTAGCATCCCCTCCTAAACGACCAAGCGCCTCAAGTCTATTTACATCATTTTGATCAGCATTAGTGGCTTCAGCAAAGTGCTTCAGTAGATTTGGAACACGATCCTTCTCTGCTCCCGTGTACATCTGCAACTTAGCTATTGCACCCCTTATTTTAAATGATTCGAGCATACCATCCCATGCACCTTGAATGACTCCTATAGTCACTGATTCAGAGACCTTTAGCGACTCCTCATCTTGTCGGAGGCTGTCCCTAACCAGCTGAGATATCCGCAATACCTCTTGCTTAATGAAATCTTCAGTGACCTCAGGCTCTATATCACTTACTGTGACCTTATTCAGTTCTCTAATAACCTCATCTTTTGATTCATCATCTCCTTGTACTGATCTCATCTTTTTTTCCAGAGTATGTAGTACAGTACTTGGACAAGTTTCAATTACAGAAGTGAGTGCGTTTCGCATCTCTAGATAGCTGACGTCAGTCTGAACCCTGAACAATAGAGTAACTGCACTTCTTAAAGGGTCTGGAAGCGATTCAAAAGCACCCGAGACAAGCTGCTCAATAGCTGCCTCAGTCTCCTCATTACACTCTTTCGTTAAGCAGTTAGCATCCCCTCCTAAACGACCAAGCGCCTCAAGTCTCTTTACATTATTTTGATCAGCATTAGTGGCTTCAGCAAAGTGCTTCAGTAGATTTGGAACACGATCCTTCTCTGCTCCCGTGTACATCTGCAACTTAGCTATTGCACCCCTTATTTTAAATGATTCGAGCATACCATCCCATGCACCTTGAATGACTCCTAAAACAGTTAATACTAATTTAAAAGGCGCTAAGACTACTTTTATAACTACATCAAAAAATTGTCTAATTATGGACCGCTCTTCTATAGGAGATGTTATAGAAACTTGTGTAGATCCTCCATCATCAACTTCACGTGTTACAGTCTCCTGTTTTTCATTTAATTCTAATATCGAAGGAGGCGATGCGACATGAAGGAGCGATTCTAAGCCTGATACTGACATAATACTTTCCTATAAAATTTTAAGGGTTTATTTTCCAAATACTTCCTATTGGTCCTACTGAGGGATGTTCCACTATATTTAATTAAAACCTCCCTAAGTTCAAGTTCTTACACTTCTAAATCACTCTGAAAAAAGTACCTCCAATTAATTGGATGATGTCCAAGAAACTACATTATACAGCGTTTTTCTATTTAAACTTCCTACCTTTCATTTACTTAACCTCTTTAACAGAAGCGGAAGGTACATTAGCCCCTGGAACAGGCAGGGGAACTACATTAAACCTCTTCAAAAGGGGTGGAAGGTACTATAAACTCTTCAACAGGACGGGTCAACAGGACGGGGAGGCTCATTAACCTGAACAGGAGCAGAAGGTACATGAACCCATTGAACAGGATCGAAAGATCCATTAATCCCTTGAACAGGTACATCAACCCATTGAACATAAGAGACATGTGAATGAAACCATTGAACAGGAGGGACATAAGGGGGAGAGACATTAACCTCTCGAACAACAGGGGGAGGTAAATTAGCCCCTTGACCAGAACGGGAAAGGAGAGACTTCTTCTCATGACCAGGATCGGGAAGGAGAGAACTATTCTCAATTAGTGTTCGGACTGGGACACTAAAATCTTCCATTACACTTGTCAGCTCTTCATTAATCATCTCGCAAGTTAGATCAGGCTCAAAACCAGTTGTTCGGATCTTCTTCATTTCTAAAAAAATAGCACATTTTTCTTTGTCCCCTGTTGCTTTAGAAAGTTGTACTTTAAGATTTTTTAGTGCAATACTTGGACAATCGCGATACACGTTAACAATTAATTCTCTTAAAACCCTAAAGTCTACCTGCTGCTGCTCAGCACCCTCCACATTGGACAGTCGAGCATAAATTACACCCATTAGAAAAGGGGGCATCGCTGTAAAAGCAGAAGAGAGTATTGTTTTCATACTCCAGACTCACTGCACCCCACTAGTCACTGATTCAGAGACCTTTAGCGACTCCACATCTTGTAGGAGGCTGTCCCTAACCAGCTGAGATATCCGCAATACCTCTTGCTTAATGAAATCTTCAGTGACCTCAGGCTCTATATCACTTACTGTGACCCTCTCCAGTAGATAAATAATCGCCAGTTGTGCTAACGTATGTCCTTTTCTTTTTGATATCAGACTTTCAAGTGTTCTTAGGCGAATACTTGGCAAAGCCTCATACATATCCGAGACCACCTTTTCCATCTCCGTATAGCTTGCTTCAGAAAGATCTGAGGACAGTCGAGAACGCATTTCGCTTAGTACAGATGCTGGAAGCGATTCTAAAGCACGCGAGACAACCACCTTAATATATTGAGCCTCCTTTAGACTACACTTCACTAGGAAGACTTTAGCACATCCTACTACAATATGAAGCGAAGACAGTCTTTTTTTGTTTGTTTGATCAGTATCATCGACTATCATAACGTGCTCCAGTAGTTTATCAACAACCCGCTTATTCGCTCCTTCGCACAGCTTCAAGCTCGATGCTGCATTAATGCATTTACATGTATTGAGCAAACCATCCCATGCACTTTTAATGACTCCTAAAACACTTAATACTAATTTAAAAGGAGCAAAGACTACTTGTATAACTACATCCCAAATCTTTCTCATTGTGGATTGCTCTTCTATAGAATGTTGTAGAGAAGTGTGTGTAGATACTTCACCATCAACTTCACGTGTTATATTCTCCCGTTTTGCATCTGATCCGACTGTCGAAGTAGCCAAGGCTATATGAGGACCAAATTCTACACCTGATACTGACATAATACTCTCCTATATAATTTTAGGGGTTGCCTGTTCCAAATACTTCCAATTTATCCTACTGAGTGCTGTTGCACTATATTGCATTAAAATCCCCTACATAGGCAGAAAAAGGGGGGTACAAAGAGATCTGCATCATTAGCGTTCGAACTGAGCTACTAAAACCTCCCATTATACGTGTCATCTCTATATTGCATCTCGCAAGTTAGATCAGGCTCAAGACCTGTTGTTCAGATGCTTTTCATTGATAAAAAATAGCACATTTTTCTTTCTCCCCTGTTATTTTAGAAAGTTTTACTTTAAGATTGCTTAGTGCAACACTTAAACAATCTTAATACACGTTAACGATCACTTCTCTTAGCCTCCAAAGTCTATCCCCAGACTCACTGCACCCCACTAGTCACTGATTCAGAGACCTTTAGCGACTCCTCATCTTGTCGGATTTTTCATCTAAACTGCACCCCACTAGTCACTGATTTAACGACCTTTAGCGACTCCTCATCTTCTCGGATGCTGTCCCTAACCAGCTGAGATATCCGCAATACCTCTTGCTTAATGGAATCTTCAGTGACCTCAGGCTCTGCATCACTTACTGTGACCCTCTCCAGTAGCGTAATAATCTCCAGTTGTGCTGTCTTATTTCCTTTTCTTCGTGATATCGCACTTTCAAGTATTCTTAGGGAAACACTTGGCAAAGCCTTATACATATCCGAGACCACCTTTTCCATCTCCTCATAGCTTGCTTCAGAAAGATTTGAGGACAGTCGAGAACGCATTTCGCTTAGTACAGATGCTGGAAGCGATGCTAAAGCATACGAGACAACCACCTTAATATATTGAGCCTCCTTTGGACTACACTCCACTAGGAAGTCTTTAGCACATCCTACTACAATATGAAGCGAAGACAGTCTTTTCCTGCTTATTCGATCAGTATCATCGACTTTCATAACATGCGCCAGTAGTTTTTCAACAACCCCCTTATTCGCTCCTTCGCACAGCTCCAAGCTCGCTGCTGCATTAACGAATTTACATGTATTGAGCACACCATCCCATGCACTTTTAATGACTCCTAAAACACTTAATACTAATTTAAAAGGAGCAAAGACTACTTGTATAACTACATCCCAAATCTTTCTCATTGTGGATTGCTCTTCTATAGAATGTTGTAGAGAAGTGTGTGTAGATACTTCACCATCAACTTCACGTGTTATATCCTCCCGTTTTGCATCTGATCCGACTGTCGAAGTAGCCAAGGCTATATGAAGGCCTGATTCTACACCTGATACTGACATAATACTCTCCTATATAATTTTAGGGGTTACCTGTTCCAAATACTTCCAATTCATCCTACTGAGTGCTGTTGCACTATATTGCATCTCGCAAGTTAGATCAGGCTCAAGACCTGTTGTTCAGATGCTTTTCATTGATAAAAAATAGCACATTTTTCTTTCTCACCTGTTATTTTAGAAAGTTTTACTTTAAGAGTGCTTAGTGCAACACTTAAACAATCTTAATACACGTTAACGATCACTTCTCTTAGCCTCCAAAGTCTATCTCCAGACTCACTAGTCACTGATTAGGAGGCCTTTAGCAACTCCTGATCTTGTGGGATCATCTCCTAGCCAACTGAGATATCCTCAATACCTCTTGCTTAATGAAATCTTCAGTGACCTCAGGCTCTAAATCACTTACTGTGACCCCCCACAGTGCCCGAATAATCCTCAGTGGTTTTATCTCATTTCCTTTTCCTGATATCTTCTTTTCAAGTATTTTTAGTGAAACACTTGGCAAAGTCTGATATACATCCAAGATCACCTCCTGCATCTTCTCATAGCTTATTTCAGAAAGATCTGAGGACACTCGAGAACGCATTGCGCTTAGTACAGATCCTGGAAGCGATTCGAAAGCAGCCGAGACAATCACCTCAAGATATTGAGCCTCCTTTGGACTACAATTGCGTATGAAGACTTTAGCACATCTTTCTATAATATGAAGCGAAGCAAGTCTTAAGCTATTCTTTCGATCAGTATCCCTGACTCCAGGAAAGTGACGCAGTAGTTGATCGACAATCGACTTGTTCGATCCCTCGCACGTCTTCAAGCTCACTCCTGCATATATTATTTTCAATTCTTGGGACATATGACTCCTAAAGAACCTAATATTCATGCTAGCTACATCAAAAAACATTCTCATTGTGGATTGCTCTTCTATAGAATGTTGTAGAGAAGTGTGTGTAGATACTTCACCATCAACTGCACGTATTATATTCTCCCGTTTTGCATCTGATCCGACTGTCGAAGTAGCCAAGGCTATCTGAGGGCCTAATTCTACACCTGATACTGACATAATACTCTCCTATATAATTTTAGGGGTTGCCTGTTCCAAATACTTCCAATTTATCCTACTGAGTGCTGTTGCACTATATTGCATTAAAATCCCCTACATAGGCAGAAAAAAGGGGGGGGTACAAAGAGATCTACATCATTAGCGTTCGAACTGAGCTACTAAAACCTCCCATTATACGTGTCATCTTTATATTGCATCTCGCAAGTTAGATCAGGCTCAAGACCTGTTGTTCAGATGCTTTTCATTGATAAAAAATAGCACATTTTTCTTTCTCACCTGTTATTTTAGAAAGTTTTACTTTAAGATTGCTTAGTGCAACACTTGAACAATCTCAATACACGTTAACGATCACTTCTCTTAGCCTCCAAAGTCTATCTCCAGACTCACTAGTCACTGATTAGGAGATCTTTAGCAACTCCTGATCTTATGGGATCATCTCCTAGCCAACTGAGATATCCTCAATACCTCTTGCTTAATGAAATCTTCAGTGACCTCAGGCTCTAAATCACTTACTGTGACCCTCCTCAGTGCCTGAATAATCCTCAGTGGTTTTATCTCATTTCCTTTTCCTGATATCTTCTTTTCAAGTATTTTTAGTGAAACACTTGGCAAAGTCTGATATACATCCAAGATCACCTCCTGCATCTTCTCATAGCTTATTTCAGAAAGATCTGAGGACACTCGAGAACGCATTGCGCTTAGTACAGATCCTGGAAGCGATTCGAAAGCAGCCGAGACAATCACCTCAAGATATTGAGCCCCCTTTGGACTACAATTGCGTATGATGACTTTAGCACATCCTTCTACAATATGAAGCGAAACAAGTCTTAAGCTATTCTTTCGATCAGTATCCCTGACTCTAGGAAAGTGACGCAGTAGTTGATCGACAATCGACTTGTTCGATCCCTCGCACGTCTTCAAGCTCGCTCCTGCATATATTATTTTCAATTCTTGGGACATATGACTCCTAAAGCACCTAATATTCATGCTAGCTACATCAAAAAACATTCTCATTGTGGATTGCTCTTCTATAGGAGGTTTTATAGAAACTTGTGTAAATACTCCATCATCAACTGCACGTATTATATTCTCCTGTTTTGCATCTAATCCGACTGTCGCAGTATCCGCTACGCAATGAAGATCCGATCCTACTCCTGACACTGTCATCATACTCTCCTATATAATTTTAGGGGTTACCTGTTCCAAATACTTCCAACTCGACACACGTTAACGCTCACTTCTCTTAGCCCCCAAAATCTAGCTCCAGACTCACTACACCTCATTAGTCAATGATTCGGGGACCTCTAGAAAACCGTTTTATTGTAGGGCCCTTTCCCTAACCAGCAGAGATTATCCGCGATACCTCTTCCTTAATGAACTCTTCAGTTATATCAGGCTCTAAATCACTCACTGTGACCTTATTCAGTTCTCTAATAACCTCATCTTTTGCTTCATCATTTCCTTCTACTGATATCATCTTTTCTTCCAGAGTCTGTAGTACAGTACTTGGACAAGTGTTAATTACAGAAGTGAGTGCGTTTCGCATCTCTAGATAGCTGACGTCAGTCTGACCCCTGAACAATAGAGTAACTGCACTTCTTAAAGGGTCTGGAAGCGATTTAAAAGCACCCGAGACAAGCTGCTCAACAGCTGCCTCAGTCTCCTCATTACACTCGTTCGCTAAGCAGTTAGCACCCCCTCCTAAATGACCAAGCGCCACCAGTCTCTTTACATTATTTTGATCAGCATTAGTGGCTTCAGCAAAGTGCTTCAGTAGATTTGGAACACGATCCTTCTTTGCTCCCGTGTACATCTGCAACTTAGCTATTGCACCCCTTATTTTAAATGATTCGAGCATACCATCCCATGCACCTTGAATGACTCCTAAAACAGTTAATACTAATTTAAAAGGCGCTGAGACTACTTTTATAACTACATCAAAAAATTTTCTAATTATGGATCGCTCTTCTATAGGAGATGTTATAGAAACTTGTGTAGATCCTCCATCATCAACTTCACGTGTTACAGTCTCCTGTTTTTCATTTAATTCTAATATCGAAGGAGTCGATGCGACATGAAGGGGCGATTCTAAGCCTGATACTGACATAATACTTTCCTCTAAAATTTTAAGGGTTTATTTTCCAAATACTTCCTATTGGTCCTACTGAGGGATGTTTCACTATATTTAATTAAAACCTCCCTAAGTTCAAGTTCTTACACTTCTAAATCACTCTGAAAAAAGCACCTCCAATTTCTTGGATGATGTCCAAGAAACTACATTAAACCTCTTCAAAAGGGGCGGAAGGTACTATAACCTCTTCAACAGGACGGGGAGGCTCATTAACCTGAACAGGAGCAGAAGGTACATGAACCCATTGAACAGGATCGAAAGATCCATTAATCCCTTGAACAGGTACATCAACCCATTGAACATAAGAGACAGGTGAATGAAACCATTGAACAGGAGGTCCATAAGGGGGAGAGATATTAACCTCTCGAACAACAGGGGGAGGCAAATTAGCCCCTTGACCAGAACGGGAAAGGAGAGACTTCTTCTCATGACCAGGATCGGGAAGGAGAGAACTATTCTCAATTAGTGTTCGGACTGGGACACTAAAATCTCCCATTACACTTGTCAGCTCTTCATTAATCATCTCGCAAGTTAGATCAGGCTCAAAACCAGTTGTTCGGATCTTCTTCATTTCTAAAAAAATAGCACATTTTTCTTTGTCCCCTGTTGCTTTAGAAAGTTGTACTTTAAGATTTTTTAGTGCAATACTTGGACAATCGCGATACACGTTAACAATTAATTCTCTTAAAACCCTAAAGTCTACCTGCCGCTGCTCAGCACCCTCCACATTGGACAGTCGAGCATAAATTACATCCATTAGAAAGGAGGGCATCGCTGTAAAAGCAGAAGAGAGTATTGTTTTCATATATGCCTTCTCCTCCTGATTACACCCATCTAGGAAGCAGCCATACAAAGTCACTATATCCTGAAGCGCCAAAAGTTTCTCTACACCTGTTGAACTAGAATCCTTGATTAGCAACAGATCAGCATCTAGTTGGTTAATCTCATTCTCTTGCAGCCCCTTAAAGCTCCTTAAGCCCTCCTCTGTAGATACGGGGACCTTAAATGGCAAAAGACAGCAGTCCCATACCCATATGGTTAATTTTCCTACCGCTCTGCCAACAGCTATTATCGCTCTGCCAACAGCTATTATCGTTCTGCCAACAGCTGTTATCGTTCTGCCAACAGCTGATTTTACATCTACACTTGCATCAAAAGATTGTGTAGATGAGGCATCATTAATTCCACTTGTCACGGTTGCTGGTGATGGGGCCAAAACTCCCTGTATCGGAGGAACAGAATCTCGCGCTCCTAATGGTGTCATAATACAGTCCTATAGAATATTAAAAATTTATTTGCCAAACACTAAGTATTTGTATTTTATATGAGTCTATTATTAAGGAAAAATAAATATTTGTACAGTATTATTCTGTTTTTAATCTTCCTTCTTCCAAATGACTAAAACCCTAAAGAACACTATAAAAAAGAATTTAGATTGGATAGACTATATCATCTTACAATATTTTTAATGTCTTCATTTATATAAATCTCTCTTTATTCATAACACACAGTCATCTAAGTAATAAAACGAACTGAAATCAATATTACCAGCGCTTATAGTTGCGCTATTAATCACTAATTAACCGAAGAAGTGTTATTAGAACAATAATCCTTTGTTCCTTATTATCTAGATTGAGTAAAGTATTCCAAATTGCCCTTAGATTCCACCTCTTAGTTAAGGAGCTAAATTCTCAAGTGCATCTTGTGCATCTCATCATTTCGAAAAAAGTATTTATTCTTTATATCTACTGTTGCTTCAAAAAGCCTTGTTTCAAAAGTATTTAAAGCAACACTTGGAAGGAGTTGAATATTCTCATACCGGCACAAGCAATCTCTTTATCCCAAAGGCTTGTATACGCATCAACTCTGAAAACCTCCCTAAGCTCAAGTGATCACACTTCCAAATCGTGCTGAAAAGAGAAACACCCATTAATTGGATGATGTCTAGAAAACTACTTATACGGCGTTTTTCTATTTAAACTTCCGACCTTTTATTGACATTAGTCTCTTCAATAGGAAGGGGAGGGAGGGAAGGGGCATTCTCAATTAGCTTTTGGACTGAGAGACTCAATCCTTCCATTATACGTGTCAGATATTCATTAATCATCTCGCCAGTTAGATCAGGCTCAAGACCACTTGTTTGGATGCTCCTCATTTTTAAAAAAATAGCACATTTTTCTTCGTCCCCTGTTACTTCGGAAAGTTTTCTTTTAAGATTGTTGAGCGCAATACTTGGACAATTTCGATACACCTTAACGATTAATTCTCTCACCTCCTTAAAGTCTAACGTCACCTCATCAGCACCCTTCTCCACATCGGACACTCGAGCATAAATTACATCTGTTAGAAAGGAGGGCATCGCTTTAAAAGCAGAAGAGAGTATTTTTTTAATATATTTCTTCCCTTCCTTATTACACTCATAGAAGCAGCAACCATGCAGAGCCACTAGATCCTGAAGCGCCAAAAGTTTCTCTACACCTGTGAAACTAGTACCCTTGATTAGCGAAAGATCAGCTTCTAGTTGTTTAATCTCATTCTCTTGTAGCCCCTTGAAGTTCCTCAACTCCTCCGCTGTAGATGCAGAGGCCTTAAATAGCAAAAGACAGCGGGTCCATGCCCGTGTGATTAATTCTACTATAGCTCTGCCAGCAGCTGCTATCGCCCTACCAACAGCTGATTTCACGTCTACAGTTGCACCCGAAAATTTTGTCATCATAGAGGGATTCTCTATAATAAGATTTTTAGAATATTGTATAGATGAGACAGCGCCAATTCCACTGGTTCCGTTTTCTGCTGTTACCCCCCCCTGTATCTGAGGAACAGAATCTCGCGCTCCTAATGGTGTCATAATACTTTCCTATAGAGTTTAACAGATAAGTATTGGGTTCTAGACATGAATATATTACCAAGGAAAAATAAATATTTATACAGTATTATTCTGTTTTAATCTCCCTTCTTCCAGATACCTATGTATTTACTTATCCCCTCGAGGGATTTTAGCTGTCTTAGATTTAAAAAACCCAACTCAAGATAATTAAAACCCTAAATTGCATTTTCAAAAGAAGTTCCCTTAAGAGACCTATATCAACTTACAATATTTCTAGTACCTTCATTTCTATAAAAGCATCTTTAGTCATCAAACACAGTCATCCGATTAATAACTTGCCCATCTTTACAAGTCCACGAGTCCTATCCCTTAATAACCCTCAATCTGAGACAATATTATACGCGCTTATAGTTATACCATTAATCACTATAATGAACCCCTTCATCCAGCATGAATACATTGCTAAATACGGAGAGTTTTATTGCGTATGTTGGATCATTGAAGGATCCCACCCAGTCAGAGCCTGGGTTGATTTGTCAAAAGAGTTCCACAGATCCAGCAACTTTTTATTCAGCAGCTTTTGAGTTAGATCCGGATCTAACTCAGAGGTTTTAATGGTCAGAATCTTTGCAAAAGCAGCTTGCTTTTTATCTTGGTTCGAGGAGAATCTACATGTGTCTTCAAGAGGGTCTAGAACTACACTTGGAAGCCCTTCATGCACCCTAGCGATCCCAAGCCTCATATCCTCATAGGTTATCTTCGTAGTAATGTAGGACAATTGAGAATACACTTCAGTTATTAGAGAGCTTGGCATCGATTCAAAAGCAATAGAGAGCATTAGATGAACAGCTTCCCGAAGCCTTCCCTGTTGCTCACGAGAATGCACTAGTATCTCTCTAGACCGAGTGACCACACCATGAAGCGCCCACAATCTTTCTCTAAGTTTTAGATTAGTATTCCGTACCTCAGAAAAACGATCTAATAGAGAGCTACCAGCCTCCAGCTTCTTCAACAGCACTGCTGCAGCCCTTATTCTAAATGGCAAAAGAACGCGATCCCATGCCCGTATAATGACTTCTTTTACTCTTTTATAAGCATCTGACACTCCTCTACAACCTGAATTCCAAACTCTTCTTATTATGGATAGCTGTTCTATAGGAAGTTTTACAGAAGTTTGTGTAGATAATACCTCACCAAGTCCACTTGTTGTACTCTCTACTTCTTGTTCTGGTTCTACTTCTAACGACGAAGGATTTTGCTCTAGAGAGGAGACTCCGCTCATTCCTAATAAGGTCATAATATTACTCGATCCCATTTAAAATAGTTTATTGTTCAGATACTTATAATAATAATAGAAAATACATATTTTATCCATTACTATTTTGTTTTAATTTCCCGCCTTCCACATACTTGGCTTTTACTTATCTATTTATAGAGAACCCTCTATAATCTTATGATTTCTAGTGCTAAACGTAGGCCTCTTGCTAGGTATGGTAGACCTCTGAAGAACTCAGTAGAAGCAACTCTCGTGCTGATTCGTTAAGCAACGACAATATGCAAGCCAGCTTTGCATTCAACATCTCTAAAGTTAGATCCGGCTCTAAACCATTTACTCTAATGTGCCGCATTGCTAAGAAAATAGCGCATTTCTGCCAATTTGTTGTCGCTTGATCAAGTCTACTTTCAAAAGCTGCTAGTGCAATACTCGGAAGAGCTCGATATACCTTAGCGACCGCTCTTCTTATATCTCCAAAGTTTACCCTCCTATCACGTCCGGGCAATCGAGAATAAATTGCCATTCTTAGAGGGGGTGGTAGCGCTTCAAAAGCAGCAAAGATAATGATATCAACAGCCCCCCTCTGTTCTTCAGTACAATCCAGTAGTAATGTTCCAGACAAAGCCAATACAGCATCAAGCGCGTACAATCTCTTTACAGTTGTTAACTCAGTATCCTTGATCAGAAAAAGCTGATGTACTAGTAGTTCTCCATGAAGCGCCTGCTTTCCCGTAAGCGTCCTCAACTCTTCCATTGCAGACCTTAATCTAAATGGTAAAAGAGAACGATCCCATACCCGTATAATGGATCCTTTTACTTGTTTATAGGCCTCTAACACTTCTCCACAACCTGCATTCCAAACTCTTGTTATTATGGATAGCTGTTCTATAGGACGTTTTATAGAAGTTTGTGTAGATAATACATCACCAATTCCACTTGTTATGCTCTCTGCTTCTGCGGCTACTTCTAGCATCGAAGCGCCCTGTACTGGAGAGAAGACCTCTTGCGTTCCTAATACTGTCATTATATTAATCTATAAAAGTTAAAAAATTAACCTTCCAATTACTTCCGATGAGCCTGCATCAATTCCCCTTCTGTCCTTTAGGGATACGCCACAAACAATCAACCATTAAAGAAAAATAACTATGTATCTAGCGTCTTTCTGTTTTAACCCGCCACCTTTACTAGATAATTTTACTTATCTCCTTGAGGAGTCTCAACTGTATTGGCTTTAAAAAGCGCTATGAATAGAGATCACTATATATCCTTATGATTGCTAATACCCTCATTTCTATAAAAGCCTCTCTACTCATAAAATAAGCCATCCGAGTAATTACTTACCTATCTTAGTCGTCCAGTTACTACTATAAAGCATCCTTGTTTTCAAAAGTATTCAGAACGATACTTGGTTGGAAGGAATAGCTACATTCTCCTACCTGTGCATGCAATCACTTTATTCCTAAAGTCTGTATGCTCATTAACGGGGCCCAGTCGCTCTGATTATCTTTTGTCGCCTCATCTACCTCCTCACTTCTCTCTTTAGCTGAAGATTAAGCCCTATTTTTAAAGAGATTGAGAGCTTATTATAATCAGTTCTAAGTCAGTTTTAATCAATGCAATTCCCCACTCATCTAAAATGAACATATTAACACACGCCGCTATTGAGTTACTAAACATAAAGAAAACTCTTTGTATATCTACTAGACATTTATCATCGCAAAACGCCTTCCGAATGAAGGATCAACAGACAAGAATATGCACGCCAATTTTATACTTATAATATCCTTAGTCATGTCAGGCTCTAAATCACTTTCGCTAATTTTCAGCATCTTTGCAAAAATAGCCTCTTTTTCTTCATTGGTTGCTGCTTTAGAAAATTGGATTCCAAGATCATCTATTACAACACTTGGAAAAGATTGAGATACTCTAGTGAACGCTATACTTATCTCTTGAAGGCTTGATCTCTTATCCAATGTGGGCAATAGAGCAATCATTTCTTTTATTAAAGAGGTCGGCATTGCTTTAAAACCCTCAGAGAGCATTCTGTTAATAGATTCTCCCTCCTCTTCACTACAGGTCAGTAATAACTCGTTAGACAGAGTTATTAAATGATTAAACGCAGAAAGTCTCTCTATATTTGTTAGCTTAGTATTCCTGGTTACAGCAAGATTAAACACGAGTTGCTCGTTAGGAACAGCCTTCGGTCCCTCCATTGTAGATACGAGTCTATTAAATGGTAAAATAATAAGACCCCATGCCCGTGTAATGATTCCTGAGACCTCTTTACAAGCACCTGATACTATGTCTACACCTGCATTCCAAGATCTTGTCATCATAGATAATTCGTCTGTAGCACATTTCGCAGAAGTTTGTGTAGATAATACACTACCCACTCCACTTGGCACGTTCTCTTCTTCTGACGCTAATCCTAATGCCAAAGAGCTCTGTATTAAAGGGGAATCCCCTCCAGTTCCTAATACTGTCATCATACCGTCCTATAAAATTTTAAAGATCTATTTTTCAAATACTTTCAGTAAGCCTGCAGCGATTCTCCCCCCCCTGTTCTTTACATAATCAACTACAGAACCTCCAGTAATTATATTAATAGATAATTAAGGGAAAGTGAATATTTGTATAGTATGTTTTGATTTAATTTTCCACCTTGCCATCTTGACTTGAAAAACCAATCTTCGGATGGTCAAAGCCCTAAGTTACAATTGAAAAAAACGATGACACTTGAAAAAGAGATCACATAGGGCAACGATACAGCCTTACGGGATTTCTAGTATCCTGATTGCGATGACTTCCTTTCTTCTTCTAAAAATTAGCCAATTCCGTGACTTTTTTTTACATGATGCGTTCAGCAACAAACCTAGGACCACGAAAAGCTTCGTTAACGTTTATAACCCCCCATACCCTCTAAAGCACGCTCAGATAGATCTCTACTATCAGCAGCTTCTTTCTGAAATTACATCAGGATAAAAATCGTCCTCTCTGATTGCCATCGTTCCTGAGCAAAATACCCACTCTTTCTTCATCTGTTATTGCTTTAGACAGCCGATTTCAAGACCGCCTAGCGTAACACTGAAAAGGCCTCGATATACGCTAGAAATTGCTGATTATAGATCCCTAGCAGATAGTAAAAACACTGGATTTTCCTATAAAAAAGGCTTCTCTACTCATGAGAACTGTGATTTACGTTCTTCCTTATCCATATCCATCTTAGTAGTCCAGCTCGCACTATAGAGCCACGAGGATATTTTTGTAAAACCCATGAGCTGAAATTATCATCATCAGTGCTTATAGTGATGTTATTAATCATGATATCAACCGCAGGAGGTTTTTTTAAAGAAGGAACCCCTTGCTCCTTATTATCTGGATCAAGCACTGCATTCAACATTTCTTTCTTGATTTGATCTTGTAGTACTTGATCCAAATTACCCATCGCCTCTTGCACACATTGATCAAGCATCCCTTCAGTTATAGATGGATCAAGATCAGATGTTGCAATTTCCCCCATTTCGAGAATAAGATGTACTTTCTCTTCATCTATTAGTGCTTCAAAAATCCTTGTTTGAAGAGTACTCAAAGCAACACTTGGAAGGATTTGATATAGGCTCATCACTGCAGACGCAATCGCCTCATCCCTAAGGTCTGTATGCGCATCAATTGAACAAACTCTCTCTGACACCTTTGTTTCCTCATCCGCTTGCGCTTTTGCTAGCTGAAGATCAATCCCATTTTTTAAAGCGACAGGAAGCGCATCATAACCAGCTCTCAACTGAATTTTAATAGAGTCAACCCACCCCTCATCTAGCATTAATACGGCGCCATATGCAGCTATTAAGTGATTAAATGCAAGAAGTTTGTCCACATTAGAGGTATCAACACTGCTGATTTCCGTAACATACAATGCCAGTCGCTCTTCAGAATTCATCCCCGACCTCGTTGAGACAAATACTTCAGGGGCTATAGTACAAAAGGGTTCAGAATATCTACTACAAAAGAGTTCAGAATGTCTACTACAAAAGGGTTCAGGATCTTCACTGCAAAATAGTGAAGCAGTATACCTCCATACCAATGTCATTCCCCTTCTGAACGATTCCCAAATACTTGATACTGCATTCCAACATCTTGAAGCACGTGATACTGATTCTATAGCAGGTTTTTCAGAAACGCACGTCGTTAACAAAGCATCAATTTCACTTACTTCATTCTCTATTGCTACTGGTGATTCTAATGACATCGACACCTGTGTTGACAAAGTATCAATTACTTCATTCTCTATTGCTACTGGTGATTCTAATGACATCGACACCTGTGTTGACAAAGTATCAATTACTTCATTCTCTATTGCTACTGATGATTCTAATGACATCGAGGCCTGTGTTGACAAAGTATCAATTACTTCATTCTCTATTGCTACTGGTGATTCTAATGACATCGACACCTGTGTTGACGAGAGGACCTCTACCGTTATTACCGCTACCATCACAGCCTCTTGTAAAAATTAAAAACCCACATTCGATTAATTAAAGAGTTCTATTATAATGCTAATATCATATTAATACATATAAGTATTTATTAAATATTTTCCTGTGTTTTAAACTCTCCGCTTCCCACTTCCTTAACATATTAAATGTCTACGACTAAAGACTATTTTCTACAACTCTAACACTTACACCAATCAAAATAAATAATAATTAAAATATCATGTTATAAAAAATAAGAAATAATTACAAAGAGATATCTCAGAAATCAGTAATAACTTAAACATAAAATCTGAAGCTATAGCTTCATTCCTGAAAAATGATGCGTTAATCCGAAAATAACAGCATACAGATATATAGTAAATTATTTATAAGTACATGTCCACTTGTTCTAAAATGGATAAAAACTGTAGTATTTTATTGGATTAAAAACCCCACTCCCTAATGCAAGCGTTAGCAAAAGTTGCACTATGGACTTTCTGTAGTTATAATTGTACAATATTCAAGAATCTCTACTAGTCCTTACCTGCTCGCTCATGTGCTTATAATTCTGATCCCACCTCTTTAACCCATTTATTACTAGAGATCCATAAGGATTTGCCTTAAAAACCAGTGAACCAAAATCAGCATTATCTGTGCGTATAGTCACGCCATTAATTTTTACAGAAACCACAGAAAGTTTTTTTAGAACCTCACTACTTTGCTCATCATTATTTGGATTTAATACAGCTTTCCAAATGTCTTCATAGATTTCATTTCTTAATGCATCTGGAAGTTTTGCAAATAAATCTATTACACGTGCAACAATAACATCCCGAGTGAATCCATCATCAGCATTAGGATCCATGCACATGAGCATGCATGTCATAATATCTACTCTTTTTTTATTGCTTGTCTCTATAGAGAGAGATTCTTCCCACCTGTCTAACGTAATACTTGGAATACGTCCATATACCCAATTAACAGCCGTTAAAATCGCTGGATCACTCAGGTCAGTATTCGTATTAATACCCTTTAAGTCAGTTTTACCATTACCCTTTAGGTCACAATCAATTCGAGTTTTAAAATCATCTGGAAGTGCATCATAACCAGCTCTACGCTGAGTTGCAGTAGCCACCACTTTCACATCAGGTGATTCCCTCAATAAATCTCTAAACGCACGAAGTTTTTCTGTGGATGTTAGATTATCTCCCCTGATTTTAGTCATATCAGGAGAAACCACTTCTTCAGAATTGATACTTGCCTCCGGCCTTGCAGGTACAGTTGTTTCCAAATCAGATGCTGGATCACAAAAGAACGATCTTATATAAGCCCATATCCGCGCAAACATTCCTGAGACGGCTTGATACAATGATCGAGATTCTAAAGAAATCTCTGCAGTAGTTTGAGTCGTTAACAGATCACCCACTCCCCTTGGGACTACTTGTACTTCTTGATTCATTAAACCCTGCGTTGATGGGCCTCCCTCTTTTACCGATCCTATTGACCCTTGCGGCATAATACCTTCCTGTACAATGTTAACCGTATATTTTCCATACTTATAATACATTATATCACTCATAATACATTATTATCACTCATAATACATTATATCACTTACCCACTACTATTAAAAAGCTCTATAAAGACCACTCTATATAGTTTCAGTCTTCCATACACCAAAATAATAAGTGCTAAAATAACGAATTTTTAAACAATGCCAAGAATAACTAGCAAAACTAATCTTTAAAATAAACGCATTATTAAAATTCTCCATTAATCCGATATGGGCAACTATTACATGATTAAATGAACGAAACCCTTTCGCATGCGTTAAATCAGGATTAATAACTTCAGAAATCTAAAACAATAGCACCACTTACAGATCACATCTATATATAGTAAATAAATAAATGGAATAAATAACAGCTACATTATTCTCATGACAACCATAAATATAGTTTTTACGAGAACCTTCCAAAACTCTTTATTATTTCATTAAACAAAGAATTGCATGTGTTGAATAGACTCCGAATATATTGATTGCCAAGAGGCATCTATGGAGTGTTTAGGCCCTTGAAAAAGGATATAACCCCCTTCCTTTTGCTCGCTTTAATAATTTTTAGACCATCCTTGAACTATGGGGCAGTGTCGATAAAAGCTACCAGGTCTTATTGTAATTCTGACCCAACCTCGTTATCCCATTTATTACTAGAGGTCCATAAGGATTTGCCACAAAAACCAATGAACCAAAATCAGCATTATCTGTGCATAGAGTACGGTCTTTAATGTCTACAGTAACCGCAGGAAGTCCTTTTAGAGCCTCAATATCTTGCGCATTATTCATTGGATTTAATACAGCTGCCCAAATTGCTTCAGAGATTTCATTTTTTAATGTATCTGGAAGACTGAAAAATAGATCCTTTATACGTGTGGTAATAAGATCCCGATTAAATTCACAATCGGAATCAGGAATGAGGTCCATGACGATTGTTGTAATAACATTTAATCTCTTTTTATCGTTTTCTGCTCTAGAGAGGACTCTTTCACACCTATCTAACATAAGACTTGGTGTACATCGATTATGCCCATTAACAAATGATCTCTCGAATCGCTCAATATTAATTGTAGCTTTCAAAACATCTGGAAGCGCATCGTAAGCCGCTCGACGCTGAGTTTTAGTCATTTTCACATCAGATGAGTTCCTTAGTGCCTCTTTAAACGCAAAAAGTTTTTCTGCGGGTGTTTGATTATCTCTACTGATTTTAGTAACATCAGGAGAGATCACTTCTTCAGAATCGATACTCACCTCCGGACTTGCAGGTCCAGTTGTTTCCAAATCAGATTCTGGATTACCAAATAGCGACTGTATATAAGCCCATATCCATTCAATCATTCTTGAGACGGCTTGATAAAATGATAGTGATTTTGCAGCAGGCACTACAGACGCTTGTGTCGTTGACACACTACCCACTCCCCCTTCGACTTCTAGTTCTTGTAATTCTGGACCCATGAAACACTGCGTTAATAAGCTCTCCTTTGTCACCTCTTGTATCAAGCCATTTGGCATAATACCCTCCTGCACCAAATTAACCGTATATTTACCATACATTTATTATATCATTAAAAATCCATTAAGAGCATACCAAAATTTATTTTAATATTCTACTCTTATATTACTTACCTTTCCCATTAAAATCCTGAATAAAGAATTGCACGTGTTAATCGAAACCCCATAGTTTATGGCTGCACACATCGCTGATTTCTTCCGATACACATTTACATACACAAGATTCGAAGGCAAAACAAATCCAAAGCACTTAAGTCACTGCCTGCTAAACGGCTACTCCGAAGCGCCACTTTCACCTTCGGCCTTGCAGGTCCACTTTCTTCCACATCAGATATTGTAAATAGCGATCCAATATCATTCCATACCCATGCAGTCATTCCTGAAACGGCTCGATAAACAGATAATACTGCGTCTCTACAGACGCTCCAAGGGCTTGCTATACATGATTTCGATCTGCAGCAGGATATGCAACAGTTTGTATCCTTGACGCACTACCCACTCCCTCTTGGACTTCTGGAAGCCTGGTAATACTGGATAGAGGGAACCCTGCGTTGATAAGTTACCATCTGTTACCATTCCTATTGACCCTTGTGGCATAATAGTCTCCTGTACAAAGTTAACCGTATATTTTCCATACACTTATACCGAACCTTTTACAAGACGATATAATTATTAATTAATGAATTTATTTTATCATTAAAAATGCATTAAGTATAGAACGGTGTTTATTTCCATATTCTACATTTCAATCTCAGTGATTTATTATTATATTACTTTTCACCTCCAATTAGAAACCTGTATAAAACAACCTTCTATATAGTTTCAAGCTGACATATACAAAATAATAAGTGCTAAAATAAATAATTTTTAAATAGTATCAATAATAATCATCCAAACTATTATTAAAAATAAACGCATTCTTCAAATTTTTTCATTGATCCGATATGGGAAACTATTACATAATTAAATGCACGAAACCCTTTTGCATGCGTTAAATTAACATTAATCATTCAAGTAATCTAAAATGCTAATACCACTTACAGATCATATCTATATATATTAGTATAATTTCATATATAAATAAGTGGGATGAATAGTAACTACATTATTTTCATGACAACCATAAATATAATTTTTACGAGAGCCTTCTAGAGTTCTTCGTTATTTTATTAAACAAAGAATCGAACGGGTTGAATAGACTCCGAGCATATTGATTTCCAAGAGGTATCCATGGAATGTTTAGGCCCTTGAAAAAGGATCTAATCCCTTCCTGTTGCTCGCTTTAATAATTTTTAGACCATCCTTGGACTATTGGGTAATGGCGACCAAAACCAAAGGGTTTTTTAGAAATACTAAGAACGGGGGGACCTTGACGCCTCTTGTACTCCGCTATATGAACTCGATGAATCAGCTTGTTCACCTCTTCAATCGGCACCCCATATTTTTTAGCAATCTCATCCCTCATGAGATAGTCTTCGACGTATCCCTTTAAAACATTATCTACAATACCATAATCAGGAAAAGCATCGAGATCTTTCTGACCGGGTCGAAGCTCTGCAGATGGGGGTTTATCGATGGTAGACTGAGGAATGACTTCTCCATTACGATTGATCCATCTTGCAAGCTCATACACAAGCGTTTTCATCACATCACCAATCACACCAAGTCCCCCACACATATCTCCATATAGCGTCGAATATCCAAGCGCTAGCTCACTCTTGTTTCCTGTACTCAGCACTAAGTAACCAAATTTATTAGAGAGCGCCATCAAAAGATTTCCACGAATTCGCGCTTGAATGTTTTCTTTGGTAACCCCCTCTTCTCGTCCTCCAAAACTGGGTTCTAACGCAACTAGATAGTGATCCAATGCCTCCATGATGGGAATGGTTTGAAATCTCATGTTCAAATTATTCGCAAGAGCTGCTGCATCATCAAGGCTATGCTGTGATGAACAGTAGGATGGTAATCTCACACCGAGAACGTTTTCTGCTCCAAGCGCTTCTACACCAATACATGCGACCAGTGCTGAATCAATACCTCCTGAAAGACCCAAACAAGCCTTTTTGAATCCACATTTTTCTGCATAGTCTTTGACTCCTAGCACAAGTGCGCTATAAAGGTCCTTCATCGGATCATAATTAAATCCTATAGGACACGCTTTAGCCGAAAGGTTAACAATCATTTGATCTTCCCGGAATCCTTTTCCAAGTTGACAAAGATCGCCTTCCTTAGTGACAACGACACTATACCCATCAAAAATAACCTGTCCGCTAGCACCAACCTGACAACACAAAATAACGGGACAGTTAAGGGTTTTAGCTGCTTTCGAGCAAACCTTTACTCGCACATCGGGTTTCTGATAGCAATAAGGCGATGCCGAAAGATTGAGTAATACATCTATTTTATATGGTAAAAGCTCAATAATTGGATCTCGTTCATATCGGGTGAAATCAACATACCCTGCATGCTGCCAGATATCCTCACAGATCACTATTCCAATCCGATTTCCCTTCCACTCCCAAGCGCGAGTAGAAACGCCCGGTTCAAAGTATCTCCGTTCATTAAAGATATCGTAGTTAGGAAGCAACCATTTATCTTGAAATCCCATCAGCTTCCTGTCCTGAATCACTGCTGCACTATTAAATAACTCTTTTGCCCCGTGATGGCTGTACCGTACGAGCCCAATGAGAGCCATAATGCCTTCCGTTTCCGGAATGATTTCATCGATCTTATCCATCATTCGATTGATAAAAACCTGATGAAAGACTAAGTCTTCAGGTGGATAACCACATATGGTGAGTTCCGGGAACACCACTACATCCAAGCCCAGCTTCCTAGCTAAACGAAGACTTTCAATAATTTTCTTCGTGTTTGCTTCTAAATCCCCAATAAGTGGATTTAGTTGCGCAACTAATATTTTCATAAACTCACTTTTGCCCTAAAATTATCTAAACACTATCACCATAAAGCGGAGGAATCAAACACAGTAAAAACTATTTACAGATTCTGCCTTTTTAATAAGCCCTCCTCTTCAAATACTCAAACAAAAATCTTAATTTCTACCAATCCTTTGACCACCCATGATTATCAAGCTTTTTCTAAAAAGAGTCGGATACTGCACGATTATATGTACGTACTTCAAATCATTTCGTTCTTTCTAAACACTCGACTTAGTAACTATTTCTCTTAATCAAATGTGCTCTATAGTAAAATTTCATTGTACGATTTGCATCTTTTTGATCAAGTAAATCTAACATACAGCTCCTGACACATGGAGTTCTCCCCCATCCCCTAATTTAGGAGGGGGACTCTCAATCACAGTCCACTCGATAACTTGCACGTGACCTTGCTGACAGTTCAACGAAAGTGAAGCTACCAATCTCCCCTCTCTTGATGGTCAATTAGGATGCCTTCTAACTAGAAATTCATAGATTATGCTTTAAACATTAAAGCTCTGAGTTGTTTTTCGAGCTCAATATTTTTCATGCCAAGTATTTCGATTTCTTTTTCATGCTCGAGTTTAACTGTATCTAATTCGCATTGAAGTGTTTCAGGCGTTCTATGATCCTGTTGATGGAATGCCTCCTCCCGCTTCTGAAAACTCTTAAGTTCTACCTTAAGTTGCTTTTCCACCTTTTTGATCTGCTCGAGATCTTTTATGAGCATATCCACGCGTTTTGCTTGAACCCTTTTTTCTTTTAACTCTTCTTTGAGTTCTTGATTCAATGCTTTGGTTCGGATCAAGTCAGCTTTATCTCGCTCCTCATCCTTGTCTGATTGCACATGTATTTGAAGAGCTCTCTCTAATTCCTTATTCTCGGCCTTTATTCTATTAACAGTTTCTTGACAAACCTCGTTTTTTTTCTCGTTCTGCTTGTTCACTTGCAGTTGTGTTTTCATCAACTGGAGATCACGTTCCAGACGCTCCCTATCATATTTAGCTTCCCTCATCTGCCTTTGATTCTCTTGCTCTAAATCCTCTCTGAGTTTTTTAGATTCTAATGTACATTTTTCGTAGTTGCTAAGGTTCTCACTTTTAAGCATTTCGACCTCTTCTTTGAGAGCTTCATTCTCTGCCTTTATCTTATTAAAATTATCTTGACGAACCTCGTTTCTTTTCTCGTCCTGATTGTGTACCTGCAGTTGCTTTTTCATCGATTGGAGATCACTTTCCATACGCGCTCTATCATCTTTAACTCCCTGCATCTCCCTCTGCATCTCTTGCTCAAGATCCTCTCTGAATTGTTTAAATTCTAATGTACATTTTTCGTCATTACTAAGCTTCTCACGTTTAAGTATTTCGACCTCTTCTTTGAGAGCTTCATTCTCCGCCTTTATCTTATTAAAATTATCTTGACGAACCTCGTTTCTTTTCTCGTCCTGATTGTGTACCTGCAGTTGCTTTTTCATCGATTGGAGATCACTTTCCATACGCGCTCTATCATCTTTAACTCCCTGCATCTCCCTCTGCGTCTCTTGCTCAAGATCCTCTCTGAATTGTTTAAATTCTAATGTACATTTTTCGTCATTACTAAGCTTCTCACGTTTAAGTATTTCGATCTCTTCTTGGAGAACCTCATTTTTTGCACTAAGCTCTTCTTTCCCCTTTAGCTCTTCGTCACTCTGTTTTTTTGCTCGAATCACCTCATCGTATTGAACTGCGATTTCCTGAGCCTTAGCAAGCTCATCGTTCTTATTGGCCATTTCCTGTTCAAAATCAACTCTCTGATTATTGACTATTTCATTGAGTTGTTTTTGAAACACCTCTTTGATTGCATCTTCTTTCTTTTTCACTTCAATAGGAAAAACTTTAATAAAGTCATCGTTTAATTGCTTAGACTCCTCCAATTCTTTAAGAACCCCTTCTGTTTTATCTTGAAATGCTTGTTCAAGATTATCAACTTTTTGCTTATAATCTGTTTCATAAAAACTCTGAATTTGCTTCATCTCTTTATGAACACGCTCAATTTGCTGATTTTTCTTCACCTGAAGAGCGTTCATTGCTTTCGTATTTTCTTCTTTTATTTTGCTAATATCTTGATCCAGTTCTAATGTTTTTTTGTTATGCTGATACTTAAATTCACGCGTTTTCTCCTTTTCTTTGCGCAATAAAAATACAGCCGTAATCCACAAAATAAGACATGCTGCCCCTATGAGTTCGACGATAATTAGAAGTTGATCCGCTCCTTCGTTCATAATATCTATACCCTAAAAATAAGTCTCTTTAACAGCTCTTTAAGAGCTCCATTTCCCTTGAATAACTCATCATCTTTACAGTGTCCCTACTTTAGGTTAAGTCCCTACTTTCTATTGTTCTTTTCTTTTGCGTCCTCCGTTGGACAGCGTAGGATTTAGCTTTCCGGTAATAAAAAGACCTTAATCGATTAACATCCTACACCTTAAACATCAGTGATTTAAGATGTTTTTTAAGCTCTAAACCCTCCATTTCTACCATACCTAGTTTTGCTTGATAACCCTTCTTTATCACATTAATTTGCTGCTTTAGCCTCTCAATCTCTCTATAAACATGCTTTGATTCAATCTGTTTATGCTGCTCTTGCCTCTTGAATTTCTGATTGAATTCAATAATCACAAGCTCCTTAGCTTGAAAGTCACTTTCATAATTCTTTTGCTGCTCATCTATCCGCTTTCTAATCAAACAGACCGATTGAGCAAGCTTATCTACCTTATCTGCATGAACCTTCTCCACTTGTTTCATTTCTCTTTGATATTCTTCCCTTAGCTTCTTCTTCACACGAAAGAAGAGCACAACGAAAGTCATCCAAAGCACTAAGAATAGCGTGGAGATACTCATCAGAATGGAATCGAAACATGTGAAATGCAAATGTAGTCCCAACATAACCTTACTATTACCCCTAATTAACTCCATATTTCAAGACGATTTTGATTTCAAGCCGATCTTTACAGATGGACAGAAAGAATAACTGTATCTACTAGGAAGGAAGGAATCAAGTAAGAGATAATTGAAAAGTCCAATTAAGTGTTATTTTATCAGCTGCTGGATCGAAAATTTACCTCAGTATTCTATGGTTATTCCCGTGTGTTTCAGAAGAAAATAAAGAAGGCTTCTTTATCCTCCTATACTAGAGTATATTAGATGATTCAATAACCTCTTGACGTTCATCATTCTTTCCTACTCCTGCGTTATCTCCGTCTGCTGCTTAAATAAAGCCCCCATCTCCATCACAATTAATATGCTATCTAACATTCATCTACACAGATCAAAGAGGTCTTCCAAACGGTTTCCTCCTCTGCGGTCTTTCTTACAACGCTCGCCAAACCCAAAGATCTCATCCCTCAACGGGAAACACTCTGCAGTAAAAACTTCTTTGATCCCCTGGCAAAAGACTGTTCACCCCGGTTTGCATTGAATTTATAATAAATCAAAAAAGCATCAACGAAAACTTTCAATCAGTGCCCTTCCTTGATAAGCTCTACCCACTTTACTATTTCTTCACCAAGTAGATAGCGCCCATTATCGCTCTTAGCATTATTCTGCAAGAGGCAGGCCTCTTAAATTTCAGTTGGCTGATTTCTCTCTTTGAACTATACTGAATCTCAAAAATATTGAGGTTTCCATATGGCCAAAGGCTCTTTAAAAATACACAGTCAAAATATCCTGCCTATTATCAAAAAATGGCTTTATACTGATCGAGAAATCTTCATTCGGGAGCTCGTCTCTAATGCATGCGATGCGATTAGCAAAACAAAAGTCCTTCGGGATCACACTGAGACTGATGCACAAGATGAAGAGTTCCGCATCGATATCAAGATCGATAAAAAAGCAAAAACCCTCACCATCACAGATACCGGGATTGGAATGACAGAGAAGGAGGTTGAAAAATACATCGCACAACTCGCCTTTTCTGGCGCTGAAGAATTCATCAATAAATATCAAAAAAGTGATGAAAAAGACCCTTTTATTGGTCACTTTGGACTCGGGTTTTACTCAGCATTTATGGTCAGTGATCAAGTAGACATCAACACTCTCAGCTATCAGAAAAACGCACGACCTGTCCATTGGACATCAGATGGAACCTCTGAATACAACATCTCTGATGGAACACGCGAGACACGCGGCACAGAAATCACACTCCATATCAATGATGATAACCAGGAGTATCTCAACGAAGACCCAATCAAAACAACTCTCAAAAAATACTGCCTCTTTCTCCCCTCTCCTATCTACCTCAATGACACCCTCATCAATGACCAAGAGCCCCTATGGCTTAAACCTGCCTCCGAATGTACAGAAAAAGATTATCTTGCCCTTCACCACACACTCTACCCCATGGAACCGGATCCAATTTTCTGGGTCCACCTCAATGTCGATTACCCCTTCCACCTTCAAGGGATTCTTTATTTCCCTAAGGTCAACAAACGCTTTGATTTCAATAAAAATAATATTCAACTCTACTGTAATCGCGTTTTCGTTTCAGACAACTGCAAAGACCTCATTCCAGACTATCTAATGGTGCTTCGTGGCGTAATCGACAGCCCAGACATCCCACTCAATGTATCGCGATCCTCTCTTCAAATGGATAGCACCGTGCGTCAACTTTCTACTCATATCTCAAAGAAAGTTTCTGATAAACTCACAAATCTTTACACATCCGACCGGGACACTTTCATCACACAATGGCCCGATATCGAACTCATCATCAAACTTGGCGTCCTTCAAGATGACAAATTTTATAAAAGAGTCAAATCTTTTATCCTCTGGAAAAATAATAAAAATGAATGGACAACGGTGGAGGAATATCTCGAAAGGAATAAAGAAAAGCACGAAAATAAAGTGTATTATCACACACTCGATGAACATCAACAATCACAGTTTCTCAACATGTATACTAAAAAGGGGATTGAGACCCTCCATGCTCACTCTTATCTCGATACACCACTGATGAACCACCTCGAAGGGAACCTTACCTCATTGAAGTTCTCCCGCATCGACGGCTTGATAGACGATGTCATCCTTGATAACTCACGAGCAAAAACAGTGCTTAATGCAGATGGAAAATCAGACGCTGCAAACATCGCTGATTTCTTCCGCTCCAAATTTACAGACGAAAAACTCGAAGTAGAAGCGAAAAGTCTCGCAAGTGACGATGTACCTGCTTTTGTCGTTTTGAAAGAAGACATCCGAAGAATGCGCGACTATCTATCGGTATCAGGCCAGGAATCTCCAGGACAGAATCTGATGAATCAATATACATTTGTTGTAAATACAAATAACAAACTGATTAACTCAATTCATAAATTGGATAAAACGGACCCACAACTCGCAAAAGAGATGACGCTTCAAATTTATGAACTCTCGCTTCTTGCTCAAAAAGAGTTAGATCCAGGGAAACTCATGCAACTGATTACACGATCAACATCGGTTCTGGAGAAGCTTGCTATTCAAGTAACTACTCCCTAAAGCTTCGAGCTCTTCTTCATTTCTTGAGTGCTTTTTATCGCGGAATCAAGTCGATATAACTCGATCCACCCTCCCTTTAAGATTCACTGATGAATGAAATTTAAAGATGGAGATGTTAGCCTATTATGATCTAGCATGCTAATGCGTTACACAAGCCTCAACTGACGGAAGCTCGAAACTCTGGATCCGCTAAATCAACCTGCGGGATGCAACGTCTTACTAGCTTAATATATAACGAGCACTCTCCTTTGCGTCATTTGCAAAAGAAGTACCTAGGTCCCTTTCTAATCATTATACAGCTTTAAAGGGATGATCTCTCCTTATGAACAGTCATTCACTGCTTCTTCTCTCTCTTTTTGCTCAGAAAAGCTTGATCCAGATACAGTATCGCAACTGATTACACAATCAATATCAAGCCTAAAGAAGCTAGCCATTCAAAGAATTACTCCCGAATAGCTCCGAGTTCGTCTACATTTCTAAAGTGGAATTTATCGAGAAAACGAGTTAATACAACCTGTTCCAGTCGTCCTTTAAGATGCACTGGTGATGGAAATCGAAGATAGAGATGCAAGCTATTATGCTCTAACATTCTGATCGTTACACGAGGCTCAACCGACGGAAGCTCTAAGCTCTTACTCCGCTCAATCTGCTGGATGCGACGTCTTGCTTGCTCAATATATGGAGCGCACTCTTCTTGCGCAATTTGCAAAAGAAGTGCCTTAGCCCCTTTCCAATCATCACTGACCTTCAACGGAATGATCATATTATTCATATAATAGTTCTCTAGAAATGATTCATTAAAGACCGGTGCCTTCAAAAGTAGGCTATTGGAAAATGAAAGACGTCTCCCTGTAAACTGGTGATTCGCCGCTCCTTTACCTACTTCATTAATAGTCGTTGAAAGAAGGGTTGTATCGATCACATCCCCCCTCATCCCGTTGATCTCTATTCGATCTCCAATATCATAAAGATGCCCTCGGAATCTCACAAGAGACCCGTTAAGACACATAAAAAGTTCTTTCACAGAAAAAACCAGCGCGAAGGCTATCGCAAAGACAGAGACTGCAAATCCCTGAATCGTTTCACCCCATATATAAATGATTGACATGAGAAGGATAATAAAAAAAATCGTCCGAATCGAACCGATCCACCTAAGCCTCTGTTGGGAGGTCCAGTTTTTATCCGCAGCCCGTATATAGCGCGCAGCGAAGTACCGTATTGTTAATACAATAACCGCAATGATAACCGTTGCAATCAACTTCGTCGTTAAAAACTGTTCAATGAACCAAGTACTGCCCATAGCTTTGACTATTAGCCACTTAATAGTAAATATTCAACACTCTATTATTTCTAATCTTAACCTACCCACTTGCTTATATGCAAATAAAATTATTAATAATTCAAAACCTACCTATATTATAATAATTCTTTTTGTTATAATTAAACATATAAAGTAACAGTAAATAATATATTAAAGTAAAAAAATGAGCAATCCAGTTAATGTAGTTATTCTGAACACATCATATATGCCTAATGGGATCCTACCTCCTCCCTCTGATACAGAGATTCAAAATCGCGCCATCTATGCTAGCAAAGTGAAAAATGATGTCAATCAGCTCGTGCAGAATCAAATCCTTCCCATATGGAATCAGTTAAAGCACGAAAAGGGAGCAAAACCTACTCGTGTTATCATACAAATTACTGATAATCAGACATCTATAAAACTAAAGGTTGCAGATAAGTGGACCAATAGTTCACTTAACGGTCAACAAGCACAGGTTAATCAAAGCATTCTCCAACAAGGTGCTGACATATGGGATAAAACGGTCCAAGAATCTTCTTTAACATACCGAACAACAGACTCCTCTAACATCCCCCAAGATATCTCCACACTTCAACAGCAACTGAAGGAGACCCAACTCCAGATTAAACAAGAACTCTCTATGAACACCAGTCTACATCAGAAAATTCAAGAACACACAGAGCTGATCTCCCAATACGAGCAGGATGTTAAGAACTTATCAATGAAAAATGAGTGTCTCATAGAAGAACAACTAAACAGCACAAAAACAAACTCAACCGAGAAAGATAAGCTCCTTCTAGAGATTCACACATTAAGAGAGCTCTCCAAGACCTTAGAAGGCAAGCTAAAAGAGACCAACACATCTTTGCAGCAATCATTTAGTCAAAATCAGGAGCTTATATCCCAGATTAAAAACTCAAATCAGCAAAACAGTTCACTTTACAGTCAATTTGAAGAGATAAACACTACTAACATCAATCGACTGAAGACAGCACAAGATACAATTACAACACTACAGACCCAACTCCACAATCAACAAGAATCCCTAGTCACAGGATTAAAAAAAGATAATGTAGAGTCCCAAAAAAAGATTAAAACACTCGAGGAAGAAACAGAGAAACTTCAAAGTCAACATTCTTCACAGATCACAATATTAAAAGATCAGATTCACACTCAAGAAATAGATCTTACTCACACTAATGAGCAATTAGCAGACCTAACAGAGAAGCATACATCTTTCCAAAAAAACATAGAAGCACTAAAGACTCAACAAGAAACTCTTAAAACTCTGCATCTTGTAGAAATCAAAAAATTAAATCAGGAGCATAATCAAGAGCTTGAACAGTTACATCAAAACTCTCGACAAATGGAAAAGCGCCACTTGGAACAGACTCATCAGACAGAATCTCAAACCCGAAAGCATATTAACTCCCTTACAGAATCACTCAAAGAATCAACTAACAAAACAACTCTAATACAAGCCCAACTTCAACAACAAGACTCTGCTAATCAAAAGTCATTAGATAACATTAACCTCCAACATACAACAGATCTCACACTATTGAAAGAACACTATACTCATCAGATCAACCAGCTCCAAGAACACATAGAACAACTTAAATTAATTAATACAACTCTTCTTAATCCGGATCTTGAATCGATAGAGGCCATCGATCAACCAGGCTTTGATAGTGTCAACAGAATTAATCAGTACAAAATCCAGAACGATATCATACGCAAACAGTATCAAGCGGTCTTTGAAGAAAATACGAGCTTAACAACAAACGTGAACATGTTACAAAACATGTTAGATACAGCAAAGATACAGTTTGAAAAAGATCAAACGACCCTGGAGCAGAAGGTACTTATAGTCACACAAAAGAACGATCTGCTGAAAACCCAAGAGGATAATCTTAAGGATCTTATAGAACAACAATCCAAAACCATCAGAAGCCTCAGAAGCCTCAGAAGCAAAAACATCAGCTTCCAACAAAAACTTAATCAAGCTAAAGTTCTGGAAACAGAGAGATTAAAGTTTCTAATAACGGTTACGAAGGAAGCCCTTACTACAACGCTAACAGAAACAGATCATCATATTCTTCAACTGGAACAACACAATAAAAGACTTCGACAACACATTCAGAGCACTGAACATCAGCATAAGATAGATTTTTCTCAAATGGATACAAAGCTATATAATGCAAATGATTCTTTACAAGATCTTCTTGCAAAAAATAACCAATTGGAGCGCCAACGCCTCTCGAATCAAGATAAACATACCCGTGCTCACCAAGAAAAAGATGAAGAGATTCAGAAAGCAAGGTCTGAATTAGATCACTTAGAACAACTCTACGAGAACCATCTCGAGAATGAAGCCCTTTCTAGAACAATGCTACAAGCAATAGAACTGGAGAATCACAAGCTCAATGAGAACATACGTATACTTACAGATCAACTCAACAAACAGCACGAAAACTAAAGGATTTCGAGTAGATCACCCCACATACAAGCCTCTTCTAGCCATTCGAAATATACTCAAATAACACCCTATTCAATATGAACATTCTGACCTACTCTATAAAACCCAGTCTGCCTAGATTGTTAAGTAGGTTTTTCTGCCCATAACAACCAGTGGCCTCTAAGATACCTGAACGTTCCCATGCGCTTGAACATCTGTAATAGCTCCTTTAAGCACTTCAAACTTTGTCCCATCACACGTCTTTAAAATTACAATTCTATCTTGAATGTTTGCAACTGTACCAATAATTCCCATCACAGTCACTTTATCCCCTTCTTTAAGAGAGTCTCTTTGTTTAGTCATTTTTTTACGTTTTTTTTGCTCAGGGCGCCAAAGAATAAAGTAAAAGAAGACCAGAGCTATACCAATCATAAAGATCGTCTGCATGAAATTGTTTCCTTGCGCCGGAGCTCCATCGTCTGCAAAGAGGGAAAGAGATGTTAAAGAAAATACTCCAAATAGAGTAGCTAGTTTTTTCATTAGTGCCTCATTTAATGTGTAGGTTTTGCTAATTTTGCCCGAAAGTCTAGAGAAAATCAAGTGTTAAATAAGAGATATTCTCTAAATGAGGAGTCTGGGGAAATTGATCAACCGGCTGCACCTTCTGAAGTCTGTAACCCTTCAAAAGCTCAATATCTCGAGCCTGCGTCTTGGGGTTACAAGAAACATAAAGGATTTGGGAAGGCTTAAGCCTCAGCAAAAGCTTAATAGCCCGTTCTTCAAGTCCAGAACGTGGTGGGTCAATGATGATCAGATCAGGCGTTTCTGAGAGCTCTAAAAGAACCTTCCCGACATCTCCCTGCAACACCTCCATATTCTTAATTTGATTTATATCAAGATTTTGACGGGCATCAAAAACAGCGTAAGGATTCAACTCAATACCCAATACTTTTTTGACATAAGGAGCAAACGTCATTCCAAGACTTGCAATCCCGCAATAAAGATCAAAAACTACGCTGTCCCTAGAAAGGACTGGCATTTTCACAGCAGCCTCATAGAGCCTCTCCGCCTGCAATGTATTTGGTTGGAAGAATGCTGAAGGACTAATCTTATAAACGTAGTGATTGAGTCTTTCAGTAAGATGTTCAGGCCCATTTAAATGAACTTCAAAAAACTGAGTCGGCTTTCCCTTTTGAATTTGATGAATTTTAAGAAAGATACTTTCCGTAGAAAATAAAGCCTTAAAAGAATCCAGATCAGGTTGTGAAGGCGCATAATCGGAATGCCCTGACACCGTCAAAATCACCATCTTATCCCCCGTTTGAATTCCCTCACGCAGAATAAGGTTACGCAGCGTCCCTGTATTGGAATAATGATGATAAGCCTGAAGAGTTGTTGTATCCCACCAATCCTTTACCCTCTTTAGGGTGTCAATAAACCAAGAAGAGGTCAAATGACACTCATCTAAATTGATGACATGACTTCGCGATCTAGCAATGATAAGACCTAGAAATTTCTCGCCAGCTTTATTTTCAGAAAATGTATACTCCATCTTATTACGATAGGCCCAAGGAGATCTACAAGGAATGATCTCGGCTATATCAGCATTTGGAAATAGCTCACGGATGCGATTTGACTTGATTTCAAGCTGCTTTGGATAATTTAACTGTTGTAGAGAGCAACCACCACACACACCTACATGTTTACAGAGCGGCTCAACGCGATCACTAGAACAAGTAATAACCTCTCGAAGTTGACTGAGATAGATCCCCTTTCTTTTTTTAAGAACTTCAGTGCGTACTCTATCTCCAACCGCAGTGCTCATTACCTCGATCTTTTTATTGTTGTGATGACCAATACCGTGACCTTTAGAATTATATCGTTCAATGTCAATTTCAACTTCTTTATTCATAACAGATATTATAGCAATAGGCAGCCTTTTCATGATACTCCAAATGAGGCTTCTAAAACATCCGTTCACAATGATAATTAATTAAAATCTTCTTCTATCTTTAATTCAAAGAAGCACCTAAGTAAAATTGTTCATTAATTTTATTGAGATCAAGCTCCTATCTCCCTATCTACTTCTAGATGATGAGCATGATCTACAGAACGAAATAGACCTCTTAAAAAGAAAACTTATACCCTTGAAAATAGTTAAAATAATTAAAACCACTTATCCTCCCTTCCTCTACTGCAACGATTATGAATATGCAAACCGCCAAAGCAATGTTGTTACCTATAGATTTATTCTAAAACAAAAAAATATCAACGCTCGATCGTGATATCTAGCAGGTTCTTATCCTACTCACAAAAAAATGTAAGTCCTTCTTTGTAGCATCCTTTAACAATCAGTAACCCTACCTTCTTTTTGCTACTTGTTTGCGTGTTGTCTTTCTGCGTATGGATACGGCTTTTGTCTTAGCAATCACTGTTCTTTTCACAGGAGATTTTCTTTTTTCAACAGTTCTTTTTTTAGCTGGTGCTTTTTTCTTAATTGGCTGCCTTTTACTTGCCATTTTTCTTTTAGTTATCTTGCTTTTCGTAATCGTCTTTTTCTTACCTCTTTGCTTTTTAGCAGAAGCAACCGACTCCTTACGGTATATTTTAGAGATCTTTGTAAGCTCAATTGTTCCTGTTCTAACACGCTGCATTGCAGCCTTGTTATATTTTTTCGCTTTCACTAAATTTTCAGATAATTGATGTAATATTTCCTCAAGTTTAGCTTCCGTTTCCTTTAAACTCATTTGACATCTCCTAAAAGTAATCATTTATTTGCTTATACTACTTTCAATAATCAATTTATTTTATATTACGCAACATTTTTTTTGAAAATTTTTCTAGAAGACCCAAAAGATGAGAAATAAGATTAAAAAGTAGTCCAGGAGACTTAACGAATATATTCTTGAAAAAGTTGCATGAGCAACTTGACGTTCTTTGAAATAGTCCCATCGCCAATTTTTACGGAGTCAATTTGAACGATTGGCATTACTTCTCTATTAGTCGAAGTAAGAAATGCACCATCAAAAGTGTAAATTTCATTGTAATCGACTTGACGCATTTCAATCGCAAAGTAGGGTTTGGCTAAGTTGAGAATAATTTTTTGAGTGATACCGGGAAGAACATCATGAGCAGGGGTGATCAAAGTATTGCCCTTGAATGCAAAAAAGTTGGCTGAACCAGTCTCAAGAAGCTGATTATTAAGACCTAAAAAAATAGCATCAACGGCACCTTGTTGACGGGATTTTTTGAGAGCGAGAATAGCAGGAAGGTACTGCAAAGTTTTAGCCTGCGCATAAGGACGCATAAAAGGGGTTGTGATTACCTTGACCCCTTCCTTATAAAAAAGTGTGGGATAAGGGATATAGAGGTTTACAAGAATCATAAAATTAGGCTTCTGATCAGGAAAGAACTGATTACTAGATTGTCCTCCTGTAATGATCACTTTAATACCAGCTTCGTTAAAATGGTTC
Source organism: Chlamydiales bacterium BSEPT1 (assembly GCA_964212665.1). Classification (GTDB taxonomy): domain Bacteria; phylum Chlamydiota; class Chlamydiia; order Chlamydiales; family Simkaniaceae; genus DAOWHK01. Next base: position 1,424,021 of record OZ156466.1, on the reverse strand, counting down.
TTATCAAGTAAAGAGTGAATGATCGATTCAATTTCATCTAAGGAAACAGGACACGTGAGCTGGACCTGTTCCAAGGTTGAAAATAGACGCTTCATGTGATCATGAAAGTGGAATAGCTTTCCTTGATAGGTCCGGATATACTCGAAGACAGCATAACCGCGCAATAAGCCAAGATCAAGAACAGAAACGCTTGCTTGGTCTTGATGGACGTACTGACCATCAACATAAAAAATCGGTTGGTTCATAGAACCCCTCTATTTTCAAACAAGGCTAAAAAAAATCCGCCATCGAAATCCATGGCGGTAAAAGAAATCTTGGCAACGACCTACTCTCCCATACTCTTGTGTATAGTACCATCGGCGATGAAGGGCTTGACTTCTGAGTTCGGGATGGGATCAGGTATTTCCCCTTCTCTATAGTCACCAAGAAAAAAAAATTTAAAAAGGTGTCGAGATAAGCTCGCTGATTTAAAACAACGCTTGAGATTACTTTTTCAAAAATCGAAGGTGACTGTTTTCACAACCACTGACTCAACTACCAGTTACCTGATAATTGGGCCGATGTAAAAAAAAGTGATCAAGCCAATCGACTGATTAGTATTGGTTAGCTCAACACATTACTGTGCTTACACATCCAACCTATTAAACCTGTGGTCTACAGGTTGTCTAATTGGGATACCTTATCTTGAAGGAGGCTTGACGTTTAGATGCTTTCAACGCTTATCCTTTCCAAACGTAGCTACCCGGCAATGCCCTTGGCAGAACAACCGGAACACCATTGGTTTGTCCACTTCGGTCCTCTCGTACTAGAAGCAGCTCTTCTCAAGTATCCTACGCCCACAACAGATAGGGACCAAACTGTCTCACGACGTTTTGAACCCAGCTCGCGTACCGCTTTAATTGGCGAACAGCCAAACCCTTGGGACCTTCTACAGCCCCAGGATGCGATGAGCCGACATCGAGGTGCCAAACCGCCACGTCGATATGAACTCTTAGTGGCGATAAGCCTGTTATCCCCGGAGTACCTTTTATCCGTTAAGCGACGGCAATTCCACTTTCTACCGCCGGATCACTAAGCCCTACTTTCGTATCTGCTCGACTTGTAGGTCTCGCAGTTAACTTACCTTATACCTTTACGCTCTATTTGTGATTACCAACCACAATGAAGTAAGCTTTGGACTCCTCCGTTACTCTTTAGGAGGATACCGCCCCAGTCAAACTGCCCATCTGACAATGTCCGAACCCCGGATTCACGGGGCTTCGTTAGATTTCCAACATGTCAAGGCCGGTATTTCAAGGGTGACTCCACGAATCCTGACGAACTCGTTTCTAAGTCTCCCGGCTATCCTACACATGACAAGTCAAAAGCCAATATCAGAATACAGTAAAGGTTCACGGGGTCTTTCCGTCTTGTTGCGGGTAAACGGCATCTTCACCGCTACTACAATTTCACCGAGTCTCTCGTTGAGACAGCGCCCAGATCGTTACGCCATTCGTGCAGGTCGGAACTTACCCGACAAGGAATTTCGCTACCTTAGGACCGTTATAGTTACGGCCGCCATTCACCAGGGCTTAAATTCAATGCTTTGCCCGAGGGCTAACATCTCCTTTTGACCTTTTGGCATTGGGCAGGCATCACACCATATACTTCGTTTTTATCAACTTTGCATAGTGCTGTGTTTTTGTTAAACAGTCGCCTGGGCCATTTCTCTGCGACCACCCTACGCTCATGCAGCAAGTGCAATCACATCTTGTGGTTCCCCTTCTCCCGAAGTTACGGGGATAATTTGCCGAGTTCCTTAACGAGAGTTGTCTCGCGCGCCTGAGAATACTCTTCTCACCTACCTGTGTCGGTTTTGGTACGGTCACCATCAACAGTTAGAAGCTATTTCTTGGAAGCATTGCTCCACACCATCGGTTCCCCCGAAGGTTCCCCTTGTTTCCTACCTAGTATCATACCAGCGGATTTACCTACTGGACAACCTCATAGAAAAACGGACATCCAATGGTCCGCGTGATTCACGTACTTCGTCACTCCATCACTATAGTTTTAGGCGGCGCAGGAATATTTAACCTGCTTTCCATCACCTACGCTTTTCAGCCTCGGCTTAGGGACCGGCTAACCCAGGGAAGACGAGCTTTACCCTGGAAACCTTAGGTTTTCGGCGAGGAAGATTCTCACTTCCTTTATCGTTTACTTATGCCATGCATCCTCACTAGTATCAGCTCCAACGCTCCTTACGGTACGCCTTCACTGCTAATACTACGCTCTCCTACCGCGCACTCACCCGAAGGTGAATGCACCCGTGATTTCGGCTCTATACTTTAGTCCCGTATATTATCGGCGCAAAGTTTCTCGATTGGTGAGCTGTTACGCACTCTTTAAATGATGGCTGCCTCTAAGCCAACATTCCAACTGTCTTTGAAACTTCACATCCTTACTCACTTAGCATAGAATTTGGGGCCTTAATCGACGATCTGGGCTGTTCCCCTTTTGACAATGAAGCTTATCCCCCACTGTCTATCTCCAAGTTGACTTTGTAGTATTCGGAGTTTGATTCCTGTCGGTAGGTCGGTAGACCCCCTTGAGGATTCAGTGCTCTACCCCCACAAAGTTCACAACTCAGGCTAACCCTAAAGTTATTTCGGAGAGAACAAGATATTTCCAAGTTTGATTGGCCTTTCACCCCTATCCACAACTCATCCAAATATTTTTCAACATATACTGGTTCGGTCCTCCACACAGTGTTACCCGTGCTTCAACCTGGTCATGGATAGATCACTTGGTTTCGTGTCTACATCATACGACTTAATCGCGCTATTCACGCTTGCTTTCACTTCGGCTCCGGAACGGATGTTCCTTAACCTTGCCGTATAACATAACTCGCTGGCTCATCATGCAAAAGGCACGCCATCAGCCATTTTCCTAAAAGGAACATAGGCCTCTGACCGCTTGTAGGCTACTGGTTTCAGGTTCTATTTCACTCCCTTAACAAGGGTTCTTTTCACCTTTCCATCACTGTACTGGTTCACTATCGGTCATTGACGAGTATTTAGCCTTAGAGGGTGGTCCCCCCAGATTCAGACCGGGTTTCACGTGTCCGGCCCTACTCAGGTGCTAGTCTCGCTTAGACAGCATTTAGTCTACGGGGCTCTCACCCTGTATCGCCTACCTTCCCAGATAGTTCGACTATACCGTCTTCTGCTTTATGTCTAGTCCTACAACCCCGAGAATAAATTCTCGGTTTGGGCTATTCCCACTTCGCTCGCCGCTACTACGGGAATCTCGTTTGATTTCTTTTCCTCTGCTTACTTAGATGTCTCAATTCAGCAGGTCTCGCCTTCCTAGCCTATGTATTCAGCTAGAAATAATAGAGGATTAACTCTATTGGGTTCCCCCATTCGGAAACCTCCGGATCAAAGCTTCTTTCCAGCTCCCCGAAGATTATCGCAGGTATACGCGTCCTTCATCGCCTGTCAATGCCAAGGCATCCACCAATAGCCCTTAATAGCTTGATCACAAAAACTTTTTTTGTGAAAACTTATAAGTACGCCTTCTTTTGTTTGAAGTATTTTCATCTCAAGCGCTGTTTTAAATCAGTGAATTGATTAATTTAATACCTCGCTAGTCAATCCAGGTATTACCTAGATTGATTTACTTGATTTCTCTAAACTTTATACTATTTATGTTCTTGCGAACACAAGTGTATTTAAGTTTGTTACTTATCTCGACCCTTTCAAAATAGCATTCGGATTCTTAACGATTCCGACATCTGCTTTAACAGCAGAAGAGAAGTGATGATTATTGAGTTATTCAATGAAACACTGATAAACAAGCTCCTTGAATTTCTCTCAAACTGTTTTCTCAACCATAAGTTGAGTAGAATAATCTACTCACTTTGTCCATAAAGGAGGTGATCCAACCCCACCTTCCGGTAGGGTTACCTTGTTACGACTTCATCCTAGTCATCAGCCTCACCTTCGGCTCCTCTTTCCTTGCGGTTAAGTCAGAGACTTCGGGTAAAACCAACTTCCATGATGTGACGGGCGGTGTGTACAAGGCCCGAGAACGTATTCACGGCGTTATTGCTGACACGCCATTACTAGCAATTCCAACTTCATGTAGTCGAGTTGCAGACTACAATTCGAACTGAGATCGGTTTTTCGGATTAGCTCCACCTTTCGGCTTAGCAGCCTTCTGTACCGACCATTGTAGCACGTGTGTAGCCCCAGGTATAAAGGCCATGCGGACTTGACGTCATCCTCACCTTCCTCCTAGTTAACCTAGGCAGTCTCATTAGAGTTCCCGACCTTACTCGCTGGCAACTAATGACAAGGGTTGCGCTCGTTGCGGGACTTAACCCAACACCTCACGGCACGAGCTGACGACAGCCATGCAGCACCTGTGCAGCAGCCCTTGCGGGAGGCACTATCTCTAGTACTGTCTACTGCATGTCAAACCTGGGTAAGGTTCTTCGCGTTGCATCGAATTAAACCACATGCTCCACTGCTTGTGCGGGCCCCCGTCAATTCTTTTGAGTTTCACTCTTGCGAGCGTACTCCCCAGGCGGTATACTTAACACGTTAGCTCCGGCACAGTTGGGGTTGAGCCCAACTACACCAAGTATACATCGTTTACGGCAAGGACTACCAGGGTATCTAATCCTGTTTGCTCCCCTTGCTCTCGCGCCTCAGCGTCAGGAATAAGCTAGAAAACCGCTTTCGCCACAGGTGTTCTTCCACATATCTACGCATTTCACCGCTACATGTGGAATTCCATTTTCTCCGCCTACCCTCAAGATACACAGTTTCAAATGCAGCTTCGGAGTTGAGCTCCGAAATTTCACATCTGACTTATGTATCCGCCTACGCGCCCTTTACGCCCAATAAATCCGATTAATGCTTGCACCCTCCGTATTACCGCAGCTGCTGGCACGGAGTTAGCCGGTGCTTCTTTATCTGGTACGCTCAAATCTAGGGGGTATTATCCCCTATTTCTTGTTCCCAAACGAAAGAACTTTACAACCCTAAGGCCTTCATCGTTCACACGGCGTCGCATCGTCAGGCTTTCGCCCATTGCGAATGATTCTCGACTGCAGCCTCCCGTAGGAGTCTGGGCAGTGTCTCAGTCCCAGTGTTGGCGGTCAACCTCTCAGTCCGCCTAGACGTCTTAGCCTTGGTGAGCCTTTACCTCACCAACAAGCTGATATCTCATGAGCCCCTCTTCTACCGTAAGGTCTTGCGATCCCCTACTTTGATGCTTAAAGTAACCTCTAAGCACCTCATTCGGTATTAGCGATCGTTTCCAACCGTTATCCCCAGGTAAAAGGTAGGTTACCCATGTATTCCTAACCCTTTCGCCACTAAGCTCCGAAGAGCTTCGTTCGACTTGCATGCCTCATCCACGCCGTTAGCATTCAATCTGAACCAAGATCAAATTCTCAATCAAATAAAAAATTAACATAGGATAGTAAGTATATAAATACACTTACTATTAAAACATAATAGTTAAGCTTTAGATTTAAATCTAAAACTTATCATCACTTCACTTCTACTGTCAAAATAGCGTAGCGCCTCATTTAGAGGCACTTTCATCTTTTAAACGTAATCCGTTCGAAAGATAGAAGTAAATATACGGAACTTCGGAATTTCATGCAAACATTTCCGGGGTTTTATTTTTTTAAAATATTTTTTACACTTTTTATACCCCATTTACATCGAGTTAATCCACTCTAAACCAACAACATACACCTGTTTATTTCCCCAGGTAATCATCTTAAATCTAGAAAAGTCTATCAATCATTTCTACAGATCATCAACTCTTTTTCTTCATTAATGAGACACAAAACAAGCCTTCCAGGTCAACTCACTGTATGATTTACTGTGATTAAGATAAGCGTATTCATACTCTAAACAGCTTCTAGACCGTCAAAGGCATTAGTGATTTTTACCTCTAAATACATCCAAAACTTGGACCTTTCAGCCCGTTAAAAAAGGACCCGGATTGATATCTCATTAAATACTGAATAAATATGAAAAAAACCGATGACAATATATAGAAAACACCCGATCCAAATCACAACCGTCATGAGAGCTAAAGATCTCTTGAGTAGAAAATTCTCCAATGACCGAATAACCCCAAAGCCTCAATAAAGAACGCATTCATAACGATACGCTTAAGGGTCACTATCAACCCTCTAATAACAGATAAAAAAAGAAACAGACAACCAACTTACAAAACATCCCCCGAATCAAAGGGCTGTGTTAATTTCATCTTATGATCGTTTAGATCAGCTCCTAGAGAAATCGATAATAATTATCACTACATCAACATCCAGGATTCTAAGAACTACCCAACTCAATTATTTAAGGCTACAGATAGGGAACAACCTCAGCATCAGTGAGGAGAAAGATCAGTCCAATGAACATCTAAATCTTAAAGCACGAGTACAATCCAACTCTTGCTGCTTAAGCCTTTAGATGAATAAAACGTGTATTGCACATGAAAAACCTAGGATCTTTCGCGAGTGACTGCATGATTAATACGGTGAAAAAACCTCAACAGACCTCTTCAGCATACGTAAATGTAGCACAGCATACCAAAGATGTATCCCACAAAGACAGCCAGGCTTACCGTCTTGAAATAGGCGGTAAAATCGACTTTCTCAATCCCCATAAGCGCCACTCCTGCAGCAGACCCCATCACGAGGATACTACCACCGGTACCGGCAGCATAGGTGATCATGAGCCAGAATGATGAATCCATAGGGTAAGTTTGAAGATCATACATCCCCATCGTAGCTGCAACAAGAGGCACGTTATCAATAATTGCGGAAATAATTCCAATGAGTGTTGCAATGACAGCCTGGTTTGTCACCACATTATCGAGGGCCATAGCTGCAGTTTTCAAGATCCCAGTCGCTTCGATTGCATCAACGGCGAGCAGAATCCCTAAAAAAAAGAGAATGCTTGACACATCAACTTTGCTCAGAATAAAGGGAACTCGTAAATGCTTGCGTTGATCATATTTGTGATGCAATAGATCGGTGATCAGCCAAAGGGCCGCAAGCGATATTAACATCCCCATGTAAGGCGGCATTCCTGTAAGCGCTTTGAACACCGGAACAAAAAGAAAGCAACATATTCCTGATATAAAGATTATGTGAGCTCCAGGTTCTAATGGCTCATCGCGAAAGTTCACTTCTGATGCAGAGTACTCTCCCTTTATCTTCCATGTAAAAAAAAGAAGAGGAATGACAATGGAAACCACACATGGCAAAAAGAGTGCAGTGATCACTTTAAGCGTAGATATCTGCCCATTAATCCACAGCATTGTCGTTGTTACATCCCCAATCGGAGTCCATGCTCCCCCTGCATTTGCAGCTACAACGACCATACATGCTACCAGGAATCGCTCTTTCTTATGAGGCACTAACTTGCGCAGAATAGAAATCATAAGAATGGTTGTTGTTAAATTATCCAAGATTGCAGATAAAAAAAATGTAAGCCCTGGCATAATCCAGAGCATCTTTCTTTTATTGCGTGTGTGAAGACACGCTGTAAATGTATTAAATCCTTTGTGTGCATCGATGATCTCCACAAGTGTCATTGCAGCAAGTAAGAAAAAGATAATTTCAGAAATCTCACCGAGGTGTGCCGAAAGAAATTTAAGGTTCATTGCCAGAGAGTTTCGTTCTCCAATAAAATAAATCAGCCAACAAACCACCGCGATAAATAGAGCTATTGCTGATTTATTAATTTTGACAACAAACTCTAGAATAATCCCAATATAACCAAGTACAAAAACAACAAAGATTAAAATATGGGGTAGTGTTGGTATATCCATACTACCCATCATTAAAGCTTCAGGAAAAAACTGCAATAAATTTCACCTCTCATTACAAAATAATCCACTAATTTGTAAAGAAACAAAGCTTATTTCATGAAATTACAATCACTTTCTCTAGACCTAATGTTACTATTTTTTATAAACCTGTTTGCACATCAGAAAAACTGTATCCTCTCCCAATTACAATGCATAAAGCACTTGCATTCCACAGGGTATAACCCTAAAAAGTTAAAGCGATTTACAAATTAAACAGTTTCGAACTGAACAATATCGTGCATGCGAATCAAACCAACAAGTTTATTTTCATGGGTAACTGGCATCACAGTAATCCATTTTCTTGGGTCTTTTTGCATTTTCTGAAGAGCTTGGATTGCTCTTTCCCCTTTTGTAACAGAGAGATATGACGTCGTCATTAGCTCCTTCATAGGCTTGTCTAAAAGGTCGGGAGTCTGCTTTTGCACGGCTCTTCTTAAATCTCCATCTGTAAAGATGCCATGGATTTTGTGATGATCGGTCACAACGAGACACCCACAATTTTTTTTGGAAAGTTCATCGAGGACATTGGCAAGCCGGTCTTCGGGGTGACAGATTGGCAGTGCCTTACCATCGATCATCAAATCTGTGACTTTGAGGGAAACCCTTTTACCAATCGTTCCATCTGGATGATTAAGAGCGTAGGCATCTAGGCTAAATTTCTTAGATTTCATCAAAGCGACGGAGAGAACATCTCCAAAAATCATTTGTATGGTTGTTGAGGTTGTTGGTGCCAGATCAAAAGGACAAAGCTCCTTATCGAAGGGTAAGTAGATTGCGTGATCACAAAATTTTTGGAGCTTAGAGTTTTCGCTACAGACCCAAGCTATTGTTACGATCTTTTTCTGCTCAAAATAGGGAAGAAGCCTTAAGAGCTCTTTAGTCTCGCCACTTTTACTAATAAACACAACAATGTCATCTTCAGTTACCACTCCAATATCTCCATGCAATGCATTAGCTGGAGGTAAACAGAGAGCTTTGGTACCTGTTGAAATCATCGTTTTTACAAGCTTGTCTGCTATAATTCCACTTTTCCCTACCCCTGAAAAAATGATATTGCCTTCACACGCAAGAAACAGTTCGAGAATCTCTTCTGCTTTATCAACATCGATGTGTTGAAAAAAGTAATCAATATTTTTACGGTGCTGCTTAAATAGACTATTCATAGCGCTTATTTTACTTGAAGTTTGATATAATATCCTATAACAATGGGTTTTTATTCACAAATCTAGGTTACTAATGAACAAGACACCGATCACAGTTGCTTACGGGGATGGAATTGGCCCTGATATCATGGCTGCTACCTTAAAAATTTTAGAAGCAGGAGGAGCTAAGCTCGACATTCAAATCGTAGAAATTGGAGAAAAGGTCTACTTAGAAGGACACCCAACAGGAATCAAAGATTCTACTTGGACCTCAATTAAAGAAACAGCGGCATTTCTCAAAGCCCCGATCACAACTCCTCAGGGTGGGGGTTTTAAAAGTTTGAATGTGACAATCCGGACATCGCTTGCTTTGTATGCAAACATCCGTCCATGCGTTGCTTATGCACCCTATGTTCAAACGAAACATCCGAATATGGACCTTGTGATTATCCGAGAGAATGAAGAGGATCTCTATGCAGGAATTGAATATCAGCAAACGCCCAATGTGTGCACATCGATTAAACTGATTACACGGCAAGGTAGTGAGAAGATCATTCGTTATGCCTTCGAATATGCAAAGAGATACAATCGTAAAAAGGTCACCTGCTTTACAAAAGATAATATCATGAAGTTTTCAGACGGCTTATTCCATAAGGTCTATGATGAGATTGCAAAAGAATACCCTGATATTGAAAATGAGCATTGGATCATCGATATTGGCTCTGCAAAACTCGCGGATACTCCTGAAGCTTTTGATGTAATTGTGCTTCCTAATCTTTATGGGGATATTCTCTCGGATGTTGCGGCGCAAATTAGCGGGTCGGTAGGCCTTGTAGGCTCTGCCAATATTGGGACACATTGCGCAATGTTTGAAGCAATTCACGGTTCGGCTCCCCGGCGTGCAGGTCAAAATATGGCAAACCCTTCAGCGCTCATGCTCGCTGGCGTTTTGATGCTCATTCATATTGGACAAACAGAAGCGGCAACGAAAATACACAATGCATGGCTAAAGACGATTGAAGATGGGATCCATACTTATGACATTTTTAAAGAGAATGTCAGTACTCAAAAAGTGGGCACTAAAGAGTTCACAGAGTGTGTAGTAAAAAATATAGGCAAGCAACCTGCAAAACTCCCCTCTGTCTCTTATTCGGGTGCCACTGAACTAAACCCTAGTAAATATACACTTAAAACTTCAACCGTTAATCGAAAGCTTGTAGGAACAGATGTGTTCATTTATGCGGCACAATCTGCAGACGCATTTATTTCAAAGACCACTTCTAAAAAATTTGGACCTATGACCCTTGAGCTGATTACTAACCGCGGAGCTAAAGTCTATCCTAAAGGAATAAAAGACACATTTTGTATTGAGCAATGGAGGTGTCGTTTTATAGCTAAATCGAAATGCACACCAGAACTTATTATCGCACTACTCAGCTCTCTTGTCAAAGAGGGTTTCGATATCATCAAGACGGAAAATATTTACGAAATTGATGGCAAACCAGCATATTCTTCAGCTAAAGGATAAATCGTTTTCTAGATGTTTCTTTAATGCTCCGAGGAAGCCACAACCATACATCCCATCAAGGACACGATGATCAAACGTCAATGATACATACATCATGGACCTAACGGCTATCGAATCATCCTCAAGTGCAACCACTTTTTTATGGATAGAGCCTATTCCAACGATAGCCACTTCTAAATGACGAATGATGGGTATTCCTATGAGAGTGCCCGCCATTCCAAAGTTTGTCATGGTAATGGTCCCTTCTTGAACGTCGTCTAGCTCAAGCTTCCCACTCCGCGCTTTTTCTGAAAGCTTGGCGACGTTTTTGGCAATCTCTGCAATACAGAGCCCTTGACAATTGCGAATGACTGGTACTTGAATTCCTTGATCAACGCTAACGGCTATTCCAAGATTAACAAAACGTTTAAGAATGATAGTATCCCCTTCTAATGTTGCGTTAATAAACGGGAATTCTTTAACAGCCTCTGCAATCGCTTTGGTAATAAAACTTGTAATACTGAGTTTATACCCTCTTTTCTCCAAGAACTTGACCTTTTCTTGTTTGATGTACTTCATCACTTGGGTAACATCGACTTCACTGATAAGCGTTGCATGTGGCGCTTCATAAAAAGACTTGACCAGATTATCTGCAATTGCTTTGCGAAAACCGGACATCTTGACCCGCTGTATGTCTAAGATAGAACGTTCAGATCGATTGGTGATGTAGCTTTCTAAATCTTTTTTAGTAATACGCCCCTCTGATCCCGTTCCTGGAATTTTATCAAGCTCATCGAATCGAACATCATTTTCACGTGCCTTTTTAAGGAGCGCTGCAGAAAAGAAACTCGCCTGATTTGAACCTTGAGCCGGCGTATCTTGTTTAACTTCGGGCTTGAATGCTTGCGTTACTATCCCTTGATCGGTTGAGAGAACTCCAAGAGTGGCTCCTACATCGACCTCTTCCTCCGGATTTACTACGATTTTAACTAGAATACCATCTATGGGTGATGGGATTTCACTGTTCACTTTATCTGTCGAAACTTCCAAAAGTGGCTCATCCAGTTTAATGAACTCCCCTTCTTTTTTAAACCATTGCACAACGGTTGCACTGACAATGCTTTCTCCAAGTTTTGGTAATTTTATTTCTAGTTCTCCCATCAGTGACTCCAATCAAATTGAGGAATGATACCGCTCTTTATTCATTTGTGTTTCTGGTCTTGCTACATACATTATGATCCCTCCCCTCCCATTATATTGACGACAGCTAAAAGCAGATTTCTTCATCTAGAAGATTCTGATACAAAGATTGTGCCTTCAAGCAAGAATTCCATAACAGCCATCCAAACGTCTGAAGATCCTTGGTATCGCAAAACCCTACTTAAGCTCCATGATTACTTATTAAATCTAAGACCTCTTTTTTAAACGCGTGATAATGGACGGCTCCAGATATAATTTGAAAAGTTACATCAACATAGTTGATCGGGAAAGTGCATTTTATATGTTCTGATAATTTTACCCAATCCTTTTCGCTACATAGAAGAGTCTCAGCTCCTTTCTCCTGTGTACGATATAACAATAATGCTAACTCTTCCTCAGTTGGAGAAATATGATCGGAAAGAATCAGCTCTCCCACGATCTCAATACCTATTTCCATCACGGTATCTTGAAAGGATCTGGGATGACCAAGTCCACAAAAAAGACCTGCTTTCTTTATATCAAAATTCAAGTTACCCCCACTGTCGCGTATGCCTAGAACTGCCATTTTGGATCCAATCATTGGAGCTGTAGTCAATGGGCTAATCTCTTTTTTCATCTGAATAAAGTGTCTTTCATTTTTAACGTGATGAAGAATAATGAGGTCTGCGCATGAAAGTCTTTTAGGCTCGTCTCGCAAGTACCCTCGTGGGAGATAGTATCCTTTGGACAAAGGATCATTGCAATTGAGCATCACTATGTCTCGATTTCTATATATTTTTCTGTATTGCATCCCATCGTCAAGAAGAATCAACTGAGCCCCTCTTTCAATAGAGAGCTGAGCTCCCATCAATCTATTTTTCCCAACAATCATGTGAGCATCCGGAACATTTTTTTTAATAAGAAAGGGTTCATCACCACAATGACTGGGAGAACACTGATCAGAAACAAGGTGGACACCTTTCTTATATCCTGAGCGATAACCTCTCGAAAGAATGGCAAGCTCATGAGACTTTGAAAACTCTTTTGCAAAAAACTGGATAAATGCTGTTTTTCCTGTGCCACCAGCGACGATATTGCCTATGCTGATCACAGGCACCTTAACCTTCTTACTCCTCATAAGTCTTAAGCTATAGAGTGCATTTTTGATTTTTAATCCAAAGTAGAATAGGCTGCTGATCAGATAAAGAACAGGTTTTGCCCAAATCAAGCAGCGTCTTCCCTCAAGAATGTCCGTCACCCAAACTTCAAGTGAGCGCATGAGAATCTTTGAGTTTATCAAGAAGCTGACTCCCATTTGAGAATAAACGCCTCTCCACTAATTCGATGATGATATGAATAGCTGTCATGTGGGCTTCTTGAATACGGTCTGAATATTTGAATCCTTCAACGATCCACTCAAGGTCGGCAAGGCCTCTAAGCGCTCCTCCTGATTTGCCAAGAAAAGCAATGGTCGTAAGCTTAAGCTCTATAGCCCTTTGTATAGCAGCAATCAGATTAGTTGAGTTTCCGCTCGTTGTGAGGGCTATAAAGATGTCTCCAGGTTTACCCAAAGCTTCAATGCTTCTTGAAAAAACTTGGTCAAAATGGGAGTCGTTGGCAACGCAGGTAAGATGTCCTGGGTCAGCAAGGGCTATTGCAGGGAGCGCTTTTCTGTTCCCACGGTAATACCCTGTCAGCTCTTCAGAAAAATGCATTGCATCACAAAGACTTCCACCATTTCCTGCAATAAGGATCTTGCCACCATTTTGATACCCTGTTGCAATCGCCTGTGAGACTTTTTCAATAAATAATTGAGCAGGCTTAGTATTAAGACTTTCAATAGCTCGAATTGCATCTGCAATAGCATTGTTCATAACATCCCTTAATTAATCCACGTAGAGCGGTGATAAACTTCTATATCAATTTTATTTTCTTCCTTAGCCACGTAGAGGGTAGCAACAGCATCTCCCAAGATATTAACAACGGTTGCAAGCATATCTCTTAAACGATCAATTCCCGCAACAAGGGCAACCCCTTCGAGTGGCAGTCCCATTGAACTCAGTACAATCGAAAGCATCACGAGCCCACTTCCTGGTATTCCTGCGGTTCCTATCGCTGAAAAGAGTGACGTTATGACCAAGACAACCATATTTACCCATGTCACTTCAATGCCATAAGCCTGCGCGATAAATATTGCAGAGACCGCTTGACCAATAGCAGTTCCATTCATGTTAATTGTCGAGCCAAGTGACATCACAAACCCCGAGATATCTGGAGAAACTCCCAAATGCTCCTTGGCACATTCCAGAGATACTGGCAGAGTGGCCGCACTACTACTTGTAGAAAAAGCGACGACAACCGCATCTTTCATACCCTTAAAAAAGGGCGCGATTTTATAGCCCGTCAAGTATTTAATCGATAAGCAGAAGACGATGGCAATTTGTAAAAAGCATCCAAGCCCGATACAGATGATCACCTTAATGAGAGGCAAGATGACTTTAGCACCAATTTCTCCAACTGCCGATGCCATGAGCGCAAAAACCCCATAAGGAGCAAGCTTCATGATGATATGCGTGAGGTGCGACATCACTTCACTAATAGACTCGATCACAACAAGTACAGGCTTTCCCTTCTCTCCACACATCGAAATGGCGAGGGCAAAAAAGACAGCAAAGACAATCACCTGCAAGATATTCCCCGACGCAAAGGCTTGAAAGGGATTCGACGGCACAATCGAGAACAAGAAACCGATCAGACTCATCCCATGATCACTCAAATCCGCTTCTAATGGAATCGGCAAATTAAGAGAAACTCCAGGGCGAATAAGATGAACAACAATGACTCCAAAAACAATGGCTGCAATAGTTGTCACCACATAAAAGCTAAGAGTTCTCAGCCCTATCCGACCCAATGCTTTGGGACTGCTGATATGGCACATCCCCGATATCAGTGAAGAAAATATGATTAGTCCAACAAGCATCCTAAGTAGATCAATAAATGCTTTACCAATCAGACGTAGTATTTCAATTTGTCGACCAAAAACTAGTCCGACAATCACTCCAAACACTAACCCAATTGATACTTTAACCCATGGTTTCATAAATCATTATTTCAATCTTATAAAAAAGTACCAACATACGTGATCCACCTCTTTTTTGGGAAATACTTTTCTTATACTGCAACTACAGGACCACCCTCTTTAAAATCAGATGACCATGAGTCGAAACTAAATCCCAATTAAATAAATACCCGTATTATCACAATATTACTAAAGTCACACCACCCAGTGCACTATTCAGTATCGTTTCTAAAACGAGTATTAAATTTCGAACGCGTCATACGCCTATTAAAAGGTCTCTCTTCAATAAAAACAGAACCCACTATGGGTACTATTATCCAACTTCTAGATCTATTCACTCAATAAATGGAGTGCGAATGATCAACGGTTTGTAGGTCGTCGGATGCATCAGCTCCATTTGTGTGTGTGTAAGTTTAATCCCATGACTAAAAGATTTCATCTTACTCCCATATTTCTTATCCCCAATAATTGGGCAGCCAATGTAGGAGAGCTGGGCACGAATCTGATGGTACCTCCCAGTTTCTAACACGATACCTACAAGATTTCCTGCAAGTACTTTATAGTGAAGAATAGCTATTTTTGAGTTCTTTGTCTTTTCTAGGACGATACGTGCGCGATAATTGTCATGCACAAGTCCATTTTGAAGAGTCCCTTCGGTCTCTGGAAGATCCCCTTCAATCCGAGCTGTATAGCTCTTTTTAATCTTCCGATTTTTCATCATTACATGAAGCCTTGTTAGGGCTTTGCTTGTGCGCGCAAACAAAACCAGGCCTGATGAGACCCGATCAAGCCTATGAACCGGTGTAAGAAAAACATTCCCAGGTTTATTAAACTTCTTCTTGATAAAAGCTTTAGCTTGATGCTCCAGGCTATCGCCCCCTTTAGAATCGGGTTGTGTAAGAAGACCGTGTGGTTTATTCAAGGCAAGTAAATGGTTATCAAGATAAACAGTCTTCATGAGCGCTGTCTAACTACTTCGTAAAGAAGGACGGTCGTTGCAGCGGCGACATTGAGCGAATCGGCAACTCCGTGCATTGGAATTCTAACCTGTAGATCTGTTTCTTTTATCCATGGATCAGAAAGCCCAAGTTGCTCGCTACCAACAGCAAGTGCGATAGATTGAGTTAGATCCACTTGAGAGTATTCCTTTTCTGCGCTGGGTGTTGCAGCTACAGTAAGAATATTGTGCTTTTTTAGAAAAGGTAGAAGTTCACTCGTTGTAGTTTCAATGACAGGAACAGTAAATAGAGTACCCATACTTGCACGAACCACATTGGGGTTATGAATATCGGTGCAACGATCGCAAATAATAAGAGCATCGATTCCTGCAGCATCTGAAGAACGTAGAATGGACCCTAAATTACCAGGCTTTTCAATCCCTTCAGCAATGATAAGAAAAGGGTTCTCCTTGAGCTCTAAATCAGCAAGGGCAAGGTGCCTTTGTTTAGCAACAGCAAGCAGTCCATCGGGGCGGTCACGGTAGGAAATTTTATCGAAAACAGCTTTGGTCACTTCAATCACTTCAGCGTTTTGCTTGACTGTACAAATGAGAGCGGCTTCGTTTGTTCCAAGAAAATGCTCGGGTGAAAAATAGAGAACTTGAAGGTGTTCTGTAAGTCCGCGCGAGACTTCGCGGTAGCCTTCGATCAAAAAAAGTTGCCTTTTTTCTCTTTCTCGACGATCGCGTAATTTTACAAGTTGTTTGATACGAGAGTTTTGCAAACTTTCAATTTTAAACATGGCCCCACCGTCCATAACTCCCACTGGGGAGATTCAATACACCTTCCCCTTCTAGAAACATTTCCCCTGTTTCAATCTTGCCTTTGGGCATATGCTGCACAAGCAGATGATGAAGCACAGAAGGTGTCAACCCAGGTGTGTGAGATGTAAAAAGAACAAACTGGGGTTTAGACGTAAGAAGCTGCTTGCATAGCTGAAGCAGTTCTTGAATTGATTGTTCAATTTTGAAAAGCTCCCCTCTGGGACCGCGCCCAAAGGTAGGAGGGTCAAAAATAATCCCATCGTATTTGTTTCCACGTTTGACTTCACGCCGCATAAATTTCACAGCATCATCTGTGATGTAACGAATGGGCCTATCTTGAAGGGAGTTCAACGCTGCGTTTGCTTTGGCCCAGTTAATAGTCTGTTTTGAAGCATCGAGGTGACATACTTTGGCACCAGTCTTTGCGCATGCAAGTGTTGCGCCTCCTGTATAAGCAAAAAGATTGAGAACATGTGATTTTTGATTAATCCTTTCTTTCATCCACTTCCAATGCATCTCATGTTCAGGAAAAATGCCAATGTGACCAAATTCGTTGGGTTTAAGCTTGAATCTTATTCCACCAAGCTCCAATTCCCATGGAGAAAGTTCCTGATTCCACCCTCTGTCGCGAATAAAGGTAGCATCGGCATTGCTCCAGTTCTTTTGAGTGGTTGTCCATAGAGCTTGAGCTGAGGGGCGACGTAACACATAGGAGCCAAAGGCTTCGAGCTTTTCCTCACTTCCACTATCTAAGAGTTGATATTTATTCATTACTAAACGGGGGGATTTGGTGGTGGATCCATCTCCAAATGGAGCTTAATAAATAAGTGGATGCATAATTGATCATTGTTTTTCTGTTAACAAGTCCTTTCAGCATCAATTTCCCTGAAAAAGTCTTTACCCCCTGTTCCAAAATGGCACCCCAAACAGTGCCGACAGGTTTATCTTGAGTGCCTCCAGTGGGGCCCGCAATACCTGAAACAGCAATGACATAATCAGCACCAGAAATTTTCTGAATGCCCTGAGCCATTTCAATCACTGTCTCTCGGCTTACAGCACCATGCATGTCGAGAGTCTGTTCAGCCACGCCGAGTATCTTATGTTTCATTGCATTAGAGTAAGATGTCACACCACCCAAAAAATATTTTGAAGCGTCAGAGAGGGCTGTCATGCGAGAGGCAATTGTTCCTCCGGTACATGATTCTGCAAGGGCGAGTGTTTTATTGTTTTTTATGAGTACATGATGTAGAGCTTTTTCAATTCGAGAATCTTTGTCACTATAATAATAGGTAGGAAATGCTGCTTCAATCTCCTTAGCTACTTGAACAACAAGCTCACTCCCTCTTTTTGCATTTAGGTACACAGATAGCATTCCATAACGGGGAGAGATTCCGATGTCTAAATGAGGATACTTCACTCCAATCTCACGAAGTACTCGATCCATTTTATTTTCACTAAGAAGGCAAAAGTACAGGGACCGATGGGTTAGCTTATCGAAATCATTATATTCTTTGAGAAGGTAGGGGATCACTTCTTCAAGAAACATCACCTCCATTTGAGAAGAAAAGCCCGGAAGGGCAATGATTTTACGTTGTTCTTTTTCAAAAATAAACCCAGGAGCTGTTCCCAGTCTATTAGAAATGATTTGCGCCTTTGTAGGAACTGTAGATTGATCTATAAGCGAGGTCAATCCCTCGCCATATCGACAGCGCAAATCTGCAGCCATCTTCTCATCAAGCTTCATCTCTGAATCAAATATTTTACACAGGGTTTGACGAGTCCTATCATCCCCAGTCGGGCCCAGCCCTCCCGTTGTAATAATCACATCAGCACATGTCAGCGCATCATTAAGCGCTACTGTAATTTCTTCTTGCTTATCCCCGATAGTTGTAATTTGTTTAGTAGTAAACCCTGCGGATAACAGTGCGCCGGAAATAAAGGATGCATTGGTATTAATAGTTTTACCGGTAAGCAATTCTGATCCAATCGATATGATTTCAATATGGATGGGAACTCCTTTGCAAGATCTCCAAATGATTTGCGATAAGTTGAGAGTGTTTATCAATCCAGTCAAAGCATCGTTTTCCCAGTCGAAAGGTCGTATTCACACGGCGATTATCAATGATAAAGGGTGTGGGCAAACTATTTTTACGCATCCATTTAACGATGATTTTAAAAAGGGGCGTATTGGGGAATGAATCTTCTTTCAAAACTTCGCAAAAATCTTCATCCTCTGAATGTTTATAGATTTGGGGATAAGAAAATTGAAGGCCCCAAGAAACGGTTCCTTTTCCAAGTATCATCGAATGAAAAGCATGATCTTCAATTGAATAGGAAAAGTGATGCATACGCAGCTGAATCACGGGTTTTATAGGACGCAATAAATAAGCATTCTCTTTGATCGGCAGAGCGTACAAGACTTGATCTGTATGAGTCAGCACTGCAGAAAAACTAGCGTAAGACGTCACCGACTGTTTCCCCTCTTGAAGCTGAGCAACATAGGATTCATAATCTCGTATAAATGCCTCTTTTGAGATCTCCATAGACTGTGCAGAAACCACTTCGGAAACATTATAGATCGAAAACCTTCCAAGAGCCTTAAAAAGTTCTTGTATTTCATCTGGATCTAAAAGAACCTCGATCTTAAGCCATTTAGAGAGCTGCATTTCTCCTTCATATTTTGGGTGGCTTATGCGAATTTTAGGCTTCATGACAAAGAACCATTCTCCATCTTTTGTTGTTTTTCTCCCTTGCTTCTTCGATAACGTTTTGAGAAAAACCACTGAAAAATCATTCCAAATACACCAAGAACAATGGCACTGTCAGCCACATTAAATACAGGGTAGGAATACCCCCAAAGTACAAAATAAAGCATATCGATTACGTGCCCATAGAGGAAACAATCGATGACGTTACCAAGAGCCCCTGCGATAATCAGAATCATAGGGATAGCCCTTTCAGAAAAGAGATGAAAGAAAAAAACGTAAATCAACATCGTGGCAATAACTATGACTCTTACGGTGAGAAGTGCTGAATGGTGGTTCGCTAAAATTCCCCATGCCCCCCCTTTGTTCATCACAAAATTGATGGAAAAATCTATACCATGCCAATTATGAAATATAGGAATCCCTCCATAAGGATACAATAGAGCCGAATCATCCATCAGAGGGATAAAATTTCGAGTGAGGTCTTTACTTACAAAGTCGATAAAGATCACAAAGAAGGCTACACAGAGAAGCTTCATCACCCTGCTTCCTACATCACGCACTTATAAAAGCCCTTTTTCCAATCTGTCCTGAGCGTCTACCGTCATTGTTGCATAAGGAACCGCATCGAGCCGCTTCACAGGTATTTCTTGTTCGGTAAGATCACAGCAGCCATAGGTGCCCTCTTCAATCTTTTCTAAGGCTCGATCCACTTGCCTCAGAACGACCGATTCACGGCTAGAAATCTCAATATTGACATTTTGAACGGAGTCATCCGTCCCTTCGTCTGCTTGATGCTGTGAATATCCTTTTGAATCTTCATTAGATTTGACATCTTCAGAAATCGTTCGCACATTATTTGTCAGCTGATCTTTGAGTTCGAGTAATCGCTGTTTATATGTTTCAATTTCACTTTTTTTAAGCGGCATAGTACTCCTCTATGATTTTAAACTCTTTAGAGGAGCAACAGTATGGATTGCATTCATGAGCTCATCGACATCTTTAAAGCGACGATAAACACATGCAAACCGAATGTAGGCAATCGTATCAAGCTTTTGTAACTTTTTCATCGCGATCTCCCCTAATTTAGTGGTGTCAATTTCTTTAATTTGTTTCCCTATTAGTTCTGCAGTGATTTGAGAGGCTACCGATCGTACTTGATCATGGCTAATACGGGTATGACGCGATGCCGCATCTAACCCCTTCATCAATTTCTCAAGTCGAAAATCTTCATAACTTCCATCACGCTTTTTGACTTGCATCGTCAAATCCACTGTCTCAAACGTTGTAAAGCGATGATTGCATTTTAAACACTCTCTACGCCTACGGATCGCATTCACTTCACCTGCATTCCTAGAGTCAGTTACCTTAGACTCTAGATGGTTACAAAATGGACATTTCATCCAGAATTTGCCCCCTCATTAATTACTAATATAGGAACAATTGGTAAAAAACCTGTTATTTTTTGCAATCATTTTTTTTTAAACGGAGGAAGTGGGATTCGAACCCACGATACGCTTAACACGTATACACGCTTTCCAAGCGTGCTCCTTCGGCCGCTCGGACACTCCTCCTCAAGCAAACTACTACGTATAAAATAGGAACGTATTTTGTGTGAAAAGCAAATTAATTTACAAGCCTTCCTTACAAGAGTATAAAAAATACTTAACTTTAACTACACAGGATATTTGAAAATGATCGACTTTCTTCAAGCGATCGTTTATCATCAACATGGAAAAACACCCTAATCTAGGATCAGCTTTTGAAAACATTATTTCTCGTTCTGCTTGCTTTTTGTATTTCGGGCTGTGAAAATCTTAATCAAAATAACAATAAACACGTTGTTGTCGTAAGCATCCCCCCATATGCAGATTTTGTCAATCAAATTGCCGGGGATTATATCCATGTAGTTACTGCAGTTGCCCCAGGGCAAAACCCTCATCTTTTCGAGCCTTCACCCAAACAAATGACCGAAATGGAACAAGCCCAAGTCTGGATCGGTGTCGGTGGCGAATCCTTTGAATACCACACCCTCAATGCTCTGCTTCATCAAAATCCTCAGTTGCACTGGATCAATCTTAGTTCGAAAGTTCATTTGCGAACATTCGAAGAAGGGGCGTACTCTCACGATGAAAAAGCATTACATAAACATCCATCAGCTGAAGATAAAGACCCCCATATTTGGATGAGCCCCACACTTACGCAAGCTCAAGTGACCGCAATCACTCAAGTTCTTATTACGGCCTATCCGGAGCATAAACAAGCCTTTATCAAGGGGAGACAAGCGCTGCTTCAAAAACTGACAGACCTGGATACATATATAAAAAAAACTTTAAAACCTCATAAGCACACAGGAATTATCGTATCTCATCCCGCATTAGGATATTTTTGTCATGAATATGACCTCATTCAAATTGCAGTGGAGTCTGAAGGAAAAGCTCCTCAAATCAAACGTCTTACAGACATCGTAACCCAAGCTAAAGAGCTCAAAGTCAAATGCGCTATAAAAATGCCCGAATTTAATAATCAAGGACTCACTCTTATCGCAGAGAAAATGCATTTGACTCCTCATAATTTTGACCCGCTCGCTTATGACTATGTGTCTAACATGCGCCAACTGGCCGATCTCATCTCTGAAGCCAATCAGGGGCATTGATGATTGATCCCATTATTGAATTTGATAAAGTCACTTTTTCTTATGAAGAAATCCCGATTATACAAGAAAGCAGTTTTCAAATTTTTAAAAATGAATTCATAGGAATCATCGGCCCAAATGGGGGGGGGAAGACAACCGCTTTTAAGCTCATTATGGGGTTTATAGAAGCCCAATCAGGCTTGGTTAAAATCTGTGGCGGAAAACCCGGAGCAAAAAATTTAAAAATTGGGTACGTCCCCCAAATCACTCACTATGACAAACAATTTCCCATTTCGGCATTAGAAGTGGTGTTAACTGGTGTAGTTTCAAAAGTAAACTGCTTTGGAATCATGCCAAAGAATGAAAAAGAAAAAGCGATCGACCTCCTATGCAAAATGGGGTTGAAAAACTCCTATAACCAGTCTTACAGTTCTCTGTCTGGAGGACAAGCTCAACGCGTTTTAATAGCACGCGCAATACTTTCTAATCCCGACATCCTCCTTCTCGACGAACCAACTGCCAATATTGATCCGGTCGCAGAGGTTAAAATCATGAAGATCATTAGAGAACTCAAGAAGTCCAAAACTATTCTCTTTATTTCTCATGACTTCGAAACCATTATTCACGAAGTGGAAAAAGTATTAATCTTTCAAAAAAAAGTCAAAACACTTAACCCATCAGAGCTTTGTGAACACTTTACCATTGGCCTGTATCACGATACTGATATTAAACACGATATAAAATGACATGAGTAATTTAATTTCCCCATTTACCGCTTTCTTTTCCGCGCTGGCAACAAACTACTTTTTGCAAACAGCTCTCTTTGCAAGCTTATCCGCAACTGTCGCAAGTGGAGTGATTGGCTCATACGTTGTTTCAAAACGGATTGTATTTATTAGCGGAAGTATCGCCCACTCAGTTATTGGAGGCATGGGTCTTTTTCTTTTTTTTAAAAGGGTCTATGGTATTGAATTTCTCCACCCCATTTATGGAGCCCTCTTTGCTGGAATCGTCTCCGCATTGCTC
This sequence comes from Chlamydiales bacterium BSEPT1, assembly GCA_964212665.1. Classification (GTDB taxonomy): domain Bacteria; phylum Chlamydiota; class Chlamydiia; order Chlamydiales; family Simkaniaceae; genus DAOWHK01. The sequence goes on along the minus strand of OZ156466.1, from coordinate 1,401,102 downwards.
ATTGGATGGATCCACATGAATTACAAAGAGCGTGAAGATAGCGTCATCGCATCTATCTGGGCATTTGGAATGTCTGGGGGTGTTATCTTGGTGACCTTAACGCCTGGATATAACGTCGAACTCGTAAATTATTTATTTGGCAGCATCCTGTGGGCTAGCAAAGCAGATATCATGATGCTTTTTGTCTTAGATGTATTAGTCTTACTCTTTGCCTTAATTTTCCATCGCAAAATTTTAGCCATTTGCTTCGATGAGCAACAAGCTAAGCTCCAAGGCATTAAGGTCAGCCTTCTCTATCTCGCTCTCCTTGTTATTGTGGGAGTCACTGTCGTTCTCCTAATACAAATTGTAGGGGCAATTCTTGTGATCGCATTTTTAACACTCCCTGCTGCGATTGCCAACACTTTCACCCAAAAACTCTCTAAAATGATGGGATTTGCTATTGTGATCGGAATTATCATTGTTTTTATTGGAATATTCCTTTCCTATACACTTAACTGGCCTCCTGGAGCTACTATTTCCTTATGTGCCACAATTTTATACATCCTTAACTTAATCCGTAAAAAGCGAAAGGCTCAATCTTTTATTCAATAATTAACGTTTGACTTTCTAAGACAACTTCCTTATGATTAGTCCTTTTCATAGGAGGGGAAATGTACGCTATTATTAAAACAGGCGGAAAACAGTACCGCGTTCAAAAAGGTGATATCATCCAAGTGGAACTTCTTTCTGACAAGAGTGATGGGCCTGTTCATTTTGATAATGTCCTTTTCGTAAACGATGGAAAATCAGTGAAAATTGGAACTCCCATTTTGACAGACTGCAAGGTTACGGGTGAACTTCTTAATGAAGTCAAAGGCCCCAAAGTGATCGCCTACAAATATAAACGCCGCAAAAACTACCATAGAAAGGTGGGCCATCGTCAAAAATATTCGCAAGTAAAAATCATAGATATCATGAGTTAAGGAGTATCGAATGGCACATAAGAAAGGGCAAGGATCAAGCCGAAATGGACGTGATTCAAACGCACAACGCCTTGGCGTTAAAGCAACTCATGGTGAATTCGTCAAGGCTGGAAGCATCTTAATCCGTCAACGAGGAACAAAATGGCATCCAGCGAAAAATGTCGGACGTGGAAAAGATGACACTCTATTTGCATTAATAGATGGAGTTGTTTCTTTCAAAAAAGCAAAACGCACAACACTTTCAGTTCTCTTTGCGCAATAAGCTTCCACTTCGGGTAAGAATTCAAATTTAAATTCAATGCACCATTTTAACATGGCGCTTTTTTGCATATGTTTATTGATCAAGTAAAAATGAAATGCATCGCAGGGAAAGGAGGCAATGGTGCGATCTCCTGGCGAAGGGAAAAATATATCCCCAAAGGAGGTCCCTACGGTGGCAATGGAGGACCTGGCGGTTCTATTTATCTAACATCAGATGATCAAGTGTACTCACTCGATCACTACCGTAACTCTCGAAAGATGCTCGCAGAACATGGAAAAGCTGGAGGCACTAACAATAAACAGGGTAAATCAGGACAAGATCTAATTATTAAGGTTCCTTGCGGAACCCTCGTCAAAGACGGGAAAACTCAGGAAGTTCTCCACGACTTCATACACTCTGGGGAAAAATTCCGTCTCTGCATTGGAGGAAAAGGTGGAAAAGGAAATAGCTTCTTCAAAACCTCAACCAATCAAGCCCCCAACAAATGCACACCTGGAAAGCCCGGAGATACACTAAGTATTGAGTTAGAACTCAAACTAATTGCAGACGTGGGGCTCATCGGCATGCCCAATGCAGGAAAATCTACCCTTCTCTCTAAAATGGCTAATATCCCTATAAAAACAGGATCCTACCCCTTTACTACATTAAAACCCAACTTAAGTTATCTACAATTTCAAGACTACTCAAGAATTTATATTGCCGATATTCCCGGGATCATCGAAAACGCCCATCAAAATAAAGGACTTGGCCTTTCCTTTCTACGACATATTGAACGCACTTCAACACTAGTCTACCTCGTTGATACATCAGGAATTGATGGAAGAGATCCCCTCAGTGATTTCCTCACCCTTTATAAAGAGCTACAAGCCTACGACAAAAATCTAACAGAAAAATCCTTCCTCGTTATTCTTAATAAGATAGATACAGAAGATTCAATAAAACATCTTACAGAATTCTATAAAAACTATCCCTTTGATCCTCAAGGGCTCTTTGAACTTTCAGCCCTTACAGGAACTGGAATCCCTGTATTTATTACTAAATTAAAAGCTCTCGCTCAATACTCCGGTAAAAGATATTAATTAAATAATACATACGTAGTTAAAATAAATCGTTCTCTCATAATCTTAATCTATCGACCAATGAACTCACTTGTACATCAGACATTTTCTTCCAATTATCTCATATACCAGACAATCCCCAAAAACTGGCTTTACTACTCTTTAACTCCCTCCGCAAGCTAAAAAAACCATTCTGACTTGTTGCGGTATTAAACCAGAGCAGTACATAGATGATATCTTTAAAGAGGCACCTCTAAATTGTGAACATCAAATATAAAGAATAGGAATGGTTATTGAATGACAATGATTCATACAATAGATTGCACTCAAAAGGATCTAAACGAATCATTCCACAGGAAGATAGTTTCTTAACAACAGTAAGTACACTACCAAGGAATACAGCCATGGGATCAGCCAAATATTCTGAAAATATGGCCAGAGCCAGAATCGAACTGGCGACACAAGGATTTTCAATCCTCTGCTCTACCGACTGAGCTATCCGGCCCTAAAATGACCCTGATATTTAAAAAAATTACAGGAAGCCTACAGTGTAGAATTTACAAGAATTATTCGCAAGAATTTAGGAATTATTTACACCAATGTGAATCATGTCTCGCACGATGTTGACCGCTTCCTTCATTTGAAGATCATCAGCACCGTAATTGTTCATCTTAATCGAACTTCTTGAGATCTGACCCGATGCAGCTGGGACTTTACCGTGAATTACTTTAAGAAAATAGTTGAAATTTTTATCGGCGCTTAAACGCTCCTTGCTATTGTACTTAAGCTGTCCTAACATTTTTCTCCAGGATGTATCACGCGGCTGGAGATAAGGAACGTAGGGTGGAGTCATACTCTTATGAGTTTTAAGCTTTAAGCTCCTTATTGAAGAGACCACCCCTAAATCTAAATGATCATTGGAGAGTGCAAATTCAAGAAACTTCTCCCCTATATTATGGGGTGAAAAGATGGTTGGTACGATAATATCCACTTTTACACCGTCAATCTGAGGCGACTTTCCAGAGGCTGTATAATACCTTCCCACTGTCACTTTAAAGAATGATGTGGCTTTAGGATTAGTAAGGGTTTGATATTGCATAGACCCTTTACCATAGGTTCGATCATCTCCGACGACAAGAGCAACTCCATAATCTTGCATTGACTGAGTAATAATTTCCGCTGCCGAAGCAGAACCTTTTGAAGTAAGTAAAAGAACAGGCCCATTAAAATACTCCTTACCGTTAACGTCTCTATTATAACTCATTTCACCATCTGAGTACTTCGAGATGACAATCACTCCACTGTTGATGAACATTCCAGCTACTTTCACGGCTTGATTGAGGAATCCACCGGAATTCTCCCGAAGATCAATCACAAGCCCAATAAGATCTCCTTCCTTTTTTAGATTTTTAAGAGCATCGCGAAGGTCCCTATCAAGACTAATATTTTCTCCATTATCATAGAAACCGGGCATGACAATTTTCCCAATGATTCCCTTTCCATATTTTTCTGATGTATAGCTGAGCCTTTCTTCATGCAAGATGATTTTTTCTCGCTTGATGATCACTTGATGGATTAACCCTTCTATTTCATTGTCTCTAACAATCCCAAGTACACTCGAGGTTCCCTCTTCTCCTTTGAGATGATCTAGCATTTCATAAAAAGAGGCTGTTTCAATAGACTTTCCATCGATTTCAACAATACGATCCCCAATTTTTACCTCTCCCGTTTGGTCTGCTGGGCCATCCCTCATAATACCTGAGATAAAGATCCCATCATAATCTTCACGGAGAGTCACGCCTATTCCATGAAACTGCTTTTTCAAATTAGCCCGAATTTCATATGCCTCATCAGGACTATAGTATCCTGAATGAGCATCTAAACTCCGCGACATGGATTTTAAAATATTTAAAGACAGGAAATGCCGGTCGATCTTCTGCGATGAATGAGGTGATAGATAAAAACCTTCAAAATGAGACCTTTTTCGTTCCCAAAGCAAAAAAATCCTTTCTTTGATCTGATCAGTAAGATTCGTTAGAGATCGTTTATTTCGATGATACTTCAGGACTTCAAGCAGATGATAATAATTCCTTCTCTTTAACTCTACAATGCTATCGGAATAATTCATAAATCTCTTATTATAAATTTCTTCATACTCATTTTCATCACTTGAGAGCATCAAGGTTTTATTTCTATTCCGGATCTGTTGATGACGCTCAATCGCTCCTTGAATCATTTTATTAATCTGTTCAAAGATTGAATAATCATCATTATAGTACCCGTCGATGATCTGCTGAATTCTCTGATTAGACAGCTCGTAGTAAGGTTGAACCTCATCCTTGAGTAGGTAGATTTTATCTGGATCAAACTGCTGAATGTAGAGCTTGATGGACCTTTTGACGATTAAAGGAGAGAGTTCTTTGTTTTCTACATGGAGATGGAACATCTCATCCATAGTTTTACGAACATCCGGATAGGTCAAATAGTGATCAATACTATACAAACAAGAACTAACGAGAGCAAATAGAGAGATGATCAGTCGATTAATTTTCAAAGAGAGCACCTCATGAAGGTTGTGATTATCTAGTAATCCGTCCGGTAAGACCGGGCAAATAGCCTTAGAATTCATGAACTTCATCATAAGCTCAATGAACCTGCTTTAATTAGGATAATAACGTTTAATTAATTAAGTTAAACAGTTTATTACCTAGAAATCAATTTAGTTATATAAACAACTTCGACTCTATTATTTACGAGAGAAGTATATTACTAATTTTTCACCCAGAATTGTGAAATACTTTTGCAAATAATCCCTTCTTCCCGCTATAGTGTTTGTTACTTCCAGTTGTAGAGCAATAGGAAGAATCGTTTTGTATTTGTGAATACTTAAACACGTAAAGCCACAGCGCATAAAGAATTATTCTAATAGGAGACTGGCCTTATATGCCAACAATCAATCAATTGGTTCGCACGCCAAGAAAAAGTAAAGTGCCACGCAATCAATCTCCTGCTCTTCAAAAATCCCCCCATAAAAGAGGTGTGTGTCTACAAGTAAAAACGAAAACACCAAAGAAACCAAACTCCGCTCTCCGAAAAGTTGCATGGATCAAGTTATCGAATGGCCAAGAAGTGATCGCATATATCGGCGGTGAAGGACACAACCTCCAAGAACACAGTATTGTTCTAGTCAGAGGCGGTAGGGTTAAGGATTTACCAGGTGTGCGTTATCACATCGTACGTGGCGCATTAGATTGTGCTGCAGTAAAAGGTCGAAAACAGTCAAGGTCTAAATATGGTACGAAACGCCCAAAATAGAACTAACCCAACAAAGGATGCCCTAGATGTCTAGAAGACGATGTGCTATCAAGAGAAAGATTCCACCAGACTCACGATTCCAAAGCGACACTGTTGCTAAATTCATCAATAGATTAATGGTCTGCGGGAAAAAATCAGTCGCAAGAAATATTGTTTACAAAGCAATTGATAAATTCGCAAAAAAAGTCAATTCCGAAAACCCTTTAGAAGCTTTTAAAACAGCTCTAGAAAATGCAATGCCCTCACTCGAGGTGAAATCTAGGCGTATTGGCGGCGCCACCTATCAAGTCCCTATTGAAATCCCCTCTGAAAGACGTGTATCTCTCGCAATGAAATGGGTCATTACAAATTCGCGTAAAAAATCTGGTCGCAATATGATTGACGGTCTATCCATGGAGCTTTCTGACTGTTTCAACAATCAAGGCACAACCATTAAAAAGAAGGACGATACCCATCGAATGGCTGAAGCCAATAAAGCTTTTGCTCACTACAAATGGTAAGTTCATAACACGAAGGGATATCAATGACCAAGAGACCACCAAAAGACAAGCTAGAAAACGTTCGCAATATTGGGATTATGGCTCATATTGACGCTGGGAAAACAACCTGTACAGAGCGGATCTTATTTTACACAGGAAGAGTCCATCGCATCGGTGAAGTGCACGAAGGAGCCGCAACGATGGACTTTATGGAGCAAGAACAAGAACGCGGAATCACCATCACTTCTGCAGCAACGACTGTCTATTGGAACGATAGTAAGATCAATATCATCGACACTCCTGGACACGTTGACTTCACAGTAGAAGTCGAAAGATCTCTTCGTGTTCTTGACGGATCGATTGCAGTTTTCAGTGCTGTTGATGGGGTCCAGCCCCAATCTGAAACTGTATGGCGTCAGGCTGAAAACTATGGTGTACCCCGTGTTGCCTTTATCAATAAAATGGACCGCGTTGGTGCAGACTACTTCTATTGTATCAAGAGCATGAAAGACAAGTTGCGCGCAAATGCCATTGCTCTGCAAGTCCCCATTGGCTCAGAAAATGATTTCAAAGGAATGGTCGACCTCGTCTCTATGAAGGCCTATATTTTCAATGACGAAACATTAGGCGCAGAGTTCGAAATAACCGATATCCCACCCGACCTTAAAGATCAATGCAACGAGCTTCGCAGCGCACTCCTCGATGAACTCGCTACGATTGATGAGTCTAATGAAAAATTTATGATAAAGGTTTTAGAGGATCCAGACAATATCCCCGAAGCAGAACTCCACGCTGTCATCCGTTTAGGTGTCTGTACAAATAAAATCAACCCTGTTCTTTGTGGGTCAGCCTTCAAAAACAAAGGGATTCAACCTCTTCTCGACTGCATTACACTCTGGATGCCATCGCCGATTGATCGCGGAATAGTCAAAGGGGTGCACGTCGATAATGATGAAGAAATTACATTAGAACCAAACGATGAAAATCCTCTTTCAGCTCTCGCTTTTAAAATACTTACAGACCCTTACGTTGGACGCTTAACCTTTGTTCGGATTTACTCAGGAATTCTCACAAAGGGAATGACTCTGATCAATACAACAAAGGGGAAAAAGGAAAGAATCTCAAGGCTTCTTGAAATGCATGCCAATACCAGAAAAGATCGCAATGAGTTCTATACTGGAGATATCGTTGCGTGTATCGGACTAAAAAACACTTCAACTGGGGATACACTATGCGCTGAATCATCTCCTCTCCTCCTCGAAAAAATGGAATTTCCTGAACCCGTTATTTCAATGGCAATCGAGCCTAAATCCAAACCTGATCGAGAAAAACTCTCCGTTGCACTCGGAGCTCTTTCAGAAGAAGACCCAACATTTAGAGTGACAACAAACGAAGAAACAGGACAAACAATCATAGCTGGAATGGGTGAACTTCATCTAGAAATTCTTAAGGACAGAATGTTCAGAGAATTCAGCGTCGCAGCAAATGTAGGTAAGCCGCAGGTTTCCTATAAAGAAACGATTACCATTCCAGGTAAAGCAGAAATGAAGTATGTCAAACAATCGGGCGGCCGTGGACAATACGCTCACGTTTGTCTTGAAATTGAGCCCAATGAAACGGGCAAAGGGAACGAAGTTGTCAGTAAAATTGTGGGCGGTGTCATTCCAAAAGAATACATCCCTTCGACTATTAAAGGGGTCGAAGAAGGACTTGCAACTGGAGTTCTAGCTGGGTATAATCTCGTCGATGTCAAAGTGTCCATTGTATTTGGATCATTTCACGAAGTAGATTCGAATGAAATGGCCTTTAAAATTTGTGGATCAATGGCGGTTAAGGCCGCTGCAAAAACCAGCAAACCAATCATCCTCGAACCAATCATGAAAGTGGTTGTGACAACACCTGAAGATTACTTAGGGGATGTAATGGGTGATATCAACCGTCGTCGTGGAAGAATCATGAACCAAGAAAACCAACGTGGCATCGTCGTCTTTGAAGTTGAAGTGCCACTTAGCGAAATGTTTGGATACTCCACAACACTCCGCTCGCTTAGCTCAGGTCGTGCGACCTACACCATGGAACCAAGTCACTTCGAAAAAGTTCCTGCAAAAATTCAAGAAGAAATTATGAAAAAATAAGGCACTACATAAAAATCATGGGAAAACAAGATCCGAAAAAGAAAATAAGAGTACGCCTTAAGGGGTATGATCAAAGAGTTCTCGATCGCGCAACAACAGATATCGTAGAAACAGCGAAGCACACAGGTGCAAGAGTTATTGGACCAATTCCACTACCAACACGAAGGGAGATTTATACAGTACTGAGATCACCCCACGTCGACCGTAAATCACGCGAGCAGTTTGAAATCCGCACACATGTGAGACTTCTCGACATTCTTAATCCAACACTTGATACGATCGATAAACTAAAAGTTCTTCCAGTTGCTGCCGGAGTAGACATTAAAATTAAGGCGTAATCCAAGATTGCTTGGTTAACACATCAAAACCACCGAGTACTTAGACAGTCTACCCGGTAGTTTTTTAGGGCCAAAATTTAATAAAACCTTTCCATAACAATGGATACAGAGAATAATCAATTGATTGTAGTAAATGGGAAATCATCCCAAAGATCACTCAATCAATTCGCTCCTTCTAATAGTTGGGGTAAAGATCATCAGAATATATGGCATTAAATGTGGGCGGCGTGTTTATTTTAATGTACTTCTTAATCACCTTGCCCTTAGAAACAATGAGATAATAGCGCATTTGCTCCACAATTTGAGTCCCAAGTGTAATGCGCTCGATATATTCATAAACTTCTGAAGTGGAGTCCTTTGAGTGAATTGCGTACGGAGGCCCATATTTATTTTTGATTTCATAGATTGAAATACCTACGTTTATGCTAGCGTAACCCCTGCTTGTCATCATTGCTTGCTTTTGAATACAGCCTGTAAACAGCAAACAGATGATTATAGATAATACTAATTTCATACTTCCTCTTCTGGTTTTTTCCAAATTTTCCCATGGAGCTCTGTGCGATAATCATCCATTGTTGCATACTCTGCATGCATCTTGTAGCCACCATCTTCAGTCGCTTCGTAAAATTCAAACCCCTCAAAGCCAAGGTGTCCTAATCTAAACTCCCAGGCAAGCCGCTTGGAATTGATCAGACCCTTTCCAATCACCTTACCAAGAGTCTGATTTTCAAGCTCGATGCAAAAATTTTTTTGCAGAATGTCATAAAAAATAAATTGATTGATCATTATATCCGATAAACCTGAAATCTGGATTTCCTGGATACATTCTATATAACCCATATCATCTTGTGACAATATCTTCCACTTGGTGTAAAAAGAAAGCGATTCGTCTATCGTACTAAGTTTCACCTTACCTTCACCTAACCAAATGCCAGGTGTGAAAATGAATAAATGTTGCTTCAAAATGTAAACCTTCTAGTATAAATACTTTGCAATATTCCAAGTGCTATCATTGTTGAAAGTACTGATGACCCTCCTGAAGAGACCAATACCAAGGGAATGCCTGTAATCGGAAGAAATCCACACATCATTCCTATATTTACCACTACATGAATCGCCAAATAGGCTGTAATTCCAGCAGATAGAAGCCTCCCAAAGAGGTCACTTGCAACTGCTGTTACTTGAAAACTAAAATATATTAAAGCTAAAAAAAAGAGGATCATTAAAAAGGCCCCTAATATTCCAAATTCCTCGGTAAATGCAGGAAAGACGGAGTCTGTATGAGCTGCAGGTAGAAAGTGATGTCCCGTGAATTCACTTTGATAAAGCCCAGACCCTGTAAACTGACCTAAAGCGATCGCTGTTTGAGCGGCTATTTGATGATAACTCGATGGATAGAGCCTCTGATACTGATAGTCTCTCAAAAAAAGAGTAAAAAAAGGCTTCATTTCTTCATGAGAGATAAACCCTAAAAACATCAGAAAGATAAAAATGCAACAGAAGAGTAGTAACATACTCAGTATGAAAATGACTTTCTTACTTACCCCCCCAAAGTAAAACATCACAAGGGACATGGGAAGCAATATCAATGCCGATCCAAGGTCCGGCTGTTTTAGAATGAGTAAAAAGGGGACTCCCACAACAAACCCCGCTTGCACAAAAGTTTTTAGTTCCCCTCTCCTTCTCATCTTAACCTCTAATAACCAACTGAGGGTAAATACTATAACTAGTTTTGCGAATTCAGAAGGTTGCACCGTTAAATTCATTGGTAATCGATACCATCTATGTACATGCTGAATGAGCGCTGTAAAAAACAGTCCGATGAGCATTAAAATCATGACGCTATATAAAATCCAAGTAAGGTCACGAAGTCTTCGATAATCGAAACACGCACACAAGTAATATGCAAACCATCCGATTGCAAACCATCCGACCTGACTTTTGACATACGGTGTGAAAAAAGGCACATTTGTTGTTAACTGTACATTCTTTGTCGTCAACGATATAATAAGAATACTCATAATCATGAGTCCAAATATAATGGGCAAGGTACGCAAATCAATGCGCTTAATATATTGGTGATTCCACATAAGCAGGTCGTTAAATGTCCTTAAAAATTAAATCTATCCATTTACCTACAATCGATTCAACGAATAATTGGGTTAAAAAGCATTTAAATGAACTCGATCCCAAAATGCTTACATGTGTAACGGCCGATGAACAATCAAGTGGCAGAGGACGCTTTCGTCGCAAATGGGAATCTAAAAAAGGGGGGGGCATCTATGCAACATATTACTTTTCTTCCCCTTTAAACAACTCCAAACAGCACAACCTAGGACAACTCCTCTCCCTCGTTACCGTTCAAGTCCTTATTAAACTCGGATTTAATCCAAAAATTAAATGGCCCAATGACCTTCTTATTGACAACAAGAAATTAGGTGGGGTTCTTTGCGAGATCATCAAAAATAAAGAATACTATGCAGTCATTCTCGGTATTGGCGTCAATGTCAATATCTCCCGTGAAGATCTCAATCATCTCGACCAAGCCGCAACGTCTCTTTCTGCAGAAAAAGGGGGACCTTTCAAAATTGGTAAAATCGTAATCGATCTGACTCGAAAATTCAATCAAGTTTTAGAAATTTATCAAAAAGAGGGGTTCAAACCTTTTCTAAAAGAATATGAGAACCATCTTGTGTTTGGAACAGAACCTCTCACATTTTACAATGCCAAGCAAAAGTACGAAGGCACTTTCGATTCTATTAATGAAGAGGGGTTTATGAACCTTAAACTCACAAACGGCGACATTAAAATGCTTATTTCAGGAGATATCTCTAAAAAGAAGAGAAATGTAAAAATGAAGGGTCAGGAGTGACAGTAATACTAGGATGAATTTTTGATTTGAGCATCTGCTCAATAGAGTGGAGCGTTGCTCCGACCGATGCAGGACAACTCACACAGGCCCCTTCGTAGGCAATGATAACCTCTTTTTGATTCAGCAGCCGCAACACTTGAACTCCCCCATCATCGAGTTCAATATAAGGTTGAATCTCTTCTGCAATGACGCGCCTAATCACCACGAGTTTTTCCTCTTCTGAAATTATTTCCCATCCCGGATACTCCTCCTGAGTTAGATCTTCTATTGAAATAGGAGAGGAGACATATGAGTTTAAAATAGGAATATCCATACATTTTTCTGCAGCATTTTCTATCACTGATACAATAAGGTTAAGATGAGGAGCGTTAACTTCTGGAAATGCAGGAATATGCCCAAAATCTCGAGCTCTATGATCGATCATATCTGCACTGATACTCCTCGCTTGGACATAATTTTTTCGTAAGATAATCTCTGTTGCAAACTCAGCCGCTCCAACAAGTGCTGGATCGCCAAATACCTGATACTTCGCATCAGCAATGATCCCATCTGATTCATCTATGAGTAGATAAAACCGAAGATTTTTTTCTTCTCCGATTACCAGTCGCATCCCATGAGAGACCCCATCCCCTTCCGTAAAAACTCCATAATTTTTCGGGTGAAGAATTTTCTCCGTTAACTTATTTGAGTAATCGGTCCAGTGATAGGGCTTCATAAATCCACACTTAATTTTTGATACTTTCCCACAATGTCGTTGATAACTCCCACTGCCCTTATTATTTCCTCTTCGCTTGTCTCTCGAGAAAGGGAGATGCTAATCGCACATTGAGCATATTCAGGAACAAGATACTCGAGTTTTTGCGAATGCCCCCCTCCAAAAGAGACGAAAATATTTTGTTCACTCAATGCATAGGTTAGTAGCTCTGCAGACACACCTTTAAAAGCAAGTGCAGTCACGTTTGGCAATCGATCTTGATCTTTAAAAAAAATGTGAGCGTTAAGCAGTCCCTCTTCAAGCATGTTGCGCAGTCTGACAACTTCCACTCCCATATGATCCATATTTTCCTGCAATTCATCAATCGCCACGCCAAGTCCAATGAGACTCGCCGTATTGTATTCCCCTCCACGGTCACCACTTGCTGTTGGAATAAGCGGCCCGAAGTCACCTCTAATCAAAAGTCCACCTGTACCCTTTGGAGCATACAAAGCCCCCCCATCAAATGTAATGAAATCCACGTCAAGTTCACTTGCATTAAAGTAGAGTTTTCCCAAAATATTTGTAACATCAACGTGAAGCAGTACGCCCCGTTCTTTGCATAACTTTGCTATTTGCTCAATCGGTTGAATGACTCCCGTTAAACCATTGGCATAAGAGAGAGAAACGAATCCTACTCTCGGTGCGATGAGTTGTTCCAGCTCCTCAAAACTTGAGGCAGTCTGATGCACGCAGTCAAGCTTTTCAAGTCGCTTAGCCGACATCAAAATAGGCGCATCTTCCGTCTTCATTGAAATAATATGATTCTTGCCCGATGAATAAATGTAATCGATGTAAACACTTTGGAATACATGCGCAACCGCCTCTGCGCCAGATGAAGTAAGAACAAAACGATCCTTCTCACATGCCCCTAGAAACTCGGCTATTTTTTGCGTTTGTCTATTAATCGAAATAAAAGGCTCTTTTCCTTTTAGGTAGGGCGCAAAGGTTGACTTCCAATGCCGTTTAAAAAAAGGCTGCATCTGAGCAATGACGTGATTCGACGGTTGCGTTGCAACATGATTATCTAGGTATATCTCTTCTGACATGCGTCAACATCCTCTCTAGTCCAGCTGTTCTCTTCAAAACTATAGCAAAGAGGCTCTCCTGTTGGAACTTCAAGTTGCAAGACTTCCTCTTCCGAAAGTTGATCGAGATACATAATGATCGAACGGAGAGAGTTTCCATGTGCAGAGATATAGATATTTTCTCCCTTCTCTAAATGAGGAACTATAGTTTTGTGAAAATAGGAAAGCGTACGTTGCGAAGTCATTTCTAAGCTCTCTCCATCTGGTGGTGGAATTGCGTAGCTACGACGCCAAATCTTTACTTGTTCAGACCCATATTTTGTCCTCATTTCATCCTTATCCATACCCTGTAATGAACCATAATATCGCTCGTTAAGTTCCCACGCGACATGCACAGGAATGCATTTTTTCATTGTTTCTTCGCTAAAGACTTTGCCCCACTCCCTAAGTTTCTCATTCTTTGTCTCTAGGATAATCGGTGTTTTTCCCCCACTGTGTTCACTCATTGCCAGAAATGCAGTCATCTGCGCTCGCATGAGCGTAGAAATATAGATCACATCAAAAGGAATCTTACTAATCTGTTTTCCACCCTCAAGGGCTTCTTTTATACCTTGAGGACTCAGTCCAACATCGACCCAACCTGTAAATAAATTGTTTCTATTCCACTCGGATTGCCCATGACGCATCATCACAAGCAGGGGCTTATTAATTTTCAAAATGCACTCCTCTTCTATGTTCTCCAAGAATACTCTACCAGCAGTTTTCATTCTAGATTGATTTTTTTGTGCATTCTCGATATAATTAACAGCAAAAAACCAGGAATCTAAGTGACTGAAAATCAAAGACTCAGTAAAACACTTGCCGCCTGTGGTGTCGCGTCGCGTCGAGCCTCTGAAGATCTTATCTTTGCTGGAAAGGTAAAGGTGAACGGCAAGATCGTTAAAATACCCCAAACCATGGTCTCTATCAACTCAGATCTACTTGAAGTAAACTGTCAAAAGGTCAATCAGGTTGAAAAAAAAGTTTACTACGTTCTCAATAAGCCTCACGGCTATATCTGCTCTAATAAACGAGTCGGCAGTAAAAAAATCATTTTAGACCTCTTTGCCGGTCAAGAACAGAGGTTATTTACCATTGGCAGACTCGATCGAGATACAACGGGGCTTCTTCTTGTTACAAACGACGGGCACTTTGCTAACAAGGTCATTCATCCACGCAATAACATTCTCAAAGAGTACTTGGTCAAAACAAGAAATGAAATTGATCACGAAAACCTCATTACCCTATCGAAGGGTACTCTCATTGAAGGTCACTGGATCAAACCAAAAAGTGTGAAAAAAGTACGTCACGGCGTGATTAAAATCGTGGTAAAAGAGGGTAAAAAAAGAGAAGTGCGCCTAATGGTGCAAAATGCTGGACTCAACCTCGTTGACCTTAAACGGATTCGTATCGGAGGCCTTCTCCTTGGAAAACTTAAAGAAGGGGGTTACCGCTCCCTTGCCCAAAATGAACGCAACTCAATTTTTCAATAGATGAGAATAGACCTAAGCGCGTATTATAGATCCAATCTCAACCTTTAGGCAACACTATGCTTACGATTGCCAGATTATTTGGTAAATCACCCTTTTCACCTCTTCAATCTCATATGAAAAAAGTGAGTAGTTGTATCAAAAAGCTCACAGAGATTTTTGATCTCCTCAAGAAACATAAATTTGATAAAATTAATGAGCTTGTTCGTCAACTCTCTAAGCTCGAGCATGAGGCTGATCTTACAAAAAATGATATCCGCAACCATCTTCCCAAAAGCCTTTTTCTTCCAATCGACCGCAGTCAATTCCTTGATATCCTAACAATCCAAGATAATATTTCCGATAAAGTCGAGGAGATCGGCAACCTAATAGCTCTGCATCCGCTCAAAACTTTGGATACTCTTCTCGACAACCTCCATAAACTCTACGAAAAAAATATCGAAGCCTTTTGGGTCACCCGACAGATCTTAAAAGCAATGGATGACCTTTTGAAAGCTTCTTTTGGCGGACTTGAAGCCGAGAAAGTCAAGACAATGATCGATCAAGTCTCCTTCAAGGAATACGAAGCTGACAAAATGAAACATCGGCTCATGAAAGAGTTTTTTGAGATCGCAGACAGCTTTCCCATTCCCATTTTTTATCTCTATGTCCGACTTATTGAAGAAATTAATAATATCTCACATATATCAGAAAGTTTAGCAAACCGAATCCGAATGATACTAGAGTTAAAATAGATGTCAATTGAGACAATCCTTATTATCTTAGTTCTCTGCTCTGGGTTCTATATGGCTTGGAACATTGGCGCGAACGATGTTTCTAATGCAATGGGAACTTCCGTCGGCACAGGCGCTCTAACACTCATGCAAGCGGTGATCATTGCGGGAATCTTAGAGTTCTGTGGCGCCTATTTTATGGGTGCTCACGTCTCTGAAACAGTCCAGAGAGGATTGGTGAACCCCGAAGTCTTTTCAGGAGATCCCCGTATTCTACTCTATGGGATGTTCGCCGCCCTTTTAGCAACTGCCGTATGGCTGCAAATCGCCTCCTATTTTGGTTGGCCCATCTCGACAACTCATTCCACCGTGGGAGCCATTCTGGGATTCGGAATCATGGTTGGAGGAGAGCAGGCTGTTCAATGGAATGAAGTCAGAAAAATAGCAGCTGGATGGATTATTTCTCCTACTATTAGCGCTCTCTTTTCCTATATTATTTTTTCGATTCTTCAAAGAAAAGTGTTGTTTGCAATGAACCCAATTCTCGCTGCAAAAAAACTCGTTCCCATTCTCATTGGCATTATGTTCATGACGTTCGTAGTCAGTCTTCTTACAAATGGACTCGGCAGCTTAGAGGTAGATTTGTCTTTTCCTCTTACTCTCTTAATCTCCCTGGGGATTGGTATCATCGCATGGATCATTTCAGCTTTTTTTATCAAGCGAATCAAAGCTGTCAAAGATTGTGCAAAGCATTCATCGCCCGATCTCTCTGCTCAATCAGTAAGTTTTAATAAAGCGATGAAGCACCTTCAGCGCGTGAAGCTCACCACGAAAGGAGAGCAGCGACAAGAAGTGTCCAGTGTACTTAGTGATATACGTAAAATGAATGAACGGCTTAAAAAAGATCCCGGTTTCAATAGTTGTACATCTAACTACTCTACTGTGGAAAAGCTTTTTATCATTCTCCAAACTTTTAGCGCAGCCTATGTTGCATTTGCTCACGGAGCAAATGATGTGGCAAACGCCATTGGACCGATTGCAGCAGCTCTTGAAATTATTAAAACGGGCTCTCTCTCCCTTACCACCACCATCCCTCCATGGCTGCTTGCAATGGGTGGCCTCGGGATTGTCATCGGACTTGCTACTTGGGGCTGGAAAGTCATAGAGACAATCGGGAAGAAAATTACAACACTCACCCCAACGCGCGGGTTTTCTGCAGAATTCGGAGCTGCAGTTACTATTTTGATCGCGTCAAAGTTGGGACTACCCATTTCAACTACTCATTGTATTGTTGGTGCAGTGATTGGTGTAGGGCTTGCGCGCGGTCTTGCTTCTCTAAATCTTCGGATGCTTCGCGATATCGCAATCTCCTGGATTGTCACAATCCCCTCCAGTGCCACTGTCTGCATCATCTTCTTTTACATCATCAAAGCCATCTTCTATTGAAAATAGTTGCTTTTTTTAAGTATTATTTAGCAGCTCTCTTTCAAAAGACTAGCCCTCTCTACAGCTCGGGACTCTCTGTTAAGGAGTTTGATCATCAAATGTCTACTACAAAAAATAAATACATAAGAATATCTTGATAATACATCTATTCTATGATAAATCAAGAAAATGGATAATTTAGAAGCTCGAGTAGACGAGATCTCACAAAAAATCAGACACTATTTAATTAGCACTCTCGGTAAGACGGTCGATGAGGCTAATGATGAAGAGTTCTATCGAGCTTTTTCCTCCGCTATTCGCGAAGAAATCATGACCAACTGGACGGCCACCTCTCATACGTTTCGTAAGCAAAATGTGCGCATGCTTTACTATATTTCTATGGAATATATGCCCGGTAGACTTCTGGGAAACAACATCACCAACATCAGTGCAAATGAACTCGTTCAATGTATTTTAAAAAAAATGAATCGTGATTTTAACTCAATCCTCCATATGGAACCCGACATCGGAATAGGAAACGGTGGACTCGGACGTTTAGCCTCCTGCTTAATGGACTCCCTGGCTACCATGCAATATCCTGCTCGTGGTTATGGGCTGCGCTACCAATATGGGGTTTTTGAACAAGAACTCTGGTGTGGCATTCAGGTTGAGCGTCCAGATACTTGGCTCCTCACTCAAAATCCGTGGGAATTTCGTAGAGATAGCAATGCTCGTATTGTCTTCTTCGATGGTAAGATAATGCCCAGGAGCAATCAACATGGAGATGAAGTCTATGATCTTTCCGACTGCGATGAGGTACGCGCTCTGCCCTACGACCTGCCCATCATTGGATACAGCAATAACCTTGATTTTTCTGTACTTACCCTAAGGTTATGGTCTACAAAAGAATCCCCTCGCAACTTTCAACTGCAAAAATTTAATGCCGGTCACATTGATCAAGCAGGTGAAAATACATTTCTAACCGATGTTCTCTATCCTAATGATAATCATGACATTGGTAAACGGATCCGTCTTAAGCAGGAATTTTTACTTGTCTCCGCATCCATCCAGGATATCATCGATAATCACACCTCACTTTCTTCCGATTTTTCAGATTTTGCCAACAAGGTCAGAATTCAAATTAATGACACTCACCCAGCGCTAATCATTGCAGAATTAATGCGCCTCCTCACTTTAAAGTACGATATTCCATGGGGTCAAGCATTCGAAATTACAAAAGCCTGCTGTAGCTATACCAATCATACAATCTTACAAGAATCATTAGAAGAGTGGGACGAACACCGGATCAAAACTCTACTGCCAAGTCAGTATAAAATCCTGCAACGATTGAATACCGACTTGTGCTCCCAGATCCGCAATCGGTTTCCTGGAGATGAAGACAAACTCAATAGGATGTCAATTATCAAAGGAGGAGAAATTAAAATGGCCCACCTCTCCATCTTTGGCACGCATCATATCAATGGCGTTGCAAAACTGCATTCTGAAATCCTCAAAAAAAAGATTTTTAGCGATTTCTTTGAGATGTACCCTGAAAGATTTGTGAATGTCACCAATGGAGTGACTCAAAGGCGCTGGCTCCTCTATTCTAATCCAAAGCTTTGTGCCTTCCTAGAAAAACGCATTGGTCATGCATGGATCACTAACTTCAAGGCCATCAAAGAGATTGCAAAGTTCGCCAGTGACGAAGAGTCCCAAAATGAATTTCTCGCAATTAAGCAAGAAAATAAACAGGCCCTTCTCGATTTTCTCGGTAGCGAAATGAAAGATAAGCACTGGGGAGGGGAAAATTTAGTCGAAAAACTCCTTGGAAATACTGATGCGCTATTCGATGTCCAGATTAAAAGGGTCCATGAATACAAAAGACAATTGATGAATGCCCTTCACGTCATCATCCTCTACTATGAAATCAAAGCCAACCCCAATAAGGATTATGTAAAGCGACTTGTTCTCGTTGGAGGCAAAGCAGCTCCAGGCTATCAACTCGCAAAAAATATCATCCGCCTTTTCTACTGCCTTTCGCGTGCGATCAATGCAGATCCTGTTGTAAGTAAGGTTCTTAAAGTCCACTACATCGAAAATTATAATGTCTCAAAAGCTGAAATAATCATCCCCGCAACGGATCTATCAGAGCAAATCTCTACAGCTGGCATGGAGGCATCAGGAACTGGCAATATGAAGTTTGCAATCAATGGAGCTCTCACCATTGGGACTGATGATGGAGCCAATGTAGAAATGCGTCAAGAAATCACTGACGAGTGGTGGCCATTCTTATTCGGCAACTGCGCTGAAACAAATATCAAGATGCAGCATGAAAATTCCTATCACCCCCACGAGATTTACAATAAGAACCCTCAGATTAAACAAGCTGTCGATGCTCTTAAAAATCGCTTATTTGTAGAAAATAATGCTGAGCAGGAGGCTCTTTTAACACTCCACGAATCGCTTCTTGGTCATCATGAATATGCCGACAAATATTTTGTACTCAATGATCTACAAGCATACATAAAGACTCAAAAAAAAGCAGAAGCTCTCTACCGTGAACCCAATAAATGGGCAGAATACGCCATTCATAACATGGCGGGCATGGGGAGTTTTTCAACAGATGTCTCAATAAAAAAATATGCAGAACTCATTTGGGGCATTACTAAAGTTCCGCCTTCTCAAGAAGAACTAGGCGCTGTCCAGTCAGCATATTCAGAACATGATCGGTGTAAAATAATCAATTTAAAGCAATAAACGCCACTTTTTAGCAAGTTTTTCATAGCTACCGTTTGACTTCATTTTCTCCAATCCTCGATTGAACTTTTCAATCAACTCTGTATTCTGATCTTTCAAGGTGATCATTCGAAGCCCTACATGATCGTTAAGTGCCTCTGTGACAATTTTCAGCTCATTGCCATAGAGATCTTGTACATAATCCATCACTGGGATTGACCCAGCAAGCATCGCATCAAGTGTTCCCAGGACAATTTCATTAAGAGCGGTAGGAATCATAGTATAATTCCGGATAATTACTTTGGGATTCTTTGTCAAAAGAAGCATTTCATCCAATGCTGTACTCACAGCCACTTCTCGACCTGTTAGACTTGCCATCGACAAGAATTGATCTCGTTTTCGCATAACAATGACAGCCCCGGTGCTCAAATACATATCTGAAAATTGATACTTTTCCTGGTTAAATACGTAGGGCTGCATCGAGGAGATCATCGCATCATACTTTTCTGATTGAAGACCCAAGGTGAGATTATCCCAATTCATATCAATACGTTTAATCTTAATGCCCTCAAGGGTGGCAATCTCGGTCAGAAGTTCATTAGTGAATGCAAAAACATGAGCTTCCTTTCCCTGCAACTCCAACGGAAACCAACTGGGATCCACAGCAATGCGATATCGCGAATGAGGACTCTTTCCACAGCAAGTCAGCATGAAAAGACAAATCCCCAATACAATCCATAATTTAATCTGTCTACGCCACACAGTTACCACCAAAAAACATCTCCCCATTGGCCCTATTATTCCTGAACAAAAGAAAAAAAGCAATTAAGGCTCCTAAAATAACACCTCCCCCTGTTAGCTGAGCTACCCCCTCGAATTATTTTTTTAAAATCCAGGATAGTGTAAAGAGCCGCTTCTTCATTCGTGTGTGTAGAGCTCCATCCCCTAATACTTTCCGTTCTGTGATCATATATTTAGTTTTTATACGGAATGATCCATCTCTAGTAAAAGCTGTCTGATTAATATGCTTAACAAGAGCTAGGTAAGGTCACCAAAAGACGATCATTCGAATTGACATTTGATGAAAATGTGTTAGAATTGTCAATCAAATGATACCTTCACAATTAACGCTTGAAAGCGGAGAAACCTTTGAAGGCTTCTCTCCTAACTCACAAAAAACACCCGCTTATGGAGAGATCGTCTTCAATACCGGAATGGTTGGCTATGTAGAGACTCTCACTGATCCTTCCTATGCCGGACAAATTCTTATTTTTACTTATCCCCTCATTGGCAATTATGGTGTTCCCCCAAAAAAAAAGTGGGAGTCAAGCAAGGTTCATGCTACGGGTGTAGTCATTAGCGAGCTTACTGAAACCTACTCCCATTATGAAAGTCAGACTTCATTCTTAGAGTTCCTCAAAGATCAAGGAGTCCCCTTAATTGTAGGAATTGATACACGCGCTCTAACGAAAAAAATCCGAACGAAAGGAGTCATTCCAGGCGCAATCCTTCCCAAAGGGAGTAAAGTCACTTCGTTCACTAATCCGATGAAAATACATCTGGTCAGTCAAGTCAGCTGTAAGAAACCAATTCTCTTTGGCAAGGGCAAGAAAAAGGTGATTGTCATCGACTGCGGTATAAAAGAAAATATTTTGAGGACTCTGAAGCAGTACCCAATCCAGATTGAACAAGTTCCCTACGATTACAATTTCCTCAATACAGACTACGATGGCCTCTTCATTTCAAATGGTCCGGGCAACCCCATAATGTGTAAAGAAACGATCGAACTTTTAAAGAAAGCGATGCTAAATAAACGAAAGCCTATTTTCGGTATCTGCTTAGGCGCTCAACTTTTATCCCTTGCGATTGGAGCAACAACATTCAAACTGAAATATGGCCACAGAGCTCAAAACCAACCCTGCCAATGTGTAGCCAATCAAAAGTGCTTCCTAACATCGCAGAATCACGGCTATGCGATTCGAGAGTCCACCATTCCCAGGGATTGGAATATTTCGTTTATAAATCTAAATGACGGATCAGTTGAAGGCATTGAACACAAAAAGCACCCCTTCTTCGCCGTACAGTTTCATCCGGAGGCATCGCCAGGCCCTATTGATACCGAATACCTCTTTAAGAGGTTCTATGAAAGCCTATAAAACACTCATCCTAGGATCTGGAGGACTGCGTATTGGCCAGGCTGGTGAATTCGACTACTCTGGTTCGCAAGCGATTAAAGCTCTTAAAGAAGAAGGGATAGAAACGGTTCTCATTAATCCTAATATTGCCACAGTGCAGACAGACAGGTCAATGGCCGACAAGGTCTATTTACACCCTCTCAATGTAGCTTCTGTGACAAAAATTATCGAAAAAGAAAAGCCCGATGCCATTCTTTTGGGGTTTGGAGGTCAAACGGCACTGAATTTGGGACTCCATCTCGAAAAGACCGGGATATTCAAAAAACATGGAGTTGAGGTTCTTGGCACCAGCATTAAATCCATTCGATTAACAGAAGATCGGGACCTCTTTAAAAAAGAGCTTATATCAATTGGGGTAAAATCTCCCAGGAGTCTCTGCGTTTCCACGGTAAAAGAAGCTTTAATAGCAGCCCAAAAAATTGGCTATCCAATCATGCTTAGATCTGGCTATTCCCTTGGAGGGTTAGGTTCGGGAAAGATTCAAAATGAGAAGGAATTGAAATTCCGCGTTAATGAAGTATTGCACGCTGTACCGCAGGTTCTTATTGAGGAGTACCTCTTAGGATGGAAAGAGATCGAGTATGAAATCATGAGAGACCTCGATGATAACGCAATCACTATCTGTAATATGGAAAATCTCGATCCAATGGGAATCCACACGGGAGAGAGCATTGTCGTTGCACCATCCCAGACATTAAATAATGATGAGCACCAATTCCTAAGGTCCATTGCAATCAAAGTCGCCCGCCATTTTAAAGTCGTAGGTGAGTGCAATATTCAATATGCTTTGTGCCCTAAAACTGGAAACTATCGCGTGATTGAGATGAATGCGCGCCTTTCAAGATCAAGTGCGCTGGCATCCAAAGCAACGGGCTACCCCCTCGCCTTTGTCGCCACCAAGCTGGCGCTCGGGAAACGTCTTTTTGAGATCAAAAATAGTATTACAAAAAAGACCTGCGCCTTCTTCGAACCGGCTCTTGATTATTTAGTTGTGAAAATCCCCAGATGGGACACTCACAAACTCAAAGAGGCCGATCACAATATTGGTACCGAAATGAAAAGCGTTGGCGAAGTGATGGCCATTGGCAGATCGTTCAAGGAAGCGCTACAGAAAGCAATCCGAATGCTCAATATTGGAGCGAGCGGTCTCACCGACTATCCTGATAACATTCCAAATGCTAAGAAAGAGCTGAAACAAGCGACCAGTCGCCGTCTCTTTGCTCTCTATGACTTTTTTCAGTCGGGTGGAACAGTAAAAGAAGCGCAGAAACTCTCCCTCATCAACCCTTGGTTCCTCTTTCAAATTCAGCAAATCGTAGAGTTAGAAAACAGGATCAAAAAGGCTCCTCTTTCAAAGAAACTTCTACTTCAAGCAAAACAGGCGGGATTCTCAGATCTAGGCTTGAGCATCATTAAAAAGACGACAGAGAAAAAGATTAGATCTGCTCGCAAGCGAAAGAAGGTGCTTCCTGTAATCAAACAGATTGACACACTGGCTGGGGAGTTCGATGCTGAAACAAATTACCTCTACTTGACCTATCACGGGATAGAGCATGATATTGAAAGATCTAAAAAACCTCCCATTATTGTGCTTGGATCGGGGCCCTATTGTATCGGCTCTTCTGTTGAGTTTGATTGGTGCGGTGTAAACACGGCGCGATCCTTAAAAGCCCTCAAACAAAGTCCAATCATCATCAACTCCAATCCAGAAACCGTCTCAACTGATTATGATGAATCTGATCGTCTCTATTTTGAAGATCTTAGTTTTGAAAGAGTTCAAGATATCACCGACTTTGAAAATCCGAAAGGAATCGTCGTCTCAGTCGGTGGGCAAATTGCAAACAACCTTGTGATGCCACTCCATAAGGAAGGATATCCTCTTCTTGGCACAGCTCCTAATGACGTCGATCGAGCAGAGAATCGGGAAAAGTTTTCTTGCCTACTACAAAAATTAAAAATAGATCAACCCACTTGGAATACGGTTACAAGTTTGGCTAAAGCCAGGATCTTCGCACAGAATGTGGGTTATCCAATTCTGATCAGACCCTCCTATGTTTTGTCAGGTGCGGCAATGAACGTTGTGCATACCAGTCATGAACTCGAAAAATATTTAAAGGAAGCCTCTGTTGTCTCCAAAGATTTTCCCGTTGTGATGTCTGAGTTCATTCGGGATGCAAAAGAGCTTGAAATCGACGGTGTCGCAAAGGATGGGGAAATTGTGATCTTTGCGATTGCTGAGCATGTGGAAAATGCAGGAATTCATTCAGGAGACGCAACGATTGTACTTCCTCCCCAACGTCTCTATTTAGAAACGATCAGGCGCACAAAAAAGATTACACGTCAGATCGTAAAAGCTCTCTCAATCACTGGCCCTTTTAATATTCAATTCATCGCAAAGAACAATGCAATCAAAGTGATTGAATGCAATGTACGTGCTTCGCGCTCCTTTCCTTTCGTTTCAAAAGTCACGGGACATAATCTCATTAAAATTGCAATGGATGTGATGATGGGAAAATCGCCAACTCAAGATTTGGAAACGTTGGAACTCGAGTATGTAGGGGTGAAAACGCCTCAATTCTCCTATAATAGGCTGAAAGGAGCCAGTCCGGTAGCTCATGTTGAAATGGCCTCAACAGGCGAGGTTGCCTGCATTGGAACCAATCTTGATGAAGCTCTCTACCGCTCGTGGCTTGCAACGGAAAATTATGTCGACAAGAAAAAAATCCTTGTCAGTCTCCCTGATAATCACAAAATGAATTTCTTAGAAATTCTACGTGTAATGGAAGAAAAAGGGTGGGATATTTACACAACCGTTGGCACCCATGACTTTCTTTCGAAAAATGGTGTAGGATCGATAGGTCTCTATAAAGCAAGCGATAAGATGGAACCCAATATTCTCAGTATGATTGAGAATAAAAAGATCGATCTAATCGTCAATATTCCAAAAGGATGTGGCATGGATAACTCGACTGATGGGTACAAAGTACGACGCCTTGCTATTGATCATCATATTCCCCTTATTACCAATGTACAGCTCGCAACAGTCCTTTTACGTTGTTTAGCGAAATTCAAAGATGAACCCCTCCCAGAGGTGAAATCTTGGCAAGAATATGTAACCCCATAAAACGGCTCAAGAATTTTAGCATTAAAGCGTGCGTCTCCCTCTCGTTCAAAAAAAAAAATGTAAACTTAGATCCTACAAAACGACGGATCTTAATAGTCTCTACAACAGGTCTTGGAGACACCATTTGGGGAACGCCTGCGCTACGAGCCATCAAGAAGCAGTATCCCAAATCCTTTGTTGGTGTACTGACAAGCCCAATTGGATACCAGGTCCTAAAAAACAATCCCTATATCGATCGAGTGTTTCTATTAAAACGAGGGGTGATGGCCGCCCTTAAAAAGATGGGTTTTGAAACGGTATTTATCTTCCATATATCTCAAAGAGTGGCGCTTCCAATCGCCTATTTTACCTACGCTAGCGAAATCATTGGAACGGAAGGGCTCAATAAAGGGCTCGACTTCATTTTAACACACAAGATCAAAAACCAAGGTAATCATGCAATTCAAAGACGCCTCGATCTATTAAAGGTGATTGGCATTCAATCATCAGGCACTGAGCTAGAAGTCGCTGTAAACCCGAAAGAAATCTCCTCATTTGACTTTTCTCGACCTCTCATAGGACTTCATCCAGGAGCGATGAACCCTTTTAAACGATGGGATGTCGAGCACTTTGTGACTCTAGGAAATCAATTAAGTAAGCATGGACATATTCTGATTACTGGAAGCCCTGATGAAGAAGCTCTGCTAAGATCCATTGCAGAACAAATTCCAGGAAGCAAAGTGGTTTGCACTCTTACCATACAGGGTCTTGCTGCACTCATTGGCCGATTCTCTCTCTTTATTACAAATGATACAGGCCCCATGCATATTGGATTTGCCATGAAAGCTCCCACAATCGCTCTATTTTCTCCGACAGATCCTAAAATATGTGGTCCCTATAATGTTCCGACAGCAATGCTTGTTGCCAAAATGAGAACATGCACACCCTGCTTAAAGCAGCGGTGCAAGCAACCCTTTTGCATGATGCAAATCTCTCCTAATGAGATCTACCAGAAATCTATAAAAATGATGAAGACTAAAACCCCTCATGAATGTAACATCGACCTATGACTAAACTCTATCAATCTGACATCCTTTCTTCTTCTGATTTAGACGTGGAAACTATTTGTTTGATTTTAAAAACAGCAAAAAAATTTAAACAAGAAAGACCCAAGGAGCTCCTGAAAGGCAAGATTCTAGCAAGTTTATTTTTTGAACCGTCAACACGAACCCGCTTCTCATTTGAAGCTGCCATGCTCCGGTTGGGTGGCAATGTAATCGGTTGCTCGGAAGCAAAAAATACAGCGATTAGAAAAGGGGAGTCCCTCTCTGATATGATCCGCGTTATAGAGAACTACTCCGATGTGATTGTCATGCGTCATCTTCTTGAGGGATCAGCGCGCCTGGCTTCAGAAATCGCAGAGATCCCTGTAATTAATGCTGGAGATGGAAAAAATCAACACCCGACGCAAACCCTTCTCGACTTATTTACCATTGAAGAGTGCCAGAAAAAACTAAATGGTCTTAGCATCGCTTTTGCTGGGGATCTAAAATATGGAAGAGCAATGCATTCACTCGCCTTAGCATGTAGTCTCTTTAAGATGCGTCTCTATTTTATTTCTCCTCAACATTTGAGTATGCCAGAATATATTTTCCACGAGCTTAGATGCAATCAGGTGAAGTTCTCCTTTCATCAAAACATTAAACTTGTCATTGGAAAACTCGATGTTCTCTACATGACTAGACTGCAAAAAGAACGGCATGGTACGGATCCACTGGACGTAAGAAACTACTATTTAAATGCCTCCCACTTAAGTAAAGCAAAAGCGAATCTAAAAGTCCTTCACCCCCTACCAAGGGTCGATGAAATTGATGTGGATGTCGACACCACAAAACACGCTTACTACTTTGAGCAAGCGAAAAATGGGCTCTACGTCAGACAGGCGCTCTTAGCATTACTCCTGAGGAAAACCATATGAAAAAACCGGAAAGCTTATCCATTCCTCCCATTATAAACGGTACGGTAATCGACCATATTCCAGCAGGACAAGGCCTAAAAATTATTGAGCTCTTACAATTCACCCAAGATAAGAAACGGATCTCAATGGGCCTCAATCTTAAAGGGAACCGGGGGACAAAAGATATTGTCAAAGTGGAAGAGAGCTATTTAAATGCTTCACAGGCGCATGAGGTTGCCGTTTTTGCACCCGAAGCTACGATTAATATCATTAAAAATGGCACGGTCCAAAAGAAAATCCATGCATCGATGCCAGAAACCTTAGCAAGACTTCTCATCTGCCCCAATGAAACGTGCATTACCCGTTATGAAAAGATAGACAGTTTCTTTTATATCAAGGAACAAAAGCAGAAAATTTACTTAAAATGTAAATACTGCGAACAATTATTCGAAAGAGATGAAATCCAAGATTATAACTCATGATTGAAATTCAAAATATTGAAGATATTTACGGGAAAAAGCTGAATCATATCATTGAGAGTAATACTGATTTAATCATCAATGGGTCAGATCTCGTTCTTTTTCCAGGACTGATTGATCCTCATGTGCATTTTCGCACACCGGGACATTCCGAAAAAGAATCGTGGCATACAGCTTCAGCAGCTAGTATTAAAGGGGGCTATACAACCGTTTTTGATATGCCTAATACAGATCCCGCATGCACAACGGAGGTCGTTCTCAAAAAAAAAAAAATACTCATCGATCAGCAGCTTAAAGAATGCGGAATCCCCCTACGCTATGAGCTCTATTTTGGTGTCGACAAGTCTCATCTCGATGAAATCTACAAGGTAAAAAAGCAAGTGGTTGGCCTCAAAGTCTTTATGGGATCAAGTACCGGTAATTTGCTGATTGATGATCATTCTCATTTACATGCGGTTTTTGCCTTAGCACAAGCGCACGACCTAATCATCTCTGTTCATGCAGAAGATGAAGAGCTGATTCAGCAACGCTCAAAAATCATTCCCGGTGATTCATTTCATGCACATTCAAAGATCAGAAATGAAGAGGTTGCGTACCGTTCGACAAAGCTTGCTATTGATCTTGCCAAAATTTATAGTACAAGACTTTGTATTCTACATGTCACCACGGCAGAGGAGCTTCCTCTCATTAAACAAGCCAAAGAAGAGGGATATAAAGTCTATGCAGAAACCACTCCTCATCATCTTTTTCTAAATACTGATTGCTATAATCATTTGGGTGGCAAAGCGCAAATGAACCCTCCTCTCCGCTCGAAAAGACATTCCTACGCACTTCTTCAAGGCATTCACGATGGTATAATCGATACAATTGGTTCAGATCACGCTCCTCATACTTTAGAAGAAAAAAACAAACCGTACGGCCTTGTTCCTTCTGGTGTTCCTGGAATCGAAACAACCCTCCCCCTTCTTCTTAATGCCTACCATAATGATTTGCTCTCCATGAAACAAATTATTGATCTCACTTACACCAATCCCCAAAAGATTTTTAGGATTCCCCAAAATAGTGATGTAGTCCTGGTCGATATAAACAAAGAGAAAATGGTAAGAGAAAAAGATTTAAAAACCAAATGTGGATGGTCCCCCTTTGCTGGGCAAACGCTCAAAGGATGGCCTGTCATAACCATAGTGAACGGCAAGGTATATCATGACTCAGAAACACGTTGATATTGAAGATCTTCAAGACCCCTATCCCAAGTGGTATCCCCATCATCCTGCGATGTACGATATCCACAAAACCTATCTAGACAATTTAGAAAATGGCCCTTTTTTTGATAATCCACTTCCAAAACGAGAAATGGCCCCGAAAGATGATTGGTTCGATTTTCTAGGTGTCTTAGTAGCCTCTCCCATCGGTATTCCAGCGGGACCTCTTCTTGATAGTAAAGCTATTAAGTTTGCTTCAGAGATGGGATTCGATCTACTGACATATAAAACAATTCGGTCGAGATCCCACCCTTCGCATCCCCTGCCAAATATGGTCTACGTTGATTCAGGGCTAACCGGGAAACGCATTGAAGAACCACCCGCACATCTTGCCAATCTTACAGTTACAAACTCCTTTGGCAATCCGTCCATGTCGCCTGCTTTTTTAATGGAAGATATTGCACAAGCTAATGCAGCCATTATGCCTGGACAAGCCTTAATCGTTTCTATTTACGGCACGACTCACGAGGAATTCATTCAGTGTGCGTATTTGGCAAAAGAAGCCGGAGCAAAAATCATTGAAGCGAACTTCTCCTGCCCCAACGTGAATCCAAAAGAAGGCCTCCTTTATAAAACTCCCGAAACGGTTTTCAAATTAGGGAAAGCAATTGTCGATGTTATTGGCGCGATTCCGCTCATCATTAAAGTGGGCCTATTCGATAGTAAAAAACAAATGAAAGAGAGCTTTGTCTCTGCCGCCAAGGCAGGCATTCGATCCATCTGTGGACTCAATACAATCAGCATGAAGATCACACCGCCTCTCGATGAAAATCGAAAAGTAGCCGGCATCTGTGGCGGTGGGATCAGAAATGCCGCGCTTGAATTTATCGAAGATGCGCATGCTACCATTACTGAAGAACACCTTGATTTGATTCTCATCGGTGTCGGTGGTATTATGCTTCCTCAGCATTTCGAGAACATACTCACTCGAGGTGCAGGCTTTGCTATGTCGGCAACGGGCATGATGTGGGACCCTTATCTCGCTATGCGTTATCACCATATGAAAGGAGCTCCTAATGACTAACTCAGCACTTATCGATCAACTCTTAGCAATCAACGCAGTGAAATTTGGAACGTTCACATTAAACAGTGGCATGGTCTCCCCCTTCTATATCGATCTTCGGTTAATCATTTCTTATCCAAAGCTCCTCAGGAAAATTAGCCAAGCACTTTGGAATTTAGTGGCAGACTACAATTTTGACCTTATTTGCGGCGTTCCCTACACAGCTCTTCCGATTGCAACAGCAATGTCAATTGACCATGACGTTCCAATGGTAATGCGCCGGAAGGAAAAAAAAAATTACGGCACGAAAAAAACCATTGAAGGGGTGTTTAAAAAGGGACAAACATGCTTGATTGTCGAAGATTTAATTACCTCAGGACTCAGTATTCAAGAAACTACCGCATCACTGAAACAAATCGATCTGACTGTGAAATATATTACCCTTGTCATCGATCGAGAACAAGGGGGGGTGAACCTTTTGAAAAACTCAGGATATGAAGTTCATGCATTAATGACTATCACATCGATTCTTCAACACTTGGAAAAAAAACAAAAAATAGGAAAAGAGATGATTGAAAAGGTTCAGTCATTTATTCACACGCATCAAGTTTAATCATGTACTCCTTTAATAAACGCGCTCAGCTTTCCACAAACCCCACAGCAAGTAAGCTCTTTAAACTAATGGAGTTGAAAAAAACCAACCTCTGTGTAAGCGCAGATGTCACATCAAAACAGGCTTTATTAACCCTCGCTGATCAAGTCGGTTCCGAAATTTGTCTTCTTAAAACCCATCTCGATATTATTCAAGACTTGGATCATGATCTAATCTATCAACTCCATGCACTTGCCGCAAAACATCAGTTCATGATTTTTGAGGATCGCAAATTTGCAGATATCGGCCATACGGTGCAACATCAGTATGCAAATAGAATTGCTGATTATTCAGATATAACAAATGCACACATACTCCCAGGACCTGGGATTATTGAAGGATTAAAAACAGTCGGTCTACCCAAAGGGAAAGGCCTCCTTCTCATTGCTCAGATGAGTTCAGAAGACAATCTCCTCACCGAAGAATACACAAAAAAAACGGTCGAATATGCCAAGCTACATGCCAATTTTGTGATTGGATTCATTGCGCAAGAAAAAGTGACTGATGACCCCCGATTTATTCACATGACTCCTGGAGTAAAAAAAGAAATCTCTGGAGATGCTCTTGGTCAGCAATACAATACTCCGCAGTCTGTGATTCAAAAAGGAGCCGACATCATTATTGTGGGAAGAGGCATCTATAAAGTTTCAAGTCCTCAGAAAGAAGCCGGTATCTATCGCAGACTCGGATGGAGTGCTCTTTTATAAATATGCCAAAAGTTTTTGTTATTATTCTCAATTGGAATGGGAAAAACAATACCCTTGCCTGCCTTAAAAGCATACAAAAAATCACCTATAAAAGTTGTTATCCGATTGTTGTAGACAACGGATCTATCGATGATTCAACCTCAGCCATTCGAAACGCTTATCCTCATATTCATGTAATTGAAACGCATACGAATCTCGGATTTTCCGGAGGAAATAATGTAGGAATTAAGCATGCTCTTGCAAATGGAGCTGATTACCTCTACCTGCTCAATAACGATACCATCGTCGACCCAAAAATCTTAGATGCCTTTGTGTCTCTATCCCAAAAACAAGCAACCCCTACCATTCTCGGGGGAAGAGTTTATCTCTTTGATAAACCCGGTACTTTTGATCATCTTGGGGGAAATTGGAATCCACGCAAGGGGAATTTTGACTTAGTAGCTCTACGTCAAATTGACGACCAAACCTTTGATCAGCCGCTCCTTGTCGATTACGTGTGTGGGTGCTCCCTCTTTGCTCCCTCTGTCATTTTTAAAAAACTTGGAGGACTCGATAACCGCTTCTTCCTCTATTGGGAAGAAAGCGATTTCTGCATGCGCGCAAAATCCCTAGGTTATCCTTCGATGTATTGTCCAGAAGCCAAGCTCTGGCATAAAGTCTCTGCATCTATTGCAAGTAACACAAGTTACGCCACTTATTTTTTCTGGCGCAACCGTTTACTTTGGATGAGAAAGCACCTGCCGTTTAGGTCTCGGCTAAAACTTTTTCTAAAAACTGTGTTCCCAGAAATGAGCCATATTTTTAAATTAAATGTGCTAAAAACGATTGAGCTATACCTTATTAAAAGGTTTTACCCTCAAAAAAATAGGTCCGCAAAAGAACTCAAAGTAGCTAGGTATCGCGCCGCCCTAAAAGGGGGGCTTGATTATTTGATAGGACGTTATGGTAACGCTCCAAAATCTCTATTAAATCAGAGGATCTTAAATGACCAAAACAATAGTAATAAGATAAACTGATTCGTTAATTTTCTCAGTCTAGCATCATACATACGACAGTCGTGCTAGTTTGTAAGAATGTAAGAACTCCTTATCATTTTAAAGTTCTATTTACATTTCCAGAGACTGGATCAGCGAACCTTTTCAAATGCATCCCCATTATCGTATAGAATCCACAGCCTATCAGGTAGCTATTATTTATCTTACAAAAGCCTAAGACAAAACAAAACTTTTTAGACAATCCATCTATAGGTTTTTTTTAACGTTTCCGTTTTTTACTTATTTGTTATATTGTTGGAATTAGATCACTGATTAAAAAGGAGCATGATGCTTAATAAATTCCGTCCACCACAGAAACTTTTATGGATAATGTGCTCCTTGCTGCTTCTACTAACAGGTTGTGAAAAGAGTACACCTATCGTAAGTAATATTTCTGAGAGAGAAGCAAACCTCATCTTAGTTCTCCTTGTAAGTAAAGGGATTCCGTCATCAAAAATAAAGAGCAGCTCCGGAACCCAAATAGGTGGAGAAACAAACGTTGCAAAATATCAAATCATGGTCAGAGAATCTCAAAACATCGAAGCTATCGCGATTCTCAATCAAAATGGATTTCCAACCACAACAGGAATCAACCTCTTACAGTTATTTGCTAAAAAAGGGCTCATGTCATCGGATAAAGAGGAAACCATACGCTATCAAGCAGGGCTTGCACAACAACTAACCAACACAATCTTAACCATGGACGGAGTCATTGATGCTGCTGTTCAACTCTCATTTCCTCCCACTGAATCAGTTCCTGGTCAAACTCAAACAGAGCCCATTACCGCATCGATCTATGTCAAACACCAAGGGGTCTTTGATGATCCAAATCTACATCTCGAGTCAAAAATTAAACGGTTCATTTCCGGATCCATTTCAGGTCTTAATATCAATGATGTCACTCTTGTGACTGACCGCTCGCGCTTTGCAGATATCACTTTGCATGAGTCCTCAGAGACTCTCTCAATACAAGATGGCGAATACGTTAGTATTTGGTCAATAATCATGAATAAACAATCAGCATCAAGATTTCGTATATTGTTTTTCTTCTTAACCACACTTCTTGTCGTTCTTGCAGTCGTTCTAGGTTGGATTTTCTGGAAATTCTACCCGACATTAAAGAAACAAGGAGGCATAAAAGAACTCCTGAATCCTGTACCAATTTCATCGAAACGACCAGAAGACAAGCCACCCTCGGCTAAACCCAAGTGATTCTAATGACCGCACAACCCGATTCACTGACGTCATTGAAATATTTACTTGAGGACGTGGACCCTTTAAGAAAGAAGAAACTAGAGCAGTTTCTTTCTCTAGAAATGCAAACCGCCCTCTCTAATACGCCCCTCACCACGACCAACCCCTTTGAGCAAATGCTGACTCTCGAGGAGCAGCTATCCCAAGTACACTACAGCTGGTTTCTCCCGTTCTTAGACCCTTTTCCGAGACATGACAAGGCCTACTTGATCGCAGCACTCGATGAGCATGCAATGAAACAACTCAACCAATTTTATAAGCTTAAATATCACAAGATCACTTTAAGTCTCTTTGCCAAAAGATTTGCGTTAAACACCCTCTTTCAGAATCTCATCTCTAATCAACCGGCGTTTATTCCCTCTGAATATTTGCCCGATAACAGACTCAACGCCTTACTTAGCATGCCTAAATTGGATCTCGTTGCGCTCATCGACTATCTCGGCCTCTACGATCTTTCCAGGGAAATCAACCGGGTTGTTCAGGCAAACCAGATTCAAACCATTCAAGAGACCTTAACAAAAACTCAAATTCAATTTCTTCGTGAAATCACAAAACATAAAGAAACCTTAACCTTTACTCTCCTTGGCCTGAACAAATGGGACGGAGATCTTCACAACCTGAAAAAAGTTTTGCATCATCGAGGACTTAACCGTCTAGCCAAAGCCCTTTTCGGATCGCACCCATCACTTTTTTGGCATATTACACACCGATTAGACACTGGAAGAGCCAAAATACTAAACAGCCTTTGCCATGATATAAAAAATGAGAAAGCAAAAGCCACGTTAATACATCAAGTCATGCATCTAATCTCTTTTTTCAAAAAACCTTCAGAATTGGGCACATCATGAAATATTTTTCACTCATTAATAAAAGTACCGTGCATCCAGCAACCAATGCCAAAGTGATCCCTTCCTCAGAATTCAGCAAGCTCATAAATGCTACCGAAGTCCTAAAAAAAACCAAAAAAGATGCCGAAGAGTTTTTAAAAGAGAACTCAGAAGAATGTAAACGTCGTGCCATTTCAGCAGAAGAAAGAGGCTACAATAAAGGACTCATTGAATTTAATACACAACTCCTCGTTCTGGATAGGCATATCAAACAGATGCGCCATGACTTACAACAATCAGTGCTCCCAATCGCATTGCAAGCCGCCAAGAAAATCGTCGGTGGAGAATTACGCTCCTATCCCGATGCCATAGTGAGTATGGTCATGCAAGCGCTAAAGCCCATTACACAAAGTCATTTAGTGAAAATCATCATCAGCAAACAAGACAAAGTCATCTTAGATGAAAAAAAAGAATCCATTCGAAATATCCTCGATCAAATTGAAAGTTTTTCTATTGTTGAAAGAGGAGATCTTTCACAAGGAGATTGCATCATAGAAACCGAAGCTGGTATCATTAATGCGAGCCTGGGTAATCAATGGCGCGCACTTGAAGCCGCCTTTAACGCTTTCATGAAACATTAACACTCTAAGGCACCCGCGATGCAGCTATGTAAGATCCCTCTCCTTCCCCTCTTACTGATCCTTTGTTTTAGCTTCTTCTTCCATCAAACTGCTCATGCCCAGGATGAACACCATCCTCAAACAGAACAAACAGAACAAACAGAACCAACAGAACCAACAGAACAAACTATTCAACAGCCAGGACTTGTCACGAAAGTGTCAGTACTTGCAGGCCTAGCTCTCCTTCCTTTTGCGGTGATGTTACTTACCTCATTTTTAAAAATGGTCATCGTCCTATCGCTACTGAGAAATGCACTCGGGGTTCAACAGTCCCCTCCCAATCAGGTTATTATAGGAATTTCATTAATCATGACGGTCTATGTGATGGCTCCGACGGTTCTAGCGATGTATAATGAAGCAGCTCCCTATATCAAAGAAGAAGCCCCAATAGGTCTCATGAGTGGGGCTTCAGCCGAATATCTCATCAATGTCGTTGATAAAACAAAAGAACCGATGAGAAAGTTTCTGCAAAATAATATTGTCGGAAAGCATCAAAATACCTTTCATCAACTAGCCTATCATAGTTTTCCAGAGCCTTACCGTAGTTCACTGAAAGTCACCGATTTTATTATAATCGTTCCTGCATTTATTACATCGCAGCTCAAATCCGCCTTTGAAATTGGAGTCTTAATTTATTTACCCTTCTTCGTAATCGATCTTGTAACCTCAAATATCCTACTTGCCATGGGCATGATGATGCTTTCGCCACTTACAATTGCCCTTCCTTTAAAACTATTACTCATTGTGATGATTGATGGGTGGACCCTTGTTGTGCAAGGGCTCGTATTAACTTTTAGGTAAGAGATACCATGTACGAAACAGAAATTTATCAACTAGCCTATCAAGCACTACTACTCATCTTGATCTTATCCGCTCCACCAATTCTCATTAGTATGACACTCGGCCTTATGGTTGCAATTTTCCAAGCTGCAACGCAAATCCAGGAGCAAACGCTTTCCTTTACTGTGAAGCTCGTAGCTGTAATCCTCACTCTAATGTTTATGGGTGGGTTTTTAAGTGCACAGATTATGCATTTTGCCAATACGATCTTCCAAAATTTTCCAAAATGGAATATGTAATCGATGACCACCGATTATCTTAGTTTCTTTGAGTCTTATGCTGAAATCTCTCCCTCGGGTATCCTCTTAATGTTTTTGCTAACCCTAATGCGTATTGGCCCCATCATGGGACTCGCCCCATTTTTAGGAGCAAAAATCGCACCAACCTTTGCAAGGGCAGGTCTTGCAATAGCAATCAGTGCTATCTTTCTACCTATCGTGATGGTCAATTCCTCTAGACTACTTGAAACAAATACAGCCTTTCTAGGATATGCTCTCAAAGAAATCTTAATAGGAACTATTTTGGGTTTCCTTGTAGCGATCCCCTTCTATATCGTAACCTCTTCTGGTATCTACATTGATTACCTGCGTGGAGCAGCCTCTATGCAGTCGCAAGATCCATCTCTTGCTATTCAAGCATCACCCATTGGGGTCTTTTATAACTTCTTTCTCATCGGGTTATTTTTTCAAATCGGGGGCCCCTTCTATTTTTTTGAGGCCCTACGAGAATCCTATGAGCTCATTCCCGTCGACAGCTTTTTTAACGAGACTTTTCTTAATTTAAACGCTCCATTTTGGCAAACAATCCTTGGCCTCATCAATCATGTCGTTTCCATTTCATTGCAACTCGCTGCTCCATCATTACTGGCGATTCTCATGGCCGAGATATTTCTCGGAATTGCAAATCGCCTCGCTCCACAGGTGCAAATTGCATTTTTAGGGATGTCGATCAAATCACTCCTTGGACTCTTTCTCCTATGGGCCTCTTGGTTCTTTGTTCTTAAACAGTTTTCAAAACAATCTCTTGATTGGATCAATACAATCAAATCACTTATTTATAATGCTCACCATTACCTCTCCAAATAAAGAAAGGAAAGCCTTTTAACTCTCTTCTAAAACCCCTTTCCCTCAGAATATGTACTACACTACCTGCGGAGGAGATCGTGAGAACACCTTCTAAAACTCTACTCCTCTCATGAACAGCAAGTGTCTTCCTATCAACAAATGAAGACAAAAATAGGAGGGGAGAACTCATAAAACCCTGTGCTAATCTTTGATAATCACTCGATCCCTTTAGGAAAGGGAGAATGGTTCATGAAACCGATTCCAAGAGCTCCCATTTCAATATTTGAGATGGCTTATGCTTCACTGATTACACTGGTAAAGAAGTCATAATCCAGGTTATCCTCACGCCTCTGTCATTAAGATAAATGATAAACCACGCATGGTTAAGAGCTCTGATGTCATCGTCAAAGCAGACTTGATCTATTAAGCAGAGCATCATAAAGATCTCATCTATGTAATGAGAATCTGTGAGGTTGAAAGTTTAAGTACTAAACGCAGAAACATTCGCAATATCGGAATCAATAAAAAGAGATCTTCCTCTGAGTATCGACCAACAGATCCATTTATCATAGAACATACAAGCTCTCTCGAAATAGCAATCTCATCATCCCTCTGGATCTACATTGGTAAGGGGAAGTGTAGATAAGCAACAATGACTTCATCACAAGCATAAATTCTACCAAAGGAAAAACATCTTCACTGCAGACACTCAGAATAGGTTGTGGAATCGATTTTTAGTTTCTTAGGGTTCTTTTATACGTTGTAAATCAGAGTGATAGATATAGATCAAATCTATTTAATATTGATCCAATTTTGAAGACAAATACACGCTGTGATACTAAGTGGGTAATAAAAGCTCCCTTCAATTCCCTCTTGGACTTCCCATTTTTTTTAAGTTTTGAGTCCTTTTTGTTGACAGATTTTTTTTTTATCAATAATGTATTCAGATATTAACAGTGATGAAAACTTATGCACGAAGAAAATTATCTAATTTACAAAACCAGGGAGAAAAAAACACAATGGAACTGAATCTCAAAAAACTGTTGCCTCTGACAGGCATGATATGCGGTTGTTTGATGAGTTTTGTTAATGCTCACGACACAAACTCAAAACACGCTCGTTCAATGAACGATAATCTACCAATGAACGATAATCCACCAATGAATGAAATCACACCAAACGCAGGACCGAGAGTCTCCAACGGTGCAGATGTATTTATGACAGCTGACTTCATATGGTGGAAAGTACGCCAAGACGGAATGGGCTATGTAATGTCCAATTTCAAAGATAACCAAATAGCTTCTGGTTCACCAAGTTCTGCGGTTAGTGTAGAACGTGGAAGTGTTCGACACATATCTGAAGAATTGAAACCAGGATTTAAAGTTGGAATCGGCCTTAACCTCGGACATGATGGTTGGGATCTTATGACTGAATACACATGGTTACATACGGATAATTCAGACTGTATAACTCATAATAATGCATCTGCTTCACAACTATTTCCAATGTGGGACATTACTCATAATAGAGTCCTAACAGACCCTTCTCTGGATGCAGGATCTGGTATTACATCTGCATTTGCAGACTGGGATCTTCACTTCAAAGTAATTGATCTCGAACTTGCTCGTAATTATTACACCAGCCAGTACCTTACACTAAGACCTTATGTTGGACTCAAAGGAGCTCAAATAGATCAAGAGTACTCTGTAAGATATCTCAGAGTTCAAAACGATTCTTTGACAGCTTCTGCTACAAACTTTAGAATGACCAATGACCAATGCTATAAAGGCCTCGGTATTCGTACTGGACTAGATACTTCTTGGTATTTCGTAAAGAACTTCTGCATGTATGGTGAGTTTTCCGTC
The DNA here is from genome assembly GCA_964212665.1 of Chlamydiales bacterium BSEPT1. GTDB lineage: Bacteria > Chlamydiota > Chlamydiia > Chlamydiales > Simkaniaceae > DAOWHK01. Next base: position 1,362,571 of record OZ156466.1, on the reverse strand, counting down.
GCAGCAATGTGGTCATATTTCACCATAGATCGTAAAGATTCAGTAGAAAACGCTGGAATTTTACCTGCTGCACCAAGCGTTAACGTCATCCACGTTAGGAATAACTTTCATACTATCAAGCCTGTAGTCGAATTAGGTTTAGGCTTTAGATATGACTGGTGGTACTCTGATGATGATTGCCACTTTGGACTCCAAGCTGGTTGGGAAGAGCAAATTTGGGTTAACCACAATAACCTTCTTCACCTCTTCGATGAAACAAATCATGGAGACCTGATAACACAAGGATTGACAATCAAAGCTCGATTCGACTTCTAATCGAAACAATCAAGATTTGATAATACTTAAGCCTGAGGGTCACCCCTCAGGCTTTTTTATTCCCAAAAATCCTTATTTCTTCCACATCAAACACTCAATATTTTTCACAAGCAGATCATGATAGATGAATACAACAGGAAATATCACACACCTAGAAAACCCCTTAAGTCGCTCCAGTCAAACGATCTAAAATGGGATATATTTTAGATCTCAAGGGTAATTAGTATAAGTAATCCCAGGAGCCTTTCAATCATTGAATATCACCAAAAGCAGTTTCTACTACAATTTCCTTTTTTTTCAATACAGCCCCCTTTACAGATTTAAAATAATTCCATATGATGTTCTTTTCAAACTTTAGACGCCTATCTTCGAAAATTCTCTTTACCTTAAACTAGAAGAGTCGGTTGTCAGACAATAATTACTACATCGTACTCTCCATTAGATGAAAACAATGCATTTAGTTCGAATACAAGCAACGCCTCCACTGCATGGAAGAAGCAGCTCATGAAAGCTTCATAACATAAGAGCTAATAGAAAAATTTAAATTTGATTTCTAATCACTAACTTAACGACTCGGGAGAATCTCTATGAAACAGTTACTTATTATTCTAGGGCTAGCACTTATCCCACTTAGTTTACATGCTGAAACAGAAATACGCATGCGTGGTATGGAAAGTCGGATTAGTTCCCTCGAAGCTCAAATGAAGTCACACTATCAACAAATCACACCCAATGCAGGCCCCTCAGTCGTCGATGGGTTTAACACATGCATCACAACCGAGCTCCTTTACTGGTCGCCCCGCGTTGATGGACTAACCTACGTTCATTCAGGCCTCAGTAATTTTAATACTCCGGTTACAGAGAGTGGCTCCATGTATCAAGTCGACTGGTTATGGGACCCTGGCTTTAAATGGGGTATTGGACACAATTTTAATCACGATGGATGGGATATCTGCGTCAACTACACTTGGCTGTTTTCAGATGCTGACGATTCAAAAAATCAACCCAATCTCACATCCCCAATGAGCTTATTGCCACCTTTCTACAATCTACTACTTGCTAGCTTGCCTATAACACAGGCTAGCTTCCCTATAACACAGGCTAGCTTCCCTATAACACAAGCTAGCTTCCCTATAACACAGGCTAGCGCAAAATGGTCGCTTCATTTCCACGTAATTGATCTTGAACTAGGACGTAATTTCTTCATTAGTAACTACCTTACACTACGTCCACACATCGGTATAAAAGGAACATTTCAAAATGAGATATACAAAGTGCGCTACCACACTCTTCTCTTGGAAGACCTATTCATCCCTTCAAAGACTGTGGACAGTACGATCTCCACTAACCAAGACTTTTTGGGTATTGGAATGAGAGCAGGGTTAGACAGTTCCTGGTATTTCTCCAAATGGTTTAGCTTCTATGGGAATATGTCTTTCTCTGGACTCTGCTCTGATTTTCGTCTGAAGTTTAAGAATCGCTCGACAAGTCCTCTCAGCACTAATCAAACACCTGGAGAACTCTTAGATATCGTATATCAGCGGATGCATTTCTATGTAATACGTCCGGTCATAGAATTTGATTTAGGGCTGCGTTGTGAGTGTTGGCTTGTAAAAGACCGTTATCATATATCTATATCAGCAGGCTGGGAAGAACAGATCTGGATTAATCAATTTCACCTAGTCAACGTACGGAAAGAAACCTCTCGACACGATCTTACCCTAGGAGGATTGACGACCGCGTTAAGATTCGATTTTTAATACTGCAGAACTCTATTTTTGTAAACCACAAAAAAAGTCTCTTCGATGAATCCCTACATTCCCATTTAGAACAGGTCTAACCTTCTCCTTCAAAAGACTGCTTGCTATTATCGGCTGATTGGAACATACAGCTCCGTAGTTCGTCTGATTTTGATAATGCTATCATGGATACAGTCAAGCTGCCAAAGGGAAATGATTGAAAGGAACTCCAAAAATACCCCTCTAACCTTTAATACGACATTGCCGGCTTTAGCAAGGCAATGGAATCCTTTAGGGCATGAATGAACAATCTTATGTCTTCGAAAGTGTTATAAAGTCCAAATGAAATGCGCATGATCGAGTTGATTTTAAAGTGAGTAAGCGTCGGCTGAGCACACAGATGGCCAGTACGAACTGCAATACCGCGCAATCCGAGGAGAGTCCCAAGATCGAGGGGATGTATCCCATTTACGATGAAACTAATGATGCCCCCTTTCTGAGACGCCGTTCCAATGATTTTTACTTCGTCAATTTCTAACATTTTCTGCGTTGCTGTTTCGAGCAGTCTCATTTTCCACTGATGAATATTATCCATGCCGATCTCTTCGAGGTATGTAATAGCTACGCCGAGCGCGATCACTTGCGCAATCAATGGCGTTCCAGATTCAAACTTAAACGGAATCGGAAGATAGGTCGTTTTCGCAATAGATACATGTTCTACCATGTCCCCTCCTCCTTGATATGGAGGAAGATCTTCTAGGAGCTCCTTTTTACCGTATAAAATACCTACCCCGGTAGGTCCGTATAGCTTGTGACCAGAAAAGGCATAAAAATCAACATCCAGCTCTTGCATATCGAGTTTCATATGAGGGGCACTCTGAGCCCCATCAATCATGATTTTGGCTCCAACTGAATGCGTTTTATTGATAAATTTCTTAATCGGATTAATCGTCCCTGTTGCATTAGATAGGTGTCCGATACTAACTATCTTAGTACGATCCGTTAGAAGCTTTTCAAATTCTTCAAAAAGCAACTCCCCTTTATCATTCATAGGAATCTCTTTAAGGATCGCTTTACGATCTTCACAGAGAATTTGCCACGGTACTATGTTTGAGTGATGCTCCATTACAGAGATAATCACTTCATCTCCTTCTCGGATATGCGCTTTTCCGAAGGAGGCTGCTATGAGATTGATCGCTTCTGTGGTTCCTTTAACGTAAATAATCTCTTCTTTATGTTTTGCATTAATAAACCGGCGCACTTTTTCTCTAACACTCGCATACATCTCCGTAGACTTCACAGCGAGTTCATATACGGAGCGATGTACCGTTGCATACTCGTCATGATAGAATTGAGTAATAGAATTAATCACAGCATCCGGCTTGTGTGCCGTTGCTGCAGAGTCGAAATAGACGAGAGGTTTCCCATTCATGGTCTGTTTTAACATGGGGAAATCAGAACGGTATTTCCAAATATCATAAAAGTTTTGTTCGTTCAGTCTATGACCTCGGTAAACTGATTTAGGAATAGCTCTATTTTAGCAAGCCACTCTCTTTGAATAGAAGGGAACGGAATACTTATGAGAATCTCTTTGATAAATCCTTTCACCAGGAGTTGTTTAGCTAACTCTTTACTCAACCCTCGCGTCTTCAGATAAAATACTTCATCTGGACTCAGTTGCGATACAGTAGCGCCATGAGAAGCTTTTACATCATCTGCAAATATTTCTAGATTAGGCTTGCTAAAGGCGGTGGCTTTTTCCCCAAGAAGTAATTGATTATTCAGTTGGTAGGCATCTGTTTGTTGAGCCTCTTTATGAACATAGATCTTCCCTTCAAAACTAGTGCGACTTTTTCCTGCACCTACACCTTTAAAATGCTGGTGTGATCGTGTATTAGGTGCCACATGTTCCATATGGATGAATGTATGCGATTGAGCTGCATTATTCAGAAGAGATACGCCTTGTAAACAAGTCTCTGCATTCTCCCCTTCAAGTTTCATACTAAAATCTTGCCTGATCGTCTTTGATCCTTGAGTGATTGAGAGATATTTGAGAGTACTATCTTTTTTGAGTGTCCCTCGGACATTTTCAAAGAACCAAATATCATCGGGTAGATCAAGATCGCTATAGAATGTCGCGCAACATCCTTCTTCCATTGTAATATCAAAGAGCCGACTGGTAAAGAGTGATGGATCTTTACAATGAATGACCACATCTAGTTTTACCTTCTTGCCTACGTAAATTACAACTCTTGGTACAGAGCCCATAATGGTAATTTCTAAGGGATTCTCTGTTGTAGTATTCGGCGGAAAATACAAAAAAAGCCCTTCTTGGTGCAATTCATTATTGATGAGTGCAAAAGGATCTTTTTCTGATTCTAATATGATTCGGCTGCGTTTTTTTAAAAAACCTCCATAGGATTTCTTAGCTTGGGATAAGGATAACTCAATTGCGCCATTGGGAAGATTTTTTACTTTATAACTCGAATCTCTAAGTGAAACAGTCTCTTTTAAAAGGTGTTGCACCGGCAGGTATTTGTAGCCATCATTCTTTCCTATCTGATGCAGCACCTCCCGGATTTTTGGGTGAATATCAAGTAGCGTCATACCCAGTTATATCCTTCTGCTTCCAGTTTAAGAGAGAGGTCATAACCTCCTGAATATTGAATTCTCCCTTCTTTTACAACGTGAACAAAGTGGGGACGGACATAATCGAGTAGACGTTGATAATGTGTGATGAGGATCATCCCTTTATCAGAATGCATGTGCGATTTAATCCCCTGTGCTACGATCTTCATCGCGTCAATATCGAGTCCTGAGTCAGTCTCATCAAGGATTGCTAAGCTTGGATTGAGAATTGCCATTTGTAGGATCTCATTACGTTTCTTCTCTCCACCGGAAAACCCTTCATTAAGCCCCCGGTAGAGAAACTCCTCTCCAATTCCCATCTTTTCCATTTCTGTTAACACCTGCTCTTTAGCTAGATCCTTTCCTTGGATTGCTTTATAAGCTTGGCACAGAAATTCATAGTTGCTCACTCCGGCGATCTCCACTGGATATTGGAAACCCATAAAGAGTCCGAGCTTTGAGCGCTCTTCTGGCTCTAGCGCAAGAAGTGTTTGTCCCTGAAAGAACACCTCTCCTTGAGTGACTTCATAATGAGGATGCCCTGCTAGAACTTTCGCAAGGGTGGACTTTCCAGCTCCATTAGGACCCATAAGCGCATGGATCTCTCCCTTTTTTACAGTGAGATTAAATCTGTTTAAGATCAATTTTTCATCGACTGTGGCTGACAATTGTTTGATTTCTAATAGATTATCCAACGGACCTTTCCAATTTAAGGGTTAATAACTTTTGAGCTTCAACGGCAAATTCTAACGGAAGCTCTTTGATCACGATCTTGCAAAAACCATTGACAATGAGTTGGATCGCATCTTCTCGCGACAGCCCTCGTGACTCGAGATAAAATAACTGCTCCTCATTCATCTTCGATGTAGACGCTTCGTGTTCCATCTCTGCCGATTGTTCGTGTACTTCAATATAGGGGAAGGTGTTTGCTGAGCACTCGTTACCAACGAGCATCGAATCACATTGCGTGTAATTGCGAGCTCCTTTCGCTCGGGATGAAATGTGCACAAGTCCCCGATAAGTATTATGTGATTTATCAGCTGAAATCCCTTTAGAAATAATGGTCGAGCTAGTATTTTTCCCTAAATGAATCATCTTCGTTCCGGTATCTGCTTGCATCAATCCATTAGTCAATGCAACGGAATAAAACTCTCCAACAGACTCATCCCCTTGCAAGATGCAACTGGGATATTTCCAAGTAATAGCGGCACCTGCTTCCACTTGGGTCCATGAGATTTTCGATTGATACCCAGCGCACTTACCCCGTTTCGTTACAAAATTAAAGATACCACCCTTCCCTGTCTTGGGATCGCCTGCATACCAATTTTGCACAGTAGAGTATTTGATTTCTGCACGCTCATGCGCAATGAGTTCGACAACAGCTGCGTGCAGTTGGTTTTCATCGTAAGCTGGGGCTGTGCAGCCTTCGAGGTAGCTCACGTAAGAGCCTTCCTCTGCAATAATAAGAGTCCGCTCAAATTGACCTGTTTCCCGTTCATTAATTCGGAAATAGGTGGAGAGTTCAATAGGGCATTTAACCCCTTTTGGTACGTAGACAAATGATCCGTCTGAGAAAACCGCAGAGTTGAGAGCCGCATAGTAGTTATCAGAGGTAGGAACCACTGTACCTAGATATTTTTCTAGAATCTCAGGATACTTTTTGACCGCTTCTGAAAACGAACAAAGGACAACGCCGGCGTCCACTAAGGTTTGATGAAAGGTGGTCCCGAGAGACACCGAGTCGAATACAACATCAACGGCGACATTCGCTAAACGCTTCTGCTCATCAAGGGGAATCCCAAGTTTTTCAAACGTTCTGAGAATTTCAGGATCCACTTCATCAAGACTACTAAGCTCTTGCTTCTTTTTTGGCTCAGAGTAGTAGCGCATGTTTTGAAAGTCGATTTTAAAAGATTCAATATTAGCCCAGGTTGGGACTTTCATTTTTAGCCATTTCTGATAAGCTTTTAGGCGAAAGTTCAGAAGAAACTGTGGTTCATTCTTCTTGGAAGAAATCTTGCGCACTGTTGCTTCAGATAGCCCTTTTGGAAATACTTCAGATTCAACCTCTGTTGTAAATCCATACTTATATGCTGCCCTCTCTGCCAGCAATTCCTCAGTCGACATATATCACCTATACAGGAGTTTCACGAAATGTGAGTACTCTATTAATTTGTTCATAAATATTCGATACATCATGATAGACGTCCCTTGCGAGTCTTCCCATCATTTGCTTTAAGCTTAGGTTGTCATTAGTCACAATATCATCCAAGGTTCTCCTCGCTGTTTTGTCCATTATTTTCTGAATAAGAACGACTTGTACTGCAAGTCCTCTTTCGTTCGGAAGAGTCGATGCCATAATAAAACCACTCATTGGTCCTATTGGGTCTTGCATTGTTTGGGGAGAATCATCATCGATACTCCATTTTGTAACTCTGGATATACTTTAGAATGAATACCCATATAGCGTGATGTTGAATGACGAAAAATCCTAGCTCTGGTAACAAGTAAAAAAAGATCAAAAGATCTTCCAATATCTAATGCAGCGCCATCTCCCAAGTTGATGCACAGAGATTCAGAAGGAGGCTGAAAGAGGCAGTATTGAGGGGAAAAGCCGCTCTTGGAAGTCAGTCCATTTAAAGATCGGGGGAGCCTTATAGAAAAAATAGTAATGATTTCTTGACCTTGACAGCTTCCGATAAAAAATATTGCCACTCGTGCAAAAACATTTAACCAAATTGTGAACAAACATTTCATTAAAGCGATGATCCAACCGGAATAAGTGTATTGATCCATAAATATAGAGGCATTTGGTAGGAGCTGAACGGACAAAACACCCTCCTTAATATCTATTCTCGAAATTAATTGTAAAGGGTTCCCCTTATTATTATCAATGGGTTATAGAAAGGAGCCTTTCTGCGTAGATGAGGTCTTCGAGGAGATCTATCCCAACAGTCTCAATATCAGTCTTATAAACCTGAATTTTCATCCCCCCCTCAAGAAAGCGCAACTGCTCAAGATTCTCAGTCCTTTCTAGAGAAGATGGAGGAAGGTTTGCAATTGTTTTTAAGGCTTGTTTTGAATAGGCATAAAGCCCGATATGCTTATAACACTCAGATCCTTGATATGGAATGTGGGCTCTTGAGAAATAGAGAGCTTCATCTTGAGCATTTACGACCACCTTGACAGTGTTAGGATTTCCAATTTCTCCAGGATCTGTAATCTTTTTTTTGAGGGTCCAGATTTCTCCATCTTGCTCTATTGATTGAAGAAGATCCGTAATCATCTCTTGCGATATAAAGGGCTCATCCCCTTGCCAATTGACCCAAATGTCGCCATTGAGAACCCCTCTTTGCATGACTTCAACAAGACGCTCGGTTCCACTTTGGCACTTGGTCGATGTCATCACGTATTTACCGTGAAATGTTTCAATCAAATTACAAATCTTTTGATCATCTGTAGCAAATAGAACATCATCGAACTGCACGCACCGATTTGCTGCCTCCCAAACCCACTGAAGCAGCGGCTTTGTTCCCAGAATGGAGAGCATTTTTTCAGAAAATCTCGTTGATGCCAGCCTAGCTGGTATAACGCAAACGATCTTCTTCATGTTTTAGGTACCATTTTATTGTTTTCTGGAGTCCTTCGACAAGGTCATACTCTGGTGTAAAACCTATTTCCTTTTCGATCTTGGTTGTATCGATTGCATAGCGAAAGTCATGTCCTAGTCGGTCAGGCACAAAGGTGATCAAGTTGCGATACTCCTCCACATCTTGATGAACAATCGCTGCAAACTCAAGCGTGAGATGATGGAGCAAATCAATGTTACGCCATTCACTGCCTCCTCCGATATTGTACGTCTCCCCAGGTATGCCCCGATCGAGAACCATCCAAATCGCTTTCACATGATCTTCGACGTAGAGCCAATCACGAATATTTTCCCCACTTCCATAAAGAGGAAGAGCCTCTTTATTCATGCAGTTAAGAATCATGAGTGGGATAAATTTATCGGGAAATTGATAGGGACCATAATTATTACTAGAGCGAGAAAGGGTCATTTTAATGCCGTAAGTTTTATGATACGCGCGCACAAGATGGTCCGATGCAGCTTTCGATGCTGAGTAGGGTGAGTTAGGTTGATGTGGAGACAGCTCATTACAACTTCCCTCTAAGATTGACCCATAGACTTCATCTGTAGAAATATGATGAAAATGAATCTCTGGATGCTGACGCACGAGCTCAAGCACTTCATAGGTTCCTATGATATTTGTCTCCAGAAAGGTTCTGGGATCTACAATGCTCCGATCGACATGGCTCTCTGCAGCAAAATGCACGATCAGGTCAAATTGATGCGTTTCATAAAGCTGTCTAAGAAGCTCTCCATTACAAATATCCCCTTGAACAAAACAGTATCTCGAGTCATCAGAAATAGGGTGTTGATCTGCAGCGTAAGTGAGAAGATCCAGGTTGACCAGCTTACCTTGAAATACTTCATTAGCCAAAGCAAAGCGGATAAAATTCGACCCAATAAATCCAGCCCCTCCGGTAACGAGAATTCGCGCAGTTTTAAGTTCCATACGCTACCTCTTCTTGTAGATATTCTTTGAGAGAGTCTTTCCAATTCCGTGGAGCTATTTGCAGGACCATTTCGAGTTTCTGCGTATCCAACACTGAAAATAAAGGACGCTTAGCAAGCGTCGGATAATGTTCCGAGAGGACTGGTTTGATCGTATGACATTTAAGATCCAAACCCATTTCTTTAACATGAGTAAAAATTTCTTTAGCAAACACATACCAGGTAGTGTAACCCCGATTGGCAAAATGAAAAACGCCTTCTTGAGGAAGGAGTAGGAAGGTAAATTTCACGAGGTCTTTGCTATAGGTAGGTCGTCCTGTTTGGTCGGCCACAATTTCTAGTTCTTTTTTTTCCCTCATCAAATTGACCATAGTTTTAACAAAGTGGTTACCTCCCAAGCCGAACAACCACGATGTACGAATAATACATGAAGGCACTTGCATACCCCGTAAAAGCCTCTCCCCTTCGAGCTTGCTCTTCCCATAGATGGAAATAGGGTCACATGGATCATCTTCATCATAGGGTCTAATGCCAAGTCCATTAAAGACATAATCTGTAGAATAATGGATCACCTTTGCCTGATGTTTCGTGGCAATGAGCCCTAAATTCTTAACCCCTTGAACGTTGATCAGTCTTGTTTTTTCCGGCTCAGTCTCTGCTAAGTCAACCTCTGTATAGGCTGCACAGTTGATCAGATGAGTGACACCATGCCCTTTAGAAAAATAGTTAAGGCTATCGAAATTTGTGATATCCGCTTCGTATTTGGAAGAGGCGATATAAGGGACCTCTTTCTCTTCGCATAGTTTGACAAATGCCTTACCAAGCATCCCATGCTTTCCAATAATCCATAATTTCATAAATTTTTTAGCTCACTGAATTTCGGACATTTTTGATCTCTTTCAGAAATAATTGGATGCTCTACCGGCCACTCAATCCCAATGCTTTCATCATCATAACGAAACCCCCGCTCCGTCGTTGGATTATATTCACTGCTGACTTTATAGAGAACATGAGCATCGTCGCTCATTACAGCAAATCCATAAGCAAAACCTACAGGGATGTACAGCTGATAATGAGAGTTACTATCCAGGTAGACCCCTTCCCATTTGCCACATGTTTTTGAATTTCTCCGAATATCGACCATAACGTTGAAGGTTTTTCCATAACCTACCCTCACCAGTTTAGCCTGCTGAGGGTCAAAGTGCAAGCCTCTGATGACATTTTTTTTTGAATAAGAATGATTGTCTTGGATGAAATGCGTCGTAATACCATTCTGTTTATAGAACGATTCTCTATAAGACTCGTAAAAAAAGCCCCTCTCATCAGGATAGATATCAGGGATGATTAGCTTTAAGCCATGTAGAGATAAGTCTTTAACCTTCATAAACCTGCCTTTATTCATAATCATTATATGAAACGATTGGTCGTGATTCCTTCGATAGATGAAGAAATCTTGATGATGATTATAAATACAAGTAGGGGCAAATTCAATATGTTTTGCTAAAGACTCTTCACTTTCAAGCTGTATACGGTTAATTGCTAAGAAATTGAGATAGACTGGTTGGGCTAACAATAAATGAAAAGATTGAGGTCATTTCATATAAGGGACTAATCATTCCCTCTATGTAGTAGAGGGAATGATCGTAATGCATATCATCTACCACGTGATAACACAACAGGCATTCAAGATCACTCACAGGATGTTCTTCACTTATCCAATCTTCTAAGATTAATTAAGTCCTGTTCCTGGTCGATCCATAGGTCCGCACTGACGATGGTATTGCACCGAAGGTTCTGATGGTTTGCACTTCTTCCGTGTGATCTTGGATTTCATCTTAGGAGCTACTTTTACCTCTCGACTATGCTTAATCACTTGTTCAACCGCCATGTCTGGGGAGAATGGTGCTCCATCCTTTTTATATTGCTCTGATTCCAGCACTAACGTCATCGTTTCAGCTCTCTTGACTCCAGAAAATTGACCACAAAAAATACTACGATGGATACCGCTTAACCGCCTAGCAAAAGCTTGCTCTTCAGGCGTTAAACGAGCACATTCTTGATTCTGCTGAGGTTGCACTAGCTCTTGTGACGGCGGGGACTTCCCTGGTACTTGTGGCTGAATTTGTGATTGCTGCGGCACTTGTAACGGAGGGGCCACCTTTGGTATTTGTCGCTGAATGTATGACGAAGGAGGCTCCCCTTCATGTTGTTGAGGCTCTTGATTTGCTGAAAAACCTAAAATTGTGATTAAGCAGATGCATTGCGCAAACAGGAACTTATTCATTTCTTCCTCCTAATGATTTAAGTATTGTAATACACGTTTTGTTTTTATTCCCCAAATGAATTATAGAATTGTTTATGGAAGAAAAACCTTTAGAATGCAGCCAATGTAAAAAATCCACTGATGTCATTTACACAGAAATTAAAGATTGTAAAGCGACCACTTGGCATATGTGCAAAGATTGCCCTACCCTTTTCCAAAAACTGCATCACTCAAGCGCTAATGAGAGCCTAGAAACCCGCTCTGAGCAAAAAGAGCCTCTCATATGTAGCGATTGCCAGACCTCCTTAAGTTCAATTATTACCGGCGGACCGCTCGGTTGCGAGTCGTGTTACCAAGTGTTCAAGGATTTGATCACAAAAAATCTAAAAGCAGCATTCCCAACGCTCGAAAATCACCCCCCCCTTTTTCATGTGGGTAAATCCCCTGATCAGAGCTATGACCTATCCCATACAAAAAGAATTACTACTCTAAATGAAGATCTCAATAAAGCTCTCAAACAGGAAAATTATGAAAAAGCAGCTTTCTTAAGAGATGAAATTAAATTAATCATGGAACAATCACATGAGTGACAAAAGTCAAATTCCACCATCCCTCAAGAAAAACACCATTTGGAAGACCCATTCTCATCCAATATGGCCTGCAACTCTCATCACTCTGAGGCGTAATTTTTCTAAACACCCCTTTCCTGACAAGCTCACAGAGATCCAATCGAAACAGGTGATTGAACTCATCAAGCACCCACTTCTTCACTCCCCCTTTCTACTCAATCCTCAATTTCTTACATCCGATGAGTTACTTCCCAACGATAAACAATTTATCTATGATCACTTCCTTCTTCATAGAGGGCTCCAACAAGTTGACCACCATTATGGGCTTATCATTGATGACACCTTTACATTCATTGCAGTGATCAATATTGAAGATCATCTTACACTCCATCTCATAGGAACTCAGCTCAGTCTTTATCCCGCATGCCATCAACTCATGCAGATTGAAAGTAAACTTGGAAGTGTCCTAGATTACTCCTTTACTCCTAATTTTGGATACCTTACTTCCACGCCGGCCTACTGTGGAACAGCACTGACGATCCAGAGCTATCTTCATCTTCCAGCTCTGATCCATATGAATATGCTACACAACACGATTGAAGAAGAGCTCGATGATTCCCTTGAAATCAAAGGGCTTGAAGGAACACATGTCGAGTTCATCGGAGGTCTTGTGATCTTACAGAATAAACAGTCCCTCGGAGTTAAAGAAGAGGCGATCATCCACGAACTGCAGAATGCTGCCACAAAACTCATATTAAAAGAGAATAAACTACGCAAGCAGCTTAAAGAAACCCCATCAGCATTCATTAAAGACAAAGTGAGTCGCGCATACGGCCTTCTCACTCATTCTTACCAACTTGAAACAAAAGAAGCATTCTCCAACCTCAGCCTGCTCAAACTCGGCATTAGTTTAGATTGGATTCAAGGAATGACAGAAAATCAAGTTGATGATCTTTTCTTTAATTGTCGAAGGTCCCATCTTCTCTTAAACCAGCCTCAAACACTCAAGCAAGAAGAGTATCCCCATTTGCGCGCACAATTTCTCCAAAAAGCTTTAAAAAATATTAAAATGAGCATTTAATTCTTCCAATATATGAAATTATTTCTTTATACTATTATTGACTCTTACTTATTTTTGTATAAAGTCACTATCATTCATTTAGAAAACCTTCCTGCTAGGCATAAATCTTCAAAGAAATGGGGTAATTGCTTCCGCGCACTATTTACTTTCTGTTACACTACAAAGAGAAGGCAACACAGTCTGTATGGCCCTACTGGAGAAGGGTTCTCAAGCTAGAGACTCACCTTTTTAAGGAATAGATAAAGTGTTAATACACCAAGTTCCAACGACTTATAGTTAGCAGCTCAACAACCTGCTCTCCCACTACATACTATAACCATTGATGGTATCAATACCGTCAATTTCGTATTACCCGGAGGATGTACAGGACCATGATTACTGGAGTCTTATTACTAGGTGGAGAAGGACAGCGCTTTGGAAGAACCACGCCCAAGCAGTTTCTCCCCCTTTCAGGTAAACAAATCTATCTTTATACATTGGAAGTCTTCCAAAAATCACCTCACATCGACCAAATTATCCTCGTTTGCCATCCCCGCTTTGTAGAAGTGCTTCAAAAAGAGACAACAGCTACAGTGATTTCTGGTGGAAAAACGAGGCAAGAATCCTCCTACCTTGGGCTCCTCGCGTGTGGGCAAGACACTGAGTATGTCATCATTCACGATGGAGTACGTCCATTCATTACACAGAAGATCATCACAGATAATATTACAGCCGTGAAGCAATTTGATGCCGTCGATACTTGCATCCCATCAGCTGACACGATTGTACATGCAAAGAGCAACACACAAATCACTTCTATTCCCACTAGATCAGAATATCTCCGTGGACAAACACCCCAAAGTTTTAAGTATGACCTCATTATGAGATCCCATGAAAAAGCCAGAAAACTAGGAATGAAAAATATTTCTGATGATTGTCAACTTGTGCTTAATCTCAAAAAAAAGGTTCATATTGTTCCTGGTAGTGATCGTAATATTAAAATTACTACCGAGTTCGACCTCTTTATTGCAGAGCAACTCCTTCGTCAAAGTGAGACAATCTATATTGGTGACTCCACTGAGTTATTAAAGAATAAAGTCTATGCGATTAGTGGGGGATCAGGAGGCATTGGACAGGCTCTAGCAAAAAAACTCCAAAATGAAGGAGCTACAGTTCTCATTCTCTCTAAGACAGCGCCCCTCTATACTGTTGACCTCACCAACCATGAAGAAACAAAGCAAACATTTAAGAAAATTAGCCAAACCTATGGAGGAATTGATGGGCTCATCAATTGCGTAGGACTTCTTAAGATCCAGGATTTTGCGAAGCTTACCTCAGATGACATCGACCAGATCATCAATGTAAATCTTAAAAGTGTTCTCTATTGCTGCAAACATGTTAAAGTCAAAGCAAAAGGACATCTCATCAATATGGCATCATCGTCATATAACCGGGGTCGGAAATCGTATGCACTGTACTCAGCGGCCAAGGCAGCAGTGGTCAATTTTACACAAGGGCTTGCCGAAGAGATGCCCGAGCATTTTGTGAATTCCATCGTACCTGCGCGCACACACACAAAGATGAGAACGAATAATTTCGCTTTAGAAGATCCCCTAACACTCCTCAAACCAGAAGAAGTGGCCGATCAAATCATCGCTTTCCTAAAAACTGGAACATCCACAGGAACAATCTTAGAAATTAAAAAGCACCAGTGCCAGAAGTACTAGTGCCAATATGAGACTTGATGGGCTCGAACCATCGACCCTCTCCTTAAAAGGGAGATGCTCTACCAACTGAGCTAAAGTCTCAAGAATAATTGACCCCAAGGGGATTTGAACCCCTGTTACCAGAATGAAAATCTGAGGTCCTAGACCAGGCTAGACGATGGGGCCAAACGTACCAATTATTTTTTTTCTTAGGTAAAACCGCTTTTATTCTAATCCAAATTTCTTATTTGTTTCAAGTTAAACTTCAAGGATATCTTTTTCTTTTTTTGTATAGAGCTCATCAACCTTTTTACAGTATTGATCTGTGAGTTCTTGCACTTGCTTTCCGATCTTCTTTAAGAGATCTTCAGTCATATCACCATCTGATTTTTGCTTTTTTGCATTATCATTGGCTTTACGACGATGATCTCGGATCGAAATTTTGGAATCTTCTGCTTTTTTCTTCGCTTGCTTCACGATATCCTCTCTGATATTTTCATTCATTTGAGGAATCGGAACTCGTATAAAATTTCCTTCAAGAATTGGTTGTAGGTTTAACCCTGATTTTTCAATTCCTTTTGAAATCGCCCCAGCCACTTGAGAGTCAAATGGAGTCACAAGCAATTGCCGTGCTTCCGACACACTGACATTAGCAATATCCTTGAGGCGCATTACAGTTCCATAAGATTCTACCATCACGCTATCGAGCATCGATGGATTGGCGCGCCCTGTACGCAGCTTTCGTAATTCATCCTGGAAGTGTTCAAGCGAATCTTCCATTTTCTCCTTGGTATCTTCTGTAATAGTCATAACCTATCCTCACTTTACTATTGTGCCACCAGATTTTTTACACACAGCCTTAAGTAACGATCCCCTTACAAATACATTGAATACATGGATGGGAATATGATTTTCACGGCAAAGAGCGATAGCAGCCGCATCCATCACCTTTAAATCCTCTGTAAGAGCCTGCGCATATGTTAATGTGTCATATTTTTCAGCATCAGCATATTGCATTGGGTCTTTATTGTAAATTCCATCAACCTTCGTTGCTTTCAGAAGGACTTCAGCTGCGATTTCGCTGCCTCGCATCGCAGCAGCTGTATCAGTAGTGAAGTAAGGGTTTCCCGTTCCACCAACAAAGACCACGATGACCCCCTTTTCTAAATAAAGCATCGCTTGATTCCAATGGTAGACATCTACAATTCCATCAAAATGCAAAGCACTCATCACCCGGGTTTTGCACCCTAATGATTCAAGGGTTTGACTAAGGAGCAACCCGTTAATAGTTGTCGATAGCATACCGATGTGATCTGCAGGCGTTCTAGCAAATCCGAATTCTTTAGCCTGAGAGCCGCGGAAGATATTGCCTCCACCGATTACAATCCCCATTTGGACACCGATTTCATAGACTTCACAAATCTCTTTAGCGATTTGCTGACATGCCTTATGGTCGATACCAGAAGGGCTCTCACCCTTCAAAGACTCTCCAGAAAGCTTCAGTAAGACCCTTTTATAAATAGATTTAGGCATTTACTGACCCATCTGCCAACGAATAAAATGAGTGAGCTTTAATGGTTTAGAAGCCTTCTTACCAACGCTCTCAACATATTGAGACACAGAGATAGAACTATCCTTGATAAATTTTTGTCTCAGTAGACAGATCTGATCGTAAAAGGAAGTCATCTTTCCTATAAGGATTTTATCAATAATTTGAGGAGGCTTCCCTTTAATTTGTTCTCGAGCGATCTCTTCCTCTCTCTCAATCAAGTCTTGTGGAACTTGATCTTTATCGAGATATTCGGGAGATTCTGAAGCAACATGCATTGCGATATCTCGCGCTTCACCTCTGTGCGCATTGTCACCTTCTAAGACGACAACACAAACAATCTTACCACCCATATGAGAATAGATGCCGCAGGAACTGGTTGAACTCTTTTTCTCATAAGTAATTCGCTTGATCCGCATGTTCTCGCCAAGTGTTTGTACCATTTCTGCGCGGTACGCATCGACTGAGCTCGATGGATTGCCACTATACTTTTGTTCTAAAAAGGATTCAAGAGAGGCAGGCGCCGTTTCCAATACTTCCTGAGAGAGGTTTTTAAGAAACTCTTTAAAGCGCTCATTCTGAATCACAAAATCTGTTTCAGCACTGACTTCAACAAGAGCAAAGGCCCCTTCACTTTCAGCAAAACCAATCAGCCCTTCTTTTGTTTCACGACCACTCTTCTTTACAGCTGACGCTGTTCCCTCTTTACGAAGGATATCAATAGCAGTTTCCATATCACCTGAGGCTTTCACAAGAGCTTCTTTACATTTTGACATTCCAACACCACTACGTTGGCGAAGTGTTTTAATCATATCTGCAGTTACATCACTCATCTTTTGCCTCACCCTTATCCTTATCCCCTTTTTCCACTTGAACTTTAACGTCGTCATTGACAATGATCAACGGCTCTTCACCTTTTTTAGCCTCTTCTTTCTTGACCGCAATGTTGAACTCCTCTTTTCTTTCAATGATAACATTGCCAATAGCCTGAAATATCAGCTTAATGCTTTTTAAAGCATCATCATTACAAGCAATCACATAATCTATGGGATCAGGATCACAGTTCGTATCAACGAGAGCCATCACTGGGATACCAAGTTTATTAGCTTCAGCAACAGCAATATGTTCTTTACTTGGATCAACAACGATAAGAAGGCTTGGAAGCTTTCTCATGGAGCGAATTCCGGAGAGGTTACGGTTCAGTTTAATTTGATCCTTGCTAAGAAGAGTCATTTCTTTTTTCGTAAACTTACTTCCAGCGGTTGCAATTTTCTTCTCGATATTTTCAAGTGTTTTCACTGAGCGACGAATAGTAGAGAGATTAGTGAGCATACCACCGAGCCATCTTTCAGCTACGTAGAATTCGCCACAATTCTCAGCACATTCTTTAACCACAAGTTTTGCCTGTTTTTTTGTTCCAACAAATAGGATACTTTTATTTTTAGCAATCACTTCATCAACCACATCAAGTGCATGATTCACTTGATGAACAGTTTTGGAGAGATCTATAATATAAATACCTCTGCGTTCTTCAAAAATGTAGCGCTTCATTTTTGGATTCCAGCGGTGTTTTTGATGTCCGAAGTGAGCACCTGATTCAAGGAGGTCCTTGATAGAGATTCTTTCTTTTGTAGTAGCCAAGCCTTGTCCCTTTATTTGACTGACGGCATCCTTCCCTAGAAGGATTTCGGTCCTGGTTCATATTAAATTTACTGTGATGGAATCATAACATTCATAACCTTTTCAGTAAAGAGAAGGGCTAGTAAGGAGTTTTTTTCTTGAAAAAAAAGAATTAACTAATATAGATTTATATTCGGTTACTCATGGGTATAACATAGACATCAGAGGGAATGTGCGCCTGTAGTTCAATGGTAGAACAATAGCCTTCCAAGCTATTAGTGTCAGTTCGATTCTGACCAGGCGCTTTCCCAAATAGTTTTGACACACCGTTAAGTGAATTGGTGAGCTTAAAATTTTGATGATTGTTATGGAATCAGCATCTGCTTAGACCACTAATCTAGATAAAAACCCCTCTATTAATCCGGATTCTACACATCAAAATCGAAACCCATTTTTTACTAACAGTAGTCGTACTCTACCTCTAGAAACACGGATTACTTTCTACAGGCACCCTCAATTGAATATGAAATCTACAGTCAGCACAGCACGCGGTGCGAGGGCTCATTCAAAAAAAACATCTTTTTCATCTGAGAGAACTCCCTCATCATAGACAGATCTTGACCTGATCTGGATCTGCAACTTAAAAGAGTCCCTGGTGACATATTTTGAAAATCAGCCAACCCTGCTCCATGAATCCTTTTATAAATAATCATTCATCCATTATTTTGACGTTATGATACATGATGATATCCCCAAAAAAGCCAACCATATCTTGCATATATTCATCTTAGCACTTCTTCTCATTGGCATCCGCATTTGGTATTTGGCAACGGTGGAACATGAGCAACACCTCGCATTAGCACGTAAACCTCAGCGACATACGGTAGCAGAAAAAGCATCTCGCGGAACAATTACCGACCGTTTTGGAATCCCCCTTGCTGTGAATAAAATCCAGTATAACGCAGCTATTTGCTATAATCAAATCCGAGACATCCCCAGGATAACATGGAAAAATAAACAAAAGATCTACGAAAGGAAAGAGTACATTTTTAGACTCTCCCTTTTGCTTGGGAACAAGTTTGATCTCAATCCTATCGACATTGAAGATATCATCTATAGCAAGGCTTCTATTTTCCCCAATACTCCGTTTATCCTCAAAGAGGAAATTTCAGAACGGGAGTACTACGAGCTCAAGATGCTTGAACGCAACTGGCCTGGAATTCTCGCAGAAAGAAGTACCACAAGAGATTACCCCCAAGGCAAGCTCGCAGGCGATCTCATCGGATATCTTGGAGCAATCAATCAAAAGGAATATTTGGAGATAGCCCATGAGATCACCGATCTAAGTGAGTATCTCGAAAAAAAAGATGCCGGGCTTCCCTGCCCACTTCCCTACAGTTTCTTGAGTAGTCGACATGTTTACAAGCGACTACAGGAACTTAAAGAAAAAGCCTACAGAATCAATGACTTTGTGGGTAAAGCTGGAATCGAAAAGCAATTTGATGAAAGTCTGCGTGGCGTTTATGGCTCAAAAAAGTTTGAACTTGGATCAGGAGGTCATTTCATTCGGGAGCTTCCTGGATCTCACTCCCCAATTTCAGGACAACAGTTTAAACTCTCCATTTCAAGCGAACTTCAAGACTTAGCTGAAAAACTACTAACCATCAATGAGATGAACAGGGAAGAACATTTTGCAACAGCTGGAAAAAACCACTCCAACATCACCTCTCCTTGGATTAAAGGAGGAGCCATTGTTGCGATGATACCAGACACAGGCGAAGTAGTTGCAATGGCGACCTATCCTCGATATGACCCTAACGATTTCATCCTCTCTGGAGAGAATAAAACGAAAGAAGAGAAACGTTTTGCTATGACCAAATGGCTGGAAAATGAACTCTATATTTCCCAGATTTGGGATGGGATACGGCATTTAGAACGAGAGGGTTATTCTGAAAAAAACCAGCAATACATTACCGAATCCAAAGAACTGAATTGGGATGAGTATTTAGATCAAGTTCTTTCCAAAAATGGGGCCGTTCGCCAAGGAATCGATAAGCTAAATAACATTGATAACTCTTTCTTACTTCAACAAGTGTGTGAAATGTTGCTTATGCTGTCAACTCAAGAGTCGATGCCAGCTGTCATCGATACACTGTATCCCCAATCCCCCAGTTGCTTCCAAACAAGTAGTGAGATAAAAGAAAACATTACGCAGGCATTTGCAGGTCACCAACGCCTCTCTCAAGAACTCAAAAGTGAAGCCGATCGCTATTTTACAGAGATCCCCTTTAATGATGATAAACTGCTTTTACTTGACCTCAGTCGCCTGGCACTAGACAAAGATCTCTTCAAAGAAGAGGTCTTTCAGAAAGTCAAACATCACTCACTCGCAAACTACCGCAAACTCTCGCAAGCAAAGGTCGCGGTTGAAATAGAAGTACAGTCACAGGTATGTACCCTGTTTCATATGATAGAATTTCCCCACTGGAGAAAGGAGTACTTCAAACATTATCTCACTAAAAAACGAGCCTTAGAAAAAGTTACAGGAACCTATGCTCATCCCTACATCGATTATCTAAAGGAGGCTGAAAATAAACTCTTTACCGATTTTTGGAACAAACATAAGTGGAATTGTATGCGCGCATACCTCTCAAGCAACGCTAATTTTTGCACAGACGAGTCTCTCAAACCCTTCCTCTTCCACCTCATTCGCAATCAGCAAGCCCTGGAGCAAAACCCCGATTCAACATTGATGAAACATGTTAAGCTGTTAAACACCTATTTGGAGGATCTCTCTCCTGAATTCGCTAGTGAATATCTACAGACGATGCGCTCATTTAATGAACTAAATAAACCCCTCTTAGGACATTACTCTCACGTAAGAAATCTACAGGGAATCCAATATGAACAGCATTTAGCGTCTGCCTTCTATCCAACGAATCGCTTAGGATACGGGAGGTCATTTGCCTTTAGACAGGCAACACTCCTCGGATCCATTTTTAAAATTATCACTGGTTACGAAGCTCTGAGACAAACCTATGAACAAAGCAAGAATAACCCCTATATCACAGATATGAACCCAATGACCATCATCGATGAAACATCTTCCTATTCCAATGTCTCTAATCAAACAATTTTGGGATATACAATGGATAGAAAACCAATTTATCGCAGATATAAGGGAGGTCAACTACCACGGACTCACGCAAGACTCGGTAAAATAGACTTCTTAACAGCAGTGGAGTGTTCAAGCAACATCTACTTTTCTCTTCTAGCAAGTGATGTTCTAGACAACCCTCTTGATTTACACGAGGCGTCCCAACTTTTTGGATTCGGATCCAAAACAGGCATTGACCTTCCCTATGAATATAAGGGGCTCTTGCCCTATGATTTAAGAGAGAATAGAACAGGGCTATACTCCTTTGCAATCGGTCAGCACACTCTCGTTGTCACCCCTCTTCAAACAGCGATCATGCTCTCTACAATTGCGAATAAGGGAGATGTTTTAAAACCTCAAATCGTGCATGAAATTCATGGAGTTACCTTATCGAATACAGAAACGATTTTTTCCAAGCAAGAATCCCCTTATAATGAGTATTACCAAGGAATTGGCATAGACTTTCCTCTATTTACAGCAGATCAAAAACGAAACCCCTCTCCCCATATTACCCAAGTTAAAAAACAGATCAAGCGATCGATCTCCATGCCAGAGAAAGTAAGAGAATATCTTCTAACTGGTCTAAATCGTGTTGTGTGGAGCGAGCGTGGTGGAGCGAGAGCAACACGTATACGTGGACTGTTTGGAAAGAGTCAAAAGACTCGAGACTACTATAGTTTAAAAGAGCAGATGGTTGGAAAAACATCAACAGCAGAAAGAGTCTATCGTCCATTTCTCGATCGCGAAGGTCAATCGACGATCTGTAAAGACATTTGGTTTGGATCAGTCACCTTTCAAAAAGAGGAAATTCAAACCTTCGAACACCCTGAACTTGTCGTTGTGGTCTATTTGAAATATGGCGATTACGGAAAAGAAGCGGCGCCTCTTGCTGCAGAAATTGTAAAAAAATGGCGTCAGATCGTCAAAAATATTGCAGAACCATCCCAAGTAAAGTAGCCGTCTAATTCTTCTATTGTTTCTGAATCCACCGTAAGGACCAGTACTTCCACAAATGCTGTATATTCCTTTGCTTCCATACTGGTAAGTAACGCTTGAGAACAGAGGAGTAGATAATCATATTTACATTTCATCTTGTCTAAGAATGTAAGAAACGGTTCACTCTTTAAAAATTCAACTCCATACCGATCTCCTTTTCCAAGAGAAACCGTATCGAAATGTTTCCTTTTGTGGATAGGATTATCAACCGTGTTATCCCAATAATCGATCAGATCTGAATCATCTACTTTCAGCGAACTCTCATGACAATCCATTGTGATAATAAGCGATCGCATCCCATGCTTAGCTAGAAGCTCAGCAAGCTGCGTAGAGTAATCTGAGGAATGATTTTGAAGCAATCCAGCTGCAATCCCTCTTCTAAGAAGGAGTTTAGATACAATCTTTCTTAGAACTTCGAGAGAATCATCTGTGATTGCAGATAGAGAGCTCTTAGAGTCGAAGTTGTGTAAACAGCCAGCCACAACTCTATTTCTAAAACGTAAACTCTCAAGTGATAGGGGCATTCCGCGTGATAGCTCCCTTGCAAGAAAGCATCCAAATGTCATTACAGCGCTAGTCCCACCCACAAGAAAAGCAAAAAGGAGAGCCAGAGTACTCTTAGGTTTGAGCATCGCATATGCTCTGTCAAGAGGTCTTGATTCAATTTGAGACAGTTGATGATCGATATTTTTTGATTCAACAAGCTGCACAATCCCTTTCATCATATTCATGTTGAGATGAGAACTAGCCTCAAATTCTTTTTCGTAAAGCCATTTATCAGGAAGCTTTCCGATCTGCTCAGTGATTCCCTCTATTTGAGCCTCATAGAATGCTTTTTCCTTGCCAAGATGAACCGCATGTTTATCGAGACACTCGTTCATCTGCGATTCAAGAATAGACATTTCTTGACTAAGGAGATGACTTATCTCTTGCTGTAAATCAAGTCTTTTACCTTCGAGAAGCTCGGCATGGAGTCTTTTAAGTTCAATGCAGTGAGATAAATGATATGATAGATCTTCTTTTTTTCGGTCGAGCATTCCCTGATAACGACTGCGATCCCTCTCAGTGACGTTTGCATTATCTCTGATTTGATGAGTAAGATCGCTTGCCTCCTTTACCATCTTCTGGCTCATAGGATCCACAAGCACCGTGCAAAGAGCGCTTATTTCGAATTGGCCTTTTTTCATTTCATTATGCAAATAGTTAAGCTGTTTTATCGTCACTTCTAATTCATTGAGCGTCTTACTATATTCATAAAACACAGTGCGTGCAGTCGTAAGATCCATTCCTTGAAAGCCCTCTCTTTCTTCATTTGGATGAATCATATGTTCCTGCAGAATTTTTTCACGCAAAGAAATCATTCTCAATTTGTTTTCAAAAAGGGGGCCTAAATCCTCTTCGTCAACCTCCCTTTGTAGGGCGTTGTGAATTTCCTCTTTTTCTTTGCGTAGCTGACACAGCTCTTCTGCTGCAGCGAAATGAGGCTCTTTTACAAAAGACCGAGTATGAATAAAAAAGGGCCCTTGCTCTAAGAGATCTCCTTGTTCTAAAAGGGCAGTATCAATACTATTACGCTCTTTCTTAAGGGCAAAAAATTCACCTCTTAACTGCGAGTACTCTTGAGAAAATGGAGAATGACGCATCAAAGCATCCCGATTTTTTCTACCCAGTTGGCTCAGTTCAAAATCAATATTGAAAAGGGCATCGATGATCGACTGCTTAGATTGGCTGAGGGCTCTGCCTTCTTGGTCGAAATCAAAATACCCCTCATCTCCAATATTTTCTTTCAGATAGTCAACATATGACTGAAGAGATTTATGCGATATTGCAATGATTTCCTGTTTACGATTTCCCAAATAATCACATTGCGCATCAGCAACGCGTTGATTCTCTTCTATGAGATAAGTTTTAAATTGAGACATGAGTGTATTCAGCACTCTTTTTCCCGCCTGTTGATTTCGGTGATAATAGCTAAGCTCTAAAATAGAGGGGTCATCTTTTGAAGATTCAATGTCGATCGATTCACATAAGTGATCGATCCATTCCCGAATTGGAGTAATTGTGAGTGAATATTCCTTACTAAATTTGAAGTGATCAGGTATTTGAATGAGCGTCAGCGTCACACCATCAAATGAGAGGGGTTCACCGATGATTCCTTCATACTTGTCATCAATCGTAAATGTGTCCATTGAGGAAAACGTCAAAGAGTGCTGTACAGATTCCGAACCTAAATAGTTCACATCTTGAAACAAAAAGGGATCCGTATCTGGGATTTTTCGATTGCATAGGATCGCCAAGTTATCCATCATATTTTCACGTATGGATAGGCGAAGTCCTTTATCAGCAACACTCGCTTGAAGTCCCACCGACTCAGCAACTCCCTGGAGAAGGTTGCGCGACTTCATCAAACCAACCGCAGTCCCTTCATGTTTTCCCAGGCCAAATCCCCTGAAAAATTGACTAGTAAAGCCTCCTGACGTATCCGCTTGGGAAAGGCCTCCCTCTTTAAAGGTAGCTTTTATTTCATAAACTGGCTGAATTCGAAAAAAATAGAAGAAGGTCAGTAGAGCCAGAATCGATGCCACCCAAAAAACCTGTCTCCGGACTCTTAGGAAAATGGCTTTGACATCAGAAAATAACAGATACCGCTCAGGATTGAGATCTCTCATTATTGGATTGTCACCAAGTTTGGAACTCCTTTTGTCATGAGTTCTATGAGTGTAAATGTGGGAAAGAGTTGTGTAATAAAGCGATTCCATTCGGTAACGGAAGTTGCAGCAACATAAACAATATCTCCTGGTATCAAGAGTAAACTTGAAGAGGGAAGTCTCATTACATGTTGCCAACTCAACGTATAAATCTTAGGGTGCATTAGATTGCCCCGAATGATTTGAATCGAAGATTTACTCCCCGTTGAAGAAATACCCCCTGCTTGTGCAAGTGCATAGCGGAGTGGCAACATTCCCGAAGAAATATTAATCGTTCCTTGATGCCCCACTTCTCCCATGACAATAATAGATGAAGCTTGGGCAGGGGCAATGAAAATTTTATCCCCACCTCGCATGACTATATTTTGGCTCATATCTCCATCAGCAATGAGTTTAACCATATCTACAGGTAGAGGCTTATCCCCGCGCACGAGATAGCTTTTAAAGAGATTTGCATCTGCAGGGAGTCTTGCTTTAGAAAGCACTTCAAAAAGGCGTAGTCTACCATTGACTGGGATGCTTGCTGTACTCACAAGTCCAGCGAGCTCAACTTTTCTATCCAATCGGTCTTTATAGGCAAGAAACACCTCCATGTCCTTGATTTCACTTTGATAATGATCTTGAATGTTCTTGCGTGCTTCTTCAAGAGTCAATCCTTGAACTTCGATCGCCTTTAGCTCAGGCAGGTGAACTTTCCCATTTGTAACAGCGTAACCAACGGATTCTCCGATTTTTGCAACAGCTTCGACCACATCCTTTCTTGTAGGGTGAAAAAGTGCAATACACAGTACATCTCCATCTTCAAGTACATCTTTGTAATCCTCTAATAGATCTGGAGAGAGCTCTTCTAAGCACTGCCCCTCCATCTCCAAAATGGAGAATTTCCCTTCTTTAATTTTATAAGAATCGAGCACAAATTCATCTGTACCATAGACATCTCGACCACGCAGTGGTAGATTTGAGCATCCTGTCACATAGATAAGTAGAGTAAGAAGAAAGAAGAATCGCATTTTTCTCCTAAAGTAAGTACCATTAATACGTGAAATAAGTGTTTTAGTAAATGATTGAAAAAAAAATTTTTATTACTGGGATTTCTGGATTTATTGGTTTTCATTTGGCAAAGCATCTCAAAGCTCGGGGTGATTTCGTAATAGGATGTGATAATTTTAATGACTATTACTCCCCTAACCTGAAAAAAAAGCGAGCTAAAATCCTTACAGATCTCAATATCACAGTGATCCCTGCAGACATTCGGAGTGAAAGAACACTTGACCCCGTGATTAAAAAATATGCCATCACTCACGTAGTACATCTTGCAGCACAAGCTGGAGTTAGATTTTCATTTACGCACCCACACAATTATGCTCAAGACAATCTCGTTGGTTTCCTGTCTATTTTAGAAATCTGTCGCAATCACCCAAAAATTAAATTGATCTACGCTTCTTCTTCTTCAGTATATGGCCTAAGCGAAAAAGTTCCCTTCTCTGAAAAAGACCCTACGCCGCACCCTGCAAATTTATATGCCGCCACCAAACAGGCAAATGAAATGATGGCCTATTCCTATCACCACCTGTATGGCATTGCAGTAACCGGCCTACGCTACTTCACCGTATACGGCCCCTGGGGAAGACCAGATATGGCCTACTATTTATTTTCAAATGCTATCACTGATGATCGCCCTATAGATGTCTTTAATCATGGGAAGATGAAACGGGATTTTACCTATATTGATGATGTGGTTGAAGGTACAGCTACAGCGATTGATCTTGGTGCTGCCTGTGAAATATTTAACCTGGGCAACAATCAAATGGAGGAATTGGAAACCTTAATTTCACTTCTTGAAATAGGGCTTGGCAAAAAAGCGATTCGCAATCTGCTTCCGATGCAAAAAGGAGAGATGCTAGAAACCCATGCTGACATCACCAAGGCTCAGTCAGTACTCAGATATACTCCTAAAACCTCTCTTTTAGAAGGAATCCAGCTATTCACTACTTGGTATAAAGAGCAAGTCCTCTGCAAGAAGCTCCTAGACTAGAGCCTTCTAAATATCATCCCCTTTCTCTCTAAGAGGTCGCATTTACACTGTCAGAAGCACGTTCTTTCCTGTACATACCCTGTTGTTTTTTATTGTAGTAATTGAGTGATTGCTAATGGTAGTGCCTTAATTAAATCTCTTGCAATCATATGGTAGGGGGTGAGCATGGAGCTTGCGAGTTCGCCTGCCAATCCGTGTAGATAGGCTCCGAGAGTCGCAGCCTCTCTGGTTGGAAGTCCTTGTGCCAACAGGGAGGCGAGAATCCCAGTCAGGACATCCCCCGTTCCAGCAGTGGCCATGCCTGGATCTCCTTTATTTACTACAATTGGACTTGAATTAGGGTGAAAAATAAATGTTGGAGATCCCTTAAGAAGGAGTGTTACATGATTAATATCTACATAGAGCTGACATGTCTTAATAAAATCCTTTCCTGGAAATTTCTCAACATCTAACAGTTTTGCCATCTCACCGCGATGGGGAGTAATGATGATCGGCTGTTTTAGGGAGCTCAGTTCATCCTTCAAAAGCAACAGCCCATCAGCATCTAACACACATGGAATTGTAAGTTTTGGAGTCACCGATTTAAGCAATACACTAACTTCTTTCTCCTGTCCAAGACCAGGACCAATAAGTACGCTTTTGGCACGCTTTGCTTCGATAAGGATGCTTTTTTCAGAACGAGCACTTTTCAACAGCTCATAGAATTCATTGGAGAGTTCTCCTTCCATCCCTTTTGGATAGAATAATCTAACGATGCCGGCTCCTGATCGCATTGCGCTTAAACAAGCAAGCATGGCAGCACCTGGCATTCCAGGAGAACCCGCGATAGCAAGAACATAACCGGCTTCATATTTATGTCGATTATGAACAAGCTTTGGTAGCAGGTTTAGTAGAGCATGCTCATTGACTAAGTGACAGCTTGGTTTGATTTGATGGATATATTCAACATCCATCCCAAAATCGCAGTACTGAAGAAATCCAACGTGATTCATGCCCTCTCTGAGAAAAAAACCCAGCTTTGGCAGTCCCAAATAAATTGTGGCTCTGGCCATCATAGCTTCCCCTGTCACTTCTCCAGTATTACCATCCAAGCCCGAAGGGATATCAATCGATAACAAGTGAAAGTTTTGTGCATTGACATCGATAATCACTTCCTTGATTAACCCTTCGATTTCTCCTTTGAATCCCGTGCCAAAAATGCCATCTAAAATCACTCCATCAGAAATGAGATGAACAGCATCAATAGAGGTAGGGAGAAGGATGTTACCACCGCATTCGAGGAATTGTTTCCCTTTAGATTGACAGAGAGAAGTTGCTTCATCAAGAGGACAGAACTGATAGGCCGTTACCTCGAATCCATTTTCCATTAGACTCATTCCGGTAACGTATGCATCCCCCCCATTATTTCCTTGTCCAACGAGAAGCACTACTTTCTTCTTGAGTTTGAAAAGATGGGTATAGTTTTCAACAATCTTGGCAATACCCAGACCAGCTGTCTGCATGTATTGCTCAGCGCTAGCTCCTTCGCCAATGCTCACCTTTTCAATCTGTGCCATTTCTTTAGCAGTAACAACTTTATAACCTTCTAAGGGCATAGAGAGTTCCCTATTATTAGATGTGTTGCAGATTGAGCAAAGATCTTTCTCTTCAGTAAGATTGTGTTACAAGCCCATAACCTAGAACGGAAATAATAGTGAATCCATCTCATAAATGCTCTTCTTTTATTTCGCGCATTAAAAGAGCTTCAACGGCATGACGCGGATTGACATTGTGATAGATAATCGAATACACAGCTTCTGTAATAGGCATCGGAATATTTTCTTTTTGACTAAGTTGATAGGCAGAAAGGCAGGTGTAGGCTCCTTCAACAACCATTCCAATTTTTTCTTTGGCTTCATTAGGTCTTAAGCCTTCAGCCAGTAGTTTTCCAAAGACGTAATTACGACTCTTTTGGGAAAGGCAAGTAACACACAAATCCCCCATTCCTGAGAGACCATTGAGGGTTTCGGGTTTACATCCTTTGGTTTGAGCAAGCTTGCGGATTTCATGTAAGCCTCGAGTCATCAAAGCGGCTTTTGTATTTTCACCAAAACACAGGCCATCAGAAACCCCGCAAGCGATCGCCATAATATTTTTCATTGCTCCACCAAAAGAAGTCCCGATCACGTCTTCATTCGGATACACACGGAAATAGGGAACTGCAAAGGCCTCTTGAATATCAAGCATTAGCGCATTGTTGTAAGCAGAGCACACGACTGAGGCAGGAAGCTTCTCCATGACCTCATGGGCAAGTGATGGGCCACTTAAGACACCGACCTTCTCTTTGAAATGATCGCCAACCATTTGGATCGCAACTTCTGAAAGAAGAAGACCACTATTTTGCTCAATCCCTTTTGAAGTGATCACAAGTGGAATATCAAGAGGTTTAATAGACAGGATTTTTTCTAGAACAGGACGAAAACCAGCAGATGTCACCGATTCAACGATCATATCAACATCTGTAACCGCTTCTTCTAGAAGGGAAGTCATATGGAGAGAGCCCTTCGACTTTGGATTCTGTAGTTTAGAGGTCTTTGTACTACTATCTAATCTTTCAGACACCTCTTTATTACTACTCCAAAGAATAACTCGATGGCCATTATCTGCGAGTAAATTGGCCAAACACCATCCCCAAGCCCCAGATCCTAAATATCCTATCTTCATTCACCCTCTAGAGTTACTTCTGTTGTTTCATTAATTCTAACATAGATTTGCTAATTGCGGCCAGTTGATAAGACTCTTTCAACTACTACCACGCTTGCTTGATCTTTAATAGGACAAAAACAAAGATTCCTTTCTTTTTCTATAATATAGAATCGCTTTGCCATATGAAACACATCACAAAGGAAGTGCTCAAATTTTAAACTTCCCTTCTTTTTTGTTACATGAAAAGGCATTTCTGAAACATCGCAAGCCACGTGATGGGCCCATACCATCGAGCATGTAAACATCCCAGAATACGCACTTGGATACTTGACAAGATCTTCTTTGACATCATCCATAAGCTCTGAATACTCCATGACGGCAAGTCTACCCTGTTTCAGGCCTAGTACACCTACTTTTTCCATAGGGTCAATACGCTTAATGACCTTCACAACAAGGTTATATTCTTGCTTTTCAAGAGCCTCCCCCATCACTCCATCACACGGCATAGCAAGAGGATTATCTATGGGAATGACATTAATATATTGCACTCCTTTCTGCCTCCACTTATCCCAAATTCCCGATGTATAGAAACGGTGAATCGCTTTCCCATTGCCATCGGGACCAAAGGCAATCCCCCCATCATCACTTAAAAACCAATCCCCCGATTCATTCATGAGGGGCAGATGATCTTGAGTATAAAAATCTACTTGATCAGGTTCCAGTCCAAAGTATGCATTCTCCTCAAAGAAGGTAACCGTTGCTACATGATTATACGGTGAGGTCATGAACGCCACAGGAAAAAGCGTACAGCATTGAGCAGATGCAACAAGGATTTTTTCACATATGATCTGAAATAAAGATTTTTCCTCTGGAACCTTGAGTGTAAAACAGCCTTTTGGTCCAGAAAACCCTAGTCGACTACCCTGGCCACCGGCAAGGACTATACAACCCCCTCCTTGATGGGGCTGCATGCTGCTACAGTCGAGTCGAATAGATCGCTCCGATGGAATGGGGTCGAGTGTGCAAATCTCCAACTTCTTCTGAATCGTTTTCCGTTGTTTTTCTAGCAATTCAGCATTAAGTAAAGCCACTTGATCCTCAAACCCCTCGTGATTTCGCGCTTCGAGTAATTGCTTTTGATCTATTTCTTCTAAGAACCTCTCAATGTTTTCATATTTCATAAGTAGATTTCAGCTGAAGCTGCTCATACACCTGATCAATCGTAATAGAGAATAGATTATTATTTTCTCCAATAATTGGAATATGTTCAAAAAATTTATTTGGAGATGCAACGTTTTGCCTAAGCACTCCTTGTTTTGGATCGGACCATAGAGAAACAAACCGCAGGGGAACATTCACATTCAAATAGTAGACGATTGAGAGCACTCCAGAATCGGGAGCAAGCATATAGCGGCAATAATTTTTGACAATTGCAAGCATTTCAAAAAGGGAGGTCTTTCCGCGCAGGTCGATCACATTCTCTCTAGTGACTTTTGGAACGGTTTGTATTCCAAAGAGAATGATTTTCTTATTTTCAATTTTCTTAAACAGCTGTATCCATTTCTCAAAGGGCCAATTCTTTTCATAACCATAGTACTCCCCTGTTTCAGTTTGCATATGGGCACCGATATAAGTGTCATTTTCATTCAATCCATATCTTCTAGAAAGTAGATCCCATTGTTCATTCCACTCTAACTTGGGTGTCAGTCTGCCCAGTTGCCAGGCCAGCCACCGCGTAGGATCGGGCTTTTTCAAAAATACATCATAATCCACAAGATCGATATCAATCTTAGCATCCTTACCACGCACCATCTCTTCTGAAACGATCACTTTTACATCCTTTAGCATCGTACAAGCCTGCTCTAAATCTTTGCGTGTTAAAAACGTAATCTCTGCATGAGGAATATATTCTCTAATGCGTACGACCAGGGCATATAGGCCAAGAGGGATATCACCCATACCACGGTTCCAAAGCACCAGGAAGCGTTTCTTGCCATTAGCCTTTGCTGTTTTAAGAATTTTATCAAAAGGATTGGGCCTAAGCTTTCTCATCAGAGATTTTATCATAAAGCCTCATGAAGAATTTTCAGAAGAAGACCTGTAACCTCCTCAACACCAATCCTTTTCATGCATCGAAAGTCAATAGGACACGTGCGTCTAAAGCAAGGAGAACACTCTACAGTTTTTTGCACCACATGCTCACCATGATAAGGACCTGTAACAATACTACTAGTTGATCCAAAAACAGAGACAAGAGGAACGCGGAGTGCATCTGCAATATGCATAGGCCCGCTATCATTCGTGAAAAAAATATTGCAAATACTAATAAATGCCATCAGCTGACGAATTGTCGTCATCCCCGAAAGGTCAACTACCTGACGTGGCATTCCATGTCCAATGTCTTTGATTAATTTTCTTTGTCCACTCGTTCCAAACAGGAGTACAACATGATTGGGATCCGCAGCAATCATGTTCTTAATTACCTGCCGAAAACGATCTGGAGGCCAGCATTTTGCGGAACCGTAAGTAGCCCCCGGATTCATTCCAATGATCTTATTTTGAGAAGAAAAATGAAAACGACTAAGAATTCCCCAAACCTCTCTGACCTCGGCTTCTGTTACAAACAGACGAGGTGGTGTTTTTGAAACGGGAATACTCAAGGATTCGAGCATCATCTTATACGTCGTTGTTAAATGTTGATTATTCCGATATGAAGGAAAGTCCACCCCATGACTCAGCATAAGACTACGCAGCTGACCTTTGTAACCCAGACGATGTTGCACCTGACCTAGCTTAAAGAAGCACGCGGAAGAAAATGAGTTAGGCATCAGGACTCCAAGGTCGAATTGCTCCCGTTGCAGCCGCATAATAATACTTCTCTGGGTTAATTGATAAATAAACCCCTTTGCTTTCGTGAAGGCCAAGAGGTTATTGATGGTGGGATCATACTTAAGAATGGGTGCAATATGAGCCAGACACATCGCAGTAATCGTTGCTTTTGGAAAGCGATCTCTCAAATCCTGCAACACAGGCGTCGCCATGACGAGATCTCCCACCCAATTGGGCATCCGCACGATAATGTTTTTAATTTCTTTAAGCTTCATAAAGAGTCATTTATATCGGCTCAAAGACAAAGCTTCAAGGTGATTTTAAGGGGCCCTTCACTCACAATAAACATTTTATACAATCTCCCATACCCAATCACTGTAGGTTTGTACAGAGATATTTATAAAATTCTTATTCCTCACAATCATCTAACGCATGAGCTAACCGGATTAAAAGACCTTTCTTGTTATTAGATAATGAGAAAGTAAACCCTGAACACTCTCTCATTGCTAGTACACTCACGAATAGAGCAGGATCTAAAGCAGTGAGAAATACGGTGGAAGAAAAAAGCGAAGCTCACCTGCTTTACGTATACAGCTAGCTCAGTCAGAACCTAAAAATCTAATTTTAAATCGATTGTTAACCCATGCATACTGATGTCTTCAGATACGTGTCTGAAATGAAAACAGGTTGGAGTTTGATCAGGGTGAAACATTTGATTTTGTTTCCACCAGTATTCTGCTTCATAGCCGATGCCTACGCTAATGAACTGCTTATTATCATTAATGCTTGTATCGTAATGAAGACCAAGTTTCATTTGTACCATTGGTGAGAAAGCATACTGGTGATCATTCAGAAAGACGCGAAGGTCCTGACAAGCAGACTCTCTTTCTTTATGATCCACATTAAAGCGTCCATAAAGAACTGCTGTTGCAATATTTCCAATAACGCTAAACCCTTCCATTAAATGCCACTGGGAATCAGACCCAAATCGAGGTCCAATGCCCTTGAAGTTTGAATCATCTTTCACGTAAACTATGTTAGATCTTAAGTTACCACTCCTGTAAAATGTTTTTTGTGTTTGATCAATCCAAGCAGATTTTAATCCAATATGTGGTCTAAGTGATAATTTGCTGCTCATAAAGTAACTACGGCCGAGATCTAAATCAAATGATTGATACTTAAAATCATATGTTGACCTTACATTTCCACAATATGTAAATGCTTCAGTACGTGGAGTAGGTACATTCCCGAGTTTCTGACAAGCTCTTAGCTGAACAACAAAATTGTGTAATTCCTCTCTTTCAGAAGAATGTCCAGTTGTGTTGAACCCAGTATATTGAAATAAAAGATCCCATCCATCGTACTGAACATTATATCCAAGGCCCAAACGAAGACCCCAATTAGTATCGAAATCGACATGTTGGGTTTTTCCCTTCATTCGATCTACATCTAAGGCTGTCTCTATGTATGCATACTCTGTTCCTCCAATAGAAGCTCTCCAAAATAAAGCGTCTCCTGATAGGATCCATCCAGAACCATCCACGTTAGGCCTAGCCGATACAGTATTTGCCCCAAATGTTCCCATTGCATTCTCTGTGCCAGATTGATGTATTTCTTTTTCAAGTTGAGACACTCGAGAGTCCATGTCCATCCCAGAAAAAGCAGAGGACGAAGCGATTAAAGCAATAAGAGCAAGTGGCGTGTATATAAAACGTTTAATATTCATCATCTTACCTCATAAGGGGTTCCTGTCATAGTTTTACAAATCTCATCATTTATATATAAATCACCTAATGCCTAATACATGGGGATTTGGATTTTTCGCACGTATTTACCATTTAAAACACATAACCGAATTCAGTAGTTTATTCAAGAGACTACTTATAAAACACTGTTACCAGTTAATGGTATTATTTAAAATATAATTAATAGAACCAATCACAGATAAATCCAGATTATTAATGCAAACAATTAATCCTGAGCAGGATAATTTAGGGAGAGACTGGATTTTTAATAAAAAAGGGGAAAGAAAATCCCCCTTTTAAAACCAGCCGCTTCTCTAAAACTTAGTCTACATTAATCATATCCAGAATCGTTGCTTTTGGAAAGCGATCTCTCAAATCCTGCAACACAGGCGTCGCTATGACGAGATCTTCCACCCAATTGGGCATCCGTACGATAATGTTTTTAATTTCTTTAAGCTTCATAAAGAGTCATTTATATCGGCTCAAAGACAAAGCTTCAAGGTGATTTTAAGGGGCCCTTCACTTACAATAAACATTTTATACAATCTCCCATACCCAATCACTGTAGGTTTGTACAGAGATATTTATAAAATTCTTATTCCTCACAATCATCTAACGCATGAGCTAACCGGATTAAAAGGCCTTTCTTGTTATTAGATAATGAGAAAGTAAACCCTGAACACTCTCTCATTGCTAGTACACTCACGAATAGAGCAGGATCTAAAGCAGTGAGAAATACGGTGGAAGAAAAAAGCGAAGCTCACCTGCTTTACGTATACAGCTAGCTCAGTCAGAACCTAAAAATCTAATTTTAAATCGATTGTTAACCCATGCATACTGATGTCTTCAGATACGTGTCTGAAATGAAAACAGGTTGGAGTTTGATCAGGGTGAAACATTTGATTTTGTTTCCACCAGTATTCTGCTTCATAGCCGATGCCTACGCTAATGAACTGCTTATTATCATTAATGCTTGTATCGTAATGAAGACCAAGTTTCATTTGTACCATTGGTGAGAAAGCATACTGGTGATCATTCAGAAAGACGCGAAGGTCCTGACAAGCAGACTCTCTTTCTTTATGATCCACATTAAAGCGTCCATAAAGAACTGCTGTTGCAATATTTCCAATAACGCTAAACCCTTCCATTAAATGCCACTGGGAATCAGACCCAAATCGAGGTCCAATGCCCTTGAAGTTTGAATCATCTTTCACGTAAACTATGTTAGATCTTAAGTTACCACTCCTGTAAAATGTTTTTTGTGTTTGATCAATCCAAGCAGATTTTAATCCAATATGTGGTCTAAGTGATAATTTGCTGCTCATAAAGTAACTACGGCCGAGATCTAAATCAAATGATTGATACTTAAAATCATATGTTGACCTTACATTTCCACAATATGTAAATGCTTCAGTACGTGGAGTAGGTACATTCCCGAGTTTCTGACAAGCTCTTAGCTGAACAACAAAATTGTGTAATTCCTCTCTTTCAGAAGAATGTCCAGTTGTGTTGAACCCAGTATATTGAAATAAAAGATCCCATCCATCGTACTGAACATTATATCCAAGGCCCAAACGAAGACCCCAATTAGTATCGAAATCGACATGTTGGGTTTTTCCTTTCATTCGATCTACATCTAAGGCTGTCTCTATGTATGCATACTCTGTTCCTCCAATAGAAGCTCTCCAAAATAAAGCGTCTCCTGATAGGATCCATCCAGAACCATCCACGTTAGGCCTAGCCGATACAGTATTTGCCCCAAATGTTCCCATTGCATTCTCTGTACCAGATTGATGTATTTCTTTTTCAAGTTGAGACACTCGAGAGTCCATGTCCATCCCAGAAAAAGCAGAGGACGAAGCGATTAAAGCAATAAGAGCAAGTGGCGTGTATATAAAACGTTTAATATTCATCATCTTACCTCATAAGGGGTTCCTGTCATAGTTTTACAAATCTCATCATTTATATATAAATCACCTAATGCCTAATACATGGGGATTTGGATTTTTCGCACGTATTTACCATTTAAAACACATAACCGAATTCAGTAGTTTATTCAAGAGACTACTTATAAAACACTGTTACCAGTTAATGGTATTATTTAAAATATAATTAATAGAACCAATTACAGATAAATCCAGATTATTAATGCAAACAATTAATCCTGAGCAGGATAATTTAGGGAGAGACTGGATTTTTAATAAAAAAGGGGAAAGAAAATTCCCCTTTTAAAACCAGCCGCTTCTCTAAAACTTAGTCTACATTAATCATATCCAGAAAGGCCTCGAGTTGTTTAGATCTGGTTGGATGACGCATCTTGCGGAGTGCCTTCGCTTCGATTTGACGAACACGTTCACGGGTAACTTTAAACCTAACCCCTACTTCCTCAAGTGTTTTTGGCTTTCCATCAAGGAGACCGAATCGCTCGATGAGCACAGTGCGTTCTCGATCAGTAAGTGTAGAAAGGACCGCATTCATCTTGTCCTTTAAAATTGCATAGCCCGTTGCCTCAGATGGAGATTCAATGGATGTATCCTCCAGGAAATCTCCAAATTGGCTTTCACCACTATCGCCGACTTCGGCCTGAAGCGAAATAGGATGTTGAGCGATCTTGTAGATTTCACGGATCCGATCTGGTGTAAGGCCGAGTTCAAGCGCGAGATCTTCTGGACTCGGCTCTCTTCCAGTTTCCATCGTTAGTTTTTTAGCACCGCGAAGGACCTTATTAATAGTTTCGATCATATGCACTGGGATACGAATGGTACGGGCTTGATCAGCGATTGCTCGTGTAACGGCCTGCCTAATCCACCAAGTGGCATAGGTGGAAAATTTATAACCGCGACGATACTCGAATTTCTCGACAGCTTTCATCAACCCCATATTCCCTTCTTGAATCAGGTCGAGGAACGAAAGCCCACGGTTAGTATATTTTTTGGCGATAGAAATGACAAGTCTGAGATTAGATTCCACCATTTCCCGTTTTGCTTCTTGGCTTTTATCCATCCAACGTTGAAGCATCCGCACATCTTTCTTAAACTTATCGATTGTGCGCCCAGCTGCGAGTTCCCGTTTATTTAGTTTACGTCTGGCAGCGAGGAGTTTGGCAGCAGCAAAGCGATTTTTTTCAGCACGCGGTATGATCGCTTGAATTTCTTTTTCTAAGATCAGGAAGTGATCGTATGCGCTTAATATCACTTCAACGAAATCGTCTGTTATATTATGTCTAAAGTGCATTTGCCTTAAGTAGGCTTGTGTTCGGATGCTACCCTTTTCAAGATCTTCATCAAGCTTCACACGCTCTACTTTTTTCAATTTTTCATTTTTAGAACGGAGCAGTTGCTTTTCGAAAAGCTTATCCTCCCGTCTAAGAAGATCACGTAATTTAGGCAGGACTTTCAGAAACTGGGTTTTATCATCCATTTCTTTTTCGGCAATGATTTTATCAAAGCGATCTTTCCCAGCGATTAAGTAGTTTGCAATCGAGATAGCCTCTTGCGTTGAATAACGAAAACGCATGATGATCTTCTCAACCTGCATTTGTGCTTTTTCAATCCGCTTAGCAATTTCTACCTCTTCTTCACGTGATAAAAGGGGAACAGAACCCATCTCTTTAAGATACATTCTAACAGGATCATCAGAAGCTCCCTCTATTCTTTTTGGAAGGGATTCCATCTCTTTGGCTTCTTTCTGCTTTTCTTTTTGCCGATCTACTTCTGCTTGATTAAGAATTTGGATGTCCATGCCAGAGAGAAAAATCAGTACCTGATCAATCTGATCAGCAGAGTCGAAGGTCATGGGAAGAACTTCATTAATCTCTTCGTACGTAATAAATCCCTGTTCCTTAGCAATGGCAACAAGTTCTTCAATTTTTTGTTGATGTTGTGGATCGAATGCTTGATTATAGTCGTCTTTAGTCATCTTTACCTGTAAATGAACCTGTAGTGAGACAGATATCTGTCAAGATACCTGTCAAGAATATAATTTTAATAAAAACGAAGGATTTAGGGCAAATTCTTTCATGCAAATTTACGGAATCGATGAAGAAAAGCTTATATTAGCATCTGATGCGATAAAACAAAAAAA
Organism: Chlamydiales bacterium BSEPT1; assembly: GCA_964212665.1. Classification (GTDB taxonomy): domain Bacteria; phylum Chlamydiota; class Chlamydiia; order Chlamydiales; family Simkaniaceae; genus DAOWHK01. The sequence continues at coordinate 1,324,308 of OZ156466.1, read as the reverse complement.
TTATCTTTGCCCCGAATGCTTTCAACTAATTCGTGTAAAAAATGGGTTACATCGGCGCAACCATTTCTTTCATCTTACAGCCAATCGTAGTTGCAATCAGCACAGAAAAGACTTGACACATCTTGCCGTACAAAGGGCTATTATCACCAAACTGCCCCAAGGGGAGACCTCCCAGGAACACCCCTTTGTAGAAATACATCGTATCGCAGATGTTGCATGGATCCCTAAGAAGCTCATCTTTGAAATCCAATGCTCCCCCATTACGCTGCAGGAACTTAAAGCCCGTAATAGAGATTATGAGTCCCTTGGATACACCGTAATCTGGATCCTACATCAAAAAACCTTTAATAGGCGCAAGCTCTCAGCTACAGAGAACTATCTAAAAGATAAAACCTTCTATTACACAAGCATCAATAGCCAAGGGGCTGGAACCATTTACGACCAATTCAATATTATTCATAATGGAATCCGGATGTACAAAAGCTTTCCTATCGATATACGCATCGACTTTCCCCAAAAATCCTCCATTAAGACCCCACTTCCAAAAGCACTCCTAGGAAAAAGCTACACGTTTCAAAATGACCTTATTTCCCGCATTCGTGAGCGCTCCGAATACGCACAGTGGATGCTTGATTTAGAAAGCCGCTATGAGAAAAAGAGACAAAAACACTCCTTACTTGAAATGCTTAACCAAGCTCACAAAACACTTCTCTATATCCTGCTCAGAACAATCTCTCGTTAACACTCAGACACCCTCTGCCTATAACTCTTGATCTCTTTGGGCCCGGAAGAAAGAACCAGTGCCTTATATGCGCGTTTGATACTATTCCATCAGCACTACATACTAAAGATAAAAAATAGAGTTTATTGGTAGCTCACAGAAGTTTTACGGATGTAGACATTCAACCATAGAAAATATCCGGTGATGCATAGTGCTAAAAAGAAATGAACCCCTTGCTTATAGGGGAGTAGATGCTCCATGGTCGATTTATTCATATTCTTTGGATGATACCAGACATCCCATAGCCACTCTCTCCACTCCTCTAAATTGATCTCAGCAGAGTAATAATTAGGAAAGTAAGGTTTGGTAAAAAATGTCCTTCCTGTATAAGCCTTGCCATTCACCTCATACTCATAAACAGCAACTATAGCATACTTCGACTTGGTAATTTCCTCGATTTCCCATTCGAGCACAAGGGCGCTCGATATACCAGACATGATATGATAATTATAATAGTTATAGAGAAATTTCCCACCTAAGAAGCAGGTAATCAGGCCTGTAAAAGCTAAAATAGCACGTTGAATATTTTTTTTAATAAAGGGTGTCATACACGTTCTTTGACGTTATCTTTCCTAAATGTTATAGTGCTGTAGGTTAGAATTAAAAGATTAAAATCATTTTTACTTATAAGGTGCCAATGGCAGAAAAAAAAGCAGAAGCTAAAAAAAAACGTCCTACAGCTGAAAAACGAATGATTCAGAACGAGAAAAAGAGAAAACATAATCGATCTATTAAAGCTAAAGTACTCACAACCATCCGTAGTCTGAAAAAGAGCGCTCAAGATAAAGACCAAGAAAAACTAGGTGCTGGCCTTAAAATAGTATATAGCTTAATTGACAAGGGGGTCAAAACCCACGTGTACAATAAGCATAAAGCGGCTCGTATGAAGTCAAGAATGGCAACACTGGGCCGATAGGAAGGTTGTATTAAGCGACTCTCTAAGGACATCAATAGTTGAGTCGCCAGAACCTTTTCGCACAACGCAAAAGTCTCTTAACTGAATTTAGAGATGTATCCATTTTTTTGCATCATAATACCCTAAAAAAGCTTTTACATTGCGTTAGACCATTGATGCTGTCTTAATCACAAGGCGCTGAACCCTCTGTCGCAAGGTCTCATCAGCTTGAGTAGCGTGCTGGAAGCTGTACACTCATCACACTACGTCACAGAGCCCTCCGCAAAAAGAACCTGATTCTATTTTTTGATCAGTTCTTTAACAAAAACTCGCCGCACAATGCTGAAAGCCTTGTTTCTATAAGTAGAGGGAACACATCACTTCAACTGCAATAAAAATATTTAAATGAATCAATAGTCATCCTTTCATGTAGTAAATAAATATAGGACAATGAGCACAATCCTTACCCCATCCATTACAAAAACAGCCCAATAAGACCTCCACAACTACAAGACTCTAAACATATCAATTCCCATTTCAAAAAAGTCTTACAATCTTTATTTGAGATATCACAAAGATCTATATTAATAACATTTATCTATATCACAATACGTGCTTTTAGATAAGTATTTGACAATTTATTGCTAATTAAAGTATAAGCATTATATGTCTTAACAATTAAAGGAGAAAATACATGCATAAACTTTTATTACTATTCGGACTAACTCTTTTAGGAACTAGCTATAGCTTCGCAGAAGGAAGTTGTAATGAACATCCAGCTGACACTGAAATGTCAATAGATGCAACTGAGATTGACACCTCAACAGAAGCTACTGAAATTGACACTTCAACAGAAGCTACTGAGATTGATCCCTCAACAGAAGCTACTGAGATTGACACTTCAATAGACGCAACTGAGATTGATCCCTCAACAGAAGCTACTGAGATCAATGTAGATACAGATCAAACAGGTTCTGCAGCGGAAACCCAAGAACACATCTAATATGACCGATGGAGTCCTTGTTGGTTGTGATCAAACTCAAGAGTGGATGCTAAAGTGGTGGTGGCAAAATTATGCTCGCTTCAACTCTCTCCCTGTATCCTTTATTGATTTTGGAATGAGCCAAAGCGCTAAACTTTGGTGCAAAAGCAAAGGCTCCATCGTTACTTTTCCTCTGCAAAATGAATACTTCAATTACAAAGAGCAGGTCAACTCCTCTCTCAGAACAACATGGGAAGGCTCCTACTACGGAAACATTTGGATCTCCCGAAAAATCTGGCTCCTTAAACCCTTTGGCCTGAAAGAAACCCCTTATAAGCGTAGTATCTGGACAGACATCGATTGTGAAACCCATGGAAATATCTCCCATCTTCTTGAATACTGTAATAATGAATGTGGTTTTGGCATCGTACAAGAACCTCAACGCAGTCAAAACAACAGCCGCCATCGAGGCATTCTTAAATCTAATGAAACCGGTTACAATAGTGGGGTTATAGTTTTCAAGCAGAACTCATGTGTTATTGACAAATGGACAGAGAATACCCTTCTTTCTCACAAAGAATTCCTCGGAGATCAAGACGTTCTTAATCGCACTATTTATTTGGAAAAATTCGAGATCTGCGAGATGCCAAACATCTATAACTGGCGTCCAGCCGATGGAGAAAACAAAAATGCAGTCATCACCCATTATGTTTGCGAAAGGGGGAAACAGGCCATCTTCAATAAAATAATGCAGAGCAATGAACTGTAAACCAAGTTAAGATGCACTCATCTCCGATTGCTTTAGTGCTACATCCAATGACTCCTATGAGGAGGGACATCGGTTCCCTAAATGGAGCCTCTTTGAGAATAATGTTTTAAATAACACACGGAATGACCCTCTCTCTACCAATCATACTCATGCTAGATGTAGCTCGAAAGACCCCTTTATAAATTATTTTATAGTCCAATCTCTCCAATCCAAAGGAAGCATAAGTAAAATATTCTCATATTCTCCCCCCCTGACTCTTATGCACAGATAAACACTATCCCTATTTATAAAAAGAGGTTCTACCTCAAAAAAGATCCGAAACTTTTTTATTCCCGAGAAATACCGCACAGTTCTTGTGCGAATCCAATCTGAGACACTTAGTCAGATGCACAGATGAAATCCAAGCGCAGATTCCAGAAAACACTGCGCCCGTATCCACAAATGACTATTGATGCTGATTCCCAAGAAGGAGAGGCCGTATTCTCGTCAAAATTGATAAGAGCACCTCTTCCCATATCGCTACATCCATCATCGAATATTCACCCATTAATAGATTAAACCAAAAAAAAGAATAGTCTACTTGTCATCCAAGTCGACCGATGGCTTGATTCCAAACAGAGAGAGCAACAGCCCACACAGTAACTCCTCCTAAAACTCTCTGTAAAAGCGCGCAAGACTTCCCTGTAGGTAGCCCCAACGAACACACGCTTATTCCGCCTAGAAAGCTCTCAATAACCTGCTCGGTAACATAGATTTTCCCAGTACCAAATCCCCAGTAATGATTGTAAAAAAGGGGGAAACTCAGAACTTTTTTACCCCCTCTATGTGTCATTTAGAGCCCTCTCACTACTGTACTCAAGTCATTGTACCCCGCTTGCTCCAATTTCTTAAAAGCATCAACAGTGAGAGATCTCATAAACCCATTTCCCCCAGATAATAAGAGTTTTTATTCCCTTCTAAAACCTATCGAAGTATTCACTTTTCACATTCTTCGATCCTTCACAAACAAGAGAATCGAGTTCAGTATTGAGTAGAACGGGAAAGAGTTGATCATCTACTACGCTCATATAAATGCACACCTCGAGAACGGGTGTTCAAGCCGCTAAAAAGATCTGGGTTGACTCATCCTAGTCATTCCCTTTCTTTTTTAGTACAAGCACTATCCACATAAAAAATTAGGAGACTCTTTCCCAAAATAGACTTCATCATCATCCAATCCACGTACAAATAGGTTAGAGTGCCCCACAGAAATATTCCTCAAAAGAACTCTTCTCCATTATTTATAAAATTTTTTTTAAGGCAAGCACATAAACCTAATCCTGCTTAAAGTAGGCCCCATTCTCTATCGCGTACTTTAGCTCTGATTCACTATAACCATCCAACCAGGTCGTTTTCCAATTAAATCGGTACTTCCCCAGGAGGTGCAACACCGAATCCACGAATCCCTTAAAACACTCTGTTCTGGAAGGAAATACACATTTCATCTCAATCATCATCACCTTTTGTTGGGATCAGCACCTTTCACCGGACGTTCAATGAGATATTTAAAAAACCATCTGTCTAAAAGAAATCGAATCAAATACAACATAGACCCCTACGCCAATAAATATTTCAAAAATAGAGTGAATTAATGCACCCTTATCTGCACCAAGCGCCACGCCCTTCTTTTCATCAAACCTACTCCGATGTTCAACACGACTTCGTGGGGAAACCAATGTAACTGCAGAGGTCTATTTCTTAAAACTTCTGCGCACTTCTGGAGATGTTGCCTCCTAGATAACGAAGGGCTCTTCGAGTAGTTCCTCAAGGCTAATATCAACACTCCTAAGTGTGGCACACGTAAATCCAACCCTTCTAAAGATCCTCTTGAGAACTTCCTCTTTCATCAGAACTCCTTAATATCGGTATCACTAGAAACGTACATGCTCTTTTTCTCCCGAGTACATTCAACACACAGCCAGTATATCTTCTCGGACTCTTCTTTTTGTAAAGTAGTTTTACATTCGGAACATGCATCATTAAACACAGATAAGTTCCATCTCTCTTTACAGTATTTCAACCATAAAAACCCTCTGTCCTGCATGTATCAGCAAGATTTATGAGAATAACCATTTGACATTTTATACCTAATTCCAATATAACTACTCTATACCATGTATGACCTAACAATAAAGGAGGAAACTCATGTATAAATTTTTATTCCTATTCGGAGTAGCCCTTTTAAGCAATAGCTATAGCTTCGCTACAGAAAGTGACTATCCAGCTAGCACTGAAATATCAGCTGATCCAGCTGACATCAATGTAGATACAGATCAAGCAGATTCTGAAGCAGAAAGCCAAGTACAAGTACAAGAATAAGTTTGATATGATCGATGGAGTCTTTGTTGGTTGAGATCAAACTCAAGAATGGATGCTAAAGTGTATCGGTGGAATTATTTCACTCCAACACTCTCCCTGTCTCCTTTGTTGATTTTAAAATGAGCCAGAGCTCTAACATTTACCGCAAAAACAAAGGCTCCGTCGTTACCCTACCTGTTCAAAAGAATAACTTCCACCAAAAAATCCATGAACAGCTTCTAGTAAGGAAGCCTCTGAATCTTCCAAAAAATCCAACCTCCTTAAACCCTCTGACCTAAAATAACACCCTTATAAACACAGTATCTCAACTGTAATAATAAATATGGCTTTAGCATCCAAAATAACAGCCACAAGGCATTCTTATCTCTAACAAAACAAGTTACAATAGGTGTAGGTGATCAAGACATACTGAATTGATCCTTCTATTTAGAACAATTCAAGATCTGCAAGATGCTAAACGTCTATCACTAGTACCCAGCCGATAGAGAAAAAAAACTGTAGACCTCTCCCACTATGTCTGCAAAAGGACTCAGTAGATTATCCTTAATAAGGAGACACACCAATGAACTTTCATCCAGGCTAAGATACAATTATTTCAAACTTCCCTAGTTGTACATTCAAGGATTCTCATGAGGCCGAAAGTCGATCTCCTAAATGGGATCTCTTTTGGGATGATGTTTGTACGATACACTGAATAACCTCTTCCGTACCAATAATACTCACACTAGATTTAGCTCGAGTGACCGCTGTATAGAGAATTTCACGACCAAAGCGCTCCGATCCAGGAGGGACCATAAGTAAAATGTTCTCATATTCTCCTCCCTGACTCTTATGCACAGATAAACAGTATCCATATTCATAAGGGGGAAGTAATGCCTCAGAAAGGATGCGAAACTTTTTATTATTATCGAAAAATACCGCATAATTCTTGTGCGAATCCGACAGATGCTGCACAAGAATTCCCGATTCCCCATTATAAAGCCCCGCTCGATAACTAGTCTTTGTTATCAAAATCGGCACCACAAATGGGTCACATCTCTTCAGCGAATAGTATATTTTATGATTGATTGCATCGACACCTTGAGGACCTTTCCGCAAACAAGACAGGATCCGAAAGGCTCTAAAACGATCAAATAACACCCCATAATCATCGGTATACTCAGGAGAGAAATAAGCCTTCACATCTTTAATAACAAAATCACTAAGCAGCTTAGGTCTGAGTAGCTTCATTACATTTTCTGTATGACTAAGATTAATTTCACTGGCGAGATGCAAAATCTCTTTTTGATCACATCTAAGACACTCGGTTAAATGCACGGATGAAGTCCAATCACAGATTTCATGAAATACTGTTCCCGCATCCACCGGTGGCAATTGATTTTGATCCCCAAGAAGGATCAGACGTGTTCCCGTTAAAATTGATGAAAGCAACTTTGCCCACATCGCTACATCAATCATCGAGCACTCATCAATAATAATCAAATCAGCAAAAAGAAGATCCTGTTTGTCATGAAAGTCTACCGACGGCTTGATTCCGAACAGAGAATGCAATGTTCCCACAGTAACACCTTCTGCAATCCTCTTTAAATTCGTAGCAGCCTTCCCTGTAGGAGCCCCAACAAGAACAGATTTGTTCCGATCCGAAAACTCTCGAATGATCTGCTCGGCAACATAGGTTTTCCCAGTACCAGGTCCCCCCGTAATGATTGTAAGGGGAGATCTCAGCACTTTTCCAAAAGCATCCCTCTGTTTATCATTCAGATTTGCACGACTACTGTACTCAAGTGATTGTACCTCTCCTTTCTCCAACCTCTTGAGATCATCAACAATGGATGTCTCATAAACCCAATTTTTTTTCAGGTAATAAGAGTTTTCATACCTTTCTAAAAATGTATCGAAGTATTTCTCTTTCAAGTTCTTAGATCCTTCACAAACAAGAGCATCGAGTTCTTCATTAAGTAAAGAGGGAAAGAGTTTGCCATCTTCCACACTCATACATAAATGCCCACATCGAGAAAAGGCCATTAAAGCTGCTAAAAAGGTTTGAGTTGACTCATCACTAGTCATTCCCACTCTTTTAGCAAATGCACTATCAACATAAGAGATCAGGGAACTCTTTTTCAAAATAAACTCCATCATCATCCAATCCACGTACAAATAGGTAGAGAACCCCACCAAAACATTCCTTAAAAGGGCGCTTCTCCATTATTTCTAAATAGTTCTTCAAGGCATGCACATAAACCTGTGCCTGCTTAAAGTAGTCCCCATGCTCCATCGCTTGTCTTAGCTTTGATTGACTATAACCATCCAACCAGGTCGTTTTCCAATCGATCAAGTAGTACTTTCCCTGAATTTGAAAAACTAAATCCACAAACCCCTTAAGATAATCTGTTTGGAAAGGAAATAAAAATTCCATTTCAGTCATCATCTTGTTAGGATCCACATCTCTCAAACAAAACTCCCCATTTAACCGGGCGTTCAATGTGCGATCTAACAGCACATAAATACGCTCATCCCACCCTTGTAGATGGGTATTTTCAATCACATCTTTAATCACTTGTCTAACGGCAATCGAATCAAATGCAACATAAAGCCCTGTATCAATGAGTGTTTCAAAAAGGGAGTGAATTAACGTACCAGTTTCTGAACCAAGCGGGATTTCCTTCTTCTTATCAAACCTAGTCTGATGCTCAATACGACTTGGCTTGGAAAGCGATGTAAAAGAATATATCTGTTTCTTAGAACTTCTAACTACCTCTGGAGGTGCTTCCTTCTCTCTAACTAAGATCCGGTCAGGAAGTTTTTCAAGGCTAAGATCAGCTCTTCCAAGTTCGGTAAACGTAAACCCAAGCCTGCTAAGAACGCTCTTGAGAGAACCCTTTTTCATAAGCATCCCTTGCAAAAGGTCGGTGGGTGAACCCCCTCCAACTGGCATCTCTACCCCGTTAAGCTCAACAGAAAGAGGAACATATACACGCTTTTTCGCCCGAGTAAGAGCTACGTAAAGCTGACGCATTTTTTCAGAATCTTCTTCTTGTAAAGCAATTTTACATTCAGGCAATGCATCATTAAAAAAGATGAGCTCATCTCCCTTTTTTATCAACGGATCACGACGAGAGTAACGGGTTGCAAGGCCCAGAGCAAATACAATCTCAAATTCCAGACCCTTGCTCATATGAATCGTCATCATGGTCACCATATCTCCATAGACTGCATTCTTACGTTTATATTTGACAGGAACATCGACATCCATCTCTTTGATTTTCTTGAGATATTCGATCTGACCTAGAAGATCCACAGAGTCACTATCTTCAAGTAAGAGTTCAATGATTTGATAAAAATCAGCCATCTCTTGTTTAGGATTGAAGTCACTTGCAAGAAAAGCTTTTAGGAATGAAGTAAACCCCTCATCGCGAGCTATCCGATGAAACGTATGAAACCTTGCTGTAGCCTCTTGAAACCAAGACCCATCTATTAACTCTCTATGAGTGTGACCATAAAAGGGGTGCGAAAGCAACTGACGCACAGCGCTTTGATTAAAAGGATCAACGGTCGCATCAAGAACCACATCAATCAAAGAAAATGAAAGAGTGTCTTTAAGGAGCTTTTCACCCTTTGCCATTGAGGGGATGCCCCACTGGGTTAAAAAACTACGAAGCCTTTCTAATTGAAACCGATCTCTTACAAGAATTGCAAAATCGCTCCAAATACATTTCTTAGCCTTTACCAGTGACTGCATCTCTTTTGCAATGAAGGGGAACAGCTCGACTTCTTCCATTTGAGGCGTTGGCCATTTTCTAGACCGCTTCTTTTCCCCTTCAGTCATAAAGAAGTGCAGCGCACCCTTGCCATCTTCAAAGTCGGTGTTCTCCACACCGCTCCGCGAATGTGCAGGGCGAAACTCAATGGACCGGCCTTGCGAAGGGAGAAAGAGCCAATTACCAATCGTTTCATTAGAAAAAAGAGTATTGAGCGCTTCAATTACAGCAGGTTCACTGCGATAATTGGTTTCCAAATACCGTTTCTCTTGTTGTGCGTTTGTAGCATTAAGATAAGTGTAGAGGTCAGCACCTCTAAAGGAATAAATCGATTGTTTCGGGTCTCCCACAAGATAAAAAGCCTCAACCCCAATGAATAAGTGATGAAAAATTTGCCACTGTATTGGATCAGTGTCTTGAAATTCGTCGATGATCACTGCTCTGTACTTTTCTTGAATCTTATTTTTAAACTGGGGCTCTGAAAGGCTATTTCTCATTTGTTTCAAAACCTCATCCGGAGGATACACCTCTTCCCTCTCGTAAACCTCTTTCACCTTACTCCGACATTCATTCGCAATGCGAATCAATGTATTCAAATGGTCAGCCGCCTCCTTAATAATCACTCCCAACTTTTCCAAATAGGGTAGTCCATCAGAGTCTTTATTTCTCTTGAGGTTCTCTTTCGTCAGTAGAGAACCGAAAAAAGGAGTTCCCTTGATCAGAAGATCGAATTCAACTCGCGTACACCCCCCATTTTCTAGAATATCCACTTGGGTCGTCCATTTCTCCTTCACCTCCTTTTCGAGATTCAGGAACCCCTTATATAAGGGAGCTATCTCATAAAAATCTTTCCGAAGATCTCTTCCAGAAAGGTTTTTAAGCTCCAGTTGAAATGCTATATAACTCTCCTCAAAATGGGGAAGATTAGGAAGAGATTCATCCTTCATCACCAGCGCGCTTATTCCACGCACAAGCTGCTGGAAGTTTTGTTTGTACGCATGAAATAGATGTCCAAGTTGCGCGGGGCTATACTTAGTTTCCGTAAGATCATGCCGAAAAAAAGAACTAACCTCTGCTCGAATAACCTTGGTAGCATCTGATTCATCAAATGTGTCATCCCCAAATCCTCTATTCGCTTCAAATGCAAATTCTGCAAGCATCCGATGACAAAACGAATGAATCGTAAAGATTTCTACCTCATCCATCAAACTAACAGCCTGCTCAATCCGTTTTTGAACCTCCTTTTTATGTTCCAACGCCTCAGAAACATAATCAAACATGTTCTCAGAAGGCCCCTTTAGCATTTCGAGCACCCGTTTTAAATTGCCGTAGATCCGTTGCTTAAGATCGCGCGTCGATGCTCTTGTAAAAGTAACAACCAAAATCTCACTGAGCTTAAAATCATCCAAAATAAACCGAGTGACCAGATGTTCAATAGCAAACGTTTTTCCCGTTCCTGCCGAAGCTTCAAGCACATGGTGCCCAAGGAGATGTGTCTTACGATCTAAGCAGTCAAACTGACTCATGAAGAGCTCCACTTCAATAAAGCTTTGAACTGACGCCTTAAATAAAAAGCCCAATTTTCCATTGCACTCTCCACATTAATATGGCTACGTTCTTGAAAGGCCCATATAAAATAATCATCTTTGAGATCCATCACAGCCTTCTCTTTCAAAAGCATAGCAATCGACCATTCGGGCTCCAACGGTGAGGGTTCGCTATACGCCATTTCAAAATACTCAAGATAGGTCTTAAGATGCTCAATATGACTACCCTCTGGTGCGCTCATTTGCACTCCCTTTTTCGTGAACAAAAGATCTCCATCCATGATGGATAGAAACACAAGATAGAGCGGCCAGATTTTCAGAAGATCAGGAAGTTGTTTCTCACCATAATAAAGAAGCCCTTTCCGGCATACATTTTCTAATGTACCCGTAATAATTTTCCCTCCCACTCTGAGCGCTGGATAAAACCACACACACCCTTTCCTATGAGGCTTTTCGCAGGATGTTTTCAATTCAATGTCAAAGATGTCATCCTGCGTCATGCCAAACGCCTGAAGGTTTCTCTGCATCACAGTCACTTCGTCTTCAATTCTATGGATTGCTGTTTTTTGAAAGGGCCCCATGGGTATCTCTCCTAGAACTTCGGCGCTCTTTAGGACGTCTTTCATCGGACGAGTAAGCGACTTTCCACGGAGAATGGCCTTTTGCATGTAAGATACAATCATCTCTTCATCCAGAGAATCTTTCCTTTTGAGATAGATTCCCATCACCTGATTGAAGTAAAAGCGCAGGGGACTTCTAGCTAATTTCTTTAAATCCATAAGATCAATCAGATGATCATTAAAAGTACTCTTCTCAGGGAATGTATATGTTGGAATCAACCGCTGAGACAAGGATGTTTTTTCAAAAGACACGCTTGGATGGACAATGGTTGTCAGTTCTCCAAGCTCATCAATCAAAAGAGAAGGGCTTAGTTCTTTTCCATCTTGAGAACTAACTGTTGTCGAGCTAATAATGAATGTTTCACGACAAGAAAGAAGAGCTTCCAAAAATAAGTACCTGTCTTGCTCTCCATAACTTGGCGATGGATCCTTCTCTCGACTATTTTTCATTTCATTAATCGAGCGATGGGTTGCTCTTTTTGGGAAACTCTCTTCATCCATCCCAATAAGGCATATCACTTTAGCAGGAGTAATCTCACCCTCATTCATTGAAGTAAATCGGATCGATTCCACATGAGAAGGCGCATAAACACCAATCTGTTGTTTAAAAGACCTTTCCAGATACTGTTTGATGCTAGCAAACTTCACTTGAACCTCTGGCACATGTGTAAGCTGCTTCAGGGCATCATTAAAAAGCTGCACACCTTGCGACTCCTCCATAAAGCACAGCTGCTGAATCCACTCTTTTACCAGGAAAACCCATTTCTTTACAGAGTGAGTCTCGGTCTCAAAAATAGTGAGATTCTTTTTCAGCATTTCCAAACTCTCAATGACTTCCCCAAAGAGTTCCGCTTGCAGTGTTTCCACTACATTAATCGACTCTGAAGAGTTAACAGCAAGCCCTAAAAGCATCCTGTCTATTGTATCAGAAAATGTTCCCTCTCCTGTTTCTTCACGGCTCCGATCTTCAGAATCACATGCAATTCGATGAGTTAGATTATACCCCCAACTCACACCTGCCTTTAAAAACCAAGATCTCACCTGAAAATAATCCTTTTCGCTCCAACCAAGCCGTTGTTGTACGCAAGGATTCGCAAACAGTTTGATGATCTCATCCACATTCCATGAACTACCGATTAGTGAGAACGCATGTTTGACCCCTTGCAAGAAATGACTACTAATTTCTAAATTGTAAATCTGATAATCAAAAGAGCCAAACTCAAGATGAATGAGGGGAGCATATTCAGAGATTTCAGGAGCAAGCACAAGCACTTCAGATAATTGCACATCGCCCTTTGCAAAAATAGAACTCAATGTCTCCTTCAAACACTGAATTTCCCGATGCTTCGATGGGGATAAGTGAAGCTGAATCGAGTGATCTTTCTCTATGCTACCTTGCGATTCCAGTTCTAAAACATCTTGCTGCAAGCGGAAAAGCTGAGAGCCCTCTCTTCGCACGTAGATCTCCTCCACTTGAAACTGATCGTAAAATGCTAGCCCTTTTCGTCCTAGCTTTCCCAAATTTGCAAGAAGCGATGTCTGCTCGAGACAATCTTCACCTCCTTGCTCCCATTGCGATTTGATATCTTCCCAGAAAAAGCAACAAGGAGAAAGTTGATAGGCGGTAAAATCCCATTTCCCAAAAAACTGAGCAAAAAACCTTTGATAGAGACGAGGGAGAAAATGGATCCCAAATAAATGGAGGTCGATCTGAAACGGAAGTTGATGTAGATCGACCTTTTCATCGAGCAGCTGATAGGGGTAATTCCAAAATCCAAAAACTTTTTTCCAAAGCGATTGCTGCCACCCTTCTTGCTTAAGCCAAGATGAGAGAAACGCGCCCCCATATTTCCCATAACTCAGAAACTCCTGACTCAAATGATCTGCAAGGCTTCGAGCTCGAAAAGGCTTCGTTAAATACTTCTCCAGTTGATTAGAGTGGAGCGTAAGAATTTCCTGCTCCAAGTGAAAAGCTAGTAAGAGTCTCGAAGGGGGCTTGTATTTTGATCCCAAAGTCAAACCCGCTAAGTATAGAATAGCCTGCTCTAGGGTAAGGAATTTTACACCTGCAACCATATTAAACCGAAGAAACAGATCATTCTTTATCGTCTTGCTAGGAAGAATCACCAGCTTTCTTTGAAGAGGGTTGCGAGAGACATCGTATAGATTCTCTTTGAGCAAATCAGCTAGAGCTTCATAATGATTGCTATAGAAAACTGTAGGTTGCGGCACTTCATGTTCTTTCATAAAAAAGTTACTATCTAAACAGTTCCAAACTAACGATGGCAGACTAAGCTATGAATGTCGAAGGATTCAAGTCCTGATAAGGGATCCAACACCATACTTTGTATGATTCGGAACCACTACCTATAAAATAGCAGGCAATCATAGATCAAAATGACATGGAGAAAGAAAGATTCTTAAAAGACAGTACAAAGCTTCACCCTAGCCTTAATTAAAACGCATATATGAACTCAAGTTCATATTTCTTATACTGAATAAAGGGGCCTATATTGCGGTTCTGATTAACCGACTGATTCCAGCTTTGATAAATTGTTATATTATGAGTCAGTAAGTAAAGAAGTTCAACAGATACACCTTTGAAGTTAGCTCCACCGACAGCATTCTTTTTTGTTGTCATCACTCCTGAGCCATTGCGCCCCTTGCTATAGAATCCGGTACCAGCTGCGTTGCCACGACCAATCCCCGCAACATCATAACTGGGCACCGCCTGCGCTTGTACATACTGATAGTTGATGTCAAATGACCAATCACCTTGCTTACGTAACTGACCTGTAGAAAACCCCGCATACCATGCAAGATTTGCTAGTTTATTCGCTGACATAGGAACGCGATGTGCCACATGATTCATAAGCCCCGCGGCATAGAACTTTATGATTTTATTGAGCCCCTTAGGACGTATCTTATACCCAAGAATAACCTGAGAGTTAAGAAAACGCCTTCTATCGATCTCTCTATCGGAATGTTTTGTATGCCAGTTAACGAGGGAATACTTTGTGTAGAATCCAGTATTGCACATGTTAAGAAGCCCAAGTTCACTCATATAGGCGAATTGATCTTTGAGTTCATCAACAATCCACACTGCGGTCTGTGAATATAAATCTCCCAGGGAGTCAAGACTCTGATTGTACCTGAAAAGAATCCCATCCATAAGAGATCCAAACTGAATGCGCGAATCAAACACAGTGATTAAAAATCGCCTTCCGACTTCAATATCGAAAGTATAGGAGTCTTCACTAATGATTCGGCCTCCGAAATAGGCTCGTTCCAGAGAGACCCGATTTGTAGTGCCTGAATCTAATCCAGCGTTGTTATCAAATTCAAGTTTCAGAGCTGCCCATGCACGATCGGTACGGTAGTCAAACATCAAATTCACTTCAACATCGTAGGCTCTACTTGCCGTTCTAGGAACTGCACCGCCTACTCCACGCTGCTTTACCCCATTAAGAGTTTCTTTTGTCGCTTGAAATTCAGTTCTCACCTCTCCACTGAGCGATAAATTACCCCCACGCTCTTTCACTGTAACTTGTCTTTTCGTATTGACCCAGTTACGAAGCGCTTCAATATCTCTTTGTTCGACTTTGTCTCCAGAATCAACAATGACGGCGTCCAATGCAGGAATAGTAAAGAGGGTAAGTAAAACCAAAGCGAGACTGCTGAATTTCATTAGAGCTTCTACGGTAGTGTGAAAATAGTAGGAACACTTTATCTGACCATAACGCTTCTGTAAACAAGAAATATTCAGTAATACTCAGGTGTGTTATATTTTGCTCATGTTTCAAAGCACAAGGCACATTTATTTCTTCCAAAAATTAAGTCCCTCATATCACAATAATAATTGTCCAGCGTAGGCCTTCTCTCTTTGTCGCTGAGTTCCTCCTCCAGCTGCACAAGAGAGGGTCTTCCCAGAGATTGAGACTCCCGAAGTGCCTATGACTCGGAAGGAAGAAAACCCCATGTTGTAATAATTAAAACCAGATAAGCGCGAGATGAACAAATGATTAAACGGTTAATAATGGGGAAGAACTGTCTTTCCGAAGTACTCAGTGCAAATCCTACCTCAATACACCGCGTTTATACTTCGAAAAAAGACCCTCAAGATGATTTGATCGAAAAGCTAATCAATCAGGGAGTTCCAGTGAAAAGAGTCTCGAAAGAGGCCCTTTTCCAAATGGTACGTTCAGAGTCTCACCAGTCTTACGTCGCAGAAATTAGAGGACAGCCCAAACAAGATCTACGCAGCTTTTTACAAAAGGATCAAGAAGGTATCGTAGTGATGCTTGACGAAATTTATGACCCTCAAAATTTTGGATCGATCCTTAGAAGCTGTGAGTGTTTTGGAGTTCTTGGTGCAGTCTACTCTAAAAATCGAGGGACTTCAATTACACCAGTCGTAAGTAAAGCAAGCGTGGGGGCTAGTGAGCTCATCACTCTTATCGAAGTCTCGAATCTAGCAACAACCGTCTCCAAGTTTAAGAGTGAGGGATACTACGTAATGACAACTGAAGTTGGAGCCGATACGACCTCGCTTTACTCTTTTGAATTCCCTAAAAAAACCTTACTAATCATGGGCTCAGAAGGAAGGGGCATCCAACCACTGCTTCGTAAGCAAGCCGACTTCAAAATTTATATCCCCATGCTTGGAAAGATTGACTCTCTCAATGTATCTCAAGCCACAGCGGTTTTACTTTCCCATTTTAATAAAGCCCTCTAATACATGCGTACTAAGTCCGTAAACCAGTATTCATTTCAAGAATCAAAAAGAGGTCGTACTTCCCCTGAAAGAATGGCGAAATCCAAAGCCTTCTTCAGAGGGCTTTATCCATCTTTCTTCTCAAAATAGTTGACAGTAGAGCTGTATCTATGTAGCATTACAACAGAGGGTTTTATGAGCGAATTTACTGACTTTATAGAAATAATATATAAAACAAAGAACCTAGGTTTATTAAAGGAACTAATGGCTCTGTTAACAACTTTGGATGAACAGCAGAGTTTTGGGAAAAGAATCCAAGTCATTAAAGCTCTTATGAAGGGAACGCTCACTCAAAGGGAGATCGCAAAAGATCTGCATTTAAGCATAGCTAAAATTACAAGAGGCTCCAACGCCTTGAAATTAATCAGCAGTGAAATGGAAAATTTTTTGGAGAAAAATGTTTGAAAAATTAAGTTTAAAAGATTTTAAAGAGCTCTCTAGAAAGAACAAACGTGTGGCCCTATTTCAAGAGTTCCCATCAGATATGATCACGCCGATCATCGCATTTCAACTACTTGAAAAGCATAGACCCGATATGACACTCCTCGAATCTACAGAGAGAGAGACCCATGTGGGGTGCTATTCCTACATTGGATTTAATCCCATCGCCGAGCTGCGTTCATTTGGCTATAAGAATGAGATTCGAATGGGGAAAGAGGTTTCTACAAAAACTGGAGATCCGTTTGAAATCCTACGCAAGATGATAAAGACTTATTCGTGTGGAAGTAAAGTCGATCTTAGAGGCTTTGCTGGGGGCTCATTTGGCTATTTATCATATGATGCAGTCCGCTATGTAGAAAACATCCCTGAAAGAAACAAAGATAAAAAGACGATGCCTGACCTCTTCTTTCAGTTTCACGATCAAATCATTGCGTTTAATCATTTCAAGGGTTTGATGATTGTGATTCAGATTGTAGATGCTCAGGGGGGCTCGGACAAAGTCTATGTAGAGGGAATGAAAAGCATCTCTGCACTGAAAGAGACAATAACCCATACGAAGGTTGAAAGAACGCCGTTTCTAAAAGGGAAAACTGACAATACAGTGACTCTCGACCTCAGTGATGAGGAGTATGCAAATGTTGTTAAAAAAGCACAAGAATACATTATGAATGGGGATATCTTTCAAGTGGTCCCTTCACGTTGTTTTATGAAAAAATATACGGTCCCCCCGTTTAAGATTTATAGAGCCCTAAGACTTGTAAGTCCTGCCCCTTACATGTTCTATTTCCAGTGTAAGGATTTTTCTTTGGCTGGATCCTCACCAGAAAAGCTTGTAAGTCTCTATGGCGATGAAATAGAGAGCATTCCTCTAGCGGGGACACGACCGCGCACACAAGGTGCGGACGAGAAAGAAGTGGAGAAGGAGTTTCTAGCCGATCCGAAAGAGGAGGCAGAACATATGATGCTTGTTGATTTAGCGAGAAATGACCTAGGCCGCGTTGCTATACCTGGATCAATCTACGTTGATCGACTCAAAACAATCCAGAAATTTTCTCATGTCATGCACCTCGCAAGTTTTGTAAAAGGAACCCTTGATCCCAAATACGATGCAATCGATTTACTGAAAACAACATTGCCTGCTGGAACACTCTCCGGAGCACCCAAGATTCGAGCTATGGAGATCATCGATGAGCTCGAGAATACGCCTCGTGGCCCCTACGGAGGTGCAATATGCATGATTGACCATGCAGGAAACCTTAATTCGTGTATTACCATTCGCACTGCCATTCTCAAAGATGGAGTCGCAAAAGTCAGAGCAGGAGCGGGAATCGTTTACGATTCAGTTCCTTTAAAAGAAGCAGAAGAAACTAGACAAAAAGCGGAGGCTCTTCTCAAAGCTATTCAACTTGCTGAAGAGGAGGAATTATGATCCTTATAATCGATAACTACGATAGTTTTACCTATAATCTTTTCCAACTGTTTGCGCAATATTATCCCGATATCAAAGTAGTAAGAAATGATGCAATCACACTCGGAGACATCAAAAAACTGAATCCTAAAGGAATCGTCTTATCTCCGGGACCGGGCTTCCCCAAGGATGCAGGGATCTGTATTGACCTGATTAAAGAATTTTACAGATCGATTCCCATTTTAGGCGTCTGCCTTGGGCATCAAGCTTTAGTAGCGGCTTTTGGTGGATCTATCATTCATGCAGAGGAAATCGTTCACGGGAAAACAGCCTCTGTATTCCATACGAGAACGGGGTTTTTTAAAGACCTCTCCCTTCCATTGATAGTGGGTCGTTATCACTCGCTTATCGCGGAAAAAAAATCAATGCCCAAAGAATTGGTGATTGAGGCTGAAACAGGAAATGGGGTGGTCATGAGTGTGAAACATACTGAATTTGATTGCTACGGAGTGCAGTTCCATCCGGAGTCCATATTAACCCCTGAAGGAAACAAAATAGCAAAACGGTTCTTAAAAATTTGTAAGGCTTCTTAAGCCCTGCTCTTAAACAATAAAAACAAGTCTTCACACTACCTAGGGAAATAAAAATCATGACAGTAGATATTTTACATCAAATTCTTGCTCGTAAACAGATCGAAGTAGAACAGTTTAAACAGTCTCTTGTTGCAGACCAGAAGCATCCAATCTATGAGATATTGCAGAACCCATCCAAGGAACACTCAGTAGAGACTTTTTCAAAGGGTCTGTCCTCTCCAGGTCTTTCAATCATTGCAGAGATTAAAAGAAAGTCCCCCTCAGCTGGAGTAATCAATGATCGAGTGGATCCTTTAAAACTCTCTAAAATCTACGAAGACGGAGGGGCCAGTGGCATCTCGGTGCTTACAGATAAAGAAGGGTTTGGCGGGTCGCTTGACGACCTTAGAAATGTGGTTAATCACGTCTCTATTCCTGTCCTAAGAAAAGATTTTGTGATCGATCCTATCCAAATTGCAGAAGCTGTACATGCAAAAGCAAGTGCTATCCTCTTCATTGTAGCAGCTCTTAAAGACAAGCTCAAAGAATATTTAGAGTGCGCAGATAGAATGGGGATCGAAGCGCTTGTTGAGGTTCATGATGAAAAAGAATTAATGCAGGCCTTGACTGCAGGAGCCAAGATTATCGGAGTGAATAATCGAAATTTAAAAACATTTAATGTCAGTTTAGAAACATCAAAACAATTAATCAGAAAGATTCCTAAGGGGGTGATTACCGTCTCAGAGTCAGGGATCCGTACGATAAGTGATGCTAAAGAAATGAAGGATGCAGGGTATGATGCAATTTTAGTAGGAGAGCTACTGATGAGAGCAGAACATCCTGAAACATTAATTGAAAATATGCGCTGTTTAGAGAGTTCCAATGGCTCTTAAACCATATATTGAAAAACTACGTCAACGCCTGTGCTTGTCTGCAGCAGAAACAAAGCTCGCGATTCACGGGATCATCAAGGGGGTAAGCTCTAAGCAGTCTGAAGAGTTTCTTTTGCTTTTAAAAGCAAAAGGCGAAACAGCAGAAGAAATGATGGGGATCGTACATACCATGCAAGCATTGATGACGCCTGTTACCATTGAAGGCCCACTGCTAGACATTGTTGGAACGGGAGGCGACGGATCCCACTCGATCAATATTTCTACAGGATCAAGTATTTTAGCGGCAAGTGGCTGTATTAGAATAGCAAAACATGGCAATCGTGCATCCTCTTCAAAATGTGGTTCTGCTGATGTTCTGGAAGCACTTGGAATCAACTTGAAGCTTGGTCCAGATACCATGAAGGAGCTTGACATCTGTTTTCTCTATGCTCCTAACTATCACCCTGCGAT
This sequence comes from Chlamydiales bacterium BSEPT1, assembly GCA_964212665.1. Lineage (GTDB taxonomy): Bacteria > Chlamydiota > Chlamydiia > Chlamydiales > Simkaniaceae > DAOWHK01. The sequence goes on along the minus strand of OZ156466.1, from coordinate 1,304,060 downwards.
GAAAAAAATCTATCCCGTGCGTAAAAAACTTGGAAAAAGTACCGTTTTTAATCTTCTCGGACCACTTCTAAATCCAGCTAGACCTGACTATTACCTCATTGGAGTCTATGATGAACTGCTATTAGACCTGATAGGAGATGTTCTCATTAAGCTTGGAGTCAAAAGAGCGATGGTCGTGCATGGAAATGGGATGGATGAGCTCACTCCTATTGGTCCCTGTACAGTGGTTGACATCCAAAATGGGCAGAAAACGCGCTTTCAGCTGGATCCAAAAAACTACGGGTTTGCACCATGCACTATGAAAGACCTCCAGGGTGGAGATGCAACAAAAAATGCAGAGATCTTAACCTCTGTTTTTTCTGGGCAAGAAGGCCCCGTTTCCGATACCTTGGTACTCAATGCCGGCGTCGCTCACTATATCTATGGAACAGCGCCATCGATTAAAAAAGGCATTGAAAAAGCACGAGCTTCACTAAAAAATGGAGACGCATTCCAACTACTGGAAAAATGGAAAACCAGATCTTAAGTCAGAAACGGTTCAAATAGGAAAAAATGAATAGAATCCTTACAAGAGGGCATTTTTAATGAAAGAAACAGTTCCTAAAGCATTGGTTTACAGTACCCAATGAAAATTAAGATTTGTGGCGTAAAAGATCCTGATATTGCAGCATTCGCAGCACACCAAGGCGCCGATTATGTGGGTCTTATTTTCCACACAAGATCCAAACGCAATGTCACTATTAAAGATGCTAAAGCCATTAGTAAATCGGTTAAAAAGGGGGGTGCTGAACCCGTTGCTGTATTTGTGAATCAAAGAGCTGATCACATGGAAAGTATTTGCAAGGAATGCGAGATTAGTATTGTTCAGCTGCATGGAAAAGCCTCACGCGCTGATTATGAGAAGCTCCCTCCTGAGATTAAGAAGTGGTATGTGGTACATGTGATGAGTAATGGAGAATTCCTTGAAAGCAATATCCGAGAGAATTATGATTTGCTACTCTATGATGGAATGAACCCAGGCATAGGGAAGTCGTTTGCATGGGATCCTTTCAAGCCAAATCGGTCGAAGCCTTTTTTCCTGTCTGGAGGTCTGAATGCTCAAAATGTTCAAAAAGCAATGAACATAGTACAACCAGATGGAGTGGATGTATCAAGTGGCGTGGAAGATACCCATGGAAATAAGAGTAAAGAGCATATTATCAAATTTATGGAAGCAGTAAAAAATGGTAAAATTGAATAAAAAGCGTGAGTTTGGACCTTTTGGAGGACGCTTTGTCCCAGAGCTACTCATAGAACCCCTTCAAGAGCTTAAGGATACATGGGATGCATTAAAGGAATCTCCTAAGTTTTTGAATGAACTACACGAAATTTTGACCAATTATGCAGGACGCCCAACACCCCTCACTGAAGTGAAACGCTTCTCAAAAGCAATCAGTGGTCCGCGCATCTTTCTCAAAAGGGAAGACCTTCTCTATACAGGGGCTCATAAACTCAATAACACCATTGGCCAATGTCTTCTTGCTAAGAAAATGGGGAAAACAAGAATTATTGCAGAAACTGGTGCTGGGCAACATGGCGTTGCAACAGCAACGGCGTGTGCCTATTTCAGTTTAGATTGCATCATATTTATGGGGCATAAAGATATTCAAAGACAAGAGCCTAACGTTAAAAAAATGCGTCTACTTGGGGCGAAAGTTATCTCAGTCAAATCTGGCTCTGGAACCCTTAAAGAAGCCGTGAGTGCAGCAATGCGTAAGTGGGTGACTTGTTATGAAACCACCCATTATTGTCTTGGCTCAGCGCTTGGGCCCGATCCCTACCCTGAAATAGTTGCTGCCTTCCAAAAAGTCATTGGAAGGGAAACAAAAGAGCAGTGCATCACAAGAACCGGAAAATCTCCTCATATGATTATAGCCTGTGTTGGAGGAGGATCCAATGCGATCGGTATTTTCTTCCCCTTTCTGAAGGATCCCGATGTAAAGCTCTTCGGAGTGGAGGCCGGAGGATCCTCTGCAAGGCTCGGTGAACATGCAGCCCGATTTCAAGGAGGAAGACCTGGGGTTCTTCATGGATCCTACACCTATCTATTACAAACTGAACTCGGCCAGGTCGCTGAAACACTTTCGATATCTGCAGGGCTCGACTACCCATCCGTAGGACCTCATCACTCTCAACTTTTTGAAGACGGAAGAGTCACCTATACCGCTGCAAGAGACACCGAAGTTTTAAAGGCATTTAAACTCCTTACAAAAACAGAAGGGATCATCCCTGCACTTGAATCGGCTCACGCTCTTGCCTATCTCATTAAGATCGCTCCGAAACTCAATAAAAACATGGTTGTAATTGTTAATCTTTCTGGCCGTGGCGATAAAGATCTCCCTCAACTCTTTGAACATTTTAGCGACAAGATCCTTGAGGAAGAAGATGAGTAGAATACAGGACACATTTAAAGTGACACAACCGTTCATTGGATATGTGATTATAGGTGATGGAGGGCTTGAAAACACTTTGGAGTACGTCAAAGCACTCGTTGCAGGAGGAGTCGATATCATCGAGCTCGGGGTCCCTTTTTCAGATCCTATTGCAGATGGACCTGTGATTCAACAAGGAGTGGGAAGGGCATTAAAATCCGGTGTGAGCCCCCAACACATCTTAAATCTTGTAGAACAGATCAGAGAGGCTACCAATGTTCCAATTATTCTCATGTCTTATTACAATCCCATTATCACTACAGGCTCCTCATTTCTGGAGGAGGCTAAGATAGTAGGCGCTGATGGGATGATCATCGTGGACCTTCCTATAGAAGAGGCTCATGAGTACAAAACAATCATGGATACAATTGGTTTAGACACTATTTTTCTCACGAGTCCATCAACTCCGGCATCAAGGCTTAAAAAAATTGAATACTATTCAAGCGGATTTATCTATTATGCCTGCCAGAAAGGAACAACCGGAATGAAGAGCAAGCTCCCGGAAGATTTCGAACATAAGATCGCAGAGATCAGAAAAGAAACCAGCCTTCCCATTGCTATAGGATTTGGAATCTCAAATAGAGAAACAGCAAAACAGATTCTGAAGTATGCCGATGGGTTCATTGTCGGATCTTACTTTGTCAAAGCAATTGGCGATGGCGTATCGACCCAGGCATTAACAAACTTAGCAAAAACCATTGACCCTCGAGGAAAATAATCATGTTACTCATCCTAAACAAACAAGCCAAATTAGAGGATGTCAAGGGACTCGTTAAGAAACTATCTTGGATGGGGTTTGTTGCTCATATTTCAGGAGAGGAAGGAGATTATTCTATAGCTGTTGTTCAAGGGGTTGATTCTTCCATTAGCCTAGAACAATTCCAGCAGCTCCCTTTTGTTACAAAAGTCACCGAGTTTGAATATCCTTTTAAACTAGCTGCTAAAGAGTTTCACCAACTCCCAACGGTAATCGATGTCAAAGGGGTGGAAATCGGTGGCGGAATTTTCCAAATGATGGCAGGTCCTTGTTCCATTGAATCCAAAGACCAGATTGACTCCTGTGCCGCAGCAATCGCTGAACAAAATGTAAAAATTCTTCGTGGTGGAGCTTTTAAACCCCGCACATCTCCCTATTCGTTCCAAGGACTGGGGGAAATAGGGTTGAAATATATGCGTGAAGCTGCTGATAAATACAATTTAATCATGATTACGGAAGTAATGGATGGTGACCAAATTAAGCTTATTGAAGAATATGCCGATATCATGCAGGTCGGTGCACGCAATATGCAAAACTTCACGCTCTTAAAGAAACTTGGAAAAGTAAAGTGCCCAATTTTTCTTAAAAGAGGTCTTGCAGCAACGTATAGAGACCTTCTGATGTCTGCAGAGTACATTATGGCAATGGGGAATCCCCATGTCATGCTTGGTGAAAGGGGAATACGCAGCTTCGAAACGTTCTGTAGAAATACATTAGATCTTAATGCCGTGCCTATTTTAAAGAGACTCTCTCATCTTCCTGTAATTGTAGATCCAAGTCATGGAACAGGGATTAGATGGATGGTACCTCCCATGGCAAGAGCGGGGATTGCAGCTGGCAGTGATGGGATGATGATTGAAATACACCCCGATCCTGAAAAAGCAGTTTCAGATAAAGAACAAACAATCACATTTGAAACATTTGCAAAAATAATGGATAGCCTACGAATCATTGGGCCCTCCGTGAATATGAAAGTCCCTTAATACATATTCAACTATGCTGAAGCCCCCTCTTTTATAAAATATTTTTTATATTTATCTCTTCTTATCCCTACCAACCTGAATAACATCGTATTAACCCCATATATACATCTGTGATTTAAGGGTGTAGCTAAATCATTTACGTTATAAATCTATTAAATTTTGTTAATTAAGACAGACACAACGCCTCGATTAATAAAGAGCCGTAATAAAGCCAAACAGTGCATATTCTCATCACCGAGCACCTATGATAGATTGGGGGGGACATAGACCTTTAGACCTCTAAACTCTACAAACACAAAAGTGTATTACAGGGTGGTACTCAGCCATCACTCAATAGATCAGTTGATGTTAGAAGCTGAAGTATAATTAGTTACAGATGAAAATCATTTCTCTTTAAAAATAGATGATGCAGATAAAACCCCTCGTATACCTTCCTATCCTTGTAAGTCTCAGTCCTAAAATAAGGACCAGATATTAATTCTTATTTCTATGGAGTTATATAAAAATAACTTTTGGATATACCTGTTATTTAGAGATTTAACTAGATACTTTCCCCAATCCATCTATTAAACCTTGTCAATTAAAGTGTAAAAAAATACCTTGCATCATAAAGGCATACAATAAATCCAGATCAAACCACATAGGCCCTATTATGATTCTTTTTCAAAGATTACTATTGTTAATCATCATTTTTTCCACATCTCTTCAGGCCGCCACTCTTCAGGTAGCTAACAATTCCGATTCTGGTATCGGTACATTCAGAAAAGCAACTCTTGATGCTCATGCGAATTCAGATCTTAGTAATACTATCTCCATCCCCACTGCGATCAGTTTAATATCTCTTTCTGACACACCCATATCTATTGTTGATAAGGAATTAGTACTAGAGATAAGTGCTAACTCTCAATTGACCATACAAGGATTTCTTGATGGTTCAGGATCCCTTAAGAAAAGTGGCCGTGGTACACTCGTGTTAACGAAGACAAATAGCTACAGCGGAGGAACAACCGTTAGCTCAGGTATTCTTCAAGGAACAACTATAAGCCTTCAAGGAGCAATCAACAACAACGCTTCAGTCATCTTTAATCAAACGAGAACAGGAACCTATGCAGGGGTCATGTCAGGCTTTGGCTCTTTGACGAAACAAAATACAGGAACTCTCATTCTCAGTGGTACAAACACCTACAGTGGAGGAACCACCCTTTCTGGAGGCACATTAAGTATTTCTTCAGACACCAATCTAGGAAACGCTGCAAGAACTCTAACTTTTAATGGGGGAACTCTTCTCTCAACAGCAGGATTCACCTCTTCAAGAGCTGTGATATTAACAGGAGATGGAACGGTTGAAGTAAGCGGATCTCCCCTTACCATGTCAGGGGTTGTTTATGGATCAGGAGCCCTTACAAAAAGGGGCACTGGCACACTCACTTTAAGTGCTGCAAACACCTATAGCGGAGGAACAACCGTTAGCTCAGGTATTCTCCAAGGAACAGCGACAAGCCTTCAAGGATCAATCACAAACAACGCTTCAGTCATCTTTAATCAAACGACAACAGGGACCTATTCAGGAGTGATGTCAGGCTCTGGCTCTTTAACCAAACAAAATACAGGAACTTTAGTCCTTAGTGGTGCAAACACCTACAGCGGAGGAACAGGAGTTACCGCAGGTATTCTCCAAGGAACAACGACAAGCCTTCAAGGATCAATCACCAACAACTCTTCAGTCATCTTTAATCAAACGACAACAGGAACCTATGCAGGGGTCATGTCAGGCTCTGGCTCTTTAACCAAACAAAATACAGGAACTCTCATTCTAAGTGGTGCAAACACCTACAGAGGAGGAACAGTAGTTGCCGCTGGTATTCTCCAAGGAACAACGAGAAGCCTTCAAGGAGCGATCACCAACAACTCTTCAGTCATCTTTGATCAAACAACAGACGGAACCTATTCAGGAGTCATCACAGGCTCTGGATCTTTGACTAAACGAAACACAGGCACTGTAGTTCTAAGTGGAACCAACACCTACAGCGGGGGAACGACTTTTATTGGAGGACCTCTGAGCATTGCTGCTGATAACAATCTAGGAAATGGGTCAGGAACTCTAACTTTTAATAAGGGGACTCTTCTATCAACAGCAGGTTTTAACTCTTCAAGATCTATTACATTAACCGGAGCTGGAACAGTCGACGTGAGCGCAGATCCGGTTTCCCTCTTAGGAGTTATTACTGGATCAGGATCCTTTACAAAAAGAGGGACTGGTACACTCGTTTTATCTGGTGCAAACACCTACAGCGGGGGAACGGCTTTTACTGGAGGACGTCTGAGCATTGCTGCTGATAACAATCTAGGCGCTAGTGCAGGAACGTTGACGTTTAATGAAGGAACTCTTCTTACAACAGCAGGTTTTAACTCTTCAAGATCTGTTACATTAACCGGAGCTGGAACAGTCGACGTGAGCGCAGATCCGGTTTCCCTCTTAGGAGTTATTACTGGATCAGGATCCTTTACAAAAAGAGGGACTGGTACACTCATTTTATCTGCTGCAAACACCTACAGCGGGGGAACGGCTTTTACTGGAGGACGTCTGAGCATTGCTGCTGATAACAATCTAGGCGCTAGCGTAGGAACGTTGACTTTTAATGAAGGAACTCTTCTTATAACAGCAGGTTTAACCTCTTCAAGATCTATTCTATTAACCGGAGCTGGAACAATTGAAGTGAATGCTGCTCCAGTTGCCCTTGTAGGCGTTATTAGTGGATCAGGATCACTTACAAAAAATGGTAATAGTACACTCGTTTTAGCTGGTGCAAATACCTACAGTGGAGGAACCACCGTTAATGCAGGAGTGCTCGGGGGAGCCTCTACAAGTCTTCAAGGAGCAATAACAAACAACTCTTCAGTCATCTTTAATCAACCGACAACAGGAACCTATTCAGGGGTAATGTCAGGCTCTGGATCTTTAATCAAACAAAATACAGGAACTCTCATTCTAAGTGGAGCAAACACCTACAGCGGAGGAACAACCATTTCTGGAGGCTCGTTAAGTATTGCTTCAAACAACAATCTAGGAAATGGGTCAGGAGATCTCACCTTAAATGGGGGCTCTCTTCTATCAACAGCAGGATTTACCTCTTCAAGAAACATTCTATTAACAGGAGCGGGAACAATCGAAGTGAATGGATCTTCGATTGCCATGTTAGGAATTGTTAGTGGCTCAGGAACCCTCACAAAAAGAGGTAGTGGTACACTCTCTTTAAAAGGAGAGAACACCTACAGCGGAGGAACCACCTTATCTAAAGGTAATCTGAGTATTTCTTCAGATAACAATCTAGGAAACCGTTCAGGATCTCTAACTTTTAATGGAGGGACCCTTCTCTTAACAGCGGGTCTTAGCTCTTCAAGAAATGTTCTCTTAACAGGCCCTGGAACAATCGAAGTGAGTGCAGCTCCAGTGTCCCTCTTAGGAGTTATAAGTGGATCGGGAACCCTCACAAAAAGAGGTAGTGGTACACTCTCTTTAAAAGGATCAAACACCTACAGCGGAGGAACGGTAGTTTCCTCAGGTATTCTCCAAGGAACAAGTACAAGTCTTCAAGGAGCAATCACCAACAATTCTTCAGTCGTCTTTAATCAATCGACAACAGGAAGCTGTTCAGGAGTCATATCAGGATCTGGATCGTTAACTAAACAAAACACAGGAACCTTGATTCTAAGTGGAGCAAACACCTACAGAGGAGGAACCACCGTTTCTGGAGGCACGTTAAGTATTGCTTCAAACAACAATCTAGGAAACGGTTTAGGATCTCTAACCTTTAATGAAGGAACGCTTCTCTCAACAGCAGGATTTACCTCTTCAAGATCTGTTCTACTAACAGGCCCTGGAACAATCGAAGTAAGCGGATCTCCCCTTACCATGTCAGGCGTTGTTACTGGCTCTGGGGACCTTTCAAAAAGCGGTAGTGGCACACTCATTTTAAGTGGTGAAAACACCTACAGAGGAGGAACCACCGTTTCTGGAGGAAGGCTTAGTATCTCTTCAAATAACCATCTAGGAATAGAGGCAGGATCTCTAACTCTTAATGGAGGAACTCTGCTCTTAACAGCAGGTCTTACCTCTTCAAGAAATGTTCTCTTGACAGGCCCTGGAACAGTCGACGTGAGCGCAGCTCCAGTTTCCCTCTTAGGAGTTATAAGTGACTCGGGAACCCTCACAAAAATGGGTAATGGTACACTTATTTTATCAGGGACCAACACCTACAGCGGAGGAACGATAGTTGCCGCAGGGACTCTCCAAGGAACAACGACAAGTCTTCAAAAAGCAATCACAAACAACTCTTCAGTCATCTTTAATCAAACAACATCCGGAAGCTATTCAGGTGTCATGTCAGGATCTGGATCGTTGACTAAACAAAACACAGGAACCTTGATTCTAAGTGGAGCAAACACCTACAGAGGAGGAACAACCTTTGCTGGAGGCACATTAAGTATTGCTGCGAACACTAATCTAGGAAACGGTTCAGGATCTCTAACCTTTAATGAAGGAACCCTTCTTTCAACTGCAGGATTTATCTCTTCAAGAGCTGTTCTATTAACAGGAAATGGAACAATCGAGGTAAGCGGATCTCCCCTTACCATGTCAGGCGTTGTTACTGGCTCTGGGGCCCTCTCAAAAAGAGGTAGTGGCACACTCATTTTAAGTGGTGCAAACACCTACAGCGGAGGAACCACCGTTTCTGGAGGAAGGCTGAGTGTCGCTTCAAATAACAATCTAGGAAGCGAATCAGGCTCTCTAACGTTTAATGAAGGAACCCTTCTCGTAACAGCAGGTCTTACCTCTTCACGAACTGTTCTATTAACAGGAAATGGAACAGTCGACGTGAGCGCAGATCCAGTTTCCCTCTTAGGAGTTATAAGTGACTCGGGAACCCTCACAAAAATGGGTAATGGTACACTTATTTTATCAGGGACCAACACCTACAGCGGAGGAACGATAGTTAGCGATGGTATTCTCCAAGGAACAACCACAAGCCTTCAAGGAGCGATCACCAACAACTCTTCAGTCGTCTTTAATCAAGCAATAACAGGAACCTATGCAGGGATCATGTCAGGCTCTGGCTCTTTAAGCAAACAAAACACAGGAACCACAATTCTAACTGGGGCAAACACCTACAGAGGAGGAACGGTAGTTACTGCAGGTATTCTCCAAGGAACAACGACAAGTCTTCAAGGAGCAATCACCAACAATTCGTCAGTCATCTTTAATCAAGCAACAACAGGAACCTATGCAGGGGTGATCTCAGGATCTGGCTCTTTAAGCAAACAAAATACAGGAACCACAATTCTAACCGGAATACATACATATACCGGGGGAACAACCTTTTCTGGAGGAAAGCTAAGTATTTCTGCAGACAACAATCTAGGAAACAGTTCAGGAATCCTCACTTTTAATGGAGGAACTCTTCTTACAACAGCAGGATTTACCTCTTCAAGAGATGTTGTATTAACAGGTGCTGGAACGATCGAAGTGAGCACAGACTCGCTTCTCTTATCAGGAGTTGTTAATGGATCTGGGAATCTCAGAAAAAGTGGCGCTGGCAGACTTACTTTAAGTGGAGAAAACACCTACAGCGGAGGAACCATCGTTAGCTCAGGTATTCTTCAAGGAACAACCACAAGCCTTCAAGGAGCGATCACCAATAACTCTTCAGTCGTTTTTAATCAAACGTCAACAGGCACCTATTCTGGAGTCATGTCAGGATCAGGTTCTTTAACTACATACAACACAAAAACCTTGATTCTAAGTGGAGCAAACACCTACAGCGGAGGAACAGTCGTTACCTCAGGTGTTCTCCAAGGAACAACAACAAGCCTTCAAGGAGCAATCAACAACAACTCTTCAGTCGTCTTTAATCAAACGACAACAGGAACCTATTCAGGGGTGATGTCAGGCTCAGGATCGTTAACTAAACACAACACAGGGACTCTCATTCTAAGTGGTTCTAACACCTACAGCGGAGGAACGACCTGTTCTGGAGGCATACTGAATATTTCTACAGATAATAATCTAGGAAACGGTTCAGGAACTCTAACTTTTAATGAAGGAACACTTCTTACAACAGCAGGATTTACCTCTTCAAGAGCTGTAATCTTAACAGGAAATGGAACGATTGAAGTGAGCGGAGACTCTCTTACCCTGTCAGGAGTTGTTCGTGGATCGGGAGCCCTTACAAAAACCGGTACTTGTACACTTGTTTTATCTGGAGCCAACACCTACACCGGCGGCACAACCGTTAGTGAAGGTGTTCTCCAAGGAACAACCACAAGCCTTCAAAAAGCCATCACCAACAACTCTTCAGTCATCTTTGATCAAACAATAACAGGAACCTATTCAGGAGTCATGTCAGGATCAGGCTCTTTAACGAAACAAAACACAGGAACCACGGTTCTAACTGGAGTCAATACATATACCGGTGGCACAACCGTTACCGCAGGAGTTCTTCAAGGAACAACCACAAGCCTTCAAGGATCCATCATCAATAACTCTTCAGTCATTTTTGATCAAACGATAACAGGAACCTATTCAGGCATCATGTCAGGATCAGGCTCTTTGATAAAACGAAATACAGGAACCACGGTTCTAACTGGAGTCAATACATATACCGGCGGCACAACCTTGTCTGGAGGAATACTGAGTATTTCTGCAGACAATAACCTAGGCCCTATTAAAGGAGCGTTAACTTTTAATGAGGGAACCCTTCTTACAACAGAAGGATTCACCTCTACAAGACCTGTTCTATTAACAGGAAATGGAACAATCGAAGTAAGCGGATCTCCCCTTACCTTGTCAGGAGCTGTTAGTGGCTCAGGGACCCTCATAAAAACGGGTACTGGGACACTCACTTTAAGTGGAGCAAAGACCTACACCGGCGGCACAACCGTTACCGAAGGAGTTCTCCAAGGAACAACCTTAAGCCTTCAAAGAGATCTCACTAACAACTCTTCAGTCGTTTTTAACCAAGTACAAAACGGGACCTATTCCGGAACGATCTCTGGCAGTGGATCCCTAACAAAAACAGGCTTAGGAACGCTGACTATAACCGGTGCCAATACATTTGAAACTATGACACATATTCAGAAAGGATCTCTGGATATCAGAGGGTCTTTAACCAGCCCTGTCACAGTTTACCCCTTAGCAACTTTACGAGGAACGGGAACGGTTGGGACTCTGAAAAATAATGGAACCGTTATTCCTGGAGCCTCTATCGGAACCCTCACTATTAATGGAGATTATACCCAAGAGGCTGCAGGTTCTTTAGTCATAGAAATCAGTGCTAAAGATACTACCTCAGACCTTCTTTTGGTGACAGGAACAGCACACTTAGATGGAAATATCAAGTTAAACCCTTTACCAGGGATGTATACAGAAGGAACAACGTTTACTTTCTTAAAAGCAGACACAATCCATGGAACATTTAACCAGCTTATAGAAACGCATCCTGAAGACTTTAATCTCAATTATTCTACGAATTTTGTGGAGCTTATGATCCCTTTCACTAAGGCCATTCTTCCAGTACCTCTTGATCAATTAAAAAAGAATGCAAAAAGGGTTGCTCAACATATATTTTCACACTACAGCGATCATTCGGATGAGTTTTTTGCCATCCTAACAGCACTGACATCAGTGTCTCCTGCAGAGTTCCCTAACTCCCTGCTTCAACTAAGCCCTAAACGCTTTGAAGGCCTTGCTCTTTCTAGCCTACAGACTCACGCATGTGTAGGGCAGTCCATGAACCGAATAAGTGATGCCTATCAAACCTATTATACGACTCCTAATTGTCAGCCTTGTAAAGACTCCGCATCACCTTCTAATTACTCGGTCTGGATTAACTCCTTTGGTTGTTACTACAAACACGACCAGGTACAAGAACTATTCGCTTTTAATAATAAAACCTATGGGTTTACAACAGGACTTAGCACTCGACTTTCAGAGCACCTTGTTTTAAGTACTGGAGCAGGATATACACATTCCAATCTGTATTGGTATGAGAATCAAGGTAATGCTAATATCCAATCTGTTCACCTTAGTCCTTCTCTGGGATATATTGGAAAGTGTGGATACGCAGGAGTGGTTCTTTTAGGATCTCGTAGCTTTTATAAAGCGGATAGAAAAATCCACTTTGCAGATGTTAAGGGGAAACTACACAATCATCACAAAAGCTATGATCTCCTTGCTGGATTTAAAGGGGGCCTAAAGCTGAAATGTCCAGAGAGTTTCCAAAAAAACCTCTTTTTATTTCCTATAGTCAATATCGATTACCTGAATATTTTTGAAAACAAATACAAAGAATCAGGAGCTGGGAATCTCAATCTAGCTGTTAAATCCATTCAATCGGCTTTCCTTCGTCCGGAACTAAAGCTTAAACTTTCAAAAGAATTGAATACTCCCACTGTATTCTCAGCGCCGAGTATCTATGTAGGTTTGGTCAAAAATATACCTCTAAAAAATGAACGCTACATCGCCCAATTCTACAAGCAAGCTTCTCTTCCGAAGTATTTTACTCAGACAAGCTACCATAAATCAACAAAGCAGTTGGTTTTAGGAGCTGAAGTATTATTAATCACATATGAAGATAACTTCTCTTTAAAAGTAGATTATGAAGCCAACCTAGGAAAACATTCCAAAGTGCAAAAAGGAAATCTAAACTTTAGTTGGAAGTTTTAGCAGAATCCTAAAAGACCCGGTAGCGATAATCAAGATCTACCCCGAACGTTACATTGGCAATATTTGTGACACGACCGGAGAAATCAAAGTTCCTTGTTTATCGCTAACGGATATGTCAAATTATTTTTTGACATATCTGTTATTTAAAAACTTAACTGAATATTTTACATTATCGGTCTATTCAATATAGTAAATTAAAACACAAAAAATAGACTTACACTATAATAGGATGATTTTCTTTCAAAGATTTGTTTTTTCATTCTTGTATTTTCCAGCTCAATTCAAGCTTCCACTATTTCAGTATCTAACAATAATGATTCTGGTCCGGGTTCATTAAGACAAGCACTTACGACTGCTAATGCAAATACATCCAATAGTAATGTCATCGAAATATCTTCTGGGCTAAGTCCAATAATTGTTTCTTCAGTACCCTTACCAATGATTAATAAAACAGTGACCATTAATGTACTTGGAGGAGGACTCTCCCTATCTCTTCTACAGACTAACACATGTGTAGGGAAGTCCATGAATCGCATAAGTGATGCCTATCAAACCTATTATAGGACTCCTCATTGTCAGAGTTGTCAAGACTCCGTATCTTCTCTTAATCCGTCACTATGGTTTAACTCCTTTGGTTGTTACTACAAACAAAACGAGATTCAAGAACAAGTCGCTTTTAATAATAAAACCTATGGATTTACAACAGGACTTAGCTCTCGACTCTCAGAGCACTTTGTTTTAAGTACTGGAGCAGGATATACACATTCCAATCTGTATTGGTATGAGAATCAAGGTAATGCTAATATCCAATCTGTTCACCTTAGTCCTTCTTTGGGATATATGGGAAAGCGCGGATATGAAGGAGTTGTTCTTTTAGGTTCTCGTAGCCTTCATAAAGTGAATAGAAAAATCCATTTTGCACATGTTAAGGAACAACCACACAATCATCACAAAAGCTATGATCTCCTTGCTGGGTTTAAAGAGGCTCTAAAGCTGAAATGCCTAGAACGTTTCCAAAAGAACCTCTTTTTATTTCCTATAGTCAATATCGATTACCTGAATATTTTTGAAAACAAATACAAAGAATCAGGATCTGGGAATCTCAATCTAGCTGTTAAATCCATTCATTCGGCTTTCCTTCGTCAAGAAGTAAAACTTAAACTTTCGAAAGAATTGAATACTCCCACTGTATTTTCACTACCTAGTATCTATGTAGGCTGGATAAAAAATATACCTATAAAAAAAGAACTCTACAGAGCTCAACTTTATAAACAAGATTGTCTTCCAAGTTACTTTACTCAAAAAAGCTACCATACCTCAACAGATCAATTGGTTTTAGGAACGGAACTATTATTAATTACATATGAAGATCACTTCTCTTTAAAAGTGGATTATGAAGCCAATATAGGCAAACATTCCAAAGTGCAAAAAAGTAATTTAAACTTTAGTTGGAAGTTTTAATGAAATTCTGGAAAACCAGATACTGATGCTCAAAAGCTATTCCAAAAGTCCCATTTGAAAAATCTGTGACCCTACCATAGGGATGAGAGTCTCTTGTTTATTGTGAGTAATCTATTGAAAATACCTTCATGATCTAGTTGTAATTCAAAGAGTTACATAAAAACTTCTGTTATTAATTTATTAACAATTGTCAATTAAATCATAAAACCATACTTTGCATTATAAAGAATAAAATTAAAACAAACAGGACTTATAATGATTACCATCCCAAGAATTGGTTGTTTAATCCTCCTTTTTTTCAGCTCACTTCAGGCCTCATTTATTTCAGTATCTAACAATAACGATTCTGGTCCTGGTTCATTAAGACAAGCAATAACTGATTCTAATGCAAATACATCTCCTAGTAATGTCATCGAAATATCTCAAGGACTAAGTCCAATAGTTATTTCTGCAAAACCCTTACCTATTATTAATAAAACAGTGACCATTAATGTAATTGGGGGTGGATTTCAAACGATTGATGCGAATACCACTTCTCGCCCTTTTTTTGTAAAGTCAGGGTCTGTTGTCTTAAAGAATATTCATATCGTAAATGCTTTAGCTCAGGGTGGTACAGGAGGAAAGGGGAGCAATCCAGGTGGCGGTGGCGCTGGTATGGGGGGGGCGGTTTTTGTATATGATGCCCAAGTTACAATTGAAAATGGACACTTTTCAGACTGCTCAGCAATTGGAGGCAATGCTGGTACTGCCAATTCCTCTATCCCCAATGGAGGAGGGGGTGGTATGGGAGGAAACGGAGGAGACGCCTTAATGATGGGAGGTAGCGGCACCGGTGGCGGAGGGTTCTTTGGTAAAGGAGGGGATAGCACTCTAGGATTCAGCCTTAGTGGAGGTGCAGGAGGGGGTGGTTTTTTGACTAATGGAGGAGATGCTATAATGTATCAATCTGGGGGTGGTGCAGGAGGGGGTGGGACAGAAACTCATGGGAAGACGGGCATAGAGAAGACTGGAGGCGATGGTGGAAGCTCTTGTGGTGGTGGTGGTGGTGGTGGTTTTACTGGAGTCATATCGTTTCCTGGTGGAGCAGCCGGATCACCTACTCTCGGAAAAGCAGGCGGGATAGGAGGGTCGGATGCCAATATCGCTTCTGGAGGAGATGGGGGAACCGACCCCATTACAGGAATGGGAGGCGGTGGTGGTGGCAGTGGAGGATATTCTAAGGGACGCGCTGGGAATGGTGGATTCGGTGGCGGTGGCGGTAGCCATGGAATGACCAATCTCTTATCTGCTGGAAACGGTGGATTCGGCGGTGGTGGAGGGAGCGGGGGTCTTTCAGGATACGGTGGAGATGGTGGATTCGGTGGCGGTGGCGGTGGTGGAGCTTCTCATTCTAATCACACTGGTGGAAAGGGTGGATTCGGCGGTGGTGGTGGGGGGGGTCTAACCGGAGGAGCCTCTAGTGGATTTGGTGCAGGAGAATCTGGAGTGAAGAAAGGAGGAGGCGGGGGAGCTTTTGGAGGAACAGTTTTTGTGCACCAATCTGGAAGTTTAGAGCTTATAGACCCTCAATTTTCAAATAGTGTCGTTCGAAGTGGGTCGAATTCAACCTCAGGAGAAGGTTCGTCTTTTGGAAAAGAGATCTTTATCATGTCTGGTGGTTCTTTAATCATCAATACTCACAATTCTAATCTGTCTATTGATAATAACATTGAAAGTGATCAGAGGGAAGAAGGAGGTCCTGGGGGTGGTCTTGAAAAAAAGGGAGATTTAAAATTAACGCTTGGAGGAGTTAACTCTTATACTGGAGCAACGATTTTTTCTGAAGGAATCTTGAGTGTTTCTTCAAATAACAATCTAGGAGCCCCTTCAGGATCTCTCACTTTTAATGGAGGAACCCTTCTTATAACAGCAGGATTTACCTCTTCAAGACCTGTTCTATTAACCGGAGCTGGAACGGTTGAAGTAAGCGGAGCTCCGACTTCACTGACAGGAGTTGTGAGTGGCTCGGGAACTCTTACAAAAAAAGGCGATGGCACTCTCATCTTAGCTGGGGAAAACTCCTACAGCGGAGGAACAACCGTGAATGAAGGAGTGCTCGGGGGAACAACGACAAGCCTCCAAGGAGCAATCATTAACAACTCTTCAGTCATCTTCAATCAAACGACAACAGGGATTTATGCAGGGATAATGTCAGGCTCTGGCTCTTTGACTAAACAAAACTCAGGAACCACGATTCTAACTGGTGCAAACACATATACCGGAGGAACAACTCTTAGTGCAGGTGTGCTCCAAGGAACAACGACAAGCCTTCAAGGATCAATCACTAACAACTCTTCAGTCATCTTCAATCAAACGACAACAGGGACTTATGCAGGGATCATATCAGGGTCTGGCTCTTTGACTAAACAAAATACAGGAACCTCAATTCTGAGTAATATAAATACATATACCGGGGGAACAATCTTTTCTGGAGGCAGGCTAGGTGCTTCTTCTGATAATAATCTAGGAGCCCTTTCAGGGACGCTAACTTTTAATGGAGGGACTCTTCTCTCAACAGCAGGATTTACATCTTCAAGAGAGGTGAAATTAATAGGAAATGGAACAATCGAAGTGAGCGGATCTCCCCTGATCATATCAGGAGTTGTTGATGGCTCGGGAACCCTTACAAAAAGGGGCACTGGCACTCTCTCTTTAAGTGGGGCAAACACCTACAGTGGAGGAACCTCCTTTTCTGGAGGCACATTAAGTATTTCTTCAAACAACAACCTAGGAAACGCTTTAGGAACTCTAACTTTTAATGGGGGGACTCTTCTCTCAACAGCAGGATTCACCTCTTCAAGAGAGGTGAGATTAACAGGAAATGGAACGGTTGCAGTAAGAGGTTCTCCCCTTACCCTATCAGGAGTTATTAATGGATCGGGAACCCTTACAAAAAGTGACACTGGAACACTTACTTTAAGTGGGACAAACACCTATAGTGGAGGAACCTCCTTTTCTGGAGGCACATTAAGTATTTCTTCAGACAGCAATCTAGGAAACGGTTCAGGAACTCTAACTTTTAATGGGGGAACTCTTCTCTCAACAGCAGGATTTACCTCTTCGAGAAATGTTCTCTTAACTACAAATGGAACCATCGAAGTGAGCTCAGATCCGGTTTCCTTTGTAGGAGTTGTTACTGGATCGGGAGCCCTCACAAAAACGGGAAATGGCATGCTCGTTTTAGCTGGTGCAAACACTTACAGCGGAGGAACGACCGTTAGCGGAGGAATCCTCGGAGGAAACTTTATAAGCCTTCAAGGAACCATCAACAACAACTCTTCAGTCATCTTTAATCAACCGACAACAGGAACCTATGCAGGGGTCATGTCAGGCTCTGGCTCTTTAACCAAACAAAATACAGGAACTCTCATTCTAAGTGCTGCAAACTCCTACAGCGGAGGAACGGTAGTTACAGGTGGTGTTCTTCAAGGAACAACGACAAGCCTTCAAGGAACCATCAACAACAACTCTTCAGTCATCTTTAATCAACCGACAACAGGAACCTATGCAGGGGTCATGTCAGGCTCTGGCTCTTTAATCAAACAAAATACAGGAACTCTCATTCTGAGTGGTATAAACACCTACAGTGGAGGAACCACCGTTACCGCAGGTACTCTCCAAGGAACAACGACAAGCCTTCAAGGATCAATCTCCAACAATTCTTCAGTCATCTTTAATCAAGCGACAACAGGAACCTATGCAGGGGTCATGTCAGGCTCTGGCTCTTTAACCAAACAAAATACAGGAACCACGATTCTAACTGGAGCAAACTCCTACAGCGGAGGAACGGTAGTTACCTCAGGGGTTCTCCAAGGAACAACGACAAGCCTTCAAGGAACCATCAACAACAACTCTTCAGTCATCTTTAATCAAGCGACAACAGGAACCTATTCAGGCGTCATGTCAGGCTCTGGCTCTTTAATCAAACAAAATACAGGAACCACGATTCTAACTGGAGCAAACTCCTACAGCGGAGGAACCACCTTTTCTGGAGGCACATTAAGTATTTCTTCAGACAACAACCTAGGAAATGCTTTAGGAACTCTAACTTTTAATGGGGGGACTCTTCTCTCAACAGCAGGATTCACCTCTTCAAGAGAGGTGAGATTAACAGGAAATGGAACGGTTGCAGTAAGAGGTTCTCCCCTTACCCTATCAGGAGTTATTAATGGATCGGGAACCCTTACAAAAAGTGACACTGGAACACTTACTTTAAGTGGGACAAACACCTATAGTGGGGGAACCTCCTTTTCTGGAGGCACATTAAGTATTTCTTCAGACAGCAATCTAGGAAACGGTTCAGGAACTCTAACTTTTAATGGGGGAACTCTTCTCTCAACAGCAGGATTTACCTCTTTAAGAGCTGTAATATTAACAGGAGAAGGAACGGTTGAAGTGAAAGGTTCTCCCCTGGTCTTGTCAGGGGTTATTAATGGCTCGGGAACCCTTACAAAAAAAGGCTCTGGTACTCTCTCTTTAAGTGCTATAAACACCTACAGTGGAGGAACAACCGTTAGCGCAGGTATTCTCCAAGGAACAACAACAAGCCTTCAAGGACCAATCTTCAATAACTCTTCAGTCATTTTTAATCAAGCAGCAACAGGAACCTATGCAGGGGTCATCTCAGGATCAGGCTCTTTAACGAAAGAAAACACAGGAACTCTCATTCTAAGTGCTGCAAACTCCTACAGCGGAGGAACGGTAGTTACCGGTGGTATTCTCCAAGGAACAACGACAAGCCTTCAAGGATCCATATCCAACAGCTCTTCAGTCATCTTTAATCAAGAGACAACAGGAACCTATGCAGGGGTCATGTCAGGCTCTGGCTCTTTAACCAAACAAAATACAGGAACCACGATTCTAACTGGAGCAAACTCCTACAGCGGAGGAACGGTAGTTACCTCAGGGGTTCTCCAAGGAACAACGACAAGCCTTCAAGGAACCATCAACAACAACTCTTCAGTCATTTTTAATCAAGCAGCAACAGGAACCTATGCAGGGGTCATCTCAGGATCAGGCTCTTTAACGAAAGAAAATACAGGAACCACGATTCTAACTGGAGCAAACTCCTACAGCGGAGGAACGGTAGTTACCGGTGGTATTCTCCAAGGAACAACGACAAGCCTTCAAGGAACCATCAACAACAACTCTTCAGTCATCTTTAATCAAGCGACAACAGGAACCTATGCAGGGGTCATGTCAGGCTCTGGCTCTTTAACCAAACAAAATACAGGAACTCTCATTCTAAGTGCTGCAAACTCCTACAGCGGAGGAACGGTAGTTACAGGTGGTATTCTTCAAGGAACAACGACAAGCCTTCAAGGAACCATCAACAACAACTCTTCAGTCATCTTTAATCAACCGATAACAGGAACCTATTCAGGGGTCATGTCAGGCTCTGGCTCTTTAATCAAACAAAATACAGGAACTCTCATTCTGAGTGGTATAAACACCTACAGTGGAGGAACCACCGTTACCGCAGGTACTCTCCAAGGAACAACGACAAGCCTTCGAGGAGCAATCAACAACAACTCTTCAGTCATCTTTAATCAAGCGACAACAGGAACCTATGCAGGGATCATATCAGGATCTGGTTCTTTGACGAAACAAAACACAGGAACTCTCATTCTCAGTGGGATAAACACCTACAGCGGAGGAACCTCATTTGCTGGAGGCACATTAAGTATTTCTTCAGATAATAATCTAGGAAACGGTTCAGGAACTCTAACTTTTAATGGGGGAACTCTTCTCTCAACAGCAGGATTTACCTCTTCGAGAAATGTTCTCTTAACTACAAATGGAACCATCGAAGTGAGCTCAGATCCGGTTTCCTTTGTAGGAGTTGTTACTGGATCGGGAGCCCTCACAAAAACGGGAAATGGCATGCTCGTTTTAGCTGGTGCAAACACTTACAGCGGAGGAACGACCGTTAGCGGAGGAATCCTCGGAGGAAACTTTATAAGTCTTCAAGGAACCATCAACAACAACTCTTCAGTCATCTTTAATCAGCCGACAACAGGAACCTATGCTGGGGTCATGTCAGGCTCTGGCTCTTTAACCAAACAAAATACAGGAACTCTCATTCTAAGTGCTGCAAACTCCTACAGCTTACAGGTGGTATCTCCAAGGAACAACAACAAGCCTTCAAGGATCCATATCCAACAGCTCTTCAGTCATCTTTAATCAAGCGACAACAGGAACCTATGCAGGGGTCATCTCAGGATCAGGCTCTTTAACGAAAGAAAATACAGTTAACTGGAGCAAACTCCTACAGGGAGGAACGGTAGTTACCTCAGGGGTTCTCCAAGGAACAACGACAAGCCTTCAAGGATCCATATCCAACAGCTCTTCAGTCATCTTTAATCAAGCGACAACAGGAACCTATGCAGGGGTCATCTCAGGATCAGGCTCTTTAACGAAAGAAAATACAGGAACCACGATTCTAACTGGAGCAAACTCCTACAGCGGAGGAACGGTAGTTACCGGTGGTATTCTCCAAGGAACAACGACAAGCCTTCAAGGAACCATCAACAACAACTCTTCAGTCATCTTTAATCAAGCGACAACAGGAACCTATTCAGGGGTCATGTCAGGCTCTGGCTCTTTAATCAAACAAAATACAGGAACTCTCATTCTGAGTGGTATAAACACCTACAGTGGAGGAACCACCGTTACCGCAGGTACTCTCCAAGGAACAACGACAAGCCTTCGAGGATCCATCAACAACAACTCTTCAGTCATCTTTAATCAACCGACAACAGGAACCTATGCAGGGGTCATGTCAGGCTCTGGCTCTTTGACGAAACAAAATACAGGAACTCTCATTCTCAGTGGTACAAACACCTACAGTGGAGGAACCACCTTTTTTGGAGGCACATTAAGTATTTCTTCAGACAACAACCTAGGAAATGCTTTAGGAACTCTAACTTTTAATGGGGGGACTCTTCTCTCAACAGCAGGATTCACCTCTTCAAGAGAGGTGAGATTAACAGGAAATGGAACGGTTGCAGTAAGAGGTTCTCCCCTTACCCTATCAGGAGTTATTAATGGATCGGGAACCCTTACAAAAAGTGACACTGGAACACTTACTTTAAGTGGGACAAACACCTATAGTGGAGGAACCTCCTTTTCTGGAGGCACATTAAGTATTTCTTCAGACAGCAATCTAGGAAACGGTTCAGGAACTCTAACTTTTAATGGGGGAACTCTTCTCTCAACAGCAGGATTTACCTCTTTAAGAGCTGTAATATTAACAGGAGAAGGAACGGTTGAAGTGAAAGGCTCTCCCCTGGTCTTGTCAGGGATTATTAATGGCTCGGGAACCCTTACAAAAAAAGGCTCTGGTACTCTCTCTTTAAGTGCTTTAAACACCTACAGTGGAGGAACAACCGTTAGCGCAGGTATTCTCCAAGGAACAACCACAAGCCTTCAAGGACCAATCTTCAATAACTCTTCAGTCATTTTTAATCAAGCGACAACAGGAACCTATGCAGGGGTCATCTCAGGATCAGGCTCTTTAACGAAAGAAAATACAGGAACCACGATTCTAACTGGAGCAAACTCCTACAGCGGAGGAACGGTAGTTACCTCAGGGGTTCTCCAAGGAACAACGACAAGCCTTCAAGGAAGCATCAACAACAACTCTTCAGTCATCTTTAATCAAGCGACAACAGGAACCTATGCAGGGGTCATGTCAGGCTCTGGCTCTTTAACCAAACAAAATACAGGAACCACGATTCTAACTGGAGCAAACTCCTACAGCGGAGGAACGGTAGTTACCTCAGGGGTCCTCCAAGGAACAACGACAAGCCTTCAAGGATCAATCTCCAACAACTCTTCAGTCATCTTTAATCAAGCGACAACAGGAACCTATGCAGGGGTCATGTCAGGCTCTGGCTCTTTAACCAAACAAAATACAGGAACCACGATTCTAACTGGAGCAAACTCCTACAGCGGAGGAACGGTAGTTACCTCAGGGGTTCTCCAAGGAACAACGACAAGCCTTCAAGGAACCATCAACAACAACTCTTCAGTCATCTTTAATCAAGCGACAACAGGAACCTATTCAGGGGTCATGTCAGGCTCTGGCTCTTTAATCAAACAAAATACAGGAACCACGATTCTAACTGGAGCAAACTCCTACAGCGGAGGAACCACCTTTTCTGGAGGCACATTAAGTATTTCTTCAGACAACAACCTAGGAAATGCTTTAGGAACTCTACTTTTAATGGGGGGACTCTTCTCTCAACAGCAGGATTCACCTCTTCAAGAGAGGTGAGATTAACAGGAAATGGAACGGTTGCAGTAAGAGGTTCTCCCCTTACCCTATCAGGAGTTATTAATGGATCGGGAACCCTTACAAAAAGTGACACTGGAACACTTACTTTAAGTGGGACAAACACCTATAGTGGGGGAACCTCCTTTTCTGGAGGCACATTAAGTATTTCTTCAGACAGCAATCTAGGAAACGGTTCAGGAACTCTAACTTTTAATGGGGGAACTCTTCTCTCAACAGCAGGATTTACCTCTTTAAGAGCTGTAATATTAACAGGAGAAGGAACGGTTGAAGTGAAAGGTTCTCCCCTGGTCTTGTCAGGGGTTATTAATGGCTCGGGAACCCTTACAAAAAAAGGCTCTGGTACTCTCTCTTTAAGTGCTATAAACACCTACAGTGGAGGAACAACCGTTAGCGCAGGTATTCTCCAAGGAACAACAACAAGCCTTCAAGGACCAATCTTCAATAACTCTTCAGTCATTTTTAATCAAGCAGCAACAGGAACCTATGCAGGGGTCATCTCAGGATCAGGCTCTTTAACGAAAGAAAACACAGGAACTCTCATTCTAAGTGCTGCAAACTCCTACAGCGGAGGAACGGTAGTTACCGGTGGTATTCTCCAAGGAACAACGACAAGCCTTCAAGGATCCATATCCAACAGCTCTTCAGTCATCTTTAATCAAGAGACAACAGGAACCTATGCAGGGGTCATGTCAGGCTCTGGCTCTTTAACCAAACAAAATACAGGAACCACGATTCTAACTGGAGCAAACTCCTACAGCGGAGGAACGGTAGTTACCTCAGGGGTTCTCCAAGGAACAACGACAAGCCTTCAAGGAACCATCAACAACAACTCTTCAGTCATTTTTAATCAAGCGACAACAGGAACCTATGCAGGGATCATCTCAGGATCAGGCTCTTTAACGAAAGAAAATACAGGAACCACGATTCTAACTGGAGCAAACTCCTACAGCGGAGGAACGGTAGTTACCGGTGGTATTCTCCAAGGAACAACGACAAGCCTTCAAGGAACCATCAACAACAACTCTTCAGTCATCTTTAATCAAGCGACAACAGGAACCTATGCAGGGGTCATGTCAGGCTCTGGCTCTTTAACCAAACAAAATACAGGAACCACGATTCTAACTGGAGCAAACTCCTACAGCGGAGGAACGGTAGTTACCTCAGGGGTTCTCCAAGGAACAACGACAAGCCTTCAAGGATCCATATCCAACAGCTCTTCAGTCATCTTTAATCAACCGACAACAGGAACCTATGCAGGGGTCATGTCAGGCTCTGGCTCTTTAACCAAACAAAATACAGGAACCACGATTCTAACTGGAGCAAACTCCTACAGCGGAGGAACGGTAGTTGCCTCAGGGGTTCTCCAAGGAACAACGACAAGCCTTCAAGGAACCATCAACAACAACTCTTCAGTCATCTTTAATCAAGCGACAACAGGAACCTATTCAGGGGTCATGTCAGGCTCTGGCTCTTTAATCAAACAAAATACAGGAACTCTCATTCTCAGTGGTACAAACACCTACAGTGGAGGAACCACCTTTTCTGGAGGCATATTAAGTATTTCTTCAGATAATAATCTAGGAAACGGTTCAGGAACTCTAACCTTTAATAAGGGGACTCTCCTTTCAACAGCAGGATTTACCTCTTCAAGAGCGGTTCTATTAACAGACCATGGAACAATCGCAGTGAGTGGATCTCCCCTTACCATGTCAGGAATTGTGAGTGGCTCAGGAACCCTCACAAAAATTGGTAGTGGCACACTCGTTTTAAGTGGTGTAAACACCTACAGCGGAGGAACAGCATTTTCTGGAGGCAGGCTGAGTATTTCTGCAGATACCAATCTAGGAAACACATCAGGGTCTTTAACTTTTAATGAAGGAACCCTTCTTACAACAGCAGATCTTACCTCTTCAAGAACTGTTCTATTAACAGGAAATGGAACAATCGAAGTAAGCGCAGCTCCGGTTTCCCTATTAGGAGTGATTAGTGGATCGAAAGCCCTCACAAAAACAGGTCATGGTACACTCGTTTTATCTGCTGCAAACACCTACAGCGGAGGAACCATCGTTAGCTCAGGTATTCTTCAAGGAACAACCACAAGCCTTCAAGGAGCGATCACCAATAACTCTTCAGTCGTTTTTAATCAAACGTCAACAGGCACCTATTCTGGAGTCATGTCAGGATCAGGTTCTTTAACTACATACAACACAAAAACCTTGATTCTAAGTGGAGCAAACACCTACAGCGGAGGCACTGTAGTTAGCTCAGGTATTCTCCAAGGAACAACAACAAGCCTTCAAGGAGCAATCAACAACAACTCTTCAGTCGTCTTTAATCAAACGACAACAGGAACCTATTCAGGGGTGATGTCAGGCTCAGGATCGTTAACTAAACACAACACAGGGACTCTCATTCTAAGTGGTTCTAACACCTACAGCGGAGGAACGACCTGTTCTGGAGGCATACTGAATATTTCTACAGATAATAATCTAGGAAACGGTTCAGGAACTCTAACTTTTAATGAAGGAACACTTCTTACAACAGCAGGATTTACCTCTTCAAGATCTGTAATCTTAACAGGAAATGGAACGATTGAAGTAAGCGAAGACTCTCTTACCCTGTCAGGAGTTGTTCATGGATCGGGAGCCCTTACAAAAACCGGTACTTGTACACTTGTTTTATCTGGAGCCAACACCTACAGCGGAGGAACAGTCGTTACCGCAGGAATTCTCCAAGGAACAACCACAAGCCTTCAAAAAGCCATCACCAACAACTCTTCAGTCATCTTTGATCAAACAATAACAGGAACCTATTCAGGAGTCATGTCAGGATCAGGCTCTTTAACGAAACAAAACACAGGAACCACGGTTCTAACTGGAGTCAATACATATACCGGTGGCACAACCGTTACCGCAGGAGTTCTTCAAGGAACAACCACAAGCCTTCAAGGATCCATCATCAATAACTCTTCAGTCATTTTTGATCAAACGATAACAGGAACCTATTCAGGTATCATGTCAGGATCAGGCTCTTTGATAAAACAAAATATAGGAACAACGGTTCTAACTGGAGTCAATACATATACCGGCGGCACAACCTTGTCTGGAGGAATACTGAGTATTTCTGCAGACAATAACCTAGGACCTATTAAAGGAGCGTTAACTTTTAATGAGGGAACCCTTCTTACAACAGAAGGATTCACCTCTACAAGACCTGTTCTATTAACAGGAAATGGAACAATCGAAGTAAGCGGATCTCCCCTTACCTTGTCAGGAGCTGTTAGTGGCTCAGGGACCCTCATAAAAACGGGTACTGGGACACTCACTTTAAGTGGAGCAAAGACCTACACCGGCGGCACAACCGTTACCGAAGGAGTTCTCCAAGGAACAACCTTAAGCCTTCAAAGAGATCTCACTAACAACTCTTCAGTCGTTTTTAACCAAGTACAAAACGGGACCTATTCCGGAACGATCTCTGGCAGTGGATCCCTAACAAAAACAGGCTTAGGAACGCTGACTATAACCGGTGCCAATACATTTGAAACTATGACACATATTCAGAAAGGATCCCTGGATATCAGAGGGTCTTTAACCAGCCCTGTCACAGTTTACCCCTTAGCAACTTTACGAGGAACGGGAACGGTTGGGACTCTGAAAAATAATGGAACCGTTATTCCTGGAGCCTCTATCGGAACCCTCACTATTAATGGAGATTATACCCAAGAGGCTGCAGGTTCTTTAGTCATAGAAATCAGTGCTAAAGATACTACCTCAGACCTTCTTTTGGTGACAGGAACAGCACACTTAGATGGAAATATCAAGTTAAACCCTTTGCCAGGGATTTATACAGAAGGAACAACGTTTACTTTCTTAAAAGCAGACACAATCCATGGAACATTTAACCAGCTTATAGAAACGCACCCTGAAGACTTTAACCTCAATTATTCTACGAATTTTGTGGAGCTTATGATCCCTCTCTCTAAGGCCATTCTTCCAGTACCTCTTGATCAATTAAAAAAGAATGCAAAAAGGGTTGCTCAACATATATTTTCACACTACACCGATCATTCGGATGAGTTTTTTGCCATCCTAACAGAACTGACATCAGTGTCTCCTGCAGAGTTCCCTAACTCCCTGCTTCAACTAAGCCCTAAACGCTTTGAAGGCCTTGCTCTTTCTAGCCTACAGACTCACGCATGTGTAGGGCAGTCCATGAACCGAATAAGTGATGCCTATCAAACCTATTATACGACGCCTAATTGTCAGCCTTGTAAAGACTCCGCATCATCTTCTAATCACTCGGTCTGGTTTAACTCCTTTGGTTATTACTACAAACACGACCAGGTACAAGAACTATTCGCTTTTAATAATAAAACCTGTGGATTTACAACAGGACTTAGCACTCGACTTTCAGAGCACCTTGTTTTAAGTACTGGAGCAGGATATACACATTCCAATCTGTATTGGTATGAGAATCAAGGTAATGCTAATATCCAATCTGTTCACCTTAGTCCTTCTCTGGGATATATTGGAAAGTGTGGATACGCAGGAGTGGTTCTTTTAGGATCTCGTAGCTTTTATAAAGCGGATAGAAAAATCCACTTTGCAGATGTTAAGGGGAAACTACACAATCATCACAAAAGCTATGATCTCCTTGCTGGATTTAAAGGGGGCCTAAAGCTGAAATGTCCAGAGAGTTTCCAAAAAAACCTCTTTTTATTTCCTATAGTCAATATCGATTACCTGAATATTTTTGAAAACAAATACAAAGAATCAGGAGCTGGGAATCTCAATCTAGCTGTTAAATCCATTCAATCGGCTTTCCTTCGTCCGGAACTAAAGCTTAAACTTTCAAAAGAATTGAATACTCCCACTGTATTCTCAGCGCCGAGTATCTATGTAGGTTGGGTCAAAAATATACCTCTAAAAAATGAACGCTACATCGCCCAATTCTACAAGCAAGCTTCTCTTCCAAAGTATTTTACTCAGACAAGCTCCCATAGATCAACAAAGCAGTTGGTTTTAGGAGCTGAAGTGTTATTAATCACATATGAAGATAACTTCTCTTTAAAAGTAGATTATGAAGCCAACCTAGGAAAACATTCCAAGGTGCAAAAAGGAAATCTAAACTTTAGTTGGAAGTTTTAAGAGAGTTTTCAGATCACAAAATCTATTAAACTTTCTTAGATAGATTTAGCAGTGCCGAATCACGGTGCTGCTTATCTTTAAAAGTGGTTGTTAGAATGCCCCACGGTTTGTCTCTGAAGTGCCGTTTCCAAGTTGTCATCGGATACGCTTCTTCACCTAACCTGTCTGTTCTCCATAGTTCTAGATCATTCGTTCCTGGATTTACAAGAAATGCAAACATAAACTTCGACCAATTTGTATCTGCGAATATAAAAGGCGCAGGCACTGCTAATTTAAGCTTTTGCATGGCAGTCATGAGCGTTTTGTAAATGTCCTCTCTAAAAGTAAGAGTGTTATGCGCTCTGATAATCGCAGAGAGAAGAAGATCCCGAAATGATTTCGAAGTAATATTCAAAATAGGGTTAAGGTTGTCTATTTCCTTAAGGACTTTATTGCTATCAAGCCCTGCTTCTCGAAGAACTGCATTAGCATGAATGGTTAATTCTTCAGCAGGAATGAGAGGAAGTGAGTAACGAAGAAAGACATTGGCTTTCTCTTGATCGGGCCCAAGCAGATTGTAAAACTCCTTTACAGATATCGCATGGTCAGCTGGAGAAGAGTGTTCAAATCCCCAAAGATCAAAGAGGAGCCTTTGATCATCAGGAGTAAGGGAAATATTATTGTAGAAACACTGCGAAGGGTGAAGAGCATGATCGCGCGCCCAAGTATAGGAAAAGTTAGAATGCACCCACCCATCGAGAAAAAGCCCTGGTTTAAGTAAAAATGCGTGGGAGGGAGAAAACATGAAGAGAGAATCATTAGGATTTTCTTCAAATCGTTTAGTTAAGGTATATGGCTGCTCTTTAAGTGTATCAAGAATAAAAACCATAAGATCCATAGGTGTTTCTGGAATGTAGGTTGCTTCTGTCACCGGATCCTCAAGGGTGTAGTAGCCACGAAGAAGTGTATTCATCATTCCCCCTGAAAGATAGCTCCACGGAGTCTTCTTTCCTTGATGCATTTTTTGCTTGCAGTGCCAGCGTTGCAATCGTTGAGTGGCACTTTTCATAAACTCTGGCGTTTGAATGTGATGCATCACGCGCGTAATCAACTTCTGCACCTCCTCTTCGAATTCACATTTATCAATAATCAGAGGCTCGGTAATAAGAAAGAAATTGTGTAGACACTGTTGGTACTCTTTTTCATTTGAAATGAGAGTCCAAAGGGAAGGATCTCTGCGTCCATGTTTGTAAACAAGACGAAATCCTGCAGGGCTATCAGCGTAGAGGTTGGGATCGATAATTGCCATTTCTGTGTCATAAATCTCCTGAAAATATTCTTGGATCAGACTGGAGTACTCCTCAAGAATAAGTGAGAAAAGTTTAGACAGTTTTTCTGTACGCTTATACACTTCATCTCGTTTGTCTTTCGACATATACAGGGCATGGAGTTTCATTTCTAATTCTACTTTGAGCCTGCTAATACGATCTGAGGAGCTTGCTTGCCGAAGGAGGGCTTGTGTAACAAGCACTTGATCGTGCTCGATTTGACAGTCCTTGTTGAGCTTTTCGATTTTCTTATTGGATTCATCTAAACTCTGCTCGAGATCTTGATGAATGACAGAACCAATGCCATGCTCTTCTAGCGGATCAAAACCAAGGCTTGCGTAGAGATTCCATTTGAAGAAATTTACTTTGTAATCAGAGAAGGAGGCAATAGTAAATTCCCAGGCTTTAAGAAGAGCGTGGTCCGTCAGTGACTTGAAAAGGCATTTTGCATCAGCTGCTTTTTTCTCATCAGTGATCAATTGATCGATAAGTGCTTCGACTGTTATCACCTCGCTCATGGTCGAAAGTTTCTCAATCTCATCACCGAGAGCAAGTCTGAGTCCAGGGGAGTCTTGAACGTTGGAAGGAATCACCTTGCGTTTGAGCTCGCCAATTCCCCAACTTGGACTAAGGGGGACTGTGTATTCGTTACCGCTGATGACCCGTGTCATGCTCCCTGTCATAATAAGTGATTCTAGATCAGCTAGAAAGTTTTCTATTTGCTCTGATTGAATATAAATCGCTGGTGCTGTAGCAAAACAGGACCCAATGTTCTGCCGAACGGGATTGAGTAAAGCTGACAGAACCGCTCGGCGCAAGTCTGCGTCAGTAAGAGGGGTTCTGGAAGAGAGACCAAGGGAATAGAAAATCAGCATTTCAACATAATGGCTACTGACTGGCATCCGGAACGCCCGAAAATTTTCTTTCGTTTTGAAAAGATGGGTCAGTACTCGCAGTTCATGTTCGAAAATACTCGAGTCGGAGGGACTGTTTGGATAAGGGGTGTAGAGGTTTTTTTTAAATTCTTGGAGAAAAGTTTTAAGCTGTCCGTGCTCGAATACGCCTTTGTCATCGATCAGTTGATATGCAAGTGTACGTGCTCTTGAGAGCCCTCGATAGAGGAATGGATCCTGAATTTTCATCAAAATTGAAAGGTCCCTAGCGCTGCTGTGATACAGCAAGGAATAATAGGAAATATGATCAGAAGGCACTTTCATTCTTTGAGTCTTACTCCTGTTAAAAACGTTGATTTCTGTAACTCTCGTATATGCCACAAAAGGTTCCTTTTCCAACAGGCCCCTTCCCATTTTTCCTACTGTATTGTAAAGTGAAATAGAAATTAATAAGGAACACAATGTTTATTCAATGTAATGATTCTCAAATTGAACTGCCTGAAGGAAGCTCAGCTAAAGATCTTGCTGAAAAACTCAACCTACGCGAACCTCACCAAGCTGTTGCCGTCACCATCAACAAAGAGCCTAAAGGCCTTCTTACGGAACTACGCGATGGCGATGAGGTAACCCTCTGGAACTTTGACACGAAAAAGGGGAAAGAAGTCTTTTGGCACTCGTCTGCTCATGTCCTTGCTCAAGCTGTTCTCCGGTTATGGCCAGATGCACTACCCACCATTGGACCACCCATTGCTCAAGGATTCTACTACGACTTTGCCAATCTAAGTATTTCTATCGAAGATTTCCCCAGAATCGAAAGTGAGATTCAAAAGATCATCAAGGAAAATTTCAAAATAGAGTTTTATCTGTTCAAGAACAAGAAAGCAGCGACAGATGAATTTGGAAACAACCCCTTTAAAAAAGAGTTAATAGAAAGCTTTGAGAAGGACAGTCCCATTACGGCTTACCGGCAAGGGGACTTTTTCGATCTTTGTCGCGGACCTCATCTATTCAACCTATCTAAGATCAAAGCATTTAAGCTCCTGAAGACTTCAGGTGCTTATTGGCGTGGTGATTCTAATAAGGAAACGCTTACGCGCATTTATGGAATTTCCTTCCCCGATCGGAACATGATGAAAGATCATCTATATATGCTCTCCGAAATGAAGAAACGGGATCACCGCGTGATTGGCACCAAGCTTAATCTGTTTTCATTTCAAGAGGAAGCTCCGGGGATGCCATTCATCCACCCACATGGAATGATTATTTGGGAAGCCATACTTCAATATTGGAAGGCTTTGCATCAAGCAGCTG
Source organism: Chlamydiales bacterium BSEPT1 (assembly GCA_964212665.1). Classification (GTDB taxonomy): domain Bacteria; phylum Chlamydiota; class Chlamydiia; order Chlamydiales; family Simkaniaceae; genus DAOWHK01. The sequence continues at coordinate 1,272,670 of OZ156466.1, read as the reverse complement.
GCTATGAGATGATCAAAACGCCACAAATGATGAATAAAGAGCTTTGGATCCGTTCAGGCCACTGGCAACACTATCGCGAAAACATGTACCTCTCCCTCGTTGATGATCAAGAATTTGCAATCAAACCGATGAACTGCCCTGGCTGTATGCTGTATTACAAAACACATACGCATAGCTATCGTGAATTGCCACTAAAAATTGCGGAAATTGGTCATGTACATCGTCACGAGCCATCAGGAGCAATCAACGGAATGTTCCGCGTGCGTTGCTTCCACCAAGATGATGCGCATGTGTTTATGAAGCCTGAAGATATCAAAGAAGAAATTCTCAATGTCCTTAATTTGATGAAGGAACTTTACCTCATATTTGGACTAGAATACTCACTTGAACTATCCACACGTCCTGAAAAATCCATTGGAACAGATCAAGAGTGGCAACTCACTACAAAGGGTTTAAAAGATGCGCTTGAAGAGTGGGGTGAGCCTTATAGAATCAATGAAGGTGACGGGGCTTTCTATGGTCCAAAGATTGACATCCACATCCATGATGCAATTGGAAGAGCTTGGCAATGTGGCACCATCCAACTCGATATGTCTCTTCCTGAAAAATTCAACCTCGTCTACACTGACAAAGATGGAGATTCCAAGCGTCCCATTATGATTCACCGAGCGATCTTTGGATCGATTGAGCGATTCTTTGGGATCTTGATTGAACACTTTTGCGGCAAATTCCCTCTATGGATAAGCCCACGTCCTATACGCATTGTTCCCATTGCTGATCGCCACCTGGAATATGCAAAAGTGATCCAAACAACAGTAATCGCTAAAGGACTCCTCTGCGAAATTGACGATTCTCATGAATCGGTTAGTAAAAAAATTAGAAGGGCACAACTGGATCAAGTGAACTACATGCTCACGATCGGAGATAAAGAAGTAGAAACCCAAACAGCCTCACTGCGCACACGTGATAACGTTGTCCATGGGGAGATCGTGGTCTCTGATTTTCTTGAAAGAATTTTAAACGAATACATCTCTCGTTCACTCTACTCACCCTATACCAAGGAAGGATGATGAAAACGATTGCTGTCAGTAGTTTTAAAGGGGGAACAGCAAAGACCTCCATCGCACTTAATATCGGAGCTACTCTTGTAAAAGAGCATAATAAGAGCGTCCTTCTCATCGATTTCGATGCGCAAGCAAATCTAACGGCAGGGCTTGGCTTTGATCCCGATGAACATGAAAGTATGGCCTCTGTTTTACAGAAAAAACGGTCTCTCGATGAAATCATTTTAGAGACCTGTCTTCCAGGACTCAATATCGTTCCAGCAGATACGTGGCTCGAGCGTGTGGAAACAACAGGAGTGCTCTCCTCAGATCGCTACTCTCACGAGCGGATGAAAGAATATATCGATGAGCTGAAATATGATTTTGTGATCATTGACACGCCACCATCCCTTTGTTGGCTTACAGAATCGGCACTAATAGCCGCTCACTATTCACTCGTTTGCGCAACACCTGAGTTTTACAGCATCAAGGGACTGCAGAGGCTCTCTTACTTTATGCATTACATCGCGAAAAGACACCCGATTGAACTTCTCGGTGTGACCCTTTCATTTTGGAATCAGCGAGGAAAGAGCAATGATGCATTTTTAGAAGTGATTGACAACACGTTCCCTAAAAAGATTTTGAATACTAAAATAAGAAGAGATATTTCTGTTTCTGAAGCTTCAGCAATGGGAAAACCTCTACTCCTTACCGCACCCAAAAGTCGCGCAGCTAAAGATTACACAAAACTCTCCGAAGAATTATTAAGTCGCATGTAAAAAGCTTTACTTATGAGTAAAATCAATACCATTCTTTCAGAAAGACTCAAAAAACCAAAAGAGAAAGAGTCTAAAATGCAAAAACTTGCTCTTCGCTCATTGAGAGGAGATCTCTCAAGTTTCTCTGGGGTCTTTCAAGTTTCAGAACTTTCTCATCATGATACATCGATTCTTGAAAAAATTCTCTCGGAGCACAAATCGGATACATGCAATATTACCGTCGATTTAGAATCTCTGACAAAACTTACCTCAGAAATCAAGGCGATCACCAATCAAGCGGTAATCTTACACGGACAACGGATTAAGCAAGCGCAAAAGCTTTTTAAGAAATACACAGACGGCGCATTTTCTGCATGGCTCATAGAAACCTATGGAAATAGACAAACTCCTTACAACTTCTTACAGTATTTTGATCTTCACGCAACACTTTCCTTGCCTCTCCGAGAAAAGATGAATCAGATGCCTCGTCAAGCTGTCTACAGTTTGTCGAGTCGAAAGGGATCGCAAAAGGAGAAACAAAAATTTATTGAAGAGTACAAAGGAGAAAATAAAATCTCCCTTCTTGAAAAACTCAGCCAGACCTTCCCCCTTGCAAAAAAGGATAAGAGAGGACAAAACATCGCCCAAAACACGATCAAGGGCCTCCGTAACCTCTTATTTCCACTGAAAAAAGAAACCTTCTTTCCAAGTAAAAATGAAAAAAAAGAAATCAATGAACTTCTTAAAGAAATCAAACAAACCTTGACCTCATGAATACTTACCAAACTCCTCTTTCTACCCGTTACGCAAGCAAAGAGATGACGCTTCTCTTTGCTTCGCAGTTCAAATATTCCACATGGAGAAGACTCTGGTCAGCTTTAGCTAAAGCTCAAAAAAATCTCGGGCTACCGATTTCTTCTAAGCAAGTCGCCGAGCTCGAGAACAATATCGACAACATTGACTTTGCTGCCTGTGCTAAATACGAGAAAGAGAGCCGCCACGAAGTGATGGCTCACATTTACGCCTATGGTGACAAGTGCCCAAATGCAAAGCCGATTATCCATCTCGGAGCGACATCCTCTTACGTAATGGATAACACCGACCTGATTCAAATGAAACAAGGATTAAAACTGCTCAAGTCAAAACTTGTAATCGTAATCGAGCAGCTGAATCACTTTGCTCTGAAATATGCAGGGGAAGGATGCCTGGCATATACTCACCTACAACCGGCGCAACCTACAACAGTTGGTAAAAGAGCAGCTCTTTGGCTACAGGATCTCGTAACAGATTTTAACGATCTTCAAAAGCTCCTTGAAGAGCTCCCTTTTCTTGGAGTGAAAGGCGCTACGGGATCGCAAGCATCCTTTCTCTCTCTATTTCATGGTGATCATGATAAAGTGGTTGCGCTTGATCAAGCTCTTGCTACAGAAATGGGTTTTCAAAATACCTACATTATCGCATCGCAAACCTATCCTCGAAAACTAGACATGAATGTGCTCTCTGTCCTTGCCGGACTTGGCGCTTCAGCTCACAAGTTTGGAAACGATATGAGACTTCTTGCACACATGAATGAAATGAATGAATCGTTTGAACCAAACCAGATAGGGTCATCTGCAATGCCCTACAAACGCAATCCCATGAAGTCAGAAAGGGTCTGCTCCCTTGCTCGCTATCTCATTAGTCAGTGGGAAAATTCTGCCTACACCGCATCTCTGCAGTGGCTTGAACGCACACTCGACGACTCAGCAAATCGTAGAATGAGCATCGCCGAAAGTTTCCTAACTACAGATAGCATTCTTACGCTTATCTCATCTATTCTTTCCGACATCACAGTCAATTCCAAAATGATTGAGAAAAACCTTTTCAAACATCTTCCCTTTATGGCAACAGAAATGATCCTAATGGAGGCTGTGCGCAAAGGAAAAGACAGGCAAGAAATACATGAAAAACTACGAATACACTCTCACGCAGCAAGTACGCTCATCAAAGGTGGGGAAGAAAGTGACCTACTTCAACGTATTGCAAATGACCCCTCTATTGATCTTTCTAAAGAAGAAATCGATACCCTGATGCAAACTAAAAACTTCGTTGGAAGATCTAAAGAACAAACGCTTGAGTTCTTGAAACAAAAGATAGCCCCCCTTCTGCTGATGCACCTGAGTCCCGACCGCACCATTCCTTCTGTTGAAATCTAAATAGCCTTATGACAAAAGGGGCTTATGAACAAGTTTCCACGAATCATCTCCTATTACACCGCTCCTTATAAAAAAGAAGCAGCGCGCTTAATTGCGTCATGCAAACGCTTTAATCTTGATTACGAGATAGAAGAGATTGCATGCCGAGACTCTTGGGAAAAAAACTGTAACTATAAACCCACATTCATTTTAGAAAAGCTAAAAAGTCCCCTGGTTTGGGTTGATGCCGATGCAGTCTTCGTACAAAAACCCGAACTTTTTAAAACGCTTAATTGCGACCTTGCTGTATGGATTAATAATAAACTTGAAAAAACACATCCTTCTCGAGTGATTTCAGCAACAATCTACTGCAGTCCTACAAATAAAGGAATAGAACTACTCAAACATTGGCAGCAGCGCTGTCTGCAAAACTCCACAACTTGGGATCAGATTTCACTTCGTGATATAATCCACAATAGCAATGCAAATATTTACTCTCTCCCACAAAGCTACTGTAAAATCTACGATAAACCAGGAAATGATGCTGTTATCATGCAATACCAAGCCTCCCGTTACTTGAAAAAAGTGGTCAACAAAGAGGTCATTCCATTTTGGGATATCGAATAATAGAAGTTCAAGATCAAACATGATATTTTAAAGGTTAATACTTTTGACAAGTATAGAGTAACACGAAAAGAATAAGTCAGATGAGCAACAGATACCCGAATCCTATTACATGCTGTTTGATAGCCTAATTAGAGGAAATTCAACATTACACAGTAAGTATCAGAGGTTGGCTAGTTGTGTATTAAGAAAAAAGGGATGTTGTTTGGGAATTTTTTCACTAAAGAGTTCAAGAGACTGAATAAAGTCTTCCATGTAGGCCTTATACTGAATATATCTTTTAAGAGGACTTACCACCCCCTTAAGATAGACCCCTTCTTCCCTTTGCACAAGATAGATCCAACTAGATCCCCACTTGAACCGCTGACCAGGCAGTAAACATTCTATTAAATAGTTAGGGGGATTAAAAATTTTAGAAGACAACATCCAACAGTTTTTTTGAAAATCGATAGCCACTGAAATCTTTTTATCAAAGAGATTAATGAGTACTTCGTTCTGAGAAAGAAGCTGTGAAAGTAGGTTTAAATAAGTCGTATACACTATCTTATTATACTTTATACCGAATTAATTTAGTAATAAATATCACAAAAGAGTTTGTTTATTATTTCATAGTAATTATTTTTACAAAAAAATTACTATGAAATATTCTTAACCCACAAATAAGGGACAGAAAAGCAAAAATAGGAAAATCACCCCGGTAATAGTGATTATTTCCTAGAATACTTCTTTGAAAGATACTGTTAGCTAATAAAATGAAATCATCACTTACACATTAAATCTGCAAAATTTGAAATGTTCCTTCCTGAAACCATCGTGCAACAACCCAGGATAATTAAAACCCCAGTAATATTATTTAGTAAAATCGTGTCGAGAGTCAAGGCAAAGAGAACAATAACAGATCCCTATTAATATGCTGGTATCACTCGAAAAGTTGTAATTCACAATTATATAATCAAAGAAGAAAAAGTAGATTACATACACAGAATGTATGTTTTTTTTCTTAAATACCAATTACAAGTTGCGGATCCCCTTTATAAAATCAAGTTTCTTCTTCTTTTTACAACACATCGTTTCTTGAAAAATGATAATGCCTAGATCATAACTAAGACATGAAAATAAAAGAAGTTTATAGCAGCAATACCCATAATAATCTGACAAATAAAGAGATTTATGATGTAGTAAAATTTAATAATCTACGCACGAATAGTAAAACCGATCAAAGTCAAAAATGTGGTAAATATCAGTTCTTTCTTGAACCCTTGCAGATCTGAATATTTCCTAAAGATCAGATTGAAAAAGAACTAAACAAAGGAGAACTCACCCAAAAACAAACCGAATCATATTGTCCGCATCGTAAGAAATCAGCTTTCAGAAAGCAGAGCTTGGGTATTATCGAAAAACAAAGGTGCAAAGATGGGAACCTGGAAAGAGTAAAAAAATGTACAGAGGGAGGTTTTATGTGAATTTTTGAAAACTTAGGTCATAACACTCAAGGGGTATCACTCTAAATTCCATGTAATAGGTATTTCACTCCATTTTTGCAAAAAATTATTTACCTGAGAAAAATGACGACAGCCCAAAAACATATGAGAAGAAAAGGGGGATGGGTGAGCAGAAGTCAAAACAGCAAGGGAATGATCTTGAGCACTCAGGATCCTCGAATATTTTTTCTGAGCAGATCTTCCCCAAAGAAGGAAGATGATTGGAGACCCCCTATCGCATAACTTATCAATAACAGCGTTCGTAAATCTTTCCCATCCTCGACCATAATGGGACTTCGGCTCCCCCTCTCTTACTGTCAAAGTAGAATTGAGCATCAAAACCCCTTGACAAGCCCAAGGGATGAGATTTCCATGATTTGGAGCTTTAAACCCCACATCAGCACCCAGTTCCTTATAAATATTTCTAAGGGAAGGGGGAATGCGCACCCCTCGCTCTACACTAAAACTAAGCCCGTGAGCTTGACCAGGGGCATGGTAGGGGTCCTGACCTATAATAACAACCTTGACCTGGTCATATGGCGTATACCTAAAAGCATTAAAAACCTTATCCTCTGGAGGGTAAATAGTAGATCCTCTAGATCTTTCACATAGCAAAAATTCTTCTAACTCAAAGATGTAAGGCTGAGATAACTCATTCTTCAAAGCCAAATGCCAGCTTGTTTCTAGCTTTAACATCAGTAAACCCTTTGACAGAAATAAAAATTCCACCTAAAATTTTAACTTCTTTCATCATTAGATTCAATTTTTTTTTCTGGGTGTAGCGCAGCTTGGTCAGCGCACTAGCATGGGGTGTTAGGGGTCGGAGGTTCGAATCCTCTCACCCAGAAATCTTTTTCTAACTAAGTAATACATGGCTTTCCTCAAATGCCTTGTACCATCAAAATCGCATGCTTTACATCCCATTTATCTTCTCAAAAAAAAATCTTTTTCACCAATCTGTACATTTTTTAAATGGAAGTATTAATTTTTCAAACACCGATTAAATCCGAGGTAAAGCCTCTAATTAGGTCTATTAGCCTCCCAAATCCAGCATGTAACATCATCAGTGAGGCTTGGTTGAGGAGGTCTTATGAGTGCATTTTAATTGTTCATAAGTCTGTTCAAAGATGAGCAATAACCGACACAAAAATGTTGATAGTTTCAATTTTGTTGATAAGCAGGGATGTTATGAACAGTTGTCAACAATTTGTGAACAAGAGAATCTTTCAATGATTTGATGTGGGTTATTGACATTTCCACTGTGCAAAAAGAAGAAGAAGTATTTATATATCTATATATTCCTTTTAAGAATGCTGTGGAAAGTGATCATACAGTGAACTTTTCTCTAAATACCCCTTATGAAAATCTAAAGCCTAGCGTTTCATAAGCATTGGCCCTAGACTATTCTAAAACATCCATACTACTGTCAACCTCACAGTAGACTTTACTTTTATTTAATTATTGATTACTGATAATATCCATTCAATGAACCCTGAAACATTTTTTAATTTAGATGAATATGAGCATCGAGAGATTTTTGTGTCTGATCAATATGTTTGGGAGGCGTTAAAGCGACTTAAGAAATATATTGACAGTAAGTCACTTGGAAAAATCGAATGTGATCTTCAAGATTCCGTTTGTTTGGTAAATCCTGAGTTGATTTCCATTGGAGAAGGTAGCATTATAGAGTCAGGTGCCTATATAGAAGGTCCATGTATTATTGGGAAAAACTGTAAAATTCGTCACTCGGCTTACCTAAGACCTTATGTATTAACGGGTGATGAGTGCGTTATTGGTCATAGTTCCGAGTTGAAGCACTCCATTATGCTAGATAGGGCTAAAACTCCTCACTTTAACTATGTAGGGGATTCGATTCTTGGAAATGATGTTAATATCGGAGCGGGACTCATTTGCGCGAATTTCAGACTGGATCATGGAGAGGTAATAGTGTACTTTGAAGGGGAAAAGATCGCTACTGGGCTTAATAAATTTGGTGCAATTATCGGAGATCGAAGTCAACTTGGATGCAACTGTGTTACACATCCAGGAGTTCTTCTTAGAAAAGAGACTATGGTTGCTGCTTGTAAAAATATTAAAGCTAATACCAAATGAATAGCCGCTATTTTTGGAACCATTGAGGAAAAAATGACAATTATAACAAAACTTGAAAAGATCCTGACTCCTCCTTTATTTATTTTAAAACACAAAAAGACTTTTGAAAAATGTTTGAAGAAAAGTATTGAAACCCTGGGCGATCAAACGAAACTTCGAGATGCTTGTGAATATGCACTTACAAATGGGGGTAAACGGATTCGCCCTCTGATTGTGACTCTTGTTTCAGAAGCTCTTGATAAAGAGCTTGACGTTATGGATGCGTGTCTTTCTGTTGAGTACTTCCATACAGCTTCACTGATTGCAGATGATCTTCCATGCATGGATGATGATGATATGCGAAGGGGTAAGCCCTCCACTCATAAGAAATTTGGGGAGACCATTGCGCTTCTTTCAAGTTACGCGCTAATTACCGCAGCCTTTACAAAAATTTATACATGCTCTAAGTCGAGTGACGTCTGCTCTATTGCTCTTGAATGCGCAGCGAGGTGTTCTGGGATCACCGGTGCAACAGGTGGTCAGTATCTTGATCTGTTCCCTCATGGAATAACAATTGAAGAGATTCGTGATGTGATCTACAAGAAGACGGTGACGCTGTTTGAAGTATCCTTTGTTTTTGGATGGGTGTTTGGAGGGGGAGATCTTTTAAAGCTCGACCTTGTAAAAAAGACAGCCCTTCATTTTGGAATGGCCTTTCAGATTTCTGATGATTTAAATGATTTTACCCAAGATCAGAGGGCGAAAGAGGGAATAAACATAGCTCTTTGCCTCGGAGAGGACAAAGCGCGCGCTATATTTAATGAAGAAATTGAACTCCTTGAATCATCTCTTGAAGAGATTGGACTTGCAACTCCTTCATTTTTAAAACTCAAAGAACTTTTAGTTAACCTCGCTGATCGCTAGAGGGGCTTCTTTCAGTTCTTTTTTTGGCTCATTTGCAAGGTTATTTTTTTCTAGGATGAGCTTTTCAATTTCATTAGTAAGTGTAGGACTATTTTTAAGCAGTTCGCGTGTGGATTCTTTTCCCTGACCCAAGCGTTTGCCTTTGTAGCTATACCAAGACCCTTTCTTATCAATAACTTGATATTCTACACCAAAGTCTATTAGCGAACCAATACGTGAGATTCCTTCGTTAAAAAGGATATCAAACTCTGCGGTGCGGAATGGGGGAGCCATTTTGTTTTTTGCTACCTTGACCTTTACACGGTTACCGATGTCGATATTATCAACTCCTTTAATGCTTGCAATGCGGCGGATATCAAGTCTGATTGAAGCATAGAATTTTAGAGCGCGTCCACCTGGTGTTGTCTCAGGATTACCGAATATCACACCTACTTTTTCCCGAACCTGATTAATGAATACAGCGCATGTATTGCTTTTTGCAAGTGTTGAAGTGAGTTTGCGGAGCGCTTGAGACATCATTCGTGCTTGAAGTCCGATGAATGCGTCGCCGATCTCTCCTTCGAGCTCAGATTTTGGAACGAGTGCAGCAACCGAGTCGATTACGATGACGTCAATAGTGTTGGAGCGCGCAAGAATTTCTGCGATATTCAGCGCATCTTCTCCACAGTCGGGTTGTGAGATCATTAGGTCGTTGATGTTTACACCAATTTTTGAGGCATAACTTGGGTCAAGAGCGTGTTCAGCGTCGATGTATGCTGCTGAACCACCACTTTTTTGGGCATTTGCAACGATGTGTGTTGCGAGTGTAGATTTACCTGAAGACTCTGGTCCATAAATTTCAATGATGCGCCCTCGTGGTAAACCCTTGATTCCAAGTGCAATATCGAGTGAAATGGCCCCTGTTGGAATCACACTTACAACGCGATTTAAAGAGTGCTTTCCAAGTGACATAATGGAGCCTTCACCAAACTGTTTTTCGATATGAGCAATTGCGAGCTCTAAGGCTTTCTTTTTTGCGGAATCATTTGGGGTGGACATATACATACTCCTTTTGGGTTGTGATTTTTTAGTATAAAGCATATATCGTTAAAGAGGTGAGCAAATATTGAGAGAATAATGTATTTATCTGGAGATATTGGCGGAACAAAAACTCATTTAGCTTGTTATGAGGAGTCGAGTAATGAGTGCATTAAAAATCAGATTTTTCTTAGCAGAGATTATTCAGATTTAAGTGTGATCATCAAAGAGTTTTTTCCAAGTAGTAATAAGATAGATGTTGCGTGCTTTGGCATTGCAGGACCCATTAATAATGGGGTTTGCAATGCCACCAATTTACCGTGGGTCATTGACGCTGCTATGATGTCTAAAAACCTGGGGATTGCTCAAGTTTTTCTCATTAACGATCTTGAGGCGAATGCTTACGGGCTTAAAACACTTTCTACTGATGAGATCTTTATTCTCAACGAGGGCTGCCCCAATGCCAAGGGCAATCGGGTTCTCATTTCTGCGGGTACAGGACTTGGTGAAGCAGGACTCTTTTTCGATGGGAAGGAGCATCTTCCATTCGTATCAGAAGGGGGTCATGTTGACTTTGCTCCTCGTAACGAAGAAGACGTAAAACTGCTTTACTTTTTGCAGAAAAAATTCGGACATGTCTCATATGAAAGAGTTCTTTCAGGTCCTGGACTTAGCAATATCTATGAGTACCTGTCCCACGGGAAAAAGATGGAACCCAAAGAGATCACTAAGCATGCGCTTAATGGGACGTTGTTAAATGCTAGAAAAGCTCTCGAGTGGTTTGTGTCATTCTATGGGTCTGAGTGCGCCAATTCTGCTCTGAAGTTTATGGCGCTTGGAGGAGTCTACCTTGGAGGAGGTATAGCTCCTAAGATCCTTTCAGAAATTAAGAAAGGGGGTTTCATGAAAGCATTTAGATCAAAAGGTAGGTTCGAATCACTACTTTCAACTATACCAATTCGTATTGTGCTCAATGAAGACACCGCACTTCTTGGCGCTAAATTGTGTGCTCTTAAGAAAATAAGTAAGTGAGAATCAGTGTAAAACTTTCGATTGGTCACATCAGTGTAGAAAATGGGGAAGGAGACCCGTTTTAAGCAAGATACGGGGGAAACTTTGATCATTGTGTTAAGGATCATAGGGTCATTTTGAAGAATAAAAGTTGCTAAGGGACATTGATTTACCTGAAATAGATTTCTATAACAATGGAGTACAAAAACTTTTAGAGAAAGTGTCGATGGCTTTAAAAAATATAGTGGTGTTACTGCTATGATTTTTCATGAAAAGAGTAGACTAAATTAAAGGAAATATTTCATATTCGTAATTAAAATAAGTAGGTTAGTTTTTATGGATGTCGTTCTTCTTTCCAGAATACAGTTTGCTTTTACGATTGGATTTCACTTTCTCTTTCCCCCGATAAGCATTGGTCTTGGGCTCATTCTTGTGATCATGGAAGGGATGTATATCAAGACAGGAAAGCCTCAATATAAAGCTATGGCACAGTTCTGGATGAAGATTTTTGCACTTACGTTTTCTTTGGGGGTAGCTACCGGTTTAGTCCAGGTATTTGCTTTTGGGAATAACTGGGCTAGATTCTCTAAGTTTGCGGGAGATGTATTTGGAAGTCCACTTGCTGCTGAAGGGATCTTTGCTTTTTTCTTGGAATCAGGATTTTTGGGGTTGATGCTCTTTGGATGGGAGCGGATTAGCAAGAAGATGCACTATTTTTCAACCATTTGTGTCTGTCTAGGAGCTCATTTGAGCGCGGTGTGGATTATTGTTGCAAATTCTTGGATGCAAACACCTGCGGGCTACAGAATCGTTGGAGAGGGAAAAAACGCCCATGCTCAGGTTACTAACTTTTGGGAAATGGTATTGAACCATTCTACACTCGATCGCCTCTCTCATGTACTCATTGGCTGTTGGATTACAGGGGCTTTTTTAGTAATGAGTGTTAGCGCTTATTATTTTTTAAAAAAAAGGCATCTGGAGTTTTCCCGAGTGACCATGAAAATTGGACTTGTTATTGGATCGGTGGCTCTTTTATTGCAGCTGATTTCGTCTGATTTTACAGCACGTGGTGTGGCAATACATCAACCCGAGAAACTCGCTGCTATTGAAGGAGTTTACAAAACTCAAGAGAGTACCCCAATGGCACTCATCGGATATGTAGACTCTAAATCGGAACAGGTTAAGGGGGTCAAAGTCCCCTATCTGCTTAGTTGGCTTGTTCACCGCAATGCAAAAACTCCTGTAACAGGACTCGATCAGTTTAAAAAAGAGGATCTTCCGAATGTGCCGGTTGTTTTTCAAACTTATCATTTAATGATTTATCTTTGGGGAATAATGGTGATCCTTGTAGTGGCAGGGGTTCTTTTCTGGAATCGGAAAACCCTCGAGAAAGCTAAGTGGACTTTGAGAGCGCTTGCTTGTTCGGCTAGTTTGCCTCTTTTGGCTAATGAAGCTGGGTGGGTTACTGCAGAAATGGGAAGACAACCGTGGGTTATATATCATGTCTTGCGTACATCTCAGGGCGTTTCAGAATCAATCTATCCTGTGTATGTCATCGGATCGATCATCATGTTCATTGTGATTTATAGCCTGCTGTTTTATTTATTTATATTTCTACTCAAGCGGAAGATCAAGCATGGGCCTGAAGAAATCATAACACCCTAAAAAAATCACGAATTTGTATATCAAAATATGTAATAACATTTAAGGAGTAATCATGAGTTTACACACTTTAGAACTAGCTTGGTATATCGTGGTTATTTTTTCCATGACATGTTATTCCATACTTGATGGATTTGATTTGGGAGTGGGATCACTACATCTATTTACAAAAAAAGATGAGCATCGCAGGGTTCTTCTAAATGCTATTGGGCCCGTATGGGATGGGAATGAGGTCTGGCTTGTGATCGTTGGTGGATCTCTATTTGCAGGATTTCCTGGAGTCTATGCAACGATTTTTTCTATCTTTTACGTTCCATGTATGTTGCTGATTGCAGCACTGATTTTTAGAGCTTGCTCAATAGAGTTCCGCTCAAAACTTGAATCGAAGAAGTGGAGACATCTTTGGGACGTCGTCTTTAGCGTGGCAAGTATAATCATTGCTTTTTGCATAGGCTTTGTGCTTGCAAATCTTGTGAATGGTATACCTATAGATGAAAATGGAGTTTACTCAGGATCATTTTTGGCATTTTTCAATCCCTATGCGATCGTGATTGGTATCACGGTCGTGTCATTATTTATGATGCATGGAGCTATCTATTTACTCATGAAAACGGAAGGGGATTTACATGATTATTTACGCAAATGGGTAAATCGCACTATCGCATTCTTCATTACCTGTTACGTTGTTACAACAATCTACACCCTACTTGCTAAAGGACATATGCTAGAGAAAATGTTGAATAGTCCGGTTCTTTTCATTTTTCCATTGCTCACCCTTTTTGCAATCGTAAATATTCCGATTCAGGTGAATCGTGGAAACGATGGCTATGGGTTTACTTCATCGTGTTTAAGCATTGCTCTCCTTCTCCTCCTTTTTGTATTAGGAACCTTTCCTAATATGGTACGGTCAACGATCGATCCAGTGAATAGTTTAACGATGTATAATACAGCTTCATCGATGCTTACACTTAAAATCCTCCTTCTAATTGTTCTCATAGGGATTCCTTTCATATTAGCTTATGGTTACTATCTTTATCGAACCTTCCGAGGAAAAGTGAACCTTGAGAGCTCAAGCTACTAGCTGAAGAAGAGGAAGCCTTTCAATATATTGTAATTGAAAGACTCATTAAAAAGGGATCCCCTTATTTCCCCTATAGACCTATACTATGAATGGGTGATATACTTGCAAAAGTTATGATATTTTAAGTAAAAAAAAGGAGTTAAAAGAAGAGGAAGTGAGTCTTTTTAATGATGTAAAAACCTATTTAGATGATCCGATTTTTGGTCTATCTGCTGACTTTCAAGCTAATCCAAGAAAAGACAAGGTGGACCTTGTTGTAGGAGTTTATCGTAGCACTGATTTGAAAACCTATCTGATGAACACCATCAAAGAAGCAGAATTTATTCTCTGGGAAAATGAAGCTGATAAGGGTTACACCCCTATTAGAGGGATCCCTGAATTTATCACTGAAGCAATGAAGATTACTTTTGGTAAGGAACTTTCGGAAAAAGAAAGAGAACGTATCGTTGGAACTCAAACAGTAGGAGCGACAGGAGCTCTTCGTATCGGAGGGGACTTTATTAGATCAGAGATTGGAAATAAGATCTCACTTGCGAACCCAACCTGGGCTAATCATTCAACTATTTTCCAAGCATGTGGACTTAAGATCGAAAGATACCCTTATTACAATAATGAAACACATCAACTAGAATTTGAAAAAGTTTTTGATTATATAAACAAACTTAAGCCGCGTGATGCGGTTCTTATGCAAGTGAGTAGTCATAATCCTACGGGTCTTGATTTTAAAAAAGAGCAGTGGAAAGAGCTATCTCAGCTCATCTTGCGAAAACAAGTCCTGCCCTTTTTTGATTTTGCTTATCAAGGGTTTTCTGTAGGGATTGAGGAAGATGCTTGGCCTATCCGTTACTTTTTGCGTGAGGGTCATGAGCTTCTGATTGCAAATACCTTTGCAAAATCTTTTGGAATCTATGCCGAAAGAGCAGGAGTTCTTTTTGTTCTATCTCAAGATCCTAAGAATAGAAGAAAAATTGAAGCGGCTCTTGCTAATATCATTCGTGGCAATTACTCGGGACCTCCCAAGCATGGTGCTGCGCTTGTTGCAATGATTCTTGCCAATCCTGTACTTAAAGCAAAGTGGGAAGAGGAAGTGAATATGATGAGAGGTCGTATCCAAGAAATGCGTAGACTTTTTACTGATAAGCTTCTTGCAAAAGCAAAGAAGCGTAATTTTCAATATTTGAAAGGACGCAATGGTTTCTTTTGCATATGCGGCATCTCTCCAGATCAAGCTGATAGACTCATCAGAGAATATGGGATTTATACAACACGATCGGGAAGGATTAATATCGCGGGGCTTAATGGGAGTAATGTTGACCATGTGGTAGACTCACTTCTTGCGGTAATCGAAGGAGAGTAGTCTTGAGAAGACGTAATTATAAGCCATATATTTTTTTGTTATTCACTTTTTTTTTTGTCAAATGTCTCGAATGCTTTTACAGATAAATTGCGCTCAGGTGTTGTTTATCTAGCAGCTCCCACTTGGTCAGGGTTTAAGGGAAAGAAGAAGGAAATCGAAAATGAAGTGAAAAGGCTTCGTCTTGAAAGCGACGATCTGACAAGAGAGATTGAACAGCTCTACGAGTACCTTCTCTCAGACAATGCCTTGAACCAGCAGATTAAAACACTTACAGATATTAACGGACAACTTTTAAAAAATCCGATTGAAAGAGAGCAGCTGGAACGGCGTAATCAAGAGATCATTCGGGCAATTAACTTGCAGATGCAGGCAATCCCTGCAAAGGTGATTTTCAGAGATCCTGGTTCTTGGAGTGCTTCTTTATGGATCAATGTCGGTGAAGAAAACAACGCTCGTATGGAACGCCCTCTCATCGCCAAGAATAGCCCCGTCCTTTCTGGAAGGTCAATTGTAGGTGTGGTTGAATATGTTGGGAAAAAGCACAGTCGTGTTAGGCTTCTCACAGAATCGGGACTTGTGCCTTCTGTGAGAATTGTGCGTGGTAGCGAGCAGAACCGGCACCTTTTTGAGCAGGTAGAACTCATTCAGAAAAACCTTAACCTTAGAGATGATCTTTTCGAAACAAAAGAAGAGCAAGATGAAATAGAGCAAGCTCTCAGAACTCTTCAAACGGCATTGCTAGCAAAAGTAGGAACTCGGTATTTAGCTAAAGGGGAGCTTTATGGTTCGGGAGCTCCTCTTTGGCGCTCACTTCGACAAGTGTTAAAGGGAGTTGGATTTAACTATGATTTTGCAGATGATGAGGGGCCAGCTCGTGATTTGCGAGAGGGCCTTTCCGAACCTCTTCTTAAAAAGGGAGATCTCCTTGTAACAACTGGGATGGATGGCATTTTCCCAAAGGGGTATTACGTCGGGATTGTATCACACATTGACCCTCTTGATGAAGGGAGTATTTCATACAAATTAGATGCTGAACTTACTGCCGGCAATTTAGCCGAACTCACTCAAGTGACGGTTCTGCCTTCATTAGACATGGAGGACAATAGAAGACTACATTGATTGTATTTGATCTCATTTGAAAATTCTATCCAAATAATGCACGAGCTTTCACTAGTAAGGGGGAGCCTGGGGATGGTTTATTTTTTATGCATTCAAGATTAATTGTTTTAATGTTTTTAATGGAACACTCTTTCCAAAGGCGTAGGAAAATGTCTTGTTACGCTTTTCAGAGAGATCCATTTGATCTTTGTTTTTATCGATGAAGTCAAACACATTAGGGTCAGTAATTTCTATGCCGCAGCTGTGCAAATTACGTCCTTTCTCTCTTCTACTTGGGTTAAAAAAGAACATAGGGCGATTGAAGGCTAGGAAGTCGTAGCCAATTGATGAAAAGTCTCCGATGTAAATGTCCGTTCGGTAAAGAAGGGGAAATACCAAAGGAAATTCATTTAGCACTTGAATCTGCGGATGATTGCGGCACTGCTCAATGAAATAGTACGCTTCACCAGGACTATGTTCTAATAGAAGAGGATGAAGTTTAATGATCAAGTTGTAGTGTGTGGGAAGCTTTTTGAGCAGCGATTGGAAATGGGTTTTAAAGGAGGAGGAGTTCTCTTCATCTTGCCAAGTGGGGGCATACAAAATCGTCTGCTGTTGTTTAGCGAATTTGGAGAAGACTTCTTTCTCAATAATTTCATCGAAGAAGGGCTTAAACATTTTGTAATACTCGAGGCGGTAGTTGCCTGTTGTGACGATAGAATCAAGTGAGCTAAGTGCAATCCGGTTTTCAAGTCGTTTTTTCATTTGTGGGCCGTAGATTAGCAGTCGTTTTTGGAATGGAAGGGGATCCATCGTGGGGCTTATCAGTCCCTTATCGGAGTTTCCATGTGGGCAATAGAAAAAGCGTATCTGTTTTTTAAAACCGATCTTAATCATTGATGAAAGCTCTTGAGAGTATCTCTTTGAAGAAACGAAAAGTAGATCGTAGTTTTCTGCTAAGTAGGAGAGAGTAAAAGTTTTGCGTAGGATAGGGGTCACTCCCGGATAGTACTTTTTCGCCGCATGATAGATCTGCTTTTCATCAGTAATAAGAGGCATCCCCATTACATAACAGAGACTTCCCAGATGATCCAAGTGGTTCATGAGAGGCCCTGTATTAATTGCAGCAGGTCTAGATAAGGTCAATTTTTTCTTCAAAGTAGGTGTTATAACACGTTTCAATTGGCTTCTTTAACGAATCCCAAGAAAATCTTTTTGAAAAAGTATAGTTGTAGGCCTCTTTTCTGACTTCAGTTAAAGATTCTTGAGAGTTTTTAGCGATTATTTTGAAAATGTTCCCGAAGTCTTTTTCCATTACTGTTTCACCGCATCGATGAAGGTAGAAAGCTTTCTCCTTTCTGGAATGGCGTCCATCGCTACTTAAAAAAAACATAGGCCTATTGAAAAACAGAAAATCATATCCAATAGATGACATGTCTCCAATATAAGTATCGATCTTATTCAGTAGGGGATAAATCATGGGCAGCTCAGTTAAAAATAGAAGATTCTCTTTTGTTTCATAATTCCAGATGAGATGGTTTACTCGAGGTTCTTCTTGTAAGATCATATTAGGATGAAGCTTAACAATAAGGTTATAGTGATTGGGTAGACTTTCTGCAAGCCTTGGAAGCGCTGCAAAAAAGGTGCTGGAATTTTCGCTATCGCCCCAAGTTGGCGCGTAGAGAATTGTTGGATTTCTTGAGGGGAGATGATTAAAAATTTCGTCATCTATTAATCGATCATAAAATGGTTTCATCCTTTGGTAATACTGATACCTAAAGTTACCTACCTCAATGCATTTATACAGATTGCTAAATGAACCTTTATCTTTTAAGAAATCGATCATTTTAGAGCCATAGGCAAGAACGATCTTTTCTTCTTTTAGAGCTTCCATGAATTTAGATAGATGCCCTTTGTCAGAGTTTCCATGAGGACACCAGATCGAAAGAATTTTCTTCCTCTCCACGTTTTCTGCAAGAAAGAAAATCTGATTGATCATTGCTTGCGGCAAAGAGGAGATGACGATGTCGTATTCCTTGGTAATTTTTAAGGAGACTTCTACAGGAGAAACTGTGAATACTACGAGCTCAGGATAATTCTTCGTAGCGATCTGACCGATCTTCTCTTCTGTCACAATGAGGGGGATACCAAGCAGTATACAGATCACCCCTATATGGTCTAAATGATGTAAACTTGACCCATAAATGAGTCCGACAGCAGGGTGTTTAGACATATTCAATTTTTAATTAGTTGATTTACCCTCCTAGTCTCTATAAAGAAGGAATGCATTCAATAATATATTAATTATTTTTTTATAATAAATCATACATTAAAATGGGAGTTAAAAAAATAGAACAGATAAACCTATGATAGCTCTAACCCCTAAATCAGATAGAGAAGACCCATTCTATACAAGTTTTTATTTTAATCCTTCCGGTGCTATTTATCCAAAATTTTTTGGAATTTTCAGTGGATCTCTTGCCTCTTTACATTTTCATCTTGATTTGAGAAAGTCATGTGCAGATCTTAGAAATTATTACGTAAAAATATATGATGCACATAGCGCGTCAGCTCAAACAATGGTTTTATCTTCACAAACGTGACCTGCCCTGGAGAAATAACCCATCTCCTTATGCAGTAATGGTTTCAGAAGTGATGCTTCAACAAACGCAAGTAAGCGTTGTCATTCCCTATTTTAAGAAATGGATGCAAAAGTTTTCCTCTATCGAAGCTCTAGCTAGTTCTCCTATCGAAGAAGTCATCAAAATGTGGGAAGGACTTGGTTATTATTCACGCGCACGCAACTTGCATACAGGAGCTCAATATCTTCTTGAAATTCATAAAGGAAACATTCCTTCTAGCTACCAAGAGCTCTCTAAAGTCAAAGGACTTGGGCCTTACACAATCGGGGCTATACTCAATTTTGCTTACAGAAAGAAAATACCGGCCATTGATGGAAATGTTCAACGGGTGATCTCTCGGCTCTATGCTGTCAAAGAGGAGATGAGCACATCCCAAACCAAGAAACAGATTTATACACTTGTAGAACAACTTCTTCCTGATGAAGAGCCTTGGATCGTTTCAGAAGCCTTAATCGAGCTCGGGGCACTCGTTTGTAAGAAAAAGCCCGACTGCGTTCGATGTCCTCTTAAAGAATCATGCCTCGTATTCAAATATGGGATTGCAGAAACCCTTCCGATCAAAACAAAAAAAGTAAAGATTTCTGACCTGCACCGGCTTGTTCTGATTATTTACTCAGGTGAAGGGGTATTTGTTCATCAAGGAAAGAAAGGGAAGGTCATGGAAGGTCTCTGGGAATTTCCTTATATTGAGTTATCAAAAGGGCCCAAGCTTCCCAAAGTGGTTCATAGGTTTACAAGGTATAGAGCTTCTCTCTATTCCTATCGCCTGAAAATAAGAAAGCCAAGAGCTCATCCGACCTACATCTGGAAAACTTGGGCAGAAGTCGAGGGATTGCCTTTTTCATCAGGCCATAGGGAGTTGCTTAAAAACTTTTCTTTGAATATAGCGAGTTCATAACGAATATGCGTTCTTGTCAATAATATGGCGTTGTAATGATGCTTGGATTAATCTGAGTGAGTCTTAATATGATGACAGTAGCTCGTAAAAAGCTTCATGTGATATGATATTTTGAAAACTAAGGTTATTTAAGTGAGGTGACTTCTGAAGAATAAAAAATATCTTACATATACGCTTTGTGTTGTCATGATTATTGTTTTTTTTATTTTTAAAGAAACTTCAAGCAAAGATTCTCAAAAGAAGGACTATCTCATGGTGAAGTCTTCTTTTAATAAATGGATGCATTCTTCAGAATCTGAATCCTTTACACACTTGTGTGAACTTATGGAAAAACATGAGAATATTGCTTCTGAATATGACCACTTGATGGTTCAGCACCTGCTCATTTCTGAAGAAACGGATAAGGTACAAAGCCTTATTGGAAAAATTTTTGACAGAGCTCCGATAGAAGGGTCTTATTATCAAGATTTTTCACAGACCTCGATAGCCATCAGTCAAGGGAAATATGAAGAAGCTCTCGAGCAAGCTCTTAGACTGAAAGATAAACTAGGAGAGGATGAACTCTTTTGGGACCAAGATAGCGAGCTAGCTAATTTTGGGTCAAACCTTGTGGCTTTTAACCTTTTAAGAATCGCATCGCTCTATAAAGAAACTTGTAATTTTCCAAAAGAGTTCATTGCTTGGAATGAACTTAGTAAGTATGTAGGCTGGAATCAAGATAATGAGATCAGGCCTTGTTTGAAGGTGTTCGATCTTCATTTTGGAAATCAGCAGGTATCTCTCAAAGATTATATGGAATTTAGGCAAAAGCTACAGTCTTAACTCTAGTTATAGCTCTTGCCCAAGAAGTGTACAGTTACTGGGTTTTATTCGGATAATTTCGTTGCATATTTGTGAAATCCGGAGCCCCCTGCTAATCCTAGGATAAAAAAGATCAGCGCTGGAAGGCAAAGTGAAATAATCACTCCAACGACTACTAGTATTATCTGAGTGAGTTTTTCCTGCTTAAATATACAACGAAATGCATTTTGCATGCATTTTTCGATTTTTAAAGGAAGGAAGACTCCAATAATTCCTCCAAGTCCAGCTAAATAAATACTCCATTTTGGCCCGAAAAAAACAAAGGTAAAGAAACTTGCAAGAATGAAAAAGACCAAAAAAGTGATTTCAAACCCAAATTTTTTACCGAAGTTCTCTATTTCCTGGACAGTCATACCCTCTTGTTTGTCCTTCATATCTCAATCCTCATTCTTGAATTAAACTATCAATGTAAAGAGTTTTAAAGCTTTGTAAAATAAAATTCTTAATTAAACACCTTTATATCTCTATACTTGTTAAAGTAGTGACAGCATTGTTTTTTGGCAATGAATATCATTGCACTTTGCACTAATTTGATAGATCAAATATCATAGTGCATCTTTTATAATAGATGAGGATAATAGGGATGGTAGATCGAACGATCTCATTTAATACTCTTTGTAAATGGTTGAATGTTTCCATTATATTTATTTTGATGAGTGGGGGTATTGCTTGGTGCGGAGCGATGTCGGTAGATGGGGTAGATGAGCCGTTTACCGCTAACGAGGAGCTTGCTACACCTAAGCCTAAGCTTAAAGAGGGGGGGGATTACTCCAAAATTGGTCTTGGAGCCTTGAAAGTTCATCAGAAGAAAACAACTTTCCCTTTACCTGATTTGAAATCTGAGATCCTCTTTCTTGGTAGCAATACCAGATCTGATCTGTCAGAGAGTGATCATACGATGCTCTTTGGGCTTCAGAAGAGTAAAGAGGTACAGGTGGCTACTATTGGTGAGAAGGTTTATCTCGGATATCAGGAAGGGAATTTGCTATTTGCAAATCGAGTGACCCCTTTATGGATTGAGCCATTTCAGATGGCTAGTGGTGAAGTAAAGGTCCGTCTGAATATTGAACTGCGTCATCAAAATAAGGAGTTGATCCTCTCAGAGCAAGATGTATTTTCAGTCAAAGAAGCTAGGCTCTTTGAGAAGCAGAGCTTTGATCGATTACGAAGTGAGGAATACATCCGTGCAATTACTGAGATGAACCGGGCGAAGTGGTGGAGTCCTGATCGTCTTTACGATTCTTACGGGGGTAATGAATACAGGGAGTATATAGGAAGGGAGCGTTTAGAGTTTGACTTAGGAATTCACTATGTAAAAGAAGGGGATGTGCTTGTTTGGAAGGAGGGAGTGTGGTCCCTTGCTAAGGATGAGGAGACGAAGGGGTCAATTATTGCAACGACCCATTTGGTAACTCCTCACAAGCTAGAAGTCACCCTTTGGGATCCAAGTGGATTTGATCGTGAAATTCTCTATTTGTCAAAGCAGCAGGTCGGAGCTGTCAATTTTCGAATTGAGGAGGTTTTTACGAGGATAAAAAAACGCACTGTGGATAGGATTAGTTGTCGCATCAGTAATAAATCAGTCGTTCTCAAAAAAGGAGACTGGATTCTTCATACTGATTATGGCTGGAAGGTGTTAAAAACGTGGAATGAGCTTAGCCAGTATCTTGAGTATGAGTTACGAGGGGGGCTTTTCATCTTTGATGGAATTGAAAAGGGTGAAGATAAGGATTTTTTTGTGGGTTCGCTTTTCGATGATATGCGCACTCAGATGCAACGGATTAAGTTTCCAATAAATATAAAACAAAAATCTAAGAGATCACTTAAGAAAAAAAATAAAAATTTGTCCAAAATACAAGATTTAAATAAAGGGCTAGACTCTCGAATGTATCAAATGAATTCTGTTAGGGATATTGAAATAAATGAAGTATAAGTTCCTTTTTCTATGTGTTTTTTGCTGCTTAGGATCCCTTTCTTCAATGACTATTGAGGAAAAGAAAGAGAGATCTCTTGAAAATGGAACCAGTGAATCAGGGGGGCTCGGAAAGCCTCTCGATGAGCTGAATCGAGAGCTCATCACACTTCGTAGAGATCTCGAAATAAAATACGCAGAAGTGACTAGCTTTTATGAAAGAGATGCAAACGTCGATGAGTATAAGCAGCTCCTTAAAGAAGTGGATGCAATGAAGTCTGCAATTTCCACTCTTGAAACGGGTTGGCGTGAAAGGGCTGTTACCGAAGCGAAAAAAGATGAAGAGGGGTATGCTATTTGGAATCAGGAAGAAACGACGCTTTCCTCTTTGGTAATGGAGTATGGAGCAAGCGACTTTCTCTATGTCGTTCCTCCAGAGATGTTTTCCATGAAAGTGAGTATGCACTCAGAACTCCCTGTTCCTCGTGAGTCTTGGAATGAACTCTTAGAAATTATTCTTTCTTATAATGGGATTGGAATCAAACAGTTGAATCCTTATGCAAGGCAACTCTACATTCTTAAACAAGACCTTATTGCGGTGAAGATGATCACAAGTGATCTGGATGATTTGTCTGCGCTGCCATCGAATGCGCGTGTTGCCTTTGTTTTCTCTCCTCCACCTGAAAGAACTAAAGGAGTCTCTCAATTTTTTGAGAGGTTTCGCGATCCCAAAATGACATTTGTTTATCAAGTAGGTTATAAAATCGTTCTCATTTCTTCTAAAGAAGAAGTAAAAAAGTTAGTGACTCTCTACCAGACTGTATGGGAACAGGAAAATGAAAAAGTCACGCGAGTTTTTCCTCTATCGAAGCTGTCAACAAGTGAAATGGAATCGGTACTTAAGTCTTTCTTTAGCTCTTCGATAAGAAGGGATCGTCCTTCCCTGTCTCATGGAGAAGGGGATGATCTGACGATTTTATCTCTTGCTAAAGAAACTCTTCTTATGGTTGTAGGTCTCAAAGAAATGGTCGATAAGGTAGAGCAAATTATTATCGAAACGGAAGCTCAAATTGAAGATCCATCGGCAATGACGGTGTTTTGGTATACTTGTCGCCATAGTGATCCGGTTGAAATTGCTGAAGTAATGGAGAAGGTCTATGCCTCTCTCATCTACTCGGGTATTGAAAGGGAAGATCCCATTTCCTACTATGCACCGCTGCTACCGCCGCGTTCACTCAATTCCGACCAAGGAGGACCTCCTAATGCAGCCTCTTATGGGCCACCTCCTTATACCCCAGGTGCCTATCCACCCGTTGCAATCCAAACCAGCGCTAAAAATCAGCAAGAGAACTCATTCTCTATGAATTTTATTCCTTATCCAAAAACCGGAGCGATTATGATGGTTGTCCGGAAAGATACTCTGGAGAAGATCAAAGAACTTCTTGTAAAACTGGATATTCCTAAAAAGATGGTACAGATTGAAGTCCTTCTATTTGAAAAGAAGATTGATAATCAAAATAATTTTGGATTGAATTTACTCAAGTTGGGTAGTTCTTCAAAAAATGCGCACAGAACAGGGCTGTCATATGAGGATTCTTTGGGATCTCCAATGAAAGGGATTCTAGAATTTTTTATTAGTCGCCCAAAAAAACACAAACATATTCCTTCCTATGATCTTGCCTACAATTTTTTGATGTCGCAACAAGATGTACGAATTAACGCATCTCCATCGATCACAACGCTTAATCAGACACCGGCTCAAATCTCCATCGTAGAAGAGATTTCGATTAACAATGGTGCGGCGCCGATTGATAGTAATTCAAAGATCACATTTGAGAAATCATTCTCTCGTCAAGAATATGGAACAACGATTGTAATTACACCGACTATTCATGAACCTGAAGTGGGAGATTTAAATCAAAGGCGTTACGTTACACTTGAAACCAATGTGGAGTTTGATACGATTACAAGCGATGCAAATGATCGACCTAAAGTCAATAAACGGCATTTGGAAAACCAAGTGAGAGTGATGGACGGAGAGACGGTAATCCTTGGTGGCATTCGAAGGAAGTCAGCAGAAGATGTCTCAGAAAAAATCCCCTTTCTCGGAGAACTTTCTGGTATTGGAAAATTCTTTGGAACATCAAGAATGACAGATCAACTAACTGAAATGTTTATCTTCATTACTCCACAGGTTATTGTAGATCCTGAAGAGGATCTTGTCCGGATTAAAAATGAAACTCTTAAAAAAAGACCTGGCGATCTTCCTGAATTTTTAGAACAAATTGAAGTTGCGAAAAACTGGCAAAAGAAAAAACTCTTTGCCAATAGCTTTAAATTGTTATTTGGTAGCGTCGATGATTAATACCAAAAAAGAGAAAGAAGCCTTTCTTCTTGCCAATCGATTTGGAGTGAAGATGGTGATGGATCTCTCTGAATACCCATTTGTTCGAAATAAGGTGAAGAAATTCCCGTACGCGTTTGTAAAAAAGAAGCTTGCGCTCCCTTTAGGTGAAGAGAATGGTCAGTTGCTCGTTGCAATTGCCCGACCACTTGATTTAGAAGTGATTGAAGAGATCAGATGTCTTATCGGTCAAGACATTCAGGAAGTTTTTTGTCCACAAAGCAAACTCGAAGAGGCTATTGAAAAGTGTTATCATCAAAACAAGGATGAAGCTTCGCAATACATTGCAGACCTGCGTAAAGAATCTAAAACGAGTGAGATTGACTTCGAACAGGAATACGATTTACTTAATCAAAAATCGAATTCCCCAGTCATTCGGATGCTTAACATGATCATCATGGAAGCGATACAACAAGGATCTTCTGATATTCATTTTGAACCCCTTGAAAATGATATGGTTGTGAGATATCGAATTGACGGCGTGCTTCAATTCCGACATTCACCACCGCAAGAATTTCAACAAGAGATCCTCACTCGTATTAAAGTACTTGCTAAACTCGACATCGCTGAGCACCGGTTGCCTCAAGATGGACGGATTAAGCTAAAGATGGCAGGACGGCAAATTGATTTTCGTGTAAGCGCCGTCCCTATTATTTATGGGGAGCGCATTGTACTTCGGATTCTCGATATGAGCAATGTTGTTCTCGGTTTAGAAAAAATTGGAATGGAATCCCATTTACTTAAACAGTTTAAGCAGTTCATTTCTCAAAATCAAGGGGTTGTTTTTGTCACAGGCCCCACTGGAAGTGGTAAAACAACTACGCTTTATAGCTCTATTTCTGAAATCAGCTCTTCAGAAATTAATATCATGACGATTGAAGATCCAATTGAGTACAAATTACCTGGAATTGCACAAATCAGCGCTAATCCTAAGATTGGTCTAACATTTGCAAGAGGCCTTCGCCATATTCTTCGGCAAGATCCCGATGTTGTGCTTATTGGAGAGATTAGAGATAGGGAAACGGCAGAGATTGCTATTCAAGCATCGCTTACGGGCCACTTGGTTCTTAGTACTTTACACACAAATGATGCCCCATCGGCGTTAACTCGCCTTGTAGATATGGGGATTGAACCCTATTTGCTGTCATCTACTGTTTTAGCTGTTCTTGCACAGCGACTTATTCGTTGCATTTGTGAACATTGTAAGGTTTCTTACTTCCCTTCCAATGAAGAGCTGAGGGGGCTTGGTCTCACGATTAAGGATCTACAAGATGAGGTCCTGTATAAGGGGAAAGGGTGCACGGTTTGTTATGGCTCGGGATATAAAGGGCGCTGCGGGATTTACGAACTCATGCCAATGAGTCCACTGATAAAGAATCAGATTCTTCAGACTGCTGATTCGACGACATTGCAAAGAATTGCGGTAAAGTCGGGAATGAAGGGCCTTCGTAAAGAAGGAAGCCGTCTTGTAATCGAAGGCGTTTCGACAAGTTCTGAAGTCCTCCGTGTAACACGTCAATTAGAGGTGGAGGAATAAAATGGGATTGTATCGATACCGTGCTTTAACAGTAAACGGGAAAAAACATTCTGGTATGATTAATGCTGATACGATTGATCTTGCCAAAGAGCGTCTAAGACAAGAAAGAATTCTTGTGACGAAAATTTTTGAATGTCAGCGGAATAGAGAGGTTGTTCTTTCTTCTTCTTTGCTCCTTCTCTTTACTCGCGATCTCTCACTGCTTTTGCATGCAAGTCTCCCCCTTTATGAGAGTTTGCAAGCTCTAGAAGAAAAATATCGAGGGAGCAAAATGCACCCATTCTATTTAGAAGTTTGTGATCGGATCAAACATGGAAGGTCTCTTTCTCAAGCTCTCGAAGCCCATCCCAAGTCATTTAATCAAGTATATATTTCTATGGTAAAAGCAGGAGAAGAAACTGGATTTTTACCCAATATTTTTGACCAGCTTTCCAAACTCATTGCCAAGCAAGAAAAATTGAAGAAACAGATTCAAGCAGCGATGACCTATCCTACATTCTTAGCTTCATTCTGCTTGATCATCATCATCGCCCTGTTTTATTACTTGATCCCCTCGTTGCAAGATTTATTTGAAGATAAACAACTCCATCCTATGACATCAGTCGTGATAGCCCTTAGTAATTGGGTCCAACTCTATGGTGGATATTTGGCGGCAGGAATTTTGGGAGGGATCGCCTGTTTAGTTGTTGCCATCCAACAAGCCAAAGGGAAAGCTTTTCTCAAGAATCTGGGATTAAAAATCCCTATCTTAAAGAAGATGATGACCCTGTCGGTGCTTCTTCGCTTTACAAAGGTTTTTTCCGTTCTACTTACAAATGGAGTTTCAATGCTTCAAGCGCTTGCTCTTTCAAGGAAATCGATGAATCACCCACTGTTTGAAGAGGTGGTCAAAAAGGCTGAAAAAAAAATAATTGAAGGAAAACAGCTCTCAAGAGAGTTGCAAAGTTCTCCTCTTTTCCCTAAACTATTTATTCGTATGTTAGCCGTTAGTGAAGAGGCTGGTAATATTTCCGAGATGCTTGAAAATATTGGGGACATCTATGAACAAGATTTAGAAAAAAGCTTAACGCGTTTTACAAGTCTACTTCAGCCCATTATGCTTCTTGTACTCGGTCTCATTGTGGGGGTTGTTCTGCTATCTGTCCTCCTTCCTTTGACAGATGTCAGTTCTTTTGTTCAATAAAATAGGTAGAATGATGTTCAAGAAAAAGAAACAAAGACTGATGACTCTCCTTGAGGTCATGATTGTAATTTTCATTATTGGGATCATTGGCAGTGTCATCGGCTACAATATGAAGGGGAGCTTAGAAGAAGGAAAGGCTTTCCATACGCAAGAAGGAATTAAACAGCTCTACGAAATCTTCCATTTAGAAATGGCCAAAGGGACCGCTAGCATTGATGATGTTCGGCAGCACCCGGAAGAGGTCTTAAAACGCTCACGCCTGGCGAGAAATACCAAGAAGTTGATGAAAGACGGGTGGAATAAGGAGTACGAGTTCGTTCTCAGCGAGCATCGGGATGATTTCCGTATCCGGTCTGAGAAATACAATACCTATCTCGCAAAAAAAGGGGTTAAAGGGGATTTTCCTTGGGAAGAGAATGATGGTGAAGTGGAGTAAAAAACGTCCGTTTACTATGATTGAACTCTTCATCTGTCTGGCTCTTCTCACTATTATGGGAGGGCTGGTTTTGTTTAAATCTAAAGGGATGGTTCAGGATTTTCGCTTTCAAAAACAGGTTTCTGGATTAAAGAGGGAAGTAATCTTTACCAAGAGACTCGCTCAATCTTATAATGCAGATATAGTTTTCACTATTAGACAGTCAGATACAGGAATACAGTGGATCAGGACATCGGACGAACCGATGAACCATCTTAAGAATCATTTTAATCGTCTGCACAGAACATCTGTGATTCAAACGTTTACGTATCAAGGAGCAAGGGTTAATGAGCTCTCTATTCTTTTTAGTGGAAGTGGACTCATTACTCCCTTAGGAAGTATCCAAGTTAAATACAATGATCACAAAGAGACGATCAAATGGGACTAGAAGGACAATCCAAAATATCACTCTATAAAGAAAGGGTAATATCATAGTCTTACTCTCATGCCTCTATTCAGAGATTTAGAAGAACAGATGATATAATTATAAAAGTGAATCTAAAGCCATGGGTTCAGATTTTTTGGGTTTTTATTATTTCAGGGTCTTGAGTTTCCTCAATAGGGAGAAGTTGAATCAACGTTCGAATAAGCTAGAATTTATTAAAACCATATTTATCAGTGGTTTTTTTATTCTAATTCTGTATTCTTAATTTTTTTAGGCAATAATTCTTAAGGAGTTTGATTGTGAAATGTTTTAGTCTTGTTTTTACTCTTTGTTCTGTTTTCTTTTGCTTTGATTTACTGCAAGCTATTGAGGTTGAAGAGATAGTTCCTGTTGCAAACGAATTAAGAATCAGAAGACCTGAGTGGCTTCCCAAAATTGTAGAGCAGTATCCCGAAGGGACGCCCAAGACTGTCCTCTTCTATTCGGAAGACGACAATGGAAATCAGGTTCCTGTTAAAAAGATTTTATTTTATCCCAATGGATCTCCTCATGAAGAGACTGATCTCACCCTGGTTGGTGAAGATGCCCCTGGGTATCGAGAGTGGAACTCCTACGTAGTCCCTCATGGATTTAGCGTTTTTCTTGATGGACAGGGGAAGTTAGAAAAAATTATTTGTTTTGATCGGGGAGTTCTGCATGGACCAATGAGGTTTTTTTTTACTAAGGGAGGGCTTCAGCACAACATCGGCTATAATCAGGGAATTAAGCATGGACAAATGCGTACTTATCATGAAAATGGCCAACTTGCTGAAGAGGGTGTATTCTCCAATGGTAATCTCGAGGGAGAGTATAAGAAGTTTTTCCCCACAGGAGAAAAACTTGCGCTCCTCCAATTCTCTAATAATTTATTGGAAGGTGTTTATACAGAGTGGTTTGAGAATGGACAAGTGGAGTCAACGAAGAACTATCATCTAGGAATGCTCCATTCAGAAGGAAAGAATCCTGCTATGATTGTATATAATGAAGAGGGAACCATCATAGAAGTTCGAGACTTCAAAAAAGGGGAAGCCGTCGGTAGTCATCTAAAATATCATGCAGCTAATCAAAAGAGTTATGAAGCTCACTATCAAGAAGGGAAGCTCCACGGCAAGGAAGAGTTTTTTGATCTAAAGGGAACTCTTATTGGATATGGTCTATATAACAAAGGAAATCATTTAGGTAAGCATTGGAAAAAATACGCCGATGGTACTATTGCTTATGAAGCCCATTACTCGAAAGATGGAATACTCCTCGATCCAGTGATTGAATATTACGAATCTGGGCAAAAGTTAGCTCAGTACTTCACTGTAGAGGGGAAATATGATGGGGTTTTCAAGGAGTGGTTTGCTAGTGGTCAACTCAAGCGAGACTGTTTCTTTAATGAGGGAAATTTTGATGGAACACAGCAAGAGTACTATGAAGACGGAACGCTTAAACTACAGGTGAATTACTGTGTAGGTGTTCAAGACGGCATTGCAAAGAAGTGGGCAGAAAATGGGCAGATGCTTTTGCAAGCGTATTTCAAAAATGGCATTGCGGATGGAGCTTATCTCGAATGGTATGAGAAGGGAACTCCTAAAGTTTCTAAGTTCTATGCTAGTGAGAAACTCCATGGGAAACAGCAGGAGTGGTTTGAAAATGGATTAAACAAAGTTGTAGCTACTCTAGATTCTGGGAAAAAAGAGGGGGACTATCAGATTTGGAATGAAGAAGGGGATCTCCTGTTTAAAGCCTCTTACTGCGGAGATCTACTCTGCGGAGAAATGTTCGTTTATTACGATAAAGAACAACTCAAAGAGAGATCGAACTTTGTGGATGGTAAAAGAGAAGGACTTCAGCAAGAGTATTATGAAAATGGGAACCTACGAGCAGAAGGCTTCTATGCCCACGATCTATTGGAAGGGACAGTCAAAGGATATTATCTTGACGGACAACTAGCCTTTGAAAGATCTTATATAGGAGGAGTTCCCATTGGTCAACATCAAGAGTATTACTCAAGTGATCGAACAGCAGGAATGCAATTATCTCGTACATTTGAATACGATAGCAAAGGAAGACTTCACGGTGAGCAAAAAACCCTGTATCCAAATGGAAAACTGAAAATGCTTCTTTCTTACGATCACGGCAACTTCCATGGTTTGAAGGCTCTTTGGGATGAGCAAGGAAATATTCTAGAAGAAGCTACATATGTTCACGGAAGACTCAATGGGCGGTTCTTGGAAATAGACCAAGAAGGGAAAGAGACAGTTTTTCAATATGTGAATAACAAGAAAGAGGGTTCTCACTATGTGTATTTTCCAAAGCAAAAAGGTATGGAAAAAGTCCTAGCCTTTGAATCGACTTACGTTAACAATCGGATGACAGGAAAAGCGAACGAATACAATTCGAAAGGATGTAAAGTAAGTGAAACGAGCTTTATCAATGGATTAAAAGAAGGAGAGAGTTATCTCTTTAATCCTAATGGGACGATCAGTCTCGAAGTAGTTTTCAAAAATGATATCAAAGAAGGACTCTCTAAACAATACTATCCAAATGGGAAGCTATTCAAATCTGTAATGTTCGTGAATGATCTTAAAGAGGGTGATGAAATCAGTTTCTTTGAAAATGGAGCGCAGATGAGTATTTATCCCTATATACATGACAAACACGATGGTCTAGCCAAGCACTGGAATGAAAATGGAGTTCTCATTTTTGAAGCAGAATATAGAGACGGTCTTCTGCATGGAATTTTTAACAAGTATTACCCTGACGGATTGCCTCGTATCCAGCAGACATTTGTTTATGGAAAGCTTGACGGCCTTAAAAAGTCCTATGATAAGAGTGGTGTAATCTCCAAGTCTGAATACAGTCTCGGGGAGAAACTGAAATAAAGAGGCTCCTGTTCCTATACAGTCTCTTGATAAAAAAGGCCTTAATTTGTAAGGCCTTTTTTATTGTTGATAGGTTTTTATGGAGATATTGATAAAAACGTCATCCTCTCTATATTCAAGATGCTGGCTTAGAAAGACTGAAGATGTTGAGATAGGTGCTGCCATACTTCTTTATCTTTTGTGGAGATAGGTGCGTTAGTGGAATGCTTTCTTCAACGAGTAGCATCCCTAAGGGAGTTAGAAGTGTACGAGCATGGATTTCGATGAGGAGAGACTCTAATACTCCTTTCCCATAGGGAGGGTCAATGTAGATGATGTCAAAGGGTTTTGGATTTTGTTGAATGAAATTCAATGAGCTTGTTTTTTGTACTTGGCATTGAGTTTTGACCTCGAGTGTAGAGATATTTTTGATAATGCATTGGATGGCAGCTTGGTTGTCGTCAATAAATATAGCTTCTTTAGAGCC
Source organism: Chlamydiales bacterium BSEPT1 (assembly GCA_964212665.1). GTDB lineage: Bacteria > Chlamydiota > Chlamydiia > Chlamydiales > Simkaniaceae > DAOWHK01. The sequence goes on along the minus strand of OZ156466.1, from coordinate 1,240,677 downwards.
TCGACTGATGGCTTCAAGTCCCATTGCACCACTTCCTGCAAATAAGTCGAGAAATCGGCTTCTATCGTAGTGCTGTAAGATATTGAAGACCGCTCCGCGAACCATGTCAGATGTGGGTCTTGTTTGTGAACCTTTTGGTGCTATAATTTTGCGGCTTTTAAATTTTCCTCCGATAATGCGTAGGGTCATAGCTTGATGGGAATATCGATGTTGAATGGCTCGAGGATCTTTTGTGCTTCTTTGAGATAGAATGGATTAGAATCTTTAAGATAGTACTCGTAACAGACTTGGGCTTGTTTGGTTGAGTAACTCTTCTGAAGTTGGCTCCCAGTTTTTTGAGCCTCTTCAAAGGAGATTCTTTGATTGACTGAGAAGATTTGGCCATTTATTTCCCCTTGGATCTGAAGATTGAAGTCTGATAGATTGTCTACCATGCCGTACACGATGTAGGGACGGTCTAGGTAAAAATCAGGGAGGTGTGATTCATTAGGAAGGATTTCTACGTGGTTATCAGTGTCTGGGGTAAGGATGTTGATATGGATTTCTTTGGCAATGATTTGATCGATATGTTTCATGAAACGGGAGAGCTTACGAGGAAAAGCAGCGTGCGTTGGCGAGTGCATCAGTTCTCCTTTGTTCATTGAGGCAATCAGATCTAGCATGGGCAGGTTATTTGCGTGACTGGAGGCAGCTGTAAAGAGAGAACAGTCTTCTTGCATCAGCATGGCAAGGGATTGTCTATTTTTATGAATGTTAGATAAGGAAGCTCCGTCTGATAGATAGACAAAGGTTTGTGGGAGGCTGGATCTTTCCTCTATGAGTGTTTCGAAAACTTTGAAGGGGTTATAATGATTAAAGTAGCCAGAATATTCTTCCTGGTTAAGGAAAGCAGCAGCTGTTTTAAGGGCGTTATTATTCCAAGTAACGGCATTGGGGCTCATCTTGGTAATTTGTGAATCGACAAGCACAATATTAAATTGGTCACCCTCTTTAAGAGAGGCAAGAGCTTTAATAACTCCTTTGCGGAAGGTATTATAGCGATGTTTTTGAATGGTCCCTGATCTATCGATGATAAAGGTGATCTCTTGATTGATGGGCGTAAAATTTAGGGTTTTATTTGGAGTGAGTGCAAGAGAGAATAGGTAGTTTTTACCATCGACGCTTGGGGCAATTTTTAATTGAGTGTTGAAAGCATCTTTGTAAATCACGGGAAGGTTCTTATATAAGAGATTTGACGCTTTTACCAGGTTAGCAGAGATGATCCGTTGTTCTTGATTAACGGTGCTTGTAATTTGCTCTCTTGCGATATGGTGTTTTAAGTGAGGATCTTTATAGAGTGATTGAGGGGTGTTATTGATATTGAGACTTTCTGACTTGGCTCTGGATGTAAATGTTTTTTTAGCTAACAGTTCTTGAGGTTTTTTGGCGATAGCATAGACTTCCTCTAGGCTGGTGGGCTCAAATAGCCTGTTTTCCATTTCCATTATTGGATTAGGTACGATGGCAGCGCAGTGATTGATGATCAAGCTAGGAATCTCTATTTTTTGGGAGGGATGGCCAATTTTGGTAAGCAAGGATTCGTCGATATTTGTGTCAAATTGATGTTTGTTAATAGATTCCTTTTCTAAATCTTTCAGAGCAAATGAATTGGGTAAAATTCCTAGGGAGATCATCGTTGGATTATTTACTGAAGGGACTGCTATATATTGCTCTTCGTGTATCGCTGGGGTTAGTTGCTCAAGCTTTGCGACTGATTCTTTATTTGGAGTTATGGCAGGATTATCCGCAGCAGCGATGTGGAACTGGGGCATTTCGGAATATTGGGGAGAGACTCTGTCAATCAATCGGGTGGAATTGGAACAGGAGCGTAGGCTGGGTTTTTCCAAAAAGGTTTCATGGTGATGCAAAGGTTGGATCATAGGATTGATCTGGTTGATATTTAAGGTACTTTCAGAGGTATACTCTGGATAGTTGAGTGTAGGCGCGAGTGGCTCTATGGAGAGGGGTGTGGAATCAAAAGCAAAGTTTTCTTCTTTTGGATGAATTTTGATCTGGTTGTAATTGGTACGTATGTAGTGGTTTTCGACGAAAATTGGATCTGCTTGTTCAGAGAGGGATTGGTCTTTGAGAGGATAGAGCATGTAAGGGATAATTTTTGCAATGAGAGGATTGTTTCCCAGTGGTATTGTTATGACGACTTGGTGATCAAGTAGCTGGATTTTTCTGACATCATCTTGTATAGAGAAGGAGGCTTTTGGAAAATAAAGGGGGCTTTGTACATGTTTATGGGAAAGCATGTACATTAAATCAGAGAAGGGTAGGGTCTTTACATTTATGGGGGCCCCTGTTCCTTTGTAGGAAGGAACATTGTCTAATGTGAGTTTCTCTGGGCTTGTAAGGGTAGTAGTGGACTCCAATTTTGGAGAAGGGTTAAGAAATTGCAGAGAGTGATTCACAATCATCTTTTGAAAGATCGGGGTTTTTGCTGTAAGTTTTGAAAAGAAAGAGTGGATCATGCGAGGGGGGGGGCCAGTGATTGGCAATAGTGTTGTAAGATGAGGTCTGGGCTGTTCAACCTGGTTAGAAATGATGAACTTTTCCTCAAGCGTTGAACTGTCTGAAGTGTGTAGCTGCAAACAGGGAGGTTCTATTCTTAAGTTTGTTGCAATATTGATTAAGGGCTCGAAAAGGGGAAGATGTTGCCTTCTAAAATGAATCAGCTGATTGAAAGTTTCTATAGGAGGTTGACTGTTTTCTTTGGCAAGCGCTTTTTTACCAGGGCTCATTACTGCGCTAATGGGAGAAAAGGAAGGGGTTAAAAATGCAAAGGGACTGTCAAAGAGGACGTAAATTCCAACAGCGTGCAGAGTAACAGACAGGGTAATTGTCGTAATGAGTAGCGCTTTACTGGTTTTTTTTGAATGCGTCATTTTTTTACAAGCTGGGGTTATTTATTGGTCTTATGAAAGGATAACTTATTGATACTCTTTGCTATACGCTCTTGAAGTTCGAGGGGCATATCAGAGTCATTTTGAACTTCTTGGAGCATCATGTATGCAAGATCATTGTACTTCGTCATCTCGTCCATGTGCTTGTTTTTTTCCATTTGCTTAGCAATGGTGCGGTTCATTTCAGCCTCGATAAACTTCATGTAGTTGCTATACACTTTTTGTGAGATCTCCGACTCGCCTACACGGTTGAGGTAGAGGTCTGTCATGGCGTCGTCGCGATTGGTGTAGTCTTCTTTTATGCGGCCTAAAAAGAAGAGATATTGATCCTCAAACATCGTTTTATTGCTGATTTCTGAGCGGATGGTTGCGTAATCAAGCGCTGCTTCTAGATGGAAGGGTTCTGATTCGACATTTTTGCGAATTTGGAGCTCTTTAAAGTTACTGAGAATGGAGTGTACAATTTCATTGTCCTCTGTCTTAAGCGTTTTATCAAGGAGGTTATAGCGCAATCTTGAACTATGGTAGGCTGCTATATTTTCTAATGTTGATGTTGTATTGGGGAAAGAACTGCTTAAGAACGTATAGGTTTCTAAGGCTTTCTTTGATTCTCCAATGTTTGTATAGCAATTAGCCAGTTCGAAGAGAGCTTGTTTATTGTATTTCCAGTTGTACTCAGTATGTTCACTTTGTTGTTGGATAAGCTTTTGAAGGAGTATGCGCTGTTTTAAGTGTTCTCCTTGAAGACTTAGCAGTTTTGCAAATTTTAGAACTTCCCCTTCATAGGAGAGATTCTGCTCGTTAAAGAGGATGAGCTGATCGATAGTGCCAAGGGTAAGGGCATTCGCATAGAGCTGTATGGCACGGTTACTGAATCTAGTGAGCTCTTCTGGATTCGAGTGGTGACTTGTCTTGCTGTAGTAGTGATTTGCGAGCCACAAGCTGTTTTCTGGTTTGAGTGTGTAGTTCTTTTCAAGAGATGCTGAATAGAGATGCTTTGCTGCATGTTCAACAAATTGATCTTTTTGATTAGCAGAGAATACAGGAGTTCTCTGCTCTGTCTCGATAAGTCCTGAAAGGGAGAGATAAGCGTTATAGAGTTGAAGATGGATTTCTGGTGTTTGGTAACGCGATGGATTGAGATTCTGCGCTTGTTCTAGATAGGAGCAATAGGCTTGAGGGTCATTAGTTGTTTTTTCAGCGGTCAGTGCTGAGAGGTAGTAAGCTTCAGCAAGGGATTCATCATGGGGATTCTCTGGGTTGGGCTGATCTAAATAACGATCGAGATAGTAGTTAGCGTCATTGAATTCATTGATCTCGTAGGCTATCTTAGCCGCAAGGAGTTCATATTCTTTACGCTCTTGTTCTGTAAAGATGTTTTCATGTTTTAATACAACTTGCAAATCGTAGTAAAACTCTGTTTTTGAATAGTTTTGTTTGTTCGATTTTAATAGGTTTACTGCGGAAGAAAGAAAATATTTTGTAGCAGCGTCATTGTTGAGACTCTCTGGGAACTGGGTTATGAAAGTTTTGAGTGAGGAGTAGCTATGACCCCAATTTTCTGACTCATGAGCAAGGAGGCCATATTCCAAAAGAAAGGTCTCTTTGGAAGCAAATTCTGCGTAGTTTTTCTTGATATAGTGGAGCTCTTCAAAGGCTGTGCTGATATCATTGAGGTCTTTGTATACCATGGCATGAAGGAATTGTGCTTTGGGAAGTTCAGGATCATTTGGGAAATAGTTTTTAAATTGGCTGTAAGATGTGCTAAAGAGGTGTTCGTTAGTCATCTTACTTGCATTAGTCATTTGGATGAGAAGCGCATTCTTTAGCTGATTTGATGAGGTAGTTTCTCCTTCAATGTACTCTTGCATGGGTTTACTGCTGGCTTGATAATTCTCTAATGAAAAATAACTCTTTCCTAGGATGAAGTTGTAAGTGGGAAGAGCTTCTTCTGGAAGATAGGGAGCAAGGTTTTCGTAACTCTTCACGATTTGAATGAAGTTCCCTTGTTGGAATAGGAGAATCATGAGATTAAACGAAGCTTCATACGAGTTGCTTTCTCCACGGCCTAATACTTGATTAAACAGCTCTTTGGAGCGCGATTGGTCAACGGATGCTTGAAGTATTGCTGCTTGAAATAGGAAATCTGAGCTCTTATTGGGATATCTTTCTGATAGAATCAGGAGGTACTCTGTTGCTTTTTCATTTTCACCTAATATGGAGTGAATTTCAGCGAGAGGCAGTAGGGAGAGGTTTTCATAAGGTGTGTCAATGAGAGTGGTGTAAAAGGGTTTTGCTTGGGTAGCGAGGTTTTGTTTTAATGTTTCATCATCAATTTCAAGGGATTGTCTGAAGAATGACTCCCCAAGGAGAAAATGAAATTCAGCGTGTCTACTAAGGATTGCGTCGGACGTACTTGAAAGATAGAGAACTCCTTCTGAAGAGAGGGTATCGTATTGGTTTAGTTCGTAATAGCATTGCAATTTATTCAGGATGATTTGTTCATGGACTTTAGGATCATAGATGCGCTTATAAGTAGCTAGTGCTTGATCAAAGTCGTTATTTTGCAGATATAAGTCTCCTAAGACTCCAAGAAAGTAGTCAGATAGAGGGCTCTCAGGATATTTTTCAAAGAATTCTTGAATTTGGGATTGAACGAGTGTAAAATCGCCATCTTTCCAGAATTCGGCCACTCTTTTTACGAAAAATGCTTCTTCATTATTCATAGAAGTGAGTGCCAATTTTTCTTCGGGCTGAGGAGAAACTGGGAGATCTTTTTCGAAGAACTCTTCAGATAAAGAAGGAGTAATAGAGACAAGATTGTTGTTAAGAGACCCCTCAATAGAGGGTAATTGTTCAATAGTCATCGCATTAATGTTTACTTGAAAAGCGAGAAGGACCACTGGTGATAGTGAAAATAAGATGTTGAAACGACGCATTGTAGCACCCCATTAAATTGCAAAGACGGTTGAATATAAAACTTATCTTAATTAATCAAATAAGCATCTATTTTTACAAGAAAAATTAATACCTGATCCCTCTCTTAGCGATCAAGATTTAGGGGCTCTTCGACTTCTAGAGGGTGTCATCAGTACTTTTTAGAGCCCTTTTGCGACCTCTGTGGTGAAATTTTAAAAAATAGTGAGCTCTTCTAAGTCATATTCTGATTTGAAATTGGCATCGTAATGATCGATAAGCTCGGCTGCTTTAGTGGAATTTAGGCGCTTTAGTTCTTCGTAAACGCGTAGGCCTTGTGCGTTCTGTCCAAGTTGGAAATAAAGAACACCAAGACGATACATAATTTCTCGATCGTCAGGACAGAGATCCAGAATTGATTCGTATTGTTCGATTTCTTCTGCGTAACGTTTGAGGTCATGAAAACATAGTCCAAGCTGTGCGTGAACCCAGGGGTCGTTGGGTACGTAATGATCGAGGATGAGAAATTCTTGGATTGCTTTTTCTGTTGCAGAGGTGAACTTCTCTAACATTTTTTTGATGTGCACTTCTTTAGGTTCCCAGTCCAGTTCTTCAAAGAGATCTCTCTTTTTAGGATCGCGATAGAGTCTTGAAAGTGCAATGTATGCGTTAGCAAGTGATGCGTGGGCTTCGAGATCTGTAGGGTGTCTTTTAATTAACTCAATATGTTCATTGATTGAAACGAGTAGTAGGACTTCTTTCATCTTGAGCAAGTCTTTCCAGTGAATGATGAAACTAATTTTTTTTATAAGCCGATTGAGTGAGGGGATAGATTTTAGGATGTCGTAGGAGTAGTTCTCCTGTTTGTTCATGAAGGAGGACAAACGATAGAGGGCGTTTGCACGAGAGAGGTAGTACTCGGTGTCCCCCATTTCTTCTGGTAGGGCTTGTTTACACAGAAGAACAAACCATGTGCGCAACTGAAGAAATTGTTCCGGCTTTTTCGTTTGGAAATAAAACAACATGACTAGATAGGCAAATGCAGTAAGCAAAAACCCAGCAAGTGAGATAGCAAGAAGGGATGAATTCTTCATGAGAATAAGTAAAACTACAAAGGTTAGGAGTTCCACTAGTAGGGCTGTTAATAAACACGCGTGATACGCGGCATAAGTATGAATTAATTTTTTAAAACGTTTCATTGCTGCCACAGAGTATTCGTCGACACTCTTTTGGAATGTTTCATGTTGGAATTGATATAGATGTGGATTTCTTAATTTAGTTGTTGACATGGGGTACTTTCCAGAAAAAAGTGATAAGATTCACTCTGAGGTTTAGCGGAAAACGACTATTCTTTTCAAGAAAAGAGAATGATAAGGGCGAAATATTAAGCTTACGATAGCTTATTTAAGTATTAATCATGTAATTGATAACGAGTTCTGACATGTTTACGTTGTCTAAATAGTTGCTCTGATTAGAACTTAGTGTGTAATAACTATTTGTATGTTCGTTGATTCCCAACTTATTAAGGGAGGGACTCTCATCGATGTTAAGCAAATCGTGTGGATGTTGTCTATTGAGTTATTTACGATTTTGTTCGTCTAGAGAAGCTCCTATGAGGCTTGATTTTTGAGAGGAATAGGGTCTTCTCGTAGTCGATATCCCACGCCGCGCACGGTTTCTACCCAATCGAAGTTAGGTCCAAGTTTCTTTCTGAGTGCAGCGATATGCACGTCAATATTTCGATCTACAATAAAGGTGTCATCGTTATGAACATCATCAAGAAGCTGATTGCGAGTTAAGACTTTACCTCGATTAGCAAGAAGCCTTTTCAAAATGCCAAATTCGGAGAGTGTGATTGTAATGGGTGTTCCCTGCCTTTTGAGAAGGTAACGAGTCACATCGAGGGAGAAGTCACCAAAGTTAAGAGATTTTGAAGTTCCTTCTTGTTCTTTGCCTCGTCGTAGTACTGCTTTAACGCGAGAGAATAGAACTTTGGGAGAGAAGGGTTTGGAAACAAAGTCATCGGCTCCAAGTTCTAAACCAAGTACGATATCGAGTTCTTCATTTTTCGAGGAAAGAAGAATGACGGGGATATTTTTTAATTTGGGATTGCTTTTGATTTTGCGACAGACATCAAATCCATTTTGTCCGGGAATCATAATATCAATAATAGCGATGTTTGGCTGTTCCCTCTCAATAGCGTGGAAGCCGTTGATCCCGTCCACTTCAACGTGAAGTTTATATCCCGACAGTTCCGCATGCAGCTTAATCAGAGAGGCGATATCTTCTTCATCTTCAATTAGTAAAATTCTTTTTTTTGGGCTCATTGTAAACTCTCAACAGATATGTAATTTGATCATAAATCTGTTGAGAGTTTATTAATACCCTATTTTTTTTGCACTGAAATATGTGTGGTGGAAGGGGCTCTATTTCATAGCTCCAAGTCTATCTTACTCTTGAAACACACACTTTTCACTTATAATATTCATATAGGAAATCAATGCATAAAAAATAAATATAGTTGATGAGTTTCAAGGTAATATCGATTGGTTATTTGGGAAAAGTGGGGTGAAATCCCCTTGAGAACTGTTTTATAAATTGGGTTTTTAATGAGAAATTTTATGGCATTAATATGATGAGATGGAGTGGATATAATTCGGTCATTAATCATGTAATTTCCTTGTTTGGAATCCGTAAAATCATTCCTACTTGTAGTTTAAGTTGATGTGATTAGATGGATCCGGGCAGTCTGTATGATGCAAGTACAGTTTGATATTTTGAGAGGATTGTATTAAATAACTGTGATCAATGGGGTATTCCTTGCTGAGGGAGGAGAGGGCACACTGTTTGGAATCGGACAACATGTCCGAGCTGATGAAGATGAGTGGATTCTTTAGACCTCTTGTGGTTAAGAAGGGAGCTAGTTGGATTGTTCTCAGCTGCATACGGCCGAGTTAAAAGATGCATTTTATTTTGAGTTTCATTCTTATGAGCTTTGAAAACGAGTCTACATAGGGGATTCTTTCTATATGAGTCATCCTAGATGTAAGTGGATTTTGATGGCTTAGTGAATGGGGGTAGGATGTGAGACACATGTTAGGTGTTTGTGAGGAAGACAAAGGAGTCTCTTATTATTTGATCTGTTGATTCAGGGAGGTATCAAGCTCTTCACCACGCTTAGGGGGCAGTGGATGAGAGCTCCCTGTTTTACTGCTTAGTGGTATTGAGTTCTTGTCCTATATAGATGCGGTCGTTAATGAGGTTATTGAGTTCTTGTAGCTTTTGTGATGTTGTATGGTAATTTTCTGCAATTTTTCGAAGTGTATCCCCTGATTTGACAACATATACGTTTGAATTACTATCAGCACCATTTTGATTGGAGCTTAGTATAGATGGTACAAAACCTTTAGGTGTATTTTTGAGATGAATGAATTCATTGACCTGTTGATTCTGAATGTTCATATTGTGCTCAACCTGTGCAATCTTTTCTTTGTATTGTGACAGTGCTGTTGTTGTTTCATTGGCATGCGTACTAAGCTGCCTGATGTCGGTGGTAATTTTTTCTTGCTGTTTGGAGATCTGAAAGGTTTTTCTTTCAATATTTGCGATCTCTTGCGCAAATTGATCTAGTTTTGATTGCTGCGCTTCAATTGCTGTTTGTTTTAGTGCTTTAATGACTACGTCTTGATTCATCAGTTTCCCTTCGAGGACATGATATTCAATTTCGTAGGTGTTAAGATCGTGTTTTACTTCTTCTAAATCCGCTCTCACTTTATGAAGAGTGAGTTCCATTTTGTTCTTTTCTAGCTTGGGTGATGAGGAGATAGAACAACCCGAAACACAGGCAATAGAGAGTAGAAATGTGAATGGGTAAATCATAGAGGGTATTTTTTTCATTGTTTTTTTCCTACAAGGTATTAATTTATATAAATCTTGAACTCTACACGTCTGTTTTTTGCCCAGGAAGCTGCATTATGTTCTTTGGATAGAGGCATTTCTTTCCCGTAGGATACGGTATGGACTTGATTGTGATTGACACCAGTTTTGATGAGTAGGTTGCGAATAGAATTAGATCTTCTTGTTCCAAGAGCAAGATTATAAGATTCTGATGCGCGTTCATCGCAATGTCCTTCAACAAAGAGGATCACTTTAGAGTTGGCTTTTAGGTATCTAGAGATGTTTGCAATGATGCTAGCATCACCATTATTTCTCAGATCAGATTGGTCTGTATTGAAATGTAGCGTCTGAAAGATTGTGGCGAGTTCGGGAGATGGTTTCTTAAATTGGTCCATATTCGGAAGCTGATTGTTGGTAGTTAAGGGAAGCTGTTTCGGTTGAGGCGCAGAGTAATCGGTATATTGCATTTTGAGATCCTCATCTTTTAGAGGGATAAAATCTCCATCCTGTGGACCTTGAAATTCATCAGAACTGGCTAGCATTTTTGAATCGACATCTTTTGACCAAAGAAGTTTTCCTTGTCTGTGGAGATAGCGTCCGATTGATTTTGTGTCTTCCCAAGCGGCATTCGTTCTTTGACAGCCTGAAAATAGGAGAATTAAGCTCATCATACCTATGACAAGGGGGATAAAAGATTTTTGCATGTGTTCCTCTTTTTTTAAGGTTCCCAAGTGGGGTAGTGTTTTCTACCCGGTCCGTTAGTCAGTTGAATAGGTTCTTTTTGATGTAAATTCACTATATATAATTCTGATGATGATCTATCAACAGAGTTAAATACTAAATGTAAACTATTGCGTGCCCAGTATGGGTTTTCTTTATGCCCAGAACCCGTCGTTAATTGTATGGTTTTTTGAGTATCAAAGTCAAAAATAAATATTTGGCGCGTTCCTTTTATGTTTGCGCTGTACGCTAGCTTTTTGCCGTCAGGAGACCATGAGGGGCAGGTATTTTCTCGATGTTGTTTTGTAATACAGGTCGCTACAGGTCTGTAGTTTTCTCCAGTTCCTGAAGGGGTATCTATCAAATAGATACGCGGTGTCCCCTCTTTATCTGAAACGAATGCGATCTTTGACCCATCTGGATTAAAGGAAGGGGATGCTTGCACAGAGCGGGGAGAGGAGTATGCCTGAATGGGTTTACCAATCAATCCTTTTATTGGAGAGTAATGCTGTATAAATAAATCTGTTTGACCACCTGCATCGGAGATGAAGGCCACTTTGTCACCCTCAGGAGAAAAAGCAGGCAAGAGTTGATTTCCTCGCAGCTTAATGAACTCCCTACCGTTTGGATGGTCGAGCGCAGAGATAAAAACTTTAGGAAGACCATGTTTGTAGGAAACGTAGAGAAAATCCTTCACAGAACCTCTTTTGCAAGGGGGGCAGAAGATGGGGGTGATGGAATAGTTTTTTTCATCGGTGATTCTACGTTGGTTTGCTCCATCGTAATCAGATTCCCAAATTTCTGAGGTCCACTCGATATTACCCCCTTCTTTTCTAGGAAGTTGCATGGTATAGAGTAGACGTGCACTTGCAATCCCTTCAGTCCCAAAAAAGTTTTTATGCACGGCATCAGTGAGTTGATGCATGAGCTTTCTGTCTTTTGCTAACACACCGGATAAGGTGAAATTCTTAAACTGCTTAAGCTTTCCGCTGTTTGTGGAAAAGGCAAAAATGGAGATTTCATTTTGGAGGATGACTGTTTTAATTACATAAGAAGCACCTTGCTTTCCCCAATAGAAAGGGTTAAAAGCAACCTGTTTTTCATCACTGGCCAGGACGTCCTCTAAGTTCAGTTTATGCTTGAGCCTTTTGGTTCGTCCGTTATGCTCAAAATCATAATACAAGATGGCTTCTAAATGTTGGATGTACTGGTCAGCAACAGAGGCTTTTGTTGCCTGAATTTTAGAAAGATAAATTGGGGCTAGAATATGTTCCGTAGGGAGGTGGACAATAATCTCCTCTTCAAGGGCATGCAGCGAACCTAGAAGTAAAGTGAGGAATAAAAGAATTTTTTTCAAGGGAGGCCCAGCTATTTAGTCATTGCAAAACGTGAATATGAAGGTTTCGGTGATTTTATTTAATAGTTTTTTTTTGTTTTTTGGGAAAATTAAGAGAGGCAGTTCTGTTTCAAGATAGAACTTGTTGCTTTCAGCCTCCGACGAAAGAACTTTAAGCTCTTTAACTCTCCCGTCTTCCATGATTGTTAGTTGGATTTTTACGCTTCCAAATTCTGGAAGGAGAAGTGATTGTTTTAGATATGAGACAAGAGATGTGAGATAGGAGCCTGTTTCTTCAGGGTTGACTGATTCTTCCTGAATATCAATGTTGAGGTGCCTGATTTTTTCGGGAATAGTGGGAAGGGGTTTGATTTCGATACTTTTAATAGGCTTTAGATCTGATCTCTTTTGAGTTAAATTTTGGAGTAATTGCGGTCTCTTATTCGATTGTTTGATAGCCCTCTTGGGGGCTTCTTTTTTCTTAGAGATAAGGTCTTTTTTTTGTTCGTTAACCATTACTCTATGCTGTACTATCGTTCTAACCTCAATTGGTTGTGTGAGTTTCGAAACTATAGGTTTTGTATACTGAATAAAAAAAGTCAGTAGATAAAAGTGAGTGCTTATGATCAGTAAGAAGATTGCTGATTTTGAAGGATGACGCCGGATTAGAAGCCAAGGTGTAACGAGTCGTTTCATTCTTAATCAGGTTGTAAAATTACATCCATTTGTTTGAATCCTGCCGTTTCGATAGCGTTCTTTATATTTTGGTAGGTGCCAAAATAGGCCTTTTTATCGTGATAGACCTGGGGGATTGTCTGAGGCGTGTGCGCATTTAATGTTTTAAGGGTGCTCAAGAGACAGTCATCAGCAATGCTTTTATTATTGATCCATATGGTGTTATTATTAAAGACTTGGATCTTTATAAGAGATGTCCCATCCACGTGCGGTGATGAAATGGAGGATTCCTCCTTATGAGAGGCAAGATTGATCCTATCGAGTTCTACAAGTGGCGCAATGATGATAAACATGATCAGCACAACGAAGACAACATCGATGAGTGGTGTGAGATTGATTAAACTGTCATTTGACTCGTCTTGATCAAGGGGCATTCGTTTCATGAGACATCTACTTTCCGATATTGCAATTCAATGGTAGAAAGTAGGTCATGACAGAAATCGTGCATTTCTGCATCTAAAACCCTGTTGGTATTTTTTAAGTAGTTGTACCCAACTAAGGCTGGAATAGCAATTAATAGACCGAGAACTGTGGTGGTTAGTGCTGTAGACAAGCCGCTGATCATCATCGTATTCGAACTAAGCTGAGAGTTCGACTGCATGCCTGAAAAAGTGATAAGGATCCCCCAAACAGTTCCAAGCAGGCCTATAAAGGGGGCAAGCGTTACAATTGTTGGTAGGATAAAAAGATTTTTCTGCAGCACTTCTTTCTGCCTTATTGTGGTTGCGTACAGGTGGGAGTCAATGAGTTCAATATCCGCATTTGATAAGAAAACTTTGGAAGAATTGGGTCTTTCAACGGAGCTCGATTTATCGTCATGGAAATGGTTTTTATTGAGGAGTTCAACCGTTTTCTGCTTTAGCGTTACAAAGATATGGGCAAATGGATGGGGGATTTCTTTATTGGGCACTTTTGGCAAATGTTCAAGTGAAATTCCTAAAATGGAATCCTTATGCTGCTGAATCTTGGTTCTAAATTCTTTGGAATGATAACATACCTTTTTGAAGAGCCAGAGTTTATGAAGGAGGCAAAACCAACAAATAATAGAAATAAGAAATAAGCTAAGGAAAATCATTTTTCCAAAAAGATCTGTTTGAAGGTAGGCCTGAACGAAGGTGGACATCGAAACAGCAAAAAAAACTGGAGACATTTTTAGTACATATTTAATAGTATGCAATAAGAATAATGTACAAAAAAGCTATTTGTCAATGTTTATAGATGCACATGCGCATTTGACATGCGATGGAGTTTTCGAAGAAATAGAATCCATTCTTACAAGGGCGAAAGCCGTTAAAGTGGAGAAAGTGATCAATATCTGCACCGACAAGATCACTCTTGATCGGGGAATTGACCTGTCTGAAAAGCATGCAGGTATCTTCAATGTAGGAGCGACAACGCCACATGATGTTGGAAAAGAAGGGGAGCTCTATTTCTCTGAGTTTGAAAAGGTAGCAAAAGAGGGTAAACTCGTTGCGATAGGGGAAACAGGCCTCGACTATTTTTATAAATGCTCAAATAGAGAGATACAGCAAAAATTTTTAAAAAGATATTTAGCCTTAGCAAATGAGTGCAATCTCCCTGTTGTGATCCATTGCCGCGATGCTTTTGAGGATTTATTTCAGATTATCGATAAGCATTGTAAGACCCCCCTTATGCTCCACTGTTTTACAGGAACGCTTAAGGATGCGATGAAAGGAGTCTCTCGAGGATGGTTGATTTCTATTAGCGGTATTGCGACCTTTAAGAAATCGCAAGAGTTACGCGATGTCATCAAAGAGATTCCACTCGATTACCTCGTCATAGAAACGGACACGCCTTATCTAGCTCCCCAACATCATCGTGGTGAAAAAAATGAACCCAGTTTTGTCGTTGAAACAGCTGAAATGATCGCTAATGTCAAAAACCTGACTCTGCAAAAGGTCGCTAGTGCAACAACAACAAATGTAGAAAAATTCTTTTCTCTCTAGTAATAATAGCTTGATATGCTGTGGTCTACAGAGGTCATTCAGGAGTTGTGGAATGGAAGTTAATGCTGTTAATGAGTCAATATTTTTCGAACAGTGTCTTTTTAGGTTTATCTAATGATCTCAGAATGGTACGCCGGAGAAGTACATCGAGTGAATTGGGTTCCCATAATAGCCTCCTTTTGGATAGTGCTCTGAAAGGAGCGTAATAGGACTGTCCTGGATGGATTTTAGATTTGACTCATGCAGTGATTTTCGTTAGTTACTGAATTTATTTGTTAATAATAGTAATTTTTTGTAATTTGATTATTTTATTGTCTGTTCAAGGTGGATAATGGGGACTCAACTTTCAAAGCTTCCAAGCTCGTTTGTATGGCGTCGAGTACAGTCTTTGTTTGGATTATGGCTTGTGGTATTTCTTTCGGAGCATTTGTTGACGAATTCGCAGGCAGCACTAATGTTTGGCGAGAATGGCATGGGATTTGTTCACGCGGTGAATTTTTTAAAAAACCTCCCTTATCTGCATGTGGTTGAGATTGTTTTACTAGGGATTCCGCTTATAGTACATATGAGTTGGGGCATTAAATACCTATTTACAAGCAAGAAGAACTCTTTGCCATCAAGTGGCAATAAGCCTTCTCTGACAAAACACTCACGCAATCATGCCTATTCATTTCAAAGATGGGCCTCTTGGATTGTACTAGTTGGAATTGTCCTGCACGTAGGTTATATGCGGTTTTATCGTTATCCAGTTGAAGTGCATCTGGGCGACAGCTCTTCCTACTTTGTGCGAGTGGATATGGATAAAGGGTTGTATACTGTTTCAGATAGACTCGGTGTTGAACTCTTTGACCAGGACAAAATTAATCAGGAAGTGGAAGCTCTGAGAGAAGAAGAAAAAGATAGCTGCTTATTAAGAGCTAGCGCAAGAGAAAAATATCATATTGCACTCACAGTTTCCCCCTATAACAAATTGATGGCATCGAGCCTCGAAGAAAATCAAAAGATCGACCTAAAGAGAAAGTGGATAAATGCGCTTACCAGCAGACCTCTAAAAAAACATCAAGTGATGGCAGAAGCCGGTAATTTTGGAACGGCCACGCTCCTTGTCGTAAGAGATTCCTTTAGTCATGTGATCACAGGGGTTCTCTACACCATTTTTGTTCTGGCAACTGTGTTTCATGCATTCAATGGGCTATGGACATTTTTAATATCGTGGGGGGCTGTGCTGCGAGTACGAACGCAATCGCAGATGGTCACTGTGTGTATGGTGATCATGTTTGTAGCTGCTGTTTTAGGAATGGCAGCGATTTGGGGCCCCTACTTTATCAACTTGAAATATTAAAGGTGCTTTTATGGGGAAAGAAGTGAAAGAGGTGATCGTTGTTGGAGGTGGTCTTGCTGGGCTTTCCGCTGCAGTGAAACTTTCAGAACAAGGGTGTCGGGTCAAAATCGTTTCAGTGACGCAGGTGAAGCGTTCCCACTCTGTTTGTGCACAGGGAGGGATCAATGCAGCCGTTGATATCAAAGGGGAAGATGACTCTCCAATTATTCATGCCTACGATACAATCAAAGGGGGAGACTTTCTCGGAGATCAGCCACCGATTTTAGAAATGTGTCTTGCTGCACCACGTATTATTCAAATGATGGATCGACTCGGTTGCACATTTAATCGAACAAAAGAGGGGAATATTAATTTTCGTCGATTCGGGGGAACGTTGTATAATCGTACTGCATTTTGTGGAGCTTCGACAGGACAGCAGCTTCTTTATTCTCTGGATGAACAAGTTAGAAAATATGAAGTCACTGGGCAAGTGGATAAATATGAGCATCACGAATTTATGCGAATTGTGATGGATGATAAGGGAAGAGCGCGTGGAATTGTGATCATGGATCTCTTCAACCTCAACTTCGAAATACTCAAAGCAGACGCTGTGGTCTTTGCTACAGGTGGTCCAGGACTCATTTTTAAGAGGTCTACAAACTCGACTTTCTGCACAGGAGCCGCTATGGGACGTCTTTACATGCAAGGAATGAAATATGCCAACGGTGAGTTTATTCAAATACATCCAACAGCGATCCCAGGATCAGATAAACTCCGCCTGATGTCAGAATCAATCCGTGGGGAAGGGGGGCGCATTTGGGTCTATGGAGACAGATCAAAGAATATTGAAATACAAGATGGAACAACGATTCCGTGTGGTAAGACAGGAGAGCCTTGGTACTTTTTAGAAGAGATGTATCCTGCGTTTGGAAATCTTGTGCCTCGCGACGTTGCTTCACGCGAAATACTTCGCGTGCTTGAACTTGGACTTGGAGTCGACGGACGTTCTGAAGTCTATCTCGACGTGACTCATTTGCCAGAAAATATTGTCCATAAACTGGATTCTGTATTACACATATATCATAAGTTTACCGGAGAAGATCCACGTAAAGTGCCGATGCGTATTGCACCTGCCGTCCACTATTCGATGGGAGGAGCCTGGGTTGATTGGCCAGCGGCCGATGATGAGGACCGGTTTAAGAGATATCGTCATATGTCCAATATTCCCGGGTGTTTTGTCGCAGGAGAAGCGGATTTTCAATATCACGGAGCCAACAGGCTTGGTGCCAACTCTCTCCTTTCTTGCATTTTTGGAGGGCTTGTTACGGGGGTTGAAGTTCCACGTTATCTTGATCAAGAGATTGAAGCAAGTTCATCTGACTGCTTTGAATCTGCTATAGCACTCGAAGAACAACGCAAACAGCATCTTTTTGAATGTCATGGTGAAGAAAACGTGCACATTCTGCACGAAGAGCTCTCCAATCTCATGGTCGAAAATGTTACTGTAAAACGCAATAACAAGGACCTGAAAAAAACACTTGAAGGGATCAAAGTGATTCGCAGGCGTTATCAAAATATTTCCCTTGGTGACCAAGGAACGACTCTTAATCAAACATTCGTCTTTGCCAACCAATTTGCTTCGATGATTGAACTGGCCATGGTGATTACTAAAGGAGCTCTTCTTCGGGAAGAATACCGAGGAGCACATTTTAAACCCGGGTATTCCGGTCGAGATGATAAAAATTGGCTTAAAAACACCATAGCAACCTACGACCCTAATGGAAATGAACCAATAATTAGTTATAAAGCCGTTGACATTCGCCACCTCAAGCCCTTAAAAAGAGATTACATGAAGGCAAAAAAAGTACGTCCTCATTTGGAGAACATACCAGACAATATCAAACTACCTTTATAGGTGAGCATGGCTAAAACATTTATTCTCAAAGTATATCGTGGAGAAACAGGCAATCAATACTGGGAAGAATTTGAACTTGTAATTCTTCCATTTATCAATGTGATCTCAGCGTTGATGGAAATCCAAAAAAATCCGATCAATCGTAAAGGGGAGAAAGTAACCCCTGTCGTTTGGGAGCAAGGCTGTCTTGAAGAAGTGTGCGGTTCCTGCTCGATGCTGGTGAATGGAAAACCTCGTCAATCCTGTACTGCTATCGTCGAACCGATCCTTAAAAAAACCGGATCCAACATGATCACTCTTGCGCCATTTACCAAATTTCCACTCATTCGTGATCTTGTCGTTGATCGCACATCAATGTTCAATGACCTCAAAAAAATCAAAGGGTGGGTAGATTCGGATGGAACCTTCATGAGAGGGTTCGGACCAAAAATCAGTCCTACCAAACAAGAATCGATGTATCTCCTATCCACGTGTATGACCTGTGGGTGCTGCTCAGAAGCTTGCCCTCAAGTTAATGCCAAGTCTAAGTTTATCGGCCCATCACCCATCTCGCAAGTACGCCTTTTCAATCTTAATCCTACCGGAAAGATGGAAGCGAAAACGCGAAACCGTGAGCTTATGAAAGAAGGGGGAATTAGCGATTGTGGGAATGCACAGAACTGCGTCCAAGTCTGCCCAAAGGAGATACCCCTTACAGAGTCTATAGCTGTAATGGGACGGGAAGTTTCTAAACAGGGATTTAAAGATCTATTTAGCCTCCCCGAACGGGAGTAAAAGTAACAACCTTGTTGATGTGATAGTCATCTTATAGATCATAAAACTTTATTAAATGAAGGAATAGATTGGGTCGGTGTATTAATTAGATGTTTTTTTCAAGAAAAATGAAGGATTCAGATAGTTAATACCCCTATATCGAGCAGCATTGCTGTAATAAATGTGTTTTGGATTTTACCATTTACTTCCAATGGCTGATTAAAAAGTTGGGGTGGATCATTGCAGAGCTCATCTGATAACGTGTTTTTGGACTCATCTGAAATGTTTTGTCTGTTAATCCAGTCCTTCCACCACGCATAAAAATCCATCTTGGGAAGGAGCTCTGTACCGAATTCTTCACACAGATGATTCACAATAGCTCTTTCAGTGTACCCTTCGATAAGGGTCTTTCCAAAGTTCCTCCCCTTCCAAAAGGAGGGTCGCAGTGGCCTGCCAATCAAAGTTTTCATGAATAACTCCACCATAGGAGATTTCTGGATCGTGAAATCGTAAGTGGCCCCTTGTTGAGGGAGCCCAAATTCAGAGGCTCCGTAAATGACATATTGGTTAAATATATGAATGTCTTGAAAATCTATAAGCCGGCCAAGAAGAGAGGTTACGATAGATAGCTCCCATATTTTCGTATAAATTCCTTGGAAAGTCCTCATGCGCAATTGCTGAAGGGATTGTAGAACCCTGGTTTCTATTGGGAGGTCAATAGATTCTGTAACAAGGGAGCTGTAGAGCTCGGAAATAACACGGAATTTTCCAGAACCACAGTATTCTCCCCCTTCAACCGCTAAAGTCATGAGGACATCAGCTTGTGTGATTTCATCCTGTTTAGGAAGGGCCGCTGTGATAATTTTGAGATAGGAGGTTATCATGTCGTAACTGGTGGGTTCTCCCTGCAAGATACTATGATTTATAATACTATCGATACAACTATGAAGCACTCTCTTGAGATATTCAATTTCTTTACCTGCATGATTTTCTCTCTCTTTCCATCTAGGATCGTTTGCGAGTTTTTTTTGTAAGCTAGTGAGATGGTTTTCCCAATGGATATTATCGCAGATCTTGTACAGATCTGTTACGTCCACATCGGGGACCGGTGCAAGTGTGGGGTAGTGAAGATGTCCTCGATTGAGACAGGTCTCTGAGAAGCCGTTTTGAAGCAAAGCTGGTAGAGTTACATGAGTGAGGGGGGCGTTGCGCAGGTCTTTATGAACAATATCTGCAGTTTCTGGAGATTGAGAATTAAAATATTTCTCCGTAATAAGCATGATGAGGTTTGTAACCCAAAATAGTTGGCGTATGGGCGTACCAGAGAAGATTTCAGTTATGGCTGTAATAAAAGGTTGTCCTATGTGTAGTGTTTTCCTCATATATTCAGGAAGAATACCTTTCTGATCCAGGTAACCTATGGAGTAAAAGGCAAGTGCTACGCTGGAGGTAAGTATATTACCAAAGTAGATGATGCTGATTAAAGAAATAGTAGAAACAAGCTTACTGAGATTCCCAATATTGTCGTGCATAAACAACACAATATTGTGCACTGATTTATTCTGAATGTTTGTGGATAGGGCATAAGTCAAGGCTATTGGAGAAGCCATAATTACAGCCTCTACAGCCCAAAAAATAGGGTTATAGTTTGCTGTTTTTAAAGCGGTGTCGGTACAAGAAAGAGCAATATCGAGTTGGGCTATCTGAGTTAGACACGTTAAATAAGGATTATGTCCCTGGACCACGGAGGCTCCTAGTCGATCAAGTGCAATAGTATTATGGCCCAGTCTGATTCCATCGAATGTATTAGCAATCATAAATTCTCTTTCAGGTTATATCTAGAAGTTATACGGATTCATAAACAATATAGCAGAATAATGTATTAATACTGGAGTAAAATAGTTTATTAGTTATGAGATTTTTCTATGGTTTGTTTCTAAAAATGGCTTTTATTGAATATGCAATATAGCAGAGGAATAGAGAGATTGTATTGGAGTCTCTGTCAATTCGGGTGTGTTTTTAAAAATTCCTATGTCGACCAGCATTGCTTCGATAAATAGATCCTGAAGCACTCCATCCACTTCAAATGGTTTTCCAAAGAGTTTGGGTGGAGATTCGCTGAGCTCAGTTGCTAATTGCTCTTTGTTTTCTTCTGTAATGTTTTGTTTGTCAATCCAGTCCATCCACCACCCATAAAAGTCTGGTTTGGGAAGGAGTTCTGTTCCGAACTGTTCACGCAGGTGCTTTAAAATGGAAGCTTTGGTGTATCCTTCGAATGGGGTTAATATAATAGCCCCACCCTTCCAAAAGAGTGGGATCATAAAGCTACTCATTAGACTTTTTGCGTATGCTGTTTTAATGGGAGTGCTGTTGACTGTGTTATCGTCAGCTGCTCCTTGTAAGGGCAGTCCAAAGGAAGCTCCTGCGTAAATGACGAACTGGTTAAATACATGGACGTCTTGAAAATCCAGGATCTGCCCAGCCATCCCTAAAGAGGCTTGTTGAGTCCATATTTCGGTATAAATTCCTTGGAAAATGCTTTTGCGAAATTGCTGAAGGGAGTGCAGTATTTTGGTTTCTATAGGGAGGTCTATAGAGGATGTCATAAGGGAACTATAGACTTCGGCAATAACACGGAATTTTCCAGGGCCGCAGTACTCTCCTCCTTCAATCGCTAAAGTCATGAGTATATCAGCTATTGTGATTTCGCTCTGATGAGGAAGTTTATCTGTGATGATCTTGAGATAGGTGATCATCATTTCGTAATCGCCTGGCTCTCCTTGTAAGATGCGATGATTTATAATACTATCGACACAACTACGGAGCTCTTTCTTGAGATATTGAATTTCTGTACCTGCACGCTGTGATCTTTCTTCCCATCTAACATCTTTCGCGAGTTTTTGTTGTAAGCAGGTGAGATGCTTGTCCCAATGGATATCCTCGCAGAGTGTGTAAAGATCTGTTATATCCGCTTTGGGGATCGCTGGAAGTGAGGGGTAGTTAAGATGTCCTCGATTGATAGAGGTCTTGGGCGAGCCGGTTTGAAGAAACTCTGGTAGGGTTTTATTGGTAAAGGGTTCGTTGCGCAGGTCTTTATGAACAGTCTCTAGAACATTTGGAAATCGGTATTGGAAGTATTTGGCCGCTACGATTAGGGTGAGACTTACAGCACTAGATAGTCGGCTTATAAGCGATCCACAGACAATTTCAGTTGTAACTGTAATGAAAGGAGCTCCTGTATGTAGTGCGCGCCTAATACATACCGGAAGAATACCTGTTTGATCCAGGTAACCTATACCGTATACAGCAAGTGCAATGCTGGGGGTAAGCACATTACCAAAGTAGATGATGCTGATTAAAGAAATAATAGAAACAAGCTTACTGAGATTTCCGATATTGTCGTGGATAAATAGCACAATACTGCGCACTGGATAGTTCTGAATTTTTGTGGATAGTGCATAAGACAGGGCTATTGGCGAGAGGAGGGTAGCACCATGTATAACCCAAGAAAAAGGACTCTGATTTGCGGCTGTTAAAGCGGTATTGACAAAAGAGATAGATGTATTGAGTTGGACCATTTGAGTTCCACACGTCAAATAATGGTTATGACCCTGTCTTACAGAGGACTCTATTCGATCAAGTGTAATGCTCTCATGGCCTAGTTTAACTCCATTTACTATATTATAAAACATTAAATTCTCTTTGGTTAAATCACATATTAGTTTATCCAATATACTTATAGCATAATGATTCATTAACGGTCTAATAGAATTGTGTTTTATTTTAATAAATAATTAAGATCATTGAATAAAATTGTGCAGTTCGGTATGGATTATATGAGACATTATTAGAGACTACATGTAGTAGAGGCATAGAGAGGCTTTTCTAGAAAGTTGGTAGAGTTTCATGAGTGAAGGGGTCGTTGCTCTGGTCTTTATGAACAATATCTACAGTTTCTGGAGATGGATGATTAAAATATTTTGCCGTCATAAAATGGGCTTGTGTTAAAAATGCCTATGTCGACCAGCATTGCTTCGATATACAGCAAGTGCAATGCTGGGGGTAAGTACATTACCAAAGTAGATGATGCTGATTAAAGAAATAGTAGAAACGAGCATACTAAGCTGTACACGTCAAATAACGGTTATGGCCCTGTATTACGGAGGCTTCTATTTGATCAATTGTAATGCTATCATGGCCCAGTTTAATTCCATTTGCTATATTATAGAACATAAGATTTACATTAGTTAAATTTTATATTAGGTTTTCGTGTGTATTTATAACATAATAATGTATTAATGAACTGATATGTTTTTATTTCAACAAATAATTAATCTTATTAAATAAAAGTCTATTTTTGGAAGGCTCTCTGTGCTTACCTGCTTACGTAGATCCGTTACAATAGATTTTTTGGTATAGTTTTTGAGACTTTATTTTCTAAGCATCGTGCCCTTTGGGATGCCCATAAAAGCTGTTATGAATGCTTAAGTAATAGGAGAATTGGTGATTGGATTATCGTTAGAAACCCCTTTTGAGAGAGGTTCAAGGATAGAGTCTTCGTAAAGTAATGCATTGGTTAAATATATGGATCTCTTAAAAATCTCTAATCCTTCCAATAACAGATGTTATAGTAGATATACTCCATAGTGCATCATAAATTCCTTGAAAAGTTTTCATGCGAAATTGCTGAAGGGATTGGTTATTTTGGATTCTAGTAGGAGGTCGACACCTTCTGTAACAAGGGGGCTATAGACTTCAGAAATAACATGGAAGTTTCCAGGATTGAAGTCTTCTCCCCTTTTAACCGTTAAAGCCATGAGTACATTACTGCTTGTGATTTCGCTCTATTGAGGAAGGAGTTCTGTGATGATGTTACGATAGGTCTTCATCATTTCGTAATCATTTACTTTTCCTTGCAAGAGGCAATGATTCACAATACTATCGATACAACTGCGGAGCGCTTTTTTGGAATATTCAATCTCTCTACCTGCATGCTGTTTTCTTTCTATCTAGGATCGTAAAGAAAAGCTAGTAGAGCGTTATGGGTAAAGAGTTCCTTGCTCTGCTCTTTATGAATAATAGATGTAGTTTCTGGATATTAAAATTTACAGTATTTGGTTGTAATGTGTGATGATAAGACGTATAGCACAAAATATTTGGCTAATGGGCTTTTCAATCAACTGTAAGGCTATTAGTATCAAGTTTAATTCGAATTTCTATGGTATAAATCAGAAAACTTTATAAAATGAATCGGTATATCGGATTAGTTTATTGATACTATTTCAGGTTACCCTATTATTTGAGTACTTTTTCTATGATGTAATTTAAGAAAAAGATTGACTTCAGAGAGTAAGGGTTCATTGAGTATAAAACGGTGTTGCAGTTCCTCTTGAATTTTATTAGACATTAAATGGATTTGTGGATAGAACTTTTTTAATGTGCAGAGGAATTCGAGATGAGATCTTCCCTTTCTATATTTGGGCATTCTTAGTGGATGTTTGAGATAGTTCATGTTTTGTTTTTGAAAATCCCAAAGGAAAGTGGTGTGATGGAGCCAATTATTTTTGCGCAAGTATTGAGCATTGCCGCCACATTTAAGGTTTCCAATTACATAGTCGTTTTCTCGGAGTTTAAAAGAAGGAATGGAAAGTGCGGATTGATAAAATTCTTCTGTCCATCTAAGAATCGGTTCGGGATAAGAGGGGAAGGGGTGTGCCTCCTCTTGGAAAATCAAGGAAACAAAAAGTGTTCCCGAATCGACGACGACAGTGCCTCCTCCACTAAAGCGTCTAATGATGGGGACTCCATCTTGCTTTGCGCAGGATTCTTCAACAAGTTCTTTGGACTGACCTGAAATTCCCATCACGATAGAGAGGGGTGATCCTTCATTAATCAGGCACCAGTTTTCATCTGAAGTGCGCAAGAGTGATTCCTCGAGTTTTAGCTGATCGTAGATATTGTGCCCTTTGAGCTTGATGAGATTGAGTTTCATGATTAATTCAGTGAGATAATATTTTCGATATTCTCAACTCGGTATTTCGCTCCACGTGTGGTATTGAACTTGAAAATTACGATTGTTCCTTCAGTCATTAGCTCTATTCCCATGATTCCATTAAGTATGGTTCCATTTTTTAAAGTCACAGAGATGGGTGCTGTAGCATTTGCTTTTCTAAGGAAGTTGTACGCTTGTTGGAAGTCTTTTCCTCGCGCTTCTGGAGTGATCACCATGATCTTTGAAGGTGTATTACTTTTTATAGGATGGCTTTCTTGTGTTTGTGCTTGTGCTGCAGCAAACTGTTGCGCATTAAGCGGAGGTGCTTTAATGGGCTTTATTGCAGCAAAACTGCAGAGAGGAAGGGCAATGAGTATTAGAAGGTATCTATTCATAGGTATGTTCCTTTGGTAATAATTCGAGATCCGGTTTTCTTCCCTACTTCGAGATAACTAGTTGCGAGGGTTAGAAGTTGCTTTACACTAAGATAGATGTTTTGTTGAGCCTCTTTAAGATTGACAAGGGCAATAGTAAAGGTGAATTGTTTGGCATCATGTTGGATGTTTTCTGCAATAAAATACGCTGCACTTTTTGAAGTCTTGGGCATGATTACCATAAACTTGTAGCCACCAATTTTTATGAAGACATCTTGGGGGCGCATCAATTTTTCAAGATGTGCATGGAAGGATGTGTTGAGCTTGAGATCTTCCATCTCGATGAGAAGAAGGGACAGAGGGGATTTTTCGTCATAGGCGCTTTGCATCACTTGCATGACATGTTCATCGATAATGATACGGGTAGAGAGATCTTCAGTAGAGAGTTCGTGGGAAGAAAAGGATTGGGTAATCTGGGAGACTTTTAGTTCGGTTTTTTGTAGTTGCTTGACGGATTCAATCCGCTGATAAACTTCTTCTCTCTCGAGATGTTCATCAATGAAATCAGAAACGCCAGCTTGCAAGTACTTTTGGATGATTGATTTCTTTAAATGGTTTGAGATAAGGAGGATTGGCGTGACTGCATATTCTTTTTGATGTCTAATCTGTATGCAGAGATTGTGAATGCATGATCCATCTATTTGTCCATCAATGATGATTAAATCTACAGTAAGATTTGTAAGTTTAGTAAAGAGTTCTGATTCTGATGTGACGTGATGAATTTGATATTCTTTGTGCAATAGATCTTTAAAAAATGAGGTCTTGAGTGCCGACTTGGAGTAGATAACGAGTTGGGAGAGCTGGTCTTTTTCCTGCATAGAATTAAGTTACGGATTGCTTTTGTTTGAAACAAGAGTTTTTTGCAAGGCAACGTGTAGGACGGTGATGTCTGCTGGGGAGACTCCAAAAATGCGGGATGCGATTCCTAGATTGTAGGGTTTTTTACGGTGGAGTTTTTCCCTCGCTTCATTTCTCAGTCCAACGACTACTAAGAAGTCAAATGTTGTGGGAATCAGAACCTCGTCGAGGGCTTCGAGTTTTTCCACTTCCTTTTTTTGACGAGATAAATAGCCACGGTATTTACATTCAATCTCAATTACGGAGTTTATTTCTGCCCCATAGTCTTTTATATCTGAATACTCTTCTAGGAGGGATGCGTAGGAGACTTCTGGACGACAGAGTAGTTTAGAAACGGGGATGGATTTCTTTCCGTGTGATTTGAATGTTTTTTCAAAGTGGTTGATTCCTTCTTGGATTAATGTTTTCTTTTTTTGGAAGCACGCGTTCTGTTCTTCGCTTATTATTCCTAAACGGTATCCGTGATCGCGGAGGCGTAGGTCTGCGTTATCTTGTCTGAGAAGAAGCCTGTGTTCAGCGCGCGAGGTAAACATCCGGTAAGGTTCATCGAGATCTTTAGAAATCAGATCGTCAATCATGACGCCAATATAGGCTTCAGAGCGTTTTAAAATAAAAGGATCTTTGTTTTTTACTTGAAGAGCAGCATTAATTGCAGCGATCATTCCTTGCCCAGCGGCCTCCTCATAACCTGTAGTTCCATTGATTTGCCCGGCAAAATAGAGGCCTTTTATATTTTTTGTTTCAAGAGTTGCGTTGAGTTGTCCACTTATAACGTAGTCGTACTCAATGGCATATGCATGTCGAGTAATTTCAGCTTGTTCTAATCCGGGAATAGATCTGATCATGGCGTATTGCACATCAAATGGAAGAGATGTTGAGATCCCATTAACGTAATACTCATGCGTTTGAAGACCTTCAGGTTCGAGAAAAATTTGGTGTCTCTCTTTATCTGCGAAACGCACTACCTTATCTTCGAAAGAGGGGCAGTAGCGAGGGCCGGCAGAATGGATATTACCGCTATAGAGTGCTGAACGCTTCAAGTTTTCAAGAGCGATATTGCGCGTTGCTATATTTGTGTAAGTAATGTAGCAGGAAACTTGAGGGAGCCTCTTTTCTTTTTTATCATAAGAAAATCGGACTCCTTCATCTCCAGGCTGCTCTTCGACTTGGGAGAGATCGATGCTTCGACTGTGGATGCGGGGAGGAGTTCCCGTTTTGAGTCGACTTAGTGTAAAACCCAGGTCCTCGAGGCATTTCGACAGGCCTATTGAGGGCTTGTCTCCAGAGCGACCGCCTGCGTAATTAGTGTGTCCAATATGGAGCAGTCCTCTCATGAATGTACCTGTAGAGATGATCACTGTTTTCCCATAGTACTGGACCCCTTCAATGGTAGTAACTCCTTTAATCTGATTATCTTCTACAATGAGAGACTCTGTAGTACCCTGTTTGATGAAGAGGTTGGGAACATTTTCGAGGGTGAATTTCATGTCGGTTTGGTAGGCTACTTTATCGGATTGGGCACGGGGGGACCAAACGGCAGGACCTTTGCTGGCGTTGAGCATCCGAAATTGGATACCCGTGCGGTCGGCAACTTTGCCCATGAGTCCTCCAAGGGCATCGATTTCTCGGACGATGTGCCCTTTTGCAGTTCCTCCGATGGCGGGATTACAGCTCATTTTCCCAATCGTATCTAAGTTCATGGTAAGAAGCAGGGTAGATGTCTGCATGCGAGCAGCGGCATGCGCCGCTTCGCAACCGGCGTGTCCGGATCCAATAACAATGACATCAAAGCTTTTAGGATAAGGCCTTATACAAATGAGAATTAGCCTTTCTTATGCCGGTCTCTACGACGATGTTTCTTTTTTTTATGCTTGGAGATTTTTAATCTCCTTTTTTTCTTTACAGATGACATAGATCCTCTTTATGATTCTTGGAAAGGATCTTACCTACTAAAGGGGAAAATGTAAAGATTCAAGTTTGCAACAAAAATATTTGAATTCATGAGGGTTATGATATTAAGTTATCTACATACAGTCGAGCGATTTACTGAAAGATATCCTTGGCTAATGAATCCAGGGATCAGTTTCAGAGATTTTTTATATCAGGATCCTGAAAGTGGCCAAATACACGAGGGACGCTTATTTGAGCTTAGCCTCAGGGTGGGTGCTCTCATAGAGCCCCTGCTTCATGCGTGTGGGGTGATTTCAAATACCTTCCTTGCAATCGTATTATTACCAGTTTGTTTAAAAAAGCGTGTGTCTATTGGGGCGTTATTTGTTGCTTTTGCATCGATTGGAAATATACTCGAGTCTATTGTTGAATTGCCAAGCAAGATGAGAAATGGGTGCGCATATAAGGCTGATCCTCTATTTTTTCCACGCATTCTTTATTCACTGAGTCAGTGGCTCCCTGCAGGTGAGGATTTAACTTTGGGGCTTTATGAGGACGATAATCCTGACTGTAAACCCTTAGATTCTCCGGATAGCAGCAATGAAGTTGGTTCTATCCAATCCTGTGAAAACAAACACTGAATACTTCGTATGAGCAGCAGTACGCGTAGTTTTGCAACTACGTGTATTCTGTACCATGTGACAAGGGCGTTAAATTTTTTAGAGTAACATCTTCATACGAAGGGAAATGAGCTCTTTAATATGAGTGTATTTATAGGAGGGTCGTGTGGTTGTTGGGCTTGGATGATTCTTATTTGCACTGATGGAAAATATGCTCAAGGTTGTTTTTTTTTAATTACCAAGCATAATGAGAGATCGTTGCTCAATTGTTTCCACCCATCATTCATTCGTCCATTTAAGCAATGGAGACTTTAAGATTCAGGGGTAAAGGCTGAAAAGGCAGCGCTGTTATCTAATGCTCCTTCGGCTTCGAGATGAGTGTAATTGGTAAACTTGGCGATTTCTTTACGGAATGTCACATCGATGGATCCCACCTGACCATGACGATTTTTCCCAACGATGATTTCTCCCATTCCCGGTTTGTCGTAGGGGTCATAGTATTCTCTTCTGAGGAGGAACATGACAATATCAGCATCTTGTTCAATGGCTCCGGATTCCCGAAGATCACTCATCATAGGACGGTGACCAGTTCTCTCTTCTACTTTTCTCGAAAGCTGTGAAGGACAAAGAATGGGAATGTTGAGCTCTCGGGCGAGATTTTTTAGCATGCGAGAGATTTCCGAAATTTCTTGTTGTCTATTATCAGATCCATATTTTGCACTTGATCCTGAAAGGAGTTGAAGATAATCGATGACGAGAAATTCAATGCCATAGGTCTCTTTCATTCGTCTTGCACGTGCTCTGAGATCTGAGATCCGCAGACCTGGCTGATCATCGATAATCATTGTATGTTTTTGCATCTGTTTTACAGTTGAAACGATTCGTTGATATTCTGCTCCAGAAACTGACCCAGTAAGAATCTTTTGGGATTCTATTTCGGCTTGAGAGCAGATGATTCTATGGAGGAGTTGTTCGGCGCTCATCTCAAGGGAGAATATCCCAACAGGCACATTGTTTTTAAAGCAGACATTTTCTGCGATATTCATTGCTAGCGCTGTTTTACCCATTGCAGGACGGGAAGCTAAGATGATTAAATTAGAAGAGGCTAGACCATTAATCATTTTATCTAGATCGAGAAAATGAGTGGGAGTGCCCGTAAATTGGACGCCATCTGCACCTTTTTCTATAAACTCTTCTTGCCGGTCTTGAAGTTCCTTAAGATAGGGGAGACCTGATTCGGCTTTCATACCTGAGAGCAATTCCTTAAGCTGTAGCCCTACGGAGGAGTTGTTCTGTTGGCTGATAGCAAACAGTTTTGCTTGAGCATCGTCGAGTGTTGACTGTACGTCTGAAGGTTCGTCGAGGGCATTTTTTTCAATGTCTTGAGCGGCGTTAATCATGCGCCGTAGGATTGATTTATTCTTAATTAATTCAGTGTATTCTTCAATATATGCTGAAGTTCCTGCGTATTGCGCTAATGAGGTAATGTAACTAACACCACCAATTTTTTCTAATTTATCGATGCGTTTTAGTTCTTCACAAACCAGATGAACATCTGCAGGTTTATCATTTTTGTAAGCAGTTTTAAGAATATCGAATACAGTTTTGTGTTCGGTGTAATAGAAATCACTGTTGTCGAGGGCGTCTGAGGCTATATTGAGGCTATTAACATTGGTAAGCATGCAACCTAAAACCATCATCTCGGACTCTTTTGAGTTGGGGGCTATGCGAATTTTTGAGGGTGTACTTGTCATCAGTAGTCTTTGATTGGAGAACATGGATCTTGGAAAGAGCTCATAAAACGGAAAGAGAGGGATTCGAACCCTCGGTACCCGTGAAGATACGCGTCCTTAGCAGGGACGTGCTTTCGGCCACTCAGCCATCTTTCCAAAATCAGGAGATTACATGTAAAACCCTTATTAATCAATAGTACTGTTGATTAATACTGATTCCTGAAAGGCAATGGGCTAAAAGAGCCTTTTAGAAGAGGTCGAATGACCTGAGAAGTTACTGTTGAAGATTACAATCTAAGAGCCACCCTTCAAAAAAAAAGAGGAAAAGAAAGATAAAAAGAGGTCTGAAAAAAACAAACAACTCCTTATCTAAAGAGTTCTTTCTTTAGCAACGTCTTTGTTTTTTTAGCCTATATTTTGCACAGACGTTGTAATTGTATAAATTTATAGATTGTCCATCACTACCTTACTATAAAATAGATAAGAGACTTAGAGCTCTGATGTAAATAAATTATTTTAGACTTAAAAATGAAGAAGTCCTATAAGTGAATTATCGGAAAATACTTTAAGATAGAGAGATGATCCAATTAGAATTATATGGCAAACCCGTTTATTGGACGGCGTCGCGCTTTTGTGGAAGCCATAATTATAATTCCATGTTAGCTGATAAAGAAACAGCCCAGTGGCAGATTCGAGCGCAATATCGAGATGGGCCCATTCTTGGGCCGATCCAATTGGATTTTACTTTTTTTATTCCTATTCCCAAAAACACGTCTTATATTCGCCGTAGACAAATGCTCGCGCATATCATCCTTCCAGAGGTGATGCCTGATACCACCAATATGCAAAAGTTTTATGAAGACTGTTTGAAGGGGATCGTCATAGAGGATAATGGGTCTGCAACAGATATTTCTTCTAAAAAGAGGTATAGTGAAAAACCAGGTGTATTGATTCGGGTCATTGCATTCAATCATAATACACTACAGCCTACCGAAGAGGAACCCAATGCTACTTGTCAAAGGAAGGGCAGTAGAGAAAAGAAAGAGGGTTCAAGAAAAAATCCAAAGAGAAATGTACGGGGGAAATCCATTAAAAAGAGCCATTGTCTACAGTTTATTGAGCAAAGAAAAGAATAAGAAAATAGGCGTAACAAGCATATTAACTCATATAGATATTTCGTGCGGGATTATCTAATTGTAGTATACAAGATAAGGGTAGAATGCAGGCCTATAGTGATCTACGTAGTAAGCGTTATTAGATCAACTGTCAATTTTAGCCCCTGTTCTTCTTAGTGTTTTTTTTGTAAGTTTTAAAGGTTTTCTTTTATAGAAACACATTCCTTAAGTGATATATGGGCTTCTGGATTATTCTTAGCGACTTTGAATCTCTTTAGTGGGTTTACTAAGATAGTCTCTTACCCTCTTTACATGACTATCTTTGCTGATTGCAGCTTTAAAGACATCGCTTTTTGATTGAGAGACTAATCTATCCAAACGACTG
The DNA here is from genome assembly GCA_964212665.1 of Chlamydiales bacterium BSEPT1. Classification (GTDB taxonomy): domain Bacteria; phylum Chlamydiota; class Chlamydiia; order Chlamydiales; family Simkaniaceae; genus DAOWHK01. Next base: position 1,209,142 of record OZ156466.1, on the reverse strand, counting down.
TGAATAGCATCTTTCAATTTACCGGCTTTCTGTAGGTGACCCATTTCCTTTGCAGTACATCCGATTTTTCTCCAAGAAATGAGCTTGTGAAGATAGTAATTTCTCTTTTAAAATCATTTTCCCTATCCGGAATATGATCATGACGATGTTTTTAATGATTGTTTATGAGTGATTCAAGAGAATCTTCATCTCTTGTATTTCATCAAGAGTCAGATATAGCGTTGACCTATGTGCTTTTTTCTTTGTATCTTCATTCAGAGGAGACGACTACCACAGCTACTGTGACAGCAGAAACTGCTACAACCACAACAGCGCCTATAATGATCGCTTTTTTGTGCTTCTTCACAAACTTTTTGGTCTTTTTCCATGCTTTGCTGATTGTTCCGCATTGTACGATGTTGTAACCTGAATAGCTGTTAAAAACAGCCGGAATAATCATGTATTCGTTACTGTTTCCCAAGCAATGTGCTAATTGAAATGAGCTATCCTCTCCATACATCAAGTCATCAGTGTCTTCTTCCACAGACATTTATTCTTCAAACTCATCGGGAAGAATGCCCTCTTTTGCTAGAATCGCCAAATACTCATTCACCCGATTTAGCTGCATCGGCGAGTATTTTCTCTCTAGCTCGCCCGATTCTAAATCTTTGATCTGCACGATCTCATCATATGTAGTAGGGCGTACCCTCTTTTAGGTCTTCTGCTGGTATCCATAATCCGCCATTTGAAATGTGACATGTGGTAGATTATTTTGAGGATAGGCAAAAAGAGCAGGAGTAGTAGCTAGAAGTGTACAGTGAGTAAAAAATTTCAGTTTTTGCACAGAGGTCTCCAAAGTCGATTTTGTTTCTCGCGCAAGTTTACGATTCAATCAGAAACTTTGTTAACGAACTGTATATTGAACTCTCTAGTGGATTTTTGCTATTTTGAAATTAAAAATAACCACCTCCAAGAAAGGAGAACCCGATGAAATTAGAGTTTCCAAGAGAAGGCATCCCAGATCATCTAATGGTATATGGGCTTCTGGAGCATTCTTAGCGACCTGTTAGTGGAAGTGAAGGTCAATCCTACTTAGAATCTGTGTCAGATTTTTTAGGAACGGCAAACAAATCTACATCGGGATTTATGTCAGCCAAGCCGATATCTTCTTGTTCAAGATCGAAAATAGGAGCTTGATTTTTTAGTGTTGAGATTACTGTATAATAGGCCATTATGGCTCCCTTATTATAATCCTCAAAACCTTCTTTTGGGCTATCCTCATCTTTTTTTGCTTCTCTCGCTTGCTCTTGAATTAGTTTACCCATATATTGGATATAATTTTTGAAATTTTCGTTACCCATAAATATAACCTTACTGTTTTAGATCTAAAATAGATTGAAGAACATGCCCTTGTTCAGTGTACGATTCTATCTCAGCCGGCCACTTTACTTCGACTAAAGATTTCTTGTGTCTTGGATCCATTTTATTCCAGTCAGGACAATATGTAGAGGGGTTTGCGATCTTATCCTTGTGGATGGCCACTTGTTTGTCATAGCTTTTGATACCTTTTTGAATTTCTTTAATAGATCTTCCGCTGTACTGTGGTATGAGATCAGCGTGCTTCCCCCCACTTTTTGCTATTATATACGCTTCGCTTGGTGATTTAGTTGCAAAATTCTCAAGAGCATCATTAATAGCGCCTTCCAATTTCCCTGTCTTCTGTAATTGGCCCATTTCCTTTGTAGTAAATCCAAATTCTTCTCCAAGAAATGCGCTAGTCTTACCGGAATTAATGATTTCTCCGACCCTAGAGGTATTACCAAATCCTGCTGCTGTTTCTAGAACAAGTGTTCCTTCGGCCCTTTGAAGATTTTTTAGAACGGCAGCTAGTTCTCGTGCGCTTTTTGCACTCTTACTTGCGATCTTAGCTACAGCCCCTGGCGCTGCAATATCTGCTCCATGCTTTCCAAAAGCATATCCAGCAAGCTCCCCTCTTTTATCTGAAGGTAGAGTGTCCCATCGGGTCACCAAGTGATGGATTTCTGGAGATAAGACCTCTCCAATCATTCCCCACTCATCGTCACGAGCAAGTTTAGCAAGCGTTGAGAGCGCATCATACAGTTGTGTTGCAGTGTGAATAGGATGAGTGATTAAGTCACCAAGAAATAAAATAATCCCTTCTCCAGATTCATAGACCCCTTTTGGCAACCCTTTTGCGAAACCAAGGGTGAACTCAGGAGTAGAAAATGGGTTTTTTTGTGGATTTTGTTCAATTTGAGTCTCAAAATTATGAAAATCTTCAAAAGATCGCTCATATTGTCCCATATCAAAATAGGAAGCGCTTCTTTGCAGGTAAGGCATTGGATTTGTTGGATTCATATCAATGGCCTGACTAAAGTCATTCACAGCCTGACCATAGTATCCGCAAGCACGTGCTGCCTCACCTCTCATCTGATGAGAAAGAGCATTAAAATTCAGTCTGTTAGATGGGCCAGAAGGCAGGGGGCTGCAGTTACTCGTGAACCTTCTATCAATTTCATTATGTCCGAAGTCCACAGGGTTATCACTTGCTGCAGAGGGTGGTAAGAGGTTCTGTTGTGAGGTAATATTTTGAACCTCTTGAAAAAACCCAGGGTAGTAGAGGAGGTACTCATTGAGTAGTTCGAAGCTCTCATGTGCGAAAAGAGGCCCTAGTACCCTTCCTGTTTCTTTTAAAGAAAGGCCTTGATCACTCGAGGGTGAGTGGAAAAACCCCCCTTGTGCAAGCCCTTCTTTGAAATGGGAGATCTCTTCTTTCATGGTGGATTCGAAAATTGGACTGCTATGAATAGATACTGGTGCTTGAGAATCATTTGGGATGGTAGAAGGGCTGCTATCAGGTACTGACTGGTTTGAATCAGAATGCTTTGATTTTGAGCGAGACTTAGAGGCTGCTTTTCGAGAGCTTCTTGATGGTGCGGATAGACCCTCTGTAGAAGCAACAACTATCACAGCTGCTGTAACAGCTGTGACTGCTACGACCACGACGGCACCGATTAAGATGGATTTTTTATGTTTTTTTACGAATTTACGAGTCTTCTTCCATGTTTTACTGATTTTTCCGCATTGGACGATATTGTAGCCTGAATAGGTGTTGAACACAGCAGGAACAAGAATATATTTGCTACGATTATTCAAGGAATAAGCTAATTGAAAGAAACTGTCTTCTCCATACATCAAGTCGTAGGTGTCTTCTTCTACAGCGACTTCTTCTTCAAACTCACCGGGAAGAACGCCTTCCTTTGCTAGAGTAGCCAAATACTCATTGACTTGATTCAGTTGCGTTGGGGAGTATTTTTTTTCAAGCTCTCCTGATTCTAGATCCTCGAGCATTTGCACAATCTCATCATATGTCGCAGGGTGTGCCCATTCTGCTTCTTTTTGGTTCTGCTCGTAATGTGTAACGTGGGTTAAATGGTTTGGAGGACAGGAAAAAAGAGTTGGTATTGTAGCTAGAAGTGTACAGTGAGTCACAATTTGTAGTTTTCGCACGGGGATCTCCAAAGGACATTTTATTGATCGCAAGATGTTACGATGCAGTAAAAATGATTGTCAAGAGCCTTTATATTAAACTCTTTAGGTAGAAAAAACAGATGAAATATTGAAGATCTGATACCCTCGATCACCTGGTGTTAGGCATCACATTTTGAGGGATAGTGTGGGTAAACATGTATCTACGGAGAATATAGGAAGGGCTTTTGGGTATAGGAATAATACGAGTAAAACTTCAATAGACAGGTTGAAGGATTGGTTCATTTCGATACTACGTTCGAATGTTCTATTGGATAGGGGGTATCCGATTACTTGGAGGTGTCATTTAGGGAATATAATTTATTCCTCGTCACCAAGGTCGTTTTGCGTCATCTCTTGTAACATTTTAGGAAGACTCTCGTCAGGGGGGCTCTCTAAGAAGAAAAAGGAGAGTTCTGTTGCTCGTCTATATCTACGAGAGAATACGTGTTCATTAGATTGGAACAAACTTGTGAAAGAGGTCCTGTTATTGCGTTCTTGACTCATGATACCTTGCGATAATACGATGTGTATTTTCTCATAAGACATTATACTGTGGGTTGTTTGCATTGTCTTACTGACCCATTTTATCTAGGATCGTCTTTTAAATTTAACAAGTAGATGTCTCTTTTTTCTGTATAGATTCGAAGAAATCTGACTTTAAGTGATGATTTATTTGCTCGAACTATCAGGAATTATTACTCTATAAGCCTTTATGACCTCGTAGTTGTTGTAAATATTTTTTATAAGGTTCTACTGGGATTGGATTATATTCAAGCGATTGGGTATGATTCCATTTTTACATCTATCTACGTAATAATAGGTTAATAAAACAATTTCAAATAATATAGTAATAAAGTAATAAATATATCGTTAAGTAATATCGAATAATAAGGAGCTGTATATGAGAGTGTTGGTTTAAAAAAAATTAAGCAAAGAGTTAATGCATGGGTTTGTTGTAGTTGGAATGCTATGATATCTCGAGATTGTATGCTAAAGATAGTCACTGAACAGGCTGTAAATTGGGGTATGTTTGGAAAGATTTTTTTTAAATCGTTATGTAGTTTCAAAAATTGGTGATGGAAGCTTTTGTATAAGTACTGTCAAAGCAGTATAGAATAATTTCTTTTTTGAATAAGTTGTTGAAAGTTTTCTGGCTTTATATGAAGCTAAAAGGGTACAATAAATTTGTTCTTCCTAGATATAGCTACGGCGATCTTAAATTAGATAATTTTTGTTTGTTCTTTGAAGAGCTGGTATGAATGAGTGTAATGCAGACAATCTGCATAGTGTAATGCAGACAATCTGCATAGTGTTTTATTTACAGGAGGCCAAACATGGCAAAGAAATTATACGTCGGTAATCTATCACATGATATAGACGACAACGAGTTACAAATTATTTTTAATCCTTACGGTTCTGTCGTTTCAGTGCAGGTCATTGTTGATCGTGAAACACGTCGTTCTAAAGGCTTCGGCTTTGTAGAAATGGGAACAGAAGAAGAAGCTAATGCAGCAATTGAAGCATTAAATTCTAAAGAAGTTCATGGACGTCCACTGACAGTGAATGTTGCACGACCAAGAGAAAGTCGTAGTGGCGGCGGTGGTAGTGGTGGAAGACGTTTCTAGTCAGCTTGGTTGAATTAGTCCGTAAAAGTTGTAGCATTTGCTACAACTTTTTTTTTTCAAGAATCTCCAGTAATTTGGGATCATCGTACACTTGGACAATAGTTAGTAGTACAATTGAAGTGATGCATAAAGGGATGACTCAGCAATATCCTTTTACTCTATGAATGCCACGCTAGTAAGAGCCTTGCCATTCAGAGCGTTCCAGTGGCTACTATGGAGCGAGCCATCGGGATTTTGTACTGTGATATTGTGAATAGGGAGATAGACGTCCATTGTATTACGTATAGCAAAGTCCTTTCCAAAGGATGCCTCTGCGATGCGTTTGACTTGCGATGGTGAATACCGACGAGAAATGCGCTCTGTATTTTTATAACTTTTTGTTACTAGTGGTGCTTTAATACTTGTCATTGGAATTACATTGAGATTGGGATTTTCTAGATGAAGCCGATAATCATTTCCATTTTGTACAATTAACTTCTTCTTACGACAGCTCTCAATCCATGAATCCAAAATGTCATCTTCGATGTGCAGTGCTCGAATGAGGCCTTCTCTATCTAATGACCCACCTCTCTGAGCAAGGAGGTTGATCACTTTAAATTCATATCGTCCTGTATTTGCATTGATACAATCGGCAAATCCATGGGACTTTCCCCATTGTTTTTCATTGGTTACCATCTCTCCGTCTATAAGGTCCCATAGGAGGACCCCTTCTCCTGTGCTGTTGTTTGGGTATGTAAATTTTACTTCCATAAGGAGGTAGGGATGAAATTTTAAGATTGGATCTAAATAAGAGTGTTGGTCGTCCTTAAGGAGTGTGTTTTTATGCGCAGCCATAATTTGTTCGGATGTATACCTCACTTCAAGCGTATGAAATGAGCCGGTGCTAATAAATTCTAAAGCTTTGTATTTAAGTTCAGGACGTGTTTGATTGATCCAGAATGCTCCACATCCCAGTAGGGTAAGAGTGACTAATAGTGAGATGATGCGCATATTTTACTTCTGGCTGTTATATACCTGAGTCTCTATATAACATTTGTGTAATTTAAAAAAAAAGGGTTTTAGTCTCCAAAAGATTGGAGAGAAAGCATGTGATTTGGCGTAGATGATAGGAACAAACATGCGTAGGATCATTTTCATATATGCATTTCAGAAATAAACGAATATTCTCTGAAATATTTAAATGCGATCAGACTTTTTAATGACAGTTCTTTGTGGCAATCTTCATTATTCAGACATCTTGGTTTATTAAGAGTAAAAATAGTATACTCTGAGCTTTAATTAAGATCAAAAAACATAAGATATTGACATCAAAAATTAAAGTACTTTCTGATCAAACGATCAATCAAATTGCCGCTGGTGAGGTCATTGAAAATCCGGCTTCTGTTGCCAAGGAATTGATTGAAAATTCTATTGATGCGGGTGCCTCATCGATTACTATCGAGCTTAGTGGAGGGGGACTTCAGTGTATTCGAATTATTGATGATGGTAGTGGTATGAGTAGAGATGATGCAATCCTGAGTTTAGAACGGCATTCGACATCGAAAATTCGAGAAATTAATGACTTGCAAACTCTGCTTTCAATGGGATTTCGTGGAGAAGCTCTCGCATCGATTGCGGCAATTTCAAAAATGACAATCCTTACTGCAAATGGAACTGAAGGAACAAGGATTTTCGTTGATGGAGGTAGGATGATTAACGTAGACCCTTGTGCTAGAAAGAGGGGATCTACGATTGAAGTGCGGTCACTTTTTTTTAATGTGCCTGCTCGTAAGAAGTTTCAGAAAACAGCAAGTCGCTGTTTAGCTGAAATAGTGAAAATGATCACGAAGCTTTCTCTTGCACACTCGACAGTGGCTTTCAAATTTTTTTCCCACAATAAGGAGATTTTCCATGTACAAGCCTCCTCTTTAACGAGGCGTATCTATGATGTTCTTGGGGGGGGGTTCTTGCAGGTACCTACACAGATTCAAGCAGATCAGGAAATGTGTAAGATTGAAGGACTTATCGGATCGCCATCGGAAACGCGCCATAATCGTACGGGACAATATCTTTTTATCAATAAGCGATCCGTTTTTTGTTCTGCAGTGAACTATGCTGTTTATGACTCCTATGCTACTCGTTTGCAAACTGGTAAACATCCGATCTTTGTTCTTCATTTAACGATTAACCCCAATTTCATCGATGTTAATGTGCATCCTCAGAAAAAGGAAGTGCGCTTTCGCGATGAATTTCAGTTGAAGCTCATGATTCGGAAGGCAATGTCCACGAGTTTGCAAGGTGGTGATTCCACCTCGATTATGCCCCCCGTATCAAAGGTGAATTTTTCTGGGTCAAACCTTCCATTCTTTACAAGCGATAGGCCTCTTATTTTTAAAAAAGAGGGTGAATTATTGGAGAGTGAAAGGGTCTTTTTTGATGTTGTAGAGGATCATTGGAGAAACGCTATCATCGGACTGTATGATGCATATCTTCTGCTCAATGGGGATCTTTTCCCTAAGTTAGAGCTCATTACAGGAAGCAAAAAAGGGCTGATCATTGTCGATCTTCTAGGAGCTTTTTCTCGAGTGTATTTTGAAAAACTTCTTAGAAATGAACCAATGCAGATACAAAGTCTCCTCATCCCCATTACTCTTGAATTTGCGCCTCACGAAGCATTACTCCTGAAAACGTTTGAGGATGATATCCGCTCTATTGGTATTGAGATGAGAGAGTTTGGTAGTGGGTGCTTTATTGTTGAAGCTCTTTCTCCTGAAATAGGGGAAGGGGAAGTCAAGGATGTTCTAGATGAGCTACTCACTGTTTTGGACCCTCTGGAAATAAAAAGAGAAAGACAAAAAATCCTAGCTTTAACAACATGTAAAATTATAAGATCCAGAAAAAGGACGTTTACATTAGAAGAGGGGAAACGTTTGCTAGAGGAGTTCCTTAGTAAGGAATACTTTAATCAATGCCCTCTTGGTAGACCTATTATTGTACTCATTGGAAAAAATGAACTCCAAAAGCTCTTTGAAAAAAAATAACTCCCGACTTGATAGATATATAAAGGCTCTTAGAGAGGAGCAAATTGACCTCTTTGTGATTGATGATCCAATAGGAATTTACTATCTCACCGGAATTAAAGTGTCTCGTGGCAAACTTTTTGTACATGCAGAGAAGACCCAGTTCTTTGTGGATGGAAGATATCTTGAAATGTGTCAAAAATGCGCGCCATGCAAGGTTTCTCTGCTTTCAGATGAAACGTTACGAAAGTATTTACTAGAATTTAAGCAACAAGTGGTCGGATTTGACTGTAATCGTGCAAAATACAGTGAATATGCTCAGCTTAAAAAGTTGATTCAATGCAAACCTTGCTTAAATCCACTTGATCGCCTCCGATTTGTAAAGGACTCAAGCGAAATTAACAAGGTAAGAAAGAGCTGTTCTCTTCTGAATGAGGGGTATCATTACATCAGGAAAAAACTTAAAGTGGGGGTAATTGAGAAAGATGTGGCTCGTGATTTTGAAATCTATTGTCGACAAAAAGGGGCTGAGAAACTCTCTTTTGAATCTATTATTGCCTTTGGCAAGAATAGCTCGATGCCCCATTACCAAACTGGCAAATCAAAACTCAAAAAGGACCAAATTGTTTTGTTTGACATCGGCATTGTGGTAAACGGATATCATAGCGATATGACACGAACATTTTTCTTTGGCAAAGGGTCTGAGAAACTGCAAAAAGTTCATGCAGTGGTTAAAGCAGCTCAAGATGCTGTTTTAATGCTTTGCCGACCGGGAAGTAAGATTGGAGCACTGGATAAAGCTGCGCGTGCTGTAATGAAGAAGGAAAAGCTCGAGCAATATTTCACGCATAGTTTAGGTCACTCTATTGGTTTGGAAACGCATGAGTACCCCATGATTGCAGGCTTAGCCAATGTTAAAGAGATTGTCTTAGAGCCTGGGATGATCTTTACGGTTGAGCCGGGCATCTACTTGCCAAATGTTGGGGGCGTGCGACTGGAAGAGACTATTATGATCACAAAAATGGGCTATCAAAACTTTTACTCTAAATAATAGATTGATCTGATAGGGTGAAATTCAGTAGGTCCCTTAGAAGTATTATCTAGTTATATGAAGCTGAAAACACGTCTTTTTATCTGGGTAGGAAGTGTATTTGTTTTCACTTTTATCACCTCTTTTATTTTCGAAAGATATTTTATACGTAGTAGTATGATGAAAATGCAAGAGCATATCGACCTTGAAATGAATCATCTTAATGACAAGCGCAGGCGGCATTGCCAGGGTTACTTGGTCGACCTTTTAGAAAAAACCCAATCGAAGATCAACGCTCTTTTGATCCGTATTGGAGAATCTCCTAATGTAAAAGAAGGGTTTTCTCCAACTATGGATCACTCTCAAAACAACTCCTGGCTTCACTCTGCATCCTTGATTGTTACAAATGATTGGATAGATGTTCTGCAAAATCTTAATGAGGGGTCTCTAGCATCTGCGATGATCATGGATGACGTCTCTATGAGCAAAACCTTTAAGGTTGATGTAGATTCTAATTTTGCGATAGTTGGTGTTGAAGAAGAAGTCTATGGAGAGAAAAAGTGGCTAGGGCCCTATATTGGGATTCGATTAGACATGGGGAGGGGTGAAAAGTCTTATATCAAAGAAGCAAAACCCAAAGCAGATACGTATGGCACGGGATCCTATGTTTTGTTTTCTCCCCATGCAATCCTCAATTATAAGTCAAAGAATATTACAGAGCTCCTTCCTTTGCCTCTCTCCATTGATCTCTTAGACCCTTTTTTAAAGTGGGTAAAGCCCTCTGGAGGGGAAAGCTATCTTGGGCCCTTTCTTGAGCAAGTAGAAAGGGTTCAGAAGATTCTCCAGCAAGATGCTAGTATCCTTTCTCAACTAGACGATTGGGAGCACTGGTTCCTTCCTCGACTATATCAATCGGAAAATCTAAGAACTAAAGAACACCAGGATTCATCTAATTTCTCTGATGTAGAAGGAGTGATCTCTAAAGACTTTACCGTAAAGATGGATGCTGATTTAGTGAGAAATCTCAATAAATATGACAAAATAGGTATGATTTGGGAGCTCACGACATTCTTATTTCATGGGTTCTTCGGGGGGAGCCCCTCTAATAACACTGCTCCCTTTGGGATTGCCAATATGAATTCTCGGAACTCATTTGGTAAAGCCGTGATTAGCGATCAGAGTTTTTCTCCAAAGCCTTTACTCTCTCTTCAGAAATGTCAATCTTATTTCAAACTAAAACATAACTCTGAGCTTTGCCTTGCCGGGCAACTTCAGGTGATTTCTACAGTACAAGAACAAGAGTTCTACCTCGCAAATACATTGCGTATTCAAGTCGCTGAAAACAATGAACTTAGAGAGGGTTTTTTAACAATTGGAGTGAATGGAGGTTCTCTTCTCAAAGAGTTTGCTGAGGCAGTTCATGAAACATCGGTATTTATTTTTGATAGTCGAGTTATTGAGGTCTTTAATGCCGAAGGGCTTAGAGTTGTTGATAGCGAGTGGTATCAATTACCTATTCATGAAGTAATAAGTGAGAAAGTAGGAGTGATCAACATCGGAGGTAGAGAGTATGACTTTCTTCATATGCAACCCTACAAGAATGTGGATCTTCATTGTATCACCTTCAATCCACGGGACAGGAAAGTGGCATTCACTAATAAGCTTGACGCCTATGGGAAACAGTTGATAAAGAACCTTTTGCTACACATCAGATTAACCTTTATGGTCGCACTGGTTTTTATTTTGATCATCTTGCATAAGATATCTAGACGAATTACGGGTCCGATTACCTCTTTAACTTATGCGATGAAAGCAGTTAAAGAGGGGCATTTAGAAGAGTTCAAAGTCTCTTCCGTTATAGATAAGTTTAAGGATGAAGTTTCAGATCTTTACCACAATTATCTCAACATGCTTAAATCCCTTAGAGAAAAAGAGCGGGTACGTGAAATCTTAAATAAAGTGGTGTCTCAAGAAATTGCTGAAGAAATCCTGAAAGGGAATGTGCAACTTGGTGGAGAAGAAAAGCGGGTTACCGTTCTCTTTGTCGATATCCGTCATTTTACAAGACTGACTGAGCACATGGAAGCGCAAAAAGTGATTAAACTGGTCAACAAATGTATGGTCAAGATTGCTGAGGTTATTGATCGGTATGGGGGAGTCATTGATAAATTTGTTGGAGATGAAGTGATGGTTCTCTTTGGAGCACCGATTGCAAAGGAAGGAAGCTCTTTAAGGGGCGTTCAATGTGCCGTAGATATCATGGCCCATTTTCATGAATGGAATATTGAGAGAGAACTGAAAAATTTCCCTGAGGTTAATGTTGGCATTGGGGTTCATACAGGAAAGATGGTAGCGGGGAATATGGGTTCAGAAAATCGTCTTAACTACACCGTTCTAGGTTCAAATGTGAATTTGGCTTACCGCCTCTGTGAAGCGGCAAAAGAGTCTCAAATTCTGATTAGTGATGCGACTCTAAATGAGCCTCAAGTGAAAAAGAACCTTGTTGTCCATAGGATAGATCCCTTACATTTGAAAGGTTTTACTGCTCCTGTGATTGCATATATTGTAGAGAAATATCACAAAAACTCTCAGCAACCTAAGAAAGGCCAGTGAAGCTCACTTGCTTTACCGAACTCGATGGCAGTATAGAAGTGATTAATACCTGATAGCAAAAGGAGTAAGAGCGATTCTTGGCGCAACATGCATTGTTACTATACTGGCGTTAGTTATTCGTGGGATATTAGGATGTAAATGGATGTCATATAGACGCTTCAATCATTGTGACTTTTTTTGTTGATTTTTATCCTTATTTTTGAGGTTTTTGACGACGATGAGAAGATACAGGAAATAATGAAGCATTTGGAAATAAGGATATACTAGCTTCTGGAGTGTGAAATAACATGGAATATTATCAAACTTACTTACCTTATCTAGTCAAAATTGGAATCGGGCTTATTGTCTTTATTGGATTTCTCATAGCATCTTTCCTCTTTTACGCGATTATGCTGCGTGTGCAAAAGTCTTTCTCTTCATCAAAGGTGCGTGTGGTTCAGATCCTTTCTAAACTGGTCAGAGATGTACTAATTATCATTGGGGCGATTTGTGCAATTGGAACAGCAGGCGTGGACATCAGTGCGCTTGTGGCAAGTTTGGGTCTAGTGGGTTTTGCTCTCGGATTTGCTTTCAAAGACTTGCTATCCAATATGATGGCAGGCTTTCTCATTATGTTGACTCAACCGATTAAGATTGGTGACCAAATTGTGCTTTCCGGATTTGAGGGGCAAGTGTCAACAATTGATCTTTATTATACTACTCTTTATTGCGAATCAAAGAAGATCCTTGTGCCAAATGCAAGTATACTACATCATACTATAACTATTTTGAATTAATTTATAACACATTATATGTTTCATAGAAAAAGTTTGAAAAAAAGAATAGCAATAACTGGTTTTTTTATTGTTCTTTTAGAATGTGTATTAGTCTTTATCTACCTGAAGAATCACAGGCCCTTTCTCAACTGGGAATCGGGACTGTTCTTTCTGGTTGGTCTCGTCTCTTGTTTCTTTATTTTCCTACTCTATCGCCAGTTCAGTATTAAAGCAGAGGCTATGAACACGATCTTTGAGGCTCTTAATGCAGGAGTAATGGTTGTTGATGAGGGTTCAGTTATAAGCTACATCAATGCAAAAGGGGCAAAATTACTTGGAATGGGGGTAAAAGAACTCCTTGGTTATGCGTTTTTGGAGGTGAAACCGACTCGATACCCTGCCCTTTGGCATCATTGCCAAAGGGTCGTCAAAAATGCTCTAAATCATCAAGCAGAATATAAAGAGACGGTCACCTTAAATGATTACTCCCCCTCCCACATCGATATGATTATCACACCGATCAATGATACAGGAGGAAGGGCTCTTATTTTACAGGATTCTTCCAGTCAGTACCGCATTCGAGAGAGAGGAAAAGATTTTATTGCTAATGCGGCCCATGAACTTCGCACGCCCATTACGATTATCAAAGGGTTTGCAGAAACTTTGAAAGATCTTCCTCAAGTTTCTGATGCAATGCTCGAAGATATCATTGAGAAGATTTTAAGGAGTTGTCACAGAATGGATAGCCTTGTAAAGAACTTACTTACACTGGTCAGTCTCGATACATTACCTAAAGCGCGCCTTCAAGAGTGCGATCTTGTTGCTCTGGTAGATCATTGTAATAACACTCTTCTTACCGTGCATCCTCATGTAACCATTGAATCTTTTCGTAACAAGGATCGTATTATAACTTTAGGTGATTCTGACCTTCTTGAGCTTGCAATCATGAACATCCTCGAGAATGCTGTCAAATACTCTTCAAAGGTTCCTCATATTACCGTGACTATTGAGGAGCGAGAATCGGATACTAGGTTGAGCATTCAGGATCGGGGTATAGGCATCGCAAAAGAGGAGCTTCCTCAGATTTTCGAACGGTTTTATACCGTAAATAGGGCGTATTCACGCAGTCTAGGCGGCGCGGGGCTGGGTCTTTCAATCGTGGATAGGATTATTAAAGAGCATGATGGGAGAATCACTGCAACCTCAAAGCCAAAAGAGGGGACGATATTTACATGTGAATTCATTAAAAATCAATATCACATCCCCTCATAATATTTAGTTAGAATTAAAGGAGTTATGCCTTCTGCATTCACCCATTTTGTACTTAACGGAAGGAGGTGATGTATAAGTGGTAATTGTAACTTCTTGAGTTCCAGAAGCTTCTAGAGCTAAGATTGTTGTAAGATCAAGTGACTCTTATAGTCAACTAATTAGAAATAAATGTTGACGGCTTACTCTCTTAATTAATAATATCTTTCTTGAATTGAATGCGGTGTTATATGAGTGTTTATAAATCGGTAAAGCTATCTAGATAGATGTCTAATTATTGTAATATGTGTACCTTTATCTTCTTCTAATAGGATGTTCCGTTTCCCTTTTTTTGAAGAAAAATCTACGTATTTTAAGAGCTGTTCTTTTGCAGGGGCTGAGGAGTAAGCTTTTTTAATATAAGGGTCGAGTTCTTGATGACTAAGGGTGTAGTTATATTTTGAGACCTCGAAATACTTGCTGGCTTCTGATTGAATAATTTCTTGGCTGGTCTCCCTTCCAAATAGAACTCTAAGGAGCACTTCATGGCAGTCAGCATAATGAATGACATGATGATCTGAGGAATCGATTGTCATAAAATGATCAAGAGGGGGGTATCCAATCCCTTTCTGAAGGTCGTAGTGATTGGTCCCTTTGAGCATTTTATAGTACACTAAGTGGAGGGCTTCGTCTTCAGGAATGAGGTCAATGAGGTTTTTTGGTGCGACTACTTGAATAAAGGAATCTATAAGCCTGGATCCCTCTTGAAAGAATGAAGTGTGGCCATACAGCTCTTGGAGTAGGTTGATTGTCAGTAACTTGACAAATGATGGAGGATTTTCTGTAAGAAGATGATGGAGATTAAATTTTGCATGGTCAGAGGCTATCTTTTCACTGCGGGGATAATGAAAGGGTTTAATTCCTTTTTCGGCGTTTTCTTTTTTTTCTTGTTTTCTAGAATCCTTTCGTTTGAGGGGTTTAATTTGTTGATAATAGGTGAGTTCAAGATGATTACGCGTTTTCCGTTCGAGCTCTGCATGATTGATATAGCCCTCTTTTTCAGCGGTGAACGTAATATCATCTTTAATAAATGACATCGTAAAGAGAGAAAAAATGATGAGGAGAATGGTCACTATGGGGATGATATGCATTTATTGATCTCCACTCGTTGGATAGGAAAACTCTCCGCTTTTCTGGTTTAAGTAAAAGGCAAATGAGTAGGGATGTAGCTCACTATTACTCATGATTTGTTCAAGACGGATTAAAAAGAATGAGGGGATCTGCCCTTCTTCCTGAGACCAAGAGAGTTTCTTTTCTAACATGTTCTTATTTAGATCTTCATGCATCTCAAACGAATTGCTTGTGAAAAAATCGTAGGAGAGAGAGCTAACTTGCTTGAGTAAGACTTCATCGCGTAAGTCTTTCCCCTCTGATTTTTCCTGTAGTAATGGCCAGGTGAGGAGGTGGAGCGTTTGATGCAATCGATCTAAATAAATTTCAGCATTGATGAGGCTACAAAATTTTTTATTAGGATCAACCCCATTATCAAAGACAAACCTGAGAGGACTGGTCCGATGGTCTGAAGTATAAAAAGCCTGATCATCAGCAAGTTGAGCGAAGACTTGGGAGAGGCGTTGTTGGAGGCTGCTTCTAGAGAGGACGTGATGCTTGGCATATTCTAGCTCATGAGAGTAGATGATTGATTTTTTCAAACAATTAAATAAAGTTGAACAAAGTAAAGCCATCAGCCCTAAGGCGACGAAAAGTTCAATAAGAGTAATAGGCCGTTTCTTCATTCTCATATAGGGTAGAATAAAGGACGAAAGCTTATTTGTAACGTTTAGATCTGAAAAATACTAGTCGAATCCCTCGTTGAGTCGACCGGGTAGGGTGATGGTAATGATGTCATGAAAATAGAAGGTTTTAACGAACTCCACAAGTCCAGAAGGAGCTAAGCTTATCCCGTTGATTGTATCGAGATGACGTCAGTAGTTTTACTTGAAAGTATAATGGATGGTGCTATCACGCTAATGGGCCTGGATAATGAACGAGGGTGCTACAGCCCAATCGAGAAGGGGAGAGGCCTTGTTTACCAGATGACGGCTTGTTGATTCCTCATCAGACGTCCATTTGTTCTATTTTTAGGCAAACACTCTCAAAATTTTAGGAGGTTCAGACTCACTTGTTCATTACTCATTGATTTTCCATTTAACCAATAAATAATAATCATAGGAACAGGAGCTTTTCGGTTTACTCAGTGTAATTCGGCATTTAAGAATTCGGTATAGGAGATGATCCTGCCCTTCTTTCGTTCCTTGTACCCAAAGCTTGTAGGAACGTTTGCTTGGAAACTTTGAAATCCCATCAATGATGATATCTTGATCAGGTAAATGGAATAAGCATGCATCGTTAACATCCGTTCCAAAAGATTCTGGAGAGTGTTTTTCAAACAGAACTTCTCGAATTTCTGCATAGGTAGATTCTGCGATTCTCTGGAGTTCGAGATCATAGAGATCATTGAGCTCTGCTTTATAAAAGTGCAATGGTGCCTTTGCAATAGGGGCCGCAAAAAGTCCTAGAAGGAGAATCGCAACCATCACTTCAAGAAGTAAAAAAGAACGTTTACATTTAGGTCTCATCGAGATATTTTAACAGATTGGAGTTAATCCCAGTAACTCAAAATGTCTGTTACCCTTATATAATAGTTTAGGGTTTGAAGTATAACCTTGGTCAGTGCAAGGGGGCCCAGCTTTTAGAGGAAGGAATCTTCGATCTTTTATACCCCTTTGATGTTTTTTTGAAGCAAGAAAGGTTCTCTCTATATATATAGATTGTTGTGTAATCAGGATCAAAGGGAAGAGGAATAGGGCTTATGTACACTTGTCAAAATTCAAAAAAATCACTTTGGATCAATGAACTGATGAGGAAAATTCAGTTCACACCTTAAATAAAATTAGTGACATATATAGGAGCCTAATATTATATTATTTATATGATTATTGGAAGACTCCTATTTATTTTTTTAACTGTAGTAGCTCTTACTGCGCATGCGAAACCTAGTCGGGTTATTCATCTTGAAGGGTCTCCTTATGAAATGGGGTTCCAACATGGTCAGCTCTTAAAAGAAGAAATCGACCTGAACTTAGCTGCATTTATTGATCTGAAACATGTAAGATTTCCAGATAGACGAACTAGCTTTAAAGATCAGGTTCCCAAAATGATGCAATATATTCCTTCTGCTTATTTAGAGGAAATGCAGGGAGTTGCGGATGGATCTAAGACCTCTTTTGAAGAAATCCTTATGCTCAATCTTTTTCCGGAGATGTTCCACTGCACTGGATTAACTGTAAAAGGGGACATGACAACAGATGGGTCTTTATATCACGTTAGAGTACTGGATTATAGTGTTGGAAAAAATCTGCAACAGACTGCTGTTCTGATAATTGCAAAGCCTGATAATAATATCCCATTCATTAATGTGAGTTATGCGGGATTTATTGGATCAGTGACTGGGATGAATGCAAAAAAAATTGCAATTGGTGAGATAGGTGGTGGTGGATATGGAGAGTGGGATGGGATGCCTATGACTTTTTTAATGCGTCAGATTCTTGAACAAGCTTCTAATCTAGAAGAGGTAAAAGAGATTCTAGAAAGGGAGCCTAGGACATGCGAATATTACTATGTGATTTCTGATGGGAATAATGATGAGTCAATTGGTGTTTACGCAACATCAACCTATATTCAATTTATCAAGCCCGGAAGCTCCTATGAAATCATCCGTCAGGATAAGCCTCATGAGTTTAACCAACCTAATGATACTGTGGCCATTGTTGGTCACTCACATCTTAAAAGATATATGCACTTAATAGATAGACTTGAGCAATATCCTCATCAATTGGACGTACTCTCTTTACAAGAGGTAATTAAGCAACCTGTTTCAATGCCTTCTAACTTACATAATGTAATCTTTTTACCGAGTCGGCTTCAGTTATGGGTGGCCCATGCTGGAGAGCATGGAGAGCTTGCATGTGATGAACCCTATGAATTCTATGACTTTACACAACTTTTATTGGAACGAACTCTAGATAATCACTAGAACTCAAAATATATTTTACCCCATTTTTTTCCCCGAACAGTTCACGGTTTGGTTTTATACTATGTAGATGACCAAATACACAATAGTCGATGTTATACTCTTCAAGAATTTTTGAAACGCGTGAGTGCTCGAGCTTAAGTCCGATTGGAGGATAGTGGGTAAGGGTAATACGCAACTTAGCATTTTGGTCAAGTTGCTTTAAGCTTAGCTTGAGCCTTTCAAGCTCCCGAAGAAAGATCTTGTCAGTGAGCTTTTTATCTTGCACTATTTTACGCGCATGGGGATTTTCTTGAAATTCGATGATCTCATTAAAACTGTACTCATCAGAGTCCCACAGACGAGATCCTCCAATAGAAACCCCATTCCAGTTGTAGACATTATTTTGAATGAACTGGATAGATGGTGGGAGAGAGCTTTTGAGCTTTGAGGCGGAAGGCCACCAATAATCGTGATTTCCTTTGAGGATTATCTTTGTTCCCGGAAGGTTATTGATCCAATTAAGATCGATCAAAGCAGCATCAAACTTCATTGCCCAGGAAATATCCCCAGGAATGAGCATTAAATCATTCTCTTTCACTAGATTTTTCCAGTGTTTCTGAATCCTATTTGTGTAATCGGCCCACATAGGCCCGAAAACTTCCATGCTCTTATTGGATGTGCTAAATTCTAAGTGGGGATCAGAGAGTGCCCAGATAGACATATGTATCCTTAAAGTATGAGTGTGGAGAGATTAAAGTTATCAGGAAGATGCATTCCCGAAGTGAGGATGATGATTCCATCCCGAATGTACAACCCTTCTCCATTATAGGTTTTAATCCCACAGTCGTTCTTGAGCTTTACATTGTTTCCAATGATACAATTTTCATCAATGATTGCTTTTTCAATAAGACAATTTTCTCCAATGATAGCTGATTTAAAAGTGGTACCTCCGAAAATTACTGAGTCATGGATTACTGATCCTTTATTGATATAGCTTTTCATTCCAATTATACTATGAGAAATTTCCGATGCTTTAATAAGGGAACCTTGGCTAATAAGGGAATTGGTTAGTTGCGTATTTACTATGCAAGCAGCAGGAAGAAGGCATTGCTCAGAGTAAATCGGAAGCAATTCATTATAAAAATCCATTCCACTATCAGCGGTAGTGAGGGCTAGATTTGCTTCATATAAAGAGCGTATTGTTCCGATATCTTCCCAGTATCCATCAAAGAGGTAAGCATATGATTTGCCCTGTTTAATCTGGGTGGGGATGATGTGTTTTCCAAAGTCAGCTCTGTTATCTTGCTTTAAAAGAGAGACGAGCACGTCCCTTTTGAAAATGTAGATGCCCATGGATGCTAAAAAGCAGGGGCGACTACTGTAGGCGTCTTTAGGATGTTCAAACCTAAGCTCTCTGAGAAGTTGTGGATCTTGAGGTTTTTCTACAAAGTGTGTGATTTCATGATTTTTATCATATTTTAAGATCCCGAGTTGGGAAGCTTTACTCTTTGGAATCGGAAGCGTTGCGATGGTAAGGTCTGCATTATGCTCTTTTGCAAACTGAATCATGAGTGAGAAGTCCATATTATATAATTGATCTCCGGATAGGATTAGAAAATGCTCAAATGGTTGCTTCAAGATCTGTTTGAGATTTTGACGGATTGCATCAGCGGTTCCTTGATAGCTAAGAGCCTCTTGATCAAGGGAATCGGGGTAGAGGAGTCGAATGGGGCTTGTTGGGGATTGATTTTGAATATAGGTTTCTTGAATATATGTATTCAATCCTTTGGAGAAGCACTGTGAAATGACATAAATATCCTGGAAATTGGAATTCAGTGCGTTAGAAATAGGAATATCAATGAGGCGATACCCTCCTCCAAAACTCACTGCTGGTTTACACCGCATTTGAGTAAGAGGGAAAAGCCTAGTTCCTTTGCCTCCTGCTAATATAATACACGCAACATTACATTGATGTTGTGATTTATTATGAAAATTCATAATCAAGTTATAGAATTATTGGTTAATATCAATAACTTTAAATAGGTGAATATTCACAGTTTGTCAAGCTGTACTGAAGGTTAGTTTTTCCCAAGTATTACTTACAATTCTCATTTCATCTTTTAAAACGGGGTGTAAGTTCTTTGTTTTTGAAAGGTTTATGAATGTTTGTCTTTCCTCAGATCCAGTAAGATTTCCACAGGAAAAGATTAGATAAGTTGAGAATACTTGATGTTTAAAACTGTCAGGATCAATTAACATTGCTAGGCAGACTGTTGCTATTCCGGGATCATTGCCAAAACTATTGAGAGTAATAGCGGCATTTTCATTGTCTTTAGAAAAGGGTTTATTGCGTAAAACTTTGAATAGAAAATCTTTCGCCGTCTCTCCGAAGGAGCAGATGGCAGAGATGAGCGCCTCATCAGTAAAGAAGTTTTTCTGTCCAATGGCCTCAAAAAGGGGGGGGATTGCTCGTTCATCTGCAATGCAACTCAAGCATTTTGCCGCAAAGATAGGGGCTCTTCCATAGCCTGGATACAGAGGGTTGTAGAATGAGGGGGAGGAAATTAAATTGATCAGAGCTGGAAAGACCTCTTTTCCATGATCGATAAGCGCCTGGATTTCAGACTGGGGATTTTCATCCTCAGAAAAGAGTAAGTCACTGATAAGGAGCATTGGGTCATCTTTTTTCTTTGTTTCATAAGCATTGCGAAATTCTAGATAGAGCTCTTTAGACTTAGCAATCAGCTCTTTTTCCGGTTCTGGTAGGTAAACATCTACAAGATTTTTTCCTTCTTTCTTTTCAAAGTTTTGAAGATAAACAATTTGTTTAAGGGAGAAGTCGGGCATCATACCGATGCCATTCTGCTCATAGTATTCAATCATGATATCAAAGTTTCCGCCGAAGTGAATGTCACGATGCATCAAAATTTCAATTCCAATCGTGTCAAGAAGGGGGATTCCTGTTGGATTATCCATTGATAATATCTCCTGCATTATAGCTTGAACGGACAAAGGGGCCAGAGTGCATATGTTTCACACCTACTTGATACCCGTATTCTTCATAGAGTTTAAATTGCTCAGGTGTCACAAAGGATTTGACAAGGAGCTTCTTGTGATTGGGTTGCAAATATTGGCCGATCGTAATGATATCACAACCTGCTTGCTCGAGATCCCAAATTGTTTCTTTGACTTCGTTTGCAGTCTCTCCAAGACCAACCATGATGCCTGATTTGATGAATTTTGCTTTATTTTGCGACTTCACGTATGACAGCACACTGAGAGTGCGATCATAGCCTGCTTTGTGTCTGACTCTCGATGTTAGGGAACGCACGGTCTCGATATTGTGATTAAATACTTCTGGGTATTCATTCAGAATGATATCTGCAGATTCAAAATTTCCCATAAAGTCTGAAGTGAGGAGCTCGATTGATATCGCAGCATTTTCTTTCCGAATGGCTCTGACGATTGCTGCAATTTGACTCGCTCCCTGATCCTTAAGATCATCTCTTGCAACCATTGTGATTACCACATGTTTTAAGCCGAGTTCCTTCACAGACATAGCAATTCTTCTGGGTTCATCGACTTCAAGAGGAGGGGGGGATTTGGTAAAATCGATATCACAGAATCCGCAGCTTCGAGTACAAGCACTACCTAGAGCAAGGAACGTTGCTGTCTTTTTTGAGTAACACTCCAAGCGATTGGGGCATTTAGCTTCTTCACAGACCGTATTAAGTTTGTGTTTTTTTATAATATTTCCCGTATCAAAAAGGGCATTCCCTGGAGGTAGCTTGCGGTGTAACCATTGAGGGAATCTACCTAAAGATTTATCATCAGGGTTCTCAGGGAGCTTATTTATTCGAGGTTTATTATCAAAGAGATGGCTGGTCATGGTCGCCTTATTTTAGGAGGAAAATGAATAGGAGTATCATTTGCAATGAGTGCAGCTTCAAGCCAGGCTTCTGAAACTGTAGGATGCGCATGAATTGTTTCAAGAATGCAATCGAGCGTGAGTTCATTCGTGATTGCAAGCGCAATTTCCGCAATCATGGTTGCTGCGTTACAGCCAACCACTTGCGCGCCAAGAATTTGTGTTGTATTTTTATCACAGACAATCTCAGCAAACCCTTCTGTATGCATGGTCGCAATTGATTTTCCAAGCGCCTGAAAAGGGAACCGGCCAGTCATCGGCTCAAGGCCCTTTTTCTTGGCTTCTTGTACATTCAAGCCAACCACCGCAATTTCAGGAAGAGTAAAGATGACTGATGGAACTGCATTATAATGCATTTTGGCTTCACCACCGCAGGCATTAACCGCGGCAATCATACCTTGATGAGACGCTACGTGTGCAAGCATCGCTTTGCCTGTTATATCTCCAATTGCATATATTCCAGGAACATTAGTTGCCATCTTATCATTTACATTGATAGCACCACGATCATTTAAGCTAATGCCTGCGTTTTCAATAGCGAGGCCCGTTGTGTTCAGTTTACGACCAATAGCAACAAGGGCCATATCAGCATATAAGCTTTCCCCATTTTTAAAATGTAGCTTTAGGTTATGTTTCATGTGATCAATTTTCTCGACCATCGTATCTGTAAGAATTTTCATTCCTTTTTTCTTAAACGCCTTTGAGAGGAAGTCAGAGAGAGATTCTCCCTGCATGGCAATAATCGAGGGAAGGGCTTCCACAATCGTTACCTTCACGCCAAGTTCAATAAATAGCGAGGCGAATTCGCAGCCAATGTAGCCGCCTCCAATCACAGCTAAAGTTTTAGGGAGCTCAGTGATCTCAAGAATTGAGTTAGAATTGACAATACGCTTATGGTCACAAGGGAATGCGGGAATATCGAGCGTATCAGATCCCGTTGCTATAATAATCGTTTTAGCATGAATAAGCTCAGGATTGTTACCCAGAATCTTTAAATCATGAGGGGATTGAAATTTGGCAAGACCCTTCAAGATAGTAATCCCATTGGTTTTTATTAGGCCTTCTAAACTTTTTCGAATACCGAAAACGACAGAATCCTTTCTCTCTTTCATTTTCTGATAATGGAACTTTACAGGACCTGTTTCGATTCCATATTGTTCGGCCTGCTTTACGCTGTGAAGAACTTGGCTGCTTGCAAGAAGTGTTTTTGTTGGAATACACCCTACATTAAGGCAGGTTCCCCCTAGGTGGGTTTTTTCAATCAGTGCGACACTCTTCCCCATTTGGGAAGCTTTAATGGCAGCGACATATCCCCCGGGTCCAGCTCCAATTACAGCAAGATCAAATTGTCGGATTTTAGTCATTTCATCCTCCTTCCTTAGCGCTTTATTTTGCCCAATAATGCTATGAAATAGCAACATAAAATCCTGCGAAGTAGATGGAAACAACCTAGATTTATATGAGTAAGCTGTCAATAGGGAGAGGATCCTAAGAACCCCTAATTTGCTATGCCTTAAAAAAATATTAGAGGCCTTCTATTAAAATAGAAGAATAGGAACTCATGCTTACCATGTTAAATATTATTTACGTGAATGAGAAAGACTGTGTGACTCAATTCAATATGATTCTTGAGTATATTAGAGGGCATCACTGTTGTGAGGAATTATATTGATAACCATGGAAATGGTTTTAATCTCCATTGGTTACAAACTAGTAATCGGACTTTATACGACAGTTGGTTTTAGCCCCTTAAATATATCCAACTAATTATTTGTTTCTATTCTAAAAATAAATGTGTAAACTGGAGAAATGTAATCACTTGTTTAGAGGATCGCTATGAATACCACAGAAAGAAATGAGATTTGTAAAAACTGTGAAGCCGATGTGAGTTTATCAGCAACCTATTGTCCATTTTGTGGATCTGACTTGATTGCGTCATCTGGGAAAGAAGAAGAGCCTGGTGATACCGTTTGTGCAAACAACAGTGTTCAAGAAAATTTAGCTTCACTCTACAAGCCACCTTATGCATCACGTAACTGCCATGGACTTGGGGTGCCTGATGAGAGGGACGAGTCTGATTACTTACAAACAGCGATCGCTGAGAAAAACGATCCCCTGTTCCAAGAATATGAACAAGAAAAACTTCATCAGGTTCAGCCGCTTGAAGAGGGAAATACAGAAGATCGACAAGGGGGCTTTATCCCATTGCTCATTCTATCGATAGGATGTCAACTTCTGACTCTTGGTCTGCTTCTGTTCTTTTTTTCGAAGAACGGTAAGCTGATTCTACAGTGGAATGCACGCTCCTGGTTCATCTACTGTATTCTTTCCCTGCCTATGATTTACTCAGGTTGGCGTTTGCTAAAACCTAAACCGGCTCCGGCAACCTTGTAAGGTTTCTTCACAGGGAGTTTTTTGTTTCTACAAGTGGGGCGTAATTAAACGCGTACAATTTATCTCTGTAGTAACAGCTGGATGTTTTGGGGAAATTGCGCATGGTTGGGAACAGTTGTCTATAAAGCAGTTCTTACATGTTCGCTGCAACTCTTTCGTATAATAAATGCAACTCTGCTAAATCGAGTATGAAGCGTTTTATGCTTCCTTCATCGAATCGCTCTTTAATGTGACTAGATCTTGTTCTTCGATTGGATCAAAGAATGACTGGAACTTTTCTAGTGGATTATTCTGGAATGCTTTCTTGAACTGATTAGTTTGGGGTGGGATTGTTTCGAATTTAAAGAGGGAGTATCCAATTTCAAGTTTTAACATCCGATTTAGTGTATCAAAGAGGATGAATGCTTCATGCTTAAATTCCATTAGGGGGTCTTTTTGACCAACTACACGAAAATTTACCTCTGTGCGGAGGTGGTCGATGTTAAGGAGATGTTCTTTCCATAGACGATCGATAGTGCGAAGAAGTAGATTGCGGATGATTTCGATCAGTACAGAAACTGGTTGAATCTCTTTGCCTGAGGCTGATTGGATGCTTGCAATCATATTTGCTTCGTGGTCTAGCTTTTGTTTGAAGCTGTTCACAATTTTAAGCGATGCTATTCGAATGATGTCGTCTATATCTAGATGTTCATCATCAAATGCCTTTTCTTTAAACATCACGGGAAAATGTGCCATCAGCCACATTCTATATCCTTCAGGATCCCAGCCTCCTTCGACATCTTGACTTTTAAAAAATTGTTGGCTGATCTGTGCGCAGATGGTTTCGAGAACATCGTATGCAATATTAATGGGATTCTTGTCGTGAAGGATGTCATTACGGAAGGAATAAGCTTCTTGTCGCTGCATGTTCATTACATCGTCATATTCAAGGGTATGCTTACGAATGGAGTAATTGCGCTGCTCTACTCTTTTCTGGGCAGTTTCAATAGATTTATTAAGGATTTTTGCGGTAATGGGCTCTCCTTCTGGAGGGCGAAACCGTTGGATAAATGCGGTGAGTTTAGGTGATGTGAAAAGACGAAGCAGTGAATCTTCAAATGAGACGTAGAAGGCGGAAGTTCCTGGATCGCCTTGACGGGCACAACGTCCACGTAGCTGGCGGTCAATTCTTCTCGATTGGTGCCTTGTGGTTCCTATTACATGGAGACCTCCGAGTTGAGGCACGCCTTCTTCGAGTTTAATATCTGTACCGCGACCAGCCATGTTTGTTGCTACAGTGATTGCTCCTTTTTGTCCAGATTTAGCGATGATTTCTGCTTCTGTGCTATGGTTTTTCGCGTTGAGCACACTATGCGTCATGTTATTGTTTTTGAGAATTCGAGAAAGTTTTTCAGAGACTTCAACAGACTCCGTTCCTAGAAGAATAGGCCTTCCTTTTTCATGGGTCTCTTGGATATCTTTGACGAGGGCGTTATATTTTTCCCGCTCTGTCATATAAATTTGATCATCCATGTCTTTTCTTACGCACTTTCTGTGAGCGGGGATTTCTAGGACTTCGATCTGGTAGATCTCTTTGAACTCATTAGCTTCTGTAATCGCTGTTCCTGTCATTCCTGCAAGCTTATCGTACATGCGAAAGTAATTTTGCAGAGTGATTGTTGCGTACGTTTGGGTTCCTTGCTGTATGGCAACAGATTCTTTGGCCTCAATCGATTGATGCAGTCCATCTGAAAAGCGTCTGCCTGGTTGTGGACGTCCTGTGTGCTCATCGATGATGACAACTTTTCCTTCTTGGACGATGTAATCGATATTTTTCTCCATCAGAAGATGTGCTCTAAAGAGCTGTCTTAAACTATGAGCTCTTTCCTTGCGATGGCTATCGTATTCGCGGATCTCGACTTTCTTTTTGAGGTTGTCTTGTTCAGAGAGGGACGTATCTTCGTCAATTTTTGCGTACTCATGACCGAGATCAAGCATTTCAAAATCGTCTGAACTACCTGTACTGCCACTTAATTCTGTCCATGTGAGAATACCTTTATCAGTCAGCTCAAATTCGCTTGCGCGTTCATCAACGATAATGTAAAGCTCTCCGAGATGATTTAAACGCTCTTTTTTATTTGGGTCTCCATGGAAATAGGTTTCCCACTTTTCAATGGCAGCTCTTAAGTCAGGGTTTTCACGAAGACGTGTGAGAATGTTATTCTGAGGAGTTCCTTTACTAACAAGCCAAAGGTTTTTTAAAGCAGTTTCTTCTTCAGCCTCTTCTGCTTTAGATAGTTTTCCCCAGGCTTCATTTTTAAGGCGCCCAAGTTTTTCCAGGACCTTTCGTGCTTCAGTAGCGAGTTGATTACACGTATCTCTTTGGAGGCGGACAATTTTTGATACAGATCCTTTGAGTTCATCATACATTTGTTTAGATGTTGAGGTTGGACCAGAAATAATAAGAGGTGTTCTAGCTTCATCGATCAGGATTGAATCTGCTTCATCGATAATTGCAAAGAAATGACCTGTTTGACACTGTTCTTCGGCCGAATGAGCCATGGAGTTATCGCGCAGATAATCAAATCCAAATTCGGAAGCTGTTCCATAGATGATATCTGATTTGTAAATTTTTTCGCGTTTTTGTGGGGTAATATCATTGGTCAGCGCTGCAGTTGTCAGGCCAAGCCATCTGAAGATGACACCGACCCATTCACAGTCCCGTTTTGCTAGATAGTCATTAACCGTTACTAGATGAACGGGTTTGCCCGTAAGCGCATTGAGGTAGAGTGGCATGGTAGCTGTGAGCGTTTTCCCCTCTCCTGTTTGTATTTCAGCAATCGCTCCATAATACATCGCAGTAGCTCCAAGAATTTGGACATCATAGGGGACCATATCCCACTTCTGATCGTAACCCGATACATGGATATCGGTACCGAGTAATCGGCGGCAAATATTTTTGACAAGACCATAAGCCTCAGGTAGAAGGCTGTCGAGCGATTCTCCCTGCGCTAATCGGTGGCGAAATTCTCCAGTCTTTTTCTTCGCTTCTTCTTCTGAAAGAGACTGGAACTTCTTTTCCCACTCATTTACAGATTTGACGATTTTATAATACTTATTTACCTTGCGGCTTTGCTGCGTGCCAAAAAATTTTTTTAATATGCTAAACATTCTTTCATCCAATTGGAAACTGTCTTTATAGATTCATTTTACCTGATTTCGTATTAAACATAAATTTTTTCGTGAAAAGATATATAATGCTTTCATATTATGTTGATATGACAAAAATTCGATTTATCGATCGTCAGACTAAAAAGATTATTACTGAAAAAGTTTATGGCAAGTTTTTTCTTGAATTATTCTATAGAGACACGATTTTTTCTAAAATCTGTGGAGCTATTTGTTTGCCCTTTCTAGCTAAAACCTCCATCGCTTCCAGGTTATATGGGGTTTTTCAAAACTCTCGATTAAGCAGATGGAAGGTGAAGTGGTTTATTAAAGCTTTTGATGTTGATACTTCTGAGTTTGAAGTATCCCCAGAAGCATTCCGGACTTTCAATGAGTTTTTCTACCGCAAACTGAAACCAGTTACGCGCCCCATTCATCAAAATGGACTTGTTATGCCTGCTGATGGACGTTATCTAGCCTATCCCGAGCTCACGTCCAACGACGAGTTCATGATCAAAGGGCAACGTTTTGACCTCGATACGCTCGTCTCTGATTCAGCTCTTTCTGTAAAATACGACCGGGGCAGCTTGCTCATCGCTCGTCTCTGTCCTATCGATTATCACCGTATCCATTTTCCCTGCGACTGTATCCCTTCAAGGCCTAGGCTGATCAACGGTCACTACTTTTCAGTAAACCCCATAGCCCTCAAAAAAAACCTGTCCATTCTGAGTGAGAATAAGCGCATGCTTACTACGCTCCGGACTAAGGACTATGGAGACATCTTATATATAGAGGTAGGGTCTACCTATGTAGGCAGTATTAAACAAACATTTGAACCCGGAAAATTTTTTAGAAAAGGGGATGAAAAGGGCTATTTCGAGTTTGGAGGATCTTGTCTTATTCTTCTTTTCGAGAAGAAAAGAGTACGATTTGCCGAAGATCTCTTGACTGCTACAGCCCGCGATATGGAGCTTTATGGAAAAATGGGAGACTCTCTCACTTCTTAAAACCTGGTATTTTGGATGATTGTTTTATTATAGTTTAAATTATTATTAACCATTTTATCTACTACTCTAGTTTTGTTTTAACTTCTGTTAATATTATGAAAAATAGTCTGATGCTTTGTTGTAGCGTAAATTCGGATTGAATTAAATTTGCACTCTCTCATAAAAATAGATTTTTCAGGAAACCGGAGGCCCTGGATTGAATATGAAGTGAGTTCGAAGGTTTCAGCACTGCATGTTACACTCTAAAAGCAACCTTCTCCCTTGATGAGGGTGCACGACCAATCATCTAGCTAGTACAAAAGAAGTGATCTCCAAGTTTAATCAAAGGTGTGAGGACTAACCCAATCATGGATCAACCTATTGTAACCATCAAGAACCCATCTTAGAAAAACTCTTTTTGTGCCTCCGGTATGACAGGTCAGATTCACTGAAGGATGTGGCAAATCGGGCAGTGAGCTATTTGATGTGATCGAGCCGGGCAGTAATGTCTAGCGTAGTAAATGATCTGTAGATGCAGCTTATTCCATAGCTCTTTAGGAAAGAGGTTTTTCAGGTCCTTCTCTGTTTCCATAACATTTTTTGCGCGTGATAAGTTCCACCTTTTTGCGCACCTGTGAATATGCGTATCGACAGGAAAGGCTGGGATCTTGAAGGCTTGAGAGATAACAACAGAAGCCGTTTTGTGACCAACCCCGGGCAGTGTTTCTAATGAATCCAGAGATTTGGGAACAGAACTATTGAATAGAGTGATAAGATCTTGGGAGAGTCTTTTGATGGCTTTTGATTTTGTGGGCGCAAGACCGCAAGGGCGGATAATCTCTTCGATCTTTTTCGTATCGCAGGCAGCCATTTCTTCCGGCGTTGATGCTAGTTCAAACAGTTTTGGTGTAACTTTATTCACCTGTATATCGGTGCATTGTGCTGATAGCAAAACAGCAATGAGCAGTGTATATGGATCTTTGTGTTTGAGGGGAATTGGTGTTTTAGGAAAGTAGAACTCCAATAGGTTTTGAATAATTGCAGCGCGTTGTTGTCTTTTCATTTGCCCACGCAGAACTTTGAGAAGATTGCGGAGAGTACATCTTCTGTGATGTTCATTCCAATGATAGTGCCGAGTTCTTTTAAAGCCTCTTTCATATCAGCTGTAAGAAACTCAGGTGAAATTTCATGTTCAAGTCCATGCTTGACGCGAAGAGTGGCATCAATACCCTGTACAAGGGCCTGGTGGTGACGGTGATTGGTAATCCAGACTTCTTCCTTGGAAGGGGGGGCATCGCGCCAAATGATTTGGTAGACCACTTTTTTGAGTTCTTCAATGCCGCGCTGTTCTTTCGCAGAAATATGAATGCCGTCAATTAAAGGTGGGTCATGAGGGAGATCGTTTTTATTCCAGATTAGGATGGTTTTCCCTCTAGGTAATGAATCGTAGAGTGTTTGTTCTTCTGCAGAGAACTGGTTTTGAATGTCACAGACAAAAAGGATGAGGTCGGCTTCTTTGGCGGCTTTCTTCGATCTTGCAACACCTTCTTTTTCAATGATTTCTGTAGTCGTTCGAATCCCCGCTGTATCGATGAGTCGAAAGTGGAGGCCACAAAACTGGATCTCCGCTTCAAGGAGGTCGCGAGTGGTACCCGGAATATCAGTGACGATTGCTCGATCTGTTCGTGAGAGGGTATTCATGAGTGATGATTTGCCTACATTAGGAGCTCCCACAAGGCAGAGAGTAAGTCCATCATGTAACATTTTTCCATCGTCAAACGTTCCAGCAAGAGCTTTCATTTCGCAGATAACGATTTCAAGATCAGCAAGCAGTGTATCCTGACTTGCAAATTTAAGACCCTCTTCAGGATAGTCGACCCAGGCCTCTAAAATTGCTGTGATCTCAGTGAGTCTTTTTTGATAACTAGAAATGCTTAAATATAGATTACCTTGTAGTTGATGTTCAGCAGCTTGCAGTGCCAAATCACTTTTTGAGGCGATCAGTTCTTGCACGGCTTCAGCTTGAGTAAGGTCAATTTTGCCATTTATGAATGCTTGATAGGTGAACTCGCCCGGAAGCGCAGCTCGCGCGCCGGCATTAAGCACCGACTCTAGCACCTTTTGTGTTACTAAACTTCCTCCATGGCAATGGATTTCAATAATATCTTCGCCAGTGTAAGAATTTGGGTTGTTCATGACGATGATAAGTCCTTCATCGATCACTTTTTTACGATTCAAGATTTTCCCGAAATGGACGGTGTGGGTTAAATATTTTTTAACAGATCCTGAAAAAATGCGATCAGCGATCTCGATGGCTTTAGGTCCAGAAATTCGAATAATCGCAATTCCACCATTACCAGGGGGAGTCGCAATTGCGGCGATTGTTTGACCCTTTTCATAGCTGCGATGTGTAAATTCCATGCGAAAATAGTAGCATAATTGTAGAGATAGGTGGAAGAGGTATTGATCTCAAAAAGGTGCTTACACTAGCTCAAATAAAAGAAAATAGTTGATGATTAAGGGTAGAAGTAATAATAGGGTATTACGCTCTTCTAGTGCTTCCAAGGATGGGAGTTCAAACGGGTGTTAGTCATTTTCATGGCTTCATAGTTTATCGAAATTTCTCAAAAAATTAATGCTGTGATGTGTCTATTAATTTTAGAGAATACAGTCCACTAGGCTTCAGGGGCATATGGTTTTATATAGAAGTCTAAATCCCTTTGAGAGCCGTTCCTATCAATTCGGAAAGTTGTGGTTTTTTTTCGAAAGAAGATAGCGCTTGATGTACTGCCTTCTGTGCCTGCATCGCATTGTAGCCCAAGTTGAGTAGAGCTCCAAGGGCGTCATTTATGAGATCATCCTCTTCGGTTGTTAGCTCAGATTGGGTGCCTGTCATTTTGGAAGGCAGGGCAACTGTAGCGATCCGATCACGCAGTTCAATGATCAGCCGTTCTGCAGTTTTTTTTCCAATACCTGGAATTCTAGAAAGGGAAGTGACATTTGCATTGGCGATAGCTGTTTGCAGGTTCCGGGTGTCCATGTGACCGATGATGGCGAGCGATGTTTTGGGTCCAATGCCTGAGGTTGCGGCAATCTTTTCAAAGAAAGATCGCTCTTCCCTGGAGAGAAAACCAAAAAGTGTTTGCGCATTTTCACGTACAATAAAGGATACAAAAAATAGAATCGTCTTTCCGCATGGCGGCATTTTTGAAAATGTACTAAGAGGGATTTGCAAATGATATCCTACGCCACCAATATCCACTATGGCATAATGAGGACCTGATTCAATGAGTGTACCTTTTAGATATTCAAACATTTCTAATTCTCAGGTTAAAGTTTAAATGATTTAAATGACAGATTGCCAACGCAAGGCCATCGGCAACATCATCGGGGGTAGGAAGTTCAGGGAGATGCAGAAGAATCTGAACCATCTTTTGCACTTGGATCTTTTCAGCGCCTCCATATCCCACGACGGAGCACTTTGCTTTTCTTGGCGTATACTCAAAGGAAGGGATCCCTCTTTTTGTTGCAGCAAGCATACAGACAGCCTTCGCCATGCTTAATTTCAGGGCGCTTTGGGCGTTCTTCATTAAAAATTGTGATTCAATTGAGATCGCATCAGGTTGATATTTATCAATGATACTCTCCATCCCATTAAAGATGATGAGATGTTTTTCGGGGAGGGTGAGCTTTACGGGCAATTTAATGCTACCGTAGTCAAGAGCCTCAAGACGCTGCCCGCTGCTTTGAACCACCCCGTATCCGGTAATTCTCGTTCCTGGATCGATTCCAAGGGTTATATAATTTTTTTGATCCACCATGTTTTATAGGATATTGGAATTGGAGATTACTTCAAAGTGATCTTAAAGGTTGAGGGCTTAAAAATAAATGAGTAGAGATAAGATCATGAGACGAATGTTATTTCTTATCTGCATGATTCAAGCAAAAATTATCGAAATTTTAAACAGAAGGTAGAGTGGAATCTATATCACTAATTTCAAGTAGTGGGAAACGGGTGTTTTATCGTAAAAGACAGAACCTATTTAATAGATTTGACTAATATTGTAAGCACACTTTTAGATGGTTCATGCCATGAGAACAATGCGAAAGAAGGTGTTCGCTTGTCATGAATCACAGGAGTTTCTCAGTCACGGTTTTCCCACGGATACTCGTTGATCATTTGCTCGATTTCATCGAGGGACTGTGCATGGTTGATTGCTTGGCGCAGCTTTTTTGTTCCAGGCCTATTTCTAAAGTACCAGCAGCCAACGCGTCTCATATTGAGGATGGCATGCCTCTCTGAATTATAATTCACGATATAGGTCATGTGCTGTAAAAGCAAATCGCGGTACTCTATTCCTGAGAAGGATAGGGGTGGTAGGTCTGCGAAGAAACGGCGGATGTCTTCGGCGATCCAGGGCTTTCCCATGGTACCGCGTGAGATCAAGATACCATCGCAGTTTGTATCGGTAAAGATTGTTTTGGCGGCGGCTCCGTCGAAGATGTCTCCGTTACCGATTACGTGAATCTTTTTTGCTATTTTTTTGGATTCGCGGATGAGATCCCAGACAGCTGGGCCTTTGTAGCCCTGCACGCGGGTACGTCCATGGATGAAGATCATTTTAGCACCAGCTTGCTCAGCAATTTTTGTTACCTCAGGAGCGATGAGGGAGTTTTGATCCCAGCCGATACGTATTTTTACGGTGACGGGGATGTTTACTGTGTTCACTATTTTGGATAGGACTTCTCCGATCAGGTCAGGGGTTTTTAACATGTTGGATCCACTGCCGTCTTTGACGACTTTATCGACAGGGCAACCGCAGTTGAGGTCGATCACATCAAAACCGAGGTCTTCGATAATGCGGGCGCTGGGTGCAACAAGATGGAGCTTGTTGCCACAAAGTTGGGCGCCAATTGGAGTGGGTGAAGGCGTAAAGTCAAGAAGGCGATAGGTATTTTCGTCATGGCGAACAAGAGGGTCCATTTTGACCATTTCACAGTACATCAGTCCTGGAGAGTAGAGAGCGCTCATTTGGCGAAAGGGGAGATCGGAGCAGCCTGCTAACGGTGCATAGATGATGTTATTTTGAAGGGTGAGGTTGCCAAGTTTTAGAGGTCGAATCACCTGAAAAAGCCTAAAATTACCCGTTCTCCAAAGCGGAGGACAAATAACCCAATAAGGGGGCTGAGATCGATCACTCCAGCGATTGGAGGGATGATGCGTCGAAAGACGTTGAGGTAGGGGTCGGTATAATGTGCCACAAACTGCATCAATCTACTGTGTGCAAATTTTGGAAACCAGGAACCCATGATTCGTGCGAAAAGCAAGGTCGTGTAACTTAAGAATAGAAGGTGTATAGTATATGTTATCATAAACGTTTTTAGTTTAACATGACGTGCGATAAAATAGTCTCTTTTTTTGGTGAATGTAGTAAATGATTGGAATACAATTAGATAAATCATGTTTAAGGTGGGTTTCTATCCTAAAGAAGGAAGGGAAAATAGCCATTGACGCGTGCGAAATTATTAAATTGGACCTGCCAACGCTTGATGCGCATGCAATTATTTCTGCTAAATATGGCAAAAATAATTTTGAATCTGTAACGGGAGTTGAGGGGAAAGATTTTTTAATTCGTAAGCTGCAGACTGAACTTAAGAGTAAACGGGCTATTCAAAAGGCTCTACCTTTTCAACTCGAGGAACTCATTCCTTATTCACTTGAAGATATCTCTTTGCTGTCTTTTTACGGGAAAGGTAAAGTCTGCTTTTTTGCGCTTTCTAACACCCTATTGCAAAAGCACTTGGGTTCTTTTCAGGTCTATGGAATTGATCCAGAGTGGGTTTCGTCTCACCCCAATGCTCTAATGCGGTTTGCTCAGCTCATCGCCCCTCAAAAGGTGTCTTATTTAGTTGTCTATGTCGGTCTTGAATATACGACGCTTGTGTCGGTAATTGAGGGTGAAGTCGGTGGGTGTGTGACGGTAAATCTAGGGGCGGCAGATGTAGAGCAGGAGCAATTTCAGAAAGAAGTAGATCGAGCTGTCTGTTTTTTGTTTAAGGAGCGGCCAGTGTCTGATTTTTTATTGACGGGTCATGCGGATAAGATTTCGGTTTTAAGTAAGTGGTCTTCGATTGCATGTGACTCTTATCAGGGAATTGATTTCTCGCAGCTTAAGCAGTATGCGATCCCGATTGGTCTGGCTCTTGATGTCCTCAAGCAAGATAGCCATTCAGTGCAGTTTAGGAAGGGTACACTGATGCATCGCAGGTTGTGCGTGTCGATGAAACGGAAAGTTTTTGTGGGGGTGGCCCTGTGTTTAATGCTTGCG
Organism: Chlamydiales bacterium BSEPT1; assembly: GCA_964212665.1. Classification (GTDB taxonomy): domain Bacteria; phylum Chlamydiota; class Chlamydiia; order Chlamydiales; family Simkaniaceae; genus DAOWHK01. The sequence continues at coordinate 1,174,482 of OZ156466.1, read as the reverse complement.
GGTTTGGGATTTCTCCAGACGAAAAGCTTACTCGAGGAGCATAGAGGCTTTTTAAAAACCGAGCTGCTTTTATTGGCAAAGCAGCATAAGTGTGATATTCCAACACTTGATGCTAATGCGCGTTGGCAACAGAAGGATTTTCAAGGAATGTTGCGGATACTCAAGGAAAAGGTCTCGAGCAAGATGGATCAGGCTGGTTATTACAAAACATCTCCACGCGTAAGCGATTTGCTTCTTTTTCTAAGCACGCATCCAAAGCTACAGGAGGGTATCGAGATTAAGGGGGTGCGTTATTCTCTCGAAAAATACCCGAAGATCCAGAGTCCTCGTGATCCTTATCTCGTGAAGGTTCATCTCGATTTCGAATCTCCGAATCAAACACTTGCAAAAGAATTTTATGAGTCTTTACTTGATGATTCGAATTTGACTGATATCAATTGGAATAGGGAGAAAAATGGGTATCATGCCACGTTTTTTATTCAGAAGTAAGGGGGGTAACCTCCACTGGTTTCAACGACCAGGCTTTATTGCAGGTGTCTTTATTCTGGCGCTTTGCCCCCTTGCGGTGACTCTGCTGTCTTATTATTCTAAGAGGGAAACATTGGATCTCTATAGCAGAGATTTAGAGTATGTGCAACTGCAGGTGAACCGACGCATTGTTGAAGAAAGGGACAAAAGGGACTTCCTCGAACGTTTTGGAGAAACTGATCACTATTATATGGAAAAGTATATCGAGAAAATAATCTTCCTTACTGGGGAGATCTATTTACTCGAAACGATCTTTGCCCATCCTGCATTTAATAAATTTACAGAGATTAAGGATCGTTTGGATAGAATTGCTGGGGGTTATAACACTCTGCGCTTTTCTGAATTAGCAAGACATTCTAAATCGAAAGTTGAAGAGATTGAGCTGAGGCAAATGTATCCGGTTGAATTGGGGATGGATGATCTTAAAAAGGTACTGTCCTATATTGAGGGAGTTTCGATTGATACATTTGACGCCTTTCCTCACCGTCCTCAGTTTATTATTAAGGCGTTTGATCTTTGTTTGAAAAGTGACCATCTGTGGTTAACTATGGATATTATCCAACGTAGAGCTTTATAATACTTCATATGAAACAATTAGCCTTTCTATTTTTAGTGTTGCTTACCGGTTGTTCAAGATATGGGGCTGATTCTCCACAGGTGATGAGTATTCAGTTGATTGATCGGAATGGATTCAATGAGACGATCAGCTCTAAATCTCGCTTGGATAAATTTCAAAATGTCAACTTTCTAAACCCTCAGCCTTATCATAATGTGGTAAGGATGTTCCAAGTGAATCATGAGGGGAAAACGCCCTCTATTTTAACGAGCTACCACGATGATGGGCTGATATTTCAGTACTTAGAGGTGGTGAATGGTCGGGCAAATGGACTCTATCAGGAGTGGTATCCAACGGGTCAGAAAAAATTAGAAGCTCATGTAATCGAGGGATCTGGGAATTTATCGTTAGTGAGAGAAGATCAGTTGGTCTTCGATCGGAAGAGTTACGCATGGGATCCTAGAGGAAATCTTGAAGCAGAAATTAGCTATGAAAAAGGAGTTCTTGAAGGACCTTCTATCTATTTCTATCCCAGTGGGGGAGTAACAAAAATACTGCCTTATATAAATGACTGTATTGACGGGGACGTACTCTTTTACAATGAAGAAGGTCAGAATATTGGTAAAACACACTTTCAAAAAGGTGTCAAAGAAGGCCTTTCCTACTTTCATGGAAATAAATGTGTGCCGGCATATACTGAGGTGTATGATAATGATCTGCTTATGAATGCAACCTATTTTGATTTAGACGGAGAGGTAATTAGTCATATTAAAGAGGGCTCGGGGATCCAGGTGAATTTCGAAGCAGGCCATCTGCATTCTCTTTGTGAATATCAAGAGGGCAGGCCTGAAGGGGAAGTGAAATTGTTTCATTCTAAAGGCTGTCTAAAATCGAAGTTCTTTGTTGTTGATGGTCAGAAGCATGGGGAGGAATGGATCTACTATTCTTCGAAGAAGGGATGCGAGTTGCAAACTAAGATGTGCATTACATGGTATCGGGATCAGGTTCATGGGAAAGTGCAAACGTGGTATAGAGAAGGAATGCTCGAAAGTGAAAAAGAGATGTACCATAATAAGAAACATGGGATTAGTTTTGCTTACTATAAGACTGGAGAACTGATGATGATGGAAGAGTATGAACATGATGAGCTTGTCCAGGGGTCTTATTTTAAGAAAAACATCAAGGTACCTGTCTCTGTTGTTGCTAAAGGGAGTGGTCTTGTCACTTTGTTTGATCCTGATGGATATTTACTGAATCGAATTATTTATTTCAAAGGACAGCCTGTTGCAGAGTGACCAGGAAATTATAAATCTAAAAAATGCCCTTCGACTGGTCCTAAAAGGCAAACGGAAGAAGATCAATAGTGGTAGGCGCATAGATGCGATGCAGGAGCTTTATAAGTTTCTTTGGCCCAAATTATCGATTTATCCAAAAGTACTTTCTTTTGCAAATACCAGTGATGAGATTGACATGTCTCTGCTCAATGAGGCTCTGGCGAAAGATAACCGGCTCCTGCTCCCGTATATGTCTGGAACTAAGATCGTTTCCTATATAGTAAAAGATTTAAATACTGATGTAAATATGACCAAGCTTGGATATATCGAACCAAATACGTCTATTTGTCTTTCAGTGAAAAATTGGAAAATAGGGTGTGTGTTGGTTCCGGGTCTGGGATTTGATAGACATAAACACCGCTTAGGGTATGGAAAAGGATATTTCGACTGCTTTCTCTCAAGTATCACCCACTGTCCTACTTATGGGATTGGATTCACGGAACAACAGCTCCAAGATCCAATTCCAGTCGCTGTACACGATATTTCGTTAAGTGAAGTCTTTTTATTCTGAAGTACTAAGAAATTATTTTTTAGAAGGATCTTTTTTTTTGGGGATATGGCAGGTACGTTCTCCGATTGATCCTTGGGCAGTTGCCATGCCTCCTGGTGAGAGACCCGTACAAATTCCATAATCTTCTCCTTGCGGACAACGGAAGATGATGGTGTAGGGAGTTTTAGAAAATTTAGAATCACTAGAGTCAGTATCATGCCAGGTAACGGTAGTTTGGGGATCTGTAATGACTGTACCTAGATTTTTACCACCTGCTGACATGATGATGGCTGTAAGCTTGAATGGGCTGTCATTCTTGACATGGACGGACGTTGCAAATGATAGCGATGATACAGAGAAGAATAATAGAAAAGTCTTTTTAATCTTTATCAAAGTAAGCTCGTTTAAAGTCGATTGTTCCTGTATTAAGGAGCACAACATCTTTTAATCTTTTGTTTTGAAGATAAAACATAGTGTTGTGAAATATGGGGGGTGTTGATCTCTCTTTATCTCTATAGAGATAGGGTTGCTCGGGTTCGTTTGCACACTCGGGATTCTCCCCATAGGTGTGATGAATGTCCTTGGACTCTGGTTGAAAAACTGTTAGAAAGTGAATGGGAGCAGCAGGGTCTGCAACCCATGAACCATAGGTAAATTGGTAATCTTGCGTTGAGAGCTGGCTATAGTAGGTTTTGCTTTCTAAGGGAGCTAGATTGACTTTAATTCCAAGTGTTTTATGCCACTGATGCTGTATCTCTTGGGCAATGTGATGGTTGTTCTCACCAGTAATGTAGCTAAGTGTAACCTGGGGGAGATCTTCATCGACAGGGGTATTTCCTTCAAGGGCTGTTTCGAACAGTAGAAGGGCTTGTTCTTTGTTGTTATCGGAAAAATAGGTTTTTTTTTGGAGTTCTAAAATAGGAGAAATAAGTCCTGTTTCGGGAGATTGGTTATCTTGCTCGAAATAATCCATAACCTCTTGTGTATTGACTGCTAGGGAAAAGGATTTTTTGATATTTGGGTGATTGAAGGGTTCTTTTCGGGTATTAATCCGAATGATGTATGTTGAGAGGAAGGAGTTAGTTCTTAGTAAGTTGGATTTTTTTAAAGTCTCGATTGCATTAGGGGATATTCCGGAGTAAGGGGCCCCTGCCCAGTGGAGCTCTTCTTGTTCAAACATCTTGAGAGCTGTTTCTTCTGTTGCCATGGTCATTTTAACACTCTTTAGATGAACTGTTTTTGCATCCCAATAGAGTTGATTCTTTGCTGCAATAATCTGATTGTGATGCTGCCACTCTTGTAGTTGAAATGGACCATTCCCTACATATGTTTCCGCACTTTCTGCCCAGCGTGGATTAAGCTCGGCGACTTTTGCATTCACTGCGAAGAAGATTGGTTGCGATGTAAGTTCTAAGAAGTAGGGGGTGGGGTAGTTGAGCTCCACGACGAGTGTTTTATTGTTAGGAGTCTCTACTCCAAGGAGACTGATAGGCAGTTTGCCTTCTTTAATTAACTGAGCATTTGTGATGGGGTAGAGCTGTGCTGCATTTGGTGAGGGGAATGCAAGAGAGAGGGACTGTTTCCAGGCGTAGGCGAAGTCATCAGAGGTTATTGAATCGCCGTTGGACCACTTTGCATCTTTAAGTATGAATGTATATGTTTTTAAATCCTCTGAAATGATGACTTTTTCAGCAAGAGCTAATTGATGGATTCCTGATTGATCTGCGCGAGTGAGACCTTCCATGAACATGCGCATGACATTCATGTCTGCTAAGTTGAGTGCTTTACGGGGGTCAAGGGATTGAGGTTCGCTTTGTATATTAATGTTTACAGTTTGATATTGAGATTTTTTTTTTGAATTACTGTTACATGCTGAAACGATTACTACCGTGAACAGTAAAAGAGCCATTATAGTGAGTATTTTTCTCATAAATTATCCGCATTATTCGATTTACAAAAAGGCCTAAAAGAAGTCCAAACTTTTACTGAAATGTTAAAGCTTCCATTTATCAGATGAATCTAATCTCTCATGAGTTAGCTAGAAAGCACTCTACATGGAAATTCAACATCCAGAAAAGGTTTTCAAACTTTCTTTAGACATCAAGAGTCAATGTAGTTTGATGCTACATTAACTTCAACCATCGGATGTGTTTTATGAGAAAAAAGTTGTGCCAGTTAACCCTATACTGGGTATCAATAAGCCTCATTTCAAAGAAGTCTTTTAAGGGAATCGCTGCATTTTTCTTGCTCAGAAATATATCTGTAAAGGAATCAGTAATGGTGCTGTTTGAGAAGTTAGGACTGATGCGTATCTATCATGTAATGAGTTCTATACAGATACCCATGTATTGGGTTACTTGGTGGTAACTTGCAAGTGCACAGTGAATATCTTTCCTTGTGATGAGATTCTGACTTTTATGAAAATTCATGTGGGTGCTTTCTACATTTAGGGCCTCCTTTGTAGCGGAGGGTTTCTAAGTTGTAAAAAGATGTTCCTATGCATTATTTTTGGTCTGACTAATAGGATGATTACTAGGCCGTACGATTGTTTGCAGATGTGATTGAGAAGAGCCTTAAATATGACAGGATGATGCTTCCACTGATTAAAAATCGGATGAAGGTGCTTTTCCATTGATATCTTGATGATCACGAAGGCGTTGTTCGAAGATTTTACGAAGACGGGAGATGTTTGTATCTGTTTCTTTGATCTGGGGCTTTTCCTCAATATTCTTATTAAGTTTACATGTGAGATAGGCGAGGAATTTGTCAATGGATTGCGTTTTTGCACCGAGGCTTCTTGCTTTAAGAGCAAGGGGCTGATCGGAGGTTACGAGGGTTTCGATTTTGGTATTGAGACTGAACTCTAGGATTTCGATGATGTAATCATCGGCAGATTGTCCTTCAGGAGGGAATATGATTTCTAGATTGGTGAAATGTTTTTTTGAGGAAAAATGCTCTGAGTGCTCTTTATGGCTATCGAAAATGATGGTTGTATTGAGATTAAGTGATTGGACGATGGTTTGAAACATAACGATAATCGATTCACGAGTTTTCTGAAGGGGATCCACCTTGGTGCAAATTTGAAAGATGAGGTTGTACCCGTCTATGATGTAACGCATGAGAAGTTAATGTACTGCGATAGTTTCAAGTAAAGGTAGGATTTTATCGATGGCTTTTCGACGATGAGAGATGCGATTTTTAGTTTTTTCATCAAGCTCGGCAAATGTTTTGTTATAATCGTATTTGATGAAAAGAGAATCGTAACCAAAGCCGTAGCGTCCTTTTTCAGCTTCGATGATAGATCCTTCACAGAGTCCAGTCACACATTTTTTAAGCCCTGCTTTGGATGCAAGGCAGAGAACGCATTCGTAATAGCCTACACGATCATGTTTGGTCATTTTGGCTAGCTCTTCAAGTAGTTTATTACGGTTGTCTTTATCCGTCGCTTTGTGTCCTGCAAATCTTGCGCTAAAAATGCCTGGCTTATTATCCAGAGAGGGTATGACAAGGCCTGAATCATCTCCAAGTACCCATCTATCGAGCTCTTCAGCTGCATGAATTGCTTTATTAGAAGCTATTTTTTCAAAAGTGTCTCCTGTTTCCTCTGGGGGTGTGTAGTCAGGGAAATCATGGAGAGAGAGTATGTCGTAGTTGAGGAAGGATTTTAAAATAGCACGAAATTCGCGAATTTTATGCAAGTTTTTGCTTGCGATAACAAGTTCCATAGGTCCTCTGTATTCTAAAAAAGGTTTAAATTAACTGATGCATGCGATCAAATGCAACTGATTTTATGAAAAGTAATTCCTGATTGTAGCGATCGTATGCTCCTTACCATGGATGTCTATTTTGTCTCCTACTTTTTTCCCAATCATGGTTTGAGCAAGTTGGGATTGGAAGGAGAGGATGAGCTTTTCTGGTTCTGCATCCCAAGGGCCTAAAATAGTATAAGAGGTTGTGAGATTTTCTTCATCTTTGAAGTCAACGATGACTCCAACTGAGACCTCTTCTGTAACGATGTCCTCCTTAATGAGGATGCGTGCTTGATTGAATTGGTCAGAAAGAAGTTGGAGTTCATTTTGGAGGCGATCGCGGCGCTCAAGAGCAAATTTAAATTCTGAATTTTCCCGTAGGTCTCCATGAGATCTTGCGATTTCAATCTCTTTGGCATTGTCTACCGTTTCTACTGTTCCGATGTGGTGGATTCTCTCTTTCATTTGGTTATAACTGTCTTGTGTGGTCCAAATGGTTATATCTACTTCTTCTTGCGCTTGTTTGTTATATTTTTTTGATATGGTTCCAAGGGATGGGTGTACTACTTGTGCAAGTGAGTGGAGAATTTTGATATTGTGATCGGTAAGGCTGTGACATTTTGTTGAGAGAAGTAGAAATTCCTGGACGGTTGTGATACTGGCGTTCTGTATGATTTTTCTGACGATGGAATAGCGGTTATTTTCGAGAATATGATGCATTTTTTTGATAAGATCCCGATGTCCGGTGATCCCTTCAAGATGATTGAGTAAAATTAGAAAGGCTTCAAAGAAGCGGTTCTTTCCATTTTGATCGGAAAGAGGAAGGCCGGCATGACGCATTATATTTTTAAAGTACCATAGGAGTACTGTGGGAAACTTCCCTGGATGGGCTAGGAGTTCTTCAAGCTTCTTGATTACCTCAGGTTCTTTTTTTTCTGCAAGCAGTTCTGTTAAGAGATATTCTCGAATGGTATTTTGATCAATATAGAGAAAAAGATTTAAGAATTTTTCTTGCCAGTCAGGACGAAGTTTACGCATACCTATGAGTGTACGTTTTTTGAAGGAGATAATTTCCATGCTTTGAATGATATCTTCTAAGTTTGTAAAGCGTTTGATCAGTTCTTGGACGGTTGTAGAGCCTTCTTTAGGATTGAGATCTTGTAGAAAAAAGTGAATTTGTAACTCTTGTGCATCTGAAATTTCCTCAAAGGAGAGAGCATCGGTGAGTTTGTGTTGAAGAAATTGCTTAAATTCAGGGTTCTTGAGGGTTGATGGAAAGTCCCTAAGGAAAGAATACACCATATGTATAAGGGTATTTGCTGTAGGTTTTTTCTCGAAGAGTGTTTGCAGGCGTTCTTCATGGGTCAGTTCTGATCGGCGCAGTTTAAAGGGCTGTTTTAGAGAAGATGGACTATCAATTAGAGTGTCTTTTTTAATTTGACTCCGCGTGGTTTGCCACCACTTCGCCCAATTCTTTTCAGGGATTACGAGTTCACAGAGCTCTGATTTGATTTCACAAGCGGTTTTTGGGCCTAGATCTTTGAGAAGCAGGTGAATGATTTCAATGGGTTTCTTCTTAGCTTTTATTTCAAGAGCATCGGGATCTCCAAAACGAAGAGCGAGAAAGTGATCCTTGGGAATAGGAATCAGATTAGAGAATGCATTTTTGAAGGACATGTCTTTTCGTCCGGGAACGTAGTCAAATTCAATACTGAGTTGCTCGCGTAGAGGAGAGACATCCATGATTTCACCGATACCCCATCCACCTAGATGGAATACAAAGTTATTTTTTTCTATATGATTGAGGAGTTTAAAATGATTGATAGATCCTTGGAAGAACGTTTTTTCGCGGAGTCCGACAAGACGTAACTTGTCTTGGAAATGAGGGCCTTCTCCATATTTTTCTGAAAGATATGTAATTGCTCGGTCTGCTAGCTCGGGGGTGTTTATTGTTTCTAAATCGTAGATTAAACCAAAGACGTCATCAGCTGTTGGAGAATTTTTGATGGTTTCCCAGAGGACAAACGCACTTTCAACATGGCGTCCAAAAGGATGTGCTAGGGGTGTGTTTTTAATACTGGAGAGTATTTGTTTTAACTCTTCTCCATCAATCTCATCACCCATGCAGTATTCTTCCCACAAATTGAGAAATGCAGGATAGTCTTGATTAGAGATGTGCTGTTGAAATTGATTTAAATAATTCATTAACTCCTCTTCCATATTTAAAAACGCTAACAACCCGGATCAATAGTATAGTATTTATGAGGATTAATCGCAATTTGAGTCGGTGATTTCTTGATTAAAACATTAATTGGCACTAATATTCGGTGCATGTACATTAAGATCGAAAAAAGGATTACACGGTTCCTCGCATTGGAAATCTGATAAAGCTTTAAGGTAGTGCTTCCCCCTAAAAAGTAAAGCTCTTGATTAATATTCTGTCTGAAAAAAACAGGGAAACCTCTTTTAAAAAGGGAGGGGGAGTAGGTTCCCTTGGTCAGGTTCTTGTTAAGGATAAGTCTGAACGTGAATGTGACGTTGTATTTTCAGCCTTGGAACAGGTTGTGGAGTTTTTTTTGGTTTTGGCTTATATTTCTTCAAGGGCTAAGGATAATCTCTTGGATACAAACCAACAGGATAAAGTGATGCTACTGCCTAGTTTAGTGGAAGGTCTAATTATTAAAGAGGTTTGTATTGAAAACTTGGAAAAATCTATACAGACAGGGTTTGAGGGAATTGCTGTTGTGGGAATCGTAAAGAGGGGGCTTGATACCTATCAGAGTCAGTACGAGATTTGAAATATCTCATTCTTTGCTTGTTGAGCTTGTCTTTGACACTTCAAGCTGAAGATCGCCTGAGTTCTCTTTTTGAAGATCTTGCTACGGTGGCGGAAGTTGATGAAGAAATCAATAGTCAGCTTCCGTTCATCTACAATAATGTGCTTCTTGGCGGTTATTTTATGACACCCTCTGCGCGGATGCAAAAAGCGGGGATGTCTGCTATTGGAGGGGCATCTGTTCCTCCTTATAGTTATTATAATCTTAATTTCCAGCTGTTAGATATTTTAGAATTTTCAGGTAATTACCGGGTCTATCGGGGCATAAAAGATTCTATATTGGGGGATAGTGGCTTTGGTGATTTCTACGATCGGGGAGCTAACTTTAAACTTGCGCTCTATACACAAAGTCAAATGTATCAATATTTACCGAGTGTCGCTGTTGGGTATGAAGATTTTCATGGAAGCCGTAGATTTTCTTCATTTTACTTAATAGCAACGAAAGAGTGGTTAAGACAGAATTTGGAAATAACACTTGGTTGGGGAAAGGGTCGGATGAAAGGGTTTTTTGGAGGAATGGGGTGGACGCCATGGAGAAAGATGGGGGTTTGGCTTATTGATGGTCTGACGTTTGTGGCAGAGTATGATGCTTTTGATTATAAGGGTCGGTCTCATGAACATCCCGAAGGACGATCGATACGCAGTCGGATTAATGTGGGGTTGTCTGCGCAGTTTGTAGAAATGCTGCAGCTTCAAGTAGCTTCTGTGCGGGGGAATCACATTGGAGGTTCGATCGTTTTTAATTACAACTTTGGTGAGACCAAAGGATTTTTCCCGAAAATTGACAATCCACAGATTTATCGAGCACCAGTTGATCTACAAGCCTTGGGTCATTTGCGTACAGAGAAGGAGCTTGCGCAAGAACTTGCCTACATATTTAACGAACAAGGATTTATACTCTCTCAGGTTTATCTAACTTATGGAGACGATGGAGCAGAAAACCTCTGGATTAAAGTGATTAATACGATGTATCGCACGGAAGAGGAAGTACGCGAGAGAATTTCCTGCATTCTATCCACAGTAGCTCCTTCAAATATTGAAAACATTACTGTTGTAATCGAAGCAGATGGAGTGCCCATTCAAGAGTACCAGTTTAATACCAAGCAGCTGCACCGATTTCGAAATAACTCTATTGGGGAGTACGAGCTAGCTATAACATCCCCAGTGACAACAGTCTCAGCACACCCTGGGAAATATGATAGCTCTCTTCTTTACCAATGCAAAAAAAGTGCGTGGGTCTTTACTTTTTTCCCCAGGTTTTTGACTTTTTTTGGAAGCGCAGGGGGCAAGTTTAAATATAGTATGGAACTCGTTGGTGGACCGGAGGGGTATCTCTTTGATCAAATCTATTATAAAGTTTTAGGGAGTTATGCTATCAAGTCGAGTTTTTCTGGTGTGGGTGATACGGATAAGATCAATCCATCACAAACTCTTAATGTAAGATCAGACTCGGTGAGGTATTATCAATCAAATACACTTGCATTGGAACAAGCCTTTTTGCAAAAAGGCTTTGACCTAGGTAAAGGATGGTTTTTCCGTCTCGCAACTGGATATTTTGAACCGGCGTATGCTGGAGTAGCGACAGAGGTTCTCCTTGCCCCAGTTTGCAATAACTGGGCTATCGGTTTAGAGTGTGCTACCGTGTTCAAACGAAATTATTCGGGACTGGGGTTCCAGTATAAAATTCGCAAGCTCCATGGGTTTGTTTCTGAGTATGTGCCTTTTGTGGGATATCAATATTTCCTTGATCTTCACTACGATTGCAAACCATTACAGATGGATATTAAAGTAAGTATTGGAAAGTTTTTAGCGCGCGATAAAGGAGCCAAGTTTGAGCTGACTCGGTATTATCCGAGTGGGATGCTGTTTTCTCTTTGGTATACACTTACTAATGCGAATGACTTTGTAAATCGACAAAAATATCATGATAAAGGGATTGCATTTCAAATGCCTTTGGATATTTTCCTTAAAAAGAGCAGCCGGGCAATGATTGGTTACGCGATGTCCTCTTGGCTGCGCGACGTGGGCGCACGTGCTGCCACTGGAGTAAGTCTTTATAGCACGGTCCACTGGGAGAGAGTTTAGTCTACTCTGAGCACTTTTACATTAAAAGTGAGGGTTTTTCCTGCAAGCGGGTGATTGAAGTCGAGAATGACTTTATCTCTTCCGGCTTGTTTTACCTGGATTAAAATGTCTCCTTCATCATCATTGGGGAGAACGAGCATAGCGCCTGCGTAGCGAAAATCCTTTGGAATCAGCTCAGCATCAACCTCTTTGATCGCTTCTGGGTTGATTGTTCCATAGGCATTATCAGGAAAGAGCTTAATTTGTTTTGTGTCGCCGATATTTAAACCGGTAAGAGCTTCTTCAAGAGCTGGAAGAATTTGTTTTCCACCGTATCTAAATGTAAGAGGTTCTTTACCAATATTTGAATCTACTTGAGTTTTATCTTCTAAGAATACTGTGTATTCAATCGAGACTTCTTTTCCGAGCTCTATCATGTATGACCTCTTCTTCTGTGTTAAGTGTATTTGAAAGATTACTCCTAAATTTGACCTATAACAGGGAGTTGTCTTTTGACCAAGGGGAAAAAAAAGGGGTGGGGCGGAGGTTAATAAGAGAGCAAAATAGGCGTGTGTTACTAATGTTAGTAGAATGAGTTACGTGAGTTATATGTATTTAGCTTGAAAAGAAGATCCTCTTCTGCGGGATAGGAGAGGATCGCATACAAGATCTGGGGGTTGGCTTAACTTCTTCAAGCAGCTTTGCTGCAAGCTGATTCTTCGGAAGTCTCGTATATCTTAAGAGGACTACAGGAAGGTTCTTAAGTTTTCTTTCTATGCGTTCATGTTCTTTTGCTAAGGAAAGGGCCCATACCTGTGCAGATCAGGATACCTATTCCTATTTTTGACTGTGTCATTTGATCATTTCTAAGATGTGTTTTATTGCATAGGTATAGATAAAATCAGCGCCTGCGCGTTTGATGCTAAGAATTGATTCATAAAATACTTTGTGTGCATCGAGATAGCCCTTTTCATGAGCTGCCATTACCATTGCATATTCCCCACTGACCTGGTAAGCGGCAATGGGCAGGTTTGTGTTTTCTCGGAGTTTGGAAATAATATCGAGATAGGGAAGAGCTGGCTTGACCATTAACATATCGGCGCCTTCTTCTTCGTCAATCATTGCTTCGAGAATAGCTTCTCTTGAATTGGCTGGATTGAGTTGGTAAGTGTTTTTATCGCCAAACGCAAGCTCAACTTGAATAGCTCTGCGAAATGGGGCGTAAAATGTTGAGGCATATTTGGCGGCGTAAGAGAGAATGCCTACATGGTTGAAGCCCTCGGCATCCAGGGCTTGACGAATCATTTTTACTCTGCCGTCCATCATATCGCTCGGCGCGATAAAATCAGTTCCTGCACGGGCTTGAGAGAGGGCTTGTTTGATAAGCACTTCAAGCGTTGCGTCATTGTCAATTTCTCGTTTTATATTGATGATTCCGTCATGGCCGTGGGAAGTGTAGGGGTCGAGAGCAACATCGGTGAGCACGCAGAGAGAGGGAAGTTCGTTTTTAATTTTTGCAATGGCCGTTGGAATGAGGCCCTCGTCGTTGAATGACTCGTGGCCATGTTCATCTTTGAGTTTGGGATCGATGATCGGAAATAGGGAGATCGCTTGCACCCCTTGTTTATGAAGCTCTTCCGCCTCTTTTAAAAGCAGGTCGAGCGAACGACGGTGGATTCCAGGCATTTCGGGAATAGCGATTTGATGCTTGTCTCCAGGGAGGAGAAAGAGGGGAGCTACAAAGTTGGATGGGCGGATGTGATTTTCTTGGACGAGGTTGCGAATAGCAGAATACATCCTATTGCGCCGGGGGCGTTTAAACATATGTTTAGGTTATCAAAAAAGGTCTAAATAGGTAAACTTAAATTCTGATGTTAATATGGGGATCTCAATGCTACAGAATTATGAGGGGCTTAGTGACAAGCATATCAAAATCATTGAACGTTATGTGACAAATACCACAAACAGTGTTTTTGCCCTTCGGAACCTTCCGGAAGTGATCAAAGGCGCCTTATTTTCTAAGTATTCTCGATCGAGTCTTGGGCTGAGGGCTCTTCTTCTCAAAGAATTTATCCTCAATGAGGAAACGGTATTTGATACTATTATTGAGGGATCCATGCAGGATATTTTAATCACCGAGAGTTCTGACGAGCAATGCATTGCGATCAAAAAGGCTCAGAATTTTTACGATAGGATTCTCGATGGATATGGGGATGATTCTATTGGTGAGCTCGGTGGTGCGCATCTTGCAATTGAAAATATCTCCATGATTGGAGCAAAAGTGATTGAGGATTGTCGCATTGGAGGATCGCCTCTTGAAAAATCGACCCGCTATATTCACTTTGATCAAAAGGTGAATGGAGAATACCTCTTTTATAAAGAACCGGTCTTGATGACATCGGCCTTTCGCGATATGTATCTCAATATGTGCAATGAACTTTTTGAAACCTATGGGAAGCTTATTCCACAACTGACTAAATTAATTAAAACAGGATTTCCTAAAGATCCTGAAACATCTAAGTATGCCTATTCTGCAGCTCTTCGTTCTAAAGCACTCGATTGCTTGCGCGGGCTGTTACCTGCTAGTACACTTACGAATATGGGTGTATATGGCAATGGACGGTTCTTTGAAACTCTCATTCAAAAACTTAATAGTGATAATTTAGGCGAAATGCAGGAAATTGGCAAGCACAGCTATACCGAGCTTGCTAAAATCATTCCTTCATTCATTCGCCGTGCAGAATCATCCCATCAATATCAGAAGACATTTACTGAGTTTCGAGACAAGGTCGCTCAATCGATCAAAGGACTTCATAAGCAACACACTTCCAATATTCCTTCCACGAAACACAAGGGAGTCAAGCTAGTGAGCTTTCATTCTGACAGTCCAGTGAAGGTGGCTGCTGCACTTCTCTTTGAGGGGTCTAAATGTGGTCTTCAGGAGCTCCAGGATTATTGCCAAAGACTGCCGAAAGAAGAACTTGAACGCATACTTTCAGTAGGGGCAGCGTCTCGAGAAAATAGACGTCATAAATCCCCAAGGGGAGTTGAAAATGCAGAGTTTACGTTTGAAATCCTTGCTGATTTTGGCGTATATCGCGATTTACAGAGACATCGTATGTTAACGCAAGAGCGGCAAATTCTTTCTTGTGACTTTGATTACTATATTCCTCAAGAAATTCTCGATACTGACATGGAAGGAGAGTATAGAAATGTGCTTGATCGTTCAAAATCCGTTTATGATACGATTGCAGCTGAGCTTCCTGAAGAAGCTCAATATATCGTTCCCATGGCATACAACATGCATTGGTATTTTCATATTAATCTAAGAGCTCTGCAATGGCTTTGCGAGCTGCGATCAGCATCAGCTGGGCATCCGACTTATCGTTACATTGCTCAGGAAATGGCTAGGCAAGTAATCCAAGTTTTTCCTGAGTTTGAATGCTTCTTTAAATATCTCGACTACGATGGATATGTGCTTGGGAGGCTGGGACAAGAAGAGCGAAAAGCTGAAATAATGAAAGCGAGAGCATGGTAAAACCTGGAAGTGTCATAGGTGGAGTCATTCTCATCATGGGAAGCTGCATTGGAGCGGGGATGTTTGCTCTTCCGATTCTAACGGGTATTTCTGGATTCATGCCATCCTTTGGAATGTTTCTCATAGCCTGGCTTTTTATGACTACGACCGCGCTATTACTTATTGAAGTTAATAGTTGGTTTGATGGTCCTGTTAATCTAATTTCCATGGTAAAGCATACACTTGGGCCGGTTGGAAAAACGATCTGTTGGTTTCTCTATCTATTCCTGTTGTATTCCCTGCTTGTCGCGTACATGTCAGCAATTGGGAAGCATACTGCAGCGTTTTCACTTCGGGTACTTTCTTTGAGTATACCAGATTGGGCGGGAACTCTCTTTTTTGTCATTCTATTTGGATGGATTGTGTATTGGGGAACGCGGTCGGTTGATCTCATGAATCGCTGGTTAATGGTGGGACAAATTATCGCATTCATCTCTCTTGTGGGCCTCTGCATGCAGCACATCCAACCAAAGTTACTTGAATACACTAGTCCAAAGTACTCCGTACTAGCCTTGCCTGTACTGATCGTTTCGTTTGGATTTCACAATGTAATTCCCTCTCTAACTGACTATATGAAGGGCGATATCAAGCGTGTACGACAAGCTATTATTATAGGGTCCCTTTTTACACTTGGAATCTATATGATTTGGGAAGTGATTACACTTGGAGTTTTACCCATGGGTGGATCGCTAGGAATTATGGCAAGCTACTTAAATGATACCGATGCTTCCCAAGCATTGTATAACTTTCTAGGTTCAAGCTACGTTGGTTCTTTCGCTCAGGCACTGGCTTTTTTTGCTATTCTTACATCGTTTCTTGCGCAAACACTTAGTATGGTGCATTTCTTGCGTGATGGGTTTAAATTTAAAAGCAAACATCTGAAGGGTGTAGGAGTATGCGTTATAGCGCTTTTCCCCCCTTTTGTATTTTCTACTCTCTATCCGCAACTCTTTTTTCAAGCACTTAGCTTTGCAGGGGGAGGCTGTGCTGTTGTTCTCTTCGGAATTATGCCGGTGCTTATGATGTGGAAAGGGCTGTATCGCAGGAAAATGGACAAATCTCATCTTGTAGTAGGTGGAAAACCAGTCTTGTTACTCATATTATCTTTTGCCTCTTTCATCTTTTTTTACCAGCTAACGACAATGTTTGGCTTTAGCCTTTTTCCGTGTCCTTAAAGGAGCTCCTATGACTAAATTTAATCATTACATTGGGGGGATTTTGCTCGTTTCGGGAACGACCATCGGAGCTGGTATGTTAGCGCTTCCAGTACTCACCTCCTTTGTTGGCTTTGTTCCTTCCATTCTTATTTTTATTGTCTGTTGGCTTGTGATGCTTGCAACCGCCTACTTTTTTCTCGATGTGAACTTTGCAGTAAAGGAAGAGTCAAACTTAATCTCAATGACGCGCAAAATGCTCGGATTTTGGGGTGGGGTTATTGCTTGGGTTTTCTACGCTCTGCTCCTCTACTCGCTTCTTGCAGCATACATAGCGAGGAGCTCACCGGTATTCATAGAAGCAATTATAGACCTGACTGGTTGGACGATGCCATCTTGGCTGGGACCCTTTGCATTGCCGGTTATCTTTGGAGGATTTGTCTATATAGGAACCTTTGGGGTAGATCTGATTAACCGTATTTTAATGTTTGGACTGGTCGTCTCTTTTTTACTTCTGGTCGTATGTATACCATCGCATATCAATTCAGACAACTTCGCCC
The DNA here is from genome assembly GCA_964212665.1 of Chlamydiales bacterium BSEPT1. GTDB lineage: Bacteria > Chlamydiota > Chlamydiia > Chlamydiales > Simkaniaceae > DAOWHK01. The sequence goes on along the minus strand of OZ156466.1, from coordinate 1,157,634 downwards.
ATGTCGACTGGGCTTCTTCTATGATTGCAATTCCTGTTGTAATAACCTCCTTTGGCTATCATATCATCATTCCAACACTTACGACTTATCTGAATTACGATAAACAGCATTTGCGCTTAACACTACTTATTGGGAGCTTATTACCTCTTATTATCTATATCATTTGGCAAGTTCTTATTATAGGAGTTGTACCATTGGAAGGAAAAGGAAGCCTGGTCAACGCATGGATCCTTGGTACCTCATCTACAGAACCCCTTAGCATGATCATTCAGCAAAAGTGGATTAGCGTTGGTGCGCAGTTCTTTATGTTCTTTGCTATCGTCACTTCATTTTTAGGAATTTCGATTAGCCTTTCTGATTTTTTTGTTGATGGATTAAATATTAAAAAAAATTGGGAAGGGAGACTTTGTTCTTGCTTCTTGGCCTTTGTACCACCTCTTATTTTTGTATTTACCTACCCACGCGGGTTTATCATCGCGTTACAATACGCCGGAGCCTTTGTCGCCGTGCTACTTATATTTTTGCCTGCGCTTATGGCTTGGAAGTTGAAGATTCCAAAATTTTATCAAACAATGAGAGCTAAGCTATTGATGGTGTGTGTCATGCTATTTGCGATCTGTGTGGTGATACTTGTACTTTTACAGCAATGGGGATTTCTCCAATTTATCATTAATCGCTATGTTCAAGCTTAAAACAGATTTTATTCCAAGTGGTGATCAACCCGAGGCTATCAAAAAACTTACTAAGGGGGTTCTCCTTGGGAAAAAATCTCAGGTTTTACTGGGAGTAACAGGTTCTGGGAAAACCTTTACGATGGCAAATGTGATCCAAAATATACAAAAACCAACCCTGATTCTCGCCCATAATAAAACACTTGCCGCGCAGCTGTACCAAGAATTCAAAGGGTTATTTCCACAGAATGCGGTTGAGTATTTTGTATCCTATTATGATTACTATCAACCCGAAGCGTACATCGCACGAACTGACACTTATATCGAAAAAGATCTTGCGATCAATGATCATATCGATAAAATGCGCTTGCGCGCAACCTGCTCTCTTCTTGAGCGAGATGATGTGATTATTGTCGCCTCTGTCTCCTGTATCTATGGTCTTGGTAGTCCTGAGTTTTTCGATCAAATGAAACTTGTAATCATTAAAGGGGCAAACCATTGCCGCGATGATGTACTCCTCCATCTCGTCGAGTTGCAGTATGAACGCAATGACTATGAACTCGCTCGTACGAAGTTTCGTGTGAGGGGAGATATCCTGGAAGTTGTACCTTCCTACGAAGAAGAGATCGCGTTCCGCATTGAATTCTTTGGAGATGAAATAGAACGCCTTAGTATAATAGATCCTCTTACAGGAAGAGTGATCGAGCGCGTTAATCAAGTGACTATTTTCCCAGGATCGCATCATGTTACACCTGAAGATGTCAGATACGATGCAATTGAAACAATTCGCGATGAGCTTAAAGAGCGTACAGCTTATTTTAAAAAAGAAAACCTTCTTCTCGAAGGTCAGCGAATCAATCAGCGTACCCGTTACGATCTCGAAATGATTAAAGAGATTGGTTATTGCAAAGGAGTTGAGAATTACTCGCGCCACTTTAGTAAGAGGCGTGTTGGCGAGCCCCCTTCTTGTCTCCTTGATTACTTCCCAGATGATGCTTTGTACTTCATCGATGAATCACACCAATCGCTTCCCCAAATTCACGCTATGTATAATGGAGATCGCGCACGCAAAAAAAACCTCATCGACTTTGGTTTTCGCCTGCCTTCTGCTTATGACAATCGACCCCTTAAATTCGAAGAATTTTACAAGCGTACGCCGCAGATGATTTATGTATCAGCAACCCCTAATGAATGGGAAATCAATGAATCAGGTGGCGATGTGGTTGAGCAAATCATTAGACCTACTGGACTTCTTGATCCTATTATTGAAATCCGCTCTGCTAAAAATCAGGTGGATGGTGCTCTCGAAGAAATCCAGATAGAAACAGAAAAAGGGAATCGCGTTCTTGTCACTACACTGACAAAAAAACTGGCTGAAGATCTTACTAAATATCTAACCGAGATTGGTATCAGAGCAAAATACCTCCACTCAGATATTAAAACACTCGAACGTGTACAAATCATCCACGAACTACGACAAGGAAATTTTAATGTTCTCGTCGGTATTAACCTTCTCCGTGAAGGGCTTGATATCCCAGAGGTGGCCCTTGTCATCATACTTGATGCGGATAAAGAGGGTTTTTTACGCAGTAGTACAGCACTAATTCAAACCTGTGGTCGTGCCTCCCGTAATGTTGATGGTCGTGTAATTATGTACGCCGATACAGAAACCAAATCGATCAAAAAAACGATTGATATCACAACATTCCGTCGCAAATTTCAGCAAGACTATAACAAAAAGCATAATATCAAGCCGTATTCAGTGAAAAAGGCATTGATTGTAGATCTTGCTAAAGATTTCGCTGGACTAGCCTGTCAAGAGCAAAAAAAAATCGATGTCAAACCTGGTTACAATGCACAAGAAATTTGCAAAAAAATTACCGAATGTAAAAGAGATATGAAACGAGCTGCTCAGGAACTCCGCTTTGAAGAAGCTTCTCGACTTCGCGATTTAATGCGCTACTATCAAAACCTCGACCTTCTCGGAAATAATCTTCAATAAAAAATCGAGAGTGTTTACATCAAGAATGATAGGACCTGTTTTTACAACCGGGTAACCATTTCTGTGGTTATAAGAGCTAGCATAATTTTAGGATTGTATTGAGCATTTTCTCCATTTTAGAGATCGCTATGGCTCTATGGTCACTGGATTAGAGTTTCCAAGTAGGTCATGATCCGATGGGAAAACTCTTGAATTCCCATTCTCTAATGATTGCAGGAATTTGAGGGTTTTCTATAAAGGATTCTTTCTTTCCTATTTATTTCAAAACAACTGTACAGTTATTCTTTGATCTACTTGCCACCTGTATTCATTTATCAAGACGGTGCTCTTTATTTTTATCATCAAGTACAACGAGACCAAGGCAAGCTCTCTTAAGGGGTCAATAGATGACTACAAATGACACACTAAGTCAATTTAAAGAAAGTGTACTCAAGTATTTTACTAACTCTTATAGATGGGTTGCAGAGTCTCAACTTCAATTGAATATGGCTCAAGCCTTTCATCATATGGTTCAAGCGATGCTTTCAAAACAGCAGTTGTCATGTGCATTTGTAGGAGCGTCCTTGTCTAGAATTCAAGAAGGGCTTTACGATTTGGATTTTGTTGCGCCTGATCCATTCAATACTTTTTTTGATGGAGACCCGACTGATCATCTCCGACCTTCCAATCCCTTAGAGGACATAGTGAAGCATCATTATGATGTGGTATTTATTGAATCTCAGAAATTTTGCAATCATCAGAAGTTATTGGAAGAACTTAAAAAGAAGTCTTCTTTTATTATTGACTTGGAGCGGTTTGCGAAACTTTACAAAAAAACATTACTCCAAATCCGAAGAAGAAATTTTAGAAGTTGCCTTTCTCCTCAAAAATTGAATATTATAGCGCAAATGGTTAATCACTGTCCTGATAAATGTAAAATTATCGAAGTGGGTGCTTATCAGTGTGGTACGACTATTTTTATGGCTAGGTTTCTCCAAATGCTTGGTAAATACGGATCAATTACTGCTTTCGATATGTTCGGTGGTATCCCTCCAGCAACAGAAGCTGATAAAGTTGATCAGGTTTATTATGATGAAGGGATGTTTTTGGATAATCAAATCGAGAAAGTTATTGGTAGAATTAAGAGTGAAAGAGTTCATCACTTGATTAATCTTGTAAAAGGGGATGTGGCTGAAACTCTGTCTCCTGAAAATTTTAATGAAAGAGGTTTTGATCTAATGTTGCTTGATACTGATCAATATAAAGGTACATCTATGGGGCTGAAGGCCGCTGGTCGAACATCGATACCGAATATCATTGTCGATGACACATCATTATCAGGTGTGAGCAAGGCCATTAATGAGTTTGTTTTTTCTGATCCGAGATATATCCGTGCGCCGTTAATACGTAATTTTGACCTGGTTTTCTTGCAGAATTCTTAGTTAATTGATTTTAATGATTTCTTGTAAAGGTACTTGTTTTTAAGCCATTTGAATATTGAGTAACAAGTGGATAGAACTGGAGTGGATTGGATTTTAGCTCTAAAGCGGTAAAATTGGGATAGCTGCGTTGGTTTTTGTGCAGCCATTCTGGTAAAGACTTTTTGTTGTGGAGTGTATGTATCTGTTGAATCCGGGTGTTTTTTTGCAATAAACCAAATTCCGAGCATTTTCTTGCCAAATCCTCCATAGTTTATTGAGTCGAGACATCCAGTTTTATAATGGTAGACTTTCCAAGGTTGATAGTAATTAGGGGAGTATTCGAGGATGTTTGAAGTTAATACTTGATATTTGTTCACTGCATAATAGTCATAAAATACTGATGGAGAAAACATGTAATAGCCATGATCAACGTGGTTATTAGATGGGCTAGAGTGGATGATGGTCCCATTAGCTTTTAACAGATGGTGGATATTTTTTAGAGATTGGAAAAAGTTAAAGATATGCTCTAATGTTCCACCATCGAAAATATAGTCATATTGGTGATGTAAGCTTGTTGGTATAGGCTGATTAAAGTCTAATTTATAGGTGGATGATTCATAATCAGAGTAGTCGGCACTGTGAACTTTATGAAATCCAAGAAGTTTAAATAATGTAATATCATCAATAAATCCTAATGTAGCTAATTTTTGATCGAAAGATAGATTAATGGCATCCACTTGTTCTAATGTGACTTGATGCTGCCTAGCTAGTTTTAGAGCCTCTTGGTGAGTAAAAAAAACAAATTGTCTTCCAAGTTGAAGGATGTTTCCTTGGAAATTTCTTTGCTGTTTTTCTTTAAGTAATAATTTGAATGCTGATTGATTGATGCCCATTGATGTTTATATCCTAAATGAGGAATTTGATTTGTAATCTGCGTACCAAAAGCATCATTCGAGTGAAGGGTCAATTTGCCAAGGAACTAAATCCGTTGCTTGAATAGGTTATTACAAGAAAAAGGCTTACATCATGATGCACTTGTTTGTAGATTGCTTGGTTGGGGTAAATACAGGTCTCTATTTTTCATGAAATAGTCGATTGTTGCATGAATGCCTAGATTAACTGGTGAAGGGTTATATTCAGGCATTATAGTGCGTAATTTGTCATTGATTAGCAGTTTTGATCGAGCTCCTACATATTTAGATTCATCAAATTGGATCTTGGAGAAAGGAAATTCCGTGTAGTTACAAATTGTTCGTGCAAACTCTTGTATTGAGTATTCTTGACCTGCCCCTATATTGAAAAGATCATTTCTTTCCGTTTTATTGAGTTTAAGCATGGTTTTGATGAAGTCTTGGATATGCACCAGTTCTCTTTTTTGATGTCCATCTCCCCAGAGAATCACAGGTTCATCATAGAGTAGGCCTCTTAGAATTTTTCGAATAAGGTCAAAGATAAAGTGAAGTTGTTTTCCTTTTTTATCATACTTAGGGCCAAATAATGTAGAGGGAATGATATAGAGATAGTCGAGACCATATTGGTGGTTCATAGAGAGGAGACCTGTTAGAAGCATTCTTTTTGTCATCCCATAACTAAAGAGACTTGGAATAGGAGTTCCCTTTAGGTAGTTTTGTTCCTCTAATGGGTAATGGGGGTCGTAGGCACAGCTAGTGCCCATTGTAATCATTTTAGCTTGGGGTTGGTACTGCTGCCACCATGCTAGGATATTCGTGTTAATCTCTTGATTGATGAGCCATAAATCACCAGGATGTTTAAGGCAAAAGTCGCCGGCCTGCATCCAAACAGCTAAATGAAAGATTTGATCGTATTTTACATGATTAAATTGATTTAGTGATTGCTTTTTAGTAAGATCGCAATTCTGACTGTTCAGTTTTGTGACTTCATGTTTTTGCTCTTTAAGAGTCTCACAAAGAAATCTTCCTAAAAATCCGCTGCTACCGCTGACTAGTATTTGCATTGCTTATCCTAAAGTTTTTTCTGTCCATTTTGCATGTTGAGGGTTTAATCAAAAACAATTTTTTTGTTAGATTATTCGTATGTTAATCATTTGCCGCACACCTGTTCGAATTAGTTTTTTTGGGGGAGGAACAGATTATCCTGATTACTATCAGCATCATCCAGGGGCAGTGCTTGGTACAACCGTTGATAAATATACTCATGTAAGTGTGAATACACATAGTGGGTTCTTTGATCATAAGATCCGGATAGGTTACTCGAAAACAGAGCTTGTCTCAGAGGTCAGTGAGATCGAACATCCTAGTATTCGGGAATGTTTAAAGTTCCAGGGGATTGACAGCAATTTAGATATTCATATTTTTTCTGATCTACCAGCAAGAACTGGACTTGGCTCGTCTTCTGCATTTACCGTAGGGTTTTTAAATGCACTGTATGCTCTTCAAGGGAAGCGCATTTCCAAACAGCAACTTGCTGAGGAGTCAATTTATATTGAACAACAACTCATTGCCGAAGGTGTGGGGTCTCAAGATCAGCTTCATGCTGCTTTTGGTGGATTCAATCTGATTGAGTTTTCCGAGTCACAAATTCAAGTCAAGCCTTTGGTTATTTCTGGAGAAAAGCTCAACGCCCTTCAAAAGCACTTGATGATTTTTTATACGGGGCTCACCCGTAATGCGAGTACAATTTTGGATGAGCAGATTGGAAAAACCAAAGACCAATCTAATGATGTTTTTTTGCAGCGGATGCATGCCATGGTCTACGAAGCAGAAGAAATGATTTCAAGCCTTCCTCAAGAAAAGATGGTCAAAGAGTTTGGAAAGCTTCTCGGAAAGAGTTGGGAGCTTAAAAAACGATTGTCAAGCAAGGTATGTAATCCGATAATTCACTCAGCATATCAGAAGGCTCTTGATGCAGGTGCTTATGGGGGTAAGCTATGCGGAGCAGGGAGTGGGGGTTTTTTAGCCCTGGTCGTTCCATTTGATAAGCAGGTCCAAGTCAGAGAAAGTTTAAGTGATTTTATGGAAGTTGCCTTTTGCTTTGAAAATACCGGAAGTACGATTATCTATATGAAGGACTGAAAAATGGATGCTATTATCCTTGCTGGGGGATTTGGAACACGGTTACAAAAAGTCATATCGGATCGGCCTAAGCCTTTAGCTCTTATTGGGAACTTACCATTTTTAGATTGTCTTATTAAACGCTTAATGCACCTTGATAATGTCGTTCTTGCTATCGGATATAAAGCGGATCAAATTGTGGATCAGTATTCACATCATAAGTTTATCAATTTTTCGATAGAATCTACTCCACTAGGGACTGGAGGTGCGATCAAGCAAGCGCTGACTCAAACCCGATCGGAAGATGTCTTGATTTTAAATGGGGATTCTTTTCTGGATTTTTCTCTTGAAGATTTCTACATATATCACCTAGAAAAAGGAGGCTCTTTGACTCTTGCTAGTGTGAAGATGGAAGAGGCTAATCGATATGGAAATCTTCACCTTGATCCAACGAATCGAAGGCTAATCTCTTTTATGGAAAAATCCCCAGAAGTTAAGTCCGGCCTAATCAATGCGGGAGTTTATTTGATGAAACGTTCACTTTTTGATGAATGTCATCTGTCTGATTCTTTTTCATTTGAGCATGCTCTAATACCAAAACTCTCCAACAAAGAAGTTTTCGGATATCCTTGTTCAGGAACATTCATCGATATTGGTACAGAGAGCTCTTACAGAATAGCCCAAACACTTTTAAAACCTTTTTTTATTTAGGATTAATATGCAACATGTCTTCATTACTGGAGGCGCTGGTTATATCGGATCAGTCTTATCTCTACTTCTTTTAAATAAAGGGTATTATGTTACCGTTATTGACAATCTATTATTCAAACAAGTATCCATGCTTCATTGTTTTAATTATTCCTGTTTTTCTTTTATTAAAGGGGATGTTTGTAATCCCAGTGTAATGAAGCCTCTTATAGAAAAAGCGGATATTATTATTCCATTGGCTGGGATTGTCGGAGCGCCAGCATGCGATGAGTACCCTCTACAAGCTCAACATATCAATTATGATGCTGTGGAGTTTATTCTCAATCATACAGGAGGTCACCAGAAAGTTCTCTTCCCCAATACTAATAGCGGTTATGGAATTGGTCAAAAAGGAGGATTTTGTACAGAGAGCAGCTCACTTAACCCCATTTCCCTTTATGGAAAACTTAAAGTGGCGATTGAAAACCAAGTTCTAAAATCAGGAGGCATTTCATTTCGACTTGCAACTGTATTTGGCGTTTCACCGAGAATGCGCATAGATCTACTTGTTAATGATTTTACTTTTAAGGCATGTCAAGATCGTTCAATCGTCCTCTTTGAAGAACATTTTAAGCGCAATTACATTCATGTAGAAGATGTAGCTAGGGCTTTTCTTTTTGGGATCGAGCATTTCGAGCAGATGAAGGGAGAGGTATTTAATATTGGACTTTCTGAGGCGAATTTAAGCAAACGGGAACTGTGTGAAAAAATCAAGACGTATGTCCCTGACTTGTACATTCATAGCGCTCCTATTGGAATAGATCCGGACCAACGGGATTATATTGTAAGCAATGCCAAGCTTGAGTCTCTGGGATGGATACCACATAAGAGTTTAGATCAAGGAATTCAGGAAATCATTACTGCCTACCCGATTCTTGCAATGAATCAGTTCAAAAACATTTGAGGCGATCCTCTACAGGTGATGAGACCTATTGTGAATTCCTGTAGATATTCTTAAAAAATGTGGTGCCTAGGTGTTGCTGTTTTGGAGAGAGGTATGTGATAATGGTTTCAATTTCTGCGAACATATTAATTGATGATCAACTTGATCAAATCAAGAGGTTTATCAGGGACAGACTCCCTAATGAGTTGGGCTGATGTTTTTTCAATTTGATGATCGATAAAGTGGGCCTTAAAATTCTTATCTTTGGTTGCGTTAGCGTAGTAATGCATCTGAGATGTTAATATACTCTAATCAACGGTGCAAATAGGATTTGATACTTATTTTGTTGCAGCCTCTCTAGTTTTCGTAGCCAAGGTGGAATCTTTAGCGTATATAAAGAATTTGGAATGAATACTCATGAGAAGGGTAAAAAAAACGTGTTAGAAATGAATATTTCAGGGTCTTATGTCATTGGGGGACTCTAGTGATACAGGTTCTACTTAGTAAATAATAGTATAACGACCCGACGACGGAGGTCGGCCCTAAAACAGCGAAAGTGTCCGATATAGGTCTAAAACTATACCATCCTTTATATAAGCAAGCTCAAGGTATTGAAAAAAGACCTAATTGAGTCATTAACATGAAATAATGTGTTTCATCGATTTTGCAAACCCTTTAAGTGAGTGAAATGCGAGATAACACTGCTGCATATTCTGAAATTTTTGTTGAATGTCATCATTTTTTTTTATCGGTTCCAAATGGGATACAATCGATTGTTTCCAGTCTAAAATGAGCTCAGATAAATGATGGGTTTTTAACTCATGTGCCATCCAAGTCCCTGCAATCGTGAGAGGGATGGTTCCTGAGACTATTGCTTCTACAAAGATTCCAGAGGTGCTGGAATGATATACACTTGGTAGATAAGGTAGAAGAACGAAATCTACTCGACGCATCCATATATTATATTCTTTACGTGTCAAAGTTGTTTCGATAAAGCTGATATGCTTGATATGCTTGTTGAACAGTGGTTTTGCTTTACTAGCAAGGATGAGTTGAAATTGAGGATTTAAATCGTAAGCTAATTTTTGAATATATTTTAGACCTTTATCTTCTCTAATAGACCCTCCAGGCCACCATAGGAGCAGTTTAGCAGGATTATCTTTCTTCATTGGGGCAAGGCTGGTATGTGGTATCGGAACGAGATGAATCTTTGCTTTGAACATGTTGGATTGTGTTTTTGCAAGGAGGGCACTATCTGTAAGTAATTTCACATGGTCTCTTCCTAATTTCCATTGAAGTATTTTATGAATACAATGATAAATTTTACCTCTAGATCGTTGCCCTAAGTAATCGTATCGATGTAGAATCCAGAGTTCGATCTTTGGATTAGCAATCAATATTGCTATGGTACATCCTAAAAGATGATGCAAACCATGTTCTATAAATAAGACAGAACTATTTTTTTTGTTCTTTTTTATTCGATTGAATAGACGAAGAAATGGAGGAATATTCTTTAGTGAAGCTATTATTCGAAATAAAAATTTTTTATTGGTATCCCACTCATCTTGCGTTAAAATTTTTAGCCAATGTTTGGGAATAGATAAAATTGAACAACGTTTTGGAATAATACCTACATGGTGCCATCCGTTGAGTTGCACTGCTTTGGCCAAGGAACGATTATACTCATAGATATGACCAACTTCAGTATTTAGGCATGGCATGAGAGAGTAAAAAGTAGTATTCATGCTTTAGGCTTATTGATGATTATAACGCGGGTATATTTTTTGTAAATCCATAAGGGTAATTTCAATAGTAGAGGGAATAGATAGGACCATGTTGAAGACCTGAAGAAACAGAAACTCAAAAATGGAGTCTTGAGCTGTATCAAGGCATTAGAAGTTTTGATTTTTTTATTAAAATCGTGATCTGTCTTTAATTTTTCTAACAATTTTGTATACATTTGTTTTCTTATCCACTTATTTTTCATAGAATTCACCATAAAAGAACCATTACCAATCCTAGCTGATGAAAAAAATTCTGGTATGTATCCGATACTATTGTTTAGAGCTATTTGCAAGTTAATATACCAATCACAGAGACAATGGAGTGATTCATCATACATTCCATAATGTTGAAATAATTCCCTTTTATAAATTGTTGAATGGCCAGCAATCTGAAAATTCTTTTTTTTGAAGATTACAATTAACTCATCTGGGGACAGGGTCATGGGTATATCAGAGACCTTGTCCATCTTAGTATAATGGATATAAGGCTTTTTATTCTGGAATATACTGAGGTACGATACACAAAGTCCCAAAGATGGGTTTTTGTTTAATAACCCGATTGATTTTTTGAAATACTCAGGAAGTACTAAGTTATCCGCAGCGACAAAACACACAAACCTACCCTGGGATAACTCAAAACCTTTGTTAACAGATTTTGCGACTCCTAAGTTGTGTTCATTTTCGAAGAGTTTGATTTTAGAGTGTTGAAATTGATATTTTTTGATAATAGTTACGCTATTATCTGTGGAACAATCATCCACAATAATCAGTTCAAAATCTTGGAATGATTGATCGAGTACTGAATTAATGCATTCTGGAAGAAACTCGGAGTGGTTATAATTTGGAACAATAACTGATAGATTTATGCGTTTATTCAAAATAGATAAAGGCGTGATCACCTTGATAATTACAAGCGTTAAACCACCATTGCCATTCTTCAGGAGAGTAAAAAGATTCGCAGGTCAATTGCCAGTAGAGTAAATTGGCTTTTTCTTCTTCATTCCGATAAGATTCTACAACAATATACTTGTTTTTCTTGCCAACTCTTTCAAGTTCTTTTAATGCTTTTTCTAAATCATAGCAGTGAAGGTTATGGAGTGTGTTAATGGAAATAATAAGATCAAAAGAGCTATTTTCAAAGGGAAGATGATTGGCATGTCCAAGTGTTAAAACATCTTTGATTTCTTCTTTGGCATGTTCAATCGCATATTTAGAAATATCGAGTCCTTTGACGATGATCCCTGGAATAATTTGGGTGAGTTCATAGAGTAAAAAAGCCTTCCCACACCCTACATCGAGTATGTGGTCACCTGATTTTAAGTGGTAATGTTTGGCAAATGACTCAGCAACAGGTTTCCATCTGCCATCATAGGTAAAACCTCCATAGCCCACTTGTCGATCTCCATCCCAATAATCTTTATCAAAGCGTTTGGCAATTGTTGCGGCTTGTGCCTTGGGGAACTTATTTACACGCCCTAAATAGTCTCTATTAGTTTTTTTGTGAATGGAAGATAAAAAATCAATATAAGACATTTTCCAAATACCCCTTAGCTAGGTTTAATTGTTGTTCTTGTTTATCCATGTACAGAGGATCGGAGAATACTCGTCGATCGATTCCAGTCTTATGAAAAACATTGAGTATAATACAACACCATTTAATTTGACATACGGGCATCATGTCATTAACCCGTTTGAGATATGCTTCGGGGTTTGATGTAAGAGATACGAAGGCGGTTTTGAGTTGATCGTAGTAATGCTTTGGTATAGGCACTTGAGGTTGACAAAAAAAATCACAGGTAGTTTTTGTGAGATCGTCCCATCCTGCATATTCAAAATCTAGAAAATATAATTTATTGGGGTGGTCCAAAAGTGTATTATGGAAACCAAAATCAGAGGGGGTAATACATAGATCATGCTGAGGAGTGATCTTATTGAGGTCATGATGGATGATGGTTGATTTGATGTGCTTCCATTTAGGAATGAGAGAGTGTTTGATAAATTGATGCACATCTCTTTGGAGAGGAGTGTTCTCTGGAGTAGACAGTAAGGAGGCTATTTTTCTTTCTACGGTCACTTGAAAATCACCGAGACTAAGGCAACTTTCAGAGGCTGCTGGGAGTCGTGTCCCCTGATTTTTATTCCGATTGAGGGTGAAAAAAAAATCAATCACATCTTGTATGATTGAATAATTAATATCTTGGGGTGTGACTTTTGCACCAGGGATAAACGAATAGAGAGCCAGATTGTGTTCTGCATTACATAAGATTGGACGAGGAATACAGCGTAATCCCAGATTCCAAGCATAGGTTAAAAAGGAAAACTCTGACAAAAGACGGGGTCTGACGTCATCAGGATGTTGAAAATAGTGCTTGCAGATGAGAGAAGGGCTGTTATCAAAATTTAGACGGAAGACTCGATTATTACCCCCTCCTTTCAGAGGAATAGTTTGCCTTAGCTTCTCGTGCATATCGGATTCTTCGAGTAACCTAAGTATTTTATCTTTCATGAGAGTCTCCGATGAGATGACAAATTTCATACCAGGAGGTGACTCGCTGAATTCCTGATCTATTCAAAAAGTGTCCTAATGGATCAAAAAGGATTTTTTGGACATGGATTGGGAATGCGTCTTCAGAGAGTAGTTCGGGAAGATCATCAATAAAATAATCGCACTTAAGACTACCAATTCTCTGTAGTTTATCTTCTAGAGTGAGTTCAAAAAAAAATTCTTTGGGTGAAAAAGACTGTTTATCTAGCCATTCTTTTGCTGCTTTATGCAAATCATATTGGGGTCCCAGATAGGGGTATTTTGTTCTATGACTGATAATATAGGGAAGGATTTTCCTTTTTTGACAATGAGAAAAAAAGAAATCCACCCCTTCGAAGGGGCTGGCAAGATCCATTCGAGTGCCGTAAACATAGCCTTGCAGCTGTGTCCACTCAGACTCTTGATTGACTAGGAGTAAGTAATTGCGGACACCTGATTTTGACGGGTCTATACCCTTAGGAATCAGGTTTTTCTCGATAGCTGCTTGGTAAAATGCATCAGTATAACAAGCAATGGTGTTATCAAAGTCTATTCCAATTTTCAGCATATTAGATTAATCAGAGGTCTGATCACTTTACCTTGTTCTAGATCATCTATGGCTTGATTGATTTCGTGAAGCTTGTAATGACTTGTTATCAAAGGAGTGAGGTTGAGTAGTCCGTGATAAATAAGATTGCAATAACGAGGATAGTGAAGATCCGGCTTATTATCTCCACCCCAAGTTCCGAGGATACTTTTCCCCTGATTAAACTCTTTTGGATCGATTGTAAGCTCTACCCCTGCGTGAGCATTGCCAATAATCACAGCGGTTCCTCCTTGAGGGCGCACACTTTGAATAGCTTGTTTCATCGCAACAGGACTTCCACTCGCTTCAATCGCAAAATCAAGAGCACAGATGGCGTTAATTTCTTCAATAGAGTCGCTAGTTGTAGCATTAATGGTGTAGTGGGCTCCCATTGTTTTAGCCAGTTCTAATTTATCGGGATTAATATCAATGGCAATGATAGGGCCGCATCCTGCAATTACGGCTCCTAGGATTACACAGAGTCCAATGCCCCCACACCCAAAAACCGCTAGACTTTGCCCTGGAGATGGTTTTGCAGTATTGAAAACACTACCTAGTCCCGTAGGAACTACGCAACCGAGTAGCGCTGCTTCTTTGAGGGGAAATGATTTGGGGATTACAGTCAAACGATTCTCACTAATGATCGCATGGTGACTAAATGTTGTAATGCCCCCCGCATTTACACTGCGTCCTTTCCAGTGGTAGGTCGTGCTTGGAACATTAGCGCCTGACCCTTTAATCCATGAAAGAATGACGTGGTCATCTGTTCTTACTTTATTGACGTCAGAAGCAATATCTATAACAATTCCGCTTCCTTCGTGACCAAGACAATGGGGAAGGAAACGGTCTGTGCCTCGATGGCCACGAACTTCAAGTAATTGGGTATGGCAGATGCCACTATATTGGATGTCAATTAGAACCTGACCTGGTTTTAATAAGGGGATTTCAATTGAATCAATGATGAGCGGTTGATTCGTTTCTACTAAGAGAGCTGCTTGAGTATGCATATAGGGTTTTCTGTTCTAAGATGTTGTTGAATTTTGTCTATGATAGAATCGGCATCTAATTGATAGATATTCCGTAAATATTGTTGAGAGCCAAGATAGTGAGGGAAGAGATCTGGCGTGCCAAAACGGATAAATCCTGTATGAGAAATTCTCTCATCCACCATCCATTCTGCGATACTGCTACCAAGGCCTCCTATCAGACTATGCTCTTCTAAGCTGATAATCGTTTTGAACGATGAAAATAGAGAACTCAGTAGGACTGTGTCTAGGGGTTTTACTGTATGCATACTGATGACTTGACATTGATTGAACTTTTCACTGACTGTTAAGGCTGTAGAAATCATATTTCCTGTGGAGAGAATACAGAGATCTTTCCCCTGCTTGATGATATGCCCTTTTCCAATTTGAACCTTCGACTCTAGAGGAGTCATATTGGGCTCTCCCTTTTTCCCGATGCGTAAATAAACTGGTCCGTTAATTTGCAGAGCTGCCCTAAATAATTTTCGCAATTCAATCGCATCAGCTGGACAAAGAACAGTCATATTTGGAATACTGCGCAGAAATGAGATGTCTTCGCATGAGTGATGAGTACATCCTAGTTGAGCATAGGAAAGCCCTGCACCTACTCCAACAATAATCACAGGTTGATTGTGGTAGCAAATATCTACCCGAATTTGTTCCAAACAGCGCGTTGTATTAAATGGGGTGATAGTATAGGTAATCGGACGAAGACCACTCATGGCGAGTCCTGCAGCGACTGAAGCCATATTGGCTTCAGCGATTCCACAGTTGTAGAATCGGTCGGGAAAGCGCTTTTTATACGAATCAAATAGTCGATTCCCTATATCGCCTGAAAGAAACACAATGCTTTTATTTTTAGCAGCTTGATGTTCTAGTTCATTAGCAAATGCATTTCTCATTTATCTTGATCCTTAATTCTTGCTTAACAAGTAAGATTTCTTCGTGATTGGGAATGCGATAATGCCAGTTATTATTATCTTCCATAAAGGAGATCCCTTTCCCTTTTATAGTATGTGCGATGATTGCAGTCGGTTGGGTAGATGAAATTTTCCCATATGCATCGAGGATGTCATCAAAATGATTTCCATCAATTTCTAGTGTTTGCCAACCAAAAGCTTCCCACTTGTCCTTGAGAGGGGAGATCTGCATGACTTCATCACTTCTTTCTGTAGCTTGCCACTTATTATAATCGATGATTGCGGTAATATTATTGATGTTATGCGCTGGAGCAAAGAGAGCGGCTTCCCATACTGAGCCTTCATTACATTCTCCATCGCTTAAAAGGGTAACGACTTGATAGTCTTGTTTGGAAATTTTTGAAGCTAGAGCTTGTCCAATTCCGAGTGATAAACCGTGACCTAAAGAGCCTGTAGCAACCTCCACTCCAGGTATACAATTGGGAGTTGGATGTTCTGGTAAAGAACCCCCATCTTGGTTAAAAGATAGAAGTAGATCTTTGGAGAAAAAACCCTTTTCGGCAAGACTAGCATAGAGAGCGGTGATCGCATGTCCTTTACTTAAAATGAAGCGATCGCGAAGGGGATGTAAGGGTTTCTTAGGGTCGATTTTTAGAATGGACCAGTACGCTGCAATGATCAGATCAATGCATGAGAGAGCAGAAGCTAAATGTGCCGCTTTGCCTCGGTAAGACATCATCACTAATTGATACCGCAAACGGCGGGCAATGGCTTCAAGATCCATCAAGCGGTCCTTTTTTTTGACATCCTACCGCTATGAGATAGTGGGCAAGTGGAAAAAATCCTGTATGGATGAGTTCATCATTGGCTGCAAACATGAAGACATGTGTAAAATATGTTTTCATTGTTTCTTCGAGCCTTTCAGGGGAAAAGATATTAATATGTCCTTGCTTAGAAATTTCAGAGGCAAATGTTTGAGAAATAAGGCTGGGTGTTCCAATAATTGCTAATCCTTCGTCTTTTATGTGGGACGTGATTGAATATAAAAATGGGTCTGTATTCTCAGGTAGGATATGTTCAATCACATCGAAATTAATGACGGCATCCCATTGGGTTGTTGCGGGGGTCTCCAAAATGTCTTTTGAATCAAACTCGATGATATCTTCAGGAAAATTATTTTTTGCAGTGGCAATTGCTGCTTTGTCAAAATCGATTCCTTTTGCAAAACCACATTCTTTTGCAACGACATAAGTTCCTAATCCTTCATTACATCCAATATCAAGCACTCTTTTTTCTTTCCCGATCATTTTTGTAGCAAATTTATAGTACGCCATGGAGTTCAAAAAACGCCGAGGGGTTTTTTGATACCAATAGGATGCATAAGGACCAAGTGTAATGCGTTTTGGAGATTTGATCACATCATGAGTAACGAGGGACCAGTTTGACTTTGTTTCTTGCATGGGATTCCTTTCTAAATTGTAGGTTTTTTATGGCAAGCTACGCAGAGTAAATAGTGAGACATGGCAGCAAATCCTGTATGCATTGTTTCATCATTCATGCCAAAAGGAAACACCTGATAAAAATAGTGTTTTAATTCATCTACTAATCGATTTTGAGAATAGAGATTAACATGACCAAGCTGACTTGCTTGTGAAGCATGGGCGGCTGCAGTAAGATTGGGTGTGCCGATGATACACAATCCATTGGATGATAAATTATTGAAAATTGTTTGATAATACTGATTTATATATTCTGGATAAATATGCTCGATCACATCTAGGCTCACAACTGCATCAAATATTCCGTAGGATTTTCCCATAAAATCATCGTGAATGACAGTGTGCTTACTTGGTTCTAGATTCGCTTTGGCGGTTTCAATCGAGGATTGATCTAGATCAACTCCAACATACTTCAGGACTTGTTCAGAAAGAAGTGTCGCCCCAATCCCATCACTACACCCCAATTCGAGTAGATGATCCTTTGTACCAACCATTTTTGCAGAAAATTTATACCTGGAGAGAACAAATCCTAGTCTTTTTGGATCATTTCTGAAATTGTATGACCAATGATTACCGAAAGAACAACTGTAATTGCCAAGAAGTGCTGTTGTGCTATCCCAAACTTCTTTTCCAGTTTTGGATTGACTCATGATATGCCTACTAGGATCAATATTATTTTTTCTAAATTATAATTGATTTAAGTATAATTATCTCTAATCATTTCTATGGAGGTCTTTATTTTTTTGGGGATAAGTTGAGTGATAGAATACATTTTTTCACTGCATAAAGTTGTGGATCTCGGTCTCTGAAAGAATTCATTGAGATCACCCAATGAAATTTTCTGAACTAAACCTGTTGATACTCCAAAAGTATATGCAACATTCAGCGCTAGATGATATCGAGTCCAAATTTCTGGTCCTCCAATATTAAAGATACCCCGTTGGTTGTGATTTTGAAGCTCAATAATACCTTGAATAAGATCATCAATATGTAGTGGACAAAAGGTCTGATCATGAGCGGCTTGGATGACTTTGTTTTGAGTTATTTGAGATCCCATCTCATCAAGAAGGGTGTTGTCTCCAAGTAATGTGCCAAAGATTTTACTGAGTCGCAGTAGAAGATAATTGTCTCCACAGATTTGGGGGAGTCGTTGCTCCAACTCTGATTTTTGCCGGCCATATTCATTTACTGGATGATGTATGGAATTCTCTGAATAATATCCTCTGATTCCATCGAATACATAATCTGAAGAGAAGAGGATGGGTGTGATATTAAGATCGATAAGTATTTGTGCAAGCGCCAATGATCCTGTGACATTACACTGAGAGGTAGCCTTTGGTTTTTTTTCACATTCGGAGATGTCGGAAATAGATGCGGCAATTAATCCATATTCATATTGGTCTTTTTTAAGATTAAGAGCCTCTAGAGAAGGGTGAAGTAAGTTACAGAGATAAGCATCTTGATAGTGTTGATAATGCGTGTGTTTTAGGGATGGGAAGTATTTACGATAGTGTGTTAAGCAGGCTTTTCCAATAAAGCTTTTAGAGCCAATAACCAATGTTTTTTTCATGGAAGATTTCTCTGAAATATTTCATCCATTTCTAGAATGCGGTGATCTGCTGTATGTTGTTTTAGAGTTCTCTTTTGACCCTGTTTGGCGATGTTTTTCCTGGAGTGATCATTGTTTAATAAATAATGAACTTTTTCAATGCATTCTTCAGTAGATGAATAGGTGACCACCTCGCTATCCACTTGGAACAGATCTTTTATATTGAGAAAATTTTCGGAAAGAAGACAAGTTCCCATCCCCGTTGCATGGAAAAGGCGGATATTATCTGAAGCACCTTGAGCAGGGGATGTATGAATATTAAATGTAATTTTGGATGCCGCCAATTTTTGATACATTTCTAGACCAAAAAGGGGGGGATTACAGCGTTGAGGAAAAAGCTGGATTAGGGGAGTGTTTGGAATTTTTGATAAGGTGTTTTCTGGGAAGCTGTGCTTATATTCGATGACTTCAAGCAAAGCCCTCTGAATAGTAGGCGGGAGTGGAAGTTTTTGTATTTTCGTTAAGGTGTGAATATTAAACCTTCTTATTGATTGCAGCAGAATATTGCGCAGCTTTTGTTTCATGGATTGTACTCCAGTGCCTTCATCGATCCATAAAGTAATGGGTGTAGAGTAGATCAGTTGTTGTAGAGCGTGATATCTTTCGATATGTGCTAACCCGTAATTAAAACCAGAGGATCCTAAAAAGGAAAAATCAAGGGGGGTAGTTGTTGGTTTGACTCTCTTTAGAATACTTGAATCGAAATAGTGATAGATTAGAAATGGGTTCAGACCAAAGGCTTTACACTTATGAAGTAAATTTGGAGATCCTACAAATAATAGGTCGGCAGTAGCTAGCTCTTTAAATAGGGTTGGGGTTAGTCCAGGGTAGCCTCGAAAAATTACAACCAATTTGATAAAAGGGAATTGAGATTTGAGATTTTTACGGATCTTCAGAGGGAGTGAATAAATATCTTGAAAATAGAGGATTTCTGGGCGAAGCTTTTCAATTTGTTTCAAGAGAATCGAATACTGCCACTTTGTATCTTGAAATGAGAAATTGTGCTGAATTGCCCAAGTTTTTTGTAATATTTCTACGTCATATAGGATTTCATGTGATTCATGTCCCAGTCTTTGCATGGCCGCAGAAAAACTATTGGAGTAGTTATAGCCATAGTCAAAGAGCTTTGTTTGTTGTTCATCATAACTCCATTCAAGCATCTCAGGATGGCTGAGATAGAAGAATTGAGTAGCAGATGGATACTGCATGGCAGCTATGCGAACGATCCTGTATTTTTTCATGTCAGAATAATTGTTGATGATTGTTTAAAAAATGCTCCGAACATCTGGATTGGGCATAATACAGAGGAATAGACTTATTTTGAGCGTTAAATTGTCTTTGAAGCGCGCTCATAGATTTGAACTCTTTTTCTAGTCGCAGTAATTCTTGCATCCCCTTAAGAATTTCCTCTGAGGATGCATTAACTGGGTTAAAATCTTGATATGGAAAACGCTCTTCTCCATGGTCAATTCGGTTCCGATAGAGAGAGTCTTGTTTCTCAAAATTTAATAGTTGCCTTGAGCGGTCACTTACTAACGCTGGAATACTTACGCATTTTTTCGAAAACATTGGCATGGAGAGATGCCATGAATTAATGTACAAATAGGGCTTATTATAACTATCGGCTAAAAAGGAGAGTCCTGAGCCAGCAATCAATGATAGGGTGGCTTTTTGAAATAAGAGGATGTCATTGATAATCGAAGCATCGGATGATTGAGCATAATTAATGATAGAGCGATTGTGAAAGATCTTGGGGAACCTTTCTCTGCCAATAAATATAGGTTGATAACCTAAGTCTTGCAAGAAATCCAGAGTTTTAATGTAAGATTGGGGATCTGTAGGTAGTGGGGTTGCATTCATTGCGATCTCTTTGATATGAATCAGAGCGATTTTTTTCCCTTTAAGCTCCCACCTGTCTAACGAGTGAACTTTAGGGTAGTTGAATTGTGTGAGTGGGTTCCAACCCATCGTTTGTGCCCGAGTGATGTAGTAGTTATTCCACTGCGATAAATTAGCTTGTTTTGAAATCTGGTATAAGTATGAGTGGCCTGGCAAAGGTTTTTCGTATGTGAGATCCTCCTTGAGTTGGTATTTTAGTCGAGAAAGGCCAACATCAATGGTGATATCTGTAAACCGCATAGAAAGGGGTAAAAAGAAAGAATATAGTATATAACTACTTGCAGCGAAAAAGAAGTAATGGCGATACAAGGAGACAAAAGTTTTGGAGCAAATATCACCAGGCCTTAGTAGTATATATTTTTTATTAGATAGAGGTTTGTTTAGCTGTACTGTGCGAAAAAAATAATCTAACTCTGCTGCAGTATGGCCGATTCCACTTGAGATATTAACTACAAAACAGAGGTCTTGAGATCTACATAGTCGATATAATGGAATCAAATACCAATAAAGGTGTTTTGAGAGGAGTGGAGCTATTTGAGTTGTATAAAAACGGTTGATTTTTTTTAGGATATTCATTGAAACACTGGTTGGTGCAATTTTTGGTTTATCTTTAGAGCTCTAAATAACATGGGCAAACGACCTAATTTCTGGATAAGATAGTAGGAGTCATCGTGTGTGTGTACGTGATGCCAAAAATAATGTTTGGAGATGGAGTACAGATGCTGGAAAACAGCGCTAATCAACTGGTGGGTAGGTAATGAATCTGGTTTGGATTTGTTCTTCTTCAGCCAATTTTTCAGAATGGGGGTGATGCTTTTCATGGAGAAGGTGCTTGTTGGAAAAGAGATAAGCCGATTGTCAGATGCGACTTCAACAAGCTCTTTTAAAAGGGCAACAATCACTATATTTCCCATCCCACTTTGCTTTGTAATTGGGGAAGCTAATTTATAAAGTAGTGTTACATTACATTCCTTGCTCCAAAGAGTAGTGATAATATGAGTTCTCATAATCGATACGAAGTTCTTTTTTTGTTGAAGGATTGAATTAATAGATTAGTTTGAATAAATTCAAAGCATCTTCTGGCATTGTAAAAATCGTTATTGTTATAGCATGTTTCAACATAATTTCGAATCACCTTTCCCTTCCATATGGGTGAAGTAAGAAAGGACTGACTGTTTACTTGGTCTAAGACAAAAGGTTTCAGTCCTTTGCCAAACCATTCTACTAGAGGACTGGCGAATCCAACTTTACTTTTTCTCAATCTAATTGATTCTGGTATCAGATGCTTCATTGCATCACGAATGATTCGTTTAGTATATCCATGGCCTATTTTACTTTGAGTATTCGTAATGGAAAATGCTAGGCATACAAGTCGATAGTCTAAAAATGGTGCCCGAACTTCTACTCCATGTGACATAGAACATCGATCAAAATTGCGTAGAATTGTAGGCAGAGTTTGATGGTGAAAATCAGAGTACAATAATTTATTGACTCCAGATATAAGTCCTGAATGGGTATGCATAGACTGTATGGGAATGGACGGTGGTGAATTAAGCCAATGCAGATGAGATCTTTTTCCTCTAGTCGAGTATAGTTTTGCAAGGAGATTCTTTATATGATGATAATGGGGAGATCGTTTTAGAGCATTTTTTATAAGAAATAAGACGTTACGAGGCGGAACAGGGGATCCAATAGGGAACAGGTCTTTGTACATTTTTCTGAGAGCTATAAATTGCGAAAGATTTCCTTTTTGAAAAAGAGCTTCTGCCATAGCGATCTCAATATGGTGGTGATATCCACCAAATAATTCATCAGCTCCATGCCCATCGATAGAGACTATAATATTTTTTCTCCGAAATTCCCGATATAGGAGCCAAGGGCCAATAGGTAATTCAAAAATGTCTTCAAAGTCGAAAAGAGCTTGATCGAAGTTGTTTATAAGTTCAGGAACATCGATGGAAAAAAAATGGCCTGGGATGCCAATGTTATCGATGACCTGTTTTGCATACTGAGTTTCATCCTGGGAAGTATTGTGATAACTCGCGCAGAATGCATGTTTCCAATTTATGGAGAGACGGTCATGATTGAAGGATTGATCACAGGCTATGTGTGAGATCGTTGTAAGCACTGCACTCGAATCTAATCCTCCGCTGAGCGCGGTGCCAATAGGGGTGTCACTGCGCATTCTAATACGACAAGCATCGATAAATAATTCCTTAAACAACTCAACCTGAGAGGTATAATTTTTAGGGATTTCCATGAGGTGATCACAAGTTCGCCACCATTGTTTGATTGTAATAGATCTATCTCTAATTATCGCACAGCAACCAGCTTGAAGTTTTTTCACCCCTACGATTAATGTGTGCTCTCTACTTTCTAAACTACATGTGTTTAGAAGCGTATCAGAAATAACTTGATGATCAAATTGGATGGGAACCTTTGGCAACGCCAAAAAGGCTTTTGTTTCAGAGGCAAAAGCAAATTGCGTGTCATTAAAGTAATAGTTAAGTGGTTTTACACCAAATCGATCGCGCGAAAGGAAAAGGATTTTTTTCTTGGAATCCCAAATCGCAAATGCCCACATCCCATTAAACTTGTTTTGGCACTCCTCCCCCCACTCGATATAGCTGGCTAAAATCACTTCTGTATCAGAATGAGAATAAAAAGTATGACCTAGATTGGAAAGCTCTTGTCTTAGCTCTAAAAAGTTATAGACTTCTCCATTATGGGTGATCCAATATCGATTGTTTGCATCAGGTATTGGCTGATTGCTATTTGAAGTAAGGTCTAAGATAGATAATCGTCGATGCCCCAGGCGCAGGGGCTGAATAGGGTCCTGATATACACCTCGTCCATCGGGGCCTCGGTGACTTAGGGAGTCTACAAAGCAGTTAAACTCTCCATCTGAGAGGAAAGGGGGCTCGAAGCCCCATACTCCTAAAATCCCACACATAGACTATGGAGAAGTTGTGGAAGCCTGTAAATGCTTATACGTTTGATGAATCCAAGTATCTTGGATTCGTTACGTGTTATTGATTCTTCTTTTGTAATGATCATAATATTTCCCTTAATCCTTGATAGCAACATTAGATTTTATAGAAAGGAGTTAGGGGCATATATTAACAGCATGACTATCGAAATGATCTTGGAAGACAAGTTACTCATAAATGTGAGGGTGCTAACTTTTGGTTTATTTTATCTGTACTTCTTTGTTTATCCCATAAAGAGGCATAACGTTGATTGAGTGTAAGTAGAGAGTGATGATTGCCTTGTTCAATAATTGCCCCACATTCTAATACTATGATTTTGTCAGCATTGACAATTGTTGATAAGCGATGGGCGACTACAATAATAGTTCGGTTCTGACTGAATTTTTTTAGAGAGTTTTGAAACTGTGCTTCGGAATGACTATCTAAGTGACTTGTTGCTTCATCTAGGATTAAAATTTTTGGATCGCGAATAATTGCTCTAGCTAAAGATAGGCGTTGTTTTTCCCCACCAGATAACCGATGACCTCGTTCTCCGATAATAGTCTGGTAACCTTTTGGGAGTTGTTGAATAAATTCATGTGCTCCTGCAATTCTTGCAGCACTAATAACTGCATCTTTCCTCTTCGGTTGATATCCAAATAAAATATTTTCTTCGACGGTTTCATTAAGCAAACAAATATCTTGACAAACAACCCCAAAAAGATTGCGCCAACTTTCTATGTGATAGGTGTTTATCATTGTGCCATCTACTAGAATTTGCCCGTATGTAGGGTCATATAATCGAACTAAGAGATCGAGAAGCGTAGACTTTCCACTTCCAGAGAGTCCAACCAGAGCAGTAGTCATGCTACATTCAATTTTGAAGGATACATTAGACACTGCAGGAGGGGTTTTTTCAGAATATGTGAAAGTGACATTATCAAACTCAATACAGTTCTTAATGACTTTTAATGGTTTTCCAGAACGAACACTAAATTCCTTATTGCTGGTTTTTAGAATGTCATTGAGTCGATGCACGCTGCCGAAGTGATAACTAATTGTAGCAATATTTCCGATAACTGCTTGAAATTTTGCACTCATACGGTAAGCTAAAATGAGAAATGTAAGCAGAATAGAAAGGGGGGACTGGGTTTCATTATGAAAAATGATAACTCCGGAGACTAATACGGAACCGACTAGAACAATCCCAAAGATTTCATTAAGAGCAGGAATCGAGCCATGCCACAAATTGATTTTTTTCGTAGACTTGGCTATTGCTAGAAAAATAGTTCTAATTTTCTTCAGTGCATTATTTTGTTGATTATAGATGTGTAGAGTCCGGATTGATTGCATGTTCTGAACAATATGTTTATTGAATTCTGCAAATTCATTTGTTTGATCTTTAGATACAACGGAAATTTTTTTTAATACGTTTCTTTGCAAAAGGAAGAATATGCCATATAGGAAAAATGTTATGAGTGTTAAACGCCACTCTAGCCAAAGCATCATGCCAAAACAAATAAGAACCATAATTGAGTGTAAAATGCATTTATTAAGATGATCCATTAGAGTTCCGAAATAGTTTGCAGGAGTACGGATATATTCGACGAGATCTCCCATTTTGTATCGATTTACAAAGGAATAGGTCATTCTAAATATTTGTTTATATATTTTTATTTGAGCCCGTTTAAGTAATTTATATGAAATAATTATTGAATAATACGATGTGCAAAAAGAGAGTCCACTCCGGATAACCTGTAATCCAATAGCTAAGATGATAAATCCTGCGAACATTTGGATTTGCGAAAGCTGGGCTAGAAAGTCATTGATGTGGAATTTTAATAGTAATTTATAGGATGAGAAGTCAATTACTTGGTTTTTACTAATGACTGAAAAAGCAATTAAGATAAAAGCATATGATACACCTTCAAGGCAGGCTGCAAATAAATTTGTAAGGAATACTAAAGAATAGCGGAATGCATTTCTGTAATTCCTCCCCCAAAAAAGAATCCAGAGAGGTGAAGTTAAAAGGGTTTTCCATTTATTCATTATCGGCATCACTTTTTGTGAATATATTGAAGAGGTTGTTGTATGATATGCTCAAATTGTTCATTGATCCAGGTAATGACGTTTCTTATACCTTGCTGTAAGTTAATTTGAGGGGCCCAATGAAGCGTAGTTCTGGCCTTTGTAGAGTTGATGATGTAGGCTTTATCTTGTCCTAAGCGTTCAGGAACCTTTATGGTCACATCTTCAATACGAACCCCTAAGAAATTACTGATTGTATTGACAACTTCGAACACACTAACCCCTGAGTCTGGTGAAAGATGATAAACTTCTCCAATGTTACCATGTTTCATTGCTAGAAGTTCCCCTCTTGATACATCTCGAATATGAATGTATGATTTAACAGCTTGACCTCCACCATGGAGTTCGATTGGGTGCCTATTTTTTATATTAATGATAGATCTAGGAATGATTTTAAAGAGTTGTTGATAGGCGCCATAAACATTTGTAGCTCGAATAATGACGAGTGGGAAATTAAAATTTTTCTGAAAAGTAAATAAGGATAGATCGCCTGCGGCTTTGGAAGCAGCATATGGCGTACTGGGGTTAATAAGAGCCTCTTCTGTGATTGTCCCTTCACATGTACCATAGACTTCTGGAGATGAAATGTGCACATATTTTTTTAAGTACGTTTTATCTTTTAACCTGTGGGCAAGTTTTGTAAGAGCTACTGCATTTGTTTGGAACCAATGCTCGGGGTATTCCCAACTAGGACCAACTTCACTTTGAGCTGCAAAATTAACGATATATTCAGGTTGGAAATCAGAGAGGATTTGATCAAGTTTGTCTAGATCGTGATTTAGATCGATTTTATGAAAAGTGAAATTTTTAACATAGCGTTTATAGGGGAGGAAAAGAGGGTTTTTCTCTGGAGATCGGCTAATCCCCACAACTTTATAAGTTCCTGTTTCTAGAAGGAGATCAATGAAGTCACTTCCTGAAAAGGAATTACTTCCGATAACCAAGACTTTGTTCACTACTTAAGCAACCTTGTTAAAAATTTAATGAAAGATGATTTTTTTACAGGCTCCTTATTCCCGATGATTTGTACGTCTATAGCAGAAGCGATTGATCCTAAAAACCCAGCGATCTTTAATGAGCAGCCTTTGGCAAGCGCAAGAGAGGCTAATGAAAAGTAACTATCACCTGCTCCTACACGGTCAATACTTGAACTAACTAAAGCTGGAATTAGGAAAGATTTTTGGTTTTTTCCTAAGCAATAAACCCCGTTGACCCCCCTTGTGATGGAGATTGCCTTTGCGCATAATAGGTCCATTATATCAGATGCAATTTTTTCGAGTGAACTATAACGATCATGCGCTGCAAGTCTCAATTCAGGCTCATTTAAGGAGATGAAATCGGCTCGCTTGTAATTTGTAACGACATTAAACCCTCGATTTCCACTGTTGATCTGAGTATTAAGAGCTAAGAAGTTAGGAATATCTGATAGGGCATTAATAATTTTTGGATTTGTAAAGCCATTACCAAAATCACATACTAGAACTAGATCATAGTTTTCTGAGTGATGTTTAATAAAATCAATAACTTCTTGCGACTGGGCCTCATTGAGAAGATTCTCATGAGCAGAATACGTTTCAAAAAGTTTAGATAGGGTATTTCCATCTTTGATTACATACCGTTTTTTTGTCAGAGTTTGTGAGTCGTTTAGATAGAGAAAAGTTGCTTTCACACTTTTATCAAGAGTTGTATGAATGAGGTCTAACTGTGGGCATGCTGTCCCAACGGCAGTGAGTAGTGTAACCTTATTTGAAAATTGAGCTAGATGATTGGCTATAATGAGTGACCCACCAAGAAAGCTCTCATTACTTAAACAGCGTGCTGTGAGGTGCTGTCCTTTACCTGATTGACCAAGTAGCTGCACATACTGATATTCATCTATGATCGCATCACCAATAACAAGGACTTTTAAATGAGAAAAACTATTGATCATTTCGAGGATTTGATGAGTAGAAAATTCTTGATTAATTTCTTGAGTAAGTTTAGCCATTTCTGGAGAAATAGGGTCAATAAATCGATTAATAAGGGAAGAGGAGCTATAGACGATGTCGTCTGTATAATAAATTGATCCTCCATGAGCTTTTACAGAAGCTATCTCTTCAGAGATTTTTCCTGTGGGGTCGTTTTTAGGGGTTTTATATTCGATACCTTTGGCATAGATATTTGGCTTGAAGTAATGAATCATTTGTGTGGCATCAGGGAAATTGCTTAAGACAACATAGTCCACACAACTAAGAGCTGCAATTGTTTCTTGACGCATATTTTCATTAAACGCTGGACGACCTGGTCCTTTATTGACAAACTGGTCAGCTGTTAATGAAACAACAAGAATATCTCCTTGACGTTTTGCGTTTTGAAAATGGCGTATATGACCAGGATGTAGAAGATCAAAAACACCATGGCAATGCACCACTTTTTGTCCTTGATCCTTGATGATTTTGAGAAGTCTTACGACTTCTAGAAGGGGTTTAATTTTGCTTTGTGTTGCCAACAGCTAGTAACTCATTTTTTTTAATTGAAGCTTTGGGGTGGAATTTCCAGGAGTCAATGATTGTATGCATGAGGAAAAAATGGCCCATTTCAACAAGACCATAATCACATTGATTAAGATAATAATTAACCTCCCCCATATGTCTGAGTGGATTACTTGATTCAAAACCACTAAATGTAATGACAGGCATGTGTTTTTCTTTAGCGACTTTTACCGCATTGAGGATGTTAGGTGAGCTTCCAGAACTGCTCATAGCGATCAATAGGTCTTTAGAGTTGGCTAAGGTTTTTAGCGGGTTACTGAAAACATGCTCATAACCATAGTCATTAGCTATGCAGGTCATCATACTCGAGTCGTAAAGAGTGTGTGAGGGGATTTTTAATATATTAAGTAAGTCAATGCTAAAATGGGATACAATACCAGCACTCCCCCCATTACCAATGCTATAAACGATGCCTTGGTTTTCTTTTGTATTTAGTAGCATGGAATGGGTAAGTAGTAAAGCGTGTGCCGAGTCTACTTGTTGTTTAGGAGTGGTATACAAACAATTATAAATGAGATCCCTTAAATCTTTAAACCGTTTTAGGATCATGATGAAGACGTTCCCTTCTCGCTTAAATAATGGAACCAAGTTTTAGTGGTCTCTTGAATGCTATCCGGATTCCAGAGAGGGGCATCTTTATAATCATCTATATGATTTAACAATGCTTTAATGCCCATTTCAAACGAAATGGACGTTTTGAAACCTAACGATTTGTGAATTTTCGATACATCTGCAAATGTACAGGAAGGTTCACCTGGCCTTTTGGGAATATATGTAACACTGCCTCCTAAGTACTCAGCCAATGTATTGATACTGTAATGATTGGCGCTACCAACATTAAAAATTTCTCCACTCACGGTTGATTCAGCAGCAGTTAAAAAAGCACGAGCGATATCTGTTACATAAGTAAAGTCCCGAGATTGTGTGCCATCTCCAACGACTGTAAAAGGCTGATTGTGAATTTTCTGAGTTAAAAATACTCCAAATACAGCGCCATACATTCCTGATGTTCTGGAACGAGGACCATATACGTTAAAGAGTCTCAACGAGACCGCGGGCAAATGATAGAGTTGTTCCCAATGAAGTACGAGCTGTTCCCCTAGGAGTTTGGTGAGTGCATAGGGATACTGAGGTGAAGTAGGGCAAGTTTCTGAGGTGGGGTATACATCGGGGATGCCATAGCAAGAAGATGAAGCTGCGTAAATGAATCGCTTGACCTGATGTTCCCTAGCGCATTCGAGAACATTACATGTTCCAGTAACATTGACCTCGAAGTAATCTCGAGGTATTTCAATAGAAGGAATAATATCCGCAAGTGCTGCTAGGTGAAATACCCAATCGATATGTTCAACGTGAAGGGATAGTTGGCTGTAATTTCTAATATCACAGTGATGAAATGTAAACTTTTGATTCTCGGTTAAATGAGCGATGTTTTTAAGGCGCCCTCCATGTAAGTTGTCGATGGCAACCACTTCATGACCATGTTGAAGGAGTAAATCAATGAGATGACTTCCTATAAACCCGGCCCCTCCGGTTACCAGTGTTTTCATACTACTCCAAGTTAAAAGATTTCATTGTTTTAATATTAAAGTACTTCTTGTCTTCGAGAGAGTTGGGGAGTTTCCCGTTCTCGAAAGCATTGACAAGATCACGAACGGCATCTTCAATCGAATGTTTTGGTTTAAATCCTAATATATGTGCAATTTTTTCTGAAGAAACATGATATGATCTGTGATCATTCGTAGGAATTTTCTCGAGTATAACCTTTTTTTTTTCTCCAACAACTTTTTTCACGATAGTCCCAAGATCGAATACGGAATGATTATCATAGCCAACATTAAAAGTTTCTCCTTGCACGTGTTTTGCAGGTGAATTGAGAACGTGAATATATGCCCGAACCATATCATTAATATGAATATTAGGCCGTAATTGTTCCCCCCCCATGATTTTGATTGTTCCTGTGTTATAAGCAAGATTTGTCAAAATATTTACAACCACATCCAGCCGTTGTCTTGGTGCATATCCACAGACGGTAGCAGGTCGCAGTACGGTGCAAATAAAATCATTGCTTTGATAGTTCAGGAGGATTTTTTCACACTCAGCCTTGAACTTTGAATAATCAGTGAGAGGATCGAGAGACATATCCTCAGTCACATTTTTTTCATTCTTAATACCATAAACTGAAGAGGAAGACGCAAAGATAAATCGTTTGATGTTGTGATTCTTACACAATTTTACTAAAGGTTCAAAAGAATCGAGATTAATGGACTTGCCAAGCATGGGATTGAGCTCAAAACTAGGATCATTTGAAATGCACGCTAAATGAATCACAGTATCATGTTTTAAGAGAACGTTGTTGAGGGTATGCAAGTCGCGAATATCCCCTTTAACTTGGTTCAAGTTAGTATGAGACTTGAGTACATCTTCTCCAAAAAGAAATAGATCATAAACTGTGAGAACATGGCCTATATCGAGCAAAGTTTCTACGAGTTGGGAACCAACATACCCTGCGCCACCTAAAACAAGAATGCGCATGTGTACTCCTTGAGTTTTGGACTGATGGGTTAGCGTAACAAGAGGTAGAGTTTTTGAAAATCACAATTGATCAAATATAGGATTCTCTTTGTTCTTCTTAAAAAAAGTGCTAAGCTTTTCAGATTGATGATGATTTACCATGCGGAATAATTTATAAACGGCCTGCTAACAACAGTGAGAACAGATCAAAATAGTTCCTATTTAAAGGGTTATACATTGGATGTCTTTAAAAGATAATGGGTATGAATAAGGATAAGAATGTTACTTATATAATGGTTGAGTCATGCTGAGTGTGTAAGAAATGATTAAAAGATTATCTTGCAATCCGACTTGATCAAGTACCAACTTAGCATCATTTGGGAGTTCTCAGCAATGGCTCAGCTTTATGTATTTTGAACTGTGATGAATTATCGAGAAAAATATAACCGGCGACTCGTGTAATGGAATAGTATTGAATGACAAAAGTCCAAGACGAGGCAACCATTTAGTTACTTGAAAGGTGACAAAGGATTCCCCTGAGACACAGCTATCGAGATTAAAATGGTCATCTAAAATGGAGGGGGGGCTAAGGAGATGCACAATAGGAAGAGGGAAGCAAACGTGCATTTAGAAGAGCTTGTAGGACAAATGATTCGATTAGATTTCGGTATTGAAAGTGATAACTAGGCTTCTTGTTAGATGAAGACTGCTCTTATATATGATTGGTTAATAGTACAGGGAGGGGGAGAGAAAGTACTGAAATCTATCTGTGAATCTTTTTCCGCTAAGATTTTCACCCTTATTAAAGATGAAGCAAGTTTGAAAGGGACTTATTTTGAAGATGTTGAAATCAAAACATCTTTTATCCAAAAACTCCCCTACTCTCAGCGTCAATATCGTAAATACCTTCCTTTATTTCCGCTCGCTATTGAGCAGTTTGACTTAGGGCAGTATGATTTAATACTATCGTCATCTCATTGTGTCGCAAAAGGGGTTATGACCCATGCTGAGCAACTTCACGTTTGTTATTGCTTTACTCCCATGCGCTATGCTTGGGATCTCTATCATCAATATCTAGATGCAACGAAGTTAAGACGTGGAATTAAAGGAATTTGCGCCAAGACCTTTTTACATTATTTAAGAATGTGGGATCTCTCATCATCTCATCGAGTTGATGAATATGTGGGGATTTCCAAATGCATTTCTAGACGCATTGAAAAGATTTATGGGCGGAAAAGTGTAGTTATTTATCCTCCGGTCAACACTGAATTCTTTTCTTTATATGAGAAGAAAGAGAATTATTATGTCACAGCATCCAGGATGGTCCCATATAAGAAACTGGATCTGATTGTAGACGCATTTTCTAAGATGCCCGACAAGAAATTGGTAGTGATTGGAGATGGTCCTGAGTTTGCCAAAGTGAAAAGCAAAGCAAAAAGTAATACCGAACTTGTCGGCTATCAGAATGATGACAAGCTTAAGGACTATCTTCAAAGAGCTAAAGCATTTGTATTTGCTGCTTATGAGGACTTTGGGATTGTCCCCGTAGAAGCTCAAGCATGTGGCACGCCTGTGATTGCATTTGGGAAAGGAGGCATACTGGAAACTGTTGAGGAGAATAAAACAGGCATTTTCTTTGAAGAACAAAATATATCTAGTATTATGAATGCAGTTAAACAATTTGAAGCAACTCAGGATTGTTTTGAGCCCAGGCTGATTCATGAGCATGCTCAAAAATTTAATACTCGAAGATTTAAAGATGAGTATAAGCAATTTGTGCTTCAAAAGTATGAAGAATATCGAGCAAATAGGTACAAATGAAAATCGTGGTTCTTGCAGGTGGTAATGGAACGAGATTATGGCCAGTTTCTACAAAAAATTGTCCTAAGCAATTCTTAAGTTTTAATCAACAAGGCTCATTCCTACAGCAAACACTTAAACGATTTGAACGAGCTAATTTATTAGATGAATTGATGATAGCCACGAGTAAAGAGCATTTCGATCTTGTGAGAGAACAAGTGGGGATCATTCATCCTCAATTGAAAGATCAAATTCTCCAAGAGCCCTGTAACCGTAGTACTGCAGGATCGATTGCATGGGCCGTAAAGCATATGTTGGAACACTTGAATTGTTCTTTAGGTGAGACATTTCTTGTTTGTCCATCAGATCATTATTATCATGATGAAGGGGAACTCATTTCTAATCTTAAGTTAGCAAGTGCCGTTGCATCGGAGGGGAAGATCGTTTTGTTTGGAAAACAGCCTACCTGTCCTAACACGGGATATGGATATGTACGGGTGAGCCGAGGTGGTGCAGAAAGGGTTTTTGAAGTCGATCAATTTATTGAAAAACCGAACTTAGAAAAAGCAAAGCGATTCTTACATGAGGGGAATTATTTATGGAATTTAGGGACGTTTGTTTTCCAGATGAAACATTTTATTCAGGAACTTAAACAATATGCCCCAGAAATTTCGAGCTGGTTTCAGGGGAGTTATGAAGAGTGTAGGGCGGAGTATCATCTGCTTCCGAGTACATCAATTGATTATGCTATTATGGAAAAATCAAAAGCGATTTCTCTCCTTTTGATTCGCACCCCGTGGTCTGATATTGGTTCATGGGATAGCATTTATGACATCTTGGATAAAGATGAGAATCAAAATGCAAAGATGGGTAACGTCATCCATATCGACACTAAAAACTGCCTACTTATTGGCAAGAAAAAATTGATTGCTACGATTGGGATTGAAGACCTTTTAATTGTAGAAACTGAAAGTGCTATTATTATTTCTAAAAAAGGGGAGTCTCAAAAAGTTAAGCAAATTATAGAGAAGATCGTCTAAGTAGCAGTGAAGTCAAACACCAATAGAAAGCAAAAGTGGGAATGAGGAAAATAGCTCCATCTGCAATAGAAACAAATAGGTAGCTGACAAGTCCTAGCAAAATGGCTTTGTTTGTAGCGGAATGGGGGTATAAATGACCATGTGTTTTAAAGGAAAATATCCCTATCGTCATAGCGAGAAGGTAAAGCAGGAGGCCGAAGACACCATAACTATTTGCCATCATTAAATAGACTTGCTCGGTTGCATAAAATGGTTTTGAAGGGAAAAATGTTAGCTCAGAAAGGTTAGGAAATAATAAGAATCTGCCTCCGAATGTAGTATCCCAAATGAAATTTGAATTAAACTGAAATACGTTTATTAATAAGAAAATAGTGGCGATAAATAAAATGAAAGAAAGAATTAGTTTGAATAGAGCATTCCGATTTCGCTTTACGTAGATCAAGTAAAAGATTTCAACGAAAATTAATCCTATCCAAACCGTACGCGATAACGTGAGAATAAGTGATAAATGCACTAATCTTATTTTAAGAATGCTTCGTTCTAAGGTTTTGTAAAGAGGTAGAAGCATGAGGATACAAATCCCATAAATATTCCCATTATTATAGGTTGAAGTAAGTTTAAATACTGAGCCACGGTTATTAAATTTATTGATCTCTTCAACATGAGCATTGAAGGTGCTCGTAAGCAGTGGGATTTCGAAAGAGTTACCAATAAATAGTTTATAGAAAAAAATAATAATTCCGTAGATGCTAACGAAAAAGACACCACGTTTAATCAGTGTAAATAGATAGGTTTGATTAATTCTTTCAAGAGATTCAGCAAAAAATAAAAGAAAAATATAGGGTAGTGCAACGATATGCACTAAAAATGCAAAAGACAATTCTGTTGCAGGTGTCCCATTGATAAATAGTGAGAGAATACAAAGAATTTGGAAGGGGAGAAGACACATTAAGACGATGAGACGTTCTTTTGTGAGAATGTATTGGGTTTTTAGTGCGAGAAATCCGCTAAAGCTTATAAGGAGAAGGTAACCCCATGTAAAAGGGATAGCCCCGAGTTTAAAGCCTCCTTTAGGAAAGACGAGGAGGAAGGTAATGAGTAGGTAGGTAAGGTGGGTAATGATTGGTTTGTGAAAGAGGGTAATCTTTCTTATCATTTTTTGATAAAGTGTCTGGTAAGAAGACCTGCAAGTTTCATCATGTCCACAGGGTCACTGTTCCCAAAGACTTTGGCTAGTTTTGCATCAGGAATGATGAGGCGTTTATTTTTAGGGTCCTGTAAGTTATTAGCTTTGATATACTCCCAGAGCTTTTTAGTTACGTTCCCACGTGTCATCTCTTTCTCTTCGACAATCTCGGCAAGTTCAGGTGATAGGGGATAGGAAGGCATCTGGCGGGTAGATTTCTTTTTTGTCCCTTTCTTTGCAGTTTCTTTTTTCCTTTTGGCTGCTGGTTTTCCTTTGCTTTTCTTGATATAGGCAGTTTTTGGATGGTTCGGATATTTCTCTGGGAGTTTCTCGAGTTCGTTAATAATTACATCACAGTCGGGATAGTTAGAACAACTGTAGAAGATTTTTCCGAATCGGGAGCGGCGTTGTTGGATCTTACCGTTGCAACCAATAGCTACGCAATTGGGTCTGTCTTCGGGCAGAGGTTCTCCTTTTTTAGGGATGTTGATGATCCCGTTACAGTCAGGATACTGATTACAACCCAGGAAGGCTCCGAACCTTCCATAGCGAATATTCATGGGTGATGTACACTTGGGGCAGTTTTGATCCCAGTTAAATCCTTCGGAATAATCTTCTTTTTGGAACTCAAGAGCCTCGATGGGTACGGTGAATTTACAATCGGGATAGTTAGAGCAGCCGTAAAAATACTTGTTACATGACCAGATTTTCTGTAGCTTGGATCCACACTTAGGACAGTCGATTTGAGTGAGTATTTTTGGGACATGAGCTTCCTTTTCAGCGACTTGGATTACGGGGAGAAATTGTTCCCAAAATTCTTTAATGAAAGCCTTCCAGTTCATGTTACTATTGGCAATTTCATCGAGTTCACTTTCCATGTTTGCTGTAAACTGTACGTTCATGATGATAGAGAAGTGTGTTTCCAGCATGGAGGCGATGATGTTGCCCAGTTCGGTTGGTTTGATATAAAGACGCTCTTTAGTTGTATACGTACGGCTTTGGATCTTGTTCATGATCGCAGCGTATGTCGATGGTCGACCAATGCCCGATTTTTCTAGCTCTTTGACGAGGGAAGCTTCGGTAAATCGCGCTGGCGGTTTGGTGAAGGATTGCATTGAGGTAATTTCTTGTAGAGTAAGCGATTGCCCTGTTTTTAGGTTAGTTAGTGGCTTGTCTATCGGTTCATTGTTTTCAGAATCTTCTTTCTCTTGGTATACTGCGAGAAATCCCTTGAACTTGATGATCGATCCTGTGGTGCGGAGGATCATATCTTTGTCAGTTGTAAGATCACAAGACACGGTATCATAAAGGGCGGGATTCATTTGAGAGGAAATGAATCGTTTCCAGATAAGGTCGTAAATTTTGTATTGGTCCTCTGCAAGAAATTGTTTAACCTTCTCAGGAGGATTACTGATATTTGTTGGGCGGATTGCTTCGTGAGCATCTTGCGCACTTTTTTTTGTTGTAAAATAACGTGTTTTTTCAGGAAGGTACTTTTTTCCATATTTGGATTCGATGAATTTGCGTGCTGCATTCAAGGCTTCGGGTTCAATGCGGACAGAATCTGTACGCATGTACGTGATGAGCCCTTCTCCACCTTCTGATCCCATATCGACCCCTTCATAGAGGCTTTGTGCTATTCCCATTGTTCGAGAAGCTCCGTAACCATAGTGGCGATTTGCTTCTTGCTGGAGTGTTGATGTGATGAAAGGAGGGACAGGATTACGCTTTTTTTCTTTCTTATCGACAGAAGCAACGGTGTAAGTGGCTGAGTTCAGCTGAGTAACGATATTGTTAGCTTGGACTTCATTTGAAATGGTGTAGATGTCCTTGCCTTTGATCTCTTCTTTTTCCACTTTCTTTCCATTTACAGAATAGAGATAGGCAGAGAAGGGGTTTTTAGAGCTGTCTGTATGCAAGAGCGCATTAATGTTCCAGTATTCAACGGGAGTAAAGGCTTCGATTTCCTTTTCCCTATCGACCACGAATTTTAAAGCGATTGATTGAACTCGACCAGCAGAGAGTCCACCGTCTTTTCCACGTTTGATTCGTCGATAGAGTATAGGAGAAATTTTATAACCGACAATTCGATCGAGTAGACGACGTGCTTGCTGAGCATCTACCAAGGACTGGTAGATCGCTCGAGGATTGTTGATTGCTTCAAGGACGGCATTTTTCGTAATTGCATTGAATGTAATGCGTTTAACTTGAGCTGTTTTAGGGAGTATTGCAGCGATATGCCAAGCGATCGCTTCTCCTTCACGGTCCGGATCGGGTGCTAGGTAGATATTATCGCATGCCTTAGCGGCTTTCTTTAGTTTGGCAACGACATCTTTTTTTTCAGGGAGCGTTTCATAAAGTGGTTCAAAGTCATTATCTAAATCAATTCCAAATCCTTTTTTTGGAAGATCACGGATATGACCGACTGAAGATTCTAAGACATAATCTTTCCCAAGGAATTTTTTAAGTGTTTTGATTTTCGTCGGGGACTCGACTATAATTAATGTTTTTCCCATTAACAGGAGGCTCCTCAGGTTATTTGATTTATTATAGAGTGTGGCATGAAATTTTCTTATTTGTAATCACAAAACTCAAGTATAACTGATAGGGGTACAATTTATAGTAGTAATATTAAAAAAAATATATATTGCTTGTAAGTGCGTGAGAGGTGGGCCCCGTTCGAAATCTATTTGAATAAAAAGTGGAACGATAGTAAAGTTAACTTGTTGTAACCATTTCGGAGAGGTAATGCCGGCCTTCTTTTCTTTTTTGCTTGTTTTTTGCATAGGGCTTGTTTTCGGTCTCAAGTACGATGCACAGAAAACGGCTTTTAAAAAGAAAAAGCTTGAGATACCGGCTCTCATTGTTGATGAATCCCATCCAGTTCTTGAGAATAAGCAGTTTACGATCTTCATCATGTCCTATAATAATAGCAAATTTTGCGAGAAGAATCTCCAATCTGTGCTAGATCAAGATTATCAAGATTATCGTGTGATCTACGTTGATGATTGTTCAACAGATGATACCTATAAGAAGGTCCAGTCCTTTGTGAAGAAGCACAAACTGGAAAATAAGTTTACCTTAATTAGCAATACAAAGAACCGAGGCGCTGTTGCAAATTTCTACTCCACTATGCATACATGCAAGGATGAAGAAATTGCTGTTCTACTGGATGGAGATGATTGGTTTGCCCACCCCTACGTGCTGAGTAAATTAAACAAGTATTATGCAAATCCAGATGTGTGGATGACTTATGGCCAATACCTCATCTATCCCAGCTATAGAAAAGAGAGCGAACAGGTGATTAATCCGACAGTCTGTAGCGCACGGGGCATTCGTAATCACACTTGGGTTACATCTCACCTGAAAACTTTCTACGCTGGACTCTTTAAACGCATTGATCTGAAAGATTTTATTTATGATGGAGAGTACTACTCGATGGCATCAGATCTCGCCTTTATGTTCCCTATGATTGAAATGGCAGACGGCCATGTCTATCACGTCCCTGAGGTGATGTATATTTACAATTACGATAGTCCGCTGTGCGATGCAAAAAATAATGTGGCTCTGCAATTGGCATTAGGTGACCATATTCGTACATTACCCTCATACCCTAAACTCGATTCCCATCCCTCACTTAGTTCAGTAGCTGAATATACTCAATCTCTCGCGGATCTCATTATTTTTTCCTATAACAGACCCTTGCAACTCTATGCCTATCTCGAGTCCGTAAAAAAACATGTCACACATGTGAATCAGATGTTTGTACTCTATCGAGCAGATGCCCCCTATGAAGAAGGTTATAAAAAACTTAAAGAGATGTTTGCTGATGTTCACTTTGTTCCTCAGTCGACAGAAACGCCTTGCGAAGATTTTTCTCCACTCGTGTTAGATATCACCTTTAATAAGAATATTTCACAGGCAAATTTTGTGCTCTATGCCGTTGATGATATTATTGTAAAAGACGCGATTGATCTTAATCTTTGTATGGAGGCACTGAATAAGACGCACGCCTATGGATTTTACTTCCGTCTCGGGAAGCATGTCGACTACTGCTATATGCAAAATTTTACTCAGGGAATTCCGCCGCTTGTTCAAGTTGAAACAGATGTCTATGCATGGAAGTTCTCTTCAGGTAAAGGGGATTGGATCTATCCGAATACTCTGGATATGACCCTTTATAAAAAGGATGACATCAAAGATGATCTAGTGGAAAAAATTACATTTTTTAATCCCTACTCGATGGAAGCCTCATGGGCTCAGATTGCATCTAATGATCGTTTAGGACTCATCCATGAATCTTCAAAAATGGTAAATATTCCTATAAATATAGTGATTCCTTCGACCAATCGTCATAATGAGAGTTATTCTCCAGAAGAACTTCTTGAGATTTTTGATAATGGAAAGGTTATAGATATTTCAAAATTTTACCAGATTGACAATATATCTGCACATATTGATCAAGACCTTGAATTTATTGACAGAGGAGTTAGCTGGTGAAAAAACTGATCATAGGGGTTCTATGTTTAGGTTGTATTGCCTTTTTCTTTTTTTTTTACCAGAAGGGTCAAAATGGTTCGTTTCAATTTCAGAGAAAAGTCACAATAGATGACGATTTTTATGTTCTTGAAGGATCTCGTACCAGCCATTGGGATTATATCACTCAAGAAAAGGATATGAATGCGTTAGAGCGCTACCGCAGCCTCTATGAAAAAAATAGATCCCTACAGAACAATCAATATCATGCTTCCTTTAAAATTCCTAAGCTTGTTCATATCATCTGGTTAGGACCCAAAAACTTTCCCGTCAAATCTATCAAACATATGCGCAGTTGGATAGCCCATCATCCTGACTGGACTTTTTACTATTGGACCGATCGTGATCGCCCTCCGCCTTGTAAGGGGATGGTAAGAAAAATGGTTCAAGATTTTAAATTTACTCAGCTTGAAGAGTGTTATTACCTTTCCGATAACTGGGGAGAAAAGTCCGATATTTTAAGGTATGAACTTCTCTATAAATATGGAGGTGTTTACTCAGATCATGATGCAAATTGCCTAAAACCCTTTCATAATTTACATGCTGCTTATGATTTCTATGGCTGTTTAGAAATGCCTCATGCAGAAATTAATGGCTATGTAATAACTCCTGGCAATGGAGTTATGGGAGCCAAACCTAAGCACCCCATTCTTTGGGGATGCATACAGGCTGTTAAAAATCAGTGGAGAAAAGCTGATAAACTGTTTCCTAATACAGACGCTTTAAGTCAAGCGAAAAAAGTGATGTACAGAACCTATATAGCACTCACTTATTCTTTAGAAAAGAACCTTGCCCTCTTAGGTAATACTGATATCATTTTTCCTGCTAGTTACTTTTTTGCCCAAGACAACCTACCCTCCTTCTACTCAAAGCATTTCTATGCTGCAGCATGGAATACCCTTAATGATAAGCCCTCTGCAGCGTCCCAGAAAAAATTTCTCCAGGAACAATTTCTCCAAGAAAAGCTCAGTAAGTTAAAAAGGAAAATCAGTCTTATTAAGAATATGGAAGTTGCGTCAATCTTACTCGCAGTACTGAGCCTAGGTGGGCTGTTTGCAACGAGAAAACACTGTAAAAAATCAAAGGAACATGAAAACATTAGTTAGGGTTTTAATTTGCATTTTCCTTATCCCCATTTTTCTGACGTCATGTTGGAAGAAGAAGGCTTCTGAATATACTGAAGATTTCAATCAGCTGATGGGCTTTGAGAAGAATGCAAGTCAGTTTATTCAGACCGTTGAAGATCATAAGAATTACAATTTTTATAAAAAAGTTTACGACGAAAATAAGAAATATCTTAGGGAATGCTCTGAGCAAGTATTGATTCCTAAAATAGTTCACTTTATTTGGGTTGGTCCTCATCCTTTTCCAGAGGACTCGATTACAAATATCACATCCTGGGTGGATCAGCATCCTGATTGGACATTTAAATTTTGGACGGATCGGCTTCGCCCTGCACCACATGCTAAGATGGAAGTAATCTTGATTAATGAGACCCATTTCTTAGATCTTTATGACCTTTATCTTGGATCAGAGAATTTTGCTGAACAGTCTGATTTGCTTCGCTATGAAATCCTTTTGCATGAGGGGGGGGTCTATGTGGATCATGATGTTTATTGTTATCGCCCGTTCGATTGTTTTCATGATAATTTAGATTTTTATTGCGGAGTAGAGCCTTTGCACGAGCCTCTACTTAGCACTTCAGTTTCTGTCTGTAATAACATCATTGGAAGCAGGCCCGATCATCCTATTTTAAAGATCTGTCATCAGGTTGTGCGAGAGCATTGGCACTGTATTGGCAATGCATTCCCAGGTAATGATGTGGAATCTATTGTCTATCGAATAGGATATCGTTCATTTGCTGCGTTTGATAGTTCCGTTAAATTGGGGATGAAGCAAGGGAATTTTAGAAACATCGTATTGCCATCAGGATTTCTGAATAAGCTGGATGGGGATTATGGCTACTATGCTCATCACTTTTACGCATCAACCTGGTTTGATACCGAAAATAAGTATCAGAAGCAGGTGCGTCAAAAAGTGTATAAAGTGCTTAGACGAACAAATAAGCTTATTTATTTTACTGGGATCAGTTTGTTTCTTAATATCGTTCTCGTCATCTGGTTTTTTCTGCGACTACGTAATATCTATAAAACTAATGATGGTTGATTTATTAGCTTGTGCAGAAAAGGGTTTATTTGTTGGACCAAATGAAGATGAAGAGTCCTTCGCTAAGCGGATGCAAATTTTCCAGGAATTTGAAGAGGACTCTCAGCAATTTATTCGTAAACATCAGATGGATTGGCCTTATCATTTTAAAATAGAAAAGCTTCCTAAGCTCCCTTTTGGTTTTTCGGTGAACTGTCTGCCTATCTTCTACTCAAAAAAAAGGCTTTCTTTTTGGCAAGGCGCTGCCACATGGATCTTCGAAGACGAGTCTGGATGTAAACTTCCCTTGATTCAGCTTAAGAAAACCCGGTTTTGCTCAAAAGAGGAATTACTTGCTCATGAATTGGTTCATTTCGTACGCGTCGCCTATGACGAACCTAAGTATGAAGAAATTTTTGCTTATATGACCTCAAAAAATAAGTTTAGACGGATACTTGGTCCCCTCTTTCGCAATCGCTCTGATCCCTATATTTTCATAGTTCTTGCGATGTTTATCCCCATTACTTGCTTACCGCTAGCCTTTTATAGCCTGTACAAAGGACTGATTTTATGGAAAGCTCGCCGAGACTTACATCATTGTCTGAATAAATTGAAAAATATGTATAAGAAGAATCCCCTAGCAATTGCACTTTATCTTACGGATAAAGAAATTTGCGAAATTGCTAAAACGGATGATTTAAAGGAGTATCTCAGAGTAAAAAAAGACAGTTCATTGCGTTGGCAACAAATCTATCTTGCAGAGATGATATAAAAAATATCCATGTTGTTGATCGGTGAAATGCTTATACCATTTTCTATATTTCCAGGCTTAAGGTATACTTTTAGAGGTGTATCAATCTATTTTTGGGGTTCCTTCCTCGGAACGAGGTGAGCATATCATGGAAGAAAGAGAAGCTCTAATGAAGGGTCCCATA
Organism: Chlamydiales bacterium BSEPT1; assembly: GCA_964212665.1. GTDB lineage: Bacteria > Chlamydiota > Chlamydiia > Chlamydiales > Simkaniaceae > DAOWHK01. The sequence goes on along the minus strand of OZ156466.1, from coordinate 1,115,309 downwards.
AGAAAGAACTCACTTCCTATTGAGGGCCCCGTCTATTTTTTCGGGTTCTCAAATAAAGCGCCGTTTATAATTCTCTATAAAAAGTATTTAATGGATATAGTTTAGCTTTGATGAGTAGATTTTCCTAGCATTGTACGTTAATTTCTATTGTAAAATGGGTGCTGACTATCAGTTATAATAAGCGATTAAAATATTTTCTAGTTAGAATGGCATCGCGAATGAGTATCACTTTATACATTTAGAAATAATAAGTACACATTGAGTCAATACGGCAGCTGCATCCTGGATCTTTGATTTGCCGTTTCTATTTTTAGTCCTTTCCGATATTTAGCTACGGTGCGTCTCGCGCACAGAATGCCCTGGTTGTGCAGCAGCTCTGATAGGACTTGATCTGAGTGTGGATGTTTTTTATCTTCATTCATAATGAGTTGAAGAAGAAGCTCTTTTGCTATTTGACTGGAGATTAATTCGCCTGTTGTAGACATCAGTTTACTCGTAAAAAGTTTGCGAAGCTCGAAAATTCCACTGGGTGTAGAAATATATTTGTTGCTAACAATGCGGGTGATCGTAGATTCATTGAGGGAGAGTTCTTTGGCAACTTCTCGCATGGTCATTGGAACCAAGTACTTGGTTGTTCCTTGAAGATACTTGCTCTGTTTGGAAAGAATATATGTTAGGAGATCTGATAAGGTTTGATTTCGCCTGATTAGTATCTGAATAAGCCATTGGCCTGATGCGATGTGGCGACGCACGAATGGGTCATCGGTATTTGCATAAGCTTTATTAATACGAAACTTTGGCATCCAATGGTCATTAATTTCAATGATCCATTTCTCATTCTCATAGAGAAGAAAAGCATCGGGAACGATTGCTTGTTGTACCGAATGTTCATATTGGTAGCCAGGATAGGGATTGAGCTTTGTGATTACAGTGTCAATGATCTCTTTGATTGTCTCTGCTGATACTTTGAGCTTTTTTTGAATGTTTGTTAAACGTTGATGCAAAAAGTCGTCATAGCATTCTGTAATAATAAGGCTTGCTAGAGCTGGCTTATTTTTCAATTGTAATAAAAGGGATTCTTGGAGATTTCGTGCGGCTATCCCTGGAGGCGCGATTTTTTGAATTTTCAAAAGGACTTTTTCAAGTAGGATGTAGTCTGCATGGAGCTCTTTAAGAGGAAAAGCAAGATGGCCATTATAATTGAGATTACCAATGATCATCTCAGCCATTGCAAATTCCTCCTCTGTATGGAAGATATATTGAATTTCTTTATGGAGAAGATCATAAAGAGTGGTTTGTTCCGCTATAGCTGTGGTATCAATGGATGGGAAGGCTGTTCTTGCGGGAGAGTGGTAAGATTCTAGCAGGGGAGTCTGTTCGATTTCTTTTTGGAGCCATGAGGCGAGATCTAGAGCTGGCATTTGTAGAACAAGCAGCGCATTTTTCATTGCTTGTGTTGTCATAAGCCGTTGGTTCTGTTTTAGTTCCTGTCTAAATTTCATACCTCCCCCTTCTTTAAATTTGTTATACCAAGGGGGAGGATTTATTGACAGACTTGGAATTTTGCGAATTTTGCAACAAGGGATCTGGTGACATTGCTTTCAAAAAATTGAACATCATATGTGAGTCCAATAGAGGTTTGGTAGGCCTTCTTTATACTGCCTTTCCCAAAGTCTTTGTGAAAGATGATCGTTCCGAGTGCAAAGGCCGATTCATCGGCAAAGAAGTGTTCAATCACATGATTATCTGTAGACTTTTCGTTGTAAGAACAGGTGTACTTTTTGGGGATTTCATCAAGGAAGCGACTTGTTCTCATGAACTTAGGAGTTCCCTGCATCATCCGATAATTAGAAGCGGTGAGGTAGAGGTACTTACGAGCTCTTGTCATGCCAACGTAGCAAAGGCGTCGTTCTTCTTCGAGGTTTTCTGGTGAATTTTTTACATTAATATGAGGGAAGAGGTCTTCTTCCATCCCGACGATGAAGGTTAGAAGAAATTCGAGCCCTTTCCCATTGTGGATTGTCATCAGCTTGATTGAGTTGGGATTGCGCTGTTCCTCATGGTTTGATTTGAGAGAGAGTTCTTCGAGAAAGGTAATCAGCTTAGGATCATTGGTTTCGTTTTGCCATTCATATGCTTTATTGACAAGTTCATCGAGATTTTCTTTTCGCTCATGCATTGTTTCTGGATCATCTTTCAGGTAGTTCAGGTATCCAGATTGTTCCATAGCAGTTATGATGATTTCATCGATGGATGATCCATTAGCTTGCATTTTTTTGAGAGAGCGAAGCATTTCGACATATTGCAAGAGCCCCTCCTGTTGTTTTTTGGAGAGTTTGATTTGTTCAAAGGAGTAGGGGTTTGCTACAATGAGCTCGCAAAGATGGAAGATAGGAAGGTTGGTTGTTTCGGCGAGGTCATGAAGATTTTTGAGTGCCTTTTTTCCAAATCCCCGCCTTGGAATGTTAATGGTGCGTGCAAAAGAGGGGTAGTCAGCTTCGGAAATCGTAAGAAGAAGGAGGGAGAGGATGTCTTTGACCTCTCTCCTTTGGTAGAAAGAAAGTCCACCAATGATGACGTAGGGAATTTTTTGACGGAGAAGAGGGTCTTCAAAGATCCGGGATTGGGCATTGGTACGATAGAAGATCACCACTTCTTTCAGAGGCACTGTGTCTTCTCGATGATGTTGAAAAATTTTCTTGATAATAAATTGGGCTTCGTCGTGATCATTTTTGGCAATGTAGGTTCCTATTGATGCACCAGGACCGAGATCGCTCCATAATTGTTTGTCATAGCGGCTAAGGTTATTTTGGATGAGTGCATTAGCACCTTGCAAAATCGTCGTCGTACTGCGGTAATTTTGTTCGAGGATGATTACTTTGGCATTGGAAAAGTCACTTTCAAAAGTGAGAATGTTATTAACATTTGCACCGCGCCAGGAGTAGATGGATTGATCGGGATCACCAACGACAAAGAGGTTATTGTGATTTTTAACGAGATATTGAGTGAGGACGTATTGTGATGTATTCGTGTCCTGATATTCATCGATGAGTAGAAATCTCCAGCGCTTCTGGTAAAGCTCGCGGGCTTCTTCAGATGTTTTGAGAAGTTTGACGGTGAGAAAAAGCAAATCATCGAAGTCGAGGGCATTGTATTCTTTGAGTTTCATTTGATAAAGTGTATATAGCTTCTGAAGTAGTTTATCGTGCGTGGAGTTGGAAAAGTACTCGGTCTGACTTGGTTCTACGAGATCGTTCTTTGCTTGTGAAATGGTAGCGCCTAGCGATCGAAGCAGGCCCTTTTCATCCTTATATCCGAGAGTCTGCAGGCAATTTTTCAAAAGTTGATCACGGTCTTTTTGATCGTAGATCGTAAAATTTGGTTTGAAGTCAAGGAAAGAGATTGATTCGCGGAGAATACGGGCCCCGAGAGCGTGAAAAGTGGAGATAAGCACTGTCCGATTGGATTGATCATGCACTCGATGTTTCATCTCTCCCGCAGCTTTGTTAGTAAAAGTGAGAGCTAGAATATCTGATGCAGGAACTCCGATACTCAAAAGATGAGAGATCCTACGCGTAACAACACGTGTCTTTCCTGAGCCTGCACCAGCGAGGACGAGAAGGGGGCCTTCAATATGATCTACGGCGAGCTGCTGCTCAGGATTCAAGTCTGAATTCATGAAAAGAAGTTTAGCAAACCGAGCTTTTAGAGAACAGGTTTTCTAAGCTCGCCTTCTCTGAGGCCAAGATTTCCGTATCGATGGTAATCAGTGCTAATGGAGAGCTCTCTCAGGTAATGGAGGAGTTCAAATCGTCCATTGGCAAGAACGGGAGCCTGATGAATATAACAGGAGATTTCTGATGAGGCATTGTGGATTGCCTGACTTGGCTGTGAAATCATTCGCAGTCGAGAAATTTTATTACGCTTCATTTTTTCGATGAAGGTAGCTTCATTTTCATTTAAGATATTGAAGATGGGAAGAAAGGCTTGCCAGTTGATCCGGGTTAAGGAGTTTTGTGGAGTTTTTTCCCAACTGACTTCTAAATGAGCATCGCAGGTAAGTGCAGCAGCAAAGACGCGAATAAAATCGATGGATGAGTCTTCAGGATTGATACGAAAGTGGATTTTCTCATGTTGCTTATAGCGCAGTAGATTATCTTGTCCCACAATTTTAGATTTATCCTGGTCTCTTTTAAAGCGATTCCACCAAAAGGCGTAGTTCGCAATACTCGCATACCAGATGCCGAGCTCTTCTGCTGAGAGATCCATTTTTTTTAGTAAGCGAGATAGGTTATTGACCCAATCATTGACAGGATAACTTTCTTTTGGAATGCCATGTTGCTCGATCTTCATGAATTGAGCGATATAGTTTGGTCCTCCGGCTTTAGCTCCATGTCCGAAGGAGCTATGTTTCGTGCCTCCAAATGGTTGTCTTCTAACGACAGCTCCTGTTATACCCCGATTAATGTAGTAGTTACCAGCGATGATGGTTTTTTCCCACTGCTTTTGTTCTCTCGTATCTAAACTTTGAATTCCCGAAGTGAGTCCGTAATGAGAATTATTTACAATTTGAATCGCATGATCAAGATCATTGGCTTTGATGAGAGAGAGGACAGGCCCAAAAAATTCGGTTTGATGGGAGTAGCTTCCTGGCTCCACACCCAGTTTAATTCCTGGTGACCACAGATTGGGAAAGTCGGGATGCTGTTTAGGTTCCAATAACCAGGATTCTCCTTGATCAAGCTTTGTAAGTGCGCGCTGCAAATGCTTGGATGGAGGCATAATAAGGGGGATAACATAACTCTCGCTATTCCAAGCCGGTCCACAATGTAAACTCGATGCGGCATCTTTCAGTTGTTGTCTGAAATGGCGATCGTTGTAGATCTCTTTTTCTAAGACGGCAAGGCTTGCTGAGCTACACTTTTGACCACTATGCCCAAAAGCAGAATGCACTAAGCTCTTGATGGCTAAATCCCGATCAGCAAGAGCCGTGATGATCATCGCATTTTTTCCTCCAGTCTCTGCGCATAGTTCAAGTCCTGGGCGTAATTTTAAGAATAGTTGCGCTGTGGATGTGGCTCCAGTGAGGATCACGCCGTTGATGCGAGGGTCTTTGATTAGGTTTGAACCGACAGGGTTATTAACGCAAGTTAACAGTTGCAAGGCGCTTTTAGGGACGCCTCCTTCCCAAAGGATTTCGGCGACTTTCCATCCTGTGAGTATCGATTCTTTGGCTGGTTTGAAAATGACTACGTTTCCTCCGAGAAGTGCTGCGATGATTCCCCCGATGGGGATTGCAACAGGAAAGTTCCATGGGGAGGTTACAAGAATCGTTCCTTTAGGTTTAAAGTGAAGATCTGCGTAGCGTCCGTAACTTTTCAGGCAGCGCAAGTAATACTCGCAGAAGTCAATCGCTTCAGAAATTTCGACATCTGCTTCGGTGAGTATTTTCCCTCCATCGGTAATCATAGCTCCAATGAGGTCTCCACGACGTTCCCGAATTTTTTGTGCGACATTTGTGGCAATATTGCAACGCTCTTCAATGCTAACCTGACTCCACGATAATTCTGCTTTCTTGGCGTAATGCAATGCCTGGTCGACTTGCTCTTGAGTAGCAATAGAATATTGATAGAGGGGGGTGTTTCTTTTCGATGGATCGAACCCTCTCCCTTCAGGAGGGTCTTGATAGATTTCACTGCCTCCAATCATCAAAGGGAGAGGATCAATGACTTTGTGTTTCCACTGTTCACGAATCCCTTTTGCCCAAGTTTGATTGGTGGCGATAGAAAAATCAGTATCAGGTTCATTATCGAAATAAGAGACCTGTCTAGGCTCCTTCGGTGCCTCCAGTCTGTTTTGATGCTTTCTCGGTGTATCTGCGATCGTATGCATTTTTTCGAAGGATTCTGAAAAGAATTGGACCTGGTGATCCCATTCTTTCGTATCAACTTTCAAGCCAAAGCTATGACTTAAGAAATTGTCGATTCCAGTATTTTCATCGAGCCTCCGAATGAGATAGGCGATGGCGCTTTGAAAGTCTTTTTTTGTTGCGACGGCGCAGTAGAGGAGCATATCTCCTGACACTCGTTGTACGACTCGACGCATATGATCAGCCATGCCTTCGAGCATTTCAAAAATGACATAGTCTTCGATGTTATTTTCCATACGAAGGAGCATCGCATAGCTGATATCGAATAAATTGTGACTGGCAATGCCGATATTAACCGCCTTAGCGTGATCAATCTGAAAAGCATAGTTGATCATTTTTTTGTAGTTAGCATCGGTATCGATTTTGTTTTGAAAAGGAGATTGAGGTTTGTTATAGAGAGAGGAGTCGCATTGTTCCATGGTCATGTTGGCTCCTTTAACCAAGCGGACTTTTATCGGAGCTCCTCCCTGACTAACGCGTTTCATAGCCCAGTCTGTCAGCTCTTGCTGTAGAGTATAAGATTCGGGCAGGTAGCATTGAAGGACAATTCCTGCAGATAGGTTATGAAATTCAGGTTCGCTGAGGACTTTGATAAAAAGATCTTTCGTGATTTGAATATCACGGGACTCTTCCATATCGAGATTAACAAACTTAGCCTGGTGTTCACCATTTTTTTTCAGCATAGAATGTTTTATTGCAGCACGGTAGAGCTTCCTTAATCTATCAGAAAGTACTTCTAAAGTTTTGTCCCACGCGAGAAGATTTATTTGGGAGTACATCGTGGAGACTTTTATTGATATGTAATCGATATCATTTCGGGTAAGATCATCAAGATAGGTATTTAACCTTCTTTCAGCTTCTTGTTCGCCAAGAATAGCTTCACCGAGATGATTAATATTTAGACGCACGCCTTCTTCCCGTCTTTTTTGAATATGGGCAGCTAATGCTTTCTTCTCCCCGGGAATGATTACGCTGCTCGTCTCTGCGCGGAGGAAGTGAATCACGATAGGTACTAGGAGTTGGGAAAAGTTTAAAGCCAAGCTACGAAAGAGATAGAGACCAATCCGTTTTTTCCAGTTTAAAAATTTAGGAATTCCAAAAACCTTCAAAAGATAGATGAGTTGATTGGCAATTCTCTTTGTTTTCTTAGAGCGAAAGCACTCATCTGTCATAGATGTTGTAAACGCCTTTCCAATCGGGTCCTTCATCATACAAGAAAGTTCAGTTTGCAATGCTTTTTCTTTCCGAGTTTGCGTTTTTATCGATTCAGTCAGAATAAGCGCTGCAATTTCAACCGATTTTTCCTTCCTCTCTATAAGAGAAAGTGGGTTATTCTTAGCTTCGTCTAAGATGGATTTAATGGCTTGAATACGAGGTGAGTCAGATTTAGATTTTTTCATGAAATATTAGACCTTGGATATTACATTCACTTAAAAATGTTTATATAATAAAACTGAATTATATTATAGTATTATTATGCGATTTTTTGTTTTGATATTAGTTTTGCCTCTGACTGTATTTGCACAGGTTGAGCTTGGCGTTGATCGATTCTTTGCGTTGGATGGTGAGAATGTTCTTCGAGAGAAAAGGGTAGGCCTAGTAACTAATCACACCGGAATAACACGGGGTTTTAAATCCACAGCGGAATTATTTTATGAGAAGACGAATCTCGTTGCTCTCTTTAGCCCCGAACATGGGATCAACGGAAAGGCTTATGCATTTGAGATAGTGAAGCATGAGAAAAGTCGACAAAACCTTCCAGTATATAGTTTGCATGGAAAGACTCGTCGTCCAACAGAGGAGATGTTGAAAGAGCTCGATGTTTTAGTTTACGACATTCAAGATATTGGAGTACGGGGATATACATATGCAACAACGCTCTTTTATGTGATGGAAGAAGCTGCGAAGAGGGGGATTGGAGTGATTGTTCTCGATAGGCCCAACCCAATGGGGGGGGTGATCGTTGATGGGACCATGCTAGATGATAAGTGGCGCTCCTACATTGGTTATGTCAACGTTCCTTATTGTCATGGAATGACAATTGGGGAGCTAGCAAGTTACTTTAACCATGAGTATGAAGTTGGTTGCAATCTTACAGTGATACCTATGAAGGGGTGGAAGCGCTCGATGAGTTTTGCCGATACGGGACTGGCGTGGATTCCAACAAGTCCTCACATTCCCGAATCGGATACCCCTTATTATAATGCAACGACTGGCATTCTTGGAGAGCTCGATCTTGTCAACATCGGTATTGGGTATACGCTTCCCTTTAAGGTGGTGGGGGCTACTTGGATTGATGCGCAGCAATTTGCATCGAAGCTTAATGAACAAAATCTCCTTGGTGTGCACTTTTCACCTTTTCACTATCGCCCTTTTTATGGCTCATACAAAGGGAAAGACTGTCATGGCGTTCTCATCAAGATCACTGATTTAGCTCATTACCGTCCGATTACTGTACAATGTCTAATTATGGGCATTCTTAATAGTCTTTATCCTAAGAATGTTAAAGAGTCCTTGAGGAAAATGTCACAGGAGAAGAAAGATCTTTTTTGTAAAGCGATTGGTAATGACGAGTTTCTTAAGCTTCTTGGTAATGAGAAGTATATTACCTGGAAGCTTATTAATTATGGGAAAGATGAAAGAGCTCAGTTCCGTAATACCCGAAGCAAATATCTTCGTGCAGAGTATCAGTAGTGAGTATTCATAGGTTTAATCTATTTTTTTGATTATAGATTCGATGTATTTTTTCTATTAAAGATAATAGACTTTTATTTAACTTTTGGGTTGGAAAGTTGATCGTTTATTGCAAAACAAGATTGTGCCTAATATTCTAAAATGTCTATGTGGTTTTTCTAAAAGTAGATTTGTTTTTTAACATAATTTAAGTGATTTAACGCTTTTTGGGTTAATCAATCTACACCGTTGCTGACGTCATTGGAGTATCTTAATAAAATAGACTGTAAGATGAGAAAATAAAGAAATGGAACATTAAACAATGAATAGGATTTTATTCGTGATTTTATCATTTAGTGAGCTGTTAAAATATTAGAGTACGACCTTTAAGCTAATTTCCCCATCGGAAGGTTATTCAGGCCCTTTTTGGGGGAGTTAAATGTTTTTGAAGCTTTTCTTGTTATTGACTCCGGTACTGTCTATACAATTTATTGTAGATTAAGGGTGGAATTTTTAGGATTAGGTTTTTGAACTAGAACAAGATGTTTATTATCGTTTTGTTCAAAAGAAAAAATAAACACATTCCCTTTCTTCTATAACTCTTATGATGAGTATAGTAACCAAATTTATGGAGATTCATCCCCTTACGCAACCTTACCTAACATGTCGTGTTGGATCATCTGTAATCATCAACAGGGGGGGGTTGTTTTTTGATTCTTGGAACTGTAATTAACTTTAACGATTTAGCTACTACTGAAGTGGTCTAGGGAAGAGGTAAGGTAAAAATCAGAGTAAGAGTAAGATTATTTGCATGTTAGTACTCCATCAAACGCATAATTTTATACGTAAACATATAGTAGGTCGGCAGCTCTAGATCAAGTGTGCTTGTTTCTTGACAACTTGCGCTTGTTCTATTAGGATGGACGTTCTATTAATTACGGAGGAACTTATAATGAATCGAAAAATTAAACCACTCGGTGATCGTATTCTTGTAAAGCGCGCTAAAACTCAAGAAAGTAAAGGGGGCATCCTCTTGCCTGAAACAGCAAAAGAGAAGCCTAAAGAAGGGGAAGTCCTTGCTGTAGGACCTGGAAAAACAGGCGATGATGGGAAAGTTACGCCTCTAAGCATTGTTATTGGGAAACGTGTTCTCTTTGGTGCGTATGCAGGCTCAGCAGTGAAAGCCGATGGTCATGAGGAATACCTCGTTATGTCAGAAGACGATGTCTTAGCAACCCTTAACTAACTGGAGCCCAGAATATTTATGCCTAAAATGTTACAATTTAACGAAGATGCCTTAAAATCGATATCAAGAGGTGTGAGGACTCTTGCTAAAGCAGTCACTGTGACACTCGGACCGAAGGGTCGCAATGTCGTGATTCATCAGGGGATGGGAGCACCTATTTCTACGAAGGACGGTGTTACCGTTGCTAAAGAGATTGTTCTCAAGGATAAGTTTGAAAATATCGGAGTAGAGCTTGTCAAAGAAGCTTCTTCTAAAACAGCAGATATCGCAGGGGATGGAACAACGACTGCCGTTGTTTTAGCGGGTGCTATTTTTGCAGAAGGAGTCAAAAGTGTGGTTGCCGGAAATAATCCAATAAGTCTTAAAAGAGGAATTGAAAAAGCCATTCAGAAAATGATTGAAGCGCTTTCAACACTCTCTACTCCGGTGAGTAATCCCGAAGAAATTAAACAGATAGCCTCGATTGCTGCAAATAATGATCCAGAGTCTGGAGAAATCATTGCCAATGCTATGGATAAAGTGGGAAAAAACGGAACAATTACCATTGCAGAAGCAAGCGGAATCGAGACTGAGTTAGAAGTTGTTGAAGGGATGCAGTTTGATAAAGGCTACCTTTCACCTTATTTTCTCACTAATGCTGAAACAATGACAACGGAGTTTTCAAATTGCAACGTTTTCATTACAGACAAGAAGCTTACATCAGCTAAAGAGATTATTCCTTTCCTTGAAAAGGTGATGGAAAAAGAGAAAAAACCCCTACTTATTATTGCAGAAGACGTTGAGGGTGAGGCTCTTGCAACACTTGTTGTCAACAAGCTTAAAGCGGAAATGAAACTGTGTGCAGTGCAGGCCCCAGCATTCGGAGACCGTAGAAAAGCGATTCTCGAAGATATAGCTATTCTTACAGGAGCGACAGTCGTTTCTAGTGATACTGGTTATGATTTAGAAAAAGTAGGTCTTGAGGTTCTTGGATCGGCAAAGACAATTAAAATCAGAAAGGAAGATACGACCATTATTGATGGTAGTGGTAGTCAAAAAAAAATCAAAGCACGAGTTGCTGAGCTTCGCAGGGCGATTGCTGATACGACATCGGATTATGATCGTGGGAATTTAGAAGAGAGAATCGCAAAAATTGCTGGCGGAGTGGCTGTGATCAATGTTGGCGCGGCGACGGAAGCGGAAATGAAAGAAAAGAAAGCGCGTATTGATGATGCCCTTCATGCAACGAGAGCAGCTGTGGCCGATGGAATCGTTCCTGGTGGTGGTGTTGCTCTCATTCGAGCTGTTAAAGCGTTAGATGATATGAAACTGAATGATGAAGAAATGGTCGGACTTGAGATTATTCGTAAAGCTGTGTATGCACCCGCAATTGCGATTGCGAATAACTGCGGCGAGCAGGGTAACATGATTGCAGAAAAGATTGCTGAGCAAACGGGTTCGTGGGGTTATAATGGACTCACAGGTGAGTTTGTAGATCTCATCAAAGCTGGCATTGTCGATCCTGTTCTTGTAACAAAAAGTGCTCTTATTCACGCAGGGTCTATTGCAGGGCTTTTAATTACAGTAGCATGTATGGTCGCTGACAAGCCTCAGCCAAAGTCAGGCGCTGCTCCAATGAGCGAAGGGATGGGCGGTATGCCTCCAGGAATGGGCGGCATGGGCGGCATGGGCGGCATGGGCGGCATGCCTCCAGGAATGGGAATGATGTAACCTTAATAGTAAGGTGTAAGCCCTAGATGAAAATCCAGGGCTTTCTCTTTCATAGGGCTATTACCTGAAAAAACAACCTTTTTCCTTCTGCATACAGCCATGACATCTATTTTGTTTGTCCCCATGCATTTATACACATTATATCTTAAGGTAAATCATGGGATCAAGACCTTAATAATGTGTTAACGTTGCTGTTCTGATTTGCATCTGTTGTATTTATAAAAGAAAAAATAAGACAAGTAAAAACAGAAAATAATTGATCATAGAAAAAGTATACCAGTTTTATTCTTGATGAAAAACCCTCCCCTCCCCATCATGGAAGCCACTTGATTATGCACCGGTAGCTCAATTGGATAGAGTACTCGGCTACGAACCGGGCGGTTAGAGGTTCAAATCCTCTCCGGTGCAATCCGTATCAAAGAGGTCTTATGATTTTCGAGATTATTTGCTGCGGTTCTTTTGTAACGGAGTCATTTCTTCATCGGGTGTGAAAAGCTCATTTTCACTGTGGATTTTTTAAAGGGTAATGTTGCGGCCATTCTTGATTTCATAAAAACATATCGGTTCAATATTGATGAAACTTACCTCATTGGGATCATTCAGAGAGTCTCTATCTTAAAGTGGAAGACTTCACACTCGTTTTGATCCATAGGCCCGGTAGGATTTTTGATGTGAGAGCAATTATAGAGAAATATTATTGTATATTTGGTGCGTAGGTGGTATCTTTGTGAAAATTATTTAAGGACTTTTATTATGCATTATCAACTACTTATTGGGAAACATGCTCCTGCGTTTCAGTCACCTGCTATTAGCGATGGTCAGATCGACAATCAATTTTCGCTCGAATTATATGCTAACAAATACGTTATCTTTTTTTTCTACCCGCTTGACTTTACTTTTGTTTGCCCAACGGAACTTATTGCTTTTCAAGACAAGCTTGAACAATTTGAAAAGCGCAATGCAAAGGTAGTTGCGTGTTCAGTCGATAGTCCGTACTCTCATCTCGCTTGGTTAAATACTCCAAGAAGTAAAGGGGGGATTGAAGGGATTAAGTATCCAATTGTATCTGACCTTAGAAAGACCATTGCAAGAGACTACCAAGTATTGGATGAAGAAGCTGGTGTTGCCTATCGCGGCTTATTCATTATCGACAAGACAGGGGTTATCCGCCATCAACTCATTAACGATCTTCCGATTGGACGCTCAGTAGAAGAAGTCCTCCGAGTCCTTGATGCACTCATCGTCTATGAAACACATGGGGAAGTATGTCCAGCAAATTGGAAGGCTGGAGATAAGACGATGCAACCGAATCAGGAAGGATTGAAAGCTTACTTTAATTAAGAATGTGCAGTTCTTTTGCTGTTAAGATATTGAGCTATGTTCCTTTCTGTATCAATGCCATACATATTTAAAGTAATTTCTTAAACTTCTTTAATATATAAGATAGAATGAAGATGTTTATTATTGCTTGCCTTAATTAATGTGGGTTGATGTGATGTAATCATAGAAATCGTGTTCAGTTGTTATCAAGAAACTGTGATAGAGATTGCAAAGCGGAGCGCTTGCTTCGATAATGGTTGTATCACCTACCCCTGGTAAATAGATCGCTGTGAGCTCTTTTATTTGATGTGTGTTCTGAAGTAGGGTGAGTCCTTGAAGGTAATCTTTCGTGCTAAACCCTTCCTCTTTAACACGGATAAAAACAAGTGTACATTTATAAAGAAGTATTTGAATAGCGATGTGAATTCCTTGGGTATCTTTTGGTGGATTTCCAAGGAGATCGGAGAGTTGAGAAATTGAATCCATAAATAAAAGGGACGAGTAAGTCCCTTTTTCTGCTTCGCCAAATAGGGCTATAGTTTGTGGCATTGTACGCCCTTGAATATGTTGATATACTTTCTAGATATAATGGGTATAATTAAAAAGCAATAGACTATTTTATCAAAAAATCTTCTTATTCATCAGAGTCTTTTTTTAAAGTTAATTAATTTGCAGTATTAAACTCTGATATAATGTTTTAGTTAACTTTTCTTTCATTTCTTATGTTAGCATATCAATCGATTTGCTTATGAATCTGTGGAAAGGGCTCAATTACACTTAGGAGCTTAATGCCTCTTCAATCTCCAGAAGACGATTGTACTTTGCAATACGATCAGATCTTGATAATGAACCCGTTTTGATTTGTCCCGCATTGGTTGCTACGCTGAGATCTGCAATGAATGGATCCTCGGTTTCTCCTGACCGATGTGAAATGACCGTAGTGAAATCATTTTTCTGAGCAAGCTCGATCGTTTGGATAGTTTCTGTAAGCGTTCCAATCTGATTGAGCTTTATAAGGATGCTATTTGCAGCCTTATGATCGATCCCTTTTTGTAAAAATTTCATGTTAGTTACGAATAGATCGTCACCGACAATTTGGATCTCTGTGCCGAGTTTTTTATTGAGGACTGTCCAACCTTCCCAGTCATTTTGATCGAGCCCATCTTCGATTGACTTGATTGGATATTGCTTGGTGAGCTTAACGAGATCTTCGATAAATTCCTCTCGGGACCTTCCCAGATACTTGTTGTTTTCGTAAAATTCAGAGGCTGCTGCATCGAGTGCAATGACGACGTCAAGTTCTGGTTTATAGCCAGCGGTTTCAATGGAGAGCATGATAAAGTCAAGTGCTTCTTTATTGGATTTGAGGTTGGGCGCAAAGCCCCCTTCATCTCCAACCGATGTTACATGCCCTTTTTTTTGCAGTAAAGTTTTTAGCGTATGAAAGATTTCTGCTCCGCAGCGTAGTTTTTCTTTAAAGGTTTTAGGGCCGATCGGGCAAATCATGAATTCTTGAAAGTCAAGAGAGTTATTAGCATGCATGCCGCCGTTAATAATATTCATCATGGGGCAGGGAAGCAACTCTCCTTTCCCGAGCGAGCGGTAAAGAGGCTGGCTTTTTTCTCTGGCAGCAGCTCTGGCAACGGCGAGGGATACTCCGAGAATTGCATTGGCTCCAAAGGTTTTCTTGCTTTCTGTACCATCTGCATCAATCATCATTGTATCGATCTTCTCTTGATCCAGTACTGATTGACCTACAAGCAGTTTTGCTAAGGCTCCATTGACATTTCCAACAGCTTTTTGGACGCCTTTGCCTTCGTATCGTTTGGGATCGCCATCGCGGAGTTCTACAGCTTCGTGTTCACCTGTTGAAGCTCCTGAAGGTACCGAGGCTGTTCCTATGCTCTTATTTTCAGTTGTGACTGTAACCTTCACTGTGGGATTCCCACGGGAGTCTAATATTTCTATTCCATGAATGTGTTTGATTTTGGACATATACTTCCTTATTCCCACTCTTTGAGGATGGGGTTGTTATAGATAGTTCGATACGATTCATAGCGCAATTCGGAAAGGGCTCCTATTTCTGTAGCTTTTCTGACTGCGCAGCTGGGCTCGTGTAAATGGGTGCAATTAGGGAATTTACACTCATGACTGTACTGATCAAATTCGGGGAAAAATTGGTTGAGCTCTTCTGTTTGTAGATCAAACAGACCAAAGCTTTTAATTCCGGGCGTGTCGATGCAAAACCCACCACAGTCGAGGGGGATCAAGTGTGCTGCACTCGTGGTATGGGATCCTTTGTGTGTTTTAGCTATAACATTTCCCACTTTGAGCTTTGTGCCGGTTATTGTATTAAGAATGGAGGATTTACCTACCCCTGACTGTCCGGAAAAGACGGAAGTACAGTCTTTCATATATGATTTTAATAGATCGATCCCGTCGCCCGTTTCTACACTAACTTTAAGCACGGGAATGTGGATATTCTCATACCCTTTAGTAAACTCTTCAAGGAGAGCTTGCTCTTTTTCAACAAATTCGGGTTCAATTTGCTGTGGAGGATTCTTTAACAGATCGAGCTTGTTTATAAGGATGATCGGTGTCATGTTTCCTTTGAATGCTGCGATAATGTAACGATCAACGAGAGTGGGCTTGAGCTTTGGGGAAATCACAGAAATGACGATGAAGACTTGATCGAGATTGACGGCAATTAGCTGTTGCTTTCTTCGAGAAATATTATCAGCACGAGAAAGAAAGGAAAATCGTTCTTCAACATACACGATACTTCCTAGTCCTTGTTCTTTCACATGAACCCTCACAAAGTCGCCAACAGCTACGAGATTCGTGTGTTTCGTTCTCTCTTTTTTTAAAGAGCCTTTGAGGGCACATAAGAGTTTTGTATTGTCTAGACTTACAAGAAATCCATTAGGGAGGATTGCGATTACAAGGCCCCTTTTCAGATGCAGGTTCGTAGATGGAGCGCTTTTCTTCTCTTTCTGATTAGTTTTTTTATATTTAGATCGATCTTTAGCCTGTGCGATTTTTCGTTCCATGCGACTTTCTTTCCGAGTATTGAAGAAATAATCTTCCTCATAGCGCAAGTGTTTGTCGTTATGAGCCATGCGTAAACTGATACATGAGTATCCCTCCTGCAACAGCCACGTTAAGAGATTCCATTTTCTCTATCATGGGAATCGTCACAGCTGTGGCTAGTTTCCTTATGGCTGAAGAGGCTCCTTTTGATTCACTACCGAGGATTAGTACAAAAGGTGTTTGTACATCTATTGTATCGATGGGTGCGCCATTCAGATCCCCGAGATAGAGCGTATGTTCAAGTTGATTCAGTGGTTTAAAACTTAAGGGAAGTTTAAAGGTAGCTCCTTTTGCTGCAGCGATCGCTTTTGCATTGAATGGATCAACGGTGTTTTTAAGAATCATCGCCCCTTCAAATCCAAATGCAAGGGCTGTACGAAGTAGCGTACCCAAATTACCAGGGTCGGAGATTCCATCAAGAGCAATCAGTTTTTTCACCTCACTGAGATCTTTGGTTTCAGGGATGGGAACCTCTGCTATAAGTTCCTCTTGCCTCTGCATTCCAGTAATTTTTTGAAGAATAGTTTCGGGAACGATGTAGATTTCCTTAGCATGCAACTTGTAGGGAAAGTTTTTTTGAACAATCAACTTCTTCAGTTTTGACACCTTTGAAATCTCAATAACTAGTTTATTACCAATTATTAAAGCTGTTTTATTGGTATGACGATAGGCACTGCTTTTCCTGAGTTTAACAAGGTGTTTGACGATCGGGTGTTGTAACCTTGTAATTTTTTTTGTTAACATGTCATTTTAGGTATAGATTAGTACTGGTTTAGATCATGGCAGATCCTCCTTTCCCGGGCAAGTTTTCAGATAAAAAGAGAAGCATGTTTCTACATCGACTTCGGGGGTCGCTTTCAATTCGAATTATGGCCATCTCTTTGGTCTTCCTCGTCCTTCCTCTCCTTTGTTTCAGTTTCGTGATGTATGTGCACGATTATCGTAATAAGGTTCGTGATAATGATGTTATCTTGAAGCTTCTTGCTTATGAAAAATCAGCTTTTTTTCATACATTTCTGGATTTCCAGATGACCTTTATCAATATTACTTATGCAGGAACATCAATCGCTCAGAAAGGATTGATCACAGAGCGATTTAACGAACTGATTCATCAGACAGCTCTTAAAGAGGGAATACAATCCCTTTTTTATCTTGAGATCTCAGCTGGTGGTAAGGCTATTTGTGAAGCTTCATCTGATCGATCAATGATTGGCCAAGAGTTTTCTTACCTTCTTGAAGATTACGATTTAATTAAACCGGGTTTTTTGATCTATATTGATAAGGGGGCTCCTGGGAATATCTACCTCATGAAAGAAGTGAATCGGGGGAGGGCATCGGGGCTGATTGGCTTAATGATTTCAAAAGAAGCGTTGCTCGATCATCTTAGATCATCAACGACCTTTTCCTCGACGGCCTCCCTGATGAGTCGTTCGGGGAGTGTGCTCATTAGCACGAATGCCGCAATGGATGATCAGGTTCTTTCTACAAGCTGCAACCCATCAACGATTCCTTTGACTCCACTCAGCTCATTTCCTGGGGAGTACCGGTTCCAGTTTGAAGGGCATACAAGAATTGGGATTCAAGTGCCTATTAAAAATACGAAGTTTGTTCTATTCATTGACATTCCTGAATATCTTAGCCTTATACAGTTTAAGGAATATCTCACACGTATTATTAGTTTATTCTTTATAATCATGATCATTGGAGGAGGCGGAATGGTTTGGGTTACCTTCCGGATTGCTAAGCCTTTAAGAAAACTTTGCATTGTTATGCAAAGTGTTAGCGAAGGGGATCTTAGCAAACGATTCCAAAAAGATTGGCTGGGTTTTGAGATCAATGTTGTGGGCTCCATTTTCAATAAAATGATAGGGTCTCTCATTGATCAAATAGAAGCTGTGCGGTATGAGCGCATTGAAAAAGAAACTCTGTCACGTGAGCTGCTCATTGGACAAGAGATTCAGAAATCGATCCTTCCAAAAGAGCTTCCTGAATTCACCGACGTCGAGATAGCATCTGGATTCGTTTCAGCGAAAGAAGTAGGGGGGGATTTTTATGATCTTCTTGTTAAAACAGATGGTTCTAAAAATCAGCTTATGATTTCAGTTGCTGATACGTCCGGGAAAGGGGTCTTTGCTTGTTTTTATTCACTTTGTGTGCGCAGTATGCTCCGCAGTTATGCTGCGGTGTCTGATGATCTTGTTGAGATCGTCAGTCGCACCAACAGGTTGTTCTGTGGAGATACAGGGGATACGGGGGTTTTTGTGACAGCGTGGGTGGCTTTATTTGATCAAGATAGCCGAGTGATGACATACACCTCTTGTGGTCATCACCCAGCAATTCTTAAAAAACATCATGGAGTCATCAAAAAACTAACAACCTCTGGAATGGCGCTTGGTGTAGCGCCCTTTGATCACATTGATACAGAGCAAATCACATTAGAGCCTGGAGATCTTCTCGTGCTCTATACGGACGGTGTCGTTGAAGCGCATAATCTTAAAATGGAAATGTTTGGTGAAGCGAAACTTATTGAAGTGATTGATAAGAATTCAAATCTCAATGCTCAAGATTTGGTTAATGAATTGTTACAAGAAGTCGCGATGTTTGCAGAAGGGACTCTTCAGTTCGATGACTTAACATTGTTAGTTCTGAAGATAAACATGGAATAAAATTGTCTGTTAGTCTCTAAAAGATATGGTTGAGCATAATCGTGCAGTAATTGAGGGTTCGATGTATTGGCTATTAACTTTTTAGGATCGTAGTCTTAAGATTCCCACTTTGATTCTTGCTTGTAAAAATTATTGTCGTCGATACAATTTGGTTATTTTACGTCCTTGTATTCAGGAGTGGGATGACATCGTTCATTCTTGGGCCCAGTGAGAGGTCTGTTGGAGCTTCTTTAGAAGCGTCGTTTTGCAATCAATAGCTTCGTTGATGGACAGGCGTTCTCCTTCTTTAAGGAGAACGCCTATAGTACTTCCTGGGTTAATGCCGGCTTTAATGAGGTCTTTGGCTTTAAGGAGGGGGTTTTTATTTTGAATCCGTAGAATGTTCTGTTTGAGCTCTTGTTGTTTTATTTCATGCTTCTGCATGAAGGCAGCCTCTGTTCCTGGAGGTTGATGGAGAGAAATGAGAGATAGGCAAAGGGGGAAATGGGAGTGTGCATAAAGGTGAGCCCAGTCGCAATCCTCAACCTGACCTTTCGTGTTGATTGAGAGCTCAGTGGTTTTTTGTAGTTTGTTGTAGAAGGAGACGAAATTATAATCCTTATTAGAGAGTTTAAGCGTTTTACAGAGTAGCAGTTTTTCCTCATGTGTTAATGAGGGAAAGAGCTCTAAAAGCTGAGCGATGACGGGAGTTTCTGCGGGAAAGAGGGGGAGTAGTTTGAGGCGATGCTTGATATCATCCAGGGGAGTCTCTTTTAAACAGGGAAAGATTGTTTGAAGGAGATTAAATTCATGAAGCATTTCAAGGGTTCTTGCAAAGCTTGAGAAGCGAGCCATCTTCGAAAACTCTTGCCAAATCCTCTCAATCGCTACTGCAGGAAACAAGTTTCCTGCAGAGGTATAGATAGCTTCCTTGGTATCTTTGTCTATTGTAAAATGAAATCGTCCCGCATACCGAATAGCGCGAATCATGCGCAGGCGATCTTCTAAAAAGCGCTCATGAGGATTTCCAATAGCGCGAATTGTTTTCTTTGTGATATCTTCCTGACCTTGCACATAATCGTAGAGCTTCTCTTGGATCGGGTCATAAAACATCCCGTTAATGGTAAAGTCACGTCGTTTGGAATCTTCTTCGGGAGTTACAGGCTTAATACTTGTTGGGCGCCGTCCATCCATGTAATCACGGTCGCATCTAAAGATCGCTACTTCAAAATGATGATTTTCTTCTACAATAATAATTACACCGAAATTGATCCCTACGGGAATGGTTTTGGGGAAGAGGGTTTGTAGAGCATCACTAGAAGCATTGGTGGCAATATCAATATCTTCTGAAGGGTACTTCATGATGAAGTCGCGTACCCAACCACCCACAAAATAGGCAATGAATCCCTTGTTTTGAAGGGTTTGTACAATTTGTAAGGCCGCTTGATAAGGTGACATTAGTATAGGTTACTCCCATGATATGAATAGAATATAAGAAGGAATCTAAATAAATGAAATTGTTTTATGACGGCCTAGATGTTTAGAATCTTTTTCCTGATTAGGTTAATGCTACATATGCAGACAAAACCAGAAGAGACCGCTTATCTATTAACTGGATTATCAAAGAAATAATATTTACCTCGGTTTTACATACAGGAGCGAGATATCCTTTAAAGGGCAGATTATAAATGATTTTAACGAGGCAGGAATGAGATAGCTCATTCCTGCCTTTAGCTTTTCTAGGCCTTTTTCCCATTGAATATGCCCTTCTCCAGATAGGCAAAAAAGGACCTCAAAACTTTCATTTGGATACAAGGTTATAGACTCTGTTTTGAGGTTGATCTTTTCCATAATAAAATAAGGTGTTTCTAGGAGGCACCATTTTTCATAATGCTCTGCTTCATCCACGAGGAAGGAAGGGCATAGAGAGATCCCTGTATCATTTGGATTGATAATTTGCATGGCTTTCTCGATATGAAGAGGTCTTCCCCTGTCCCAGTCATACACTCGATAAGTCGTACTTGAATTTTGTTGGACTTCATAGATCAGGCAGTTTTTTCCAATGGCATGCATGCGGCCACCGGGGATAGAGATCATTTCCCCTTTAGATACAGGGATTTTATTTAAGGCGTTGACGATCTGTCTTGAGGTAATCAGCTCTCGAAGAGTCTTTTCAGTGAGGGTTTTTTTGAGGCCTGCGTAAATGCAGGCATTTTGTCCTGCATTGAGAATATACCATGCCTCCGACTTGGCTTCCCCTCCATACCGTTTTGCATCTTCGTTACTCGGATGTACCTGAATACTTAAGTTTTGATGGGCATCGATTAATTTAAGAAGAAGAGGGAAGGATGTAAAGTGACCCCCAAGAAGATCTGTCCCATGAGAAGAGATGAGCGAGTGTAATGTTTTTCCACTGCAGGGTCCATTTGTGACGATGCTCATCCCCTCTTCACGAGCAGAGACTTCCCAAGACTCTGCATAGAGTCCAGGTGGTTCATTGCGCTGGAATGTAGTGATAATATTTTGGGCACCCCAAATATAATCCTTGTGAATCGGTTTAAAGTGGAGAGGGTACAATGGGTTTTTCATACTCTGAATATAGTCAGAAGAGGATTTATTGTTCCGGTTTTTTTGGTGATTAGTGTACTTGAAGTTCTAATCTTCCTACAGAAAGGAGGGTGTCCTAATTTTTTAACAACTTCCTGAGGAAGGAAATGCTTATGTTGTGATGGGGTTACTGTCCAGGTAAGGTTGATAAATGTGAACAAGAATCAGGTTGTTGTATTCTCAGGGATAAAGGAGAAGGGGAATTAAAGATGCAGGCAGTGTTTTTATAAATAAGCTGTCCCAACCCATAGTTAAAAATAAACCAGTTAATAATATTTGAATCCATCATAAATAGATGGGGACTAGATATTTGAAGTCATAATATTTAGAAAAATAACTGAGAAGTTATATGCTGATTTGTTATATTAGGAGGCCTAATCTAGGGGAACCCTATGAAATCAAAAGTCATTATTCCTATTTTATTTTACTGCATTACCTTGCTATTGTTTGCAGAAAGGTCCGATCTAAGTTGTGTATATTCAGATTCTTTTATTCCTGAGATCGCTGTGGATGAGTATGATGCAATGAGTGAAAGTTCTCTGTTTGCTCTTGTTTATCAAGATATGCAAGGGATACCAGTTGAAGCTGATGATGAGCCATTTTACAGATTATCTTTGAATCATAGAGATAAAAGGGCTATTACTAAGATGGTCAAGTATTTAGGGGAATATAATTGGGTTATATTACTCATGATGAAAAAAGATCTCAAAAAAATTGAGGATAAGCTAGCATCCACTGTGCATCCACTGCGTTTTGCTGGGTATATTTTTTCGACTCCTTATTTATCCCACTATATGAAAGAAGTAAAGGGGCATCGGTTTAAGTGGTGGCGCTTTCTTGGAAAGTTTAGTGAGAATATGGATGAGGAATTTAAAAAAAACAATCTTTATCAGTATATTTCAGGATTTTGTCATGAAACAGGAGTCTCTCCCCAAGATATTTTATATTACATAGATCGTCAAGACTGGGAGGGATTACTCAACACCCTGATCTAGTTTTAAGGGGGATCGGGGACGCTGCGTGACCCCAATCAGATAAGATTAATGTCTAGACTAATTGAATGACTATGGTGGAATTATGGTGGAATAAGGGTTTCTCTGGCTTATTTTAGTCCTAAGATGAATTGGTGGAATTTGGAAGGTGTGATGGTTTTATCACTTAAGTAGTCTATCAAATATTCAGTATTCTTTTTTTATATAGGCATTTTATTGAATGGGCTTTTTATTAGAGCCCTCTGGTTAGATCAATAACATTCTGAATATTATCTAAATAGCTCCGTGGTTTGTTTGGCTTTCTAACATGAGTATTAAGATGGTTGCATTAGGTTTAATGAAACTTGAATTCCTATGTGCTTTGATGAAGGTATGGATTGATCTTGCATGATGAAGATATATTTTTTCTTGGGATCAAAGAGGTTGTTCCATCTATTTGTGATATCGGTATTTTTGAGAATCAAGTGTGATTGGAGAGGGTTACGATTGAATATTTTTAAGATCGATTCGGGATTTTCTCAGTAAAGGTTTTGAGATAGGTGTTTTAATTAATATATGGTTTTAATCCAATCAATTCTATTGGAATAGACCTTATGAGCTTTAATCACTTAGTATGAGAAGCTTGGAAGTAGGTAGTTCCGCTAAAGGAAGCGATGATCAAGGTGTTATAAATCGGATCATTTAAATCTATTATTAGCTCATTAATACAAACGCTTTAAAGTACATCTATAGATATATTTGCTTTGCTTCTTCACAGGTTGCCTAGATTTACAGATTAGTTTTATTGGTTTAACTAAGTCTTCATAGATAATAAGAATTCAGCATTGCTGTTGGTTTTTTTCAATCTACCTAGTAGAAGGGTCATGCCATCAAGTGGGGATAGATCGGCTAGAGCTTGTCTAAGGATGTAAATTTTATCGAGCTCATCAGGATGGTAGAGAAGTTCTTCTTTACGCGTTCCACTTTTAATCAGGTCAATTGCTGGAAAGATACGCCGTTCAGCGAGTCTTCGATCGAGAACGAGCTCCATATTACCTGTCCCCTTAAACTCTTCATAGATCACCTCATCCATACGGGATCCCGTATCGATCATAGCTGTTGCGATGATGGTAAGGGATCCGCCAGCTTCAATATTTCGGGCAGCACCAAAGAAACGTTTAGGCTTGTGGAGAGAGTTAGCATCTATACCACCGGTCAAGATTTTCCCAGAATGGGGTTGAACGGTATTATAGGCTCTTGCAAGACGCGTAAGGGAGTCGAGTAGGATGACAACATCTTGGCCGTATTCAACA
Source organism: Chlamydiales bacterium BSEPT1 (assembly GCA_964212665.1). GTDB lineage: Bacteria > Chlamydiota > Chlamydiia > Chlamydiales > Simkaniaceae > DAOWHK01. The sequence continues at coordinate 1,091,805 of OZ156466.1, read as the reverse complement.
AGGCAACGCGCTTTTTCAATGGCCATTTCAGCCACTTGAACGTGTCTTTCAGGTGGTTCATCAAAAGTTGAAGAGACGACTTCTCCTTTGACGAGGCGTACCATATCTGTGACTTCTTCAGGGCGTTCATCGATCAGTAGAACAATTAAAATCACTTCAGGGTGGTTCACAGCAATGGCGTTTGCAATACTTTGCAAGAGAATGGTTTTTCCGGCTTTTGGTGGAGCTACGATCATCGCTCTTTGTCCTTTTCCGATCGGAGCTGCTAAATCGAGAACTCGCATGGCTCTGAGCTCTTTAGTCGTTTCCATGACGAGCCTTTCTTCAGGATAAAGAGGGGTGAGATTGCCAAAAAAGATTCGTTCTTTGGCTTTTTCAGGAGGTTTGTTATTGATTCGGTCGACTTTAAGCAGGGCAAAGTATTTTTCTTTTTCTTTTTCTTTGGGAGATCGGATGGGGCCATACACCGTATCTCCTTTTTTGAGATCGAAACGCTTAATCTGAGAAGGAGACACATAGATATCCTCAGCGGATGGGAGATAATTGTAGTTAGGTGAACGGAGAAAGCCAAAACCATCGGGAAGCACTTCCAAAACACCTTCACCGACGAGGAGTTCATTAGGAAAGGTGGATTTCTTTTTCACAATATCAAAAACTACCTGGGACTTTGTGAGAGTGCTCAGATTGGTCAGTCCTATATTTTTTGCATAAGCACTGAGTTCACTAATATTCATCCGTTGTAAGTCAGATATCTTGGTTACAATCATATTTTCGGGTTTCTTATGAGAGTGTGTGTGTTGATGTCTCTGGTTATTCTGGTTCTTCAGAGGTTGTTTGATAAGAGAGGGAGGTACAATGGGTTTTTTCTCTTTGGTATGGTGTGGTGTGTTGGTTAAGTTTCCTTGATTCATTGTGACAATGAACTCCTAATTAAAAGTGTTTAATTCTGTAACGGTTACTTTGAGGTCTTCTAGGCTTCCGTTATTGATAATAATAAAATCTGCATGTGCTGCTTTTTTGCCTGGGCTCCATTGTCTTGACATCCGGCGTGTGTAGTCAGCTTCTGTATGACCAGCTGCGATGTAGCGCTGTTTTGCAATTGTTTCATCTGAATTGACGGCTAAGACTCCGTCGAATAACGCTGCTTTTCCTATTTCCTGAACAAGGGGCATTTCAATGATACAGTTTGATTCGCTATGATTCTTATAAATACGCTCAAGTTCCTCAAAAAGCATGGGGTGAATCACTTGTTCTAAAGCGTTAAGTTTTTTGGAATCAGAAAAAACGATGTTTGCCACTTTCGTTCGATCAATTTTATTGTGATTTATAATTTGCGGACCAAATAAATTTACGACTTTTCCAATACAAACTTTGTTAGTAGATAAAAGGTGATGGATTATTACATCAGAGTTGATTCGAAAAGCTCCACTTTCTTCTAGGAGTTTAGAAACAGTGGATTTGCCTGATGACAAGCCACCTGTTATTGCAATCTTCTTTAATTTTAACATTTGTCCCAATTTTTTCCAATGGCTATATTTACGGTTAGAGGAATCTTTAACTCTATGATATTTTCCATGGTCTGTTTAACAAGCCCCTTTAGCTGTTCCAGGTGGCTATCTGGGGTTTCAAAGAGCAATTCATCGTGAATTTGTAGGACCATCAGACCTAGATTAGGGTTTTTCTGTAGCTCCTTGTCGATCTGAATCATAGCCCCTTTGATAATATCTGCTTGAGAGCCTTGCAGAGGAGTGTTTACCGCTAAACGCTCAGCAGCAGAGCGAAATAGGGCATTTTTACTATTGATATTAGGAATGGGTCTTTTTCGTCCAGTGAGGGTCTCTGCAAATCCTAATTGGCGCACTTTTTCTTTTTGTAATTCAAGAAATAATTTGATTTTAGGGTGTTTTTCAAAATATTTTTTAATGAAAGATCCAGCTTCTTTGACTGTGATACCAAGTTGTTGAGATAGGCCATAGGCTTGTTGTCCATAGATGATTCCAAAATTAACAGCTTTTGCTTGGTAGCGCATTTCCTTGGTTACTGTATCTAGGGGGACATCGAAGACAAGAGATGCTGTGATGGCATGGATGTCTTCTTCTTTTCTGAACGCGGAGATTAATTGCTCATCACCAGACATATGTGCGAGAAGTCGCAGTTCGATCTGTGAGTAGTCCGCAGAAAGAAAGCTTGTATTTGGTTTCTCTGCTTGAAATGCTGATCGGATTTTTCGTCCTTCGGGAGTACGTGCTGGGATATTTTGTAGGTTCGGGTTTTGACAAGAGAGACGTCCAGTTGCTGCAACACATTGGTTCAGTGTACAATGAATACGACTGGTCTTAGCATCGACTTGTTGAGGAAGCGTGTCTACATAGGTAGAGCGCAGTTTTTCTAAAGAGCGAAAGCTTATGATTTTTTTAATGATCAGATAATCCTCTTGAAGAGTTTCTAAAACATGAGCTTGCGTGGATTTTTTTGCAGAAAGAGGGGGGATATTTAGATGATCGAAAAGAATTTCAGAGAGCTGTTTGGGTGATTTAATATTAAACTCTTTGCCGGCGAGATTGTGAATTTCACTTTCAAGATCTTTGAGAGCATGATTGAGCTCTTTAGACATCGTTTTAAATGTATTTGGGTCAATAAAGATTCCATTTCTTTCTATCCGTGTAAGAACGGGGATTAAGGGGATTTCAATTGTGGTAAGTATTTTTTTTAAAAACTGGGTTTCCAGTTTAGACTCATAGAATTCTTTTAAACGGATGGTATCATTGACATTTTCACCACAATAATTAGAGAGATCTGAAATTGGAATCTCTTTGATGGAAATTTGATTTCCCCCTTTTCCAATTAAGGCTGCAATCGGAGTCGTTTGTTTGTTAAAATACTCCAAGATGAGTTGATCGAGGTTGTGTCTGTGGTTTTGTGGCGAAAGTAGATAGGAGGCAAGCTCCGTATCGAAGATAATATTTGTGAGATGGATATCGTGATTTAGCAGAATGTGGAGGTCTTTTTTGATGTGATGTCCGTAAAACCCGACAGACCTGCTTTCCAGAAGGGGTTTGATTGACTTGAGTACAAGGTCCATTCCCAATTTTCCATTTGTGGGGATGTACCAAGCAGACGCTACATCGATGCCTAATCCAATTCCTACAAGCTGGGCGTTTCTGGAATTGAGCTCTGTGGCTTCTGTATTAATACATACCATTTTTTGTTTGAACAGCTGGGCGATGAGATCTTTAAGCGAGATTGCATCATCGACGAGGATATATTGATTAGATTTCTTAGGTTTGGAGGTTTCTTTGATAGGCTTTTCAGAAAGGGGTATTTCTATTAGGTCTTTCAGGAGAGAAGAAAATTGAAGCTCCTGATAAAACTTACAAAGTGCTTGATTATCAGAGTTTTTGATCAAATAGAAATCATCGTCTTTGGGGATATCGAGAGTTTCATCAAGAGAGGTAAGTTGTTTACTTAGGCGGGCAATCGCTTTGCTGTTATTTAAAGTGTCTTGTTTTTTCGGACCTTTTACGCACTCGGGATTGGCGAGGATAGTTTCTAAATCCCCATACTTCTGAAGAAGAGTTGCTGTAGTTTTTGGACCAAACCCTGCGATGCCTGGAACATTATCGGAAGTATCGCCAACAATTGCTAGGTAGTCATTAATTTGTGAAGGGGTTACACCGTAAATTTCTTTCACTTTAGCAGCATCAACGAGGAGATTGTTTTTTGAGGGGTTAATGATGCGGATATGTTTGGAGATGAGCTGGGTGAGATCTTTATCAGTTGAACAGATGAAGACGTCGACTTCTTTAATCTCTGCCCATTTGGCGATGCTAGCGATTGTGTCGTCTGCTTCCACCCCGGGTATGGTTAAGTGGGGGATTCCTTTATAGTCACAGAAGCTATACGCCAAATCGAGTTGGGGGAACAGGTCTTCTGGCATACTGGTACGGTTCCCTTTATAATCGGGGTAGAGCTTCAGGCGAGATTTTTTATTGTCTGGACCATCGAAAACGGCAATGAGGTGCTCTGTTGAATAGTCTTTGATCAGTTTTTGCACACTGCGAATGAATCCATACAGTGCATTGGTGGATGTACCATCAGGTGTTGACATCCCTCGGATTGCAAAATATGACCTGAAGAGATAGTTGATGGTATCTATAATGTAGAGGGTTTTCATGGCTGGTAGAGATAAAGCACTTTATTCATCAAATCAGGATTAAGTTCGGAAGGAAATTCTACGGTATGTTTGATCGTCCCAGAAAGAAGAAGAGAAGCCCCTTTAATGAGATCGGAAAAAATTGGTTTGTGGATTTGCAATTCAATCACTTGATATTTCTCATCTTTCCCAATGCCAGCATGATCCGTGAGTGCCATGAGTGTTTGATTATAGCTACTATTTGCCATATCAATATATCCGATTGACTCTGCTTCAGGTGGGGCAAAGATTTGCGCTCCATACACTGTGATGAGTTTGTCTTTGCTTACACGAGGGCGGTTTGATACAATGACATCGACAAAGCGACTGTAGTCATAGGCCATGATGTTTTTTAAAGAGACGTCTTCTTCAGGAACCCAGGGTCTGAAGGGATTGAGCATATCCTTCCCTTTCCCTTCAGTGAAGGTCAAAGATTTCACGCCAATCTTATCCATGATTTCAGAAAAATTGAACAGAGGCCCTAGTCTAACGCCAATGGATCCAATCATTCCTGTTGGTGAAGTGTAGATTTTGTCTGCAGCCGCTGCTATATACATTCCTCCAGAGGCACACACGCCATCGACGTAGGCATAAATAGGGATCTGATATTTTTCTTTATATACTTTTAAATGGCGATAAATAGTGTCAGAGTCAATGGCAACGCCACCAGGTGTGTGCATATGAAGAAGAAGGCCTTTGATACGACCTTGTTTGATGAGATCGCTTTGAGAGGCTAGAAGAAGTTCTTCAATATGATTAGCCATGAGGTCTTTTGTTCCAATCACTCCATGAATATTAATGCGGAGAATGATGGGGGAACTGTCTGAAAGAATGGCTCTGTCACCATTACTATCTGCTGTAATTGAAATGGTAGATTTTTCAGGGAGATTTACAGATTCAGGCATTACAGAAAATATAATGCCAACGAGGGCAATTCCTACAAGAATTCCTAAAATGGTAAAAAAGGCTTTGCAAAATGAGCGCAGGGCAGAAGTGAAAATCGACTCTCTAAAAACATCCATGATTTATCCTCAATATGAATTTGTTCGAATTTTAAGAGAGAAAGATATTAAGTTACAATAGGTGCTTTTAATTTTTCTTCTGAAACATCCTTATCTACTGTATCTGTAATACAATGATTTGGCTATGTGATCCCAACGGGATATCCAGGCCTATCCAGAAAGGGCTTATTAAAAAGAAATATCCTATTTGGACACTGAAATTGATAGTGACCGCAATCATATTAATGAAGATTCACGGACCTATCTAACAAAGACTCAGTCGGGATCCTTCATGAGTGGAGGATAAAAAGGAGGATAATGAATACGATTAAAAGGATCAATCTTACTGGGCTACTGAAGGGTATTGATGAGCAGTGTAAATGGGGGCAGTCGCGAGCTTCTGGATATTTCAGAGGAAAGTAAACCACTAATAACCCCAGTAATCAGGGTTGACATTAGTCATAGATTAAATCGGTTGTTTTTGTTTGTGCGAAGAGGTCACGACGATTGTAAGGTTTATTTAATGTTAAAACACATGTAACAACTTTTAGTTAATTACTTTAGGTTGTTTTACTGTTTTAATTAATTCGACCATAACTAAAATCCCAAATAAAGCAAATAAGTAATAGAAAGCCTCAGGAATAATAAAGTTAAGTGATAGAAGAATTAAAAAGATAAATTGTATGGCAGTCGTGATTTTTCCCCAAAGGACAGGGCGGAATTTATTAGTCTTCCAAGTCTGGGTGATTGAGAGATAAAAGAAGGATAGGAGGAGAATGATATCGCGAGAGAGGATGAATCCCATTTGAAGATTTGTGAGATGATGTTCAGAAAGAAAAATGCTGAAGGCAACGATTACAAAAAATTTATCCATGATTGGGTCTAAGATTGCTCCGAAACGGGAGTCGTTGCGATGACGCCGGGCGATATAGCCATCAATGCAGTCTGTTAGCATGGCAAGAATAACAGCTACAACACGGATCGGGACATTGTCAATGAACAGAAAAAATGCAAGAGGGGCTCTTAAGAGGGTGATGCAATTGGATAAAGTCAGCATGTTATGGGTATCATCAATCGTTGTGTACTATTAAAAAGTATCATACAAAATTTGAAGAGACTTCGTCTGTAAAAATATCAAGAATCATCCAACTTCTGATTGAGTACTTTCTTTTTATGTTTATTATACCAAACTACCCCAATTATCGTAATAACGAAAGAAAAAAAAATTAAAATGTTAAATGTTTTTACATATTTTAGCAACGTCTGAAAATTGAGTCCAATAGTGTAGTAGATATAGAAACAAACGCTCGTCCAAATGAAAACTGCGATAGAATCTCTTAGGATGAACTGTTTAAAAGACACTGCACTCATGCCTGTTGTCATGAAGATCACATTTCTGAACCCACCAGGAATGAATCGTCCGACAATCAGTGTGAAAAATCCATATTTCTTATAGAAATTTGAAACTTGATTGAGTTTCTTTTCGCATAAGATCTTAGAAAACCATGTATATCTCATGAGTATTCTTCCAAACTTTCTTCCTATATAGAAGGAAACCCATGCGGATAAATAGCAACCTACAAGAATACTGAGGAAGAGATAGAAAGTATACTCTGGAATGGTATGTGCGGCAAGAAGAGCATTGATGACGACAAGTATATCGATGCTGATCGGAAGGTTTAATCCAGCAAGAAGAATAAGTCCGAAGGTAATCCATGGGGCATAAGCGCGGTATTCTATAATAATTTCAAATAAATGCTCCATTAGATTAAATGAGGGCTTCCTCGTTAGATTCCTCTCGGGTATTTTCTAAATAGGGTTGTTTCATTTTTAGAAGGTTTTTGTCTATAATCGGAAGTTTCTCATCATGCGCTGTTATTGTTGTGAATTGTTTTCCTAGAGACTTCACAGAAATAACCCAACCGAAGATCACAAAGAGTAGGATAATTCCAACGTAAGGGGCGCTGACAGAAACGCTTCCAAAGACAAGAAGAAGGCCCTGGTGTATGACAGAGCCTCCTGACTTCCCAAGTCTTGATCCTATTCCATCGATAGCTGCTTTCCCCTTAATTTTTGATTCGCTACTCAGAGGAATGAATGAGATTTCTTTTGTGGCATCAAAGACGGTGAATTTACAGGCTCTCGAGAGTGCATTCTGGGCAGAACCAAAGAAAACGCCTAGGGCAAGCGGAGTTGTCCCCATTAGTAGGGTAAATGCAGAGAGTTTCGTGTCTTTAAAAAGGATAAATGCGAAGAAAAGGGCTCCAGTGACTAAGATGAGGACAGGGGTAATGAGAGCGCTTACAGTCCAACCAAACTTTCGGATTACACTACCGCAGATGAATAAGCCTATAAAGGTCGATAAAATTCCAATTGCCGTAAGAACCTTTCCCATATAAGCACTGAAGTCCACAGGATTGGGATAAAGCTCCCTAATCTGGTCTTTCCAGACGATTTCGATCATATTGATCGCGACGTTAAATCCAATTACAATGACTGCAATACATATGAGATATTTTGATTTGGTTAGATAGGAGAAGCTTTGCTTCAAACTGGCTTTTTTAGACCTTTTCTTCACTGGTTCTGCTTGCACGGGAGAGATCTTCTTATCGAGCACTTTGCAGTTGTACCATCTGAAAATTCCAATAGTCAAAAGTCCTGCAATAACCACTGCGCTTGTAATTAATCCGAGGCATTGGCCCCACTGATCGTCGCCAAAGATCCAGGATAAATTAAAGTGTTTCACTGACAGAAAAATGGCAATTTGCCCTGAAATAATTGTGGCAATATTGGCCCCCACTCCTAGTATTGCATAGAACCGCTTAGCATCCTTTACAGAAGTAATCTCATTTGTATAGCCCCAAAAGAGGATCGACATAATTGTTGTGCCCCAAAGCTCTGATGCAACATAAAAAAGAGCATAGGACCAGTTTCTAATGATCGAGATAAGTCCCTGAAACCCTTGAGGGAGAATCGTTTCCAATTTATCAGCAAATTGATGCGGGTGGATGTAGTCTCTGAGTGGGTATAGAACAACTGTAAATAAGAGGAAACAAGCCAGAAAACACCCGATCATAATGTAAAACACCTGTTCCTGATGCAGTTTATTAAAAAGGCGAGTAAAGAAATAAGTAACAATAATTGCTCCAGGAAGGATCACCCAAACTTTGATGAAAGGGATGGCTTCTGCTCCAGATCCGGGAGCTGTAATGATCAAACTGTCTTTAGCGACCTTGAGAATAGAGTAATTGAATACAATCAGCGCATAAATAAGCAGAAGGGGGAGGAATTTTTTAATCTCATGTCGGTGGATGGGCCAAAGAAAAGACCGAATACATCCAAACTCTTTTATATGCGTTGACACGAGAGCCTCTGCAATAATAAGGTGAAAATACTTCTGGATGTAAATGAAGATTTGTGTAGTCTTGCAGAAGCCTTGAAGGTTACCAATGTGACAATTGAACTAAGTCTAGGAGGCGAGTGCTGAATCACAACACTGCTCGGAATAGAATTAAGAGAAACATTTCAGTCTTTCCTTTTCAAAAACCTTTGCTGTTAGAATGCGCTTGTACATCTCCTATTATAGAGCAATCCTTATAAATTTCAACCTTATTCACTTTAATGATTGGAGAGGGCGTCTATGGCAGGTAAGTGCCCTTTCTTGATGAATTCAAGGGAAGCGCCCCCTCCTGTTGAAATATGGGAAAAATTATTTGAAGTCTCAGATTGCTTGATGGCTGCGACTGAGTCTCCGCCACCGACGATTGTCATTGCGGAAAGCTGGCTAAGCATGAAGGCCACCCTTTTGGTTCCTTTGGCAAAGCTGGGAATTTCAAAAATGCCCATAGGTCCGTTCCAAAAGATCGTAGCACTACTTTGAATGAGCTCTTGCCATTCTTCGACAGTTTGAGGGCCTATATCTACTCCTTTCCAGCATTCAGGGACCCCTTCTTTAACAGAAATTGTTTTATGTTCGGCTGTATCGGAGATTTCTTGAGTGATTACAAGATCTTTAGGAAGATGAAGTTTTACAGCTTTTTCAGAGCATTCTTTAATGATCATCTTTGCTGTTTCTAACAGGTTTTCTTCAAAGAGGGAGTCGCCGATATTGAAGTTCTGAGCTTTTAGAAAGGTGAAGGCCATGCCACCTCCGATGAAAAGAGCATCTATTTTGTGAAGAAGAGCTTTGAGTACTTCGAGTTTGGTTTCGACTTTCGAACCACCGAGGATGGCGTAGAAGGGGCGCCTGGGGTTGATTGAAAGGGGTTCTAAAAATGAGATCTCTTTTTCCATTAGGAAGCCAGTTGCGGCTTTTCCTGTAAAGTATTTAGTAATTTCCGTGTTTGAGGAGTGGCTTCTGTGTGCTGTCCCAAAAGCGTCGTTGACGTAGTATTCTGCGTATTGTGCAAGGGTTTTAGCAAATCCTGGCTCTTCAGAGGGATGTTCTTCTGCAGAGTGGAACCGAAGGTTTTCTAAAAGAAGAAGGTTACCAGGTTCTAACGCATGGATAAGATCATTGACTGCAGGACCTATGCAATCGAAAGCAAAGTACACTTTTGTTTCCAGTAATTCTCCGAGCCTGACTGCACAGGGTTCCAAAGAATATTTTGGTTCTCTTGTCCCTTTGGGTCTTCCTAGATGGCTTATGAGAATAAGGCTAGCACCTTGCTTGAGAACGTATTCAATGGAGGGAAGAGATGCGGTAATGCGGGTATCATCGGTAATGTGTCTATTGGAATCAAGGGGTACATTGAAATCGACACGCATGAGCACTCGTTTTCCTTTGAGGTCAAGGTTGTGAAGTGAGAGTTTTTTCATGATTGATCCTGTTTCAGTACATAAATAACAAAATAGGTATTTTAAAGCGATGAAAACGGGTTGGTTGCTTGAGTATATAGATTGCCTTTTTTCCGTTTTTTAATTTCTAAACGAATGGAATAAAGAAGATCTTGATCGAACTTCTGTTTTGCTGCCCAATAAAGGTATTTAATGGGAATGTCGCTAAAGGGGCGTAATTTGTGCTTTCCAAGTGGCATGGCTTTGAGGAGGATCGGTCTTGTCAGGCGTTCTAGAATTGAATCGAGCGTTTTGAATTTTGTAGAGAGACGTTGAAACACTTCAACGTTCACTACTACATCGCTCATAGCTCGGTGTGCTCCTTCATCTTGGATATTGAAGTGCTGGCGTAGTTTTTCGAGGGAGTTCTTAGAGGTTTCTCCATAGAGTCTGGCTAGGCGGAGAGTGTCGATCATGGGGTTTTCTTTAATTGTGCAAGGGAGCTGGAGTTCCTTGGCAGCATTGTGAATGATGTTGATATCGAATGTAACACAGTGACCGACAATAGGGTAGTCGCCGATGATTGCTAGAAACTGAGGCAGGACGTCTTTGATTCTGGGTTTCCCCTTAACCATCTCATCTGTAATGTGATGGATAGCTATGGACGCCTCAGGGATCGGACAATTGGGATCAATCAGGGTTTCATAGGTTTCAGTTTTTCGATCAAATGTGAATTTCATCACGGCTAGTTCTATGATTTGATCGCTATTTGCGTCTAAACCAGTAGATTCACAATCGAGGCAGATAAAAGTTTCTTGATTTAGTAATTTCATGATGTCTTAGGTCAGGTGCTCGTTAATCTTTTCAATCAGACGCTTTCGGCTTTTCATGTCTTTTATGGAAAAGTGCAAAAAATCGATTGACATATTCTCATTGACTGACTTTAAATATTCTAGGTTTTTTTTAATATTTGTATTTCTGGCCTCTGGTTTAACTTTATCACATTTGGTAAATACGATTAGAAAGAGTCTCTTGTAATAAGTTGCCCACTTTATAAATGTCAGATCATTGTCACTTGGCATGCGACGAATATCAAGAAGTAGAAGCAACAGTTTTAGTTCAGATCGGTTATTCAGATAGGCCTCAATTCCTTGTGCCCATTTTGATTGAGCCGTTTTGGCTGCTGAGGCAAAGCCATATCCGGGGAGGTCGACAAGGGTGATGCATTGATCAATAGAAAAGAAATTCAGCAGTTGAGTTTTTCCTGGGGTTCCAGAGACCTTAGCGAAATGTTTTTTTTGTAGCAAGTGGTTGAGAAGAGAAGATTTACCTACATTTGACCTTCCGATTAGGGCTATTTCACGCATGATACGCCCCTCCTTATCGCGTAGCTGAGGGAAATCAGATTCTTTCAGAGCGGACTTGATAAACTGAGGGTGTGAAAATAGAACTTTCTTCATGATTCAATACACAGCGTTCTTGTTTTTTCGTCGACGATCTTCAAGCTGAGCTTGATTACAGTCTTAGGTAAAAGCTCTTCAATGCGCTCTGCCCATTCGATCAAGCAGATGTGTCCGCTTGTTAGGTATTCATCAAAACCCCTTTGAAGGAAGTCTCTGAAATTCTTTAATCGATAAAGGTCGAAATGATACACTCCTTCGTAATCGTTTACGTAATGGAAAGTAGGGCTGTTAATTTCATCTTCATGGATCTTGGTGAGGGTCGATACGATGCTTTTAATGCACGTTGTCTTCCCGCTCCCTAAGCCTCCAAAACAAGCGACAATTGATCCAGGATCAAGTCTTTTAGCAAGCTTTTTCCCAAATACCTGAGTCTCCTCGCTAGAGTAGCTAGTGATTATGACTCTAGCCATTGACCTATAAAGGGGGAGAAATCATTGAGTGTCCCGAGTGATTCTACAAATGAAGAGAGTTTTATTTCATCGAGCTGATCTTGAATGAATTGCATAAATTCAGGATCAATTTGGAATCGATTTTGACTGGGAACCTCTATAAGAGAAAGGGTTCGCAGTTGATTTTTCTTAAAATCAGTAATGACTGCGCTCTTGCTATTAAATAATTTCCCTGTCACAACGGAAGAATAGACTGTTTTATTGATAGGGGCTTTTCGCTTCTTGGTGTAATTGCTGATGACTGTCTTGTCCTCTGAGATAAAGAATCTTTTAACTCTAATTCCGTCTAGTCTTTCTGTATTCTCTGGGCAATTAGAGACCCAGTCATAAATGGCATCTTGAGGGTTAGGATGGGTGTTATTCCCAAAAACTTTTCCGGTAAAAGGGCAGATATAAATTTTACTCGTTGCTTCATTAACACTAGGTTGACTCATTTGAATTTTAATTTCAGTCTCGCGCCAGAGCTTTCTTTCTTGTTCAAGTTTTTTTAAAATAGCATCGGTACTTTGGTAGATAGTTTTTTCTCGAATGAAAAGTACGGGTTTGATGTCAAATTTATGTTCTAGGTAGTATAGATAAGTCGTTAATAAATCAGATTTTTTGTTTTTTTTCAAAAAATCCATTAAAACAGTTTGTAAATGATCTGTAATGACACTTTTTGTCATTGGGTCCTCTCTAATTTTTTCGAATATGGGTCAGTTTTACTAATGCAAGAGTACTATACTTGTAGATTATTATTCAACTTTGGAAAATGACATGGAAAAATGTTTCCTAGATTCTCTTGCGAAAAAAATATTTAGTTGATTTTTGGATTAATACAGTGTTAATATCTTACATTGAATTTAGACGGTTTATTAATATTGGTTAAAGATGAATTAATGTTATATGAAGGTTATCTATGGGTCTTAAGTTGGAAGAGGTTATCATACCGGGATACGAGAAAGTTGTTAAAGTAACTGATGAAACATGTGCTTTACAAGCGATTATTTCCATGCATAGCACGAGTATGGGAGCTGCGCTGGGGGGTATTCGAATTAAGAGTTATAGTAATTTTAGAGAAGCGCTGAAAGATGCTCTCCGTCTATCTAAGGGGATGACGTATAAATCCTCTATTACAGACTCAGGTCTTGGCGGCGGAAAAAGTGTAATCATTGCCGATCCTAAGAGAGAAAAGACGAGAGCTATGCTTGAGTCTTTTGGGCAAGCGGTTGAGGAGTTAAAAGGTCAGTATATCTGCGCAGAAGATATGGGTTGTACTATTGAAGATGTGGGGATTATCAATGGTGTCACCAAGTATGTTGTAGGTCTTGCTCATTCAAAAAGCAGTGGAGATCCTAGCCCTTATACCGCTTGGGGTACTTACAGAGGGATCCAGTCAGTCTTAATGAGACTCTTTAAGAATGAATCTGTCAAAGGACGTAGAATCGCTATTCAAGGAATTGGTTCAGTGGGTAAGAGAGTTCTTGAGCATCTTTATTGGAATGGAGCAGAAGTAATTATTGCAGATATCGATCCTGTAAAAACCAGAAAACTTGCTTATCAATATGGAGCAAAAGCCGTTTCTTCAAATGAGATTTTACAGGTCGAATGTGATGTGTTGGTTCCGTGTGCTTTGGGAGGAACGCTAAATATCGAGACGATCCCAACATTTAAGTGTAAAGCGATCGCAGGTTGTGCAAATAATCAGCTTTTCGAGCATAAAGATGCTGAAAGAGTCACTTCAAGAGGAATTCTATATGCACCAGACTTTGTGATTAACGGTGGTGGTCTAATCAATGTGCTTTGCGAACTAGATCCTCAAGGATACCAATCTAGGAGTGTTCTTTTGAAAGTGAATAAGATCTATGACCAGCTACTAATGATTTACGATATTGCTGCGAATAATAAGTGTACAACGCATCAAGCCGCCCTTGCTTTTGCTGATTACCGGATTAAATATGGGATTGGAAAAAGGACTACACAAGTTACATTTCATCATTCATTAGAATAATTTTATTTGATATACGTGTTAATGTGAAGAATCTAATCGATCTATTGCAGGGAAAAGCTACTGCAGCAATCCAAGCAGCGTTTTCAGAAGAGGACAGCGCTGTCATAGCGACTTTTTCTTCAGACATCACTCAAGCGACCAATGAAAGGTTCGGTCATTATCAGTGTAATAGCTCTCTGAAACTTGCCAAAATCCTTAAGCAAAATCCACGCAGCATTGCTGAGAAAATTGTGGCAGTCTTAAAAACAGATAGTGATGAGCTGATTCAATCTCTTCAAATTGCCGGTCCTGGATTTATCAATATAACTCTTCAGGCTGATTATCTTTCCAAGGATCTGACAACCATTCTTACAGATAAAAGGCTCGGTGTTCCTGATCTCAAAAAGAAGCTGAAGGTGATTGTAGAGTTTTCATCTCCGAATGTTGCCAAAGAGCTGCATGTAGGACATCTTCGCTCTACAATTATCGGGGAATCCCTTGCAAGACTTTTCGAGTTTTTGGGACATGATGTCTTAAGACTTAATCATATCGGAGATTGGGGTACTCAATTTGGAATGTTAATAACTTATTTGAAAGAACACGTGCCAGAAGTTCTGTCGGGAAAGCAAAAGGCAAATCTCTCAGCGCTTATGAATTGGTATCGAGAATCTAAGAAAAGTTTTGATGCCGATCCTGCATTCAAAAAGCGTTCTCAACTTGAAGTAGTCAAGCTGCAGTCGAAGAAAAAAGACACTTATGCAGCATGGGAAATGATCTGCGAGATCTCTCGCAGAGCTTACCAGGAAATCTACACATTGCTCGATGTCTCAATTCAAGAACGAGGTGAATCCACTTATAGTGAGAACCTGTCAAAGATGGTCGAGATGTTAGAGCAAAAAAATCTCGTTACCGTCTCCGATGGGGCTAAATGTATTTTTCTCGATGGATATAAGAATCAAGATGGCAGTGCTCAGCCGATGATCATTCAGAAATCAGATGGGGGATATAATTATTCTACGACTGACATGACAGCGATGTACCAACGGATTCACGAGGAAAAAGCCGATCGGATTATTGTGGTTACTGATTCTGGACAGAAGCGTCACTTTCATATGATCATCGATGCGGCAACCAAAGCGGGATATCTTGATCCAAAAAAAGAGCAATTCGATCATGTAATATTCGGTGTAGTGCTCGGTCCTGATGGTAAGAAATTTAAAACTCGTTCAGGTGAGACTGAAAAATTAATTGATCTCTTGCAAAATGCGATTGAGCATGCAGAGAAACTTCTCCGCGTTCGCCTTCCTGATGTTTCTGTAGGAGAAATTAAAATATTTGCGAGTATTTTGGGAATTAACGCTGTGAAATATGCGGATCTCTCATGTCATCGAATTAAGGATTACGTATTTAGTTATGACCGAATGCTCAAGTTCGAAGGAAATACTGCGGTGTTTCTTTTGTATGCGTATGTGCGTATTCAGGGGATTAAACGTAAAGTTAACAAGCAGGTTGATCAGCTTACAGCTTCTATTTCATTAAAACACCCCTCAGAAGTATCTCTTGGTATACATATCAGACAGTTCGGTGAAACGTTAGATGTAATCGAAAGAGATTTGCTGCCTAACCGTCTTGCCGATTATCTCTATCACTTGTCAGAAAAATTTCATGCCTTTTCTCGAGACTGTCAGGTCTTCGGAAGTGCTCAAGAGGATAGCCGGATCTTGTTATGTGAGTTGACTGGTCGCATTCTAGAAAAGGGGTTATATATTCTAGGACTTAAGGTCATGAATCGCATGTAGGACCATAAAATGTCATTAGATGTTTTCCCCTGTGCTTTTTAGATAAAATTTGAACTCTTTATGTTATCCTGTATTAAAGAAAATTAGCATGAGATATAAATCTTTTGGATGTTCTGGACTTGTTGAGTTGTAGGGTATATTTAGATTTAAATTTATTTGCCGACGAGAAAGTTGTTTTGTGGAATTCACTGCTTATCCAGATTTAGAATCGTGCATGCTTTTGGATCAAGTTTGAGAGCGATGTTGTTCATTTCCTTTTCATGATATTTCTCTCTATATTTGTTCAGATTGTGGTTATTATGCTGCAACTCTTAATGAAGTAAAATTAAATGGTCCATCAGGTCCGATACTTAGGTTCCATTCATGTAAAATAATAGAAATAGTTTTGACTTGGTTAGTATTTTAATATGAAGGAATGAGTCGCTACCCCTTACTTTATCTATGGAATTGATATAATCTATTGCTTTTTTGAGAGAAAGTGTATTAACGATAGAAATGCAAGAATATTGCAAACAAGATTCAATAGAATTATGAGAAATAATGAGTTAAAGTATCGATTTTGAAAAGTCTATGGTTGGCGAATATCCTGGTACTGATGTATGAAGGTAGCTGTGGTTTCTATAGACTTGTTAAATAGAGGTTAAATCAAAGGAAGTGAACCGTAAATGAAGAAACTATTCTACCTATTCTCTTTTTTGGAGTTTTGATTATAGGATTGATTATGGTAGTTAATGATAGGTTTGATTTTTATGGGGTTGTATTCCAAGAATAGTTCAGATTATTGGAGTTGTTTTTTCTTTTACAAAGCGTTGTATTTGACAAGTACTCATATGTAACCATAGGAATAGAATTTTGCTTGGGTGCGTTTTAATAGGCATCTTTTAGTATGGGCGTTTTGCTTGTTTTGCCCGCTATTTCTTGTACATATTGAGGAACTGCATATCCTGGTAATACAGCTCTTAATTCTTTGATGAGGCTGAGCCCTTTTTCTTGTGGCACTTCAAAGTGACCCGCCCCTTGCACTCGATCCAGTTGATGGAGGTAGTAAGGGATGATCCCCACATTTACCAAATTCTCAAATAATCTTTGTAAGTCTGCTAGATTGTCGTTGACCTCTTTTAACAAGACCGTTTGTGTCAAAATGGGTATACCAAGGTTCTGGATTTTTTTGAGTGCGTTGATGATGTCGGTATCAAGTTCGTTGGGATGATTCACGTGAATTACAAATATTATTTGCAGTCGGGTGTTTGCAAGAAGATTTAGAAATGCGGATGTGATTCGTTCGGGTATGCCAATTGGGAACCTGGTGTGAATGCGGAGAAGATTGAGGTGGGGAATGGCATCTAGTGCAATGATGAGCGTTCGAAGCCGGTCATCGCTGAGAGACAGGGGATCGCCTCCACTCAGGATGACTTCTTTGATGGTGGAATCGTTTCGGATGATAATTAGCTCATGATTGAAATCTTTGCTTTTTGTTTCGTAAGGGTAGTCTTGTCGAAAGCAGTAACGACAATGCATTGCACATGCGCTTGAGCAAAGCAGTAGCACGCGTCCTTCATATTTATGAAGGAGTTTGTCACTGCGTCTCATAGTTTGGTCGCCCACTGGATCTTGTGAGAAGTTTTTATTTTGAATATGCTCGTGGGATGAGGGAAGAAATTGAAGAAGGATTGGGTCTTTGGGAGTTTTTTTTTGAATTTTTTGAGCTAAGCGTAGGGGTAGATTGAGTGTAAATGCTGTGACAACTGATTTTTCATTTAGCTCAAGGTATGTGAGGAGTAACTCCCAATTAGTGAAGTTGGAGCGTTGGACTTGTCGCCATTCAGACGGTGCGGAGAGGAGAGGCATGGTCAGACAGGTATTAGGGATGGTGAAGGGGTGATCCGTTTAATATCTGCGCCAAGTGATGAGAGTTTTCCTTCGATATTCTCATAGCCGCGATCGATGTAGTGCAGTCCTGAGATCGTACATTCTTCAGGTGTAAGCAGTGCTGCCATTACATAGGCAAATCCAGCACGGAGATCGGGGATCTCAATTTCTCCTCCGCTCAGTAGAGAGGGTCCTTTAACGACTAGGCTGTGTTCGTAGTTTTGTATATCGAAGCGGCAATTTCTGCCTCCGAGACATTGGGTAAAGAGGTTGATTTGTGCCCCCATTTTTTTGAGTGTTTTTATGTAGCCAAAGCGATTTTCATAGACGGTTTCATGGACCACTGAGCAGCCTTCAGCTTGGGTTAGCAAAACGACAAAGGGTTGTAGCCAATCGGTTAGGAAGCCTGGATGAACATCGGTTTCTACATGAACTCCTCCTTTGAGTGGTCCTTGATAAAAAAATTCAATTCCATTTGATTTAATATTAAATCCGCCATTGATCTCTCGAAGTTTGTTAAGGAATGTAATAAGGTCGTCTTGGCATGCTCCTTTTACGAATACGCGTCCTTTTGTGCTGATTGCTGCCATTCCAATCGATGCGACTTCGGTTCGATCAGTGATGATATGATGGGTTACTTCATAAAATGTTGTGGTTTCTTGAATATAAATTGTGCGGTTGACATCGATGTGGATGATCACACCGAGTTTCTGAAGAAATCGGATAAAGTCAATAACTTCAGGTTCGATAGCAACATTTTTAATGACTGACTTCCCTTTTGATCGACAGGCGGCTAGGATTGTATTTTCTGTGGCCATTACTGATGGATAGGGAAGGGTGATCACAGCTCCTTTGAGACCATGATGGGTATGAGCAAAGTAGGCCCCTTTTTTTTTCATCACGCGAAATTCAATACTCGCTCCTAGTTTTGTTAGGGCGGCTACATGAAAATCAACGGGGCGCTTACCAATTTTACATCCACCGGCTGCAGGAACAATGATGTTGTCTGAGGTTCGTCCAAGGAGAGCTCCCATGAGCAGAATAGGTATACGGTTCGCTCCAGAAAATTTTTGAGAGATATATGTAGCAGTGATTTCTTTAGTGACTACTTCTAGGATTCCTGAATTCCGATCCCAAGAATACTCCATTCCAAGTTCTTTGCATAAATTCAGGGTCATTTCCACTTCAAAAATATTGGGGACGTTGGAAAAGATACATTTCTTGTCAGAAAGCATGGACGCAACAATCATTTTAGAGATTGCATTTTTTGCGCCTGTTGCCGTAATAGTTCCTTCAAGGGGCTTGCCCCCTTTGATTTTTAAAACTTCCATCGGGTCCTTTTATGGTTGATCTTTCAGTATATCACTGATATATAATTTTAAAGAAAAGGATAAATTTTTCTAATTTTAAAGTTCTAAGATGTAAGTTCAGTAATTTGGACTTATTACTCTTAGCACAGGAGGGGTTTATGACGTCCATTTGGGTTTTTTTCTGTCGATCCAATGCAAAACAGCTCAGAGTTTTTGGGGGAAGCACTTCTACAATTGGAGATTGTTTGGGGGTTTTATAGATCATTATATTAATCCACGCCGCACCAAAATACCCCCTGTGGTTGAAGTATAAACAGTCGGTTATCCCATTTCATTTTCTACTTTTCTCACAAGGGAAGATAGTAAGCAATGGTTTTCTGAAGAGCTCTTACATTGCTGGTAGTATGAAACCTTCTTCTTGTTATCTTCTTCTGGGTAGTTTCCAGGAATTGGATCAACTTACTGCTTGCCTATTGAGTGCTCAAGTCAAAGCCGCGGGATGATGTAAAGCCTTTTGGGCCGGAAGTCGGTGCAATCGATTTTCTTGTTTTATGTGTTAGAATTCAAGAGTTTAGCTCCTGGAAAGTACAGGAAAAGCTTAAAGGTTCATTCTTTTGGATTCAAGTTTAAATCAGGGGTAGTGAAGCGATTTCTAGAGAACTTCCAGATTCAACTTGAGAGGTTCCTTAAGATCTGATGACAAGTTGGAGTTTGGGCACGTCGGTAAGTGTAGGCTTCTCTACTTCTCAAATAAATAACATGAGGAAAGTAGAGAGTTACGAGTGTATCCTGGAAATTCCTATAGAGAAAAAAACTGTAGTTAATAGGTAAATGGCGGCCTCATTGATAGAAATTAGTTGAAGGAAAAAGGCTAATATGTAATAAATTTTTTCCAGAATCAATCTGTGTAAGATTCAGAGGTCGCATGAATGTAAAAGTTGGTATTGGTCAAGATAGCCATCGGTTTTTAGAGAAGTCACATGGAAAAAAGTGTATTGTGGCTGGGTTAGTTTTTCAAGATGCTCCTGGTCTAGATGCTGATTCTGATGGGGATGTAGTGTTTCACTCTATTTGCAATGCGATTAGCTCGATTACCAATGTTCCTATTCTCGGAGGGGTTGCAATTATACTGTGTCATGAGCAAGGAATTACTGACTCACAAGTCTATTTGGAGAAAGCTCTCGAATCACTAGGCTCGTATGAAATTTCTCATGTCGCACTCGCTATTGAGGGAAAATATCCCAAATTTCAAAAGAGAAGTCTTGATATTAGAGAAAATATTGCAAAAGTGATGGCTATCGACGTGAGTCAAGTAGGGATTACGTTCACTTCTGGCGATGGGCTCACTGCAGCTGGCAAAGGAGAAGGTTTGCAATGTTTTTCCATACTCACGGTTAGTTGTTAGAAGAGGTTTATTTCCAGTCTTTATTCCTAAAACTGAGGGCGTAATTAAATGGTTTTTGTATTCCTTATTTTGGATATCAATGGGTGTTATTGAGGTGATATGAATAATCATATATCAATGAAGACTCTGTATATATTAATAACAACTAATTATGATGATGATTTGACACAGAAAGTGATTAGTAAACGTCCATAAGATAACGATTTGATTTGCGCCATTTTCTGATTAGGGTTTTCGATTCATCATGGGAAAGATTTCCTTCTGTTTCTACGATGCGCTGAAGTGCTATGTTGACATCTTTTGCCATCCGTTTGGCATCTCCACACACATAGATATAGGCGCCCTCTTGTATCCAGGTCCAGAGCTCCTTGGAATGTTTCTCCATGAGATGTTGCACATAGAGCTTGTTTTCTTGATCACGTGAAAAAGCCAAAGAGAGTTTTAACTGTCCAGTTACCTCAAGCTGGGTAAGGTACTCTTCATAGTAAAAATCACTTTTCCTATTGCGTTCTCCAAAAAAGAGCCAATTTTTCCCTGGAGACTTTTTAGCTATCCGTTCTTGTAAAAATCCTCTGTAAGGAGCAATCCCGGTTCCTGGGCCGATCATGATGATGGGAGCACTTGGATCTTTAGGCAGGGTAAATGTCTTGGTGGGATGTAGGTAGAGTGAAATAGGCGTACTATTCACTTTAGCAACTGAGCAGAGGTAGTGACTGCCCAGTCCAGATCGAATTTGGCTACCGTGCTTATGGGTAAATGTAGAGATGAGCAAGTCAACTGCTGTTGGGTCAGTGAGAGGAGAAGAGGCTATTGAGTACAGTCGGGGAAGCATGGGAGCTAGGGTATATGCATAATCATGGATGGAGAGCTTAAGTGGTGCATGTATTTTTAAGACCTCAAGGAGAGTGTAATTATCGATGAAGTTCAGTTTGGCTTCTTTATTATCTAGGATGGTTCTGAGGGGACTTTTTTTATCTTTATCGGCGATGAATTGAAGCAGTGGGGTTGTTAATCTCATAAGGTTCACTTTGGTAGTAAGAAATGTTTTTACAGAAATTGAGGTGTCTTTTCGGGGATCTTTCAGCATATCGCTGGCTGATTCCTGGATTAGGAAAATGATCTCATCCACTTCTTCTTTAATATTATTGGGGAAGATTCCCAATGCATCACCTACTTTATATTCGATGTCAGATCCTTCTAAATCAATTACAAGATGATAATTATTCTTAGTTGATTCTGCCAAATTGACAAGCTTACGGTGTTTGATTTTGGCATAGAATGGATTGTTCTTGCTGTACTCAGTCATATTGTTCTAAACGACCTAGAGGTTAACGAAGTTTCAAGTGAAGACAACAAGGCTTGATTTACTGATAGTGGAAGCTCTTGGTACTTGTTCAACTAGTGGATATAATCTATATTATATTGTTTTTAAAAATCGAAAAAAAGAAAGAAAACATTAAACAGTAGAGGTCTATGATGAGAGCAATCCTGTAAATACTTATTTGAGTTCTTTGCAATCCTTCTTCGCAAAATGTTGTGCAAGGGATTGAGTCTTCTTGTTAGAAATTCCTCCTAAACTTTCGATGGCTGATAGAAATCTTGCACGAGCTTTGTCTTTTCCAAGTATTTCGATGGAGTCAAAAAGAGGGGGCCCAAAATGGCTTCCCGTTAATGCAGCATATAAAATTCTCATAATGGTCTTTTTATGACTCACTTCAAACATTTCCGCAACCTCGTATGAGCTATCATGAAGTCCAGTTCTCCCCCAGTTTTTTTTTGCATCCAGGCTCCAAATAACGCATTGAAGAATGAATGCAGATTGATTATTTGTGGTATTCCCAGGACATAAGAGCTCCTCAGTGTGGGGAATGTGATTGATGAAGAAGAATTGGCAGAGTTTCATGAAGTCACCAAATGTCTTAATTCGTGTATGACAAAGTGGCATGAGTTTGGACATCACCTCATCATTAAATCCCCACTCTTTGATTCGATCCCATAGCTGATTTTCAGGAACCGTATTGATAAGATACTGTTGATTGATCCAATCGAGTTTTTTGATGTCAAAAAAGGCTCCAGAAGTTCCTGCTCTTTTCGTATCGAACGATTGAATGATCTCGTCAAGATTGTAGATTTCGCGATCATTTGGCATGCTATACCCCATAAGTGTCAGAAAATTCACAAAGGCTTCAGGAAGATAGCCGCTATCGCGATAGTAAAAGACTGATGTGGGATTCTTCCGCTTTGAGAGCTTTTTACCATCTTTTCCAAGGAGAAGGGGCATGTGCAGGAAGGTTGGCTGATTCCACTCAAAGGCTTCATAGAGATAGACGTGTTTTGGTGTTGAGCTAAGCCACTCATCACCTCGGATGACATGAGAGATTTTCATGAGGTGATCGTCGACTACATTGGCCAAATGATAGGTAGGGTAGCCATCTGATTTAAGTAGGATCTGATCATCGATATCAGCCCATGGCGTTACAACGATGCCCTTAATGGCATCTTCGTATTTGCATTCTCCAGATAGGGGGGTTTTTAGACGGACAACAAAGGGCTGGCCTGCATCCTCTCTTTCTTTGATTTCTTCTGTGCTAAGATTACGATAGCGACGGTCATAGCCTTGCCGCTTCCCCATTCTTGCGCTTATTTCGCGCATTTCGGCAAGTTCTTCAGGTGTGGCAAAGCACTTGTAGGCTTTGCCTTTTTTCAAGAGCTCATTGCCATATTTTTGGTAGAGATCAGTGCGTTCTGACTGCCTATAAGGGGCGTATGGGCCACCTATATCTGGACCTTCATCCCACTCAATCATCGACCATTTGAGAGCACTAATAATATTTTGTTCATATTCAGGACGGCTGCGTGTACGGTCCGTATCTTCAATGCGTAAAATGAACTTGCCTTTATGATGCTTTGCAAAAATGAGATTAAATAGCGCCATATAGGGGGTGCCAACATGGGGATCTCCTGTAGGAGAGGGGGCGATACGAACGCGCACTGTCATGAATAAAATCCTACTATTAACTAACAGGACTTAGTTTTCAATTTTACTGAATAGAAATCAACATTATACTGTAGACGTGGAAGCTTGGAGGGCATTGAAGAATTTCGTTTGTATGTTTTTTACGATTTTTTCTGGAAAATCATCGAATGTTTAAGCTTCATACGTTAAGGAGTATGATGGGTTTCTATATTTAATCATTTGTTGAGACGTCCTTCTTACATCTCTTGGAAATTGATTTGTTTAACAGACTTTTGGGCTTTCCAGCCAGATAGGTAAAGGAGATCTTTCATGATGAAGAGGGTTTCTTCAAACTGAATATCATTTTGTCCGCATTGTGCGAGATTATCGATGTCGAACTCCTCTTTTTGGATGTTTTTTAGGAAGTTTTGGTAGTTATTGCTATCTTTTATTCGGCTCTCTGAATTTTTTGCAATGGTGCCTATATAGTTCGAATAAAGGTCCATTTTTTCTTGTCTATCATGTTTATAGAGGCGAAGGTATTTGCCGCGATGAAAGGGGTGAATGTCGCTTAGTGTATCAATATAATTTGAAGAAATAGTGTCATTTTCGATAGGGAATTTCGCAAAAGACTCTCCAACATCCAGTTGAGAGAGAATGCCAGGGACTGTTACATCGACAGCTGTTCCTGTAAGTTGAGGGCTGTGTCCAGATACAGTGTAATAAAGCCCGCGAGTGACTTTATATTCCCCTTGAGGATTAACCTTAGCATTGGCACCCGTTTCTAAAGTATACGTTTGGTAACTGCCTTTCCCAAAAGTCCGACTGTCACCAACAAGAAGAGCTCTCCCATAGTCCTGAAGGGTTTGTGCGACAATTTCTGCGGCCGAGGCACTCGCTCGATTTGTGAGAACAATGAGTGGTCCATCCCAAACTTGCTCCTCTTCAAAATTACGAAGATGTTGAATCGACCTGTTATTATCTTTAATGGAAACGACAATGCCTTTTTTGATAAAAAGACCTGTGACAGAAACAGCCTGGGGCAAAATGCCACCAGCATTATTTCTTAAGTCTAAAATAACGCCTAGTAAATTATTATTTTCTTTGAGTTTTTTTAACTCTTTTTTGACATCTGCTGCAGAGGAGTAGTTTGGGTCTTGGTAGAAAGAAAAAAGTTTAATATGTGCGATAATGCCGTTGCCAAATGGATATTGCTGCGTGTTAAAACGCGTTTCTTTAAGTACGATTTCATCACGGATAATATCGACGTTGAGTTTATTGAGTTTTGTATTAGGAGCTTCTCCTGATTCTCTGAGAATTGTTAGTGTAACAGGCGTTCCTTGAGGGCCTCGAATGAGTTGAACAGCTTCTGAAATTTCCATTCCAACAACGGGCTCGTTATTAACGGCGATGATGCGGTCTCCCACTCTCAGCTTGTTGTCGATAAGAGCTGGGCTGCCATCGAGAACTCGAATTAGGGTGAATCCGTTAAGATCATCTCTCAACTGGGCCCCAATACCAAACAAGCGTTGTTGCACTTGGATCATGAATTGGCTTGCTTCAGAGGGGGTGAAATAGGATGTATGCGAATCTAGTGCTGATGTGAAAGCTTTTAAAAAGTAGGTGAGAACTTGTATTTTTTGGTCGTTCTGAGATTTTCCATGGAGCTCTTCGTGATGGTTGGACCGTTGCTTGTTTAGACGCGCGAGAAATTGATCTCGCGTCTCTTGACCTAGCTTATCTGCGGTATCTAGCTGAAGAGCTCTCAGGCAAAGGAGCCTGTTTTCGAGCTCTTTTTCGGTCTTACACCTCTTAAGGTCTTTAAATTGAGAGGCTAACACATTTTCAGGAAGGGGGAGTTCATTGATTTTATTTTCAATCAGGTCGCGCCTTTTGACACTCTCGATCATGACAGTATAAAGGGCCTCAAAGGTTGTGAATTGTTCGTTTTTATACTCTTCTGAGGTCTTTGTGATTAGGTCAATGGAGGGGGAGTTCCATAAAGCTATTTCATTTTCTAGAAAATAAGTCTTTGTTGGATCGAGTTCATCAATAAAGTTCTGCAGGGTACGCTCTATGATTTCTGAATTAAACTTCTTGTGAGCGACATGAGCTTTGAAAATCTCTTCTGTTTTTTGTTTTGTGGAGTGTGGAGTGAGAGCTGGGAGGCTGCATTCCGCTTTCAAACAGAAAATAAGAGTAATTAGACACAAGGATAAAGTACGCCAGTTCATCATCACCTAAAATATGTTAATTGTTAATATCGCATGTTATCAGTATCATTGAATGGTTTGCTTGAAAACCTGTGTAAGACAGAGGTTCAAGCGGTTACGTTTATATTAAATCACTATATAGAGAAGCTATTTAAAATAATAGTTTTACCTCAATTGTTAAGTGAAAATTTTATTTGTAATTTAGTTGTAAATAATGAAGTAGTTTTTGATTTATAATCAATTGTTTGTAATAATAGATGATGTAAACAATACTATTATGAGATTAAGTAGAACAACATATCCAGTGGTTGAACAAACCATAAAATAAAGTTTTACTATTTTAATGTTGATTTCTACAATAATTTTAGGAGGATATCCCCATGTTAATGGAATATGAGAATGAACAATTTCAGACTCAGGTTATGGCAGATGTTGAAACCAAGACTCAGGAACCACCTGAAAGGCTCATTGTTTCTATTACAGAAGCCGCTCGGATCAATAATGTTACAAGACAAGCTATCTATGTAGCCATCAAGCAAAAGAAGCTGAAGGCCTATAAAGACTCGACTCGTTGGACAATACACTTGAAGGATTTAGAGGAGTACAGACGTAAGAAATATTCACGCTCTAAATCGATATATAATGGTGAGTTGCTTTTTGATAACAGCAAAGGTTATTATTCAGTAAATCAAGCTGCCGCAATGCTAGGTGTGCCGACGCAAAAGATTTATTATGCAACTAGGATTGGTCTATTGAAGGCGACTCGTAGAGGGGCCGCTTGGGTGATTCATCTTGATGAAATTAAGCATTACCAAGCAACTCTTCTGAATAATACGACGATATCAGTAGTTGAGGCTGTATAATCTAAAATCATTAGATTTTGGATGTTATATTATGATAGGGATGGTATTAAGGTGAGTAGGTCATCGCTATGTGCACATGTTCTTCAGAGTATAAAAGAAGGTGTTTAACTCTCCCATCCCTGACTTGCAGACTATCACTTGATCCTGAGTGATAGTTGCGTATCTAAGAAAAGTGTCTTTTTACGACCTTTTAGATTTTTTTGCACTATCATTGATCCTTTCCCCTAAGGAGAGGTTATCCAAAAATTCATTTAAAACTTAGATTCTCTTTGATGTCTGATGTTTGTTTTATTCAAAATATTCACGTTAGAACTCGTTTAGATTAACCCAGATACGATGCGTATAGGAAGGAGTTGCAGTGGGCTAAGGTTTGATTAGCTTGAGTAGAA
Organism: Chlamydiales bacterium BSEPT1; assembly: GCA_964212665.1. Taxonomy (GTDB): domain Bacteria; phylum Chlamydiota; class Chlamydiia; order Chlamydiales; family Simkaniaceae; genus DAOWHK01. The sequence goes on along the minus strand of OZ156466.1, from coordinate 1,065,151 downwards.
GAACCGTTTCGACGTGGTACGTTTGGGGAAACATATCATAGAGTTGACATTTTTCTAGAGTGTAGCCCGCTTTAAGGAGGGGTATCAGGTCGCGTGCAAGTATTGCTGGATCACAAGATACGTAGATTAAGTGCTCTATTTTGGCCTTTAAGAGAATCTCTAAAACTTTTGATGATAACCCACCTCTTGGAGGGTTAACAAGAAGGTAGTTGGGTTTGAGGTTTTTTATTGCTGGGGTGAGAGAGTCTTCCACAGTTGAGCAAATAAACTTTGGCAAGGTGAGTGAATTTAGCTCTGCATTCTCTTTTGCTAGTTCAATAGAGTGTTTATTAGATTCGATGCCTAGAACAGGGATTCCTTTTTTTGCAAGGAGGAGTGTTGTCACCCCAATGCCGCAATAAAGATCGAGGACTTTACTGCTTGGACTATTGATGTGAGAGATGATGTCCCGATACATTTGTTCAGCTTGTAGTAGATGGTTTTGCAAAAAGCCAAAAGGAGAGTAGATGAACTTAAGACCGTTTAATTCAATTTTTGGTTTGCCTAGACCGTATTCTTCTTTGGTTTCTTTTGTCCGTACGTAGATTGCTGAGACCTGGTTGGTGTTCTTAAGAAATCGCTCTATGATTTTTTTTCGATTGATCGGAAGTTGGGGAAAGAATGTAAAGGCAAAGATGTATTTCTGATTTGTATTCTTGAAGATGCGAAGAGTTCCTTTTTTGATCCCTTTATTGCTGAGTTCAGATACGAGATTGTGAATGTATTTAAAGATTTTACTATCGGAGAAGTGGAAGATAGGACATTTAGAGATTTGAAGGAGTGAGGTGTTATTTGTTTGAATATAGCCTGCTTGAAATCCTTTGCCTTGTGAGCGAAGGGTGAGTTGAATATGTTTGCGGTATCCCCATTCGAGTGGTGCGGGCATAATGGGTAGAGAGTCTATTGAGAGTTTTAAGATACGCTGAAATGAGTCTTGCACGAATCGTTGTTTCGCTAGAAGTTGAGTAGCGTAGTTGAGGTGTTGCAGCTGACACCCCCCACATGTCTCATAGTATTTACAGCGCGGAACTGCTCGATAAAGACTTTTTTTGTGAAACTGAACGATCTTTCCCATGGAGTAATTTTTTTTATGAGAGATCACTTCAATAGTGACTTCATCCTGAGGGGCGGAATAGGGAATAAAGATGACGAGTTTATTATTCCTTAAAATACCATTTCCCCTGAAAGCTATATTTTCGATCTTACCTTTAATCATTCTTTAATCACTTTAAAATCTTTAATTAGTAATTGAATACTGGGGTTATTTAAAAATACATTGACTTGAGGTGTAAATACGATTTGAAGTTTGAGGTTTTTCTTGGATAGGATGGGTTTATGATCGGCTAATCCAAATCCAATTCCTTCGAGCATACGACCTCCCTGTTCTAAATAGAACTTTAAATGTGATTTTCCGATGATTTTCGGAGGGCGTATTTGCATGACATCACAGTACAGAAGTGGAGGAGGATTTCCAATTCCATAAGGCTCAAGTAGATGAAGGGATTCGAGAAAATCAAAGGTAATTTCCTGAAAGGAAATGTATCCATCGAGATAAATTTTTGGTGTGATGTGTTCTTCATGAAGAATTTGATTGGCAGTAGATAGAAATCTTTTTTTAAAGAGTAATATATTTTCCTCTTTGATACTCAGTCCTGCTGCGTAATCATGTCCGCCAAAATTAATAAGTAGGTCTTTATTTTCGTGTAGCGTTTGCAGTAGGGGGAATGCAGGAATTGTACGGATGGAGCCTTTTCCGATGCCTTGATCAACAGCAATGATAATTGTTGGGCGATGATATTGCTTGGTAATGCGTGCTGCAATGATAGGGATAATCCCTGGATGCCATTTGTTAGAATATAGGATGATCGCTTTATCGGAAAGAATCTCAGGATGAGTATAGATATATTTTTCAATATCCGCCGAATCCTTTCTTTCGATTTTTTGCCTTTCGATATTATTGAGGTTAAGTTCTTGTGCGAGGGTTTTGGCAATACTATCATCGCGGACGAGGAGGAGCTCGATCCCTTTAGAGGGATCGGAAATCCTCCCTAAGCTATTGACTCGAGGGGCAATTTTTGAGGAAATATCTGACGTTGTAACTGTACTTGGATGAAGATTGCAGATTTCAATAAGCTTAATTAAGCCAATCCGTTTCGAAATGCCAAGTTGTTTAAGTCCATAACGAACAAGAATTCGATTTTCTCCTTGAAGTGAGCCCATATCGGCAACTGTTCCTAGAGCAACGAGCTCGAGAAATCGCTTGAGGTCAATTTTTGTAGCGCTAATTTTCCCGGTTGATACAAGATAGTTTGTGATGGCATGCGCTAATTTAAAAGCAACGCCGACTCCTGTGATATCACGATTGGGATAGTTGCTTGTATACAATTTGGGATTAAGCGTAGCAATACAGTGGGGAATGCGATCTGTGGGCTCGTGATGGTCTGTGATGATTACATCGATATTAGCTTCTACCATAGCTGCAATTTCTTTTGCTGCGGTAATTCCGCAGTCCACGGTAATGAGAAGTGTGCAGGTGTTCTTTAGGGCAAATTCTAGGGCATCGATAATAATACTTTGTTTTAGTAAATTGCGACTAGGGACATAGTAAAAAACGTTGACCCCGAGAAGGTGAAAAAATTCAAGAAGGAGTGATGTTCCGGTAATCCCATCGACATCATTATCACCGTAAATAAGAATATTTTCATTATTTTTAAGAGTTTTAGCAATTCTCTTTACAGCCTTTTCCATATCCATAAATTTATTTGGAGCAAAAAGTTGCGGGAGCTTTGCGTAAAGGTACTTGTGAATCTTCTCTAAGTTTTTAAAACCACGGGAGACTAGTATTTGTGCTGTTACGGGGTGTAAATTAAATTCTTTGATGATGCTACCACACCACTCTGGTTGAGGTTTTTGAAAGACCCAAATAGGTGGATGTTTCAAAGCTTGGCTGAACAAGGGGTATCCTTTGTTACATAGGTACGTCTTAAATATAATCTCATGCTAAAAACATGTAATAGCATTTTCAGATCAAGATGACTCTTCGTATTTGATTCATGGATTTGTAAGGGTAAGGAATACCAATTGTCGTAATATAATAAATGAGTAATGCAAATCGAATCATTTAAAGCACTATAAAAATTTGGAAACCTGTTCCTAAACAATGATTTATATAGAGCTTTCTTACGATTTTAAAAATATGTACTCGATTTTTAAAACGAGCAAGATAATCTCTGATGTAAACACCCTTCTAAATTTTATCACCTATCGAAAACCTAGGCTTCTAAGTTTTGGGATGGGTTGTTCAATCCCTTCTGTTCAGACGGTATGCTTTAATATACTCAGGCGAGGATTTTCGGAAGATCGCCTAAAGGTGATTTTCAGATTATGAGCTGATATTTTTTAGAGCTGGTTTGTTTTTTTTGGGTCGTTCTCTATTGTGGAAGAAGTAGAGCATTGGTGCTGCAATAAAGAGGGACGAAAAAGTCCCGAATACAACACCGATAATCATTACCAAAGCAAGTCCGAAAATGGAGGCCCCACCAAGGGAGAGCAGCGCTAAGAGAACGATGAGGGTCGTTCCTGAAGTCATAATTGTGCGACCAAGTGTAATATTAAGCGCATGTTCAACAATCTCTTTGAAGGAATTTTTACGCATCGTTTTCAGATCCTCACGGATACGATCGAGAATGATAATTGTATCATTAAGTGAGTAGCCGATGATGGTCATTAATGCCACAATCGTATTGAGATCGATTTGGATTGGGACGCTCATTGCATGCAGGATAGCAATAGCAGAAACTGTAAAGGCTACATCGATTGCAAGTCCAAGTGTCGCGCTAATTGCATACTTAAATTCAAATCGGATTGTGATATAGATTAAGATACAGATCAAGGCTATCATGAGACCAAGCAGGGCGTTGTTTCTCATCGCATCGGAAACTTGTCCGCTGATGTTGGTCCATTGATTCTCAAGTTGAGTAAGAGATTGCTCTGTAAGTTCAATTCCTGATGCTTGGAGCGCATTGACGACCCAAACAATTCGTGGGTTAAGTTGATACTCATACTGGGTATTTTTTTCGTCGATTTGGAGAGGCATGTTAGCAAACGGATTCCCTAATAAGTCCATACTTCTGCTGAGGAGTAGCTTAATGTGATTTGGTAGAGTGAGTGTTCTGACTTGGAAGTCCTGTTTTGTGAGGCCATAGGATTCGAGAGATTTTGTTACATCAAGCCTGTAATTAGTGTCTTGTTTAGGTTTTACTTCAAGCGTTAGAGCGTATCCTCCGGTGAAGTCCATTCCCATAATGGTATCCTTCTGAATAGTAAGGACGAATCCTCCTATGAAGATGATAGCAAGAGTTATAATGAAGCTTGTTTTTGAATATTTCAAGAATTGGATCTTTGTCGAATGAAAGAATGAAGACATTTTGAGAGTTACATTTTTCTTTTTTTGAACCCATCCAGCAAAGAAGTAGCGGGTCATAAAGAGAGCTGTGAACATCGATGAAATGATACCAATGATTAAAGTGATAGCAAAACCTTTGATAGGTCCTGAGTCAAAATGGAGAAGGATCAGTGCAGCAATAATTGTTGTCATATTGGAGTCGATGATGGCCGATAAGGCTTTTTGATAGCCTATGCGAATTGCCGTTCCGATCTTTCCTGAGGCGGAGTACTCTTCCCGAATTCTCTCGAAAACAAGCACGTTAGCATCCACTGCCATTCCAAGTGTAAGGACGATCGCAGCAATGCCAGCAAGGGTCATTGTCGCCTGAATATTTTGAAGGGTTGCCCACATGAGCAAAAGATTGAATAAAACGGCGATTGAAGCGATGATCCCAGCAAATCGGTAATAACCTATCATCACAACGATCACTAATATGAGTGCGAGAATGGTGGCAAAGATCCCTTTGTAGCGATCTTTGATCCCAAGTTCGGGGGTGACATTTTTCTCAGAGAGAATATGGGGTGTGAAGCTTAATGAACCAGCTTTTAGGTCAGATTCTAATTTATTCACTTCCCGTTGAGAGAATTGACCAGAAATCATCACATTATCACGAAGAGGGGATTCTAGAGTCGGAGCACTAATGACAGAGTCATTGAGAATGACTGCCATTCTCCATCCTCGCCCGGGGGAATCTTTTTCTCGTGGAGTACCCATAATATTTTCTTTAGAAAAAGGAGCTGTCCAGTTATAAAGGTCATTTCTTGGGGTGATTTTCTGTCCATGTTTTATTTGGCTACTTTTGACTGTGAATCCGAGAAAATTCCCTTTGGATGGGTCATAGGAAGCGTGCACATTTTCTAGATTAGATCCTTCGATAGCATAGTTGTTCATCACTATAAGAAGTGGGTGTGTTTGATTATGCCAATCTGAGAAATTCTCACCGCGGAGTAAGGTGAGTTTTGAAATCGAGTCATTAAACTGACTTGTCATTAATAGATCATTTGGAGAGGAGAGCCTTAGACCATGGTCATACAGAATTTTACCTGCTTCACTCATGGGTTGAGCTATTTCGGATTCTTCTACTTTTCCATAGAGATGTTTCCAGGCAATGCGATTGATGTTTTCGATATCTTTTTTATTCGTGACAATCGCTTCGTTCCAAACTCCTTGGAGGAATTGGTTAACAGGTTCATTGAGAGTGGGATTGGCAGGGGTGAATTTTTCATTTACAATATGGAAATACATTGAAGATGCTTTAATCAAATCGTTTGCAGAAAGACTTTGGGCGCTGGGGAAGTCGAGGGTGATATTAGATCCTTCTTGTCTGATGCTGACTTCAGAGACTCCCATTTTGTTAACACGATTATAAAGTTCGTTGATTCCTTTATTGATATCGGAATCATTTGTCACGACGCGGTTATGCATATTGCGTAATTCAATTTGCACTGTTTTACCACCTGATAGATCAAGTCCCCAGTGGAGAACTTTGCGTTCATCTCCGCGGAAATACTTACGGGAACTGAGGGCGAGATTGCTCCATAGAGCACTTTTTGTGGGTTTAGGCACATCGAACTTTTTGTAGTTGTTGGGGCTGATTTGAGCTGCTTGATAGTCATCTTCCCACTTTAGAAGATCTTCATGGATTTCGGTTTCAATTTTATTGAGCGTTAAGATCCGTTGCTCAACATTCGTAAATTCCAGGGTTGCGTATTTTTTTGTTCCATGGACCTGAAACTGTTCTCTGGTTCCTTTAATGATCATCTGATAGTAATCTTCAGCTTCAAAAATATAGTCTTTAGCAAAGATATTGCTAAGAGGATAGGATGTGCCGGGATAGCCGATGAATCCATTATTTTTCAGAAGAGTACGTAGGCGGTCAAAGTCTGTAAAAAAGATTTTAGACTGTGGGCTGTTTGGACTTTGACTAAATTTTTTAAGGATATCATCAACTCCTTTTACGATCACATAGATGGAATTTGTTTTGAGTCCTTGAATAGGTTCTTCATCAAGTGTTGCGGGAGTATAGACGACCAGGCCGAGGCCTTTCTCGTTAGCAGGGAGTGACTCATAGGTAATCTGATCCCAAATAGGGAATGATTCCCGTTTTAAGTCGGGGTGGTTAGGATTCCATTGACTGCGAATGAGCTGTAAGAGTTGCGCCCCTTTTTGTTCAGCAAGAGTGTGGAGTTTCATGACGAGTAAAGTTTTACTGTTTGTGAGATCATTGAGAACGATTTGAAAATTTTTTTGAAAAGGGGAGATGTTTTCTCCGGATTCACGTCCAATCCGCGCGATTTCATTGTAGATAAATTGATCTAAACGATCTTTTTTATATGAGGGAGATTTACTCTGGTCTAGTGTGTTTTGATATGAGAGGACATCGTCATGAAGATCAAGGTGAATTGTTTCATTTCTCCAGTCAACACGAATCATGCTAATGAGTGGATTTAGAGAGCCAACATCAAGAGTTTGGATGTGACTTAATGGATCCATTTGGAAATAGCTCTTGTGGATCTTCTCCTGCAAAGATGCGCGCCTCCAAGGTGTGCCTCCCTCTGAAAATGCAGTGATATTCCTGTTGATAAGACTTGCAGCACTACTTAGTGTTTCCTCTCGCGTAAGAAGAAAGTGGAGTTCTTGCTGCTCATTTGCTTCGAGGAATCCCCCGGCACTTCGTTTCTTTGTTTCTTTTTCTTGGAGTTGAATTCTCTCAAGTTTTACAGAGTCTTTAAGCTTATTGATTGAGGAGACAAGGCTCTCGATCTCTCCTCGTTTATTTTTGAGGGTCTCTTGAGAAAATGTCGTGAAATACCGATTGGTGATAGGTGAGTCTTCTCCAAAAGCATTGACGTAGGAAAGAATGTTTTGTGCGAGTAGAAAGATAAATTCTTCTACACGCCCACTGGAGTTATGGTGGAGAATGGTGCTGAGGTAATTAGCATTTTCACTGATTCCACCTACGGCAAGTCCAGTTTGTAGTAATCGGTCAAAGACGATATCGCGGTACAGTTCAGTAATTTGATTTTGACTATCTTTCTTTTGAGAAAAAACAAAGAATGTATCGACATTTTTATGATCGAAATGGATGGGAATATTACGTTGGATAGTGATTTGTTTTGCAGTATTTTCATGGTCAATCAAGGAGAGTTGTTCGGGGGCAAAAGGGATGAGGGCGCCGGCTGTAGGAAGGAAATGTTTGAATTTATCTAAATCAGCTTCTTGAGCAAAATTGACAGTGATGAATTGGGGGTTCTTGCGATCTATTGAAGAGGTGCTGTCTTTGATGTCTAACAATCTAGCAAACGAATCGACCCAAGCAATGGCGTTTACCTCTAGGTTATTTACACGTTGAATCGCGTGCAAGGCAATGTTAGTTGCTTCTTTTTCATCAATAGGCTTGTTTAGAGATCTTGAGTAATAACACACGGTGGGGAGGATGTTATAGGCTGTTAGAATTAACACTAGAACGATTAAGACTGATTGCCAACGTTTACGTTTTCCCATGTGAGGAGATCCCCTTAAGTTGAGTAGTTGCACCCAGTTCAAAATTTAATTTATGCACTGGTGTTAATTAAAAATGATACTTATCTAGTTTGATTATGTCCAGTTCGAAAAAAGGGCGCTGACGATATATGTGGTAGTATGCTATAAATTTAGCAAATATAGAAATTGATATAGAAGCTATGACAACAATTATTATCGTCGGTTTGCAGTGGGGAGATGAAGGAAAAGGGAAGGTTATAGACCTGATTTCTGAGAAGGTTACTCACATTATTCGAGCTCAGAGCGGGCATAATGCTGGCCATACGGTCGTTGTAGGCAATGAAGAATACTCCTTCCATATGATTCCATCTGGAATCTTATATCCTCATACTATTTGTTATATAGGAGGAGGGACGGTGATTGAACCGCAGAACCTTATTCAAGAGATTGATGGTCTTGAGAAACGGGGGATCTCCTTTAAAGATCGATTCCTAATTTCGAAGTATGCGCATCTCATTTTTCCTTATCACACTGTTTTGGATCAATATATTGAGGAGAAAAAAGGAAAGCAATCGGTGGGGACTACTGGTCGAGGAATTGGGCCGTGCTATACCGATAGGGCTTCTCGCTCTGGACTTCGGATTGCTGATCTTTTATATCCGGAGAGTTTTAAAGAAAAACTTGCAGTTGCCCTTGATGAAAAAAACACATTATTTCGAGTTGTTTATGATAAACCTTCTTTGAATTTAGAAACGATTTATCGTGAATACCTTTCTTATGCAAAGAGGCTAGGGCCTTATATTTCGGATGTGGAGCACCATATTCATCAGGCGCAGGCTAAGAGGGACTCTATTTTAGTGGAGGGTGCTCAAGGAGTTCTGCTCGACTTGAGTTTTGGGACCTATCCTTTTGTCACTTCATCAAATACAACGAGTGCTGGTGTTTGTGCGGGTGGGGGTATCGGCCCTCTTCAGGTTGATAAAGTTTTAGGAGTGATGAAGGCTTATACTACTCGAGTTGGCAATGGTCCTTTTCCTACGGAATTTTCTCGGGATTTTATCGATCATAAGGCTGCAAGAGAATTTGGAACTACGACGGGGCGTATGAGAAAAGCGGGTTGGTTTGATGCAGTACTGGTTCGCTATGCAATTGAAATGAGTGGTGTGAGTTCGATTGCTTTAACGAAACTAGATATTCTCGATATGTTTCGAGAGATCAAGATCTGTGTTGGGTATACTCTCGATGGTAAATCTTTAAAACGCCCCCCTGTGCTTGCTGAAGAGTTAGGCAGAGTTATTCCTATCTATGAGCCTTGTTCTGGCTGGGAGACCTCGACGAAAGGTGCTCAATCGTTTAGTGATCTGCCGAAGAACGCTAAAAAGTATATCCGAAAGCTAGAAAAGCTCTGTGGTGTTCCTGTCGATCTTATCTCCGTTGGACCAAAAAGAATGGATACTATTATTATTAATCCACTTATTAAAAATTAATAGAATGAATCAACCCCACTTAGATATAATTAAAAGTAGATCAGTATATACAGATGATGAATTAGCTTTGATTAATCAAGAGAACATTCCTAAGCATATTGCTGTAATCATGGATGGAAACCGCAGATGGGCAAAAAACCAAAATGCTCCTGTTGATGAAGGGCACTGGGAAGGGGCTGAAGTAATTAATGTTATTATCCGTGCTGCAGGGGAATTGGGTGTAAAAGTGCTTACAACCTATGCATTTTCTACGGAAAATTGGTCCAGGTCTGATGAGGAAGTACGAACGCTTATGGATCTGTTTGAGGTTTATCTTGTGAGTGAACGAGAGGCGCTTGTAAAAGAAGGAGTAAAATTAGAGTCGATTGGTGATATTTCTAAATTTCCTGAGACTGTAAAGCAGGCTCTTAGAGACACTAAAGAAGCGACGAAATATGGTCGGCGTATAGAACTTGTTCTGGCCCTTAATTATGGAGGCCGCGATGAAATAAGAAGGGCTGCTATAAAAGCTGCAAACGATTTGTCGTTAGGGAAAATCATAAAAGAGCAATTGACTGAAGAGGTATTCGCAACATACCTTGATACGGCGCAGTGGCCTGACCCTGATTTACTTATCCGGACGAGTGGAGAAATGCGGCTCAGTAATTTCTTACTCTGGCAACTCGCCTACTCAGAAATTATTGTCACAGATGTACTTTGGCCAGCATTTAACGAAAACCATTTATTAAACTGCATTTTGGAGTTTCAATGCATAAATAGGCGAAGAGGAGAATAATGATTAAAGGGAATTTTCAGGATCTTGCAAAAAGGCTTGTCTTTGCATCTCTTTGCATCATTTGTGTGATATTTCTTCTGGTTTTTTCAATGATGGTCTGGATGAAATTAGGATTAAGTCTATTGCTTTCTGTGCTTGCTGGAATTGGGGTATGGGAATATCTCCACTTAATGCACATTCCTCCTAGAAAAAGTTTTCAATATTTTCTCGTTGGATTTGCAGTGGTTTTAGTCCTGTCGATTTATGTGATGGTGACATTTGTAGGATTTGCTTCACTACCATGGTCTGTATTTTTTATAGGGACGTGTCTCATTATTCTTTATCATCTTAATAAAATTGAAGGAGCTCTTAGCAAGATTGCAACAGGATTTTTTGGGGTCTGTTACATTGCTGGACCCATGAGCTTACTTCTTTTGATCCTCTATTCTCAGGACAAGAGCTTGGAATGTGAAGATGGAAGGCTTTGGATTGCCTATATCATCGTTGTGACTAAAATGACTGATATTGCAGGATATTTTGGGGGGAAATCTTTTGGGGTCAAAAAACTAGCTCCCACCTTAAGTCCAAATAAGACAATTGTAGGAGCTGTTTGTGGTTTTTTTGGAGCTGTTATCTTTAGTGTCTTATTCTATTTAAGTACCGCGATGTGTTTAGTAAACGGATTTACTCTCAGCCTTATGGCCAGTCTTGGGCTTGGGGCATTGATTGGGGTTATTTCCCAATTCGGAGACTTAGCAGAATCACTTCTAAAGAGAGGTAAAGCAGTCAAAGATAGTAATCGGCTTCCTGGTTTAGGAGGGGTTTTAGATATATTTGACTCTCTTCTTTTTACTATTCCTGTTATCTTTATTTATTTTCATGCATAGGTAAGTAATGATCATCACCATTGATGGTCCAGCGGGAACTGGAAAATCGACAATAGCTAAGTCTATTGCAGAGAAGCTTCAGATTGATTACTTTGATACGGGAGCTTTGTATCGCTCGATCGCTTGGTATATCGCCCAGCATGAGGTCTCTATTGATAATCAAGCAATCATCGAAAAACTCATAGAGAACTTCAACTTTAAGATTAAAAAAAATAACAACAACAGCGAATATTTTGTTAGCGACACGAATGTAACTGCTATGATTCGAACGTCTCAAATGAGCATTCTTGCCTCTCAATTAGGGGCAAAGGGATACATACGAAAGGCCCTTAACCCTATCCAAAAAGCATATGCCAAGGACCATGACTGTGTCTTCGAAGGAAGGGATCTTGGAACGGTGATTTTTCCAGAGGCTGATTTTAAGATATTCCTATCGGCAACTCCTGAAATCAGGGCTGAGCGAAGATTTCGTCAACTTAAGGAAAAATATCCTGAACAAGTGACGGGTTTAGATGAAATTCTCAGACAGATTAACAAGAGGGATGAAGAGGATATGACAAGGTCAGTGGCTCCACTTAAGCAAGCTAAGGATGCCTTTTATATTGATACATCTTGTCTTACTTTTAGTCAAGTTAGGAAAGATATTTTCTTGTATCTCAAATCAAAAAATAATAGCAAACTTGATCGCTTCCATAAGAAGCCATCTTTTTTTTACCGCTCATTTATTGCTTTTTTGCAGGTCTGGTTTAAAGTTTTCTATCAGTTCCGGGTCTATGGACTGGAACATCGCTATGACGGAGGAGCAATCATAGCCGCTAATCATGTTTCATTTTACGATCCTCCGATCCTTGCTGCTGCTTATCAGGGAGAAGTGCATCTTCTTGGGCGTGAGTCACTCTTTAAATCGGGTTTGGGCTATTGTATTCGTAGGCTAAATACCCATCCAGTGAAAGGTGATGTAACGAATCTCGATGTGGTGAAAACCATATGCAAACTTCTGAAAGAAGGGCATAAAGTGGTTCTTTTTCCAGAAGGGACGCGTTCATATGATAATAGTCTTGGGGAGGTTAAACCTGGCATTGGGATGCTTATTGCTCGTACAAAAACTGCAATTATCCCAGTCTATATCCATGGATCGTATAAAGCGTGGCCTCGTTATCACCGCTTCCCAAAGCTGGGTGGGGTAATCGCGTGCGTTTATGGGTCTCCTATCTTATGGGAGTCCTATAAGCATTTGGAAAAGAAAGCCGCTCAAGGCGCCGTTGTTAAGCAGGTAGAGACATCGATCAAGGTTTTACGTAAATGGTATGAAGATGGGGCGGATGGAGTTCCTCCCTAGCCTGGTTGAAGATTAAATTACTAAATGGACTAGCTAAGTATTTTATGTAAACTGAATGCTTTAAATATAATCAATAGTGAAAAGACTGAGCAATCTATTTTTAATCTATTATTTATACATTAATGTTAGTAAGTATTTGCATGCAAGGTCCTATTATTAGGGGATAAATTAATTAAGCCTGTTTTAAAGCGCAAGAGCATACTATATTTTTAGAACAATAATTGTAACAGGGTTTTTAATTATAGAAAGATTTGAGGAGGGTGCCTTTCCAAATGCATTTTAATCATTTATATAAAACTTACAGGATATTAGGTTGATAACTTTCTTGTAGAGTTTGCTGAATATTACAGCATGACGACTACTGAGAATCCTTTCAGTACTTTTGCATGAACCATGATCCCATGCTTTAATAATCTAGAGTTTATTTATTATCCTTTGTATATTTCTACAATACTCTATTTAATTATTTATTGTTTTAGTTTTCAGAAACATGGGGCTGTATCAAATTTTTTACGTAAAAATTTGTAAAAGTAGTTTTAATAAATACAATTGGATGTTCATGTGGAGTTAATTTACTTTTAATTTGGAATAATTAATTTCTGTACTATTGTTTATCTAATAAATCGATTACTATGATCTGTTCATTTTCGGGTTCAATCATCAGATGTTGCGGATAGAGGAAAGGATTGGGAGTATTTGTCAGAATATGGTCGATCAGCTTCTTGGAAGCCAAATTAAATGTATGTGCGGGCTTTATTCTGTAGATATCATCCCCCATTATCCACACTTGAGGAGTAAATAAAATGATGCAAACTGATTTATTTGGTTCAATTCGGAGGAAGGCTCTTTTCATATCCAGTAGCATTAAATCTTTTGTTTTTATATGATTACATTTTGAGAAATAGTTTGTTACACGAGAGGAAATAATGGCTGATAAACATATTGTGAAAATGACAGACGAGAATTTTGAAACATCGATTAAGTTGGGTGTGGCTCTTATAGATTTTTTTGCTGATTGGTGTGGTCCTTGTAGAATGCTGACTCCTGTAATCGAGGAGGTAGCTAGGGAAATGCACGCCTCAGTAACCTTTGGGAAGGTTGATATTGATCATAGTCAAAAGATTGCTAGTATGTTTCAAGTGACTTCACTCCCCACTTTGATCCTATTTAAAGATGGTAAAGAAGTAAATCGTCTTGTCGGATTACATGATGCAGGTGCCATTAAGAAGTTCATTGAATCTTCTGGCTAGGGGTGATGTTGAGATTTATTATTTTATCAGGATTATGTATTATAGTGATCAGTTTCTTGGTCACCCATCATGTTGCTTTCCCATGGTTTGGAAAGCTTCCAGGCGATATTATGTTGAATTATAACACTAAAGATCTCTATATTCCCTTTACCACTGGAATTCTCGTTAGTATTGTGCTTTCAATTATGATGTCTCTGTTTACTAAATGAATTGGTTCTGTTTCCAAGCTTCATAGATTACGATGGCTACTGCATTTGATAGATTTAAGCAGCGGCTTTTAGCCTTCATCGGAATTTTTAAGAATCTTTCAGGCCATTTTTTTACAAAGAGAGGGTGTAACCCAAAGGTTTCTGCACCAAAAATCAAGAGATCATTTATTGTATAATTGATGTCTGAATAGGTTTTGGTGGCTTTACTAGAATAGAAATAGAAGTTGCTCGTTGACTTTTCTAAATGGCTTATTAAATCGTCAATTTCGGTTACGTGCACTCCCATCCAGTAATCGAGTCCGGCGCGTTTTAACATTCGATCAGAAGTGTCAAACCCAAGGGGTTTTACGAGTGTCAAGGTAGAGCCTGTTACGTGGGATGTACGAACGATGTTGCCAGTATTGGCAGGAATCTGGGGTTGATAGAGAATAATTTCCATAAGAGTTTTATGTAGAATAATATATGGTTGATGAACACAGCTTTATCAGCTGTTTACTGGTTTTTCGCCCTTTATATATTTAAAGGATTGCTGGTCGAGATAGGAAAGGTCTCATTCAGGCTTCTTCCTGAAGCTATTTTTGCCAAGAGATAAATCTCCTATCTCTATTTCAGTTTATTCATAACACATACTAAGGAACATTCGATAACCCATTGCTAGTTGCTGCTATTTAAGTGGGAAAAAGCTTGCCTAAAAGAGTTTCGACAATCCATAACGCTGTTACTAACGGTTAGCTTGATTCTCAACGATATCAGGAAATGCTATTTCGCTATTCTCTTGTATGGGGACTGTCATTAATGTTTCGTGTTGTGCTTGTGGAACGTTTGCTTTAACGAGATCGATTTCAAAAACTAGAGATAAGTTCGGTGGAAGATATCCTGATGTTTTATAACCGAGTTCTGGATGAATATAGATGGTTCTTTTTTCCCCTTCTCGCATGCCAACAATTCCTTTACTCAATCCTTGGATTGTTTCATCGAGTGGGACAAGCTCATCTCCTTCTGAAGCACTAAAAACTTTTCCATCGAGAAATTTCCCAACATATTTAATAAGGGGTGAGTAATGGGCCTGAACAGGCATTCCTGTTCCTTCTATTTCAATTCTATATTGCAGCTTTCCTTCTTCCAGTTCGATAATACCTTTTTGAATTGAATTTTGAGTCATAAATTCATTCGCCTGATCTAAATTTTTCTTTGCAAGCTTCTGGAAGGTGTCTTCTTGGACGAGAGAAATTGCTTGCACACATTCAGTTTCTTCCATTGGAGAGGCTTCTCCAGAAATCGAATCTTGCATCCCTTTGATGATATGAGAGATGTCAAATTCAAAGCCAAGTGATTCAAGATTTTTTCCTATCAGATGTCCGAATGCTTCGGAAATTTTTAGGATATTAACATCAGATCCCTGCATAGACTCTTCTTCGGCTGGTTTTGGTGTTTCAGTATTTTCTAAGGAACAGTGAAGGGGCATAAGGAAAAGCGTCAGTAGCGCGGCTATACATACGCTGGGTATACAATAATATTTTTTGAGCATGGCTATTTCTCCTGTGGCTAAAAAAAACTTACTTTAGAATGCGTGTAATTTATAGCCAATATATTTCTTTTAATTCAGATTTTAATTTTAATTCATTTAATTGTTCGGAGCTTACTTGTGAGGGACTTTGCATCATTAAGTCACTTGCTTTTTGCGTTTTAGGAAATGCTATAACATCTCTGATATTCTCCGTGTTTGCAAGCATCATGATCATTCGATCAAGACCCATCGCAATTCCAAGATGGGGTGGTGTTCCATACTTTAATGATTCTATAAAAAAATCAAATTTGTTTTTTATTTCTTCTGGAGGTATTTGTAATGTTTCAAAGATGGTTTGCTGCATTTTGTAATCGTGAATTCTTTGCGACCCGCCGCCGAGTTCATAACCGTTAAGGACAATATCATAGGCATGGGAACGGACTTTGAGTGGATCTGTCTTCAGAAGATCCAGGTCATTGGGATGGGGATGTGTAAAGGGATGATGAACACTTTTCATTCGCTCATTGTTGGTATCCATTTCAAAGAGTGGGAAATCGGTTACCCACAAGAACTTATAATCTTTCGGGTTGATGAGAATTCTATCTTTGGCTAGTTTTCTCCGTAGGTGATCGAGAGATTGATTCACTATGGTTTCTGTATTAGCTGCAAAAAAGAGGAGGTCGCCATTTTCTGCTTTGGTTAGAGTGATTAGGTCTTGCAAGAGATTTTCAGCGAAGAATTTGGTAATGCTGGAAGTTAGCTTGCCTTCTTGTATTTTCATCCATCCCAGCCCTTTAAGTCCAAATTGGCCTACGAATTGTGTGTAATTATCAATCTCTTTCCGTGAAATGTCAGCGCCCTTTTTGACACAAAGGCATTTAACGCAGCCTCCTGTTTTGATTTGCTCTAGAAAGACTGAAAATTTAGAGCTGCTTGCGATCTCATCAATGCGGATGAGTGGCATTTCGAAGCGTAGGTCAGGGTGATCAGTGCCATAGATTTCTATGCACTCTTGATAAGTTTTTCTTATGAATTTCTCTTTAATATCGACATTCAGGCACTCTTTAAAGAGGTGATGTATCAGATTTTCAGTGATTTCGATAATGTCTTCTGGATTGCTAAAGCTCATTTCAATATCGATTTGCGTGAATTCAGGTTGTCGATCGGAGCGGAGATCTTCATCTCTAAAACAGGGAGCAATTTGGAAATAGCGCTCTAGTCCTGCAATCATGAGCTGTTGTTTGAAAATTTGAGGCGACTGGGGCAGCGCATAAAAATTCCCTGGATAAATACGGGAGGGAACGAGGTAATCTCGCGCACCTTCTGGAGTGGATCGAGCTAGAATAGGTGTACTGACTTCTATGAACTTTAGGGAGTCTAAGTAGTTACGAATGATCATCGTTGCTTTATGTCTAAGCCGTAGATTATTAGCGATTTCACCTCTTCGAATATCTAAATAGCGGTATTTAAGTCTGAGATCTTCACTAATATTGATGTTGTGATCGCAGATGGAAAATGGAGGAGTCTTTGCTTGGGATAAGATATCAAGTGTAGTCACTTCGATTTCAATTTCACCTGTTGTGAGATGGGGGTTTGACATCCCTTCAGCTCGGAGAATCACCTTGCCTTGAATGTGTATCACCCATTCGCTACGCAGATCTCTTGCTAAATTATAAGCGGCTTCTGCTCTTTCGGGATCGAAAAGAAGTTGAGTGAGTCCATTGCTATCGCGGAGGTCAACAAAGATGAGGCCACCATGATCGCGTCTTCTGTGGACCCAACCAGAGATTGTAATGATTTCGTCAATGTTTGATGTGTTGAGTTCACTGCAGTGATGCGTGCGGTTATTGATGTTCATTGGATTCCTTATAGAGCTGAGCCATCTCGGTTACGAGTGTGTTTAATCTGCATATTGAGCTTTCCCGAGTTGTAAGATTTTTTATCTGTAGTTTATTGGATTCTAATTCCCGTTCTCCAATGACTACGGCGTAATCTGCTTTCATGGATGTTGCGATTTGCAAAGCCTTTTGGATTTTCTTAAAGGAGATTTCAGAGGGAATCTTTTGATGCCTTGCCTGAAGCATGAGGTCAAGGGCAGTCTCTTTACATTTATCTCCGAGGGCGATGAGAAAAAGAAAAGGATGAGGTTTCTTGGGGAAAAAGCATTGTTGTCCATCCATGGTAAGTAAAATCCGTTCCAATCCTGTTGAACAGCCAAAGGCAGGGAGATGTGTTCCACCTAGTTGTACAGATAAATCGTCATAACGTCCTCCAGCACCAACCGTATTCTGTGCACCTAAGACGTCGGATGTGATTTCAAATACTGTTTTATTGTAGTAGTCTAAACCTCTGACCAAATTCTGATCGATAGTGTGGGGAATGTGATGCTTTTTTAATAGATCACATAGTTTATGGAAATGCTCTTTACATTCTTGATCGAGATATTTAAGGATAGAAGGAGCTTTTTTTAAGAGTTCACGCTCTTTTTTATCTTTTGTATCCAAAATACGCATGGGGTTTTGCTCAAGGCGCACTTGGCTATCTTTAGAAAGTTCTTTGAAATACGGTGTTAAGAACTCAACAAGGGTTTTTCTGTAGATGTTTCTACATGCGCTATTTCCAATAGAGTTTATGAGTACATTCAGCTGCTTTAATCCGAGTCGATTATAGAGTTCATAAAGCATGTCGATTACTTCAAGGTCTTGAAATGGAGTGGGATCGCCAATAGCTTCAATCCCAAACTGGTGAAATTGTCGATAGCGCCCAGTTTGAGGACGGTCATAACGGAAATAGGGTCCAATATAAAATAGCTTTTTGAATTCAGCATATCGATGGAGTTGTTTTTCAATAAACACTCTCATGGTAGGAGCTGTTCCTTCGGGACGTAGTGCCATCGAGCGCTTGCTTTTATCTTCAAAAATATATAATTCCTTCGAAACAATGTCTGAAGACTCCCCAACCCCTCGAATAAACAACTCAGATTTTTCAAAAATAGGGGTACGTATTTCTCTAAACCCATAAGTATTAGAGATTTCTCGTATTATTTTTTCTAGATATTGCCACCGATCAGAGGTTCTCCATCCATCGTCTTTTCCGATGGATGCAGGCAATATATCAAAAACGCCTTTTGGGGGTTGATATTCCATTCATAATCCTTATATCTTAAAAGAATAATACCTTAATCTGATCTAAAGTTTCAAGCTATGGGTAAGATAGGTCGTCCATTTTTCTAAATAACTGGCATTTCGATTGATCATGAAATCAGTATGGGTCTCTTTCAATATCTCCATAAATGGGAAGGGAAGCCAGTTCTTGCCCGCATACTCAGACAAATAAAACCCTAAGGAATGTTCTGAGGTTAGGGGGTAGCTGTTGACGCTATCAATGAATTGTTCTAATGGTGCAAGATCAAGTGACGATTCCCCTTTCACGCTGATAATGAGAAGGTAGTGATCCGTTAGCCTTTGCCAAATCTCAGAAAAGTATTGTGAGAACTGTGCATTTTCGCTCTGATCGTGATCTTTAAGTAAATGTAGGATATCTAGAATTTCAAGCACATCGATTCCTAGTTGATCGGTGCTGAGAGCAACCTTCTGCTTTTCTTCCTTCGTTTTTCCTGTGCATTTCAAGAATGTATGAAGAAGAAAGATGAAGGGGGTAAGGAGGCGGGGTGGGGGTCTTGGAGTATTAATACTTTGGTAGCCCGACCCTCCCTCTTTAATGTTCTTATCCTTTTCAATGGGGGGCACACGCAACCTGTTCTGTTCTTCCGTACCAATTGGTCGAATTGGCTTTTGGAACTCATCACTTATTCCATTCATAGACGTGTTCTTTTTGTTATGTTTAATTTATTAAATTAATAATGAATCCAAGTTAAAATATAAAGGGATTTTTATGAGATGTCTTAATCAGAAAGAGATTGACAGATATCGAAATCTTGATTAACCTTCTAGTGATTTTTTTGATTAAAATTTTCAAGGTTTTCTGTGAGGGGTATAGGTTTGTTAGATTCTTCGGATGATCAGAAAGAGATCGAAGATACAGCTCTCATTGACAAGAAGTACAAGTATTGGCGCTTTAGAATCTTCTATGGGATGTATATTGGTTATGCCTTTTATTATTTTACCCGTAAGAGCTTCACCTTTGCGATGCCGTCAATGATTTCTAATTTAGGCTTTGATAAAGGTGATCTTGGAATTATTGGCAGCATGCTTTCAATTACTTATGGGCTAAGTAAGTTTCTAAGTGGAATCATGAGTGATAAGGCCAATCCTCGTTATTTCATGAGTATCGGCCTGATTATCACCGGTATATTCAATATTTGCTTTGCTTTTTCCTCAACGATTCTCTTTTTTGCTCTATTTTGGGGGCTCAATGGTTGGTTTCAAGGATGGGGGTGGCCTCCATGCGCTAAACTCCTTTCTTATTGGTATTCTCAAGAAGAGAGGGGCCGTTGGTGGGCTATGTGGAGCACAGCTCATAATGTGGGTGGCGCACTGATTCCATTTGTAGCAGCATTTGCTATACAGGCCTGTGGTTGGCGCTGTGCGATGTATCTTCCAGGTGTGATGTGTATTATCGTCGGCTTCTTCTTAATTAATCGGTTAAGAGGAACTCCCGACTCGTTAGGTCTCCCTCTAGTGGAGCGGTATAAGCAATCTGGAAAGAGCTTAGAGGGTATGAAAGAAAGCAATGATGTTGTTAAGGAAGAGCAGAAGCTGACCACTAAGCAAATCCTCTTCGACTTGGTTCTAAAAAATCGCTATATTTGGATTCTTGCTTGTTCCTACTTCTTTGTATACATCATTCGTACAGCAGTCAATGATTGGGGCCAGCTTTATTTAATCGAATCTAAGGGGTATGGTTTATTCTCTGCTGGATCGACAGTGTTTTGGTTTGAGGTCGGCGGTTTTTTTGGGTGCCTGTCGGCCGGGTTTTGCTCAGATAAAATCTTTAAAGGTCGGCGAGGCCCGGTCAATACTCTTTTTTCTTTAGGAGTGATTGGGGCTATTTATGGACTATGGGTGACTCCACCCGACCAACTCATAATGGCCTCTGTAATG
This sequence comes from Chlamydiales bacterium BSEPT1, assembly GCA_964212665.1. GTDB lineage: Bacteria > Chlamydiota > Chlamydiia > Chlamydiales > Simkaniaceae > DAOWHK01. The sequence goes on along the minus strand of OZ156466.1, from coordinate 1,044,686 downwards.
ATGTTTTTAATAGGATTTCTCATTTTTGGTCCACAGATGTTGATTGGGATTGCAGCTGCAGAGTTATCGCATAAAAAAGCTGCAGGAACAGCCACTGGCTTTGTGGGATGGTTTGCCTACTTAGGTGCGGCAACTGCTGGCTATCCCCTGGGTAAAGTTGCAGAGGAATTTGGTTGGAACGGTTTCTTTATTATTATGGGGGTTTGTGGAGTCATTGCTGTATCATTACTCCTCCCTCTTTGGTCGGTTAAGGCTAGTCAAAAGCATATATAAATGGCACGTTTTTTGTGGTGAATGGTTGTATCCAAAGTATTATCGCAAAGGACGGAGAAATGCTGAGGAATTATTCATCCCTTTTCCTAGACTCTCAGTGGTGACTTTTGTTAACATCTTAAGGCATGTCTTGGATATCGCTTCATACACATTCCCAATACTCCATTTTAGATTCAACGGCGTCGATCCAAACGCTTGTTCAAACTGCTTCTGATCATTCAATGTCAGCCTTAGCGCTGACTGATTTTTGTAATTTATTTGGTGCTATCGAATTCTATAAGGCATGCAAAGAGGCGTGTATTAAGCCTATTCTTGGGTGTGAAATGATGATTGCGCCGACGTCTCGTTTAGAGAAGAAAAAAGTTGGAGGTCAGTCTGTTGCTCATCCGGTAGTTTTGCTTGCTAAGAATAAAAAGGGCTACCAAAACCTCTGTAAAATCTCCTCTATCGCTTATTTAGAAGGATTTTACTATACACCGCGGATTGATAAAGAGACTTTAGAAGAACATCATTCTGGTTTGGTTTGTCTTACAGGGTCGTTATGGAGTTTAGTATCAGAGCTGATTCTCCAAGAAAATGCTGAAGAGGCATTTCATGAAATACAATGGTTACAAGCGCTTTTTAAAGAGGACTTTTACTTCGAACTTCTTAGGCATCAAATGAGTGAAGAGACTATTGTTGTAGACGGTATGAAAAAGGAATCATGGCTTTATCAAAACTACGTTACCTATATAGAAAACCAAAGGATAGTGAATTTAGCTCTTTTAGATTTTTCTCTGAAACTGGGGATTAAAACGGTCGCGACAAATGACATCCATTACATTGCGCAAGAGGACTGGCAGGCACATGAAATATTAAAGAATGTGCAGTCTGGTGAGCCGTGTGAAATCTGGGAAAGAGACTCCTTTGGTAATCCTAAAGCACTTGTTCCCAACCCTAAACGTAAGGTAATGTCTTCACATGCATTCTACTTCAAGTCACCTGAGGAAATGGAAGCACTTTTTTCTGATATTCCCGATGCTATTGCTACTACAGGAGTCATTGCTGACAAATGCAATTTCACATTGGATTTTCAAAAGAAATTTTACCCCGTCTATACTCCGCCTCATCTTGAGGATCAAGAGGTCAGTGAAGAAGTAAGAAAGCAGGAAGTTGAAAAGTTTTTAACGGATCTCTGCTTCGATGGAATTGCAAAGCGATACACTAAAGAGGGTCTAGACAAAGTAAAAGAGGTTTATCCTGATAAGGAGCCTCTTGATGTGATCCATAACAGACTTAATTATGAACTAGATCTAATCATTTCTAAAGGAATGTGTGACTACCTCCTCATCGTTTACGATTTTATTGCGTGGGCAAAACAGAAGAAGATTCCTGTTGGACCTGGAAGGGGGTCAGGTGCGGGATCAATCATTTTATACCTAATTGGCATTACAGATATTGAACCGCTCCGGTTTAATCTGTTTTTTGAGAGATTTATCAATCCAGAACGGGTTTCATATCCCGATATTGACGTCGACATCTGTATGGATCGCAGGGCAGAAGTGATTGAGTACACCCTAAAGAAATATGGGAAAGATAAGGTCGCTCAGATCATCACTTTTGGTACTATGAAAGCCAAAATGGCTATTAAGGACGTAGGTAGAGTCCTAAGTGCGCCGCTTTCAAAAGTGAATGCTATTGCCAAACTTATCCCAGAAGACCCAGGGATGACGCTAGAAAAGGCGTTGACCATTGATCCGGATCTTCAACACACTTATGAGACGGATGAAGAAGCGAAAAAGATCATCGATTTCGCAAAGAAACTTGATGGGTCTATTCGCAATACAGGTGTGCATGCTGCGGGCCTTATTATTTGTGGAGATCCCTTGACTGACCATATCCCTGTGTGTCATTCAAAAGATGCTGGAATACTTCTCACCCAATATTCAATGAAGCCTGTTGAAGCCGTCGGTATGTTAAAAATCGACTTTCTCGGATTAAAAACATTGACTTCAATCCAAAAAACAGTGGATGCAATAGAAAAAAGTAGTGGAGTTGTAATTGATTGGATGAACCTACCATTTGATGATGCTCCTACATTTGATCTTCTCAATCAAGGGAAAACACTTGGTGTATTTCAACTGGAATCTACTGGGATGCAGGACTTGGCAAGAAACCTTCATATCGATAACTTTGAAGAAATTATTGCGGTTTGTGCGCTTTACCGACCAGGTCCGATGGAAATGATTCCTTCCTTCATTAACCGGAAGCATGGACGGGAAAAAATTGAAACTGAGCATCCTTTGATTGAAGATATCATCAGAGAAACCTATGGGATTATGGTGTATCAAGAGCAAGTAATGCAAATTGCATCTAGGCTTGCGAATTACTCTCTTGGAGAGGGGGATGTTCTCCGGCGTGCAATGGGTAAAAAAGACAAAAAGGAGATGAGTAAGCAGCGAAGCAAGTTTAGAAAGGGGGCTTTAGAAAACAACATTAATGAAAAAACATCGATGCTTCTCTTTGATAAAATTGAAAAATTTGCCTCGTATGGCTTTAATAAATCTCATGCGGCTGCATATGGTTATTTAAGTTATGTAACGGCCTATTTCAAGGCCAATTACCCTAGAGAGTGGATGGCTGCACTCATGACGTGTGACATGGATGATATTTCTAAAGTCGCAAAATTTATTCGGGAATGTCAAGCTATGGGGTACTCCATTATCACTCCTGATGTCAATGAATCTCAGCTTGAATTTGTTTCCTCACCTTCCGGAGTTCGTTTTGCTATGTCTGGGATTAAAGGGGTTGGTAAAGGTGTTGTCGAAGCAATTATTTATGAAAGGGAACAGCACGGTCTATTTAAATCACTCAACGATTTCATCAAGCGAATGGATCATCGTCAAATGGGGAAAAAAGTGCTTAAAACAATGGTAGATGCTGGTTGTTTTGATTTTACGAAATGGGATCGCGGGGCACTGCATGAAAGCTTAGAGCCGATGCTTGAAACGGCATTGAGGGAGAAAAAAGAGAAGGAGAAAGGGATCTTAGACTTATTCGCTTCAGTTAAAAAAGATGAGGCAGAAGATTTAAAATCTCCTAAATCGACCTTAATGATTTCCAAACAAGAGATATTGAAAAAGGAGAAAGAAATTCTTGGATTTTACCTAACGGGTCATCCGATGGAGGAATTCGGGCAGTTGATCAAAAAACTGGATTGTACTCCTTTTGATCAATTTGAAAAACTGGAGCATCAAAGTGTATGCAAAGTGGTTTTTATTATTGATACGGTGTGTATTCGCATTACATCAAAGAGTCAGAGAAAATTTGCCATATTGACAATTAGCGATGGTATGGATCGATTTGAGCTTCCGGTATGGCCTAGTATGTATGAGGAAAAGAGTCATCTATTTAATGAGAATCAATTGCTCTATAGTATTGTTCAAATAGAAAAAGATATAGGGGAAGTTAAGTTGCGTTGCTGTTGGCTGGAAGATTTAGCTCTGATTGAAGGGGGAAATCTTCAAGAGTGTAATAATGCATTTACACTTGCTAAAAACCAGGCACAATCTGATAAAATGAGGAAGAAGAAAATAGAAAATCAAGCAAATCAGGTCTCTTCAGAAGATCAGAAACGGGATAAAGAGCGTTTAGTGAAACTCCTTTTATCTGTTAATATTGATAAAATTAAATTAAGCAACATCCTTCAGTTAAAGATGTTGTTTTATCAGTACTCAGGGAATTCAGCTGTTGACTTAGAATTTATTTCAGAAAATAACAAGGTAGGGACTGTTGGCATTCAATCTGAGTGGGGAGTCAGATTAGATTCAGAATTTGAGAGCAGGCTGCGTAGCCTTCCATTTATAAGTAAATATGAACTTGTTGACAATAAAGACAGTACTAACTAAAATTTTTTAATTAAATTGGATCTATCCGTGAAGTTTATTTATTCTCTAGTCATAGCTCTTCTGGGCCTTGCAATAACACCAGCTCACTCTGCTAACAGGAAACCTCCTAAAGCAGCGTATTTAAACCTTCCTGTGCAAGACCAGTATCACGAGATCTTAAATGCCTTTCAGAATAATGATTGGGCACGGCTTATTACAGATTGTAAGATCTTGCTAGTCACAAATCCTTCAACACCTTTTACATCAGCGGTCAAATATTATCTTGCCGTGGGATATTTTAACAGGCGGGATTTTGCCTTAGCGGATAAGCAATTCGCGATCTATTTGAAGGAAGAAACAAGTCCTAAGTATTTCGAAGAGGCGATTCAGTATAAATTTCGCATTGCTGAGCATTATGGGAAAGGGGCTCGTAAGCACGTTTTTGGAGTGAAGGGGATGCCTAAGTGGGTCATCGCTTATGATGACGCCTTAAAGATTTATGATGAAGTGATCACAACCCTGCCAAGACACGATTTAGCTGCTCAATCACTTTATCAAAAAGGGGAGCTCCTCTTTGTACTTGGAGAGTATAAAGAGAGCATTGATGCGTATCAAACTCTTATTCGAAGGTTTCCTAAGCATTCGCTAGCGCCTGATTGCTATTTGGGCATTGCGTCTGTGTATGAGCGCCGCTGTCAGAAAGAATTTGCTGATCTAACCCTTCTTGATTTAGCTGAGATCAATCTTCGAAAATTCCACAAGCATTTTCCAGGGGAGGCTTCTATTAAGGAGGTTGAAAATGTAGTGCAACAAATTAAGGTACAACTTGCCAAAGAGTTTTATGAAATTGGGGAATTTTATAAACGGACAAAAAAACCAGATGCCGCAGCAATCTACTATACGAGCATTATTGACAAGTATCCTGAAACTATTTATGCAACGAAGTCGCATAAGCGTCTAAAAACGTTGATCTATACTGGTAAGTCGGCCTCTAAGTCGGTTAAGAAGGAAGAAACACCCGTAATCATAGCTGATTCTTTTGATAATTAAGCAACTCGTTTTCCTGATTCTATTGACCTCATGTAGTTATCAACTGGAGCAGAGGGGTTCGTTTTCTGAAAATATTGCAACGCTCTCTATTCCTTTCATTAAAGGTGATCTTGATGGAAAACTTACCGAAGCAATTATCAAGCAAATTGCTTATGCTGGAGACTATCGCTATGTCTCTCATGAAGGAGATTATCTTTTAGAAATTAATATTCTCTCAGATAACAACGATCAAATAGGGTATCAGTACGATCGCGCTTCTGGCTCTGGGAAACTCATTAAACATTTGGAACCGAATGAGGGAAGAAGGGGAATAACAGTAAATATTCAGTTGATTCATGCAATAACACAAGCCATTCTTCTCCCATTAACACAAGTGTCCGCATATTCAGATTTTGATTTTGTTGACTCTGATTCTATTCAAGATGTCTCATTTATGAATCTAAGGGGAACAAGAGACTCGGTGCTGAGTTATTCACTTGGTCAGCTCGATTCGAAAGAAGGGGCTTTGGATGCAGCTTCCTACCCTCTCTATCAAGCACTTGGAAAAAAAATTGCTTTGGGGCTGCAACATCATTAATTACCCGAATTTCTGTTTTATATTATGTACTTCTAGTGACTTCATTAGGATTATTTCACTTTTTCCTAGGGAAATAATCTTCATCATCTATGGTAACGTTCATTTGACTTTAAGTAATCTATAATCAAAACTTAGATTGATAATTAATTATTGAACCATGTACAAATGATTAAGAATGGAAACATATATTTTTACTGCAGATCTTTCTAGTTTATCAGAGATGATGTCTTGGATTAGAAATAATCTAAAGGATAGCTCGTTTACGTCTATTGGAATAAGGAAAATTGAACTTGCTCTCGAAGAAGCACTTGTGAATATCATTCATTACGCCTATGAAGACCGTCAAGGGCCTATCACACTATCCTATCAACATCATAACGAATTCATTGAATGGACTATTACTGATCAAGGGGTTCCATTTAATCCATTGATTCACAGCATCCGTATCGATAAAAGTACATCTCTGGAAGATCGGAAAGAAGGAGGGTTGGGAATTTCTTTTATTCACAAATTCATGGATGAATTACACTACAAACGTAATAACAACAACAACATTTTAATTTTAAAGAAATTTAGTTAGACCCAAAAGTCTTTCCAATAGAAGAAATAGCTTCTTCTGTATCAATTACTTCTGTTAGGTAATGTCTCAGGATTTTTAAGACATATTTGGGTGTATTATACACCCCACTTGTGGAGAAGACAATTTCTAGATGAGGCTTTTCCGATGTCAATAAAGCAATAAATACTAAGGTGATAGAGATCTCATCAATCACTTTTGGAACAATCCAGACCACAAATTGATGATTAAATAGAGTGACCTTCTCTGATGTTTCAACTACATGAAAATAGTGAGGAAGCTGATCTATTGAGTTATCTTCATCTTCAAACTGTGCGTTTTGGAGTAGTTCAAGTTCTTCGAGTAATTGCATGTTGACTTCTATAATGCCTTCGGGAATCCAGCTGAAAATATTTGATACAAATTCATTAAAGGCTTCATCGAATTGAATGGAGTTCATCCTTAATTTCCTGGGTATGTGGGTTATTATGAGTATGATGGGAAAGTGACTATTTCAACGGACTCTTTAATATATTTTTTCTAGCATTGCATTTATGTACAAAGGATTAATACACCATCATATTTTTCTGATAATAGTCTTTGTATTTTATGGAAAGAGTTGTTTTAGATTCTTTATTTTAATACAGGTGATTTAGTTCTGTAAGTAATTATTCAGTCATCAGATTATAATTCTTATTATACTTATAGTAAGTGGGTTAATCAGGTGTGGAATAGGAAAGAGGTGGCAAAAATCCTTTACTCCGGCATAACTTGACCTATGTGTATATTTCTAATACTTGTTTTTATTACACTGAGTTACCCTCTTCAGATTTTTTCTGATGGCTTAAATATGAAGACAAGCGCCATATCTGCCATTCTAGTGAATGCCGAAAGTGGGAGGGTTATTTACAGAAAAAATGAGAATCAACCTGTGTACCCAGCAAGTCTTACCAAGATTGCTACGGCACTCTATGCATTAGAGGTAGAAAAAAATTTAGAAGGGATGGTGCTTGTACCAAGAAATTGCCTGAAGAAAATCACTCCAAAAGTGAAGAGAGGTAACCACTATTCTCATCCCCATTACATTTTAGAGACAGATGGAAGCCACTATAGGATTTTAGCTGAGGAACTGCTTCCTTTTAGCTCTCTGATTTATGGGCTGATGCTTATTTCTGGAAATGATGCCGCTAATACAATTGCTTATCATGTTTCTGGGAATATTCCTCTTTTTATGAAAGAGCTAAACAGCTATTTGAAAGAAATAGGATGTCAGAGCACTCACTTTTGTAATCCTCATGGTCTGCATATTCCATCGCATCAAACAACGGCAAGTGATTTAGCTTTGATTTCTAGAAAGGCTTTACACAATCCTTTTTTCTGCTCAGTTATAACAACTATTGAATATGAGAGACCAGAAACGAATAAACAGTCGAGTATGCGAATTATACAACGAAATTGTTTGCTAAAAGAAGGCGCCTTTTATTACTCAGGTGCGATGGGGATGAAAACAGGGTATACCTCTGATGCAGGTCATAATTTAGTAGCTGTAGCAAGCAAGAATGGGCGTAAGCTCATTGCTGTAATTCTTGGTTGTACAACATCGAATGAAAGCTACCGCAATGCAATTCAACTCTTTGATGCGGCATTTTCTGAAACCAAGATCTTAAGGAAAGTGTTTAGTGAGGGTGATTTGACTTTTAAGAAAAAAATCGAAGGGGGTAAAAAGCCTCTTTTGGCTTCAATTAGTAATGATGTCTTTATCGAATACTATCCCTCTGAAGAGCCAAAACTGCATACTGAGCTAATCTGGGATGAGTCGGTATTTCCTATTTCTCAGCATGAAAAAGTCGGAGTCGTTACTGTGTACAGCGACTTGGGAATACAGCTTGCTAAAGTTGACATTAAGGCGGTTGCTGATGTAGAGGCTACGATTCTACAAATAATTCAGAATTTTTGGAATGAAGGGGAGCGTACGAAGCTCCTTATGGTTGTCTCTCCCTTTGTGGTGATCTGTTTAGGAGGTATTTTCTTCATTAGAAAGACGTACAAGGTTTAAGAATTGATCCAATGAGAGTTCTTGTGGTCTTGCCATTGAATGCGATCCTATTTTAATGAGATTTTTTTGAATCGAATCGACTGAGTAGAGTGATTTGATTGAAGCTCTTAACATTTTACGCCGATGTTGAAATGCCGTTCGTGTTGTTTTAAAAAAATGGGAGGGATTCGAGTATGCAGGTGTCGGTTTTAATGTAAATTGGACCATTGCAGACCTTACCTGTGGCTTGGGAAGAAAACATCCTGGATTGACTGGAAACAAATATTTTGGCGTGGAGTAGTACTGAAGGAAAAGAGTAAATGAAGAGTAGCTCTTACTATTGACTGGGGCAACGCATACATCAGAGACCTCTTTTTGCATCATTAACGTGAGGGTGGATATTCGATCATTGAGTGGAATAAGTTTGCTAATGATTGGCGATGTGAGATGGTAAGGAAGATTTGAAATTACTTTTGCTTTTTTCTTGGAAGAGAGGTGCTCAGTAATGGGGAACTTCAAAAAATCCTGATGATAGATCGTTAGCAGTGAGCCTTGTGGATCAAGGCGCTGAAGTTTTTTTGCAAAATGGAGGTCTTTTTCAATGACGATTACCTGAGCCTGCTTATTCAGTAGGGCTTCGGTAAGTGCTCCAGGTCCTGGACCAATTTCGATGATAAGGTCCCCTGCTTGAACATCTGCGGCATCAATAATTTTCTGAATGATATTGCCATCAATCAGGAAATTTTGGGAGAGACGTTTCTTAGGGTAGATCGATTCTTCATTGAGAAACTTTAAGAGTGATGAAGGTCGATATAGGTGGGTTGACATGGTTAGTGGAGAGTGAACGGTTGGTAGTTGGTAGATAATGTGTCGAAATAGGGGTTTTTCTCAATATTGTATTTTTTCTTAAGCTTTTCAATGTATTTAGTCTGGTTCAATTGAAATGCATCGTGATAGAGTTCATCTTCCAAATTTTGAGAAACTTCTTGAAATGATTGCGGTTCAATTCTTGAATGGGACTTGAGGTGGAAAATACGATAGACAGTATGATGGTCATGATGGCCTATTTGTTTTTCTGGATTGCTATACATGCCAGCATCTAATTTTATAAGAACATCTTGGTATTGCTTAGAGACGTCATTTGCTTTCACGTTAAAGTCTTCTGATAGAGAGACCCGAATCCCTTCAGGGACCATTCCTTCTTCGAGATCCAGTTTTGTTTGAATGTGTGTTAAACTAAGTCCAGCATCCTCTATCAAATCTGAAATTTTTGTAGCCAGTGCAGAGCATTTTTCTCCATCTTGTCCACGGATGGTAAGGACTTGATACTGCCACTGATCAGTTGGGGGAGTTGTCTGTAAGTAAGTCTGATAGGACTTTTTGATTAGCATTGGTGTGATCTCGTTTTTTGTCTTCATGTGGACGTTCAAATAGAGCATTTGTCTGACGAGAATTTCCCCTTGAATCATTGTATAAGCTTCATCATAGTCCATGGACAGACGATCGAGCGTGTGCATCACATTGGGACCGAAACGAGCTTCCATTTCTTCGTGGATATCGCCAATGCTTACAGGGATTTTTTTGTCTGTAGCGTCGAGGAGCATGAGTTCGTTATTGATGATTTTATCGAGAACTGATTGCCAGTTTGTAGAGTAAAATTGATATAGAGCAACCTCATTCTCTCTCACATCGGGATGGTAATCATTAATAAAGACATTCATTGTTTTTACAACATCCATGAGAGAAATAGTCCTACTATTAATTTTCGCCAGAGGACGATTATGAATCATCATTTTTGGAGGTACTTGCTGATTGGAGCTTATAAAAGGATCAGCCATGGATTCTGGGGAGAAGTTAGCAAAGGCCAAGGATGTGAGAGCGACAACACTAGTCAATATGTATTTTTTCATAATTTCTTTGAAGTTGGGTTTTCTCAGGAGTTTAGCATATTTTTCGTTTTAGAACAGCGGTAAAAAACCCATCCATTTTGCCTCGTTGAGGAAAGGAGGAGAAAGGGGGTTTTGTAAGTTCTAAATTGTATTTCTCTATGAAAAACTGGATTTGTTCTTCATTTTCCTGAGGAAATACGCTGCACGTAGCGTAAACAATACGTCCTGATGAATGAAGATATTTTAATGATTTCTCAAAAATCTCTCTTTGCTTGGAGACGAGCTCTTCGATGGACTTTAGATCAAATTTCCATTTCATATCTGGGTTGCGACGCATTGTGCCGCTCCCACTACAAGGAACATCTAGTAGGATCCAATTCATTTTATTTATAAGTAGCTTGCTCTTCAAGGTTTTTTTATTGATCACTTGGGCGTTCTGAATGCAGGCTCGTTTTAATCTCTTTTGAGCCTCTTTTAATATTCTTGGTCTGATGTCATAGAGATAAATTTGTCCCCGATTTTGTGTCAGATAGGCGAAGGCTAGCGTTTTTCCTCCCGATCCTGCACAATAATCTAAGATATGATCAGATGGTTTGATTTCTAGGTGATTAGCCACTAGCTGTGAACCTTCATCTTGGATCTCAAATTTTCCTGCTTTGAACTCAGGGAGAGCAAAGAAGTTGATTCTTTTTTGAAAGGTGATTCCGAGCTTTGATTCTTCACATAGCTGAACAGGATAAATGTCTTTCCAAAGATCAAAGAGAGCTTTTCTCGTTGTTTGGATGGGGTTAATTCTCACGGTAGTGGGAGCTTGTGTGTTTGATGCGATGCAAAAGTCGATTGCTAGCTTTGTTCCAATGGAATCTTCGAGAAATTTGAAATAAGGTTTTGGAAAACTCATCCGAATATGGAGGGGAATTGATTGGTCGTGCTCATAGTTCTCTGGAACGAACTCGGGAAACAAATTAACGCGGCTTTCCCATGTTATCGGGCTTTTGCAGTAATAATCGATCAAAGCTTTCCATCGGATGATCCCATAGATCGTTTTGCAAATAGTTTTTCGGTCGGTTGATCCAATAGCTTTGTTTTTTCTAAAATAGAAACTCAAAAACGCATCAAGTGGTAAGGTGATGCTTTCAAAGGCATTGAGAATATGTAAAGTATGATGTCGAGTGAACGGATTCATTGGCTATTTTACTTTAAAAGGATGAAAATATTCTATACTTTTTATTGGTTAATATCAAGAAGGGAATGAATTCATATTCTGGATTTGTGTAGCTAGAGTATTCATTAGTTTAATTTTTATTGTAAGTGGATTAAATGAAATATTTTATTGACAGGCGATGGAGGAAGCCTTAGTGAAAGTTATTTGCCAATGGCAGTATTCTGTAGATGGGATAGAAATAATAGGCAGGCTAACGGAGAGGGCCCTTCATTCCGCCCCCGTTCTTCTTGGTATAGATGCTGTTTTAGAATTGTTTGGAGGGCTTCTTGTACTTACTAGATTCAAGGTAAAATTGGGGTCTTGGTTTCTCCTCTTATCTTCAATGACTGCAACGAGTGTATTTCATCCATTTTGGTTCATGCAAGGGATAAGTATGATCTAGAGCTCATCATGCTTTTAAATAATACAGCTATATGTGGAGGGCTGCTTGTTCTTATCGCTTATACTTCTTTAAAAAAGGAATGATGTGATTCCGAGCTTTTTCTTTGTTCTTAGTTTTGCTTTAAAGGCCTTTGGGCAACCTATTTGGAGTCATCTATTTGCCGTTCTTAATTGCATTCTGGGAGTATTTTCTATTTGATGCAGAGCTTCTTAAGAGTGAACCTTAGAAAGCATAAGTTCTTTATTGCTGGCTCTTGCTTTCTTGCTGTACAAGCGGTACAGAGTTCTTGAGTATAGCGGGGCGTATCTCCTCTTCATCTACACGATCATTATTTGGAGAATCGAATAATTTTAGAGTCAATATGGCAAGAAGGGGCTTTGTTTACGCTTCTTGATGTGAAAGCTCGTTCTACGCTCTATTCTTTTTTGGGAATTATTTTATCCTGAGCTGATCACTGATTTTCCTGGACATCTTTGTGAGGGATGAAAAAAATCATGCGTTATAAAATTAATTGCTTTAAAATGATGTAATTATTAGGCTTGATGGAGATGAGTTTCTGTACATAATACTGCTCATAGATCGAATACCAACGCTATCAACAGAAGGATTACTATGTTAGGGTCGGAAGCTTTTTCATCACTCAGTAGCAAGCAACGATCGATTCAGAAACCCGTATCGGTCTCCGGAAGAGGGCTTTTTACAGGCATTCAAACAAATGTCACCTTAAAACCAGCTTCTGATAATCATGGTGTGGTCATTCAACGTGTCGATTTAAAGAACAAACCAAAACTTCCAGCAACCGTTGAATTTGTGCGAGGAACACATCGCTGTACCAGCATAGGAAATGGTGACGTTTGCATCCAAACAGTGGAGCATATTCTCTCTGCATTAAAGGCGTATGATATTGATAATATTTTGATAGAAATTGATGGTTCTGAAGTCCCTGGCTGTGATGGGAGCTCTCTTCCTTTTGTCGAGCTCATTGAACAAGCAGGGATTGCATATCAAGACGCTAGCAAAGAAGTCTTGAGGTTGCAAACTCCGATATTTTGGTCAAAGGAGGCCGTTCATTTAGTTGCTCTTCCTTCAGATGAATTTCGTATCAGTTATACGTTGAACTATCCCCATTCAGAGCTAATCAGATCCCAGTTCTATACATTTTGTGTGAATGATGGAACTTATAAGAGTGAAATCGCTCCCGCTCGTACATTTTCCTTGTATGAGGAAATTATTCCTTTTATTGCTCAGGGTAAGATCAAAGGCGGAACGCTTGAAAATGCAGTGATTATTAAAGACGGTTTTGTCTTAAATCCTAAGGGAGTTCGGTTTCAAGATGAAATGGTTCGCCACAAAGTGTTAGATCTTCTTGGAGATCTCTCGCTAATTGGCCATTCGTTTTTAGCGCACGTGATCGCTATTCGATCAGGACATTTCTCGAATGTAGCTCTAGCAAAAGAGCTTGTAAACGTTTTTAAAATGGAGTGCGCAAATGTCTAACGAAAAAAATACGACTGTATTAGATATCAAGGCAATACGAGAAATATTGCCCCATCGTTATCCTTTTTTACTTGTCGACCGCATTATAGACCTCGATTTGGAAAAGGGTACGATTATTGGGCAAAAAAATGTAACGATCAATGAAGAGTTTTTTCAAGGGCATTTCCCTGCTATTCCAATTATGCCAGGTGTCTTAATATTAGAAGCATTGGCACAAACTAGTGGGGTTTTACTTCATCGAAAAGGTTGTCAGGGTAGAACAGTAGTATTGCTAAACGTAAATAATGCAAAATTTCGTAAGCCGGTCAAGCCCGGCGATGTACTTTATTTGCATGCTAGGGGGATCCATTTTGGGATTCATGGAGGAAAGGTTCATTCACAAGCGTTTGTGAATGATCAAATAGTCGCAGAAGCAGAAATAGGACTTGCTCTTGTGAAATCTGATCAAGTTTGAATTAAATCGATAGTACCGCTATTCAAAAGGGTAATACCTATCTTAACCAATTGGATTAATATGTCTGATATACATCCAACAGCAATTATTGAATCAGGAGCCACCATCGGGGGTGATGTCACTATTGAAGCGTATGCGATCATTAAAGATTCTGTAACTCTCCAAGATAAAGTCACAATCAAATCACATGCTTACATTGATGGAAATACAACAATTGGTGAGGGGAGTATTGTGTGGCCAAATGCAAGTATTGGCACAAAAACTCAAGATTTGAAATTTCGTGGAGAAAAGACATTTGTTGAGATTGGTAAAAATTGTGAGATTCGGGAATTTGTAACGATCAACTCGTCTTGTAATGAAAACTCGGTTGTGAAAATTGGTGACAACTGTCTTATTATGGCTTATTGCCATGTTGCACACAATTGTATCGTGGGGAATCATGTGATCATGTCCAATGCTGCAATGCTTGCTGGTCATGTAGTTATTGAAGATTACGCAATTATTGGAGGGATGACACCCGTTCATCAATTTTGTAAGATTGGGTGTTATGCTATGATAGGAGCCTTAAGCCGGATTACGAACGATGTTCCCCCGTATACACTGGGAGCCGGCTCTCCATATAAGTTGGGCGGCTTGAATCTAGTTGGGCTCAAGAGGCATAAATTCCCGATGGAATATCGAAGATCTCTTTCCAAAGCATTTAAGCTGATGTATCGCTCAGGGCTCCATTTTAATGAGGCTCTTTCCGTAATAGATGACAAGCTCGAGAAAAATGAAGTGATTCAGCACTGGTTAGATTTTTGTCGTACTTCAAAAAGAGGTCTGATTGGTTTGCAAGGTGTGACATCTTCCCAAGCTGAACTCGACGAAGAGGTGGATGATTTGATTGGTGATAAAGCAGTCTCTTGCTCATGAAAATTGTATTCTTTGGTACTTCGCCTTTCGCTGCTCAAATACTCAGTGATCTGATTCATAAAAAAACTCATGTTGTTGCTGTTGTAACGAGGCCTGATCGAGCTCGTGGTCGATCAAAAAAATTGATGCTATCAGCTGTTAAAGAAAAAAGTTTAGAAATAGCCCCGTCAATTCCCGTCTTTAATCCTGAGAGCTCATCAAGTCCAGAATTCGAAAAAGAGTTAGCTTCTTTAAAGGCGGACTTGTTTGTTGTCGTAGCGTATGGAGAGATTATCAAGCAGAACCTTCTCGATCTTCCTAAAAAAGGGTGTATCAATATTCATGCCAGCTTACTGCCAAAATTTCGAGGAGCAGCACCTATTCAGCGCGCAATAATGGAAGGGAAAAGGCAAACAGGGATTACCATCATCGATATGGTTCTGCAAATGGATGCGGGAGATATACTCGCGAAAGAACCTGTTGCAATTACCCCCTACATGAATTTTGAAGAGTTAGACCAGGAGTTAAATATAGTTGCCTGTAATATGCTTATAGCAATTCTTGATAAATTTAAAAATAATACCGTTCAAAAAGAATCTCAAAATCCTAAGGAAGTAACCTTTGCCAAAAAGATCACTCCTAAGGACTGTTTAATTGATTGGAACCGCTCTGCTGTTGATCTCCATAATCAAATTCGCGCTCTGTCCCCCAATCCAGGAGCCTACACTCTTCTTAATTCGGGAAAACGACTTAAAATATTTAAAACATTAGTAGATGAATCTAAGTCTGGACAATCAGGGGAAGTCGTGTCCTACTCGCAAGATGGTATTATCATTGCGTGTGGAGTATTTGCTCTTCAACTTCTTGAACTACAGCTAGAAGGTAAAATAAGAATGCCAGCAGATCAGTTTACTCGAGGGTTTGTTCAGTCAGTGCTATCAAATTAATAGAGTGTTATAATATTTGGGTTTGAATCTGAGTGGTTGGCTTTGGATCTATAAGAGATCCCCATAATTTTAGAGTTATATCGAGCATCTTCTTTGTTTGTAAGGAGATCTTCGGTTGTTGGGTATTTTTCCCATGTAGTATCGAGTAGTATTCTTTTTTCTCAATTTTAACACAACTAATTTGGAAATCTATAGCACTGGTTCTAATAAAAAAAGACGTGTCGTAAGGGCTTTATAATAGGTGTTATTTGTAGCCTCACTCAAAGGGGTCATCTAGATGAATCGTTGATAAATTAGTGCATTTACTTTACATTATATGCACTATTTGGTAACTTCTTACAGTTTTTAATCCAACCCCTCAGAGGGCGTCCCATGGCACATGGAGTAGAGTTCAATTCACAGATAGGTTTTCAGCATCTCACTAATTATTGTACTGAGAACAAGAGTCGTTTATGGAGAGATATTGGAACTGTAACGAAATGGACTCAGTTATTTTTACAATCTATAGGGAGGTCTTCGACTAATCTGGACCCTTTTTATGCAGGGGCTTCCTTAGTAAACCAAGGTTTTTCTTTGACAGACACTATCTCAGGTGTGAATAATACCTGTAATAGTTTGGGGGGATGGAAGAGTAGACGATTATCGGACAATGGTCAATTCATCGGACTGCAAAAGATATTCACTGACTTATTTGGGAGTATAGCGAGTAGTTTAGAGCTTGTTGAATTCGTCCATATGATTAAAGTGGTTGATTTAACTAGAGTCCTCCCTGAAATTAAAGTAGGGGCTGCTGGATTTTCAGCAGTGGTGTGCATAAGTCTTGTTTATGACGATTTTAGGGCTGTATTTATTGACCCGCTTATATTGAGTAACGCCCATGCCCGAGCGTGTATATCGATGCGTTACGCAGAAGTACTTGAGGGGAGTTCGTCTTGTATTAAATCAAACAACCTTTGGAAATTGGCGCAAGACGTTTCTAAGCTTGCTTTGTGCGTACTCGAACTGTCAACCTATTGTGTGGCAAAACTTGCTTTCCCACCGGTGATCTCGCTTTCTCTTTCAACCATCGGATTGATTTCCGGGTTTTACATCTTTGGTCATGACGCTAATATACACCGGTACCTTGATGAGGTAGCATTAAGAGTAGATTGAGAGTCATGGCGGTGAAAATGATGTAGTGTGTAAGGATTGAAGGGATAAAAAACATTTCAGTTTAGGATGAATATGGCAACACAGATTAAAGGATTGAAAGTAGATCGTATTGCGGATTTTTGCAATACTAAAACGAAGTACGTTCATAGATGGGTTAAAGATATTTCCATGTGGATTTCAACGATAAGTGATTATGCTGAAGTTACATTAGTTGATCGCAATATTGTGGATTTAGGGTCCCTTGCTAATGGGCTCCGTTTATTTGATGGCTCTTTTGATTTTATAGCAGTTGGTTCAACTCTTAAGACTCTAGTGAGAGTTGTTATGAGCCAGGATAGCAGCAGAGCTATAGATCTGTCCAATGAAGTTGCTGTCTTTAGCACTTCGGTGTGTAAAAGCACTCTTTGGTTGGGTAAATTAGATGTAATCAATCTCGGACCTTTGGTATCGCCGCTTAATATTGCAAAGTGTTCCTTGACGATATATTCTATGGGAATCGGTATCTTCAATACTGGAGAAGAGGTTTACAATGGGAGATCTCAGAGTAGTCGCGAGGAGATCGATAATCTCCGTCAGAAGATTTTATATTACACTCTAGTTCGCAATGTGACTGTTATTGCGCTAAGCGTCTTGACTCTTCTCAAAGAATTCGCAATATGCCCTATTGTTCCGGTGGTTATGCTGAGCTTATCAACACTTACTTTAGTGACTACAACTGGTGAGTTTATCTCTAGATCTGAAATGTTGAGTATGTCGAAATATTCATAACTTGACGAGCTCATCAAGGGCTGCTTGGATGCGGTTACGGAGTTTTCTTGAGTCAGCTCTCTCAATTGGACGGGTGTTTCAAGCTCTCTACTTGAATTGGTGAGAGTATTACCTTGGTTAATGTATTAAGCTCGTCTTGGATATGTTAATTTTATCACTCTCATTAGAGCGTTTCTGTTTCCTGTTATACCTAGGACTGTTATTCTTGTTATGAATCACAATATAGTTGTTTTTCGGATGTTGAATAGCATTCTGATAGAATGTGTCTAAGGAGGGGGTAAGTAATGCAGAGCGTAAGGCGATTGCTGCGGCGAGAATGGTTCGTTATTCTTTTTATCCTATGTCTTATATTGAGTCTTGTAATTATATCATTAATCAATCAAAGGCATGCGGATCGGTCGATTGTGCACTCAGAAAATACGGGTCAATAAAATTTTTATTCTCCCTTCCTAAATCTTTATTCTTCTAATATTAAATTTTGTTTGTAGGAAAAGCTGTGATTTGATAGCATTTTTGCTTAAGTCGTAGATAGTAAGTATTAAATTAGATATTTTGATTTTTCTGAGGTACATGGTTGAACTAGCGATGTACTCTTTCTGTCTAAGCTGTTTTAAATACAGTGTTGCGTAGGTATCTGAAGCGAAAAGGGAACTAGAATATGCCTCTAAAGTTAATGGGAAAGAAGAAAGGAATGACTTGCTTCTTTGGTGATAAAGGTCGAGTAATTGCATGTACTGTGATTGCAATCGAGCCAAATGCGGTAACACAGGTCAAAGATAAAGATAAGGATGGCTATTGTGCTGTTCAACTTGGTAGTGACAAATCAGTAAAAAAGAAGAATGTAAAAAAGCCTCTTCTTGGACACTTTGTAAAAGCTAAAGTAGAACCGCGTAGGTATTTATTGGAGTCGCGTACAATGGAAAAGTACGAACTAGGTCAGGAAATCGGCGTTGAGCAATTCGAAGTCGGGGAACTTGTTGATGTCTGTGGTATTTCGAAAGGAAAGGGATATCAAGGGGTAATCAAACGTCATGGATTTAAAGGAGGGCCTGCAGCTCATGGGTCTGGTTTTCACCGTCATGCTGGATCAACTGGCATGAGATCAACACCGGGTCGCTGTCTTCCAGGAGTGAAGATGCCGGGGCAAATGGGCTCAAAAAGAGTCACCGCAGAGAATCTGCAAGTCGTGCTTGTTGATCAAGAAAAGCAAATTCTCCTCATTAAAGGATCGATACCAGGCGCTAATAATTGCAAGGTTGTCATACGCGAATCTGTAAAGAAACCACGAAAAAATAAGCTTGTGAGGAACTGATAGTGGCAAAACTAAAAAAATACGATCTTGAGGGGCTAGAAGTAGGCTCGGTCGAAATTGAAGATGCGCTGATTCAGAAAAAAGCAAATCCTCAAATGATTAAAGATTATCTTGTAGCGATCCGTAATAACGGGCGTCAGTGGAGTGCGAGTACAAAAGGGCGTTCAGATGTGAAGTGTACTAATAAAAAGCCTCACCCCCAAAAGGGTACCGGTAAAGCTCGGCAAGGATCCTTGGCAGCACCTCAGTTTAAAGGAGGGGGATGTGTTTTTGGGCCGAAGCCAAAATTTAACCAGCATGTTACAATCAACCAGCGTGAAAGAAGATCGGCGCTTAATCAGCTGATTTCAGAAAAAATTTTAAGTAATCAGATTTATGTTCTTTCTCTCAGTGGAATGAACGCTCCAAAAACAAAAATTGTGTCTAGATTTCTCAAAGTTATTGGACTAGAAGGTCAGAAGATCCTTTTTCTTGGGAAATCTAATAGAGACAATAAAGAGCAAATTGAATGTGAGCACTTTATCAAAAGCACAAGAAATATTCCTCGTATTGGGTTTATGCCGGCTTATAGTATCAGCGGATATGATGTAATTAATGCTCAGCGGATTGTCATTGTTAATGAGGCTGTTGATGAACTTAGAGAAGTGTTAGGGAGGGCTGGTAAATAATGGCAAATCGAAACATATATAAAATCGTTAAATCTCGTCATGTTACAGAGAAGGCTCGGGTTTTAGAACAGCTACAACATAATACTAGTAATCGATGTGTCGCTAAATTTAATAAGCCAAAGTATGTATTTATTGTTGATAAGAAGGCGACAAAGCATCAGATTGTACAGGCTATCGAAGAGCTTTACGCAGGAAAAAAAGTTAAAGTAAAGTCAGTGAATACCATCTCGATGAAACCGAAGAAAAGAAGAGTGCGTGGAAAGTTAGGTTTCCGCTCAGGATTTAAGAAAGCTATTATTACCTTTGAATCCGGTGATATGATCGACGATGAAGTATAATTGGATTAAGGAGTTGAGTTAAAATGGTAAAGAAATTTCGACCTATTACACCAAGTTTGCGAAAATTGGTCCTTCCAAGTAATCACGAGCTGACAAGAGTGGGAAAGACTAAAGCGACGGTCAAGCCTACGAAGCGGCT
The DNA here is from genome assembly GCA_964212665.1 of Chlamydiales bacterium BSEPT1. Lineage (GTDB taxonomy): Bacteria > Chlamydiota > Chlamydiia > Chlamydiales > Simkaniaceae > DAOWHK01. The sequence goes on along the minus strand of OZ156466.1, from coordinate 1,024,664 downwards.
TCTCGTAGCAAAAAAAAGAACGAGTGGACGTAATAACCACGGAAGAATTACATGTCGTCATCGTGGTGGTGGACATAAGCGGTTTTATCGAATTATCGATTTCAAACGAGATAAAGACGGAATTGAAGGGCGTGTTGCCTCAGTTGAGTATGATCCAAATAGAACAGCGCATATTGCGCTTATTAATTATCTAGATGGAGAGAAAAAATATATCATTGCTCCTGAAGGGATTCAAGTAGGTAGTAAGGTTTTTTCAGGTGAAAAAGTATTATTTGAAGTGGGGTGTAGTATGCCTCTAAAGCAAATGCCACTAGGTTCTGTCATACATAATATTGAGCTCTATCCTGGTCGAGGAGCGAAGCTTGTTAGATCAGCAGGCTTATCGGCACAGCTCCAGGCTAGAAGTAATGGATATGCCACGCTTAAAATGCCATCAGGTGAGATTCGCTTGATTAATGAAAACTGCCGGGGAACGTTTGGTCGCGTATCGAATGCAGAGCGATCTCTCCGCGTCGATGGGAAAGCCGGTCGCAGTCGGTGGAAAGGCATTAGGCCTACTGTTCGTGGGACAGCAATGAATCCTGTAGATCATCCACATGGTGGTGGGGAAGGACGTCATAATGGTTATACCCCACAAACGCCGTGGGGAATGCAAACAAAAGGGTTTAGAACTCGTTCTAAGAAAAAGACTAAAAAATGGATCGTCAAAGATCGTAGGAAAAAATAAGGGACACTATGGGTAGGTCACTAAGAAAAGGACCGTTTGTAGATCACCATCTACTAGCAAAGGTGCTAAAACAAAATAGCGAAGGAACGAAATACGTTGTTAAAACGTGGTCAAGAAGGTCAATGATCATTCCCGATATGATTGGTCATACATTTGATGTTCATAATGGTCGGAAATTCATCTCCGTTTTTGTTTCTGAAAACATGGTAGGGCATAAATTAGGTGAGTTTTCACCAACTCGACTATTTAAAGGTCACCCGACTAAAAAACAAGGATGAGCAACATGGATAATCGAGCGACTGCAAAAATGAAATTCATACGAATTACTCCAAGTAAAGCTAGGCTTGCTGCCGATCTGATTCGGGGACTTAAAGTTGAAGATGCTTATCTTCAGCTTATGTTTTGTAAGTTAAAGGGAGGGAGGCTTCTGAAGAAAACATTGGATAGCGCTGTCGCAAATGCTGAGACACTATTAAATGTTCAACGTAGAGACCTAATCATCTCTGAAATTCGAGTTGATGATGGACCAACAATGAAGAGAGCAAAGTCAAAGTGTCGCGGTGGGAAGGTACCCATTTTAAAACGCACAAGCCATTTTACAATTACAGTTGGGACTTAAAAGAAAGGGGTACAATGGGACAGAAAACATCACCAATTGGATTTAGATTAGTTTTAAAGAAAGATTGGAAATCTAAATGGTACGCTAATAAGCAAGAATTCGGGGCGTTACTCTCTGAAGATATTGGAATTAGAAAGTTACTCATGGGAAAACCATGTTGCGTTGGAACCTCAAAGATTGGGATCAAGCGCATGAGTGAAAAAATCGAAGTGATTCTGCATACGGCTAGACCAGGACTGGTTATTGGTAAGCGTGGTGCAGAAATTGACACCTTAAGACAGGCCCTTAAGGCATTTACTGGAAAAGAAATTTGGATTGAAGTTTTTGAGATTAAACGACCTAATTTAGACGCTCAACTTGTAGCTGAAGCAATTTCAAAGCAAATTGAAAGAAGAATTGCATTCCGAAGAGTTTTAAAAAAATCACTTCAAACAACTATGGATGCTGGTGCGGTAGGGGTTAAAGTGCAAATTTCAGGCCGGGTTGGCGGAGCTGAAATAGCTCGAACAGAATGGTATAAAGAAGGGCGTATTCCTCTACATACTCTAAGAGCTAATATTGACTATGCGACAGCAAGAGCTGAAACAACATATGGGTCAATTGGAGTGAAGGTTTGGATTAATTTAGGGGAAGATTCTCAAGGAGAATAGGAGAAAGAAATTATGGCGCAAATACCATCACGTACGAAATATCGAAAACAGCAAAAAGGAAAGCTCGCCGGAAACGCTTATAGTGGTCAATTCATTGAATTTGGCGACTATGGAATGCAGGTTCTTGAGAGAGGGAAGATTACGAACAAGCAAATTGAGGCTTGTCGGGTAGCAATTAGTAGATATTTTAGTCGTAGAGGTAAAGTTTGGATTCGAATTTTTCCGGATAAACCCATTACAAAAAAACCTGCCGAAACACGCATGGGTAAAGGTAAAGGTGCAACTGATCATTGGGTAGCTCCAGTAAGACCTGGTAGGATTTTATTTGAAGTAGGTAACGTATCTATTGATGATGCAAAAGCTGCTCTTTCTAAAGCGGCAGCTAAACTGCCTCTCAAAACACGATTTGTTGCTAGAGTAGAAAGAGCGTAATTAGGGGTAAGGAAACATGGTTAAATTTAAAGAAATACAGAATCAATCGATTGAGGAGCTTGAATCTCAAGCAGAGAATATTTCAAAAGAAATATACGACCTTACAAATCAACTAAGAGTATTTAGAAAGTTAGAAAAGTCACATCTTCTTACTGCAAAGAAAAGAGATGTAGCAAGAGTGTTAACAGCATTAAGACAGAAACAACTTCAAGGAGCAGAAAATGAGTAGCCAAAATAAGAAAGTAAAAGAAGGGGTTGTTATTTCAAATAAGCTGCAAAAAACTGTGACAGTGAGAGTTGAACGTACAGTTATGCATCCTCAATATAGAAAAGTCATGAAGCAGTCCAAAAAATATTATGCTCACAATGAAAAAAAAGATATTCAGATGGGTCAGAGAGTTCTTATTGAGGAGACAAGACCGATATCTAAGTTGAAACGATGGATTGTAAAAGAGGTTATGGCTTTATAGTTGTTAAAAATTAGCCACAGAGAGAACAAATGATTCAAGAAGAAACAGAATTACAAGTAGCTGATAATAGCGGAGCAAAACGGGTGAAATGCTTCAAGGTCCTTAGAGGAACGAGAAGAAGATATGCTTACGTAGGGGATGTTATTGTTTGCTCAGTGAAAGAAGCAGATCCGAAATCAGTCGTTAAGAAAGGCGAGGTCATTAAAGCTGTCATAGTTAGGACGAAAAGTTACATTCGCCGTAAAGATGGGTCACACCTGAGGTTTTATGATAATAGTTGTGTGATCATTGATGATAAGCAGAATCCACGAGGCACGAGAGTTTTTGGGCCGGTCGCAAGAGAAGTCAGGGAGAAAGGATTTATCAAAATCAGTTCTCTTGCACCAGAAGTTATATAAAAGGAATACTGATGAAAAAATGGTTAAAAAAAGGCAGTAAGGTTCTCGTAATTGCCGGTAATAATAAGGGACAAGTTGGTGATATCCTATCTATAAAAAGAGAGCGTATTCTCGTTCAAGGTGTGAATATGCGAAAAAAACATCAAAAAAGAAAAGAGCAAAATGCAGCTTCTGGAATCATTGAAATGGAAGCGCCGATTCATATCTCAAATATATCACTCTGTGATTCAGAAGGGCAAAAGATTCGAATAAAAGTAAAGAACGCAGCTGATGGAAGTAAAGATCTGTACTATCTGGATCAAAAGAAGGAAGTGCACTATCGTAATTTAAGGAAAGCTAGGGAATAACTAATATGTCCAGATTAAAGAAAAAGTATCATGAAGAAGTCAAAGGTGAGCTTCAATCGACATTTGCATATAAAAATCCCATGAAGATTCCTGAGCTGAAAAAGATTGTTGTTAGTATGGGAATTGCAGAAGCAATTAAAGATAAGGGAGTGATGCAGGACGCTATCCGTGAACTGACTCTTCTGACGGGACAAAAACCAATCGTGACTAAAGCAAAGAAGTCGATTGCTAATTTTAAACTGCGCGAAGAGCAGGCTATTGGACTTAAAGTGACTCTTAGAAAGCAAAGAATGTATGATTTTTTAGATCGATTTGCAAATATTGTTAGCCCACGAATCCGTGATTTTCGAGGGTTCAAAGTGAAAGGGGATGGAAGAGGCAGTTACTCCTTAGGATTGACAGACCAGCAAATGTTTCCGGAAGTCAATCTAGATGACCTAAAAAGGGACCAAGGAATGAATGTGGCATTTGTCACGACTGCCCAAAATGATGAGGAGTGTATTACACTTCTTCGACTTCTTGGTCTTCCTTACAAGAAATAAATGAGGAGAAAACTGAAATGACTTTAAGTGATCCAATTGCAGATTTACTGACGAGAATTCGAAATGGAAAAAGTGCTAAACTCAGATTTGTAGATTTGAATTACAGCAAGATGAATACTAGTATTGTCGTAATCTTGAAAGAGCAAGGGTATATAGACAATTTTTTAGTGGACGAGTTACAGAAAAAGCTTCGGGTCTATCTGAGGTATAAAAAAGGTTCGAGAGAACCTGTGCTTAGAGGATTAAAGAGAATGTCTAAACCTGGACTTAGACGCTATGTTGGTCACAATGAGATTCCACATGTTTTAAGTGGGTTAGGAGTGGCTATTTTATCAACTCCAAAAGGTGTTCTTGATGGGGATAAAGCGCGCAGAGAAAAAGTCGGTGGAGAACTGCTTTGTCTCGTCTGGTAACAACTACTAAATTATAGAGGAAAAATATGTCACGCCTAGGTCAAACACCTATTTTGATTCCAAAGGGAGTAGAGCTGAAAGAGTCCAAATGTAAACTTACTGTAAAGGGGCCGAAGGGGACTTTAGAGGTAGTCCTTCCTGAAGGGATTGCCGTTATAGTAGAGGAAAATTTAGCGACAATTAAGTATACACCGTCAATATCATTACTTAAACCAATGCATGGCCTATATCGATCGCTCATTAATAACTCTATTGTGGGTGTATCTATTGGGCATGAAAAAAACCTAAAACTGATTGGAGTGGGATATCGAGCTGTACAAAGCGGAGATGAATTAAATATTCAATTGGGTTTTTCACATCCATCACAAGTGAAGATACCAGTTGGTATCACCGTCCAAATTGAAAAGAGTACAGCAATAAAGGTTACTGGAATTGACAAACAGCTAGTTGGGCAGTTTGCTGCGAATGTCAGAGCTTTAAGGCCTCCTGAGCCCTATAAAGGGAAGGGTATAAGATATGTCGACGAATATGTACGTAAGAAGGCTGGTAAAGCAGCTAAAGGGAAATAATTATGTTAAATCAAGTTGCTAATACGAATAAAAAACGAAAGAAACGAGCAATGAGAGTGAGAAAAAAACTCAAAAGGAATGACAGCCTTCCAAGGCTATCAATCGAAAAGTCAAATAAGCATCTTTCAGCTCAAATCATCGATGATGAAAAGGGAATTACTATTGTATCATTTGGAACGAAATCCAAAGATGCAAAGGGTAAGCTTAATGGTAAATCCAAAGAAAGCGCTCGAATAGTTGGTGAAACGATTGGCAAACTCGCTCGAGAAAAGAAAGTCGAAAAGGTTAAGTTCGATAGGGGGCGTTCCAAATATCACGGACTTATAGCCACAATTGCTGAAGGTGCACGAAAAGCTGGACTTCAGCTTTAGAGGATAAATTTAAAGGATATTTAAATGAATAAAGGAAAAAGTAGAAAACATCACGAAGAGAAAAACTCAGAATTCGAGGAAAAGGTTCTTTATATTAATCGCTGCTCTAAAGTGGTCAAAGGTGGCCGTAAGTTTAGTTTTTCAGCTTTAATCATTATTGGAGATGGTAAAGGGCGTGTTGGTATTGGATTTGCCAAAGCAAATGAAGTCTCAGATGCTATTCGCAAGGGTAGTGAATCTGCTGCAAAGAACATTGTAAAGTTTGAGCTACAGGGGCGAACCATTCCTCATGAAGTATACTGCCGCTGGGATGGTGCAAAAGTTATGTTAAAACCAGCACCTGAAGGAACGGGGATTATCGCCGGTTCGAAGGTACGTGCTGTTCTTGAATTAGGTGGAATTAAAGATGTGGTTACTAAAAGTTTCGGATCGAATAACGCAATGAACCAAGTACATGCAACTGTTAAATCTCTCTTGGAGCTCACAAGTAGAAAGGAAACTCTTGCAGTAAGAGGAATCGAAGTATGATAAAACTGTCTGAATTATCGAACGGAAAACGGGGCAAGCAAAAAGAACAACGCGTAGGTCGTGGACCTGGTTCAAACCGAGGTAAAACATGTAATCGAGGGCATAAAGGTCAAAAATCACGTTCCGGTTATAAGAGAAGAGAAGGGAAAGAAGGAGGGCAACTACCTCTTTACCAAAAGCTTCCATGTCGTGGGTTTTCAAATTCCCGATTTCAAACAAAGGTATTTTCCATTAATCTAAGGCTGATTGACCAACTATTTTCGGACGGAGACGTGGTGAATGTTAAATCCCTTACAGATAAGGGATTTAACCTGAGAAGAATTAAAGGGGGGATTAAAGTCCTAGGTGACGGAGAAATTACCAAAAAAGTGAGTATTGAAGCTCACTTGATTTCAAAAAACGCCAAGAATAAACTTGAAAAGAATCAGATATCTTTTAAAATCATTCCTAAGAAATAAATTAAAATCAACTCAAAGATGTAGTGTGTAATGATTGAAGGGATAAAAAAAATATTTTCAGTTTCTGAGCTCAAACAGAAAATCTTATTTACCATCATGCTTCTAATCGTCTGTCGTATTGGCTCATTTATTCCAGTTCCTGGGATTAATGGAGATGAAGCTGTTAAAGTCTTTAGGCAAATGACTGGAGGGGGGCAAAACCTTTTCCAGCTCGTGGATATATTTTCCGGGGGTGCCTTTTCTCAAATGACTATTATTGCTCTTGGTGTAATGCCTTACATTACGGCGTCGATTATTATGCAACTTCTTGTTGCGCTTGTTCCATCCATTCAACGGGAAATGAAAGAAAATCCTGAGGCAAACAAGAAAAAACTTGGGAGATGGACTCGTCTATTTACTGTGGTGTTGGCCTTATTCCAAGCGGGAGTTTATGCAAAATTCGCCTATTATCTAAACTTGTCTCATCCAGGTATCATTGTTCAGGAAATCGTTAATGTGCAGGCTTTTAATATTCCATGGCTCTTCTATTTACTTACGATAGTAGCTATGGGAACAGGGACCGTTTTTTTGATGTGGATTGGGGAACAAATCACTGAAAAGGGAGTGGGCAATGGTATCAGCTTGATCATTGCCATTGGTATCCTATCTTCACTTCCGGGAACAATTGGAACCATTATTAGACAACTCAACCTTACTTCGCAAGAATCTGGTCAACTCACGTTTTCCTCCATCGTTGTGCTTGGGGCTGTCTTCGTTTTAATCATTATTGGAACCATCCTGATGATACAGGGACAGAGAAAGATTCCACTTCAATATGCAAGAAGGGTCATTGGTAGATATGAAACTCAGGGTGGTAATGCATATATTCCGCTGAAGATCAATTATGCAGGGGTAATTCCTGTGATCTTTGCGTCTTCATTACTCATGTTTCCTGCAACGATATCGCAGTTACTTGGACAGGGAAAGTTTTTAACAATGATGGTCGCATTTTTATCTCCAGGAAGCTGGGTCTATACCTGCGTTTATATTATATTAATTATGTTTTTCACCTACTTTTGGACTGCCACTCAATTTCATCCAGAGCAAATTGCATCCGATATGAAAAAAAATGGTGCATTCATCCCTGGCATTAGGCAAGGAAGGCCCACTCAACAATTTTTAGAATCAACGATGAATCGAGTGACGCTAGTAGGCGCCGTATTTCTTGCTACTATTGCTATTTTGCCCATGTTAGTGGGGCGCGTTCTGAGCGTAGATTCTACGATTAGCCACTTTTTTGGAGGAACTTCACTTCTTATCTTAGTGGGGGTAGTTCTTGATACGACTAAACAGATTGAGTCCCATTTGATCACAAAACGTTATGATGGATTTATGAAGAAAGGAAGAGTTACAGCCCGATGATGATACTTACGTGCACAAGGTAGCTAAGAGACCTTAAGAAAAACACACCTTCTATTGATATCTAAATGTGAATTTGATAGAATTTTTCGAACAACTTACTAAAAAGGATTATACCTTATGCCAAGAGTCATTGGAGTCGATATACCAAACAATAAGAGATTGGCAATTAGCCTTACGTACATCTATGGAATTGGAATAGCGAGAGCTCTAGAGATACTTGAAAAGCTTAAGTTAGATCCTGACATGAAGGCTGTAAAATTGACTGAAGAAGAGGTTTCTAGGCTTAACGCAATGCTTCAGACAGAATATGAAGTTGAGGGGGATCTTCGAAGAGCCATTCGAAATAATATTAAAAGGCTTGTCAGTATCAATTCATACCGTGGATTACGACACCGCTCTGGTTTATCAGTAAGAGGACAGCGAACAAAATGTAATGCACGTACTCGTAAGGGAAAGAAGAAAAGAGTCATTGCTGGTAAGAAAACTGTTAAGTAGGAGCTGAACATTGGCGAAAAAGAAAGACAAAGAGAAATCTGGAAAGAAACAAGTCCATAAACCATTTGTCCGTACAAAAAAGAAACAAAGCAGAACTGTTCCAAGCGGGGTTGCACATGTTAAAGCAACATTTAATAATACTATCGTTACAATCACTGATCCATCAGGAAACGTCATCTCATGGTCAACATCTGGGAAAATGAAGTTTTCAGGATCTAGAAAGTCATCCGCATTTGCTGCAACGATATCTGCGCAAGATGCTGCGAAAGTTGCAATGACACATGGAATGAGAGAAGTAGAAGTCTACTTAAAAGGCCCTGGTGCAGGAAGAGAGTCTGCAGTTCGTGGCTTACAAAGTGCCGGACTACTGATTACACTGATAAAAGATAGAACTCCAGTGCCTCATAACGGATGTCGGCCTAGAAAAAGAAGACGTGTATAAAAAAAGTTTATAGGAGCAAAGACTATGGCAGTTAATTATGGCAAATTCGAGTTGCCAACGAGTATTAAGATTGATAAAAAAGAAGAATCTTTCAATCGATTTATCGCTGAGCCATTTGAGAGAGGATTTGGTCATACGGTTGGAAATGCTCTCCGAAGAATCATGCTTAATTCTTTAGAAGCTCCTGCTATTATTTCAATTAAAATTGAAGGGGTCTCTCACGAGTATATGGCCGTTGAAGGAATTATTGAGGATATGACCCACATTATTCTTAATATTAAAAATTCATTGCTTCGTATGATCCCGACTGAGGAGTCTGGTAATTCTCGTGATCCGCGTAAAATTTCGAATACAGTGGAAGTTACACAGGAGATGCTTGATGAAAATGGTGGTCAGTACAAAGTGACTCTTAAGGATTTCATCGGGGATACTTTTTTTGATATCGTTAACCCAGAACTGCATATCTTTACAGCTACTAAAACGATGATTCGAAAAATTGATTTTAGAATTGCGATTGATCGAGGGTATAGACCTGCTGAGCGTCATGATTTAAGTGACAAGGTCGTCGATGAGATCGTGATTGATTCAGCATTCTCACCAGTTAGACTTGTGAATTACTTCGTAGAAAATACTCGTGTTGGTCAAGATACAGATTATGATCGTCTTGTTCTAGAAGTAACAACAGATGGAAGAATTACACCTGAAGAAGCTCTAACATTTGCAACGCAAATCGGTGTTGTACATCTCAAAACCTTTGATGAGCTTATCTATCAGCCGATCACCTTTGATCAGCAGGAAAAAGAGCAAGATACTGAAAAAGATAAGTTGCTAAGTAAACTTGGATTGAAAATCAATGAAATCGAACTCTCAGTTAGATCGACAAATTGTTTAGCTCAAGCTAATATTGACACCATTGCAGAACTTGTTATTATGCCAGAACCGGAAATGTTAAAGTTTAGAAACTTTGGCAAGAAATCTCTTAATGAAATTAAAGCCAAGCTGGATGAGATGAGTTTGTATCTAGGAATGGATCTCTCTAGATATGGATTTACTCGTGAAAATGTTAAGCTTTCAATGGTTGATTTTAATAATGAAAAACTAGGAATAGAGGAATGAGGCACGCAAAACGTACTTTTAAAATTGGAAGGAATTCATCTCACAGAAGATGTATGATCGCTAATCAATTGAAATCTCTTATTGATCACGGACGTATTGAAACATCTATTACGAAAGCAAAAGAACTTCGTCGTCACGCTGATCATATGATCACCCTTGCTAAGAAAAACACACTGGCAAGCAGAAGACGAGCGATTCAAGAGCTCATGATCTGTTTCAATGTGCTGACTTCTAAGGAAAGACGGGCTGCAAAGCAGGGAGATACAAGTTCTTACAATACTGACCGTAGAGTTATTGGTAAGCTATTTAATGAACTATCTCCTAAATATATAGACCGTCAGGGTGGTTACACACGCATCGTAAAAACGAATTTTCAACAGGGCGATTGTTCACCTATTTGTATTATTGAGTATATCTAGAAACACTAAGTTATTAGACTAAACGTTTCATGTTCTCAATCTAATTTATACATTACATCTCATCATCCCTGTAGGAAATACGCTTTGTTTTTTTGTGTTAATTACTGTAGCGAATGAGACCAGTTTGGGCTTCTCTGTAAGAAAACACAAGTACTAGTAGAGGTGACTACACGCCTAGAGGCTTCAATTCAGTTCTTTTGTAATGGCTGTGGCATTATTGAAGTAGTCTCTGATGAACTCTCCTTTCTACACAATTGATATTTTAAAGCAGGCGTATGACTGTATCACCTCAAATCAAAATATCGACTAAGGATAGGCTGATGGACCTTCATACTCACTATTGTGGATATAAAGTGGAATGTAAGACGCTTTATAAGACAGAAATTGATTGTGATGCGATGAAGTTCTATAGGTTTTCACTCATATGATTCGTGACATCGTAGGGATTGGGGTCGATTGCCTTTCTCTAAAGGGCTTGATATGACTTTATAAGCGGCAAGTATATTGATAATATGGCGACTTTAAATTAATTCTTCTCGGAGTACATATATCATAGATTTTTCTTTCAAGGTGAATGGATGGAGTGCCGCAACAGTATAAGTAATCGCTGCTAATTTTCTAAAATTCTCTCTTTACTTTCACTCTGAACTTTTAGTATCATCACATCTTTGAAATTTATCATTACATAGGGAACAATATGACAACTCGAATAGCTATCAACGGATTTGGAAGAATTGGCCGCTCTGTGTTTCGTTTAGCATCAAAGAACAAAAATATTGAAATCGTAGCGATCAATGATTTAGTACCAGCTCCTAACCTTGCTTATCTTCTAAAATATGATTCCGTTCATGGGCGATTCAACAAAACCGTAGAATCGAAAGAGGGTGAAATCATCGTAGATGGAACAGTCACAAAGGTTATTGCAGAAAGGGATCCATTGAATCTCCCATGGAAAGATTTGTCTGTGGATTTTGTTATTGAATCAACAGGCTTCTTTACCAATGGAGACGATGCTAAAAAGCATATCACAGCAGGTGCTAAATATGTGGTTATTTCAGCCCCAGCAAAAGGAGATGTCCCATTATACGTGATGGGAGTTAATCACGAAAAATTTAATCCCGTAACAGATAAAGTTGTATCAAATGCATCGTGTACTACGAATTGTCTTGCTCCAATTACGAAGGTTTTGATTGATAATTTTGGAATAGAAGAGGGTTTGATGACCACCGTTCATGCGATGACTGCGACCCAGCCGGTACATGATGAACCTTCTAAAAAAGATTTACGAGGAGGCCGCTCTGGCGTTCTCAATATTATTCCTTCCTCAACAGGAGCCGCAAAAGCCGTAGGGCTCTGCATTCCTGAGGTTAACGGAAAACTCACAGGGATGGCCTTTAGGGTTCCAGTAGCGGATGTTTCTGTTGTAGACTTGACAGTTAGGCTGACTAAATCAACGACTTATGATAGAATATGTGAATCTATGAAATCTGCATCTGAGAGCACAATGGATGGAATTTTAGCATATACTGATGAAGCTGTAGTCTCGTCAGATTTTATAGGGGATCCTCATTCCTCGATATTTGATAGTCATGCAGGGATCGCTATGAGTAGTAATTTTTTTAAACTAATAGCTTGGTATGATAATGAGATTGGCTATTCTAATCGCCTAATTGATTTAATTGTCTATATGGCTAATAAGTAGAGAGTCCAGAGTATCCAATATTTTTTAAACTTATAACAACGGAAAAGTTACGTGAATTTTACACGAGAACCGATTATTGAGACGATTATATCGCCAAAGGGAGGATACAAGCTCGTTGTACGCAGTTCTTCAGTTGCAAACCATGAAGAATATTCAGTCGATGCGGTTGAGGTTGTTTCTTTTGGGAAATCCTTTTTTTTCCGGTCATTAGAAAGACCGAAATCTTTTTTGCTCCCAGTTGGGGACTATGAAGTAGTAGAAGTCAAAGAAAGCAGAATGGTACTGAAAAAAGTAACTGTCGAGAAATCCATTAAGATTATTGGCGAAAAAGCCCCGAGATCCTCTACTAACAGAACAGACACCTCTCAAGCTGACTCAAGGAAAAAGCAAGATAGAAAGAAACCTAGGAAAACATCTACAGAAGGGCCGCTCACAAAAGAAAGAAGGGCCAGTGAAAAAGCTAGGGTATTAGAAGAAGGTATGAAGAAGGGTGAAGCAGACGTTGCATCCTCAGAATTCAAATCATTACTCTCTCCACCACCTCGTCTTATCTCGGAGAACATGGGTCGCTATAAAAGCAATCTGCTTACTAAGACAACAGATTCTTCCAAAGGAGTAGATCTTTCTCAAACTAGCCAAGTAGAAAGGGGGGTACAAGAAGATGCAAATATACCAATGGTGCTTTTGGATGAAGAAGTAAAAAAGAAAGGAAAAGCGGCTGTTTCTATAAACTCATTTGAAAAAGAGTTGCCTTTTGCAACATCTTTTAACGGGAGGCATGAAAAAGATCGAGATATCTTGAATGAAGAGGTACCTGGACCTTCTCTTGAAGATAAACCAGGTGAAGGGTACTCCATCGAGTAGCACCCGATCCTTAACATGTGTTAGAGGTATACTTTTAGCGCGTGTTTATGCTCGAATGGTGGAATTGGTAGACACAAGGGACTTAAAATCCCTTGGGAGCAATCCCGTGCAGGTTCGATTCCTGTTTCGAGCAAACTTTCTCGTAAAGCCTGATAGATTCTAACTTATTTATTACTTTGGTTCATATCCAGTCTCATTATATTATCTTTATGCTTGAGTTTCTTGGTGTGGTATCTGTAAAACATTCTGAATTATACTGAGAGGATGTCATGAAGAAATCTATTTTACTGATGATTGCGTGTTTTAGTGCTTTCATGAGTCCAGTAATAGCTGGTTATACTTTTAAAGTTCAACCTGACCCAGATTATGTGTCTTACGGGATCACAAACCTTTTGCAAAAGCTTACTATAACTCAGGCCGTTCGAAGCTACTCATTGTCGACTAAAATGATTCGAATAAGACAATTGCCCAGTTTCAGAAAAATTATTCTAGGGGCTTCTATACACTCATCTACTTCTGGGAGGTCACTGTCTTTGAAGAGGAGTTAATCGATCCTAGAATTGTAGCAATCTTCGCTACTTACATGACTGATGTCCATTTCGGCCCTGTTCAGGTTCATGGTCAAGATATTGTTATTGATTAGATAATTAAGTTTGACTTGGAGCAGGTGCTAATCGTCTTGCGAGTCCTCCAGGTTGGTGTGATGAGTGATATCTATATTGAAAGGATTCTTTATTTAGGAGAGGTTTTTCTGTATTTTATATTGACTTCGTATGATCTGAGGGGATCAAACCCTGTGCTGCGGATAGGCTAGTTATGCCACTGATGCAAAATGCATAGGTTTTTGTTACTCATGCTAGTCATGATCTAAACATGCGAGTGTGCTTGAATTGATTTTTTTATCAAAAGGATCGATTTTCCGGGTCTTTAAATAGCTTTTCCCTGACTTTTTTAATGATTAATATAACTTGTTACGAATCCAAAGATTTATGAGCTTGGATCTTTTCAATTAGATGAATGGGTATGTGAAATATGGTGTATTATTGTAGCAAATACAATCCTATGGGATTGTCTGATAAAATGCTGGATATATTATATTATAACCATTACAATTTCGTCCAATCTCCAGTGCTTGTTTGTGTAACTGTCATGATGTACATTTAACATCCTCCACCTGTATTAGATTTATCGCTGAATTTTTACAGAAATTAATTCATGATTAATATTTTTAAGTCCCGTTCGTTTTCTATTGGTTTTGCTATGTTCTCCATGTTTTTTGGGGCTGGGAATGTTATTTTCCCGCTTTCTCTTGGACGATATGCTGGCGATAAGACTTTCTATGCAATTTTGGGACTTATTCTTACTGCTGTTATTATGCCTGTTGTAGGATCTATTGCGATGATCTTATTCAATGGGAATTATCGGGATTTTTTTGGTAGGCTTGGGAGGGTTCCTGGTCTTTTGACTTCGTTGATGATCATCTGCCTTTTGGGGCCGTTTGGATCTACCCCAAGATGTATTGCTCTTGCTTACTCTACGCTTACTACTTCTTTTTTATCGCTATCCCCTGTCTATTTTAGTGCAATGTCCTGTGGAATCATCTTTCTATTTACCTGGAAAAAAAGTCATATCATTTCGCTGTTGGGTTGGGTTCTCACCCCCTTGCTTCTACTATCTCTAGGTTCTATTATTGTAATAGGCCTCATTTCCCCATCTGAAATACAGACCATTAGAGAAACTAGTGGTACGGTATTTTTACATGGTCTCAAAGAGGGGTATAATACGATGGATCTTCTAGCGGCATTTTTTTTCTCTTCGACGATTTTGAGTTTACTTAGGATGAGGGCTAATAGTGAAGGAACGATTCAGACAGCGATTCAAGCTAGTATTATTGGAGCAACTTTGCTCGCACTTATTTACATTGGATTTAGCTATTTAGCAGCATTACATGGGCAGGATCTCGGCATAAGTGAGAAGAGCCAATTGCTTGCTAAGATCACCATGAAGATTGCGGGACCAAAGGCTGGGATCTTGGTGTGTATTACAGTTGCGCTTGCGTGTTTAACCACGGCGATCGCTTTAGTTTTAGTCTTTACTGATTTTATGCAGAAAGAGATTTTTAGAGGAAAGGTAAGCTATGAAGCTACTCTAATTGGATCATTGCTGCTTACTTTTTTTGTATCAACGTTCCAGTTCACAAGAATTTCGGTGATTTTAGGTCCTGTTCTACAGATTTGCTACCCGGGATTGATAGTATTAACGCTATTGAATATCGCTTACCGATTAAAGGGCTTTAAGCCCGTTAAAATCCCAGTAACGGTGATGTTTGGATTTTCGCTATATCTTTTTTTCCGTTGAAATCTGTTCTTTCTCAGAGCTCTCTTAACGATGAGGCACAGAATAATGTATGTGACTGATCTGTTGAAGATGATCACAATTGCGTACGTAATGAAAGGATCTCTATTGAGTTCTTCGAGGGCATATGCTTGAACAGATTAATGCTGTGATTTAAACTATAGTGGCAAGATTTAAGATTCGGATAGATGTGAAGAGGCATCCCTCCGCCGATACAATCGGTTAAGCTTTCTGTATTGTTCTTTATGGATGAAGGAGAGTTTTCTGGCCGGATGTTTCTGAAGGTTATGATCGCAGAAGCGGTCAATGTGTCGTTGTCATATTGATTACATCACTTAGTCAAGGATATAATTAAAAGAGATTGAGTAAGATTGCTTGACTTGAAAAAAGATTTTCGATGGATTTTCCTATATGATTGATCAGAAAAGTAGCTTGTTAACTTCATGTATTGTGTAATGGTGGAAGATTAGGCATGCCTTAGCATGTGCTTTGTTAGTTGTGTGCACCAGCGTTTGATTAGAGAAGTATATATTATTTATGAGAGTGATGGTTTGCCCAAGCCATTGCAAAACTTGCGCTCTGAGTCCAAATGATAGCGTTTTTAAATAATCTTGTATTCATGAAGGATAGGGGGACGGTGAGAGCTGTAAAACATAGACCCATGACTGTTTCAACGGTTGCCAGGACGGCAATGAGTGCAAAGCCAATCTCGGCAACCGGATGTATTATGAGTTTTGTCCGTGGTGTTTGTCCGTGGTTTCTCCATGAAACAAGGGTCTCCATGCAATGGGCTGAAACAGAGTGTGATGAGGGGATTGCCATATTTCTTATTTCAGGTGGTTTGTGTAGATTATATTCCGTGTTCTAAATGTAGAAGATACTACTATATGCCTTTATCTATGGTTTTGCCGTCATATGGAACATATTATTATATGCATTTTCTATTGTCGGTGTAAGGTTCTGATTTGCAAAGTATATGTTACTGATCAGAGCGGAGCTTGCCCAAACTACTGTAAAGCCTGTATTTACTGATCGGTCCATAGACTGATCAAGAGTTTTCTGCCTGAAGGGGTCAGGGGCTGTAAAGAAGGGAGTGATGAGGGCTGTAAGCACTGGATTTTCCTGTATGATTGGATCAGATAAGGTTCTCGTTAAATTCATGTATTGTATAGTGGGTGAAGATTAGGCGTGCCTTAGCATACGCTCTGTCCGTTGTGTGCACCAGCGTTTGATTAGAGAAGTATATATTATTTATGAGGGTGATGTTTGCCCAAGCCATTGCGAAACTTGCGCTCTGAGTCCAAATGATAGCGTTTTTAAATAATCTTGTATTAATGAAGGATAGGGGGACGGCAAGAGCTGTAACACATAGACCCATGACCGTTTCAACGGTTGCCAGGACCACAATGAGTGCAAAGCTAATTTCGGCAATTAGATGTATTATGAGTTTTGTCCGTGGTGTTGGTCCGTGGTTTCTCCATGAAACAAGTATCTCCATGCAATGGGCTGAAACAGAGTGTAATGAGGGAATTGCCATATTGTTTACCTCAGGTGGTTTATTTAGATTATATGCCGTTTTCTAAATGTAGAAGATAGCACTATCTGCCTTTTCTATGCTCTTGTCGTAATATGGAATAGACTATTATATGCATTTTCTATTGTCGGTGTAAGGTTCTGATTTGCAAAGTATATGTTACTGATAAGGGCGGAGCTTGCCCAAATTACTGTAAAGCCTGCACTTACTGACCAAGTCCATAGTCCTATCAAGAGTTATCTGCCTGAAGGGGTTAGGAGCTGTCAAGAAGGGAGTAATGCAGGCTGTAAATAATAGAGTTATCACTGTTTCGGTGATAGCCGTAATACAGATGGAAGCAAAGCTCATTTCGGCAACGATTATTCCTATGACTCCCCCCTCGTCTCTATTTCTATTCGAAATAAGGTTCTCCGTAAGACGCTCTGAAGCAGCGACTGATGTAGGTGGCTTCATACTAGCCTTTTAAAAGTTCTATTCATGCTGTTATCGAGAATAAAACAGTAAGTTATATTCGAAAGTGACCTCTTGAGGTTGTTATGTGAAGGAGCCCCCGATTGCGGACGAGCTCTTAGGGAAGAGGTTTTGATATGCTAAGCTTGTTGTGGTTGCAAGATTCTGATTAGGGTTGGAGATGTGAGTGATGAGGTTAGTTAGTGCCCAAATTACTGTAAAGCTTGCGCTCTGTGCCCACTTTGTAGAGCGTTTAAACGGTTGTTCGGTGATGAGGGATAGAGGAGTGCTTAAGCCTGTAAAAATCGCACTTATGATTGTTTCAATAGTTGCAACAACAGAAATAAGAGCAAAGCCGATCTCGGAAGTAATTTTTTTAGGTATTCCTTTGGGCTCGTTGTTTCTCCATGAAACAAGGGTTTCTATGAGATGGGCTGAAATAGAACTGGATGTGGGTGTTGTCATAACGGGACTCCTAAGTTTTGGAAAAATTCTATAATTAATAAGACATTATGTCAAGGGTAAAGGTTAATTATTTCATTACAGAGTTCTAGATGTTGAATATCAATATAGTATCTCGATCTAGAAAGGTTACGCTCTGTAACTGTTGATATCCTTAATGCTTATATCTTTGCGATATTACTTTGCTCGATTGGTTCATGTATTGATACAATATGACTATGGATATTATAACCTTAAATGCTTAATTATCTCTAGGCGTATTGTATAAATTATTACAATATTAAAAGGGGCTTAAAGTATTGTTTAAGGATTTAGCTTCAGGTAGGCTGACTAGGCCAGTTCAAAAGAAATCTTTTTATATTAAGCTAAAGGAGTGCAAACTAGAATCTTTAATTACTCCTGGAATGAAGAGAAAGAAGGGTCGAGTAACTTCATAATTAGAAAATGCTCAGTTAGTGTAGTTAGTTGCTCGATAATCTTACATCATAAAAAATAGTGAACCTTTGACATTTGTCTTGAGAGGGAGGGATGGTGGCAATCTGTTAATGTAGCTTTGTAGGCGCAATGAATATCAGGGGATTAACTAGCCTGTTTTTTCATCGGTAATCAGTGTTGCTTTGGCTCCATTGGTCACACATTCTTTTTCAATAATAATCTGTTTGATTGTACTGTCGGATGGCACTTCATACATGAGATCCATGAGGAGGTGCTCTGTAATCATTCTTAGGGCTCGTGCACCTGTTTCAGCTGTTTTAGCTTTTTCAGCAATAGCTATAAGAGCTTCTTCTGAAAATTTTAAACTGACTCCATCTTCTTTAAAGAGACTTACGTATTGCGAAATGATCGCATGTTTTGGCTTTGTTAGGATATTAATGAGATCATCCAGCGTTAATTCGTTGCAATTGGCGATCCCATTAAAGCGCCCAATAAACTCGGGAATCAGTCCGAATTTGATTAGGTCTTCTGTTTCTACCATGGAGAGTAGGTAGCTCGTTTTTGTGTGATCCACATGTTTTTTATTGTTCGTATCAAATCCTATTACTCCCTTACCAAGTCGTTTTGAGATGATTTTTTCGAGCCCAACAAAAGCTCCTCCAACGATAAATAGAATGTTTTCTGTATTGAACTTGATATATTCCTGATTGGGATGTTTCCTTCCTCCTTTGGGTGGCACATTGGCGATAGTGCCTTCGACGATTTTTAGGAGAGCTTGTTGAACGCCTTCTCCTGAGACATCGCGGGTAATGGAGACATTGCTACTGGTTTTGCGGAGTTTGTCTATTTCATCAACGTAGATGATACCGTGCTCTGCGCGTGCAATATCGTAGTCTGCGTTTTGGACAAGGCGGAGGATGATGTTTTCTACGTCTTCTCCGACGTAGCCCGCTTCTGTAAGTGTTGTGGCGTCGGCAATGGCGAAGGGGACATCAAGGATGTCAGCAAGGGTACGTGCAATCAGTGTTTTTCCAGATCCTGTGGGGCCGAGGAGCATTACGTTGGATTTGCTGTACTCGACTTCTTTGTTTTCCTCGCTTAATACACGAATCCGTTTGTAATGATTGTAAACAGCAACGGCGATGGTTCGTTTAGCTTTTTCTTGTCCGATGATGTAGGTGTCGAGACGGTCTTTGATTTCTTTGGGTTTGAGCACTTTAATTTCATGATTTTGGACTTCTTTTTTATCGATGATATTCATGCAGAGACGGATACATTTATCACAGATAAAGGCGCTTGGACCTGATACGAGTTTTTCGACAGACTCTTCGGTGCGTCCACAAAAGGAACAGTGAGTCTCTTCAGGCAGCGTTTTCTCGCTCATGGTTACTCTTCCTCTTTTTTCTTGATAGTCGATAAAACTATTTTATCGATGAGACCATATTCGATGGCTTCTTGGGCACTCATGTAATAATCGCGATCTGAATCTTCAATCACTTGTTCGAGGGACTTGCCTGTGTGCTCTGAGATAATTTGTGCTAAGGTGTTTTTCAGGGTGAGTATTTCTTCTGCTTGGATATGAATGTCTGCAGAGGTGCCTCCGATTCCGCCCATAGGTTGATGAATCATAATTCGGCTATGAGGAAGCGCAAATCGTTTGCCACTGGTTCCTGCAGCGAGTAAAAGTGCTGCCATTGATGCTGTTTGTCCGATACAATAGGTATTAACATCGCAGCCTAAGAAGCGGATCACATCGTAGATCGCAAGTCCTGCAGAAACGAGTCCACCAGGGGAGTTGATGTAGATGCTGATGTCTTTTTTTGGGTCTTCTGCTTTAAGGAAGATGAGCTGTGCAACGACGGTGTTTGCAACCTGGTCGTTAATTTCTGTTCCAATCATGACTATCCGATCTTTGAGCAGCCGTGAGTATATATCCATGGAACGCTCGCCACGTCCTGTGTCTTCGATGACGTAAGGTGTGAGATACATCAGATATCCTTCGGTTTAATGGTTCAACAATTACTAACTTATTGAAGTTGGTATTTTTAGAAAAGACATTCCTACTTTGTCTTGAGTCGCTCAAGCGCGTAGTCTTGTGCTTTAGTCAGTATTAAACGTGACATTGCTGAGGCTTTTTGCTCCTGAGGCTTTGCTCGTACGTCGTAGTTATCAGGTTCTTGGGCAAACAGCGTTTCCAGTGGAGTATGAACCTTATGTGGTACTTCGTCAGGATCGAGTGAAAGGTGGTTCTCTTTGACTATGGATCGACAAAGGTAGAAGAGTCTGAGGGCTCTATCTCCTTGAGTTTTGATCGAGTTGGAGATTGCGGTTTGCTTTTCTTTGTCCATGCTCTGCAGATTTTTAGAATAGACGGGATCGGAAAGGAGCTGATTCAGTCTGAATTGGACTTCGTTGTCGATAAGTGATTGAGGAAGTTCGAAGGGG
The DNA here is from genome assembly GCA_964212665.1 of Chlamydiales bacterium BSEPT1. Lineage (GTDB taxonomy): Bacteria > Chlamydiota > Chlamydiia > Chlamydiales > Simkaniaceae > DAOWHK01. The sequence continues at coordinate 1,004,020 of OZ156466.1, read as the reverse complement.
TGGTTTGCTAAGAGGGCGTCGGAGACTTGTTCTCGACGTTTCTTTTTTGTAGTTTCGTCTAATTGTTTGGTAAGGAGCTTTTTGAGGTTGCTTCTCATCTCGTCCAGGTTTTTGCAACCTAATTTTTTTGCGAGGTCATCGTTTAGTGTGGGAAGTTGGGGCTCTTGGATAGTATTGACTGTGAGCCTGACTTTCTTAGGAGGGGTTTTTTCTTCTTCTTTGGCACTTTCATCTGGAACGCTTTCTCCTTCTTTGGATTCTCCGGCTTTGAGATCCGTAATGAGAGCCTTCATCCATTGTGCCATTCCATTTTTACTGACCTCAAATCGTGCGTTTGTAAGCGCTTTTTGCGGAGAGGGGCCCTCGATGATGTCGACATCAATGATAACAAAATCGCCTTCCTCTGCTTTGCGATCGGTGATCTCTTTATATTTTGCAAAGAAGATCTGGATCTGACGAATTGTCTCGTCTATTTGTTCTGGTGTGATTTCGAGTTGATCTTCTGTAGTGATTTCAATTTTTTCATATGCGATGGGTGGAACGAGAGGTTCTCCTTCAAAGGTGAAGGTGATATCAGCACCTTCTTTCGAATAGCTCTTAATATCAAGGGAAATTTTTGAATCTTGGTTAAGAGGTGGAATGTTTACGAGGTGTTCACTTTCTTGGAAGGCGAGGTTTACAAGCGTTTTTTTCCAGCGCTCTTCGATCGCTCCAGCATATTTTGATGTGATGAGCGTTTCAGGGGCTTTCCCTTTTCTAAATCCAGGGATCGATATTTCTTTATTGATGCTCTTGATGGCTTCCTTATATGCTTTTTGCATAAGGGGCTGTTTCGCTTTGACTTGGAATTCGATGATGCAATTCGGTTTTCTTTTGACTGTGACTGTAACGCTGTCTGATGTAAGGGCTTTACTACTAACTAATTTACTTTCCATGATTTCGATCCTTTAATGGGATGCGTATGCTTAGAATAAGCGGGTGATGAGATTCGAACTCACGACATTCACGTTGGCAACGTGACGCTCTACCACTGAGCTACACTCGCGGTAATTCGAAATTGTATACTCACAGTTGCTTTTTAGACAATCTAAAAAAGAAAGAACGAGGGAGAAAGTGAATCTAGGATCTATTCTGTATCCTTAACTTTAACTGTCGGTGATCAGGGAATACGTCTGGGTGTAATGGTTTTTTTCTACCAAATGATATTTTTTTATTGAAGTCGTTCCAAAAAAGATGTAAAACCGAGAAACTTGGAGAAATAATTTTATATTTGGGTACATGCTAAATTTACGTAAGCTTAAGCAGGACTTTTCGTCCTCAATACTCCGTGAAGGCAAAACTTTATTCGATGGAAGTAAGGTTCTATCTGCTAAAATTCTTCATATTGACACCAAAACTCTGAAGATTTCGGCTCAGGTCTTAGGGCAATATAAGAACACTTACGAAAGCGCAATGGAAATCGATCGAATCGACTCTGAAACTATCGAGTCCGATTGCGATTGTCCTTACCATTATGACTGTCAACACCTTGCTGCTGTTCTATTCTATTTAGAAGCCTCTCTTGATGATATTCTTGTGACTTATTCTAAGGAAACTAATATAGCAAAGGAAAGTGGTATTAACGATGATGAAAAAGAGGCTCTCTTTGAGGTAGTCAAGCAGGCTGCGACAAAGCGTGATCAACGTAAGGATGAGGAGCTTAAGAAGGAGCTTCTTGATGAATATATCTCTGCATCCAAGGTTTTTGCTAACTCTCCGTTCTTCCTTCCTGAAAAAAAGCTGATTATTGAACCTGCTGAACTCACAATCATTTTTTCGATGCCCGAAAGAAGAAAATTGGGTAGTGTGGAATTCCAAGTTGCTCTCAGACTAGCTTCTCGATCGAAACCACTGTATATCCCCATAGTTAAAGATTTTCTCGAGTTTATAAGGCATAAGGAACCTCAGTACATTGGTGGAAAGAAGTATTGCTTTTCTATTGATTCATTTAGTGCAATAGAAAAAGAAATTGCTCAGATTATCTTAGATCATGCCACTTTTAAGGAGCCTACTGGTAATGAACGGCTGTTAAAGTTTGGGTGTATCGACCTGAGGACGTTCGGGATGATGCTCGCTAAGGCTTCTGGAAAGAAACTCCATATGCTAAATCAAAAGGGGATTTCATATCTTGACGATGAATTGCCGACACTGCCTTGTTTGTTTGAAACAAGTTTTGAATCACCCCTCCGGTTTTCTCCCATCCATGCGGGGATTCATGTAAATCTTGAATACATAAAGGCACCTTCATCTAAGATTTTACTTAATCCCACTTTGATTGTTAACGAAGAAATGATCACTTTTGAAGACGCTAACCTTCTCTATTGCGCAAAGCCTGGCATGATCTATGATCACGTATATTACCGGTTCGCTGAAAATATTACGCGGCAGCACCTTAGGAATTTACGTGGAATGCGGGATACAACTGTTCCTGAGCCTTTGTTTGGTACGTTTATCGAGAATGTGATCCCTGAACTGGGGAACTATGCTTCGATTGAATCGGTAGATGAGATTGATGAGTTTGTAACGCTTCCGTTTGTAGGAGTTGTTGAAGCACTGTGTGATCTTTCATTCTTAAATGGGGAGCTTGATGCAAAATTGCAATTTAAATATAACGATCAGCTCATTCCTGCATCGACTAAGGCACTGACGCTTTCTCATCTTGAATCATTCCAAACGAAAGAGGGGATTGTCGCAAGAAACTTAGTAGATGAAAGGAGTCTTATCGAGGCTCTCTTTCACGATTTCCTCTACGATAATGATCATGAATGTTATGTTTCAAAGTCTGAAAAGAAGATCATTGAATTCATGACCGATGTGATTCCAAGGTACCAGAATCGAGTCACGTTCAATTGTCCTCAGAACCTCCTCGATCAATTCATTTATGACACATCTGAATTTAAGCTGGAACTTTTTGATACAAAAAGGATGGATGTCTACCAAATTAAGATGGAAGTAAAGGGTTCTCTGAAGGGGGTCAAAATCGATCGTCTTTGGGAATGTATTATTTCGAATCGAACGTTCATTGAACTCGATCGTGGTAAAGGAAATTTTAGAAAATCTAATAGCGGTAATAAGGTTCCTAAAATTCTCGTTCTCGATTTAAAAATTCTTGGCAGCGTGGTTCAATTATTTGATGAACTCGGGATTGAAAAACTCGATGATCATATTCTTGAAAGGCCTCTTTGGAGTATTGCGAATATCGATGCTACGCAATTCAAAGGTCTTCCTGTTACATTTTCCATGAGTACTAGGCTTCAAGATATCCGTGGTCAAATGCTTGGTGAGAAAATCGTCGTATGCTCTCCAATTCCGAAGGATATTAAGGCAGAGCTGCGAAAATATCAGTTAGAAGGAGTCCATTGGTTTGAAAGGCTGAGAAGGATGTATCTTAATGGAATTCTCGCTGACGATATGGGCCTTGGTAAAACTCTTCAGGCAATTGTTGCAATCACTCAAATGCGTGAAAACAAAGATGGGGGGTCGCTTGTTGTTTGTCCCACGTCTCTTCTATACAATTGGAAAGAGGAGATTATGAAATTTCATACCAATCTTAAGGTTCTTGTGATTGATGGCATGCCAGCTCAGCGCAAAAAGATGATTGCTAGTGCTGATAAAGACGATCTTTTAATCACTTCTTATAGCCTCCTTCAAAAAGATGTTGCATTATATGGTTCTAAGTATTTTGCGTGCACGATTTTGGATGAAGCACAGCACATTAAAAATCGTTGTACGCGCAATGCAAAATCGGTTAAACTTATTAAATCGAAATATCGGATGGCCCTATCGGGAACTCCAATTGAAAACTCACTTGATGAGCTCTGGAGTTTATTCGATTTTCTTATGCCGGGGTTCCTTAATAGCTATGAACGCTTTGTTGACAAATACATTCGCGTTACGGGTGAAGAACAAGCAAAAAATATTCAATATCTACGCAAAAAGGTAGCCCCATTCATTATGCGTCGTATGAAGGTTGATGTCATTGATGAACTCCCTCCTGTTTCTGAACTCACTTACTATTGCCAATTAACTCATGTACAGAAAGAGCTCTACAAGTCGTATGCTGAATCAGCACGGAATGAACTTACAAAACTCGTAGAAAGAGAGGGATTTGATAAAGTACAAATTCATGTTCTAGCAACACTTACAAGGCTTAAGCAGATCTGTTGTCATCCCGCGATTTTCGCGAAGGAACACCCAGAACCTGAGGATTCCGCCAAATATGATATGTTTCAAGAACTCCTTCAGACACTCATCGAAGGAAATCATAAAACCGTCATCTTTTCGCAGTACACACGTATGTTACAGATCATGAAAGGGGATTTAGAGAGTAAGGGAATACGATTTAGCTATTTAGACGGATCGAGCAAAAATAGGTTAGAAATCGTTAAAGAATTTAATGCAGATAAGACTATACCTGTCTTCTTAGTTTCACTGAAAGCTGGAGGACTAGGACTCAATCTAGTTGGGGCAGATACGGTGGTCCATTACGATATGTGGTGGAATCCTGCTGTCGAAAATCAAGCCACAGATCGAGTGTATCGCATTGGCCAAAAACAAGACGTATCCGTCTATAAATTAGTGACTAAAGGGACGATAGAAGAAAAAATTCTCGAAATGCAAAAGAGAAAACAAGGAATAGTGAAAAAAATTGTGAGTTGTGATGATGAAGCGATTACAAAACTTTCCTGGGAAGATGTACTTGAGTTATTACAGACGTAATTTTATCCTTTAGGATAAGTACTAGCTTGATTATGCTTAGATTTGAATAAATTAGGAAGGCATATAATGAAAGGCAGCCTAGCTAGCAAAGGCAGGTTTGTAAAGACTATTGGACGTCAATTTGTTAATAAACTCGGATGTATTTCCGGGTTTTTTTCTAGTGATATTGGAATCGATTTAGGAACAGCAAATACGCTTGTTTACGTCAGCGGCAAAGGTATCGTACTTGCTGAACCCTCTGTCGTAGCAGTAGACTCCCTTACAAATGAAGTATTAGCAGTTGGTCATAAAGCGAAAGCGATGCTTGGAAAAACACCGAGAAAAATCCACGCAGTACGACCGATGAAAGACGGTGTTATTGCCGACTTTGAAATTACTGAAGGACTGTTGAAAGCGCTCATTCAGCGTGCCATTCCAATACGTAGCTTATTTCGTCCAAAAATCCTCATTGCCGTTCCATCTGGAATTACAGGAGTTGAAAAACGAGCCGTTGAAGACTCTGCGCTCCGCGCTGGAGCTCAAGAAGTAATTCTCATTGAGGAGCCAATGTCAGCTGCAATCGGTGTCGGTCTGCCTGTGCATGAGCCTTGCGCTAATATGATTATTGACGTTGGAGGTGGTACTACAGAAGTTGCTATTATTTCACTTGGTGGTATTGTCGAATCACGCTCACTCCGAATTGCTGGTGATGAGTTTGATGAGTGTATTATGAATTATATGCGACGCACTTACAACTTGATCATTGGACCGCGTACAGCGGAAGAGATTAAAATGACCATTGGCTCTGCTTATCCTCTTGGGGATAATGAACTGGAAATGGAAGTTAGGGGACGTGATCAAGTAGCGGGGCTCCCGATTACTAAACGCATTAATTCTGTTGAAATTCGGGAATGTCTATCTGAGCCAATTCAACAAATTATTGAATGTGTTAAGCTCACCCTTGAAAAATGTCCCCCAGAGCTTGCTGCTGATCTTGTTGAGAGGGGAATGGTTCTTGCCGGAGGGGGGGCTCTGATTAAAGGACTGGATAAAACTCTGATAAAAGCATCGGGATTACCTGTGATTGTTGCTCAAAATCCTCTGCTAGCAGTGTGCTTAGGAACTGGAAAAGCGCTCGAATATTTAGATAAATTTAAAAAAACTAAATTGGTTAAGTAATGTGGTCTAATCATTCTAAATTACTTGAGTGGATTAAAGAAACTCGAGCTTTATGTACACCGGAATCCGTTCATTACTGTGATGGATCCCAAGAGGAGTATGAAAAGCTGTGTCAACAGCTCGTTGATGAGGGTCTTTATATCCCGCTTAACCCCAACATTAGACCTGGTAGTTATTACTGTCGCTCTGATCCAGAGGACGTCGCTCGTATTGAAGACCGCACATTTATTTGCTCAGTTAATGAAGCAGATGCGGGTCCGACAAACAACTGGAAAGATCCCAAAGAAATGAAAGGACTTCTACACAGACTCTTTAAAGGGTGTATGAAAGGGCGTGTGATGTATGTCATCCCCTTTAGTATGGGACCGTATGAATCACCCCTCTCATTGATTGGTGTGCAGATTACTGACTCGAAATATGTTGCGACCAACATGAAAATTATGGCACGTACGGGAATGAAAGCTTTGGAAATTTTAGGTGATTCAGGAGAGTTTATTCCCTGTTTTCATTCTGTTGGCGTTCCTCTAGAGCCTGGTGAAAAAGGTCCAGTATGGCCTTGTCGATCTAATGATAAATACGTTGTCCATTTTCCAGAAGAGCGAGCAATCTGGTCTTTCGGAAGTGGGTATGGAGGTAATGCACTTCTCGGAAAGAAATGTTTGGCACTTCGGATAGCCTCTATCAAAGCGCGTGATGAGGGGTGGCTTGCAGAGCATATGCTTATCATGGGTATTACAAATCCACAAGGGGAAAAGAAGTTTTTTGCAGCGGCATTCCCAAGCTCCTGTGGTAAAACTAATCTTTCCATGATCAAATCAGAACTTCCTGGTTGGAAAATTGACTGTATCGGTGATGATATTGCCTGGATGCGTTTTGGGAAAGATGGAAGACTTTATGCAATTAATCCTGAGAGTGGACTCTTTGGCGTAGCGCCAGGAACATCCATGCGCTCCAGTCCGAATACTATGGAAACCATTTCTAAAAATACCATCTTTACAAACGTGGCGCTTACAAAAGATAGAGATGTCTGGTGGGAGAAAATGACTGAAGATCCCCCGGAAGGAATGACTGATTGGAAAGGGAATCTATGGACTCCCGGGTCCAAAGAAAAAGCAGCTCATCCCAATGCGAGATTTACTGTGCCTATCGAGCAATGCCCGATTGTCGATCTAGAGTATGAAAATCCCGAAGGAGTGCCAATTTCTGCAATCATTTTTGGTGGTAGAAGAGGCAGTGTCATTCCGCTTATCTATGAAGCTTTCCACTGGGAACACGGCACTTTTTTAGGAGCTTCGCTCTCATCAGAAATGACCGCTGCTGCAGAAGGATCTGTTGGTACACTTCGCCACGATCCATTTGCAATGCTACCTTTCTGTGGTTATCATATGGGAGATTTCTTTGCTCATTGGTTAGCAGTAGGGAAATCAGCAGATCCAACTAAGCTTCCTAAGATTTTCCACATCAATTGGTTTAAAAAATCTAAGCAAGGGGAATTTCTCTGGCCAGGATTTGGGGAAAACATTCGTGTCCTCAAGTGGATTTTCGAACGCGTATCTGGAAGAGAAGAGGTTAATAAGACCCCTATCGGATATCTTCCCATAAGAGATTCTATCGATCTACAAGGGCTGAATCTTTCACAAGAAACTATCGATGAGCTTTTTAAAGTAGATAAAAGCGCATTTCTCAAGGAAGTGGACGAGGTTACGAATTACTTTAAACAATTTGGTGATAAATTCCCTCAAGGCTTAAGAGATGAAATGGAGTCTCTCCGAGCGAGACTTCTTGAATAAAGACTTGGATAACATTAAGCAGCTCCGAGAGCTTTGCATATCCTCTGATAAGACTGACACGTACACCTGCTAGTTAAAGAGTCTAGTGGAAAGAAGATCTAGGTTATTTTCCAAGTTACACTTCATAGTTATTTAGAGTCTCTTTAGAAGCATTCATTGCGTGATTAGATACAGTCATGGGCGTCGTCAATGTTTAGATAGAGCTCTTCGGAGCCTAGAGGAGTGGTTTCTTTATTTTTTTTTATTAATGTAGTAATGGTTATTTTTTGAAGAAAAAAGCAATCTCTACGGCTGCAGTCTCTTTGGCATCAGATCCGTGGACAGCATTGGCATCGATACTCTTAGCAAAGTCTTTGCGGATTGTTCCAGGTGCTGCATCTGCGGGATTAGTCGCACCCATGATATCTCGATTTTTCTTAATTGCATCTTCCCCTTCTAATACAGAGACGAAAATAGGTCCAGAAATCATAAAGTTTATAAGCTCATTAAAGAAAGGGCGCTCTTTGTGAATTCCGTAAAAATCTTCTGCTTGATCTTTTGAAAGGTGCATCATCTTTGCTTCTATGATCTTCAGTCCTGTTTTTTCGAAGCGGGCTAGAATATCACCAATGTGATTTCCTAAGACGGCATCGGGTTTGATGATGGAGAGTGTTTGTTCTTTTGTCATGTTATATTCCTAAAAAGTTAATCAAATAAATCTATTTCAGATTCAGCTTATCTAGGATAGGGATAAAAAGCAATATCATCATGATTTATTACTGGGGTATTAAAACCTGCGTTTTTAGCAATAGAAGGGGTTATATAACAAGAGATTAAGAAAGCTATTTGGTATGATGCCACCTGCTTATAGTTTCACATTGGGGAGGTGTATAGAATGTTTAGAGCTATAAGCAGACTCAGGTGATTAATCTCATGAAAGAAGCTAGAGATTGTCAATTGGAAGTAGCGTTACAACCTTCCTTGAATAGGACGTATACTGATGCATAATCTCTATTGGTTTAGATGTTGAGCGGTTTGATGAGGAGAGATACATCTGTTATATGGAGAACATCCCGTAGCCTATAATCAGTCTATGTAAGAGATTGAAGTTTCTTAATCTCTCGGTTATTATGGGCATTTTTCAGGTTCTCATCTAACTACTGTTTTATCTTGTACATCAGCTTTATTCTAGTAATTAGAGGACCTTTCTCTTATTATTTATGATATGAGTTATCCTGAACTGTCACAGGTGAAAAAGATCCTTGTTGCCAAACTCCGCCATCATGGTGACGTATTGCTCTCTTCACCTGTTTATTCATTGCTAAAGTTAAAGATTCCAAATGCTGAGATTGATGCATATATCTATAAAGACACCCTTCCGATGCTGTCTGGTCATCCGGCTATTTCAAATTTTATTTGTTATGATAAGGAATGGAAAAAAGGGGGGTGGTGGAAGTTGTATAGTAATGAATGGAAGCTTCTCAAACAGATTCGAGGGAGGGGGTACGATCTAGTGATCAACTTGACTGAAGGAGACCGAGGGGCGATTGCAGCCAAAGTATCCCGGAGCCCTCTCTGCATCGGAGTGGATCCAGAAGGTGGGGGAATGTTTCGGAAGGCGAGGTGTTACACTCATATTGTAAAGCATGCGTCACATCCACGGCATACAGTGGAAAAACAGATCGATGCTCTTCGTATGATCGGAATATTTCCAACTATTGATCAGAGAGAACTTGTCTTCCACATTCCAGACTCAGCCCAAAAGAATGTAGAGCAGATTCTCAAAAGCAAAGGAATCATTTCTGGAAAATTTATCCTTGTGCATTCGGTCTCGAGATGGCTCTTTAAGTGCTGGCCATCACAGCTATTTGCAAAACTTATTGCTCAATTGCATGAGCAGGGGTATCAGATTGTAGTGACTGCAAGTTCCAATCTAGAAGAGCTTAAAATCGTCAATGAAATTCTTGTAAAAATTCCCAGTGTTCCAGTGTGTAATTTGGGTGGAAAACTTTCTCTTAAAGATCTTGGGGAGCTCATTCGTGTTGCTAAATTGCTAGTCACAGTGGATTCTATGCCACTTCATTTAGCAAGTACTCTAAAAACACCTGTTGTCGCGCTCTTTGGACCGACGTCTGAAAAAACGTGGGGACCATGGCAGCATCCTGAAAGTACTGTACTGATGCAGGATTTCAGTTGTCGTCCATGTTATCGTCCTGGATGTGCAGGGAGTGGAAGAAGCGACTGCCTTGATACACTCTCTTATGATACAGTTTTTGAAGCCGTCCAAGAATGGTTATGATAAAAATTTACTACAAAAATTGTACTATAGAAATTCGGAAATCAAGGTGTTCATTAGAAGTTTCCATCATTAGAGTATTCACAGTCTGAAGTCTTCTCCGAAATAGGTTAAACGGGCTTCTTTGCTGTCTAGGAGTTCGTCAATGGTCCCAGATATTGTCACGTGTCCTTCTTGAATCAGATAGCTTCGATCCATAACGGAAGATATTTCCCTGGCATTGTGATCTGTGATCAGTACGCTGATGTTTTTGGCTTTAAGGTGGTGGATCATTTGCTTGACATCATGTACGGTGATGGGATCGATATTCGCAAATGGTTCATCGAGGAGAAGGAGAGAAGGTGAGGTTACAAGTGAGCGAGTGATTTCTAGGCGTCTTCTTTCACCTCCTGAGAGGGTGGATGCCCGATTTTTTGCCAGGGTTTCAAGGCGAAGTTCATAGAGGAGTTCCTCAAGGCGGGTTTTTTTTTCGATTTTTGTAATGGCAAGTGTTTCTAATATGGCGAGGATGTTTTGCTCAACGGTAAGATTGTGAAAGATTGAAGGCTCCTGAGAGAGATAACCCATTCCCATTTTTGCGCGATTATGAAGAGGAGTGTTCGTGACATTCTTACCTTGGAAAAAGACCTGTCCTTGATCGGGATGGATCAGTCCAATAGTAATATAAAAGGCGGTGGTCTTCCCCGCTCCATTAGGTCCAAGCAGGCCTACTACTTCACCGGGTGAGATGTGAAAACTTAGTCCATTGACGACGGGTTTGCCTCCGTAGACTTTAACTAGGTTCTTGATTTCGAGAATCACGTGTTATACCTTGAAAATAACGGTTGCAAGTATTTGGGCTTATTAGAGTTGGATATATATCGTACAAGTTTTATCTCACCAAAAGAATTATCATCACAATAGAGGAGGCATCCTTGCTGAAGAGTGCAATAAACGGTATTTTGAAAATGCATTGTCGAAAAAAGGGGGAGTGGTTCTGACCGGTTAAGAATAAAGTGGGTCGTGTGCGTTTGTATTTTTTCGATAGGGTGAGTTAATATAGCCTTTTCCTCTAAAAGTATACGATCCCCACTGTAGGGGATTTGATCGAAGGTGATGTCTGAATGATTCTTGTAGGAGTCTGAAAAAAAAGAAAGGGTCAAGGTGAGGAATAGGGATAAGAGTTTCATCGTAGACTGCCTGGATTTCGAATTGTTGCCGTAAAGGCTTTTGACTGAAAAGCGGGCTGTTGATTTGCAAAGGAAAGAGAAACTTGGTTTGCCATTCCTTTTAAGAATATGTCTGAGGGGTTGATCTCCATTTGAAGTGTAGTTCCATTTATTTGGAACATGGTGATGAGGACGCTTTCTGCTGTGAATGATTGTTTCCCGTAGGAGTAGGAGCCTTGATTGGACTGGAGGTAGCTTATTTGTTGAGTGGATTGATTTAGATCCACGCTCTGCTGAAAATAACATTTAATCTCATGCATTTTTTCTATAAATTCATAGGAACTTCCTTTCGGATAGGCTAGAAGTATCGAATAGGGGCTTTTAATATGGTAATGGAGCCTTACTCCATTCTCTCCAAGTTTCCAGAGGTCTTTTGTAGTTTGATATCGGAGTTGTTCTACCGGGCCTTTCTTATCCTTGTCAGAAGTGACAATGGGGAAGGAAGCATGGTTGTCATTAAAGAGTGGGGATGTAAAGAAGATGATCTTGACTCCAGAGAGTAAAGCTATGAGTCCAACCATGCAGATCGTCATGATTTTGCTGTTTTTAAACATAGCATGCTGTTGTTTGGATTAGCTCGTAAAGAGGTTTAATTTCTTTTAAAAGCTGCTCTAATTTGTCAAAAGGCATTACTGAAGCACTATCGCTTTTTGCTTGTTTTGGACTCGGATGCGATTCGATGAAGAGGAGATTAGCTCCCGATGCGATTGCTGCTTTTGCGAGTATGGGAATGAACTCTTGCTGACCCCCTGAGGTTGTCCCTTGACTACCGGGAAGTTGGGTCGAATGGGAGGCATCGAAGCACACAGGATATCCATATTTTTGCATGATCGGAATGGCTCTCATATCGGAAACAAGGTTATTATATCCAAATGAAGTGCCACGGTCAGTGAGGATAATCTGGTCATTGCCTTGCGATTGAATTTTATTGATCACATTGCCCATATCCCACGGAGCCATGAACTGCCCTTTTTTTACATTGATGATTTTTCCCGTGCTAGCGGCAGCGATTAGCAGATCCGTTTGACGACAGAGAAAGGCTGGAATTTGAAGAATATCACACACGTCTGCTGTAGATCTGACCTCTTCTTTTGTATGAACATCTGTGAGGATGGGGAGGTCGAACTGCTGTTTGACTGATTCAAGAATTCTGAGTCCCTGGTTGAGGCCTGGTCCCCGATATGATTTGATCGAAGAGCGGTTGGCTTTGTCATAGCTTGATTTGTAAATGAGATTTACTCCGCAACGATTGAAAATATTTTTAAGCTGGTGGGCAGCCTTTAGGGCATGATCCTCACTCTCGATCACGCATGGACCTGAAATGATTGTAAGTGGATATTGGGGGCCGATTTTATAATTGACAATCGTGAGTGCTTTCATGAGCATTATTTTAACGAATATTATGAAAGAAAATCTACTTGAAAATCATTTCATAGATACTTAAAATTGAATTATTCTGGATTGATAGCTCAGCTGGATAGAGCTCCCGCCTTCTAAGCGGGCGGTCGCAGGTTCGAGTCCTGCTCAATCCATTTGTTTCAAGGGGTGAGATAGGATGAATTTAGGTGAGTTTACCTTAAAAGGACATTTATTTGAAAATCTTGATGAGATTTTTAAACCTTTTAGAAAAGCTGTATTTACAGCTTTGAATGAACATCAAAAGAGTCTTGTAGTCAATAGGACTCTTTTGGAGTTGATTCAAAGCTCAGCCTCATCCTTCTTGCTCGATGCTGTCATTGAATTTATGGAGAAGGTGCTGGAAGAACACATTCTCGAGCTCTATAATTTTTCTTTCTTTGAAATGTACATTAATCAATTTTCAGAGCTCTCTTCGTGCGATAATTATCAGGTTCGGGGGAAGATCATGGGGAAATTAATCCCCAGAGATGAGTATCAGGTATTTTTTCCGATTGGGATGTCAAAAATCTATCAAGGAACTCATTTCGTCACAGCTCACTCTTCCCCTGATCTCGATACAACAGTTGCTTCATTTTGGGGTTGGGTCGATGCTTTTGCTGCGCAAGTGGGTGATGGAATTCATGTTTGGAATGTTCCCGGTGGTCCCCCAACGACTCAGATCGAAATTGGATTTCTCTTTAATGAGATTTTTGGAAATGCTGTTTTTGATTGTTTGGCAAAGACTAGAGAATCTCTCACAATTACTAGTTTGGATCTCATGACGCAAAAGGGAATGGTACGCAAAGAGACTCACGAACTCACACTCAGTTCTTATCATGATAGGCAACATCACGCTATCGTGCTCGTTGACAAAGAGGGGTATTACCTCGGCGACTGGCACTATTTTGATATAGAAGGTGTCAGACGAATTATCGGCTCGCTTAATAACTGTTTACAGTGGCTTGAAAGTAATATTCATATGGAGCTGATTTCCTTATTTGCTAAAAAGAATCTCATGACAGAAGACCTTTCAAGATTCATTGATGAAACTTTACAAAAAAAGATCCGAGATTATAAACCTTCTGGGGAATTCAATCTACGTCAGGAGAAATATCTGCAGGATTACTTAATTAAGGTCTTGCAGGTAGAAAAGGGAATTGAAAGTACATTTGAGGACTTCATCTTTGCTATGGAAAACTTTTCTATTACGGAGTTTAATCGGTTTTTTAAGGAGCTTCAAAGCCTTAAAGCCGCAGATCTTTTTGATGAGGAAGGGAAGTTGATTGAGAATCGGCCCTTGATTTTTTCTCATATGGAGAAACTGGTTAAATATCTCGCTGAGAGTTTTCACAGTCTACGTACCTATGTCGATCGTTTGGAAGTTGCATTTAAGGTTAAGACGGACGTCTTAGGCCATCTACCACAAGGTCTTACCCAACGCACAGACCTGGAAGAGATTCTTACCAAAATTGGTACTTACCCTTATTTGACAGTGAACCATTTACAGAAGAGTGCCAAAAAGGTGCCTATTGGAATCATATTCTCTTCGAGGCTCCAAAGCACATCATTTGGTACCGTTACTCTTCGAGATTTCTGTAATCGGGAGGAAGTGAAAATTCCATCTTATCTCGATGTGATTAGTGTCATTGACCATCACAAAGTCTCACTACAAACGTTATCGCCTCCAATGGTCCTCATTAGCGATGCCCAAGCATCCAATACGCTGATCGCTAAGTCGACCTTTACGATCAATGATAAATATAGTCTGGGTGGAATGACAGCCGACAGTATTGACAAGCAACTTGATGAAGCGAAAAAGAAGTTTAACACCCCCTCAGGAACTCGGATTTTTCAACGTCTTCTGCAAAAGAAAATGATTTCCTCAAGTCCTTACAATTATTCGATTGATCCTAAACGGGAGTTTGTTGAGTATCTTCATTTTATCTACGCTATCTTAGATGATACCGATTTACTCACTAAAATCACACGGATGGACCTTTCTGTCATTGCTTCACTTCTTAATCGGATGAAAACTATTATTACAGGGAAGGAACAAGAGATTGTCCATTTTGATGATCTGACACATGATGCCACATTTGACAGAGCTGCTGCGAAAAGACTCCTTCAGAATGAGGATTTCTACTCACTTTACGATAAGATCTATCGATCAAAAGAGGAAATGCTGGATGCAAATCTTTCTCAGTGTGGCATAGGCATATCGAAAAATATTTTTACCGATACCAAAACACTCAATCAAATCTGTCGTATCGGTCAGACGAAGCTCTTTGCAAAGAATCATCCGAGTTTTAATCAGAATGCTTCTGGCATTAGAAAGAGTTGGCAGGAAACCTGTTTAGATTTCTATGAAAGTCATCACAACGTCGATGTTTATGTACATATGCTCTCTACGATTGCGAGCGCAGAAGAGCTCTATCAAGGGAAAGAACTGGATTGTTCACAGAAGGATGAGCTGTGGTTCTGGATTCCTCATACGGAAGTTGCAATCGCTCATTTCAAGCTGTTTCTCAATGCATTTCGTCGATCTAAGAGGATACAAGGTGAAGAGATGGAAGTAGAATTTTCTGGGGAAAATGCTAATGAATTGTCTTTGATCTTTAAAGAGAGTTTTGCGCCGATTTCTCACACTCTGAGCGATGATAAGAAGGGGTTACCGCTTGCGATTCTGCGCTATCGATCAGGACTTTTAAATTCCCGTAAAGTGTATATTGCACCCTACCTCCCGTCTTTAGCTAAATAAAATAACAGATCTATTTGAAGAATAGATCTGTTATAGCAGGCTAGGTTATTATTCTAGGGATGTTTCAACTATTTCTGGTGTTTTATCTATAGCGTCGGGAGTGTTTGTATCGTTATTTTCTTCGAGAATTTCTAGATTAACTCGAATTCCATTGCGGCTTGCGACTGACATCAGGAGAGTACGGATGGCGTTAATGGTTCTTCCTTTTTTCCCGATGATTTTACCAATATCGGATTTTTCTACACTTAATTCGATGATGAGAGTGTGTGTTCCGCCAATTTCATTAATTTTCACATGGTCTGGATGAGCGACGAGATTTTTTATGATGTATTCAACAAATTCTTTCATGGTTCGAGCCTTCTGTTGCTAATTGAGATAGATAAAATATTTGTTCCTAGTTCAGGAGGAATAATTATATATTAATTAGATTTATTTATCTAGTAGGTAGATGGGTGTAAAGTTATAGGTCTCTAGTAGATAGTTACTTAGCACTTATTTGATCAATCCATTTTTGCAAATCTTGGGGAATTGGGGCTACTAAGTGGATCTTTTCGTTTGTAAGAGGATGGAAAAAAGTGATTGTTGAAGCATGGAGCAGCTGGCGAAGCACACGATATTTGTGATTGATGTTCTTGTTTCCGTAGACGGAATCACCAAGTATGGCAGCGTTACATGATTTGAGATGCACTCGAATCTGATGGGTACGTCCGGTTTTGGGTTTCACTTTCACATAGCTGAGATGATTAGAGGTAGCGATTGATTCGATTTCTGAAATAGCTTCCTTCCCTCCTTCTTGAAGGGTAGTCATCTCCTTTCGTTTTTTGGGATGACGACCGATTGGCAACGTGATGATGCAATTTTTAGGATTACCAAGGGTTATTGCGAGATAGGTTTTGTTAATTGTCCGTTCGCTGAATTGCTTGATTAATTTTCGATAAGCTTCAATGGTTTTTGCTGCAATGAGTATGCCTGAGGTGTCTTTGTCAAGTCGATGTACAATTCCAGGTCTTAATGTATCATCCCAATTTTTAAGATTTTTTACATAATAAAGCAGGGCGTTGACAAGTGTACCAGAACGATTACCAGGAGCGGGGTGGGTTACCATTCCTGCAGATTTATTGATGACGAGTATAGCGTTATCTTCATAGAGAATATTAAGGGGAATATTTTCAGGTTTAACTGGAGTTTCAGGGGGGTGAAGATAGAATATTTTAACTTGATCACCACACCTAGGCTTTGTCATTTTTTTAATTGGAGAGTCATTAAGTGTAATAGACTGTTCTTTAATGAGGTATTGGAAATAGGTTCTGGAGTGAGGGGGGAAATGTTTAACGAGAAGTTGATCTAATCTGATCCCTTCATCTGCAGAAGTGATTAATAAGGTATCCATAGAGATAGGATACGATAATCGTGAATAAGTGTCAGTTGCCCTCTTCACTTTTTTTAAGCTCTTGATTGGTTTTTTTGATCTTTTGAGCTTCCTGCTTCATCTGATTTTCCATAAATTTTTCGAGGCCTTGCATAAATTTTTTGAAATCCGTTACTGTCATCCCTGGCATCATGGTTTGAAATTGTTTCATCCATGCCTGTTGTCCAGATGTAACCTTCCCAGTAGGAGAGTCATTCGTAGGAGGAAACTGCGTTGATTTTGAATCTACCCCAGGCATTGGAGTTTGTTTTGGAGGGGTAGTACCCAGGGAATTGCTATAAGAGCCATCTTTAGCTCCGAAAGGAGTTACATTTGCTAGATCGCTGTTGGGCATGAAGTTACCTTGGGTTAGTTTTATTAACTAAGTAGCATAGGTGGTTTTTGTTAGGAAATTAAGCTTGTTAAGTAATTGGCAATCATTGATTTTGATTATCAATTGCTTTATTACGCTCTTTAGCCTTCTCTGTAATGCTTGTATCGAGCTTCTGTTGTTCACTTAAGCCTTTTTGACCAAGTTTAGCCAAGAGTGCGAGTTTATCAGCCATAGTTGACATGTCGTGTGATGACATTGGCATTGTATGTCCTTGGTTTGCCTGAACATTCGGGTGGTTCTGAACTCCGCCTAATGGGGGTAGAGCTGAAATATTTGAACTCATAATAATTACTCCTTGAGTATTGCGGGAAACAACGTTCCTTATTTATTATTATATCTGAAGTCAGGACAGAGCGCAAGTGTTAATGTGCAAATAGTTAATAATAAAACATTGATAATGAGGGATATATGGTGAAAATTAATTTTCAAAAAAATATTGATGCTCCTGAATTCCTATTCATATTTGTGGATCATAATCCATGGAAGGAGGTGTGTAATAGATTGTTTATAAATCATTTAGTCAAGATTAAAAAGTGCAAAACTAAATTAGAGCTCAGCGAGACTTTTAATGAAGTGGAAAGGATGGTGGCTCTTAACTATGTACTTAGACTTCTCTCTTATAGGAGTTATTTAACGGGCTCTGTAATGGACAAGCTGAGTCATAGAAAGATTTCCTCGACTGCAATTCAGTATGTGATTGAAAAATGTCAGGATTATGATTATCTAAACGACGATCGGGAGAGCAGGAATTTCATAAAGGCTCAACTGCGACGAGGAGTGGGAACCTATCTCATAGAGAAGAAATTGGAAGGTAAGAGTGGGTGGCAGTTTGAAAAAATTCGGTCGCTTACTAATCAAATGATTACTAAAGAAGAACAACTTCAAATGATTAAGAAACTAATTAAAAGAAAATATTCAGATCTAGATTTACGCCAACTGAAAAATAAACAGAAGGTTTCTAACTTTTTACGTCGCCGGGGATTTTCCTACGAATACATTCTTGATCAATTACAGTGAAAGTTTTATAAAGTATTCTTGTATATGATAGGGGGTTCTCGTGGACGTTGGGATATTAGGGATTAATCATAAATCGTCACCTCTAAATCTACGTGAAGATCTCAGTTGTATTTTTCACAAAATCTTTCAGAAATCTGAAAACCCATTTGCATCGATACTCCTTTCGACATGTAATCGAACCGAGCTCTATTTTTCCTCTTCAGACCTTCCTTCGACTCATATTACAATTCTACGGCAGCTCAGGGCGGAGTTTAAAGCGACATTTGAGCATCATCTCTATAGTTACTTTGGGCAGGATTGCTTTACCCATTTATCGAAAGTGACATCAGGGGTGGATAGCGCGATCTTTGGGGAAGATGAAGTGCAACGTCAGGTGAAAGTCTCTTATGAATCATCACGTTTGATCCAAAAGCTACCAAGTTCACTTCACTATATTTTTCAAAAAAGCCTTAAGGTGGGTAAAGAGATACGTACCTCATTTCTGATCCCCAAAAATATCACCCAATTGCCTCAACTGATTCTGCAGTTAGTGAAGAAATTGAATGTGCAAGACCCTGAAATTCTCTTTGTCGGAAATTCGGAGATTAACCGCAGGGTGAGAGGTGTATTTCATAGCTATGATATAACCCTTTGTACGCGAATGGCCCAAGACAAGGCAATTAATTGGGATCGTTTGCATACATGGAATGATTATGATGTGGTTGTCTTTGGCACGAAGCATCACGAGTATATTCTCAAAGAGCATGATCTTCAAAGGGTTCGAAATAATACGCTCATCATCGATCTGAGTGTTCCTCGAAGCATTGATCCAATCTTAGGTACCCATCCGAAGATTATGCTTTATAATATTGAGGATCTAAGCCAGATGATTGTTAATGTCACCGAGTCAAATCGAATGAGACTTGAGAATATTATTGAAGGGAAAATAGCAAGGTCTATTGCTCTATATTATGAAAAAAAAGGGAGGGGTAAGCAATAGCGTCGCTTTGACATATGTAAGATGAGTGTGGAATTATTTTGTGGAAACAGCTCTTGTCGGAGAGAGCATTCATTCTCATTTATTTTTTCAACACAGAGAAAGTCTCAATAGTATTTAAGATCGAAATTTTGATGAGTAGCGTAGTTCATAGATGTGAGGCTGAGCTGTCGAAGTACATTTATATGAGTGAGTTTTTTATCAAACGCGCTTTACCACACTCTGTGTATTTGTACGAAGACGGAGAAGGGGCGTTGTTCTCAGGGATGCAAACGTCAAAGGGTTCTTTTATAAAGGGTACTGTTACCCGCCGAGGGCTGTAACACTGTTTCCTGTAATTGAAGTAAAAGACCTAGTAGTGAGTGCTTACTACTGCTTTAGGGGGTCACTTGAAAAGATGTATGACAGGGCCGTTCATTGAGCACGGTAAGTGCAAAAGGTCTTTTGCTTACGTGCGGTGCGTACCTAAACACATATAGTAACGGGTTTTTCTACACACGAGGGTTTTGATTTTTAATCATTTCATGCAAACTCTCTTAGCTTTTTGATTTCTCCCTTCCACTTCGTTTCTCCATTGGGAGTTTCTAAATATTTAGGAAGGTCTCTGAGTTTAGGATGCTGCATTATTGCTTTGAATCCTTCGATTCCGATTTTTCCTTCGCCAAGTGTAGCATGGCGATCTTTACGAGATCCAATATCGTGTTTAGAGTCGTTTACATGAAGGGCGTAGAGGTGTTTTAATCCGATATATTTATCAAATTCCGCGAGGGTCTTTTCCCACGCATCTCTATTTCTGATGTCGTACCCGGCGGCAAAGATATGGCAGGTATCGATACAGACGCCAATGGGGATTTTTTCGTAAGTTCTGTCGATGATGTACCCTAGCTGCTCAAAGCGATGACCAATTGAAGTTCCTTGTCCCGCAGTGGCTTCTAGAAGCAGTCGGACTTCTCCTTCCGCAACTTCAGCCTCACAATCAAGGAGGCTTTTTATAATTGAGTTAAGCGCATTCTCCTCAGTACTAGTGGTAGCCGCTCCTGGATGAAAGTTCATATAAGCGAGTTTGAGCCTTTGACATCGTTCGATTTCTTGCTTAAACGCGGTAATGCTTTTACCGAGAAGTTCAGGATTAGGCGACCCCAAATTAATGAGGTAGCTATCGTGACTCATCACCTTTTGTATCCTTGTCTCATCCAGTGCTTTTTCCCAGCGAGCGAGCTCTTTATCATCAATCTCCTTGCCTATCCAACGCTTTTGATTGCTTGTAAATAGTTGAATCGTAGTTGCACCAAGCGCTTGCCCTTGCAAAAGGGCTTTATGTACTCCACCAGAAGCTGATGTATGTGCACCAATAAGAAGTTTGTTGGATGTTGTTTGTGTCATCGTATCGAGTAATTAAGTTTTTCCATATAATGTGGAGTAATGAAGGTTAAAAATCAATGACGGTACAAAAAGATCAGGTGATGAGCGCAGCTCGTCATTTTTTTTCTGGGACAGTGCTCAGCCGTTTCTCTGGGATGTTTCGGGATATAGCGATGGCATTCTATTTTGGAACAGCACCGGCAATGGCCGTATTTATGGTTGCTTTTCGTTTTTCTAATATCATGAGACGCCTTCTTGGAGAAACACCACTATCATCGAGTTTTATTCCCCATTTTGAGTCCCTTCGTACACAATCCTCAGCAAAGAGCGCTAAATTCTATGTTGAATTTTTCTTTACTCTCTCTCTGATGCTCATTGTGATCATTGTGGTCATAGAGTTAGTTTTATATAGTGTATCTACTTGGAAATTACTGAGTACTAGTAACTTAGATATCATATACCTGACCATGATCATGTTTCCTGGATTATTATTTATTACTCTCTTTGGGCTCAATAGCTCTCTACTTCAGTGTGAACAGTACTATTTTTTAACGGGGGTTGCTCCTTGCTTTTTTAATATTATTTGGATTGCTGGCGTCTTTGCTATGCGTCATTATGTTCTTGAAGAGGTTATCTATGGATTATCGGCTGTAATTGTGATTGCGTTTTGTGGGCAGTGGCTCATGACGGTTCCAAAAACGATTCGGTTTGTACGAGCATATCTCACGTGGCAGGAGATAAGATCCTGCAAACTTTTCGGAGATAATTTTAGAAAGATCCTTGGGCCATTTTTTTTAGGGATGATAGGGATTGGTGCAAGTCAAATCAATAGTGGTTTGGATGCTATTTTCGCGAGAAGTGCCTCTTTGGAGGGGCCTTCCTATTTGTGGTATGCGATCAGGCTGCAGCAGCTGCCCCTTGCTTTTTTCGGGATTGCACTCTCTTCAGCGCTGTTGCCGCCTCTTGCGCGGGCAATGAAGGGTGGGGATTTTAATCTTTATTTGTCTCTTCTACGTTCAAGTTTTTCGAAAGCAATTAGTGTCATGTTGCCATCGACCTTTGCACTTTTTGTGCTTGGGATCTCATCGATTAACTTACTTTTTGGACGAGGAAGCTTTAATGATCACTCGGTCATGAATACGACAACCTGTCTTTGGGGGTATACAATTGGGCTGATTCCAGCTGCTTTCGTTCTTCTCATTGCTCCTGCATTTTATGTAAGAAAGGATTTTCGTACGCCAGCACTTGCTTCATTTTACTCTGTTGCTTTGAATTTAGCGCTCAATAGTTATCTTGTTTTTGGGCTCAAGCTTGGCCCAATCAGCATTGCGATTGCAACGAGTATGAGTAGCTTCTTTAATGCTGGATATCTCTTGTACCAGTTAAATAAGCAAATTGGTTCAATCATTATTCGCGATCTTGCCTTATTAATTTATAAGGTGGGGTTTTGTTGCGGAGTCAGTAGTGTGCTGACTCTATTTTTGGGGGAATACTTTTTAGGTGATAGCACCATCGCTTTTTTACTAGGGCAACCAAACATTCAATTGCCTCATCATCTCTTAACACAGTTAGTACAGTTTGGACTTCAGGCGATAGGTTTTTTGGGAATGTTCTTATTAATGTCGAGACTTCTTGGAGTACAAGAAGTCTTCGATATTCTAAAAATTAGTGTGTATGAGCAAGAAACTCACAAACGAGAGGGATGTTGATCGGTAGTGGCAGTGAGATTTGATCAAATTGTGGAGCTGATAGCAAAGTGCCTGTAAATTGATCTGCTTCAACGGAAAGGTACTCAGGGATCTCTCTCGATGTATTCGCTCTTGCGAGTTTTACTGAAGGGATGTTGTGAGATTTTGCTTTCAGTGAGATTTTCATTCCAGGCTTAACGAAGAAAGAACGACAGTCTACTTTCTTACCGTTAACAAGGACATGGCCATGGGCAACAAGTTGATGTGCATGAAAAATTGTTGTCGCAAAATTCATTTTGTAAACCACTTGATCAAGGCGGGACTCAAGTCTTTCCATCAGGACATGGGCTGAGTTTCCTTCTTTTTTAACAGATTCGTGGTAGTAGCGAAGGAGCTGTTTTAGAGTGAGCATTCCGTAAACAGCACTAAGCTTTTGTTTCTCTTCTAGCTGGGCACCGAAGTCAGACTTTTTTCTTCTTTTAGCTCCATGCACTCCTGGTGGATTTGGCTTGTGTAATAGGGGATTGCGAAGGCGGCCAAAAATATTAGCGCCAAAACGTCTTGCGATTCGATTTTTCGGACCTGTGTAGCGAACCATTCTGTCTCCTTTCGGTTTCAAATTTAGGCATGATGATAATCCTCTTTAAATTTTATCACAAGCTCAAAATAAAAAGAGGTGGAATTTTTTTATTATTATATAACTTATTAATAATCAATGGGATAATGTTGATTCAAACTGTTTTTATTACAGTTAAAATCAAAAAATTAATATTCGTTTAAGGGGGAGATGTTATCTTTAGGTATGAGATATAATAATCGAGCTAGTTTCTTTTAAACTAGGAGAAGTGATGTAAAGATGTGAGAGAACTTGTATCATAGGAGTTAATATACTAAAAATAAGTAAGATAGATTTAGTTATTCTTTGAAGTCTTTTATCGTTATTAGAAAGAGCTAATCGAAGGGGGGTAGTGGGTGAAATTTAGGGTGAGTCTTTAAGAATGTCAGAAAAAAAGTGAGGGGTTAGGTCTTTTGTACAAGGGATTGATGAACAGATTAGAAGTGGTGTCTCTCAGTCTTTAGCTGGGTTACAATAAGTCCGATCTTACGGGGCATTCAAGAGGTCGATTGTGTCGATTGTCAGGTTTACATAGGCTCTAAGCGTGTATTTAAAAAGACAGTAGTGACATTTTACACACATCTCGTTATCAATGACCTCAATTGTGACTTCCAGAAGAAAGAGGCTTATATCATATCAGAAGAATATGCTAGATAGTGTCGTCACAAGATAAATTTTTTGTTATACTTCTTAGCGTTGATCACAAACAAAAGGAGTAGATCGTGAAAAGTGCGCATAGGAGACATGACATATCAGACAGAACTTGGAGTATATTACACCCTCTTCTCCCAGGAAGAAGAGGGATATGGGGTGGCATCGCAAAAGACAACCGGCTGTTCATTTAACGCATTACCTAGAAAACAGCAATGAGTACATGATCATCCCAGCTGTTCTCAATGGCTATTCAGGTTATAACATCGTACAATGCGGCAAAATCAGCAAAGCTTGGAAGAAGACCAAAAAGTTCTGCAAGAAACACAAAAAAGCCATCATAATCGGGGCTGTTGTTGTGGTTGCGGTTGCGGCTGTTACAGTTGCTGTCGTTGCTGCAGGTTCTGCAGCAGCAGCATCAAGTGCGGCAGGAGCCGCGGGGGCAGCTGGAGCTGCCGCTTCAGGTTCGGGGTCAGGATCTTCCAGCTCGAGTAAGTCTGAGTCTAGTGGAAATTCTTCTGCTGCTCCAAGTGGATCTCAAACTCAGCCATCTTCCAATGACATCCCAATCTTCAAATCAGCAATGGAAGAAGAGATTTCCTCATTCAAAGAGAACCTCGCGCAGGAAAACTTCTTTCAGCCTTCGACCGCTGGACAAGGACTTTCCTTAGAAGAAACCGGAAGAGCAATAGGTCCTATTTTCGCACATGATAGCTTCAATCACTTCAATGATCATCTCTCAAGTTATCCCCAATTTTCTCAAGAAGTACAAGATATTGCCTCACAATACGACTTTTCCCTTCCTTCTAGAGCAACAAATAATCCTGTAGATTTCGGTCATAATGAGATTGACAGAAGATTCGCAAGTAACTCCGGTCCTATATTCTCAGACCCAGCTAAAGAAATGAATTTCAACGCCCTTTCTTATCAGATGAGAGGTGAGGCAGCTCGCTCTTATGGATATTACGGTCAGTCTGTGAATGACTTCACTAAAGCGATTAATATGAATCCAACAGATCCAACGCCTTATCTACAGAGAAGTGCCTCCTACTTTGATATGGGTCAATACAACAAATCTATCGAGGATTTTAATCACTTCGCTGCTCAAGTTGAGAAAGATCCAGAAAAGCTCCCATTCTCCACACCGGAATTCACTCTAGGTTTTGCAAAAGGACTACCAAAAGGGGTTTATGAGTCAGGAAAAGGGATTATGTTGTTTCTTGGTGACTTAGTCACTCATCCCATCCACACGGCAACACAAATGTATGATGCGCTCTCAACGCTTGCTAGACTTGCTCGTGACGATGAGTGGGGAGTAATTGGAGAAGTACTATCTCCCGAGATCCATCAATTGGTCACTCAATGGGACACTCTACCTTCAGATAAAAGAGGAGAGTTGGCTGGATATGCTTTTGGAAAGCATGGAGCAGATATTGCAGCGCCAGGAGCTGTAGCTAAAATCGCAAGTAAGAGTGCAAAAAGCGCAAGAGAACTAGCTGCCGTCCTAAAAAACCTACAAAAAGCCGAAGGAACACTCGTTCTCGAAACAGCAGCCGGGGTTGGAAATACTGCCAAGGTCGGAGAAATTATCAATGCCGGTAAGGCAAGCTCATTTATTGGAGAAGAACTCGGATTTACAGCAAAAGAAATGGGGCAGTTGCAAAAAGCAGGGAAATTAGAGCAAGCTATTGACAGTGCTTGTGAAAGCTGGCTTGCAAAATCACCAAGCGAAGCGTACATCGCAGCAAAGAATGGAGGGAGACATGCTCCTCTTATACCTAAGTTCAGTGAAAAGCCTATCAGAGAAATCCAAAAATCCGTCAATAGCTATGAAAAGCTAATTGTTCTTCACAAGGATAAAATCGCGAACCCATCGAAACATTGTCCAAAATGGGACAGTTTTCATCCAAACAGACAAAAAGCTTTAGTCGAAAAAATATGGCCAGCTGAGATAGAATGCTATACCGAACAAAGGGACATTCTACAAACTATTTTAAACCAAAAACAATGATACCTCTTTATGGACGAAAAAAGTTTAGAACATTACATAAAAGAAATAACTTGTTTGCTTAAAGATCATGCTAAACAAGCAAAATTAGATGCTGACCACCCCAAGGAAGGCGATTCTGCTGATTTCAATTCAGGCTTTCTTATGGCTTACCATCAGGTAATTGCTGTTATGAAAAATCAAGCACCTTTTTTCGACCTCGAACAAGAAGATCTCGATTTAGCTGACATAGAGCCTGAACGCGACTTGATCTAAGAATTTGTCTAATATCAGTATTAATTAAATTATGGAAGACGAAAATTTCAAAAATTATATCCGATACATGGGTAAATTAATTAAAGAGCAAGCGAGAGAGGCAAAAAAAGATGAGGATAGCCCAAAAGAAGGTTTTGAGGATTATAATAAGGGAGCCATAATGGCCTATTATACAGTAATCTCAACACTAAAAAATCAAGCTCCTATTTTCGATCTTGAACAAGAAGATATCGGCTTAGCTGACATAAATCCCGACGTAGATTTATTTGCCGTTCCTAAAAAATCTGACACAGATTCTAAGTAGGATTTACTTTCACTCCCACTAAAAAGCTTGCCAAAAAATTTTGTCTGTGGTGTAAAGTAATTATTTGAATGATCCTAGGAGGATACAATGAGAAAAGGTAAAATGGGCTCCGCTCAAGGAAGTGGCTGGGGCGGCAAGCAAACAGGTTCGACTAAGAAAATGGGATCCAACTATTCTGAATTCAAAACAGAGAGCAATGGAAGCATGGACTATGAGGAAATGCAGCAAAGGATCACAGACTCTGATGAGAAAAAGATCCGCCGCTCTATGAAACATGCCATGGATTCTGGCCATTAAGAGATGACTGAAGGCGCGCAAGAGTTGGGTGAAACACGCACAGCCATGGGCTGGCACGTGATGAACTCTCTCGAAAAAATCATCAATGAAAACAAAAAGCTTGCTGATCACTACTGGGTGATTTTCTACATCAAGCCTTTTTCTGCATGCCCAGAGGTGATTCGCAACCGGATTATCCTTTCTAAAGTAAAACCATCCAAGATGCTTTCAACGATCGTCTTTGAGGTGGACAACGTGCAAGATAAGCTTCTTTTCCTTTGGGCTCTACCTCCAGATATTCCTCAAGATGAGATCTCTCATCAGCAAGAGGAGCATATCATTCCTGAGACTGCAGAAGCGGTCAAGGAAAGCGGCGCTCCTATTTTGTATTAATTTTTCTCCAGTTTTCAATAATTTTTTAGATTTTTTTCTGAAGCAATAAAGCAGTACTTCCATAGGGGAGTTTACCCATAAAGCTTGCTTGCAATAATGGTTGTTAGCAATAAAGCAATAAATATTGCTTGCCATATTTTAACGGAAAATAGTAAAAATAATTTTAGCTAATGTAGGACGCCGCTATGTCAGTTTCAGCAAAGCGGGCGTAAAACGTTTATGGGCGTAAATGGGATACCGTCGCCAGGTGTCAATATATAGAAAGTCGCGTTATTTTTTAGAATAGATTGAGAAGCTTAAAACAAAGTAGGGTCACAAGCAGGCAGCAGTTTTGATGTTTTATACGGCAGGTATTTGGGATGGATTCTTTTTTCAGATGATAATTGAAGAAGGCTTAGCCAATATCTATCAGCTCATAAGGGGGCGTAATCAAGTATGGTTTATAGGTAGACTCTAAGTATTGGAGAGCTGCACTGTTTGTTTTTGATGATCGACTTATTATTAAAATGAATAATGAGGTTATTAATTGGTGTCATGTTTGCAATGAGAAGAGCGTTATCTATTATCATTGGACTAACGCGGATTGCAACGAGTCTGTTTCCTGTTATGGATGTATGAGAAAGATGCAGGGATATTTCGGTGAATTTTGGACAACAGTTCCTGCGCGTAGAGTGTTTAAAAAAATGGCATGATCCCGGTGTTATTGAGAGCTCTTGCTTTACAGCCTATCTGGCAAGGTATATCGCTATAGATTACATGACGCAAGAGATAGATCCAGACATTTTTAATCGTAGCATCACTTCCTGTTACAGCAAGAACTAGAACTCCTGTACCTACGTAGGAAATATATCCTCTGAGTATTTCTGCGGCCGGTGTAAGTTGGTTTGATCCAATGACATATTTAAAGAGTGGGCTAACAAGGGCATAAATGATGGTTGTCATTCCCCCGCATACAGCACTTTGAAGACCACCAGCTATACTCTGTCGAATTAGTAAAGAAATGGTAAAGGATTATGCAGCTGATTGGATAATCGAGTCGCAGGTATTGCTTGGAATTTGATTGTAATAATTAGTAAGGGGAGTTCTCGATCCAGTGGGTAGTAAGGCGGTCATCACTTCCTCCTAGTGAAAAAATTTTTATATGAAAAATAGAGAGAAGAATTATATATGTATAATATACTATAACTTGAGGTTTATGACAAACTCTCATTGGCAACCGGTGGGTGTTTTTATGATTATAGCACCGATTCACAACAGGTTTAATAAAGTTCATTAATACTCATTGTAAAGTTTATTCGAGTGCTAAAAAAATGGCATGACTCTGCTGTGATTGAGATTTCTTGATAGGCTGGTGCTATCGTTAGAGCTTGGGGTTAAGAAGAAATGATACAAGGCATAGATCCAGACATTATTCATTGTATCGAAATTCCCTGTAATAGCGAGAGCTAGATACCCTGTACTTACGTAGGCGATCCATGCTCTTATTATTTCTTCGTGTCGTGTCAGTCGTTCTGATTGAATGACATATCTAAAGATAGGGCTAATAAGTGCGTAAATGACGGTTGTGGTAGCCCCCCATACAGCACTTCTAAGTCCAAGGCTGACAGATCCTCGAAACAATGTGGAAATGACACCGGATAGTAGAGCTGATTGTATGGTAGAGTCAAAGGTATTGCTGGGGATTTGAATATAATAAGTATTGAGGATGTTGCTCTGACTAGTGGTTGATACAGATGTCACATTGTCTCCTAGGTGAGGTTCTTATATTTAAAATATAGACAGGGTTTGAAATAATAATAATCCAACTTAAATTTTTTTACAATATTTGAGTGAGAATAGTAAATAGTGATTATTGTTATAAAACCGATTTACAACAGGTTTAATAAAGTTAGTTAATACTCATTGTAAAGTTTATTCGAATGTTAAAAAAATAGCAGGACTCTAGTGTGATTGAGATTTTTTACTAAGCCGGTGCTATCGTTAGAGCTTGGGGTCAAGAAAAAATGATACAAGGCATAGATCCAGACATTATTAATTGTAGCGAGATTTCCTGTAATAGCGAGAGCTAGACACCCTGTACTTACGTAGGCGATACATGCTCTCATTATTTCTTCGTTTCGTGTCAGTCGTTCTGATTGAATGACATATCTAAAGATTGGGCTAATGAGGGCGTAAATTATGGTTGTAGTACCCCCCAATATAGCACTGTTAAGTCCACTGCTTATATTTTGTTGAATTGATATGGAAACGACAAAGGATAGGATAGCTGAGCGCATTGTAGAGTCTAAAGTATTGCTTGGAATTTGATTATAATAGCTGATAAGAGTATTGCTCTGACTGCTGCCTGGTAAGGGGACCATTATTTTCTCCTCTTAGGTGAAGTGCTGCTATGTAAAATATCAATAGGGGTGTTTGTTGCTTTCAATCATGATAACCTAGTTTATAGTTTATTGAAAGCTTCAAAAGAGAATGGTTATATGGTTTTTATAGTTATACGATTGATTAACGGAAACTTTCATGTAGTTAATTCAAATTCAGGTTATTCGAGTATTTAAAAAAACGGCATGATATTGGTGTGATTGAGGTTTCTTGTTTTGATTTTGGTATTATACTCAGCTTTTGCAGTAGGGATGAGATGACGTAAGGCATAGATCCAGACAATTTTAATCGCAGCGTTATTTCCTGTTAGAGCGAGATCGAGAATTCCTGTACCTATGTAGGCGATACAGCCTCTTAAGGCTTCTTCGCTCTGTGTAAGTAATCGGTTTGATCCAATCACATATGTAAAGATAGGGCTAATAAGTGCGTAAATGACGGTTGTGGTAGCCCCCCATACAGCACTTCTAAGTCCAAGGCTGACAGATCCTCGAAACAATGTGGAAATGACACCGGATAGTAGAGCTGATTGTATGGTAGAGTCAAAGGTATTGCTGGGGATTTGAATATAATAACTATTGAGGATGTTGCTCTGAGTAGTGGTTGATACAGATGTCACATTGTCTCCTGTAGGTGAGGTTCTTATATTTAAAATATAGACAGGCTTTGTATGGGGTTTTAAATAATAACAACCCAACTTAATTTTTTTTAGAATATTTGAGTGAGAATAGTAAAAAGTTATTGTTGTTATACACTTGATTAGAAATAAGTTTGATAAAGACTTTCTTTAGTTTCATTGAGGGTTTATAGATAGGGCGTGATAGCGGTGTTATTTAGATTTCTTACATTGCTTGCGGGGTCAAATATAGGTATTGCACTATAAATCATATGACGCAGGGCATAGACCCAGAGATCTTCAATGACAGCATTACTTCCTGTTAGAGCAAGAACCAGACACCCTGTAAGCGTATAGGAGATACAGCCTCTAGCTACTTCTTCGTTCCATTGAAGTGGGCGGTTTGAGGCATTCATAGATTTAAAGATTGGGGTAATGAGGGCGTAAATTGTGCTTGCAGTACACCCTAATGCAGCACTGTAAAGCCCAAAGGTTATACTCCCTCGAAAAAATGAGGATAGGACAAAAGATATTATAGCTGATTGAGATGCAGCTTGTAAGGTGTTTTTTGGAATAGCAGTGAAATAATCGGAAAGGACATTGCTGTGACTGTTCAACGATAATGGTAACACAATTTTCTCCTGTGGACGAAATTCTTAAGAGACTAGGCTTGTTTCTATTTCGAAGCAATTTTAACCGAACTGATATTTTATTAAAAGGTTAAAGTAAGAATATTCAGAGATGATTATTGTTATATAATCGATTACAACTAATGTATTGATAAGGTTCATAAATAATGAGCTATTATATTTACTAATAGAAGAACAGGGCGTGATAGTAGAGCAAATGAAGCAAGGCGCCGCCCCTGGTCTTTAATCAGAGCAATCCTTATCTGTTGCAGCGGCAGTTAGATATCCTGTGACTGTATAGGTGATATATTTTCTGGATACGTCTTCACTATATGTAAGTGTTTGGTCTAAGCCCATTACATATTTAAAATTAGATCAGTAAAAGCGTAAATTATGCTTGTAGTAAACCCTAATGAAGAACTTTGAACTCCACAGACTGCATTACCTCGAATTAATCTAGAAATGGGAAAGGTTATTATGGCTAGTTGAACTGCAGATATCAAGGTGTTAATGGGGAGTTGCTGGTAATAATGAGTTGCGGTATTGCCACAACTGATGATTGATGAGGTTGGTATAATGCTTTCCTGCTAGGAGGGGGTTTTAGATGTAAGACAATGATCATTTAATTGAGGTCGTGTTAAAAGAGTGAAGTAAGAATCCTCGGAAGGTTGTGTTGTTATATGCTCGATTCAAAACAGGTTTTGATAAGGTTTATCAAGACCTAT
The DNA here is from genome assembly GCA_964212665.1 of Chlamydiales bacterium BSEPT1. GTDB lineage: Bacteria > Chlamydiota > Chlamydiia > Chlamydiales > Simkaniaceae > DAOWHK01. Next base: position 972,981 of record OZ156466.1, on the reverse strand, counting down.
TTGTGTAGTCGAGGGTTTAAATAAATAGCGTCAGACAGGAGGAGTCGCTCTGGAGGCGTTTTGTAAGCATATTTTGCGTTAGACAATTTTTGGTCACGGTGTCAGATGCATTAGATTTATCGGAGCCGTCCGTTAATTGAGCACATATTTTCATACCAACATAGAGTACTAGAGTATAAATCGACTGAATCAAGAGACAGACCCCGGCTCCTATAATCAGACTAGTATTTCCTGTTATAGCGAAAGCTAGACCCCCTGTAATTGCGTAGGCAATAGAGTGTCTGAGCATTGTTTCCTTACATGTCAGTAGCCGATTTGAGCCAATTATATATTTAAAAATGTGGCCAGTGACAGCGTAAATGATGCTTGTCGTACACCCTAATGCAGCACTTTGAAGTCCAGCGACGACACTAAACTTTTACTATCTGCTTGTCTATCCGTAAATGTATGAAAAAATGGAAGGGGGTACTGAGAGTATTATGCAACATTTTGCGTCTCGAGCGTTTAGCTAAAGAAAAAGTGCTGAGTGGTATCAAGATCTATTGCTGAGGAGTTCTGAAATATTCGGTTTAGGAATAGATGAGCTATGAGAGTGGTTAGGACCAATTCAAAAAGATCAGTTCTTTTTGTGATATAGACAGTTAGAAGCGCTGTACTGAAGTAGGTGACAGTTAACCTGCATATTCCTACTGGTTCTGTAACTTGATGGGCTGGTTTCCATATATATTTAAAGATTGGGGTAATGAGAGCGTGAATTGTGGATGCAGTAATCCCTAACATAGCGTGTGTGAACCCCGCTCCTACATTAGAGGATATAATTGTGGAAGTGACAAAGGATAATGTAGCCGATTGAATGACAGACTTCAGGATATTATTGGGAAGTTGATTGTAATAATGGGGAAGGTTAGCGCTTAAGCTACTTAATGATAAGATGGTCATGTTTGTTTCCTATGGATGAAATTTTATATATAAAGTACAGATAATGTAATTTTTTTTTGCATCATGATAACCAACATTAGATTTTATTAAAAGAGTAAAAATAGGATTATTCAGAGTGTTTCTCTTATTACTAAGTCTACTGTTAATAAATTTAATCGAAAGTAGGATCTGGTTAGTTGGGAGGGATATAGGTTGGAATAACGGAGATGTAATTGAATTTTCTTATTCCGACCCTAACCCGATGTATACTAATCCACTTTAGATATTACTACAAGATTAAAACAATGAGTATTCGGGGTTTTTATTATTATATAATCAAATCAATCACGATTTTATAAGTTAAATAAGATTTAATTTTTTAGGTATAAAATATTACAATGACATATATAGAATAAATTAAAGTATATAATGCGAATCTATTTTTAAAGGATCTAATAGATAATCGATTATACTATTCAGAGAAAAAGAGAAATACTTCTTAAAAAAGATCTTACTTGATATTTCGAAGATCCTAGATCGGAGCTTGATTTTTCAAAGATAGCGTGATAATATTTCTATAAAAGGTTTGCCGTGTCCTATCATATAATCGCATTCTACGAACTTGTTGCGCTTGAAGACCCTAGGGAATGGGTCAATGTTCTTCATGCATATTTAAAGGACAAGGATATGAAAGGGCGGATCTATGTATCTAGAGAAGGGATTAATGCTCAGCTTAGCATTCATGTATCTGAGTCTTTAGCTCTTTTTAAGTGGTTGCGATCTCATGAGGTATTTCGCACGATCGATTTTAATATTCACACAGATGATGAGCATGCATTTGCAAAGATGACGATAAAATTGCGAAAGAACCTCGTTGCCCATGATCTGAACCTCGATTTCAAGAAAAAAGGAACTTATCTCACACCAGAAGAATGGAGAAAAGCGTTAGACAGTCCTGAGGAACATGTGGTCCTGGTCGATGTCCGTAATGGATACGAATGGGATGTCGGCCATTTTGAGGGGGCTGAGAGACCTGATTATGAAACATTTCGGGACTTTCCCAAATATATTGAGAAGCTTAAAATGAAATACGATCACAAGAAAACAAAATTCTTGATGTTCTGTACGGGAGGCATTCGATGTGAATTCTTCTCTCCAATGATGATTGAAGCAGGATTAGAAAATATTTATCAGCTCAAAGGGGGCGTGATTAAGTACGGTTTAGAGGAGGGTTCTAAGCACTGGAAAGGGGGGCTTTTTGTTTTTGATGATCGACTTGTTGTTAAAATAAGTGATGAAATCATTAGCTATTGTCATCTTTGTGATGAAAAGAGTTCTACCTACTACAACTGCGCGAATATGGATTGCAATAAGCTCTTTCTTTCCTGCCCCAAATGTGTTGAAAAGATGCAAGGATGTTGCTGTAAGCCTTGTTCAACAGTTCCTATGCGTCGAGAGTTTAAAAAAATAGCAAGACCTAAACCCTACCGCAAGCTTTCCTTTGAAGAGAAACAACGTCTCCGGCACTCTAACGAAATGAATACATCCAACGTACGGATCGTATCACAAGAGATCTAATCACAATAATACTTCCTACTGTAGAGAAAGCTATACTTCCTGTACCCTTGTAGGGATTAGATAGATTCTTCAAGTCTAGTTTATAAAAAGGGTAAAGCATATTATAAACCTTTTAATTACCACTCAGTTTCTATTGTTTGGAACTTTATTGTAATCATTACTGTACTTATTGTTCTGATAGAAGATGGATATCATTGCCAGCATTCCTTCTAATGAATTACGGGTTTATTAAGATAGAAGGTCTGTTTAGATTCTCATATGAGAAATACAGTCAAGGAAAGCTTTTTCAGTGTCGGGAAGGAGGAGAGTCAGCCCCGGTTTGATCCCACGTTCTGAAAGTTCAAAGGCTTTCATGGTATTGCAAATACGTCCATCTAATCTGATTCCAACTCCTTTGGCCCCTGACATATTCCCAAAATCAGCAAACATCTTGAGTGTCATCTCGCAAGCTGTAATGATAAAGGTAACGTTGGGATATTTTTGCATGGTTTCAAAGAGTTTTTCTCCAATGTAATGCACAGTTGGGATGATGAGTGGGATTACTTTTTTTTCTGGAAGAGAGTGCATCACTTTGCCAATCGGACACTGCCGGCAAACGGGATGATCTGGATCGTGGATACATTGATCTGTGAATCTGTTGGAGGGGCATTCATGGGGTTTTTGGCAGTAGGAAAACCCAACAATCACATGGGAATTTTTTAGAAGAGCCTTAAAGGCTGCTAGATCCTTTAGACCATAGAAAAAGAAATCACCTTCCCTGATGTAGGCTTTTTTCTTTAGGATGGATCTGAGGTATCCAAAAGCGTGCTTGACTGGTCTTTTGAAAACATAGCGGTTTAGAAGCTTGATTTTATCTTCTTTGACCATGTATTTTAGGCTTTTCCATTTGAGGAACTTAGAAGTTTTTTTTGTAATTCCAGGGATATCAGGAAGTGACTTTATCATTTTAAGGGGGTGTGATTTTTTCAGATGATCGGCTTTTTGATCCCAGGCTTGTTCAGCCTCCTTCCATGTAGAGTATAAATTCCATAGCTTCATAAATTGATGCTATCACACTAGGTCAAATAAGTATCGGTAATACGATCCCAGTTCAGGCACTTTTTGCCTATCTAAGAACCTATCTTCCTCAAAGAGAGGATTTTCTCATAGATCAGTAATGATCAGCAAATTACGACTCTAACGCCATAGAGAATGTTATGGAATGCCTATAACGACATACTGGAATCCTCACCGGGATCTCTTTTCTTTTCAAGTAACTCGATCGCAGCAGTTTTCAGTGTTTTCAGCCCTTCTTCAAATCCAACTTCTCTCAAAATTTTGTCAATATAGTTCATTTCAGATTGCAGCTGATCACAAAGCGATTCAAGCTTGGCAATTTTTCTATAGAGTTGCTTATCGCCCATATTTCCTCCGTAGTTACTTATTGATTATGCCAATTTCATGCCAACGGATGTATAATTGAATCAATTTTTAAATTATTCAATAATAAATGGGTTATTTTAATTAATAGTTTATATTAAAACAAGATGTGGTAGTTATAAGGATATTACTCTTACCAAGGAATAAAGATGAATATTAGAATATCATTGCTTGTGTTAGCTATGACTGGAGTATTCTGTGGATGTGGTCAGAAGACCCACCCAAATGACCCTCGCATAGAGTTGGATCGAATGGTATTAACAGAGATATCTAACGAGGGTACGATCTCAATAAGCGAATAAAAAAAGACCGAGATGATTCTAGGTCTTATAATCTGTAAGGAGCGATTTTATTGGAAGTATCCTTGTTTACCTCGTTCGTTCATGATAGAGATCATTTGCTCTCTTTCACACAGCTCGCGGAATTTATCCTTAGAAACGCTGTCATTATTATAGAACCATTCAGTTCTGGACATCCCATCATAGTACACAATCGTAGGACCGTGTTTCTTATTTTTCAGCCACTGAGATTCTTCAACAATGGTTTTTCCATCGATGTAATGTCTTTCTAACCCATTTTTCAATCCATGAGTGAATTGGATTTCTAAGTAACGACAGCCGTTTTGGAAGTAGGATGCTAAGCCATGAAGCTTATTCATATCCAAATGTTCTATAGAAATGGGCTCTCCGCTCTGGGCAAAGACTTGTTTACGTCCATGCGGTATGCCATTTTTGAGTGATGTAATTGTATGAGGTGAGCCATTCTCATGAAATGTTTCTCTTAATGAAGGATATCCGTTATTGATTGTTTCTTTGATCGTGATATTCCCTGATTCATCACGTACAACACGCGTTCCAGATCCATTAGTGAGCTGATAGACCTGTTCATTCTTAGTATTGTAGTATCTTGCGTTGACTAATTCATCAAATAAACGCTCTTCGATACACATCGGAGTGCCATCAATGTACCATTGAGTCGTTTTGATATGTGTTGGTGAAAGGTAAATTTCTTCTTGAACAGGGATGCCGCGGATGTTGTAAGATAGTTTTTTAATGAGGTTGCCCTTTTCATAAATATGGGATGACTCAAGAGTCTGTGAGTGAGGGAATGTAAATGTTGTTGGTCCGTTCAATACATTATCTTCATATGTTGCTGTGATTCGCACTCCATTACGAAGGGTTGTAATGACTCGACCTGGATAATCAGATTTTTCCCATTCCGCTTGTGATACATCATATCCATATTTATGGATGTATCGTTGAGAAATCACTTCATTTTGTTTGTGTTTAGAACTCTGACAGCCAGTAACCAAAATTCCAACCATACCGATTATGAAAATGAAATTGCTCTTCATTCGTATCCTCTTAGCAAAGCTTATTAATGTGATTCGTAACCATTACTTACCTTCTCCTTTTATTCAACCTTTTTCTGTGAAGAGAAAAGTATTTTGGAGGCTTTTCAAAGATCTAGCTCCTCTTCTTTTTCCAGAAGTTGATTAAGAGAGGATGGCTTCTTGAAGGGCGTTGCATATGGTTTTTTTGAGACGCTGATGTTCCTTTTCCACTTGATCATAACCAATTGTCTTTTTGTCATCTCGATAGGTAAAGCGGAAGGTAACATTTTTGCGATCAGCACCGAGTTGATCACTCTCATAGATGTCAAGAAGGATGGTGTTTTTAAGGAGTTTGCTAGGAAAGCAATTTATCGCTTCGTAGAATGCTCCAAGAGCGAAATCTTTTTTTAGTGAGATGGTCCAGTCTCTTTCAGATTCTGGAAATTGAGGAATAGATGTCATTTGTGTGCTGCGTTTCTTTGACAAAAGGAGATCGTGTAGGTCGAGCTGTGCAAAGAATACCCGTTTTTTTAGGTCGAGCTTAAGGAGGTGTTCGGGATGCACTTCCCCAATCACTCCGAGGAGACGACCATCGGAATGCAGAGTCATCTGTTTGGAGGGGTGAAAGGTTGTGAGCATGGATTCTTGTAATGTGAAGGATTCTAAGTTGAGCGATTCAAGAAGGTTTTCTATCATTCCTTTCAGGTCGTAGAAATCCACTTGTTTGGGTGTGCTTTCGTAATGGTGTGGTCTCGTATTTCCTGTGAGTAAAATAGCGAGGTTTGAACGTTCAAGAAATTGCGTCTCATCTTTAAAATGGATGCGGCCTATTTCAAAGGCGCTAATATGTTCCTGTTTATGATCTTGATTGAATTTCACGGATACAAGAAGGCCTGGAAGTAAAGAGCTGCGTAGTATCGATTGATCGACAGAGCTTGGATGCATCGTCTCAATCAGGGCGCTGCTTGACATCGATGTTTCAAGTCCAATTTGAGAGAGCTTGCGGCTGATGAGATCGCAGGTAAGGAATTCTTGTAATCCAGCTCCGATGCAGCGCTTTCGTACTTCATTTTCCAAGAGAAAAATGGGGTCATGGGGTAGAGTTGAAGTCGCATAGCGGGCAGTCGAATGTGCTATGTTGTTATAGCCATAAAGTCTAGCGACTTCTTCGATGAGATCAATCTCTCCTTGTACATCATTCCGATAGGAAGGGATAGAGACTAAAATGGACTCTTCAGTGTGATTAAGGGTTGTGAAGTTCAGTGCATTTAGGAGGGATTCAATTTCTCCAAGTGAGAGTGAGGTTCCGAGAATCTGATTGGTGCGCAGTGATCGGATAGTAAGCTTTCGCCCTGCGTAAGCGACGGGTTTTTTATCGATCATCCCTAAGGCTATTTTTCCACCTGCCATTTCCTGTATCAACTGTGCTGCTCTATCTAGAGCGTGCGTGACTTCTTCGTAGTCAATTCCTTTTTCAAACCGGGAGGATGACTCAGAACGTAACGCGAGGTTCTTAGAGACTCTACGCACGCTTGACGGAGAGAAAAATGCCGATTCAATCAGAATGCTTTTAGTATGATCCTCCGTTAATGAATTTTTACCACCCATCACACCAGCGATGGCGATAGGTGACGATTGATCGTAAATGATGAGGGATCCTTTGGGTATGGTACGCTCTTCATTATCAAGTGTGGTTATTGTGAGTTCTTTTTTGGAGGAGTCCACGATGATTTCTCCCCCTTGAATTTTGTCGTAATCGAAAACGTGAAGGGGTTGTCCAAGCTCGATCATGACATAATTAGCGATGTCGATGATGTTGTTGACACTTCGGATCCCTACTGTTTCTAATCGTTTTGATAACCAAGTGGGCGAAGTTTTAATAGAAACGCCTTCTAGAAGTCGACAGCTGTAGCGTGAGCAGTTTTCAGGATCCTTGATGGTCACTTTAATTTTTGAGTCGATAGATGACTCACTATTTTCTTTTAGCGATATGCTAGGGGTTGTGACTTTGAGCTCAAGTTTTGCAGCAAGTTCACGGGCAATGCCAAGCATACTCATACAATGACCCAGATTGGGTGTCAGTGAGATATCAAAGAGAGTATCGGAATAAATTTCAGTGAGGTCGATGCCAAGTGATGTGTCTGAGGGAAGTATCATGATCCCATCGCTAGACTCTGTAAAGCCAAGTTCCTCTTCGCTGCAAAGCATTCCGAAGGATTCTATGTCGCGTAATTTCCCCTTTTTGATCTTTAACTTGCTACCATCTTTAAGGTCGATTTTGGCTCCGATTTGCGCAAAGGCCACTTTGATACCTGCTTGGCAGTTAGACGCTCCGCAGACCACTTGAAAAGATTCTTTTCCATTGCTGACTTGTGCAACAATGAGCTTATCGGCATTGGGGTGTGGTGAAGTGCTCAGTACTTCTCCAGAAACTATACCACTAAATTTGAAGGAAGTCGGTTCAATCTTGTCGACTTCCAAACCTGACATGGTCAATATTTCAGCAACCTCATGCGCAGATAACACGAGAGGAATAAATTCTTTTAACCAAGAGAATGATACTAACATGGAACGAATTCTAACAAATTCACTCTATAAATAATACCTCTTCCGAAAAAAACTTGTTCTATGTATTTTTTGTTAATATGGAAGAAGATCTGTTTGGAACTCAGTGGCATCGCAAAACAAAATGTCTCACTCAAGCTTTGATTTTAAGTGGTGCTCTTAATTTGGGTCTTATTGCTACATTCGTGTACTTTGCTGTGTGCTCGCCGCCGAGTTATGAACCGGTTTCGGACGGCTCTAAAGAGAGTTTGTCTTACATCAAAGAAGAATTCTCACAGAAAAATTCAGAGACTCTCTCCTATTTTTTAACTTGTTCCTTTACAGAACTACTCGCTCAATTAGAGAATCGCATTCAGGTAGAAAGGGGGTATGCTATTCGGGATTTAGCCCTCTCTTGCCTTGTCTCATTTCACCACTTTGATTTCGAAAAGGCCCTTTCGGGCTACCAAGTTCAGCAACGGCATGTGGGGTTTGTCAATCCAGATGGAGGAGAAAAAATTGGGATCACCTTATTTCCTGGGCTAAACGATAACCACTTTCTGGCGCTCATCTTGTTTGCACAGCGAGAAAAATGGCCCTTTTCTTCTCAGGGATTATTTTATGAAATGAAGAATGATCAGAAACCGATCAGCTCGTCTTTAAAGGACGCTTTTTATCTTACCCCTGAATATCAGTCGATATTTACTTTATTGAATCGTACCGACATGCTTTCAGAAAAAGAGACGGTTCTAAAAATGTTGCTTGAATGTCCATGGGATCTGGTGGAAGAGATTGGTGGTAAGTTGATTACAGGTCAAAACTTTACTGCTGAGCTTACTAGGGAATGTCTGATGAAGTTTTTTGATCAAGGTTCCTCTATTGCCGCGAATCTTTTGGTCGAAAAGGAGCAAGAGTTCGCTTTAAAATATCTGAATGAAACACAACTAGCTTCCCTGTGTGAGCTATACTCCGGTGATCAAAAGGAATTTGTAGCGCGGGTTTTAAGGAAAAGTGTTTGTTCTCATTCAGGGAATACCAAGGAGAAAAGGGTTCTTCAGGAAAAGCCTGTTGTATTAAAGGTTAAAGGGGTCTTGCCTCAAGGTAATCTCTATACTGTTCAATCGGGGGATACGCTTTGGAAAATCTCCAGGATATACAAAGTGGAGGTCAGCGAAATAAAGACGCATAATAATCTCAAGTCAGAAATCTTGAAGACCGGCATGCTGCTAAAAATCCCCTAAGGAACCTCGTCGATGCCGCCTGGATGGAATGGGTGGCACTTTCCAAGGCGTTTGATGCCTAAAAACAAACCTTTCAGAGCACCATATTTTTTAATTGATTCAATGGTGTATTGAGAGCAAGTGGGATAAAATCTACAGCATCTACCGATGAGTGGGCTAATGCACCACTGATATAATCTGATGAGAATGATGGTTATGAATTTCATTTTACTTGATTTGATCCTTAATAAGCCTTATCATAATCCAGGTTCTAATTGTTACCAACTAAATATGCGGAAGTGGCGGAATTGGTAGACGCGCTACCTTGAGGGGGTAGTGGGATTTCCTGTGGGGGTTCGAGTCCCCCCTTTCGCATTTCCCTCATGAGTGGTTCAAACTATATCGATTCAAATCTTATTTTTAAGAATTCTTTGGTATCTCCCTGGATGATTATCATTCTATGTAATCCTTTACTTGCCCGTTAGTGTATGAGCCGGTGTCTGAAAAAATCTGGATGTTTATTGCTGGAATCATATATCACCTTGGCTCTTCGTATAAGAAAGAAGCAGATTGCTTAAATGGAGGTGAATGGTTTTGAAATTCTTTGAGCAAAGAGTTGTTGGATGAGTTCGAATAAAGAGTTTGTAATGTTAACGGTTTGTAAGTCTTTAAAGGCTCTAGCACTAGAGAGAATCAATAATGAATCCCATTCTTCAGAGGTAAAATGGAAGCTATTTGGCATACTACACATGGTGCATAGATTTTCCCCTTCGCTGAGTGTTTGTGCAACTGCATTGCACTGGTGACATTTGGAATGGAGGGCGATCAACCCTTCGTGTTTTAGGAGTTTGAGATAAAAGCTTCCAGTGAGCGTTTTTGGATGATCGAATTCTTTGAGCTGTTTGAGATAGGACGCGCAGAGAGCGTAGAGGATAGGCGCGGGTGTATCGGGAAGTTGGGAGATATTGATTGCTTGAAGATGAAGGCTTGCGGTTTCTAGATGATCGTAGGATTGCCGAAGGGGTAGATGCATATCTAAGATGGATCCATCAAGGAAGCGGTGGAGGTTGGAGGGGCCCTTGCGGTAGTGAAATTCTCCGCGGCAGAGGGGAGTCGTCAGATTAATGAGAGATCCTTTTTTTTGATGAACCCCTTTGACTATCAAGCTGAGGACTCCAGACTCTTTGGTAAATAGAGTGATAATACGCTGCTGCTCTTTGAACTTAATGGAACGCAGTACAATGGCTTCTGTTTGTTCTTCCATAATCTGTGATTATTTAGTAAGTCTTGATTAAAATCCAAGTTCTATAGAGGGTGTTATGGAGAGAGTTTGGATGACGTCTCTCGTCAAGGTTGAAGAATAAGTTGCGTAGATGGGTTTCTACTGACTTGTACTTTCTCAAAGTAGCGCTGTCTGTGCTTGTATTCTATATCCACACAAAATGACTCTTGATTCTGCTCTAAAAGATCATCGGTGCAGGCTCTTAGAGTCTAGGCATTGAAGTCAAAGATATAGGATTAATTTCTGCATCGTATTTTTACTCTGGTAGTGTCGAGTTACGCTTCAATCCCTTGTTTTTGATCATGACGGTTGTATTCAAATATTCTGGCTTTTTAAACGAGAAACTCTCTTGAACCTTTCTGAGAGCTTCCTATAACTAATATAGTTATCGTTGTAATTCGCGGGGTTAGATTTTTATTTTCATAAATTAGTTTATTCATATGATAATGTTGGTTATTAAAATATTCATGAGTGTAATTGCTAACCCAACTATTTGCGATAGTAGACACGAATATTTCCCCTGTGTTACATTAGATAAAGTTTGATTGCACCGATAGCTCAATTGGATAGAGTACCCGGCTTCGGACCGGGCGGTTAAAGGTTCGAATCCTTTTCGGTGCATCCTTTTTGTAGTCAAAAAGCTCTTGGATCAATACACTGATATTATCAAGTCTTACGATGAGGTAATGATGAAAAAATCTATAGGTGATTCTCAAGAATGCAATGTCGTAATCGTTGGGAGAAATATTGAAATCACAAACCCGATCAGATCTTATGTAACAGAGAGGGTGAATAAGATTAAACCGTTCACTCCTCATATTCTAGATGTTCTTGTAAAGTTAGATATTCAGAAGGTGAATCACAATGTTGCTATCATTATTAAGTTCTCTCATTTTAAGATCAAAGTCCACGCGATGACTTTTGAGATGTATGCGACAATTGATAAGGCATTTGATAAACTACGCGCTAAAATCTTTCGATGGAAGGACCGTATTCAGGATCACCACGCAAAAGCTATTTCTGCAACTGAGTTGGAAGTGAGCATTCTTAAGGTAGAAACTGATGCTCTTGACCACTTCGATGAAGACATTGCAAAAGCCAATAACGACTCACTTGTGAAGCATCAGTTTACAATGCCTGTGATTATGAAAAAGAAAAAGCGAATGCTTAAAACTCTCAGGCTTGATGAAGCGATGATGAAGATGGAACTCTCTAATGATAATTTCATGGTTTTTAATAATGAAGAGGATCAAAAGCTTAAGGTGATTTATCGCAGGCGCGATGGTCATTACGGTCTTATTGCAACAGAATGAGTGGTGGTAATTGGATTTACGATGAAGTGCGGAAGAGCTTTGTAAAAGCAACACCAGAGGAGATTGTACGGCAATCTCTTCTTCACCTGATGATCGATGAGCTCGGATTTCCATACAATTATCTCGCGGTTGAAAAGAAACTCTCTGAACTACCCCATTTACAACTTGATGGTTGTGGCATTCCTCTTCGCAGATTTGATATTGTATGCTTTGCCAGGGGCTCTACCTCTTTTTTCCCCCTACTTATGGTGGAATGCAAAGCCGAGGCAATCAATCAGAAGGCTATTAATCAGGTGATCGGATATAATCACTATGTCAAGGCTAGTTTTGTTGCGCTAGCTGGACGCAACGAAATACAGCTTGGGTGGTTTGATAAATCTATAAAAAGATATACATTCACCTCTCAACTACCTCCTTATCAAAAATTGTTGGAGTCGCTTCATGAATCACGAGCTTCTTGAACAAAAAAACCCCCTTCTCGCATTTGAGCTTGGACGCTCTGATGGAGTTGCCTGCAAGATGCAACACACTTCGGTGGATTCTCAGGCTGAGGTTTTGTATCTTCACGGCTGCAGCCTTGATGTTAAGATTTATTTAGATTGGCTTTCGAGTAATGATAAGCATGTACTGATCCTTCTCGATGATGATAAAGGGCGCATGACCTATTTCGTGAACTCTGCAGGTGCTAAGGAATTTTTGCTCCATCCACGGGTTTATCTTTGTTTGACTCAGCATGAGGGCCTCCTTAAAGAAATTCTATGGAAACATGTGTTATTACCAACAGAGTCCTATGCGCTTGAAGAATCCGCGAGTTATCGCGCTTTTCAAGGTCTGTTTAACTCTGTGCACTGCGTTGCTTCCGAATATCAAGATTTCGGCATTCAAGTGGTTAGGAATCTGTACTCCAATCTCGGGTGCATGAATGATAGGTGGGAGATTAAGCAACATCATTTGAACATTCCTGCAATCATCTGCGGAGCAGGTCCTTCATTGAAGAAGCATCTACCAAATCTTCGATCATTACATAATCGTGCGCTGATTTTTGCAGGGGGATCTGCCATGCCTTTCTTGACAGAGGGGGACGTTCCATTTCATTTTGGAGCGACTTTCGATCCTAAACCACCACTTGATCGGTTTTTGCGCCAGTCAGAGTTTCAGGCTCCCATCTTTATTCAAAATCGACTCTCTCATGATTTGTTCTTGCGCATTCATGGTCCGAGAATAGGGATGGGTGATAGTGGTGGTTATCCGATTGAGGCATGGATCTATGAGAATCTTGGCATGGAACGATTTTTCTTTGATGGAGGATGGACAGTAGCTGATTTCATGGCAAAGATTGCTCTTTATCTCGGGTGTAATCCCATTATTTGTGTTGGGGTGGATCTTCTTGATGATAAACCCGACTTTGCGCTGAGCTCGAGTTTTATCGAGGAGCTGGGGTGCCGAAGCGGGTCGCTTAAAGATCTTAATCAGGAATATGATATGCAGGGGATTGTTCACTCGATCGTTGAATCGGGAAGAAAGCCAGGTGTTGCAAAAGAAAAACTTGCAGAAGTCCTGAAAACGATTAGATGGAGTTTAGAAACTGTTGCACATGCGGCTCAGCAAGTGATTACAGCTCCAAATTCAGGTCTTGAGGCCTTGTATCAAATAGAGATTGAAGGGGAAGTCGCCTACCAAAAGTTATTGCATTCCATTTGGGAGATCTGGAAATATCCTTTAGAAAGGAATTGGAACAAAGACAGTCACGCGTATCGATATTTATTTATCTGTGAGCTAGCACAAAAGTATTTAAGGATGATGTATGAATAAATATGAGCTAGATGGTGGCTTGCTGACCATCATTGATGGGGATCTCGAGATTTATATTGAAATACCGTTTGCTCCTCATAGGCTTCCAAAAAACCTTGAGAAAGAGGTTTCTTTTAAAGAGGGTTGTAGGCTCATTACTTTAAAAAATAATGAAGGAATGTACCAGCGTGCTTATATTGAATGTGATGGACTCATGCATGGAGAGATGAATATGTATTATTCATCAGGAAAGCTTCAGGTAAAGTCTTTTTATCAGTCGGGTAAATTACATGGCCCTTCTTCTACCTATTCCCTTGAGGGAAGTCTGCTCTCTGAGAGTTGGTTTGCTAGAGGATTGCAGCAGGGAAAAACCAAGCAATATTATCGCTCAGAGAAACTCTACAGCATTCAGCAGTACAAAGAAGGGCTTCTTGAAGGTAGACAAATCTATTATTTTGAAGATGGTTCTGTAAAGACAGAAATGTATTACGAAAAGGGGATGCACCATGGTCTGGTAAAGCTCTTTTGGCCCAATGGAACACTCAAGAGAAAAAATCAATTTTCCCATGGACAGCGCATGGACTGGGATCGAATTTGGAGTGAAACGGGTGTGCTTCTTGACGAAGGCTATTTCCATGAGGGAAAAGCTCTTGGAATGCACCGCCGCTTTTACAAGAATGCTAATCCTCAAGAAGAGGTTTATTATCATGGGGGAAATAGGAAAAATCTTAAGAAATGGAGCTTAGATGGGGAACTGATCTTAGATGGGGTATTTGATGAAAATATGATATATACCGAAAAGACTTGGGATCTCGAAGGGATTTTAAAAGAGCGGATAGGCATGTGGAATGGTGAACGGGTGGTATGGGACAAAGCGCAATAGATTCGAGATATCCTCAGCTTGCATTTTTGATCAGACTCCTTCTTAGAGAGCCTTTTGAACCATGCTTGACTGAAGATGGGATGCTTAATGGACAGAGGGGTGATTTTAGGCTTCATCAGAATACGCAAAAAGAAAGACAGCGCTTTGATCAAGAGACCAACCTTGATCAGGTTAATGCAGTCTATATTTATGGACTGGGTCTTGGATATCATTATACCTATTTGAAACAGTGGCTTGAGGAAGATACCACGCGCGATTTGATCTTTATTGAAGAGGATCCAGCGGTACTGAGTCTTTTCATGTCGAAAGATGAGCTTCAAGATATTTTTCTTCACCCTCAGGTTCATCTTAGATGGATGTTCGATCAAGAGCGCCGCGATGCATTCTACCAAGAATGTGCAAATTCATTTCCTGTCAGACGGGTGGCTGTTGCAGCACTCGAATCGTATGCCAAGAAGTACACGGAAAAATATGAAGAACTGAAACTGGCTCTCATGCGCACAAGCACGGTTGAAAATGCTCTTTTTATGGAAAATCTCTACTATCATCAACTTTTTACCAACTTACTCCCCAATTATAGACGTCTTCCCAAAGCGTTTTATGGCAATGGACTACATGGACAATTTAAAAATATCCCAGCAATCATTTGTGGTGCGGGACCTTCCCTTTCTGAGGCTATCCCTTTTTTAAAAAACATGGAACAAAAAGCGCTTATTATTGCCGGAGGATCAACGATTACTGCTCTGAGTTCTCAAGGCGTGTCTTCCCATTTTCATTTTGCCATCGACCCGAATCCTACAGAATATTCAAGAATTCATCCTAGCCAATCGTATGAGACGCCTCTTTGTTATGGCAACCGCCTTCGGGAAGATGTATTCAATACATTCAATGGCCCTATTGGCTATCTACACACATGTACTGGTGGGTATTCTGAAATTTGGATGGAGCAAGAGCTAGGTTTAGAATCGGAAGACGTCAGTAAGGGCTGGTCTGATGAGGCGCTATCTGTTACTACACTTTCGATTTCAACGGTGGTGAAGTTTGAGTGTAATCCGATTATTTTAGTGGGACTTGATTTGGCATTTACAAATATGCAAAGTTACTCTGAGGGAGTTCTAGACATCAGTCAGGTATTTTTTGATGAGATGAAGCAGGATACGCGCTCTTCTGAAAAGCTTTTAACGCGCACAGATCGAGATGGAAACCATGTATATACGCTCATCAAATGGGTTATGGAATCAGCGGCGATTTCAGGGTTTGTCAAGGCCAATCCTGAGACTAAGTTCATCAATGCGACAAATGGTGGCATAGGATTTGAAGGAATTCCCTATATTCCGATTGAAGAAGTTGCTAATCAACTGAAGAATTCCTACGATATACGGGGACTTGTGCATGCCAATGTACAAGAGAGTCTGCTCTGTAATCTTTCGGATGAGCAAGTTGAAGCCTCCATTGAGAAGTTACGACTGAGCATTGAGAAATGCTATGCAGTAATAGGCCAGGCTTTAGATGAGCTCAAACGGATTAGTGAAATGGGATCTAACATTGAAAATGGAAGAATGCTCCTCTTTCAGATGGAGCTTCATGAGGAGTTGGCGTATAAAGTGTTGCTCTTCGGACTCGATCATGCTCTCGATTTCTCTATGAAATGTAGGCACAGATCAAACAGCTGGAAGGCACAGTTTGATAAGACATTATCGAAATGGAAGCATCTGCGATGTGCGACTTCAAGTTATTTACGCACAATTCATTCTCCTACTGATAAAGTGGGATTTTTAAGAAACTTGAGGGAATTATGAGAAAAAAATATTGATTTTATAAGCAATGGAACAAAAAAAATGGGCTCTCATTTTCATGATGCATGATGCTCAATGGTTTTTTACGAAGAGGGTAACTCAACTATGCTAATCTACTGAGGGATTGATCCTGCATGGTAACCGGTTGTAGATGTGGAATCCTTACAGTAAGGGAATGGGATGAGCCTCTAACGGTTGTAGAGTTGAATACAAGAAATCGCATGGGTGTTCCCTAAGTTGGATTTTAGTCTAGAATGGTTGACTACTTGATCTTTATGATGATCATTGATGCTGTTTTTGGGCACTTTAAGTGCCTATTGCTGAGTTCGCTACCAATCCTATTTGGGGAACACTTCCCAGGCATACGGCTTTTTTGCATGAAAGTATGCATTGTTATTATCAGGTAAATTAATGCTTTCTGATTCGTTTATTTGGAGTTGTCTGCGTGGTTCTTGGACCTGGAATCAGTCCATTCTATTATTTCAAGTATTACAATGGTTGTTTCCTTCATGTAGCTCTCAAATAATAAGATCACCACTTGGGATCGGCAATATAGTGTACATATCAAGCATAAAAACATTTGGATTGATAAGAACAATTATTATGATCTTATTTTTCTTTGTAGTATTCTTTTTGATAGAGAGAGGGTTGTATATGCAAAATCCAGGTGATTTTTAGTATGGGAAAGACTATTCAGACAAAAATAAATGAAGATACCTTTCTATTTCAAATTCCGATCTTGGATGATAACTATACCTATTTGCTGACTTGGGGATCGAAGTGTTTGTGTATTGATCCAGGATCTTCTGAAGAAGTCATGCATGTGATTAATGCAAGGAAACTAAACCTCTGTTTCATCTTAGTCACTCATTTTCATATTGATCATACAGGAGGGATAGAAGCTCTCAAAAAAAAGACAGGATGTAAGGTAATCGGTCCCGTCGATGATAGGATTTCAGAGATTGATCATAGCCTTGAAGAAGGAGAGGAGCTCGATATTGCATCATTTGTGATTGATGTGATCTCAACTCCAGGACATACTAAATTTCATATCATTTATTTTTTCCAAGGCTTTAACATTCTATTTTCTGGAGATGCGCTCTTTGCAGCGGGATGTGGTAAGCTCTTTGAAGGCACTCCAGAAGAGATGTGGACCTCTCTACAGAAAATTAGGAAGCTGCCTAAAGAAACAGATATCTACTGCGCTCATGAATATACTCAGAAGAATCTCGAGTTTGCTCTCTCATTAGAAAGGGACCATCAAGGTATTGCTGACCGCTTGGATATCGTCAAGGCGTTGCGAGAGAAGAATGAGGCTACGATCCCAACAACTCTGGAAGAAGAACTTAAAACGAACCCGTTTCTTCGAGCTGATCAGGATGAATTAAAGAAGGCTTTAGGGATGGATCATAGATCAGATATCGATACCTTCATTAAAATCCGTGAATTAAAAGACATCTTCTAGTATAGATTTTTACGAAGAAGTCATGAATAAGTTATCGTTAGTATTTCGCATCATTGATGACGAATTCCCTTAGACAGGGGTTATGTGTGGTATAGCGTGACGTATGCAAGAAACTCCTGGTCATTTTTTATCTCTATAGCGATGGGGTCATCAAGTAAGCATGTAAACATTCCGATTGTACTTTCATGCACCCTAAATTGATTGTTTACATATTGATATGAGATTTATATAGAGTGAGCTTATTTCTTAGAGAGCGAATACTGATGCCCAGTGCCAGGGCTGTTTTGGTGCGATTGAACTGGTAGTCTTTTAAAGTTTTTTCTATATAGCTCTTCTCTAGCTCTTTGATAGTCAGTCCTTTGTGTAGTATTTCATTTTCCTGAAATAGGGAAGTCTTGTGGAATATTTCGGTGAGGTAAATATGCTCGGCTTCAATGAGAGTTTCTTGATTCATGACGATTGCATGTTCGAGCACATTGGCGAGTTCACGAGCATTCCCAGGCCAGGGATAAAGGCATAGCTTTTTCTTTGCTGTGGGTGAGAGGTGTTTTTGTGTTGTTTGATTTTTCTTGCAAAGCTTAGTGAGAAAGAAGTTAGCAAGGGGAATAATATCTTCTGGATGCGTTCTTAGAGGTGGCAGATGGATGGGAATAACATTGAGACGGTAGAAGAGATCTTCCCTAAATTCTTTATTCTTCATCGCTTCTTGCATATTACGATTGGATGTGGAAATCAATCTGACATCTACACGAATAGGGGTAGATCCACCGAGTCTTTCGAATTCTTGTTCCTGGACAGCGCGTAGGAGTTTTGCTTGGAGTAAAGAGGGGATCTCAGACACTTCATCTAAGAGAAGGGTTCCATGATCAGCAAGTTCGAAGCGTCCCGCGCGTTTGGAGACAGCTCCTGTATAAGCTCCTTTCTCATGACCAAAGAATTCTGATTCGATGAGTGTATCTGGAAGAGCCGCACAATTAACTTTGATATAGGGTTCATATTTTCTTGTTGAATAGTAATGGATTAGGGTGGCAATAACCTCTTTTCCTGTTCCAGATTCACCACTAATAAAAATATTTGCTTGACTGGTTGCTATTTTTCGAACGGTGTCTAGAATGGATTTCATCTGAGGACTTTTGGCGATGAAAGGGATGCTACTCGATGCATCAGTACTTAGGAGAGAAAAGGTTTTATTAATCGCACTTTTTTTTAGGGGTTTCATGATATAACTATCTGAAAAGCACTGATCCTGAGGTGTATATTCTTTGTCAGTCATTGAAATAAGAGGTGTTAAAGGGGCTTTTATTTTTAAATACTTGTAAAAGTCTCCTTCATTAAGGTCTTTTATATCTACCTCTGCAAAGACGAAATCAAAAGTTATTTTTTTCAGGTACTTGAGAGCGCTAATCCCTGAGTCAACAGATATGATATGCACACTTTTTTCTTGTAGATGTTTCGTAAGAAAAGTGCGTGATTCTTCGTCCCTATCAATAATTAATATGTTCAGCATGGAATCCACCTCTTATTCTAGCGCATATACTGGTCGAAATTATTTTTCAATCTGTTATGATCAAGCCTATGAAGTATTTACTCTGTCTTCTTACTTGTTTCTTGATTGGCTGTTCAGGACTGGAGCAGTCGGAATATGAGAACATTCGGAAGCTTAATGAAGTAAAAGAGCGGATCTATCGCTTTTGTGATGAGCAGCAATATGCGATTAATGTGCCAAATCACCGCATTCGGGAAAAATATTGTTGGGAAAATCTGATGATTGGAGGGCATCATAAGATCACAAAAGAATTCTTTCGATGTTGTGGCAACAGCCTTAATTTACCCCGTTCTACAAAAAATCGGAACAATGAAATCCATTACTATTTCGATTGTGGGGGGCTTGAGGAGCATAGCCTTCCTATCCGCAATGAAAAAGAATTTATCTCTCCGATCCTTATTGAGCTACTGAACTACCTTCAGCAGCAGACAGGATGTAAAGTGCATATTACCTGTGGTCATAGGTGCCCCAAGCACAATCTTTACTGCGATCCATCTAAGGGAAATCGACTGTCTAAGCATCTGATTGGGGGAGAAGTAGATTTTTATATCGAAGGGATGGAGAATCAGCCAGAAACCATTGTGGATCTGGTCATGAAGTACTACCTAGATCAAGAAACCGATCCGGAATTTCAGAGGTTCTACCGTTATGATAAAGGGGACTCTAATGTGGCTATTCGACCGTGGTATAATAAAGAGATCTTCATCAAAATTTTTCAACCTCATGAAGGGCGCGATATCGATAACCAGCATGAGCATTCCTATATTAGCATACAAGTGAGCTATGATCGTAAAGAAAAACGTAGAGAATACTACACTTGGGACCAAGCGTTCAATGGCTATTTACGTTGGTGATCGATAGTAGCGATTGTTATAAGAGGTTATAAACGATAACCTTATGTATATCGAAACCCTAAGTTGCTTAGTCTATGTTAAGTATGTAGGTCTCGGGGAGCTTTTACACTGGAACAGCTCTTGATTGGGTCTAAGATCAGCTCTACGCAAATGAGGTCGAGTTTCGTTTACCAGTTTAAGAATTGAAGGAAGGATGTGGAATAAAGAATTTCCTTTGGAACATCGGGAATCTGAGGATGATCCTTGGGACAAATCAGCACGGGTATGATCTCCGCTCTCTGCAGAGCTGTAATGCCACGTAACGCATCTTCAAACCCGATGACTCGATCTCCAGGGTTGGCGTATTGCTCAAGTGCTTTCAAATATCCATCCGGTGCTGGTTTGGGCTTTTCGTAATCTTCCCTTGTCACCCAATTTTTGATGGCATTAAGCAAAGGCAGACGACTTTTGATGAGTTCAATTTGCTGACGTGTTGAATGAGTAACAACGCAATGTTTTATTTCGTATTCTTCGATATGTTTGAGCAATTTATCTACTCCTGGGAGGAGTTCCAGATTTTCTTGCTCAAGTTGCTTGAGGTATGCGTGTGTTTTTTCTTCGTAAAGAATTGACCACTCGGGCTGTTTTTCCATGAGGTCTGGATATTTAGTATAGATCATATTACACAGGCCTGTTGAGCTCCGGTGGGCAATATTTATGAAGTCATTGAAGGTTGCTGTCAGTTCGTAGCCTCGATTTTTCAACATATTGCTGTAGGCTTTGTAATGGAGCTTTTCTGTATTAACGAGTAAGCCATCGAAATCGAAGCAGGTGAGATCAAATTGCTTTAAGAATGCCATGTGTCCTTATAGTTTTTTTTATTGCCGATGACCGGACTCGAACCAGCACCTTATTGCTAAGAACAGATTTTGAATCTGTCGTGTCTACCAATTTCACCACATCGGCTTGTGTAGGGTGAAGTTATTCTAGGAGGGGGGCTTGCCGGTGGCTGCGTAGTCCTGAATAACTTCTTTCAAAGATACTATACAGCTTCTTGTTTTCAATAAAGTTCAATTAATAAATTACCTTAATTAGGAAGAGGCCTTGTGGCGGTGCTGCTTGACTTGCTTGTTTGCGATCTCTTGCAGCCAGTATTTTTGGAATGTCGCTGACGTTAAGCTTGCCTGTAGCTGTATCAAGAAGCGTTCCTACGATGTTCCGTACCATCTTATATAAAAATCCACACCCTTCAAATTCAATACGAAAGCCTTCCGGTTCTTTAACGATGTTTAAGGCATATAATGTTTTGGAAGGATTGGTTTTGGTACCGCCTTTGTTTGCAAACGATGTAAAGTCGTGTGTGCCGATGAAATGAGTTGCGGCAAGGCTCAGGGTGTCGAGGTGGGGAGTACTGCGGATATGGGTGCGATAAAGGCGATTAAAGGGATTGTGCGTTGGACTTGTATTCAGGTGGTAGTGGTAGATCTTGCGTTTTGCTGAAAATCGCGCATGAAAATTGTGGGGTACTTCTTCAAGTGTACAGACGCGGATGGTTTTTGGTAGAAGTCCGTTGAGTGAATATTGGATCTGCATGGGATCGATCTTTTGTGTGACTGTGAAATGCGCAACTTGTGCTAGTGCGTGTACACCAGCATCTGTGCGTCCTGCTCCTGAAACGTGGACCTTTTCGCGTAGAGTTGTAGTAAGCGCTTTTTGGAGATGCTCTTGAATCGACTCTGTGTTTGTCTGTATTTGCCATCCTCCAAAACTGGTGCCGTCGTAGGCGATGGTTAGTTTGTACTTTTTCATTGAAGATCGTCGGGTGTTGTGATTTTAATATTGGATCTGCTGCCCATCACGAGTTGCACTGGATGCTTGAGGTATTCTGCAAGGGAGACGTCGTCTGTGACGTAGTGGTTGGCGTTGCGGGTTTTTTCGAGCCCTTCTTTTAGCAGCTTGTAGGTAAGGAGTTGGGGTGTTTGAATTTCGTAAAGTTCTGAACGGGATAGTGTTTCTGTAACGAGGTGGTCGGGGTTTGCTGACTTGATGGTGTATACGACGGGGGTTGCGAGGGTTGCTGCACCGATGGGGACTCCTTCGCGGATGAGCTTATCGAGACTCTGTTTACTGAGGTAGGGCCTCGCACTATCATGGATGAGAACGATGTCTGTTTGTTTAGTTATTTTTTTAAATCCTTCATAGAGCGAATCTTGTCTTTTGATTCCAGGGGTTGCAAAGAGGGTGTTTTCGGGGAAGTGATGCCTGTAGGCAGGGCTGCAAACGACGATGAGTTCTTGCACATTTTCAAGGGATTTAAAAAGGTCGTAGCTATGAAGCGCAATCGGTTTCTTGTTTAGGAGAAGAAACTGTTTTGGGATATCTGTTCCCATCCGTGTTCCCTTTCCTCCTGCGAGTAGGATGACCGTAAGCTTTATAGACATAATTAGACCTACCGCCTACAGGGCTGATGTAACAAGATATTTATGAGAGGTGCTTATTGACTTTTTTTGTCAATTCAAACATGTTGATCGCTTGTTTTCCACCAAATACTTTTGCTAGTTTTTCATCTGGAATGATGTTACGACGGTTTTCTGGGTCTTGTCGCTCATGCTTCTTGATGTATGCCCAAATTTTTTTTGTAACTTGTGTGCGCGGCATTGGACCTTTTCCCACAACCTGTGCTAAATCATCGCTGATCTTCATTGGTTGCATAAATTTAGAATTTGTCACTTCTGTCTTTTCTGTTGTCATATTTATGACTCCTTTGATGTTTAGAATGTCATTGCTGGTTACGTACTTAAGCAATATCTTGTATCCTGCTGAGGAATTATTAGTCAAAGCAAAATCACTAGGGGGATAAAGATTTCTCAGGAATGCATGGAATACCTTGCTTTTTAGGTTAAATCCATGCCAACTTGGAATCTTTCAAGCTTAACTTCTTATGGTGCTATTTGTCTCTATGCATGATCACTCCTTTCTTAGTCAAGAGAGACCCCTATTAGGTGAGCTTCAAGCTCTCCTACCAGAGCTTATTGCTGCCCATTCGATTGAAGATAAACGGATCATCCTTGACTCTCTCCCCTATGTTAAAGGATTTATGCAGCCCTCTCTCTCCGAGAAAGAGCTCTATGTGGCTAAATCCATTGTCGCAATTCGTCAGGATGAAAAGCTTTTCTATGTGCCGCAAGGGTTTGAGAATGCAGACATTCATTTTCGGGATTTGCTTCAGAATCTACTCGATATTGAAAAATTTTATGAGGAGATTGGAGGAATTATTGGGTATCACTGTAAGGCTCTTAATTTGATGCGTGAAAGCGTTTTGGATACAGGCGAGCAAGTGCATTACTTGGCTCCCTTTGGTATTGACCTTTCGAAAAACGATAGTATTGTAAAAAAGGCTGTGATTGCCGGTATTCGAGAACTCAGTAAAATGGCTGAAATCTACCCTGTAGGTGGTGTCGCTGATCGCTTATCTCCCAAAGATAAACAGACTCAATCTGGTCTTCCCGCAGCTAGATTAGAGTTTCTGGGCAGGGACCTTCTGAAAGGGATTGTTCAAGATCTTCAGGCTAAAGAGTACTTACATTATAAACTGTTTGGCAAACAACTCACAACCCCTCTGGCTTTAATGACATCTCGTATTAAGGATAATCATGCACACATTGTGGGGATTTGCGAGAAGCATAACTGGTTTTCTAGACCTAAAGATACGTTTAAATTTTTCACTCAACCCGCTGTACCGACATTTACGGAAGATGGGGACTGGTGTTTAGAAAGCCCTATGAAGTTGCTTTTAAAGCCAGGTGGTCATGGTGTCATTTGGAAACTTGCTGCGCAGGAAGGTGTATTTGATTGGCTTCAATCGAAGGGAAGGACGAAGGCTCTGATTCGTCAAATTAATAACCCAATTGCTGGGACGGATCTCGGGCTTATTGCTTTTATGGGAATTGGTTATTTAGGGAATAAGTCTTTTGGATTTGCTTCTTGTCAAAGGAGGGTGAATGCCCAAGAGGGGATGAATGTGATCAAGGTCAGACGTCATCAAGGCAAGGCTAGGGTTGTACTCTCTAATGTAGAGTACTGCGATTTTGAAAAACATGGAATTCAAGATGTTCCTAAGCTAAAGAATGAACTGTTTTCACTGTTTCCTTCTAATACGAATCTTCTATTTGCCGACTTAAATGCTGTAGAAAAAATGATCTCTAAAGTCCCATTTCCTGGGATGCTTGTCAATTTTCGAGATGGGGAACATTACATTGCTGATGCTGGAATAAAGACAGAAAAAATTGCGCGGATTGAAATGCTAATGCAAAATATTGCGGATGGGTTTGAGGTGGAGTTTAATGAGATACCGACTAAAGAAACATTTTCCGAGATGCCAACTTATTTAACATACAATATCCGCAGAAAAACCATTTCTGCAACCAAGAAGGAAGTAAAGAAGGGCACGTCTATTCTAGGAACGCCTGAGGGATGTTTTATGGATATGATCTATAATGGGCATGAACTGCTATCAGATTATTCGAAGATGGAAGTGCCCGAATGTGTTTGTGGAAGAGCCTCGTTTATTCTGCAGTATCATCCTGCACTTGGACCTCTTTATTCGATCATTGGGCAGAAAATTCAAGGGGGTAAGATTCACAGAGGATCGGAACTTTGCCTTGAGATTGCAGATCTTCAAATGATAAATCTGGAACTAAAGGGGTCCTGTTCGATTCATGCAGATCAGGTGATGGGCCATTTGAATGAAGAAGGCACTTTGATCTATTCTGAGATGACGGGAAAATGCCGTCTGATAGATATTGTCATTGAAAATAAGGGCCTCGATTTTTCTCACGCTTGCGAGTATTGGAAGAATACACCGCAGCGCAAAGAGGATTTTCGTATAACTTTGCACGGGAATGCCGAATTTATGGCTGCAGGGATTCTTTTTTCTGGAAACTATCATATCGAGGTGCCTACTGGTACACGTCGTATTGCAATGATGAAAGATGGGGTTATCGTCTATCATGATGAGCCCATTTTGTCTGATCCTCTCTGGGACTATCGAATCTCAAATGATAATACTATTATTCTAAGGTGAAAAAGGGCTCAAACTCTGTTTAAGCCCGTCAAACTTTTACGAGATAGTGGTTGTGGTTGTTGGTGGGAGATTTTATACTAAATTTCCTTTTGGAGCTGTTCTGTAACAACAAGTGTATAGAGCATATATGATGCCGAGGGTACCAAGAGTTAGTACAGCATACGAGCATGTTGTTGGATTGCTTACAATAAAATTATTCGTATTTGTAAATATTATGTGTGTTAATTGTTGAATTTTTTCTGCTGCCACTTGGGCTTTTTGACTGAGGGGTGGTCCCCATTCTTTTCCTTGTTGAAGAACGTAGGTTGTAGCATTTGCGAGTGAGTTTAGAGCTGTATGTGTTGTATTTAGAGCTGAATGTAGAGCCGCATTTGTTGTATTTAGAGCTGAATGTAGAGTCTTATATACTGTTTCGCCCCAATTAGCAGTCCCGTCTCCTATTGATAACATAGAGTTCTCCTTAAGTCATGATTTGTAGGAGGGGATACCTCCAAATAATTCCAAATTGCATTTATTATAACTTTGCCTGAATTGATGTAAAGAGACTATTAAGTTTTTATGAAATCCCATAATATGATTTGAATGAAAGATATCAATGGGGGCTAAAGGGTCTTCTCCATGAGTATTTTAGTGCTGTATTTGCCTTGATCTTTGAGAAAATTTTCATGGCGGCCATATTCTTTGAAGCCAAATCTTTCATAGATGTAATATGCTGGGTTATGCTCGTAGACTTCTAAATGGAGAATTTCGATATGGAAAGTTTCTTTGGCTAGTGTGTTTAGTTGCCTGAGTAGTTTGTTGCCGACCCCTTGTCCACGATAGTCTTTATCAACGATAATCACAAACAGACATTGATGTGATAGCTTTTTGAAAGGTTGAATATAAAGATTTGCCATACCACAAGGCTTTCTGTCGATTTCTGCCGTGAGGGTTGCTCCAATTTTTATGTAGCTCAGCCAAATACGGATCGCATCATCGATCTCCCGTTCAGAAATCATGGGGAATCCTTCTAAGATTCCGGGTTCAAGGAACCATTTCTTTAAGGGAAGAGCATCGGATGTTTCTGATATGCGGAACTTTACTTTATCACTTAAACTCATGGTTGCCTCAAGTCATATTCTAAGACGTATTTTGCGTAGTACTTGTCACCTTCTTTCACGAATTTCTCTTGTTTGACGATCTCTTTGAACCCTTGAGTTTTTAGAAAAGGGAGGGCTGCTGAGTGTTCATAGACATCGAGATGGAGAGATTCAATTCGAAAAGAGCTTTTTGCTAAGTGTTTGATGTTCTTAATAAGAGAATGTCCAACTCCCTTTCTTTGATACTTCGGATTAACGATGAAGTAGAGCATAGACATATGGACTGTCTTGCGATAGGGCATGAGGAAAAGCGTTACAATGCCAACGGGCTTATCTTGGAAAAGCGCAGTTAGGCTGCATTTAAATTTGCTGAATCCGATCCAATTTTTTATTGTATCATTGGCTTCTTTTTCTGAATCAAAGGGAAAGTTATGATACATTTTGTCTTCTTTAAACCATTCTCTGAGATATTTTTCATCTTCTAGAGTGGTATATCGAATGTCGTAATCAGCGCTTTTAATAATTAGATCCATGCTATTTATCCAAATTCTTTTAGGTAGGCATTAATGAATCCATCAAGATCACCGTTCATAACTCTTTGAATATCACCTACTTCATATTTTGTTCTTGTATCCTTAACTAAGGTATAAGGTTGGAAGACGTAGTTGCGGATTTGAGATCCCCAGGAGATATCTTTTTTTTCTCCACCAATCTTCTTGAGGGCTGATTCTCTTTCCAGCACTTCTCTTTCGTATAGTTTCGATTTGAGCATTTTTAAGCAAGTCTCACGATTTTTTATTTGACTGCGTTCTGCTTGGCAGCTTACAATTATTCCCGAAGGTCCGTGGGTCATCCGAACGGCGGAATCGGTCGTATTGACGTGTTGGCCACCTGCTCCCGAAGCGCGGAACGTATCGATACGAAGCTCTTCCGGTCTTATTTCGATTTGGATATCATCGTCAATTTTTGGGGAGACATCTACGGATGCGAAACTTGTATGTCTTTTAGAATTGGAATCAAAGGGGGAGATGCGAACGAGTCTGTGCACTCCTTTTTCTGCTTTGCTGTAGCCGTAGGCAAAGGAACCTGTAATTTTGTAGGTAATGCTTTTAATTCCAGCGACATCACCATCGACCTTATCAATGATTTCAATGTGCCACTTGCGTTTTCCGGTCCAACGTTGGTACATCCGAGCGAGCATCGCAGCCCAGTCGCACGATTCGGTGCCACCTGCACCGGCATTGATACTTAAAAAGCAAGATTTTGGGTCAAGTTCACCCGAAAGCATTTTGCGTATTTCGAGGTCTTCGAGGAGTTTTTCAATCTCCTCTAATTCGGTTTGGAGTTCAGCGAACATCTCATCGCTTTCTTCCACTTCTTGAAATAACTCAGAGATATCCTCGAATCTTTTTTTTATATCGGTGTAGGGGATAACCCAGCCGCGGATCGTATTATACTCTGTAATTACTTTTTGGGCACTTTCTGGATTATTCCAAAAACTAGCTGTCCTTATTTGTTTTTCTAATTCGGTGATCTTTTGTTCTTTAATGGCTAAGTTAAAGATACCCCCGCATATGGAGGATGCGGGTGTCGATGTTTTTCAAGCGGTAACGGATTGCTTCATTCATCTTTAGTTCCATATGATTATTAAGACCTACTTTACAGCATTTGATTCTTTTAATCTAGATGTTCTAGGGAAAATGTATTGCTTTATAGCATACATGCGATAGCTTATGATGATTTTAACACTGGAAGTCTCAGGGGTATACTTGAGGGAAATCATTATTCATATGAGTGTCATCATCAGGATCGGGATACGACATTTTTCAAGACAAGTTTTTAGTCACAGATTTTGAGTATTCCGGTATAATGATTCATAAAACACTATTTAAGGATGTTATGGCTGGTCATAGTAAATGGGCGAATATCAAGCACAAAAAAGAGCGTATTGACGCAGTAAAGGGACAAATTTTTTCAAGACTCACGAAAGAGATCATTAGCGCTGTAAAGCAAGGGGGCTCTGATCCTAAGACTAATTCTAAACTACGCCTTGTGCTTCAAAAAGCAAAAGCCGCCAATTTACCCAATGAAAATATTGAACGAAATATCAAGAAAGCAGTCAGTAGTGACCAAGAAGATTTTACTGAATTGACCTATGAGCTCTATGGCCATGGTGGTGTGGGTATCATTCTTGATATCATGACAGATAATAAGAATCGAACTTCCTCTGATATTCGCATTGCAACAAATAAGAGAGGGGGCAATGTTGCGATGCCAGGGTCAGTGGCATTCAACTTTGATCGTAAGGGAGTGATTCAAATTCTTAAAGAAGGCCTGAATGAAGATGATCTATTCACCTTGGCTTCTGATGTGGGAGCAGATGATTTCGAAGTGGTAGAAGACCGGTTTATTGTGATCACTCCACCTGATGAACTCTATCAGGTGAAAGACAAGATCGCTGCAGTGGGTATACAGTGTGAGGTAGTAGGTCTTGATATGATTCCTAAGGTCTATGTTAAATGTGATGAGGCGATGCTGACATCTAATATGGCTCTCATTGAATGGCTAGCAGATCTTGATGACGTCGATGCTGTCTACCATAATATTCAAGCATGAACGCACTGACATCCATGCATCACTGCTGTAAGAAAGACCAGCGATATAACAAAGGGTCGTAGCATCATATGTTCGAGAATAAGATCATCGCTCAAAAGAAGAGCAACGCTGCAGATTTTTTCATCATGCCTAGACTATAATGCAATCCTTTCGCTGTTTGATTATCTTTAAAAATTGCTACTTGAAACAATAATGTCATGCAGATCAGAGCTCTTTCTAGCAGTAGGAATCTATCAAGCGTGGTATTCTATTAGTTGGGATATGGATAGATTGAAATGGATGTCTTGAAGGGTCAGGAGGGTCAATGGGCCCAAAGCCGCCTGCGATTCCGAGCCTAACCTTAGTGAGTGTACCAATTTCATGGGTATGTTCATGGAGATATTGAAAACACCCTCGGAGTACATTATCAAACCGGATTCATCTTTAATGTAGTTAGTAATTATTTTATTCTTTCCAAGAAACGTAGCTTCCTAGGTTTTTAAGGTTCTCACAAGTGGTTTGTTCATAGATGAACTCTTTGCCTGAGGGAGAAGTTCCTTCAAGAAGCACAGCAAGTCTTTTCGTATTATGCCTCGATAAAAACTCTTTTGCAATCATCTGGAATCTCTTGTAACTGAGTTCTTGTAAGCCTGAAATAAGTTGATCAAATCGATTGAAATCTCCCTGATACGTAAAGGCTAAGCAATTAAGTCTTGAGGTCATAGTTTCCAGATTTATAGGGGGCGTTGAAAGGGTGATAATAGACATATTTCTCATGTTCTCGAAACGCTCTTTGGAAAGATTCTCTTCAAAATTTTTCAGAAAATCTTCTAGAAAAAGCTCGAATCTTGCAAGAAGTTCTTGGGGGTGATGGGTGCTCGATTGGACAGCAAAGTATTGAATCAGTTCATGTTCGATCTCAGTTGCCCATGCATGTGCCATATATGCCGTTTGCTGTTTTGTACGGAGCGTTTCAAAGAATCCCGTTTTCAGTGTTTTCTCTAGAATATCTTGCACCGCAGATTTTTCAAAAGAAAAGGCACCTTCTTCAATGACAAGAATCGCTGCGTGCCCTTGCATATGAGTGTAATCTGTGATCATGAAAGGTCCTTGGTCTTGTGGGAGAACAAGGACCTCTTTGGTGTATTGTTCGCTGAGTGGGTAGTTGAGAGAAGCAAAGTGTTCCTTAAAGCAGTTCCAGATTTGATTAGCCTCATTTTTTGAAAGATTTCCAGAAAGCATCCCTTCGAGATAGGTTTGTTGAAAGACTCTATCTATAAAGGAAAGAAACTCTTCATAGGTAATACTTCTCAATTCTGATTCAAGATCTGCGCTAAGGGGCGCATCATTTTCTAAAAGATTCGTTGTGAGTTCAATGGCTTGGTATACTGGAAGAGATCTTTGATCTTGATTTTCATACTTACTTAAGAACAATTCTTTATAGAGTTGAAACTGCTCTTTGGTAGGAGCTATTGTTTTGATCGTATGAAAGATCTCTTCAAGGAGTTGAGGTGCTTTTTCACTGTATCCATTAATTTGGATGGTAAATCTTAAATTACCATGCGATATCTGAGGATAAAGTCCAGCTCTGCTCGCCTGAGATGTGATCGGATTGAGCTGGGTATTAATGCTCTTAATGAGTAAATCGAGTAGGACGTTATTTTTTGCTTTTCCGTTCACTTGAGGGGATTTGATACTGAATATCCAGGAGACTTCAGGCAGGAGGTATTGTGTATCTGTCCAGAAATACCCTTTCCCAATTTGACTATTTTCGATCAATGTAGGATGTGGCGTTTTATGTGTAGATTCAGCAAGTTTATTAGATATTCGGATGCTTTGTGGAATAAAGGGGTTGTGTGGTGGAAGTGCACTGATTACATCAGTAGAGGCTGTGTTCCAAGCAGCCAGTTGACTGGAGGGAATCTCCCTTATCGCATATTCTCCGCCCAACCATTTTTCTTGCTTATCGGGCTGTACTCCTGTGAGTTTAGGTGGGGCAATGATAGCAAAGAGACATCTTTTCGGTATAAGAAATGCTAACAGCTGATCCATTTTTTTAACGCTGTAGACGGATGGTACAATTGTTTTTTCAGGATAGGTTTCTAAGTCTTCATCCATTAGGTAGTGAGCGTGGTTTTGAACAAATTGAAAGGCATTTTCTCTCGATTGGTATTCATAATTGAGTGTTGCCATGGTTTGCATTTCATTGAAGAGATATTCGGGCACTCCCGCATTTTTAAGTGCGTTGAATGTGGCAAAACACTTTGAGATCACTTCGTTAATGGATTGTATTCCATGCTTAGTGAGATTGATATTGATCTCAAAAAGGAGGTTTTCTTTGCTAAGTCGTTGTACTCCTGCTTGAAGGGTATCTACGAGTCCTGTTTCTTTTAAATTCTGATAGAGACTATTGTGGCTTCTGTTATTGAGAACGTACGCGAGGAGTTCAGGAGTTTTTGACAGATTATCGTGGGAAAAAGATTGGGGGAGTTCCCATGTCAGCGACAGTGAGCGAAGATCTTGAATCGGTTTGATATAGGTGATCGATCCCATCTGAAGACTTGATACGAGAGGAATAGGTGTGAGGTGTGAGGTTGTTTGTCTTCGAGGAATTTTTAGAAAGTCTTGGTTGACGAGTTGAATCAGTTCATCCATGGGAAGTGAGGAGTAAACGACTAGATGAGCATTGTCTGAGGAGTAGTGGGTTTCGAACCAATTCTTGAGCACTTCTTGAGGGACCGTTCCTAGTGTTTTTGCATTTCCTGTGGAGAATTTTGCATTGGGATGATTTTGATTACCCGTTTCTTTAAAAATCATCCATCCGCGCCAACCATCATTTTCGATGTTCTTATCATTCTCTTGGTCTACAGCATGAAGTTCTCTGCCAATTCCTGAGGGGAGAAAGAGGGGGTCAATAAAAAAGTGGGAAAAGCGATCTAGTGCAGGAGGGAGAGCGTCATTATTAACGGAGAACATATAAACCGTGCGATCAGTTGATGTATAAGCATTGACAATACCACCATGATCATAAACGTATTTGAAAAACTCACTCTCTACAGGGTAGGCTTTATTTCCCATAAACAACATATGTTCTAGGAAGTGGGCTGTCCCTGGATATTGCTCGGGATCATTCCAAGAACCGGATTCAATAGAGATTGCTGCTGCGGATTGATCGGTTTCAGGATCTGAGATGAGAAATACTTCCAGTCCATTGTTAAGCCTAATCTTAGCACTTGCTTGCGATCTTAAACTAGGATTGTGAATGGTAAGTGAATTTCGTTCTGGAACCGGTTCGAATCCGTCCTGACTATCGCTGGAATATATTAATACAACAATGCAAGAAAAAAAAAGGATATTAAAAACACTCTTCTTCATAAAATTCCCTGTAATATTATGCTATCAAATTGAGCCTAACAAACCTTCCATATATACCCAATTAAAAAAATAACCTGGTAAAAAGAAGATCTTTTTATGAGCTGTAACTGATTTGTGTCTCTCTGCATCGGCCTACTAGGTTTTCTTGAGACCTGGAGATCCCATATGAGATCTTGTCATTTTTAAATGGGGAATTTTGCATAGTCGGAACACACCTTCTTCCATAGAAAATCAGCTATGAACTGACGCTTCTTGGTTTTATCTTTAGTATCACCTTCGGAAAAGGAGTTTATATTGGCCTCTTCGCCAAATGCCATGTGAATAGAGGCTTTTTCCATTTGACGTAATTCACCTAATTCTGTTTGAACAGTTTTCGGAGGAGGGAGAATAGGGTAGGTAGAAAGAGCAAGAGTATAAAAATGGGTAGGGTTTTTTGCTTTACGAGACATCAGGTGCAGCATTGCAATACTTTTTGGGTCAAAATGATCGACTTCAACGACCCCTTGAGCATTGATCCGGTCGCGACCACCACTTGGTGCAATGTAAATACAATGCCCGTCTTCACTCAAAAGCTCACTTAGCAGCTCCATCGTTTTTTTGTTGTGGCGCTGTTTTCTAAGTTTGTCTTGAGAGGGGTTATCGATGTACTTTTTAGAAAAAATGCAAAGCAGGTTGATTCCCATACTGAAGGGAACTGCTAGGGGGTCTGTCACGACTCGATTGCCGGCGATAAAAATCCAGTCTTTGGCAAATCCAGGATGGGTATGTTCCAAAAGAATATTGATCGCTTGTGGGTCAGCTTCGGTCTGGTGATTCGCAAGAAGAATGACGTTGTGTTTCTGTTTCAAGTGTTCTCTCATCTGGTCGAGCTCTTTTAAGCCCGTAACTGTCGAATGCTTTAGATCAATTAAAGGCTTTAGGAAATCGATGCCAAATTGATAGTAATCAAAAGGAGCTCTTATCTGCTTATGGTAGGTCTCAAAGATATAGGGATCTTGGAATTGTTTTTTGACAAGTTCTAGAAATATTTCGAAAAACTGGTCATATTTCTGAGTATCCCGATTGTCCATCTGCATAGCATTGATGTAACTCCTATAAAACTCTAGAAAAATTTGAGAGTATTTTTCTGGGATCATACCATCATCAGTATATTGCTTGAGTGTTGTTGTAAAATGCATGAGGATGTATTAGAGTTCTATTTTGTTTCCGGTGCTGATTGAGTAAAACTCAAAGTCGTTTACGTGTAGATTATCGTCTATAGCAAATTCAAGCTTGGTTTCCCATTGCTTTGCAAGTTGCAGGTAGTTGGTTTTATCTCTTTTGGTCAAAGATTTATCCAATTGAGGGTGGTATACAAGTTTTAAGCCATCTTGCTTTTTGAGTGTCACAAGCTTTTTGAGAGCTCGTTGAATGTCAATAATAATACTTTCATTATTTTTAATCAGTCCTTGACCATTGCAATAGGGACACTCAGTGAAGAGAGTCTGGAAAAGGGATTCGCGACTACGTTGTCGGGTCATCTCAAGGAGTCCAAATTCACTCATTTCAATGATGGTGCATTTAGCATGATCGTCGTTCATGGCTTCTTTTAAGCAATCAAGAACACGTCTTTGATTTTTGCGGGATCTCATATCAATGAAATCACAAATAATGAGCCCACCGACATTACGGAGGCGGAGCTGTCTTGCTATCTCATTAGCAGCCTCCATGTTGATATGGACTAAGGCTTCTTCGACATCTTTGGTGGTTTTAGGATGAGTGCTTCTTCCCGAATTGATATCAATGGTGTACATTGCTTCTGTCTTATCAAAAAAGAGATGTCCACCACTTGGAAGCCAAACCTTTCTTTTCAAAGCCTTTTCAATATCGTTCTCAACTGAAAACCTCTCAAACATGGCTACTTTATCGCTGTAGAGTTCTATTTTAAGAGGATGCTCGGTTTTAAGTTTCTGATAAAGATTTTTGCAGGTCTGGTAGGTCTTATAGTCATCGATGAGTAGGCGATCAAATTTCTTATCCATGGCAATGAGAATAGCGCGTTTGAGTAGATTAGATTCTCTGTAGAGGCAAACAGGTTTAGAGCTAGCCTTGAAATTATCCATAATACTTTCCCAGGTTTTGAGAAGTTCATGGGCTTCTTCTATAAGACACTCTGTTGAGGCATTAATACTTGCCGTCCGACAGATGAGCCCCATGTTTTTAGGCATTTCGAAAGATCTAATGGTCTTCTTCAGACGGTCTCTCACTCCACAGTCTTGAATCTTATGCGATACACCTCGGTGGGGCGTATTGGGTAGGAGTACGAGATATCTTCCAGGGATACTGATATTCGATGTAAGTCTTGCTCCTTTTGATCCAATCGGTTCTTTGACAACTTGCACAAGGACGCTGTCATTGGTTTTCATCAATTTGGAGATGTCTTTCTCCTGAGTATTTGTTGATTTAAGCGACTGAACATCCCAATCCCAATCAAAATCCATTTCAAACATTTCTTGGAATTTTTGGGTGTTTTCTATGATATCGGAGATGTGGATAAAGCCGTTATCACCCTCGTTGATATTAATGAACGCTGATTGGATATTATGGAGAATGTTTGTAACTTTCCCCCGATAGACATTTCCAACCAGAGGGAGGTTGCTTTTTCTTTCAATAATGAGATCGTAAAGCTTCCCAAATTTCAATAGGGCAAGACGAGTCTCTCTTGACTCAATGTTTAATAAAACTTCTTTCATTGTAAATTCCTGTGAGTAGATCACAAGTTTTCATTCTAGTCGAGTGGATGTTCGAATGCCAGTCTTATTTAACTGTTCCTTCATTTTGGAGATAAAATTCCCTTGAATCATGTTTAGAATGCCTCTAATCCCATTTAGCAGAGCTGCAGAATCAGAATAGCAATGACATTTGACGGCAATGCCATCAACGCCGCAAAATAGAGCTCCTAGATATTCTGAATAATTAAGGTCGCTTTCTAACTTAGCAAACTTATCCTTTGGATAGGGGGGGGTTATCTGCTGCTTTTGGAGTTTATCAAGAACAAACCTGGCCATGCCCTCAGAGGTTTTGAGAAAAATGTTCCCTGTAAAGCCATCGGTGATGAGGACATCAATCTTTCCTGAGAAGACATCATGTCCTTCGAGATTCCCTTTGAAAATAGGAGGGGATGCGTCTTTATAATATTTTTGAAGAAATTGGTAGGTTTCCTGAAGTTCGATGCGCCCTTTTTTTTCTTCAGATCCAATATTGAGAATCCCAACTGTGGGGTTTTTAATCCCTCGGATTTTTTGATAGGCGATACCCATCATGGCAAATTGAATGAGGTGTTCTGTTTTACAAGTGACGTTCGCTCCGACGTCGAGGATTGCTACGGGACCTTTCCTGGTTGGGAATAATGCGAGTAACGCTGGTCTTGTGATATTTGGAAGTGAAGGAAGATAGAGCTTAGCACTAGCAAGAAGGGCTCCTGTGTTTCCTGTTGAGAGAAATGCATCGAGTTCTTTCCGTTGAAGCATGCGCATCCCGACGCCAATCGATGATTCTCTTTTTTGCCTGATTGCAACAAGAGGGTCATCTTCCATGTGAATGACTTCGGAGATTTTAACACTCATGAGCTCAATGAGGCCTCCGAATGAAGAATGTTCTGTTTTATAAGCCTCAATTTTTTGAACCATTGCATGATTACAAAAAACAAAAAGACGAATGGGAGAGTCCAACTCGGTTTCCAAATGCGAAATCGTATCGAAGAAAACCTCAGGTTTGTGTTCACCTCCCATGAGATCAAGACCTATTGAAGGATGACTACTGTTTCTCTTCATTGATCATTGACCGGCCTGAATAAAATCCGCAGAATGTGCAGATTCTATGTGGCAGTCTAGCTTTTTGGCAATTAGAGCATATTGAAAGTTGAGTGGGCTTTTTCGCATCATGAGCACGTCTTGTATTTTTTCGTGCATTAGAATGACGATTACGTGGGACTGCCATTAATCTTCTCCTATG
Source organism: Chlamydiales bacterium BSEPT1 (assembly GCA_964212665.1). Taxonomy (GTDB): domain Bacteria; phylum Chlamydiota; class Chlamydiia; order Chlamydiales; family Simkaniaceae; genus DAOWHK01. The sequence continues at coordinate 936,935 of OZ156466.1, read as the reverse complement.
AGTTCATCTGTTTGTCTAAATTAGCAAAAGGATGTTGTGTGGATTGTTCTATGGTTCTACCTATAGTATCTTTTGCTAAATATTTGTCTAATTCGTTCCTATTCGGGCAATTATGACCATCACATTCTGTGAATGAAGGGAGTTCTAGGAGGATGGCTTCTCGCAGTTTTGGGGTGCAGTCGTATGTGTCGTTTCTAATTTTATCCCGTGATTCAGTGTGATAAAAATTTGTCAAAAGTATCTTTGTGTGCACAGGTCGATTACAGATTGAGCAAGGTATTAAAACATGAGTTTTGATACGCAGTTGCAAGATTAGATAGGTACCTGCTAAATAGGCCTTTCCATGAAGAGAAGCCTCTCCCACAAATTTGATCTCTTTTTCGTTGATATCAATGAAGTCCGAAGGGATAGACTCTTCTATGGTCAACTCTTGATCATCGATCAGACGATCAATATAAATTTTAAACTGTTGCTTCATGAAACCATTATCTTTGGGCGTAATTCTATAGCAATAGAGCTTTTAAATCAACTCGAGGATTTTTTCGGTGGCTGTTTGTATGGCATCTTTTTTGCCGATGAGGGTTTCGATGTTTATACAACTTTTGATGCATTCCTCTTTTTTTCTAGGATCATGAAGATATTTTTTTAATTCGAAGTAGAGATTTTTCTCAGTGAAATCAGCGCCATATAGCTCAGGATAGATAGATCGATTTCCTATGATATTAACAAGAGAATAAAAGGGGAGATTCACGTGGAAGATCTTTTTAAAAATAAAAGAGTCGATCTTGTTTACGGCAAAGGTGACGACAGTGGGGGTGTGATGGAGAGCTAGCTCTAAAGTGACAGTGCCTGATGTGGCAATTGCGAGATCAGTTGCTTTCATCAGCTCATAACTGTGCTGCGCTTTGACAATGAAGACATTGGGGTTATTATTCAGGGACTGCTCCATCAGAAATTGATGGATAATAGGGGAAAATTTAGGAGTTGAGCACGAGATGGCAATCAGGCAGTTCTTTTCTTCTTTGGCGATCTTTTTTGCCACATTGAGTTGAGATCGGAAATTTCTTTTTAGCTCTTTAACTCTGCTACCTGGAAAGATCGAGAGAAGTTTTTTTCCTTTAAAGTTTGGAAAAGTGTCATTCCACGTCTTATTGTATTGATAATTTGCTATTTTGTGTGTAAGTGGATGCCCTACATATTTGACATTGAGAGATGTTGCCTTAAAAACCTCTTTTTCAAAGGGAAGAATTGCCAGTAGTAGGTCGAGTGTTTTCTCCATGGAATAGATCCGATGCTTACGCCACGCCCAAACACTTGGACATATAAAGTGGATCATTTTAATCGCAATATTATCTTTTTTGAGGGATCTTGCCATTTTCAAATTGAATTCAGCATAATCGATGAACAATATTGCTTTGGGTTTCTTCTTTTTGATGAGCTTTTTGATTGTATGAAAGAGATAAAAGATCCGAGGAAGGGCTGCTATGATATCGGAAAACCCCATGATTTGGAATTTCTCCATTGGAATAAGGCATTCCATTCCTGTTTTTCGCATTTTAGGACCGCCAACACCGGTGATGACAAGATGGGGATTGATTTTATGCAGAGTTTGTATCAGCATTTCTCCATAAAGATCTCCGCTGTGTTCTCCTGCAAAGATAAAAAGATCGGGCGAAATATTCATGATAGGAATCTTACACTAAGATCTGATTTCTGATCCAGTCTGCTCCTTTCTTGAAAATCACTCTCGAGGTTCCGTGCCCTTGATAACCGATGGAGGGGCCTATGATCAGGTCAATGGAAGAGTTTCTGATTCTTTGGTCATGAGCTTCATTGGAGAGTTTAATAATGAGATTAAAGCAGGTTTCAGTTCCCACGCGTGTGTCTCGACTTCCGATATATAGACGAATGTTTCTGTTCGCGATTTTCGGGGCGATATGTTCAATATCTAGTGTACTAAAGTCTGTGAGTTTTGTCATTGGCGCAAATCCTAAAATGGTTTGTATCCAGGGAAGTCTTGCCGCAATATGCATTGCGGCAAAAGCACCACGCGAAAGACCTGCTACTGCACATTGCTCAGGTAGGATGACCTTATTTTTGAGCTCGGTCATAGATCGGGCCGTTTCATCAAAAAACTTTATGAGAAAGAATGGATCCTCCTTCATATGTTTGATCCAGTATTTAATAGCATTTTCTTTGGAAAGAGTTTTTTCATGTCCGGGGAGTGTGATTGAAAAGATGCGTAGGGGGTAATTGTGAAGAAATGTGACAAATTGATTAAATGGATCGAGTTGAAGACTATCTTCAGCGGAGAGTGCAAAATAGAACACCGCTGGAAGCGGTCCTTCTTGGGTATCTGGACCTAAATATTTGATGTGATTTCCGAGGGATCTCATGTGCGTCGCCGTTTTCTTCTACGGTGTTTTTTCTTTGCTGGTCCCAATTCTGGAGGTGTTCCATATGTTTTGTACGCTTCTTGCCATTGTTGTTGAATTTTTTGTAGAGAGGGGTCAATGCGCGCTCTGATTTCGAGGAACTGAATAGCCCAATAGAAGTCAGGAATCTTAGGAACTCGAATGGTTCTATTTCTTTGGTGGTTAATGGGAGTCATCCGATATTGCGAGGTAAGAAGATCAATCATTTTCCTTTGAATTCTTCTCGGTAGATGGAAGAAAGGATGAAATACTGTGCTAATCATATGTGAGGCTGCACTTTGAACCTCTCCTAAATGGACAGGGTTCTTTCGGTCAATGTAATGGGTTTGAATATGCTTTTCCAGGAGTGGAAAGATACAGCAGGATAGAAGTACAGACCGATCCACAGGGTATTCTAAGTGTTCCTGGTTCATTATATCGATTTCTTCTAAGTACATATAGACCTTTTGACCTTCTTCTGTTTTTAAAAATTCCCCGAGTTTTGGTAACAGTAATTGGAGGAGGCCATGGTCTGCCATTAGTTTGAAGAAGGGTTTAGCAAAACTCTGCTCTAATATTCGTAGCAGCTCTTCTAAAATGCGCGCCTGGGAGCTTTTAGTGATTTCTCCTTTACAATCTTGAAGGGCATGTTGCATTCCTCTTTCAACTGCACATCCGAAGCGGGCTTGAAATTTGAGCATACGAATCATCCGAACAGGGTCTTGTTTAAACCGAACGAAGGGTGGTCCAATAGCTCTTAAGAACTTCTTCTTGATGTCAGGGTAGCCTTCGACGTAATCAATGATCGTCTGGGTCTTACTGTCATAGAAGAGTCCGTTGATTGTAAAATCGCGTCTTAGAACATCTTCTTCCTCATTTCCCCAAACATTATCGTGAGTAATGAGCTTTTCTGACTCAATATCACCCGTTCTGAATGTTGATACTTCAATGATCTTACGACCAAATCGAATATGCGCTAAACGAAAGCGCTTTCCTATCAAAAAACAGTTGGGAAAAATGGCTTTGATTTCTTCCGGTTTAGCAGAAGTGGAGATGTCAAAATCTTTAGGTTTTTGATTGAGCAAGAGATCGCGTACACTTCCGCCAACAAGATAGGCTTTGTGCCCTTTAGCCTGGAGATTCTCTAGGATGTAGAGTGCGTGCTGGTCAATCCTACTGACATCGATTTTATGGTCTGTTAAGTGATAGGTTGTTGGGTCCACGTTATAGAAGTAATTAAGTGTTTAAAGTAGTCAAAACGACATTATAGAGAAATGAGTATTTTAATTACTATGAGATTAGGGGATTGGGTTCAATATATATCAATGTTGTTTGTACATGGTATATCAAGTTAGGAATGCTGGAATTCCCACAGCTATAGAATAAATTAGAGGATGATTGAGCGCATACTGTTAGTTATGAGAAAGTTAAAGAGGATTCCAGAGGCAGAGCAGAGTTACGACCTAGGAAGTATATAATAAGCTTTTGGAACATTATTGTTAGATAAATCTAGTGCTTTAGAGGATTTGAGGGAATATTCCAGAGAACTATTTGGCCATATCTTGAGATTGCTTTGAACATCATCGTTTGTTGTGGACTCATCTTCATTCTACTCAGACTGTGAATACACCTCCTCTGTTTCGACAAATGGATCAAGAGACTAGGTCAGAGATTATCCTGATTTTGAGTGGAGCGTACAACTAGCTCGCGTATGCCTACGTCCTTGATTTTTTACAGAACGTAGAAAAGCATCTTTTCTTTTTGGAGCCAAATGCTGAGTCAGAAGAGGGGTGTAGTGTGGAAAATACGCTTTGGGATCAAAAGCCCAGTGTGGGGAATGAAGCCTCGTATGACTCGAAATAATAGAGGTAATTAGAGTATTCATTGAACTGTTGTATAGTTAATGTATAAATGGAACTACTTTGTTAAAAAAAAGCTTAGGAAGGGTATTAGGTGTCAATAAATAGACTTTGAGATATCCTCTATATTTTATGTGATTTTAAGGTTTTTATGGAGCGATCTATATCTATATCAAAGGTAATCGGAGGAGCCCTTCTCGTAGGAGGTACGTCGATTGGAGCTGGGATGCTTGCATTGCCAGTGGTAACGGGTTATGGAGGGTTTCTCCCCGCTTGTGTGATTTATCTGATTTGCTACCTGTTTAGTACGGCAACTGGCCTCCTTTTATTAGAAATCTGTTATTGGATGCCACAAGACGCCAATATCGTATCAATGGCAAAGTATCTACTTGGGCCTTTTGGCAAAGCTGGGGCTTGGATCCTCTATCTCTTCCTCTTCTACTTTTTGACGATTGCTTATGTTGCAGGTGGCGGCAGTTTTGTAACGAATCTCTTTAATGCAGCGTTTCCGCAGTGGCTGGGAATTATTCTTTTTACGATGGTTTTTGGAGCTGTTGTCTATTTCGGGACGCGCATGGTGGACAGAGTCAATTTTATCCTGATGATAGGTCTGGTTATATCCTATGTGGCATTTGTGATTCTTGGGGTGAAATATGTTGAGTTTGAATTACTCCAACGGACCCATTGGGGGCCCGCTATTTTGGCACTACCGGTCATATTCACTTCGTTTAGTTATCAGGGGATTATTCCTAGTTTGAATACTTATTTGGGTCGTAATCCAAAGATGGTACGGATCGCGATTTTTGTAGGAACGGCGATCCCTTTTGTAGCTTACACCATATGGGAATTTTTGATCTTGGGCATTGTATCCCCAGAAGGAGAGCATGGTTTAATTGCTGCAAAAGCAAATGGCGAAATAGCTGTAGAGTCACTTCGCTATGTTCTTTCCGATTCTTATATCTACAGCATTGGACAATTTTTTGGCTCGTTTGCGCTTACGACGTCGTTTCTTGGTGTAACGCTTGGGCTGATGGATTTCTTAGCGGATGGTCTGCAGGTGCAGAAAGTGGGATGGAAGAAGATTTTTCTGTGTGCCATTATTTACATTCCTCCGGTTATTATTGCTATTGTAAATCCGAATATCTTTCTATCAGCACTTGGGTATGCAGGGGGAGTTGGTTGTGGGCTCCTTTTAGGTATATTTCCAACGCTCATGGTCTGGGTCGGGCGCTATAAGAAAAACTACCCGACGGTGAACCAGCAACTATTTGGTGGAAAGGTAATGTTATCTCTGTTGTTTTTGTTTGTTATTTTTGAACTTATTGTAGAGGGAATTAGTGAATTTATATTCACGTAATCGGAGTCATACCTATGCTAAATATTGGAATCCCTGTTATGAAGGTAAAGTGTTATTTTGATAGAACGCTTGTTTCCAATAATAATGATCTAAGATACCTGATGGATCTCTCCCCATAATCCTGTAAGCAATATAGAGTGCCTCAACGGAGGCTAGACCTCTCTGGGGGTCGATGCAACCGGTTTGCTTGCGAGGATATGCTGTGCGAATCCCCTTCGGAAGGCTGCGTGTTTTACAAGAGGGAACTTGTCTTGATATAACTTCTGAGTATTTCCAAGTTCCATCAATAAGGAACAACCCTTGATCTGCATCTCCAAGGGTAAGTGGCTCCGCATTCAAGTAAAGGCTTACATAGTTCGATAGGTCGGGATAGTTCGTGCAGGGATAAGTAAGAAACTGCATATCAGTTCTTGCTTCAAGCCCTCGCAAACTACATTTTTTCAAATTTTCCTTACGATGTCTTAAAACTATAGTAGGCGGAAAATCCAACATTTTTGAATACAGGTAAATTAAAGCTCATCCAGGTTAACACAATAATCGTAAGATGAAAAGAACCTTTATAGTTCTCTTCCGTTTCACCTTGCTGCCAAAATTAGGTTGTTTACCTGCTCATTGATTTTTATGTAGGCAGAAATATTTAAGGAGCCCTGTGGCCTCTCTAAGGCGCTGGTTTTGTAACCATGCATTCAAAATTGTTTCCACGTAGTTACTTCCATAACTTCTTTGGGAATCTCATAAAGAAAGCGAGAGGGATTTGAACTTGTTCTTTTTCCTCTGCGACTTCTTTGTTGTGCCATACTGAGAAAAAGGTGGTTTTTCGCTCGTGTCATTCCCACATACATTAGTCGCCGCTCTTCTTCGATCCCTTCACGTGTGGGACATTTTTCGTGGGGAATAATATGATCCTCTAGCCCTACGAGAAAACAAGCGGGAAACTCGAGTCCTTTTGCGCTATGAAACGTCAGAAGGGTAATTTTATCATCGTACACTTTTTCCTGTCTCATTTGACTCTGGTCGAGTGCTGAATGAGTTAAAAAATCTTGAAGTGATGGGTTTGTTACATCTGTTTCATAGTGCTTGAGAGCTTGGATACATTCCTGTACATTTTCAAGTTTGTACTCACGGGTTGTCTCCACTTTTACTTCGTTGCAGATAACCTGTTTATAGTCGATTTCTTCAATCAGCCATTCTAAACTGCGATGAAGCGGTTTTTGATCAAAAACTAGTTGTGATTGGTTGAAGACATGTAAAAACTTCCTGATCCCATTGAGTCCACGCGCAGTGATCACACCATCGTATTTTGGATTTTGATCTGCGATATCTTTTAACACATGATAGAGAGGACGGTTTTCTTTTCTGTTTATTTGAGTGATGATATCGAGCGTGTTATCAGAGATGCCTCGGCGAGGGTAATTAATGACTCGAAGAATTGCTTCTTGATCGTATGGGTTGGCAATCACTCGGAGGTAGGCCATGAGATCTTTCACTTCGCTGCGTACAAAAAACTCGGTACCGCCAAAGACCTGATAGGGGATTCCCCGTATCCACTCCCCCTTTTTTTTCCATGGAGTTTGCATCAGCAGCCGTTCAAAGGGAGGTGATAGGATATTAGAGCGGTAGATGATTGCAATATCTTTCCATTTGAGTTTTTGGTTAAGTTTCAGATCTAAGATTCTGTCAACAACCGCTTGAGCTTCATCTTGCTCGGTTGGAGCATGGAAAACATGGATCTTATCCCCATAGGGCTTGTTACTACGGAGCGTTTTTGGATGCCTGTTAGAATTGTGTTGAATCACTCTATTTGCACCATTTAAGATGGGCGAGGTGGAGCGGTAGTTCTCTTCGAGTTTAATTGTGGTGTCTGCCTCAAAATCTAGAATGTGTTTGATTTCTGCCCCGCGCCAGGAATAAATCGATTGATCATCATCCCCAACAACACAGAGGTTATGATGCTTTTGAGAAAGAAGTTCTGCTAGTCGATATTGCAAAGGGTTGGTATCTTGATATTCATCGATCATGATGTACTGATAATGTTTCTGAAAGATGGCTAAGGTCTCTGGGTCTTTTTCAAAGAGTGTGATAGTGAGAGAGATTAAACTGTCGAAATCAACGGCATTATAAGCGCGTAGCGATTGGTTCATTTGAGAGTAGAGCATTTGAGAGAATTTATCATGGGCTAGATCGCTTTTTGTTCCTCCGCGACATTTCACATTGGTAATTTCTTGAAACGCCGATTCGAGAGAAGGCATCTCATCTTCGCTTTGCCATTCATCATGGGCAATTTGACTGAGGAGCCTGCGCATATCCTTTTTGTCATAGAGGCTAAAATTTTTTGTATATCCGAGCTTTTCAATATGGGTGCGGAGTATTTTCATGCAGAAGCTGTGAAATGTGGACAGGGTAACTTCTTTAGCAAGGGTTGCATCGAGGCTTTGAGCGATCCGGTGTCGCATCTCTCGAGCAGCTTTATTTGTGAAGGTAAGTCCTAAAATATTAGAAGGAGATACATTTATATTTTTGATCAAATAGACGATCCGAGCAATAATGACTCGAGTTTTTCCACTACCTGCACCGGCTAGAATGAGTACCTTACCCTGTGTAGTGAGGACGGCTTGTTGCTGTTGTTCGTTGAGTTGCATAGTCAAAAAAAGACTTTAAATCGTTCGTAAACTCTTCACTATTAATCTCTTGAAGATTATTTTGCGGTTTAATGTTGATTTCGATGGGGAAAGGATTTGAGGAAATAAGATTTCGATAGGCTTCTCTGACAGTTCGTTTAAAAAAATTTCTTTTCACAGCATTCCCAAATCGTCTCGTTACGGTTAGTCCGATTCTTGGCGTTTTTGCAAAACGATAGTAAATTACAAGCTTTTTACCAAAATAACGATTTTTGGTTTGCGAAACTCTTCTAAATTCAAAGGATTTTAAAAGTCTCAAAGCTTTGGGAAACTTAAACACCGATGCTTTTGCGGCCTTTTTTACGTTGACGGCGGATGATTTTTCTTCCCCCTACAGTATTCATTCTAGAACGGAATCCATGGGTAGATTTACGTCCTTTCTTACTTGGTTGATAGGTTCGTTTCATTCTAAATCCTTTATTTGGAATAATAACCCAAGACATTAATCGATATGGGGAATATCTTCAAGAATAATCAAGCTTGTCAAGAACTCCTGAATTGGCTAAGATTACGCTTAAAATTAAGAATTTAGGATGGTTTGAAATGAAGGTTAAGGCTTCAGTGAAAGCAGACCCCTCTAAAGGGGATAAAATGGTAAGGCGCCGTGGGCGCATTTATGTGATTAATAAACATAATCCTAATCGCAAGCAAAGGCAGAAAGGTCCTGGGAGAAAAAGGTAGAAATTATGGCTAGAAAAGCATCGATTGAAAAGCAAAAGAAAAGACAGAAGCTGGTGGATCTCAATTTTGAAAAAAGAGAAGCGCTGAAAAAGATTGTGTGTAGTTTAACAGTGGATGAAGAAGAAAGACTGCAAGCTCAAAATAAACTGAACAGTATGAAAAAGAACTCATCCAAGGTCCGTCTAAGAAATCGCTGCCGACTGACTGGGCGTTCAAGAGGGTATTTGAGAAAGTTTCAGCTCTCAAGACTGTGTTTCAGAGAGTTAGCAAATAGCGGAATGATCCCTGGGGTTTTCAAAGCTAGCTGGTAAACACAGATCTAATTATTCGATAGCTGCTTGAATTTCTCAGGCAGCTCATTTATTCTTTTCCAATCAATCATATCTTCAGACCACACATAAGTTGTATCGGACAGATCATTTCCCTGGTATTTTCGATGCAATGCATCAAAACTAATCGGGCCTTTCTGTAGCCTGTCTTTATCTAGATAATACCAGTATTTGCTCATTTCTGGGTCGTTGGAGGGGGGGGTAATTGCAGAGGAGCATTGAGTTGGTAGAGTTTGTTTATCTTGATTTGGGGACTTAGGGATAGGTTTTGCATAGCTGAGCTTTTTCTCGGGGAGGATATAAAGGAGGATGATCCCAAAAATCCCTAAGACAAATCCGATTACAAACCACCAACCTGGGTGTCGGTTCTTCTGTCTTGCGATTCGAGAGCATAGAGAGCCTAGTAATATCCATGATAAAAATAATAAAAATATTAGTGTATCTTGACTCATTCTGACCTTCCTCTCCTGTAGTGTACTAAGCTTAATTTTCGATGTTTTTCAGATTTCTAGCAAGGTTTATCAGTGTGTCCTTAAACTTCTGAAAGATTGATCTATAATTTAAGGCTTCGTAGTTTAAAAAATTGATATGATGAACGAATAGTGTAAATATTTAAATATAAATAGGATAGAGATTGCTAATACGCTGTGTGTCAGAGCAATAAAGAGCCGATATTTTAAATGAATACTAGTAAGAGATTTTTTGAATCCAAAGGGTAATTTTCAGTGCAATAAGTATGCTCAGGTTCAAGATTAAAGTGAATATCAATTAAAATGTTTCTCTGATGACAAGATAGACTTGTCTATTGTAAACTTTTTCTTTCTTTCATCGTAAGAGATATCTTAAAATCGAAATGAGTGCTACTTAAGTGCTTGTTGGTGAAAGTATGATGGGGGGATCTGGACGGTATTGGGGGGCTTACTTTAACTTTTGTTGGGCACTAAGGAGTGCTTCCACATCTCGGATCGTCATCCCTTTTACTTCGAGCAGAGCTTGCTCATTGGCTTCTGAAATTCGTTTAACCGATTTAAAATGAGTGAGTAGTCGCTTTTGTTTGATTGGTCCAATCCCGGGTATGGATGATAAGGAGCTTTTGATGAGCCGTTGCTTACGCTGTTTCCTGTGAAATCTTATGCAGCTTTGATGGGTATCATCTCTGACGCGTTGGAGAAAATGAAGTGCTGCGCTGTAGGTAGGAAGGGAGATGGCTTCTTTTTTATGAGGGATATATACTCGCTCTTTGGTTAGTCCTTTATCGTGCCTCCCGTTTTCTTTTACGAGGCTTATGAGATCAACTGAGGTGATATTAAGCACTTTAAAAACGTCTATCGCCACACCGAGCTGCCCTTTCCCCCCATCGATGATGGTACAGTCTGGTAGGTCGTCTTTTGCCTTGGCTTTTGTATAGTGCCTTGTAAGCACTTCTCTGATGGCTCCATAATCATCCCTTGTATCAATGTTCCGAATAATGAAATAACGGGTAAGTTTCGGATCTCTTTTTCCATCGATATATGTGACCATGGATGCAACGAGATTAGACCCTGAAATACTCGATGTATCAAAACACTCAATCCGGATCGGGCATCTTGTTAAATGTAGGACATCCTGTAAGTCTAGTAAGGTACTTTCAATGAGAGATTTCTTCTCTTTTTCTTGTTCAAATAGATTTTGTGCGTTTTTCTCAGCCATCTTGATTAGTCTGTGTTTTTCTCCTTTTTTTGGAGAGAGAAGAACGACCTTTTTATGGAGTTTGTCATAGAGAATTTCTGAGAGTTCATCCTTTCGTTTTATCTTAATAGGAAGAAGCAATTCCTGAGGTGTTTTTTCTGGAAATTGGTAGTGCTGTAAAATGAAGGTTTCAAAGATTTCTTCATTGGTTCCTGCAATCTGTTGAAGGGTGATGTGGTCGGCCCCGATTAAGATTCCTTCTCGGAAGAAGAGTTGCATTATCAGAACCTCATCTCCCGATCTATAGAGATGGAGTACATCGCAATTCTTTGTTTTGGAATACACGATCCCTTTACGAGTCCCTGTCACTTGTTTGATTTGATTGATGGTCGTAAGAAGACTACCAGCTCGTTCAAACTCGAGGTTATCAGAGGCTTTTTTCATCTCCTTTTTAAGCGTTTTAACGATGTCTTGATCTTGTCCTTTGAGGAATTTGATTGCATTTTGCACATGATTGTTATAGATGGTTTTGCTGCATTTATTTACGCATGGCGCGCAGCATTTTTTGATGTCGTAGAGAAGGCAAGGGCGGGATCTTGATTTCAGTTCCCGGTCACTGCATTGCCTGAGAGGGAAGATGAGGGACATGAGCTCTAATGTTTGCTTGGCCGCGTAGGCATTGGTGTAAGGGCCAAAGTAGAGAGCTTTGCCTTTAGGTCTTCCTTGAACCCGTATTACTCGGATCATGGGCCATTCATGTTGATGATTGATCATCAGGCTAATGAAGGTTTTATCGTCTTTAAGGAGAACGTTGTATTTAGGCTGGTGCTTTTTAATCAAGGTGTTTTCAAGGAGGAGTGCTTCTTTTTCAGAAAGAGTGAGGATTGTATCAACCTTTACAATCTGAGATGTTAGATAAGGGACCATGAAACGACCATCATGATTTTTTACAAAGTACTGTTTGATCCGGGTACGAAGATTTTTTGATTTACCAACATAGAGTACTCTACCTACACTGTTTTTCATTAGGTAGACTCCGGGCCCTTGGGGAATTCTTTCTAAATTTTGCATGCTGCGAATTTATTTAATGGAATTATACACTCCGAACATTTCTGACTATTCAGGAATTTTTATAAGAGTTTTTGTGGGTTTTGTTTGGGGTAAATATTAAATATGTATTGATGAACTACCAGATGAATTTCACCGGAGATTTATATTAATTGCAGTCATTTCGAGAGCTTTCTATTTTTATAGAATGTAGCCTTATCAAAAAAAAATCGCAAATGGTATCATTTATACCGTTGCATGTTTCTTCTTTAGAGATCACCCAAATTCATCTCTGATATTCCTTATTAGACAAGCCCGATATATCCTCAATAGAATGATTGAATATCTGATTTTTGTTTATTTCCATGTGCAGGCACTGGTTTCCAAGAATTAAATTTAAGGAAATTATGGGTGTAAATGCAACAAAGAAAGAGGATGATGAGAACAAAGGTTCCGCTAAGAGGGCCAAACTTGAGAAATCAAAAAAGTTTCTCAATGCATTTGTAGTATGAATCTGGAAAAGATTTTGGAATCAATGCTATTGAGAGGTGTGTACACCAGATCGATCCTTATGAAAATTAAAATGCTAGTTTCACACTCTTGGTCATTCGTTGATAGACATATTACCTATTACTTAATAGGAGCATAAACATTAAAAGAAATGCTTCTATGCAGAAATCTTTCGTTTGATAGAAGCTAGAGGTTCAAGTCAGCTCCTTTTTCCATTCAACGAGTTTTTGCAGAGCTTCTATCGGGGAGAGGGTGTTCGGATCGATTTCTTTGAGCTTACTTTGAAGAGGATCTTCTACTTGCAAAGGTAGAAAAGACATTTGATGACTGGATTGTTGAAGTGGGGATTGTTCGTGCATCGAGTGTTTTTCAAGGACTTGCAGGATCTCAAGTGATCGTTTGATTACAGCTTGTGGCAAGCCAGCAAGCCGAGCTACATGAATCCCATAACTCTTATCGGTTCCCCCGCGTACAATTTTACGGAGAAAAACGATCGTATCTTTAGATTCCTTAACGGCGACATTAAAGTTTGCAGCACCCTCAATCTCATTTTCCAGTTCAGTAAGTTCGAAATAATGAGTAGCAAAAAGAGTTTTTGGTGCCTTTGCTCTGGGTTTCAAGAGAAATTCAGCAACGGACCAAGCTATGGAGATTCCATCATAGGTGCTGGTGCCTCGCCCAATTTCATCGAGGATGATGAGAGATTTTGGAGTGTGGTTGTTTAAGATATTTGCGGTTTCTGTCATTTCCATCATAAAGGTCGATTGTCCTCGTGAGATATCGTCGCTAGCTCCGATTCTAGAAAAAACTTTATCAATGATTCCGATGCGTGCTTTGCTAGCTGGGACAAAAGATCCAATCTGTGCCATGATTGTGATGAGCGCTACTTGCCGAACATAGGTAGATTTACCGGCCATATTGGGTCCAGTAATGAGAAGAAGGCGGTCTTGGTCAAATAGTACATTATTAGGGATGAATGATTCGTCGCGCATCGTTGCATCGATGACAGGATGTCTTCCGTCTTTGATTTCTAAATGATCTGAATCGTCAATGATTGGTTTGACGTACTGATGAATATTTGCCACGAGACTTAAGCTAAGAAGGGAGTCTAAATGCGCGATCGCTTTCGCAATCTGATGAATCTGATGTGTATAGGAGGCTGTTTCTTGCCGGATTTCTTGATAGAGTGTATGTTCAAGGATACCGATGCGCTCTTGTGCATTCAGGGTTTTGTCTTCATATTCTTGGAGTTCTGGAGAGATAAATCGCTCAGCATTTACGAGGGTTTGTCTGCGTTGAAAGGTTTTTGGCATAAGACTTGCTTGTCCTTTGCTGACTTCAATGTAATACCCAAAGACTTTATTATAACTCACCTTGAGGTTTTTAATCCCAGTCGTTTTTTTGATCGATATTTGATAATTAGCAATCCAGGCTTGACTATTTCTTTTTAAATCTCGTAGCTCATCAAGTTCAGTGCTGTAGCCTTCCCGAAAGACGCCTCCTTCTGTAATTTTTACAGGAGGCTCATCGACAATTGCTGTTTGAATCCGCTCAATGATCACCGTCACATCGGTACATTTAGAAATGAGGAGTGAAATGTAGGGGGAGTGGAGTTTTTGCATAAGATTTTTGATGGGTTGAACCTGTTCGAGGGAAAATCGAAGAGCTGTGAGATCACGAGGCGTTGTATATCCGCTAGAAATGATCGTGATGAGCCGTTCTAGATCACGCATGAGTTGCAGGTGGGGAATCAATTCTTGCGTGAGGGTTGATTCTTTGAGGAGTTCTTCGATTACTTGTTGCCTCGATTGAATCTTTTCAGGCGAGATCAGAGGATGTATAACCCATTTTTTAAGGAGTCTGGCCCCCATGGGTGTGAACGTTTTATCGAGCAGGTGCAATAAGGTGTGATTATTAGTAGTAGTGTGGAGGGGTTCAATGAGTTCGAGATTCTTTTGTGTAATCCGATCAAGTGCCATGTAAGATGAGGGATGTTCAGGCGTAATTCGCTCAATATGCTTGATTGATTGGCTGAGCTCTTCGTTGATATAGGAAAGAAGTGCTCCAGACGCTATAATACTGGCTGTCATCCCTTTTAGCCCAAACCCATCGAGATTATGCACTTTAAAATGTTTGATGAGGAAATCATGCGCATTTTGATGATCAAATACCCAGTTTTCTTTGATATTAAGGCGGAATTGAAATTGTGTTTTAAGGACGTCAATGCAGTGGGAAATTTTTTTAAAATCCTTATTGGAAATGAGGATTTCAGTTGGTCTTTTTAAACTGAGTTCATCGAGAAGCTCAGATTTAGATTCCACTTCTATTGTTGAGAAATCTCCCGTGGATATATCGAGAAAAGAGGCTGAATAAATGGAATTAATATGGGTAAGACTAGCAAAGTAGTTATTGGATTTCTCGTTGAGATAACCCGCATTTTGAATAGTTCCAGGGGAGATGATTCTAACAACCTCTCGTTTGACAAGCCCTTTGGTTTGTTTGGCATTTTCTACCTGTTCTGCAATCGCAACCATGTGTCCTTTGGCTACCATTTTCTCAATGTAGCTTTCGCAAGTGTGTGCAGGAACGCCACACATGGGGATCCCATGCCTCTTTGTGAGCGTTAAGTTGAGTTCTTTTGCAAAGATTTTTGCATCGTTGTGAAAGGCTTCATAAAAGTCGCCGAGTCGGAAGAATACAAGCGCATTTTCTGCTTTTTTTTTACAGGCATGCCATTGTGCCATCATGGGAGATGTTTGTTGTGTCATTCTTTTTTCAACTTAAATACATTTTTTCGTAGGGATGGTTTTTTCTTCTCGATGGGTTGAGTTTGATTAAAAATTTCGAGGGTTTCTTTTGCGTTTTCAATTCCTTTTGAAATCTGTAATATGACGCCATCACACCATCTTTGAGACTCTTCAATTTCTTTTTGGAGCTTTTCAAGTCTGTCTAAAATTTCCTGAGGAGATTTAGAGAGTTTTTCCATGGGAAGTAGTGGCATTTCTCGTTGCATTTTGTGATTCTCGATCATCTGCCTGAGTTCAAAGATATCGATGAGCAAGGGCAAGAATGTCTTTTTGAATTCTTCTCGGAGACCACTGATTGCATGAGTGGGGATGATTTTTTTCTGGGAGGTACCAGATTGCGTTGAATGGGGAGGGTCAGGCTTGATAGCACCTAGTATAGATGAAGTATCTAACTTTCTATAGATTTTTTTATGAAATTTCGTTTTATTATCCATGTGCTCTGCCTAGAAAAAAGCGTAGTCGGACATCGGCAATAGTAGCGTATTTTTAAGTTTTAATAAAGAGAAAAAAATATACTCATTCAAGAGAGATTGTATCTCAAGTTCATCTGAGGTATAATACTGGGAATATGGGTGTATTCAAAAAAGAAAACTTAGAAACATTAAGAGAAAAAATCGATCTGATTGAGGTTCTTTCTTCTTACCTTCAACTTCGCCCTGCTGGAGCTACATATAAAGCTCTGTGTCCATTTCACGAGGAAAAGACTCCTTCGTTTGTTGTTCAACGCACCGACTCTCACTACCACTGTTTTGGGTGTGGAGCTCATGGGGATGCCATCGCATTTTTGATGAGTTACCTTAAAATGAGCTTCGTGGAAGCTGTGGAGAGCTTAGCGGATCGGTTTCATGTGCCCTTAGAGGAAGTTGATGGAAATCCAGAGGATAGGGGCCCAAAAAAGAGTCATCTTAAAGAGATTTTAACACATGTTTCCAAGTTTTTTCATTTTCTTCTTCTTTATTCTGATGAAGGACATCAAGCTCTAAAATACTTATACAATCGGGGAATTGATTTAGAATTCATTGAGCTCTTTCAGATCGGATTTGCCTCTAAGACGAGCAATCACTTTTACAAAGCTGTGAAGGGTTTGAAATATGATGCACTGTCCCTGGAGAAGGCAGGGCTCCTTAAGAACACTCAAAAAGGGGAGATGCGCCCTTTTTTTTCCAATAGGATCATGTTTCCGATTCGGGATCCTCTTGGTCATGTAATTGGGTTTTCAGGGAGGAAGCTGCATGCAGATACCTTTGGCCCGAAATATATCAATACGCCTGAAACACTACTCTTCAAGAAATCTAAGGTTTTATTTGGGCTGAACTACTGTCGCAAACGGATTGCAAAAGAAAAAAAAGCTATTGTAGTTGAAGGACAAATCGATGCTTTGATGTTGATTCAATCGGGGTTTAATTTTACGGTAGCTGGACAGGGGTCCGCCTTTGGCAGTGCTCATGTTTTGGAGCTCATTAAACTAGGGGTGAATCATGTCTATATTGCCTTTGATGGTGATATCGCAGGACGTGAAGCGACGATGAAGGTGGGTGATCTCTTTCAAAAAGAGGGGCTCGAAGTCAATGTGCTTGCTATACCAGAGGGGTGCGATCCAGACACGGTTTTAAGAGAATATGGTCCTAAGTACTTTATCACCTTATTGGATCAGGCAGAAGATTACTTGACCTTCCTACTGGATCATCTCTCTAAGGATCTTGATCTTCACTCACCATCAAAGAAAAACCAACTGATTCAGACCATAGTGAAGCTAATTCGGGGTTGGGATCATCCGCTTATGGTTCATGAAAGTCTCCGTAAACTCGCAAGACTGACCGAGGTTCCGGAAACCTTAGTTGGTGTTGGTCATGATGAGGATAGGCCTGAATTGAAAATTAAAAAAGAGGGAAGCATCAGTCAAATCACACTTGACCCTGATCGTATTTTGGAAGTTGATATCCTCAGGTGGTTGTATTTAGTTGGTCAGAGCTCAATGAAAATAGTGGAGATCACCCGTAATAATTTGAAAGCAGAGCATTTTAAAACGACAATTTGTCGTCGGTTTTTTAATTTTTATTTTGAAAATTGTGAGAGGAAACAATCGTGTGATCTCCTGTCGCTTGCGATCAATATTGAAGGAGCCGAAGATCAGCTTCTCCTCTCAGAGCTTTTGCACAAACGGATTAACCCTCAACGAGCAGAGGAAGGAGTTCTTGAAGTAATCAATAAGATCTTGCATCGCTATTGGCTGGATGAGAGGGAGAAGATCAAAATTCAAATTCAAAGTGGTCGTTTTTCAGAAGAGGAGGCGATAGATCTCGCTAAGAAGTTCGACGAAATTCGGCGCAACCCTCCACTCATTCAGTTAAGTGAGGGTAAATAATTCCTGGATGTTCTACAGTTGGACACTGTGATTTTGCAATCAAGAGGAGTTTTTTCTAATGGAAATTGATTCCAAAAATTAATATGTCGATGCTCCCCACGAATGGGAGACTGCTCCTGAAGGATTAAAAGGTTTTGAAAAGGATGAACACGATGATTTTTGTGAAAACCTTGGAAAAGAAATCAGGCTATTTTTAGAATGATTTTTCTTCGTTGGAGGTACCTGAATATTTTCAGAGCACTTAACTCTCTTCTAGATTCTGCGAAACAGGGTTTAGAGATCGGTTGAATTTTTTACTGAACCCTCATGATGAGGACCAGGGGAAATAGACAGAATAACAATATGGTCTTTATAGATTTCTTAATATTTTTATATGTATTATACACATTAGGATATCGACTTACATGGTTATTTTTACGATATGTTCTCAATGTGTGCACACCTTACTTTAGTTGTTTTCGCACTCAGTCTTCTTTCCATCATTGGATATACCTGGAAAAATGGGATATCACCCATGCCGATTTCGAAACGGGCAGGGTTGATTATAAGTGAACTGATTCCCTTTAGTGGGGTCATCTATGAATTAGGATCCGGGTGGGGGCACCTTCTCCGGCATCTTGTTAAACAACATCCAGATCAAATGGTAGTTGCTTATGAGAACTCGCTTGTTCCCTATGTATTTTCATTGATATTTAGAAGGGAAAGGGTTCATATTTACTGGAAAGATTTCCATCTTCAGCCTCTCTATCCAGCCTCTGCTGTTGTCTGCTATCTTCACCCCAAGGGAATGAAAAAACTGGAGTCTAAGTTTAAAAATGAGCTTGGTCCAAATACGCTTATTGTAAGTCATGTTTTTACGATTCCTGGGTGGCAGCCGGAAAGAATTATTGATGTTGGAGATCTCTATCACTCTAAAATTTATATTTATAGAACATAACAGATACAGTTAAAGAACGGAAAAGAGGAATACTCAAGTGTCCAAAATACATTGTGATTCCTATGTTATGGGATTTCTCAGAGATGTGAACTTGTAAGAAGATTGATCTTTTTGTTACTAAGATAGATAAAAAGCTCATAGAAAAAAATATGGGATCTGGCCTGTTGTCATCAAAAATAGTCAACCATTTGAAGAAGTATTAGAATTGGATTTTTTCAAAATCAAGGAGATAAGTGAAGTGGGAGAGCACTTTGCTTAGGAGAGCAATGCGATTCATACGGATTTTTTCATCGTCTGCTAAGATTTTAACATTGTCGAAGAGGGATGCAAGCGGAGATTGCAATTGAGAAAGCAGGGTAAAGCCTTTTTGGTAATCGCTATTTTCTAAAGCATGGGCCCAATCCTTTTGCATAGATCGTAACTGTGTATGGAGATTTCTTTCCTCTTGCGCTACAAAAAGAGAAGTATTGAGGGTAGAAATGGTTTTTTTGCTAACTTGACCTTTGGCACGTTTATAGACTTCAGCGAGTTTTTGGAAGTCTTTACTGTTTTTACGGAAGTCATGGATCGCTTTAACACGGCAGAATTCATCAAAAGGATCACTGAGCTGTGCTTGTAGGCCTGCTTCAACTTCATCTTTTTCAAATCCATAAAATTCTAGGACAGTCCTCATGCGGGAGCGTAGGAATGTTAAAACCTCTTTGATTGCTGCTTTCTTACTGGCATCAGAAAACGCTAAGCCTTCTGCAAAGATTTTAGGTAAATTCATGTTAAATTTGTTTTCAATGGCGATTTTTAGAAGGCCAAATGATTGACGTCTGAGCGCGTAGGGATCGCTTGATGAGGTAGGCTTCAGGCCTATTGAAAAGTAGGAGAGCAGATTGTCGAGTTTGTTAGCAAGGCTCAGGATAATCCCAGTCGGAGTGGAAGGGAGCTCACCGTTTTCAGATTTAGGCAGCCAATGCTCTTCAATAGCAGAGGCAACTTCATAATTTTCATTTTGTGACAGGGCATAGTGTTTACCCATCGTTCCTTGTAGTTCTGGGAATTCACCGACGAGTGCCGTTGCGAGATCTGCTTTACAGAGGCAGGCAGCACGGGAAATTTTTTCTTTTTCTCCGGTTTCTAAATGTTTGCTGACGAGATGAGCAAATTTCGTGAGCCTTTCGACTTTATCGAAGAGAGAGCCTAGTTGTTTCTGGAAGATGACTTCTTTGAGTTTGTCGTTAAACGATTCTAAGGGAAGTTGGCGATCAAGATCGTAAAGGAATACTCCATCGGCTAGTCTAGCGGAAAGTACCTTTTGATTTCCTTTTAAGATTTCTTTGGAGGGCTCATTATCTGCTGTGATTACGAAGCGGTTGATGAGCTTACTATCGCTATTTGCAAGAGGAAAATACATTTGATGCTCCACCATTTCTGAGATGAGAACCTCCTTGGGAGCCGTTAAATACTTCTTATCGAATGATTGGTCAGCGAGCTCTGGCCATTCCACGAGATGCAGGACTTGGGCAAGGACGGTTTCTTTCTTTTCAGCTTGGCAGTTTAGCTTTTTTTCAATGCATTCTAGTTGCGTAAGGATTGATGATTTTCTCTCATCGATATCAACCATTACAAAGTGATTTTTAAGAGTGGAGATATATTCTGATGGATGAGCAATCTCAAATCTGATGTTATCTCTTTGGGAGTGACCGCGTGATGTGCATCCAGCAGTGATATTCGCGATTTCAAAGGAGATCACTTGCTTCCCAAAAAGGGCAACTAGCCATTGAAGGGGTCTAGCGTAGGTAACGTCTAGATCAGACCAACGCATCGTTTTAGGAAAGTGCAAGTCTAATATGAGTTTAGGAAGTGCTTGTTGAAAAATATATGTCGTAGGTGTCCCTTTCTGTACTCTT
The DNA here is from genome assembly GCA_964212665.1 of Chlamydiales bacterium BSEPT1. Lineage (GTDB taxonomy): Bacteria > Chlamydiota > Chlamydiia > Chlamydiales > Simkaniaceae > DAOWHK01. The sequence goes on along the minus strand of OZ156466.1, from coordinate 916,385 downwards.
TTCGAATAGAGGTAGTCAATGCCTTTGATCTGGCAAATCTCAAGTCCTTGAATGGTTTTAGCTTTAATTTCATTGATATGACATTTATTTATTCCGATGGATTTAAGGAATCCCTTACCTTGTTGTGTGGGGTGACCCATATCATCAAAAGCTACTGTTGCATTTGGGCCCCGTTTTTCGATGACTTGATCTTCAGTGCCATGGCTTAGCCCATTAACAAGAATCGAGAGTCTTCTTGGTGTGCCAAATACTGTAAGGGATTCATAGGACAGTTGTTCGTTTTTGAGGAGACGTTCTATATGTTTCCGAAGCTCTTTGCACCCCGTGGGTACACATGTTGCAGGAAGCTCTTCAGAACCAATTTCTAGAAGGAAATCGTCTTTCTGTTTAGGGTCAAAATCATATGAGATGTTGCTCAGAGGAGGATTGGATGGTGAGGGGGGAGTCTGTTTCCTCAGTAGGGGAAATCCTTGCTTGCTTCGCATTGAGATGTATTCCTTAGCAATGAGTCTTGAAAGGTTGCGGATGCGTAAGATATAACCCATGCGTTCAGTTGTGGATAGAACGCCGCGCGCTTCTAACAGATTGAATGTATGAGAAGCTTTAATTACGAAGTCGTAGGCTGGGATTGGAAGGTGGAGGTCGATCATTGTTTTTGATTCATTCTCAAAATCATCAAAGTGACATAGCCACATTTTAGTTGAAGCACGTGTGAAGTTGTACTCACTCCACTCCTTTTCATTTCTTAGGAAAATTTCACCGTAAGTAAGAGTATCGTTCCATTGGATATCCGCAAAATGGTCTACATTCTGGAGGGCCATGCATAAACGTTCGAGCCCAGTCGTGAGTTCAACGCTAATCGGATGAAGGCTTATTCCAGCAACCGATTGGAAATAAGTGAACTGGGTAATTTCCATTCCATCAAACCAGACTTCCCAGCCCAGGCCCCAGGCACCAAGAGTTGGAGATTCCCAATCATCGTGAACAAAGCGAATATCGTGGTTTTTTAAATCGATCCCAACTGCTTCCAAAGACTGGATATACAACTCTTGAATATTGATCGGAGAAGGCTTGAGGATTACTTGAAGTTGGTGAAACAACTGCAGGCGGTTAGGATTTTCTCCATAACGACCATCTTGAGGGCGTCTCGACGGCTCTGTATAGACTGCCCTATAGGGTTCGGGGCCTAAGCACCTTAAAAAAGTCGCTGGGTTAAAAGTTCCTGCGCCCACTTCAACATCGTGTCCCTGATGAATGATGCATCCTTGTTTAGCCCAAAACTCGGTCATCTTGCAAATGAGTGTCTGAAATGTGTGCATAATGCTGTATGTTTCAAAAATTACCCACTTTGTATCATAGTTATTTTTCAAGAAATTAGAAACCATTACTTTAAAAAAAAATAGCTAAGGAAATACAGTGGAGAGTTCACTAATGACTTAGATAGGACTTTGTGGTAGAAAAACTTGATGTTATAAGATGAAATCAATTACTCTGCACTCTCAACTAAGAGAGGGTGTCCTTATGAAAATACCTTTATTTCTGACCCTCAGCAGGGTCTTTATTAGTCCCATATTTTTGGTTTTATATTTGAAGTATGAAGCGTTAGAGATTACTCTGAAAGCTCTTCCTTTTTGTCTTATCATACTTCTTTTGATTTCAGAACTCTCTGATTTTTTTGATGGGTTTCTCGCTAGAAAGTTCAATTTAGTGACTGATCTTGGGAAAATTTTAGACCCGATGGCAGATAGCCTCGTCAGACTCACAGTACTGTTGTCATTTACTCAGGGGATCATTCAACTCCCTATTGTTCTCCTCTTCTTTTTTCTTTATCGGGATGCGATGGTTAGTACGTTAAGAATTCTTTGTGCGCTTAATGGGTTTGCTTTAGCGGCGCGTAAGACGGGGAAAGTCAACACCGTAATGCAAGCGGTTGCGGTGTTTGTAATCTTGATCCTAATGATGCCCTATTCTAGGGGGATGATGAGCCTGCATATGCTACAACAAATCAGCCTCATCATTATTTCTATTACAGCCGTTTATACACTGTATTCAGGTATTGAATACATCTATGTCAATCGTAACTACATCATGAAGTCTTGGAAGGAAGATTAGTAACTGGAACACTGCTTTTTATAATGGTTTCTATCGATCCCTATCAGCGATGCTGTCTGCGTTTGAAATCGGTGGATTCCTATCCCAAATTTAATATCTTTTTTAGATTATTTCATAACGTTCTTTATTCTGCTCTTTCCTAGCTCGTTTGATGGCTGATTCAAGTCTCGAAAATGCCTTCTAGTAAAGTTTAAGATATTGTTTAGAAGAATTGTTCCAACTAAAGTTCATCTGCATTCCATTTGCGACTAATTTCATCCAGTGGATTGGGTTATTTGCATAGAGATCGAATGCCGATGTAAGAGCTATTTCAAAGAATTTAAGTGTTTGTGTGGGGTAGGTAAAGCCATTGATTCCATTTTGGACAGTGTCAGCGAGACCTCCTGTTTGGTGGACGATAGGGATTGTTCCATAGAGCATTGCAATCATCTGAGTAAGGCCGCAAGGTTCAAAAAGAGATGGAATGACAATCATATCAGAGGCAGCATAAACGAGGTGAGCAAGGCTCTCATCAAATTCGTAGTACACGAATAAATGACTGGGCCTGTTGATTTTTTTCTGGAGACTTTCAAAATAATTTCTTTCTTTCTGTTCTGGGTGTCCTGCGAGAAGTAGAAACACTCCACCTTGATTTAACGTAAGTTCAATAGACTTTTCAATAAATCTTGGCCCTTTTTGTTCCACTAATCGGGTAATGGCGCAAACGATGGGATGAGCTTTTCCATTCACACCTAACTGCTTTGCTATCTTATCCAGATTGGCCTTCTTACCTTCTTGTACATTTAAGAAAGAGTAGTTATAGGAGATCATACGATCTATTTTAGGATTCCAAAAATCAGTATCGAGACCATTTAGTATCCCTTCGATCGGATAGGTTTTTAAGATTGTATCGAGTCCATATCCTTGGTTATCCAGAATCTCTTTTGCATAGGTGGGGGAGACGGTAGTTATGATATCTGCATGGATGATTCCTATCTTGAGTAAATTGATTGTGTGAAGATATTTTGGGTCGAAATACTTGGAAAGCAGCGCATTCCCATCAAGGTCTAATTCAGTAAGGATCTTTGGTTTAATAAGTCCTTGATGTTGTAAGTTATGGAGCGTAATGACTGTTCTAACATTAGGCATGAGCAGAGCTATGAGGGACGTTTGCCAATCGTGAAGATGAAGGACATCGGGAAGTTTTGGCCGCATATTAAGGTGCTCGTAGGCTGACTTAGAAAATTGGGCAAAGCGTTGTGAATCGTCTTTCTCACCATAAACTACTCCGCGATGAAAATACTCTTTGAGATCGATGAATGTGATTTTAACCCCGTCGATGAAGTTGGATTTTTCAAGGTTTGCAAGGATTTGGGGCTCGATACAATCATACTTGGGCAGAAGCACTTCGATCTGATGCTCAGTTTTTGCAAGCTCTTTCGAAAGACTCGAAACAACATCTCCCAGTCCTCCGACTTTTATGATTGAAGTAAATTCTGAAGCAACGTGAACTATATCCATTTATTTAGATATACATAGATTAAATAATAAAAGAAAGATCGGGTAAAAATATACACGGCCTGTTCACTCGAAGAGCTAAGGGTTTTTATACAAATTTGATCGACAATTTTATTTTTTTTTTGATTTGGAATGATCTACGAGTCTGTGTGGAATTTTAAGTTAACTATTCCATTTTTATAAACGTTCTGAAGCCTGAGTTTCGACTGAATCCATTTTTACACAATGATTATTTGATTCTTTGAAGAACATAGAGGGGTTAAGTTGTTATTTTGATCGATGTTACGATATGCAAAACATATTTTTTGTTTTTTGATAAATCACTGTAGGTTTGGTTTTAATGTGATTTATGGAAAAAAATTTAAAAGTTAGCGTAATATGCTCTTAGAAAATCTTTACCATTCTTTTAGAAACAAGGATTTTGCATTTGATCTAAATTTCAGATATGTGTAGGATTCTGCATATAAATATTGGGGTGTAGCCAAGTGGTAAGGCAGCGGTCTTTGGTACCGCCATTCGGAGGTTCGATCCCTTCCACCCCAATTTCTATAAAAATTTTTCGTAGATAGAGTATGACTTCAAAAAAAGACTTTATGATTTTTACCGGGACATCTCATCCCGCACTCGCAAAAGAAATCAGTCAATTTTTAGGAAAAGCTCTAGGAAAGGTCTTTATAGATCAATTTCCAGATGGTGAGATAGGCGTTCAAATTTTAGAGAATGTCCGTGGCCGGGATGTCTTTGTTATACAAAGCATTGCTCGTGATCCCAACCTCTATCTCATGGAACTTTTTATCTTGGTCGATGCCTTAAGAAGAGCATCAGCCCGTAGTATCGTTGCTGTGATACCCTATTACGGATATTCACGGCAAGATCGTAAAGACAAAGGGCGTGTACCGATCACTGCTAAGCTTGTTGCGAATCTTCTCGTAACATCAGGTGTGACTCGAGTGCTAACCATGGATTTGCATACTGAGCAAATTCAAGGTTTTTTTGATATTCCTGTAGATGATCTTCAAGCAAGACCCGTCTTTGTTCAGGCTATTAAAAAACTCAATTTGACACATTGTATGGTGGTTACTCCAGATACAGGTAGTGTTAAACTGGCAAGGGATCTCTCTAGAGATCTTGATGTTGACTTTGCGATTGTCGATAAACGGCGACTAAGTGCTGATAAAGTAGAAGTGAGTGCTATAATTGGCGATGTTAATGGAAAGGAAGTTGTCCTTGTTGATGATATCTATTCGACAGGTGGTACTCTTAAAATGGCATCTCTTGTTTGTAAAAAAGCAGGTGCGAAACGAGTTTTCGCTGCAGTGACCCATCCTTTGTTATCGAAGGAAGTCTCTGATATGGAATCTATCGATAAAATATTTGTGACAAATACAATCCCTATACCTTCTCAGAATACTCTTATCGAGGTGATGAGTGTTGCTCCTCTTTTTGGGAAAGCGATTGATTCGATTGTGAATGCCACATCGATCAGTTCTCTTTACGAAAGTAATTGAGCCCATCTAGACAGTTAAAGAATTAGATATAATAAGGATAAATCCATGAAACTTAATATTTCAAAGCGGTCTGGTCAGAAGAAAAGCGAACTCTCAAAAATCCGGCATGAAAACAATATTCCTGCTGTGCTTTATCAACGGGGAAAGTCCGGTGAAAAAATTGTGATTGATGGTGCTGAATACAGAGCAATCATTCGCGTTATGAAAACAGGGTATATTTCTACCACTGTTTTTGAGCTCGATAATGGCAGCAAGACAATTAGAGCTATTATTAAAGAAATTCAATATCACCCTACCACATATCAAGTGCTGCATCTTGATTTTTATGAGCTTGCTGATGGTGTTTACATCGAAGTAAACATTCCTGTGAATTGCGTTGGTGTTGCTGATTGTGCAGGGATCAAACTCGGTGGATTCTTACGTGAGGTTTCCCGGCATGTGAAGGTGCGTTGCCTTCCTAAAGATATGCCGGTAGAATTTAACATCGATGTGACAAGCATGAACATCGGCCAGTCTAAAAGGGTGAAAGATCTTAGTATTTCTGAAAATATTAGACCACTTAAATCCCTAGAAGATGTTGTCGTTGTGATTGCAAAACGATAAGTAGTTAAGTGTGAATACAAAACTCATCGTTGGATTAGGAAATCCTGGAAAGGAGTACATATATACGCGGCATAATTTAGGTTTTCTTATTCTAGAAGCTTATGCAAAGAAATACTATTTAGAGTTCCGCATTAAAAGAGAGTGCCAGGGAAAGGTTGTCAGAGGGGTGATTCTAGAACAGAACATTACTCTACTCATGCCCATGACCTATATGAATGAATCAGGTAGGTCAGTAAGGAAGGTTATGGATTACTATAAAACCTCTACTGATCAAGTGATGATTGTCCTGGATGATGTTGCGATCCCTTTTGGTAGTTTTAGGATAAAGGGAAAGGGAAGTGCTGGAGGACATAATGGGCTGAAAAGTATTGAAGCTCATTTAGGGACTCAAGATTACCCACGGCTAAGAGCTGGCGTAGGGGATCGTCTCCATGGAGATCTATCCTCATACGTTTTAAGTAAATTTACAGAGGTGGAGATCAAATATCTTCCCAAAATAATAGGTGAAGGGATGGATCTTCTCGATCGATGGGTCCAGACGGATGAACTAACCTTGAAGAAAGAAAAGGTTTAAGGAGACAATAACAATGAGCAATAAACCAGTACTTTATGAAGGCATGTATATTATCAATGCCACATTAAGTGAAGAGGCTTCGAAAAAGGCCTTAGATAAAATCACGAGTGCCATCGAAGGAAAAGGTGGTGTAGTGAACAAAATACACGCACAAGGAAGAAAAAAACTAGCTTACGAAATTAATGGATCGAAACAGGGCTACTACTTCGTTATTTATTTTTCAATTGATCCTGCAATGATAGGCGAGCTATGGAAAGATTATCAACTCAATGAGGATCTAGTTCGATATACGACTTTGCGTACGAGTCACGTTCTAGAAACACTCGAATTTAAATCATTAGCATAGTAAAGAGGGGGAATGATGGCAGAAATTAGAAAACAATTTACGTCTTTTGGATTTAAAAAGCGAAAAAAATGTCCATTTACAGAAGCGGGCATTAAACACATCGATTACAAGGATGTTAATACTCTCATCCAGTTCATTACAGAACGGGGGAAAATCTTACCAAGAAGAATCACAGGCGTGACCTATAGGTATCAAAAGCAATTATCGAAAGCAATAAAAAAAGCAAGACATATGGCTCTATTGCCTTTTGTTGCAGCAGATTCATAAAACAAATTAGAGGAATGATGAACAATCAATTATTACTTCTCGAAGATATTGAGAATTTAGGTCGGAAAGGGGATATCGTCAAGGCTAAACCAGGTTTTGTGAGAAATTTTTTACTCCCCAAAAAAAAGGTGCTGGTAGCAAATAAAAGAACATTGCGAATGAGGGATCAACTTCAGAAAGAAAGGGTTGAGCAAGCTAAATTCGATCGCGAAGATTCTGAGAAACTGGCGACTGAACTCAGAAAGGTAGTTTTTGATATCGAAGTTAAAGCGGACGTTTCTGGCCACCTTTATGGATCGGTAACCGCTATTGATATTGTCAAAGTGCTGGGGGAAAAGGGTTTCCATATTGAAAAATGCCATGTGGTGATAGTCAAGCCTATCAAAATCCTGGGGACATATACCATTAATCTTAATCTTAAAGAAGACGTAAAAGTGGCTATTAATCTTGAGGTGAAAGGGGAAGGCGGAGTGGTTGCAACCGTCATTGAAACATCAAAAGAACAAGACGCTTGTTCTGAAGAGGCCTCCGTAAAAGAAGAAATTCCTGACGATCCAGAATGAATCGGAGTTATAGTTTTTTTTCTCCTGCAAAGCTAAATCTGTTTTTTCGGGTTTTAAATAAGCGTAAAGATGGTTATCACGAGATCGCTACTTTGATGCAGGCTGTGAATTTTGGAGATACCTTGCAAATGAGTTTATCCAGCCAGAACAAACTCATTTGCAATGAAGTTTCTATTGATTGTGGATCAGATAACTTGATCATGAAGGCACTTGATCTCTTTCGTAAAAAAACAAATCTTACTGTTTATGCTGACGTTAAACTTAGTAAAAAGATACCTCTAAAGTCTGGGCTTGGTGGGGGAAGCAGCAATGCTGCAACGACCCTGTGGATGCTCAATGAACTTACCCAGTACGGGGCGAGTGCTACGGAGCTTAAAAAATGGGGAGGAGAGCTAGGTTGTGATGTGCCGTTCTTTTTTTCAGAGGGCGCCGCTTATTGTACTGGAGTGGGGGAGAAGGTTAAAGATCATGCTCCATTGAAGCTAGACCAACTCTGGATTGCGAAGCCCAATAATGAAGGATTGTCGACCCCTTTTGTATTCAAGTACGCTAAATGCTTAAAGGGTTCCATTGATCCACTGAATCTTCTCAGATCCTTTCAACTTGATCGGCCTATATTGGTCAATGATTTGGAAGAACCAGCATTTTTACTTAAGTCCAAACTTCAAACATTCAAATTAAAACTATTAGATCTTGGGTTTGATAAGGTGGTAATGACGGGCAGTGGTGTCGCATTTATCTGTATGGGTGATGTTTCTACCCCGAAATTATCTGATATGCAATTTTTTCAAGTATTCCCTATTCGTCGAAAATCGAATTCGTGGTATTCTGAGTAAGTATTTAAGCAAAAGGTCATTATGAAGCAAAAAATATACGATGATCAACTGATTGTAATTACGGGTGCAGCGGGATTTATTGGATCTGCAGTTGTACGTAAATTAAATGAAAAAGGGTTTTCGAATCTTATCCTTGTTGATGATATCAAACGAACTACGAAGTGGAAAAACCTAATAGGTAAAAGGTTTATAGACCTCATTGGCATTGATGAACTATTCTCCTGGCTCGATGGTCGCGAAGGGGAGATTGAAGCTTTTATCCATTTAGGAGCCTGTACAGATACTGTTGAAGCTAATGGCGACTATCTGATGCAAAACAATTACCGTTATTCTGTTAAACTTGTTGAATATGCACTTCACCATAAGCACCGATTCATCTATGCTTCCTCTGCAGCGACCTATGGCGATGGTAAACTCGGATTTGTCGATGATCACTCCAAGATGAGAACCCTTAAACCGATCAATCTCTATGCCTATTCAAAACAGCTATTTGATCTTTGGCTTAAAAATCAGGGACTACTCGACCAAGTGATTGGCCTTAAATACTTCAATATCTTTGGACCTAATGAATCTCACAAAGGACGTATGGCATCGATGGTAATGCACATGACTCAGCAAATTCAATCTACTGGTAAAGTACGTCTTTTTCGTTCCTCTGAACCCGAGAGATATGCCAATGGTGATCAATGTCGCGATTTCTTCTATGTCAAAGATGCTGCAGAAATGACCTGCTCATTCCTCGATAATGATCTTGGTGGCATTTTCAATGTAGGAAGAGGAGAAGCCCATACTTGGAATCAACTGGCGGCATTTATTTTCAAAGCACTGGGGAAGACAAAAAACATTGAGTACATTTCCATGCCGGAAGATCTCATCGCTCAGTATCAAAATTACACCTGCGCTGATATGAGTAAGTACAAAGCAGCTCTGAGCAAGAATAAACTCACAGCCCCGGCAATAACCTCACTTGAAGACGCCGTTTCAGACTATGTAAAAAACTATTTAGTATGTAACGAAAGATGGTAAAAGCAATTCACACACTGGGCGTTCTTAAATCTGTTAAGATCCTTGTCATTGGTGATTTCATGCTGGATACCTATACGGTAGGCAGTGTAAATCGGATCTCACCCGAAGCGCCTGTTCCGATCCTTCATATCCAAAATCAAACTCATTTACCTGGAGGTGCAGGGAACGTCGTTCTTAATCTTCAAGCGCTCGGCGCGCAAGTCATTCCCATCGGACGGATTGGAGATGATGATAACGGAGCGGAACTCGCAAAAGTTTTTGATAAGATGGTTTTTATTCAACAGGGTTATCGTACACCCGGAAAGAATCGGCTTATTTCTGGAGGGCAACAAATTATCCGCGTTGACCATGAAAATCATGTACCCCTGAGTCCAGACCTAGAAAAGAAAGTGCTCAAGTATGTGAGTACCGATTGCCTCGATGTTTCAGCAATTGCCATTTCAGATTATAAGAAGGGAATGCTTACAGAATCGCTTCTTTCCTACCTGATCGAGTTTGGAATAAAGAATGCAATACCTGTCATTGTCGATCCTAAAGGAGATGATTTTACCAAGTACCGCGGAGCAAAACTTATCAAACCCAACCTGAGTGAAGCTTATTTAGCATCTAAGCTGCCTACAGATGCATCTATTGATGAAGTTGGGAGGAAACTCATGTCCCAAACACAAACGTCGATGCTAATGATTACACGCTCAGCTGAAGGGATTTCTCTCTTTACTCCAAGCCAATCGCGGCAAGACTTTCCTGTTAAATCGAAGGAGGTAAAAGACGTGACAGGAGCGGGTGATACAGTGCTGGCCGTCATTACATTTTGCCTAGCCAATAATATTGGAATCAATGAAACAATTCATCTCGCTAACATCGCAGCTGGCATAGTAATTGAAAAAATTGGGTGTAACCGGATTACTCTTAAGCAAATTGCTAAGAGGATCCTAGAAGGAGATCACGATAGTAAGATCTTGGATGAGTCTTATCTATTTGTCCTTATGAAAGTGCTTAAAGACAAGAAATTAACGCTGGTTGGATTAAAAAGTGAATCACATCTGAGCTCGAAGCTCTTTTCAGCACTCAAAAAGATCTCCTCAAAAGGGGAAGGGGAGTGTTTGATGGTGATGCTGATTGATGATGATCCTAATGAGCACTATGTCTCGCTCTTGTCTTCCTTGCAGGAAGTGGACTACCTGCTCTATAAGTTTCAGAGTTTTTCTAATCTCTGTAAGACATTGAATCCTGAAAAAATTTACCTCGTTGAAGGAGAAGGTTTTATCCAGATCAACCAAGAACAAGCTCTACTGGGGGACCTTCTCTATACAAAACCCACTATTAAAGCTATAGACTAAATCGATGAATGAGACTTTGATTGCTGAGTCGTTATTCTATTCTGGGTCATTGATCATTCGATCTATATAAATTTATTTAATATAGGTCTTTATTTTATTGATAGTGTTTAAGGAGTAACCGCATGAATTGTCGTAGAGTTCAGGAGCTCTTGGATTACCTGATTGATGGTATTGTGGGGTTTTTCTATATGGCTCTGTTTGGGTTGAGTGGATGTAATATTTAGGAGAGTTCTATGCCTGCTTTTCTTTTTAGTTGATCTGAAAGTGCTTTTGCGTGTGTTAATTTTTTCTCAGTCGCTTGTGTTATTGGGTGAGTTAAGTTGTTTATAAAAGTAGTTGTAGGCGCCGAATGCGAAGTGCCAGAGGTGGATGAGATGAAAAGAGTCTGGAGGCTCCTTTTGCCCTGACGTTTGAAATCATCATGGTGTGAACCGGGTTCCTCTTGTTGAGGGGGACTTGGTCCTGAGAGAAGGTTTCAAGTGTCTTCAGAGCTTGGATCATTTTCTCTTTAGAGGTAAGCATGGCAGCTCCGTGGTCTGCACGGAATTCGCGCCATCTGGAGAACCAGGAGACGATGATCGATCCGAGAACCATAAAAATTATTTCGAAGAGGAAGGTCATGAGATAATAGCTGATGAAGGAGCTCCGTTGATTGTGACCCCGCATTGTCATCGTTAGTGCATAGGAAAAGATTCGAGCAAAGAACATGACGAATACATTGACTACTCCTTGGATGAGGGTCATTGTGACCATGTCACCGTTTGAGATGTGTGTGATTTCGTGAGCAAGCACTGCTTCAATTTCTGAGGGATCCATATGATTAAGCAGACCGGTTGAGACGGCGACAAGTGATCTTTTTTTTGATGGACCTGTGGCAAAGGCGTTCATCGTGTTTGAGTTAAAAATGCCGATTTGAGGAGTATTGAGCAGGCCTGCTTGTTTTGAGAGGTGTTCAATGGCTCTGATCAAAAAACGCTCTTGTGTGTTGGGTTTGTCCATGTTGATTAGTTTTACGCCAAGCATCCATTTCGCAATCTTGCGCGAGAGTTGGAGTGAGATAAATGCACCACCCATGCCCCAAATAGAACAGAAGATGATTAGGGATTTAAGGTCGAGTCCGTTGGCAGTAAGATATGGTTGTATATTAAAAATGGATAAGATAGACGAAATCGTTAAGATAACGAAAAAGTTAATCAGCAGGAAGAGAAAGACTCTTTTTACCCAATAGAACATATCCCAAAACCTTGATTAGAAGCATGTGCAACCATAATCCTAATTTAAAGAGAAGAAAATAAATTGAATGTAAGGTTGTCATCAATATAAATGTATTTACTGAATTAATCGTAGATAGAATAAGAAATCTTTTCAATAGGAAACATCGCTAAAAGGGAGAGGTAGCGAAGTTGATTAAGTGCTGCTTCTTTCTCTATTGAGTAGTGTGGAAAAGCTCTTTGAGAATCCATTCAAGTTAGGATCGTTAAACAATGCCTTAAAAAGATCTTGTTTATAGACATCGTTGTCCCCTATGATGAGCTACAAAGAAGGTTGAAATGATGGGTTTAGAGGTATATAAGAATTGGTATCAAGCACATCGCAAATCAATCATTGATGATTACTTCACGTTTCTAAAATTCCAAAGTATTAGTATAGATCCCAAACATAGAGATGATGTACGCAATTGCGCGACTTGGCTTCATAGATATCTAGAAGATATTGGTCTTAACACTGAGATGTGGGCAACAGAAGGCCATCCTGTCATTTTTGGAACTAAACTTGATGCAGGCACAGACAAACCAACCATTTTGATTTATCACCATTACGATGTTCAGTCTGTGGATTCTTTGGAGTTGTGGGACTTTGAACCATTTACACCGACTGAAAAAGATGGTGTGGTTTATGCACGAGGCGCTGCTGATAATAAGGGGCAGTGTTTCTATTCGGTGACTGCTCTTAAAGCTTTTCTTGAGCTTACAGAGCAGTTTAATGTAAATATTAAGATCATCATTGAGGGAGAAGAGGAGTGTGGGAGCGAGAACTTGCTAAAGGTTCTTATTGAGAAGAAGAGGCAGTTACAGGCGGATTATTTACTTGTTGTAGATGTAGATATGGCAGGTCCGGGTGTTCCGGGAGTTACGCTTGGTGTCAGAGGACTTGTCACTCTTCAAGTGGAGTGTATCGCCTCTCAGTCTGATCTCCATTCAGGGAATTTTGGAGGCTTGGTAATGAACCCGATCCGTGCGCTTGCGGATGTCCTTGCTAAATGTTATGGTGCAACGGGAAGGGTGACAATTCCTGGATTTTATGATGCTGTGAAACCGATGAGTAAAGAAGAGTGGACCGTGCTGTATCAAGAGATGGATTTAACAAGTATGTTTAATGAATTGGGCATTACAGCGATTACATATGAGGGGGAGTTCACTCCCATAGAATCGAATTGGATTCGGCCGACTTTAGAAATTAATGGAATGAGTGGGGGCTACACTGGAGAAGGGTTTAAATCCATCATCCCTGCTAAAGCGATGGCTAACCTCTCCTGTCGTATTGTCCCAGATCAAGATCCTGATCAAATAGGAGTTCTTGTTGCAGATTTTTTGAAAAAAAATATTGCACGAGGTATCGATATAAAAATAAATTTCCTTGGATCTGGTAGTGCAATTCGGACTCCACTGCAATCAAGCATTGTGAATGTGGTTGCTAAGGCGTATGAAGATGTTTACAAGAAGAACTGTAAACGTATCTTATGTGGAGGTTCTATCCCTATTGCCGCACGTATAAAAGAGGTTTCTGGTGCAGATACTGTGTTTTTGGGCTTGGGTCTCGCTCAAGATGGGATTCATGCACCAAATGAGCATTTTGATCTAGATCGCTTTGAAAAAGGGTTTCTTGTTATGACTCGTATTTTAGAAATGATTGGGTGATTATGGTATTAAATCAGATTAAAAAAACTCTATCTAGTGAGTCTCCGGGGCTGCTTTGGGTTATGAGTTCCTTGCTCCTTTTGATTGTCACACTATCTATGATCCCCTTTATGGCATTTTATCCGAAGGTGATGTTCACCTTGTTTACCGTCTTTGCTGTGATTGCCGCATATCGATGGAAAATGGTAGGTGCTTTTTCTGGGATAGCTGCGCTTTTTATTGCCTATCTTATCTTGAGTATCTTTACGGTTCCCGAGCATCTTATGTGGGATCTTGGATGGATGATTTCCCTCGCTAGCGGTATTCTTTTATTTGTATTGTCCCACGAAGATTTTTCTCGAAACCTTCAGAAGCAGTTAGGCCAATTAGAAATAGAGATCGTAGCTCAGAAGGGTAGCTACAGGGAGCTTGAAAACGAAAAAAAATCTCAGTTAGAATCGTTTGAAGACAAATATGCTAAGCTAAGTAGTGATCTTCAAAAACAAGAAGATCATATGAAATCGTATCAGAATTTAATTGATGCTACGAAGATTGAAACTGAGAAATTTCTTTTCCAAAATCAGAAGCTTGTTGATGAATCACTTATCTTCCATCGCACGATAGTTCAACTCGAAAAAGAAATTCGAGATGGCAAAGAAGCAGCCTCTCGTTACTTAGCATTAGAGCAGAAATCTCAGATCTACGCAGAAAAGATTGATAAATTCGAGTTGCTTTTGGAAGAAGAAAAAACGAAATACATTACTCTTCAAGCTTCACTACATGCTGCAAAGCAGCGTACTCAAGAGTTAGAGCAAAGTGGAACAGATCAATCAGGTGATGTGGAACTTTTTTATGAAAAGGAAGTTGAAAAGAAGCAGATCAAATATTCCTATGATCTGCTTTTTAGCGATTATAATCTTTTGAAAACTCATCTTGCAAAAATCATGGGCGGAGATAAGCAAGATCCTGAGTGTGAAACGAAGAAGAAAGAGCTCGAAGAGAAAAAGGTGCAATTGAAAGAGACTAAGAAACGGCTTGTTGATCTCGATCGTGAACTCTTCATTTTAAGAAAAGAAATCCAGGATCAAGGAATCTCTTTGCATCATTCTATCCTCTGAATGAAGTAGGGTCATGACTGACAATGACAGATATCTATATGTCCATACGTGGACAAGAAGTATAAATTGCTTGTTTGAATGCTGTATGTGTAGGGCCTCTGGATGTAACACGGATATGGTTTTTTAAAAAATGATGTTTATATTGAGCATAGTGTCTACTATTCCTTTTCTTCTCGATAAGGACTTCATGAGAAATAATAAAACTCTCCTAACGTTTGAATGATTTTAGGAACAAAGCGAAGCTGTATTCATTACACCAGAAGCTGAAGAGCAAGACCCTTTTGAGGAGTCGGTTGTTTGTGAAATCCTCTTCATTAAAGTGAGGATTCATATACTCAGTGTATGACTTGTTCCCTTGCTTAGTCATCATACCAGGGTTTGATATCAATCATTCTCGAGAAGATCCAGAGCGTAAAACCCTATCTAGTTGGTATCAGTCAAGCAAATGAACTTTTTGATGAATGGGATCAGCAGTCGTATTTTAGGATTATTCAGTCGTTAGAATTTCATATCCATCTGATGTAATGAGAAGTTGGTGTTCCCATTGAGCGCTAGCCTTCCCGTCAAGTGTGCGAGCTGTCCAATGATCATTATCGATGGTTCCTGTAAGGACTCCTGCGTTAATCATGGGTTCAATGGTAAAGGTCATTCCTGGCACTAAGGGGATATTAACGTTGTTGTAATGGTGGGGGATTTGTGGTGCTTCGTGAAACGCTAAGCCTACGCCATGACCGACAAACTGATTCACGACGGTACAGCCTTTGGCTGCGGCATGCTTCTCAATTATATTAGCAATTTCTTTAATGAGGATCCCAGGCTTTAAAATGGCGATCGATTGCATTAGACATTCATAGGACGTATCTATAACGAGTTGTTTTTCTTCAGAAATTTTACCGATGCTGACCATGGCGCTGCAATCTCCGAAATATCCATCAAGAATACAGGTGTTGTCGATATTGAGAATATCACCTTCCATGAGAGGGCGCTGATCGGGAATTCCGTGACAGATTACATCGTTTAATGATGTACAGATAGCTCTGGGATAGGGGGGGTCTCCGTAGCCAAGGGGTGCTGGTATTGCTCCAGATTCTTCATGTAGTTTTATCGCATAATCGTTTAGAGCCAAGGTGGTGATACCCGCTTGTGCCATCGCACATATTTTCTTAAGGATTTGTACAGAAAGTTTGCAGGATTTCCTGATTCCTTTAATTTGATCGGGAGATTTGATAAGGATCTGATACTTTTTAAGATAGGTTTCAGCTAGGTGTTTTTGTGTTCTATCTGAGAGATTGGGATAGTGACATTTCTTCCATTTTTGATTACTGCCACACCAGCATGGGCTATTTCTAGTAATCATACATTCGCCTCTTTCTTCCTAAGTATAGCGGAAGTTTATTTAATAATACACTCTTTTCAAAGTGAGTCCGTGGGCAGGAGCTGTCATCCGGTTTAATTTTCCAGCTCCAATATAGGCGAGGTGGCCAACGAGATTGCGTACCATCTTGTAGAGGAAAGAGTGACCCTTGATTTCGAATCGAAAACCATATTGAGTGGAATGAATGATGATTTGGGTGAGCACTCTCGTTTTATTTTCTGGATTCGAAAGACTCCAATTGCAAAACAAGGAAAAATCATGGGTTCCAATTAATTTCTTTGAGGCCTCTTTCATGAGTTCTAGATTGAGTGAATAAGGAAAATGCCATGCGTAATCTCGGTCGAAAGGGAGTTGGAAGGAGTGATTTGTAATGAGATAATGATACTCTTTCCCTGTAGCATCAATTGTAGGATGAAAGGAGTCTGCAGTATGTGTCATTTTTTTCACTCGAATTTCTTCTGGAAGGAGTTTATTGAGAGCTATTTGATTTGGAATATAAGAACTGTGGAAATTGACGATCTGCCCTTGGGCATGTACACCTGCATCTGTACGACTCGCCGCTTGGAGGATGACTTTCTCTCCAAGTAAAGTTTGCAAGGCGTGTTCTAAATGGTGCTCAATGCTGGGTCCTGCCCGTGTTTTTTGCCATCCTAAGAAGGCAGTGCCCTTATACAAAAGGGTAAGTTTGATGTTTATTTTATTCAGAATTATTGCAAACCCATTTAAGAATCTTTGGACGGGAATTAAGGCAATTCTCAGAAGTCTTCCAGAGGAGATGGTCTTTTTTCTCCAAAAAATTTGTTTGAGAAATGAGGAAGAGATAAGCATGTTGTATTAAAGTAATTCCAGGCAACAATAATGGATAATATGAAATACAGGAAGTTAATATAATGAGAGTGTAATTCATGAGTATAAAAAAGAAACTGATTGTCAGTATGATGAGGACTTCTCTAATAATAATGATCTACTTCCGACCAGGAAGGTGTTATTTTAAGGCTGCGCATAGGGTAAAATATTCGCCATTGGAGCCATGAGTAGAAGTCGAGAAAATGCGATCGAGAATACCGAGGGGAATAGGGGCATTGGATTTCCAAAAATAAGAACTTGCCCAATTTTAGCGGGTTAAAGATTAATAGGGCAGGATTCTAGGTCGGTTTGTTTTTGTACCTCGAAATCATAGAGGAATTCAGAGCTGAGTGATACGATATAAAGCGAATGGGCAATGAGTGATAACTGCATATAGGAGAAACTTTGCATGAGCAAGCTACATGTAAGGCTTAGCGAGATACAGGAAAATTGTACCAATTGCAGTTGAAGCATTGATACCTGTTTCTTTATTAAGGCATCCTCTCTCAGAGTATTCTTTAAATGGTTCATCTCATAGTAGAGGGTTTTAGCTTTCGATGTTACCGTGTATAATTTATATATTGAGTCCACAATATCTGCTGTTGTAAAAACCCAAGCATATTTCTTCATAGCCGGTACAAGCGTGTGACTTTCAATTCGGATAAGTATTGAGGTTTTTTCAAGGATCTTCTTGAATATCAGGAGACTTTTTATAATGATGTTGAGAGAGATTGTCTTAACGCATTCGGTTATAGTAATGAGTTTATTGGATACGGGACACTTCACATTCAAGATACTTACGTAGACCTTTTGGACATTTGTTTTTATGTCAAATAAGAGATAGTGGACTGTATCGTAGTCATTAAGAGCTTTGTTCAATTGATTGAGGTGTTCGATACTATTTCCTAGCAATTGGTATTCTAAAGCGATTTTAGAATTTACTTTATTAATAATACGGATAATGAAGCTTGGTAACTCCCATATAATATTGGGACTGTTGCTTAATACGAATAGTGCGTTACCATATTGAGGATGCTGTTTTGGTAAAGAATATAACTGATCGAATGTAATAGTTGACATCATTAATACCTGGTTAATTTAAAACCATTTTATTCCTAATTCAGTAAATCATCAACTATAATATGGATTAATTATGAAGATTCATTCATTATTATATCATATAGAGTATTCATAAATTTAATTTGCTGAGAAGTGAGAGGGTAGAGAAAAATCAGAGTGTCTTGGTTTTTTTGAAACGCGCTTTTTGTCCAGTTAGTTGATCCTAGAATCAAAATTTGATTGTCAATATTCGCCCATTTATAATGCAATAATTGGATTCCTGTGCTTAATTTTATGGGCACTTGCGCTTTTCGAAGAGATTTGGCAACTTTTCGACTGGCTCCTCTGGCTGTGTAAGAATCGATAGCGACTGTAACCTGCACCCCGCGTTGATGAGCTCTGATCAAACTTTCAGTGATCTCAGGATGAGTAAATGTGAATTGGGCGACGTCAATCTTGGTTTGCGCCTTGTCGATAGTAGTAATAATTTGAGATAGGGATTTACCAGATTGATCGGGAAGCCTGTGAATTTCTAGAGTTTGCCCCAGGGTTTCAATAAGACAATTTTTGGTTTTGGGATCAGAAAAAAATCGTGCGAGTGCGGGACTTTCGATCCCAAGAATTAAGTTGTCATGCATCGTTAGTGAAGACGTTGTTAGGTTGGCAGAGCCAAGCAGTATGAGATGGTCATCGATGATAAGAACTTTTTCATGCATCAAACCGCGGGTTTTCAGGGGAATGATTTGGATGTTTGGGTGAAAGGACTGTGTTTTTAACTGATGGTCTAAGATCAAGGTAACGCTCTTTCCCTTTGCAGCAAAGGCATTCAGGAGTCCGATGATATGGAAGTCAGTAAGTCCATATGTGTATAAGATGATCGATTGCTTGGCTGATCTTAGGGTGTCGAGAAAGATGAGTTTGAGGTCTTGTCTGGTTTGATTAGAGTAGAATTTAATAGGATGCTGAGTTGTAGGCAGAGAAGCACGGGTAGATTGAAAAATGAACATTAAAAAAGCTGTGGGGATCGCAAGATATATCACCCAAAGCCTAATAGATTTCAATCAGATTTTCTTTCCTGACTCTCGCATATTTTTAATAACGGTACCAAGACCAAGTTTATCGATTGTACGCATGGCCTTTGTTGATAGCTTGAGTGTGATGAGGCGGTTTTCTTCTGGGAACCAGAATCTTTTTTTTACGAGATTTGGAAGAAAACGACGTTTTGTGGTTCCCGTAACGTTAAGTCCAATTCCTTTTTTCTTTTTTGCGATTCCTCGTCTGGAATATTTCTTTCCCTGACCAGGTTTTTTTCCTGTGACTTGACACTTTCTTGCCATGCAGATTCTCCGACATAAATTTTCAAGTAATCATAGCAGGTAAGATTATATATCACAAGAATATTGATTTATTCCCGCGAAGGATGTAAAAAACTTTTTATATGGTTTTGAAAGAAATTTATGCAGATTTGATTGTTATAGGAAGTGGACCTTCTGGGCAAAAGGCAGCGATTCAAGCTGCAAAGCTTGGGAAATCAGTGATCATGATCGAAAAAGATGGGCGTCCTGGAGGGGCTTGTCTTAACTCAGGAACGATCCCATCGAAATCTCTTCGGGAAGCAATCATTGACCTTACGAACTTCTACAGTCGGAGTTTCTATGCAAGAAAAGAGCTTGATGCAAAAGAAGTTTCGATTAATGACCTCAACTATCGACTGAATCATGTGCTTAAAAAACAGCGCCAAATGTTTCTAAAACAATTTGAGCGCAATCAGATTCAGCTCATTTATGGGATGGCGTCATTTGAGCCTTCTCATAAAATCTCAGTGGAAAATATCCAGGGTGAGGTAACACATAAAATCACAAGTGAATTTACGATTATCGCTACAGGTTCTAAACCGCGCAATCCCAATAATGTACCTTTTGATAATACACGTGTTCTTGATTCTACCCGAATTCTTTCAATTGAAAAGCTTCCCAAATCGATGCTGGTTTTAGGTGGGGGAATTATCGGATCGGAATATGCGAGTTTTTTCGCTGCACTTGGGACAAAGGTCACAGTAATCGATAAAAAAACCCAGATGCTTCCGCTTTTAGATAAAGAAGTGGGGCTACATTTGCAAAACGCACTGACTGATATTGGGTTAGAGTTTTTGGGTCAAAAAGAAGTAAAAGAAATAGTTCAAAAACATGATCGAGTTGTGGTAAAATTCAAAGTCGGTGATGCAATTGAAGCCGAAACACTGTTGTACGCATTGGGTCGAGTGGCTCTTGTGGATCATCTCCAAATCGAACATGTAGGGATCACAGTTGATTCAATGGGGTACATTCCTGTGAATGCACTTTTTCAGACTGTGATCCCAAATATTTATGCTATTGGGGATGTGATTGGAGGGCCCGCACTTGCATCGACAGGTATGGAACAGGGTAGACTGGCAGCTCGTCATGCTTTTGGTGAAAAAACACACCATTTTCCAACGTTTTATCCGATTGGGATATATACGATTCCTGAGATCTCTTCGTGTGGATACACAGAAGATCAGCTCAAGGAGCTTGGATTCCACTATGAAGTGGGGCGGTGTTATTACTACGAGATTGCACGTAATCAGATTACGGGCAATGGTCCGGGCATGTTTAAGATCTTGTTTCATCGGGATACCCTTGAAATATTAGGGATACATATTATTGGAAGAGCGGCGACTGAGGTGATCCATATTGGACAAGTTGCCATGACCTTTAATGCAAGGGTTGATTATTTTATCGATCAAGTGTTTAACTACCCAACCTACGCTGAGGGTTATCGGATAGCAGCACTCAACGGATATAATAAATTGGTAAGGAGTTAGTCTATGGCAATCTACAATATCTTTGAAAAGGAAGAAGAATTTGAGGAGGAAGCTCTGCATATTAATGAGAGCTCTCAAAGTTCTGGGGAAAAACATGCCCAAGAGAAGAAGCCTTTCATTTTGAAGGATCACCTATTTTCGACGATTGCAGCCAGACTTTTTTTCTTTTTTCTGATGATTCTCGATATCCTATGGGGAGTGTTTAGCTTTGTGCGACTGCTTCTATTAACTGCTCTAAGCATGCTTGCGGGCTTCCGTAGTCAAATTCTTCGTAAAATCATATCAAAGGCTTACCTTGACCTTAAACGCTCGCTTGTGTGTGCCATTGCGCTTTTTGTGGCAGTTTTCTGTCCTGCACTTGGAGTAATGTTTGCTTGCAGTTACTTTCTTATGTATGATAAAGAAGGGATTGACGAAATAGTACCATCTGTCCTTCGCTCCCAATTCAAAGAGTTTTTTGCTTATTAGATTGTAATAATCGAAAATATTTTTTTGATGATCAATCTTATCTATGATCTATACACAGAAAACTGCTGAGTGATTTAGTTATTTCCGCTTATTGCTGGTTTTGTTTGAAATCTCTTCCTCATAAGGAGAAAGACTAGACAGGATGCTTCTTGCTGTCTATTCGAGAATATTGGATCGCATTCTAGTCAATCGCTAAGTGCTTTTGTGGTGGGTATTGAGTTTACTGACTCTACAATCATCGATAGGAGTTTATTGACTGTAGTAGGCGTAGCACTAGAGCTCAGTGTACGCAATGCGTAAATTTCTGATAATCCTATTAATAACAGATATCAACTATTGTTATTCTTTATTAGTTATTGTATTACAGAAAATATTAATCAGGTTAGAAACTTCTATGACTTACTTGTTACTTGTTTTTGGGATTCTCTTATTGTATTTGGGCTCAGAGCTGCTTGTTCGCGTATCTATTCAGATGGCTCATCTATTTCAAATTTCAACGTTTCTTAGTGGGTTAACGGTTGTCGCTTTTGCTACTTCTATTCCAGAGGCTGTTACGAGTGTTATTGCTCAAGTTAACGCTACGAGTGATATTGCCTTGGGGAGCGTTATAGGGTCAAATATCGTTAATATCGGGCTTGTTCTGGGGATTGCTCTTTTTATGACCACTTGTTTGACTCAATCAGTAAAAAAGCATCTCAGATTTCTTGTCCTATTTACTTTTATAATTTGGTTGATGATGTATTTGGGTCCGATCCATAAGATTGACGGCGTGGTGCTTCTTCTCTTCTTGATAAGTTATACCTATATGCAATATCGCAATCGTCATACGTTCGTGTACTCAGCACCTATTAGAAGGTGGAATCGCTTTTGGCTTCTATTGCCTTTGGTAACGATTCTGAGTATTATTCTGTTGTATCTTGGTGCGTACTTTCTGGTTCATGGGGCGGTCTCTATTGCTGAAATGTTAGGGGTTTCTCATCGTGTGATAGCTATTTCTATTGTGGCCATTGGAACCTCACTTCCTGAACTAGCGACATCGATGGTTGCAGCAACGAAGAAACAGGGGGATCTGATCTTAGGCAATGTGATCGGAAGTAATATATTCAACCTGCTCTTTATTATTCCTATTGCGTCATTTGTAAGAGAAGTGGAGTTCAGCAGGGCAATGTTTGTCTATGACGCGCCTACCATGATGGTATTCACCCTGCTCTTAGCTGCTTTCATTAGGATTCGTAAACGGCTTCGAGCAATCGACGGTGCTATCTTTCTCGTTCTTTACATTGGGTATGTAAGCTACCTTTATTTACTATAGGGATCAGGGCAGAGCTCTCTCAGCTGGTGATGGAGTATTTTGAGTCCTTCAGGATAGTGCATTTTTTCTGCGGTAAGTTGTCTTGTGCGATGAAGATGTGTCCAAGCTTCATTGTAATTATGTCTTTGCATTCCAAGGACAGAAAGATAATATTCAACAGTGGGATTCGAGCTATCGAGTTTGTGATATCTGCGGAGCATTTCTGTTGCTTCATGTCCTCGGTCAAGTTGTAGATAGGTAATTGCTAGTTGAAGGATTCCTTCGCGGAATTTTGGGTGTTTTTTGGTGAGCTCTTCGAGCTTTTGTTGTTTTTCCAGAATTGATTTGCGATTTTCATCAACCGGTGTCAGAATGACTTGGATTCCCTCACTACTCACTATTCCGCGAAGATAGTCTTCAGGAATCGTCTCTTTTGAAACGGCATGATCAAAGGTGAGGTCTTTGATCTCCTTCATGAGTGCATTTCCTTTTTTAGTTTGTTTTGTAAAAAGATAGGTATAGCCAAGGAACATTTTTAGAAGGGGATCATCCGGTAGATAGGGCAGTGCTGTTTCGTAGAGTTCTACAGCTGTTGCATAATCCTGGTTTTGCAAAGTAACTGAGGCTTGATTAATAAAGGTCAGTCCAATGACTTGTTTTATGGTGCGCTGCTGAAGGGAATGGGTGTTAATTCCAAGATACATCTCTGATGGGGGAGAAATTCCGCGCGCTGTTGTTTCAATATTAATATACTCTCCATTGTCATTCAAGCGTACATAGATATGTCCTGGTGGGGTAATGATTTCAAGGGGAAGATCGAGCCGCTGTGCAATACAGAGGTAGAGAATTGAGACACC
Source organism: Chlamydiales bacterium BSEPT1 (assembly GCA_964212665.1). Taxonomy (GTDB): domain Bacteria; phylum Chlamydiota; class Chlamydiia; order Chlamydiales; family Simkaniaceae; genus DAOWHK01. Next base: position 892,960 of record OZ156466.1, on the reverse strand, counting down.
TAAACAGACTCCCTGTCTTTTATCGAGAACAGATGGAAGAAATGTATAGATATCGATATTCTTAGCCCAAAGGGAATGAGGAGGAAATCGAAATTTCATTTCATGAAAAATAAAGTGGTTGATCCCTGCCACCTTTTCTTTGTTAGTCGCTTGTTTAGGGAGGCGAGCTAAGATTTGTAGCACCATGAGGTCAATGCTCGCTTCGTATTGACGGATCTTTTCTTTTTTATCTTCAAACTCATAGATTAGAAGGGCTCGTGCAAGATCTAATTCCTCATTAGGCAATTTGAGAAGCTGGTCTTTCTTCCAGATGGACGACCCTTTCAATTGACGATTTGCAAGGTGATCTGAGATTTTTTCGATGAGGAATAGTTGCTTGTTTGTGAGTGTGCTTGGTGTATCGTAGGGCTGTTTATTAACGAAGGAGATTATTGCATCAATGTCAAGAATAGGAAAGGCGCAATGACCTTCTATCTGATCTTGAGAAGGGCGATGGAGGTTCATTAGGCACCATGCTGATTCAAGCGCTTTTTCTCCTTGTGGGGTTGTTCCATAGAGATGATAATAGGCAAAAAGCTGGGAGATAGAGGTTGGATCTAAACTGGAATAAAGAGCATCAAGTTCTTGTTTTGATTTCTCTAGAGAGAAGAGATGACAACATAAAACAAACAATACACATATAAATTTTTTCATGAAACTATTCATCTATTAGTTTTATTTTAGATGTTCCAGAAATTCTTATTAGTAAAAGGTTTCCTCTCTTTCCCAATGACTTTAATACAGGGGGAAGGGTTATAAGGGTTTTTAATGGTGAAAAGATAACCAAGATAAAATGAAAAAAATAGGGGAGAGGTTGCATAGGATCATTTTAGCTTTTGCATGAATTATTTCAATGCATAGAATACTCTATTTTTATGGATGTGCAATCGTCAAAATTTATATTGCAGATGGAAAAATTGAGATTCTCGAAATGAATCTTTTTCATTTCACTTTAAAACAGTAAGGAAAATGGTGTGTTAGGTACATATGAGATTATTACACTCTGCGTTATGGGGTTTAACAAAATGTGTATATCGGTGCTCTGAAATAGGGCAAGGCACTCATTGGGTTGTGACCGTTCTTAGGGCTTGGTAAGAAGTTTTAACATCCACTCTTTTAGTTTTTGATTTCCGATAAGGTCTTCTATTGTAGGTTTTAACCGATAGGTCCAGTTTGTTGGAAGCACATAGCCTGGAATATTGATTCTTTCATCATGGGGATTGTTATGTACGAGATTTGGGATCAATGCTAAATATTCCTGCAGAAGATTGATATGAAAAAGGGTGGGGTTATGGAGATTTTCGTAGAGTATATCAAACCGTTTTTCGGAGCCTAAGGGAATCTCATGAGTCCAATTTTTATACTTAGCATACTCTTTTCCTTCTTTATTTTCTGACCACCAGACTTCTAACGTTTCAGAATCGTGTGTGGAAATTGAAGACATATTTAGAGGGTTGAATGTGTCATGAGAGAGAAAAGTTCTTAACTTATTATCTTCTCGTTCCCAACGAAATACTTTAGTACCGCAGATGCCGAGCGAGGTCATTATAGCTCGTGCTTCATCGGGGATTATGCCTAAATCTTCTCCAATCGGCAACATCTGCGAGCCTTTGATCAATTCGCTTAAGAGCCATTTACCTTGAGCGAGCATAGCTTCTTTAGTGTTAGGGGAGAAAAAGCCATATTTAGCTGGCTTGTCTCGCGGCACAACCCATATGCGAAAGAATCCAATGATGTGATCGACTCGATAGAGATGGTAGAATTCACTGGTGTAGCTAAGTCTTTGTTTCCACCATCTGAAATTTTGTTTCTTGATTACATCGAATTGATACACGGGAAAGCCCCAGTACTGTCCTTCTGAATTGAAGATATCCGGTGGAGCCCCTGCAGAGACAGTAAGATCGAAGAGGTCACGATGTAACCAGACATCGACGCTGTCTGCGCTAATGAGAATGGGGATATCGCCTTTAAGCAAGCATTGTCGTTTTGTTGCATAGGCTTTGACTTCGGTGAGTTGTTGGTGGCAGAGAAATTGAATAGCGAGATAGAAGTCCATTTGCTTCTGATAGAGCTTTGAATACTGTTTGAGGTTTGTAGGAGTGGGGTTTTTTAAATCCTCTGAAAAATCTTTCCAGTGTACATTGTTATATTTTTCTTTAAGTGTTTTAAAAAGAGCATACTCACGAAGCCAGCTATGTGTTTTTAGAAAAGATTGGTAGGTTTTTTCTTCTAAAATTAGAGGCCCTGCATGAGCAAGGTATTTTCTAAGCCAGGCAAGTTTCTTATGATAAACCTGGTGGTACTGGACCCGTTTTGTCTTGCAAAATGAGACAAATTGAGGAAGTGTCTTTACGCATTCAGGGGTGAGGTAAGGCAGCTGACTGATCCCTAGGTAAATTGGATGGAGTGCACATGAGGAGAGGGCATTATAGGGACTAGGATCTTCCCCTGTATCGTTCAATGGAAGCAATTGGATCACGTCCATTCCTATGTCTATCGTCCAATCGATAAGAGGAATGAGGTCGGGGAATTCTCCGATGCCACAGCTGGATTTGCTCAGCAGGGCAGAAAGGGGAATGTTGATTCCATAGTGATGTCTAAGGCCTATTTTGTCCCAGATTTTTTTTAAGGGCGTATTTTTTACTAGACTGTTTAGCATTAAGGTATTAATCCGGGTGGGTGAGGTAGATCTTGATTCTGTGCAGAGTGTGGAAGTGAGGGAAAAGCGGAGCCGGTTTCGATGGCATCACGCCAGGAGTTTGCATACGGGATAAATGTTTCGAGGTAAGTTGCCAGGGTCTCGCCAGTGAGCCCTTTAGTATAGAAGTATTCGAATATGACAAGAGTGTTATTGCGTTCTACGTATGAGAGAATTCCATGTCCATAGGCCCTGTTACCATTTGCTTTCAAGGCTTCTTTAAGTACACTCTCTCTAAATTTCCCTGGAGGGAGTTCGCAGATAGAAGATCCTACCATCAGCATATCTTGATTCATATCCATTTCGAATTGAACAGGGAGTTTTTCATCGATTACGAGTTTACAGGCTCTGTTCTTATCAACGTAGAGTGGTAGATCGATCAGCTCCCCTAAATCCCAAAGAATTTCTTCAAATCTATCCATATCTTATTTGTTCTTTGATTCTATTGTGTCTTTTTGCTTGTTCTCTTCGTCTTCTTCCTCACTCATATCTTCTAATTCGCTGAGCGTTTCAATGAGGGTAATAAGCAGGTCTTGCCGATGTCTATCAGATTTAAAGAGGCGAGGGGAGATGTGCCTGAGCGAATCGCGATATTGTGTAAAGATCACCATTTGTGCGGCCAACTCTTCCGAAATTCCGAGAACAAAAGCGAGTTGTAAAATTTTATCAGGAGTGGGATAACGATCTCTTAAGATTTTCATGAGTTGTTTTGCAAGAAGCTCGAAGTTAATTCTTGTTGGAAGGGTCAGATCTTCGTGTTCAAACTGTTTTTTAATGAGATGCATTCTTTGCTGAAAGAATCGGAAGAGTCCCAAAAACGCTTGCATGACTTTACCTTCGGTAAAGAGACGCTTGAGCTCAGCTCTTTCAATCGACGGCCCTTTGGATTTGAGGTCAGCTCCGAGAGAGTGCAGGATGAAATCGATTACATTTTTCATTTGGCTATGATTAAAACTGGTAGTTAATTCGTCGAAAAGGTCGTGAGGATCCCGTGGGTTTCCTATGATATCGCGATAGAGATCGCGAAGTGCTGTTGGACTTCCAAGGCCTTTCATTGAGAAAGCTCGTGCTTCAGTTGCAATATTTTTCCCTGAACGTATTTCACGACCGTATTGAGCGTTGAATTCTTCTTTGGCTTTGATGAGTTCGTCTGTGATTTCTGCAGTATCGATGAGGAAATCGATTGCTTCATCGGCAAGGGCTTGATCTTTATAGACGCTGAGGACTTTATCTAAGATTTTTTCTGCATTGTCTCCTTCGTCGATGAGGGACTTTAAGATAATGAGAGTGCGAGGTTGCAGTTCAGGATTACGCGTTTGGTATCCTTTAGCTGCATTCTCAATTCGGTTGATATTGACATTTTTTAGGGAGGGCTCTTGCTTTTGTGTTTCGGCCTTTTCATGCTTAAACATTTTTTTATCAAGTGTCTCAAACTTTTTACGCATGGCAAGCGGGTTAAATGCAGAGAGCTCGGACCACTCAGTAAATTCGTTAGCACTTGATTCTTGTCTAATCGTCATATTCAGTAAGTTCTGCTTGGCTTGAGATTGTTCTGTTTTCAGAATTTGACTATCGCTACCCGTACCCGGAACTTTATTTATTTCATCAGTCATAGCCCTTCATATATCAGAGTTGCAACCCGATGTCAATTAGGTTGCAACCAAGAGGGTTAGTATGAGACGCTTTGAGTAGAATTCTTTATGATTTATAGATTCTAGAACTATAGATTATCCAAAATTAAGGTTAAAAAAATCACAATGAATAGGGAGTTCTTAGACCTAGCCTATGAATGAGATGGATTGTTCGGAGCAGAGCTAAAAGCTCTGATGGTCTAGAAGAAAAGGCTGTAACAGGTAGTTTTCTACTTTCCTAACACTTCACACTACGTTAATTGTATACGACCAAGGGGCTGGATTCGAATCTCAGGGACAATTTCCTGATAAGAAACAACCGGGAGATTAGGGAATTCTCCTTCAATGAGCTTGCGTACAAAGCGACGGACGTCGATTGCTGTTAGCATAACAGGAGGTTGTCCTCCAGGAGGGACAGAAACAATGATGTTACGCATTGCATGTAGAATGAGTTGCACAGAATCAGGATTAAGAGCTAGATAGGATCCTCCTGAAGTTTGTTTGATTGCACCACGCACCATATCTTCAATCTCAGGGTCGATCAGATAAACAGAAAGAATTGTTTGACCAAGAGAGTATTTATAACTGATGTAACGCTTGAGTGAAGATCTGACATATTCCGTAAGTAGTACGGTGTCTTTTTCTGTTTGAGCCCATTCACTGAGTGCTTCTAAGATCGTGCGCAGGTCCTTGATGGAGATTTGCTCCTGCACGAGTCTTTTAAAGATGTCTGTAAGTTTTTGGAGTGGAACAAGCCTCGTTACTTCTTTAATGAGATCAGGGAATGATTTCTCTACAAATTCTAGGATCGCACGCAGCTCTTGAATCCCTATAAACTCACTGGCAAATTGTTTGTAGAAGTGGGAAACGTGAAGGATCATTACATCAAGTGGTGTCCAATATTTGATTCTGGCTTTTTCTAGAACCTCCGTGTATTTTGAATCGACCCAAAGCGAGGCTTCTCCAATAACATTTTTTGAGGAAGTAAAGGGGAGATTGTACCGTTTGAGAGTGGCTTCTGTTTCATTGGTGAGTAAGAATCCATTCAGCACTTTCCCACGCATGATGGGAACCTCATTGAGGAAAATAGAATATTCATCTACTGCGAGGGAGGGAGAGTCCGTTCTAACGTGGACTCCAGGAAAGCGCACTCCTAAATCTTGATAGAGCGCATGCCTCATCTTAGGGATCATTTCTTCAATAAATGCAGAGCCTCCTTTTTCCTGTTTAATAAGATAAGAAAGATTTTTTCCAACTTCTAAAATTACAGGGAGTGTGAGGGTATATTCATCCTTGCTACCACGAATAATGGTATGTCCATCCACATCGGTTTCAATACTAATTGGACCACCTGCAGTAGCTTTTGCTAGTAGCCTTTTTTCTTTTAAAGCATAGATTGTTCCGATCGTTCCAATGATTACAGATAGGGTAACAAAAAGAAATGATGGAAATCCCTTAAGCCATGCCATTCCAAAAATCACAAGGGCTGCGAGGATCAGTCCTTTTGGATGAGAAAGGAGCTGATTAGAGATGTCTTTACCAAGATTGGTATTGGCTTTCTCACTTGAGACACGCGTTGTCACCATACCTGCAGTGAGGGCTATGATCAGGGAAGGAATTTGCGAAACTAAACCGCCGCCAATGGACAGGAGGGTATATGTCTTTGCCGCTTGAAGAGCTGACATATCATGCATGAAAATTCCAATGATGAGTCCACCAACAATGTTAATGATTGCAATCACAATTCCTGCAATTACATCTCCTTTAACGAATTTCATCGCACCATCCATCGCTCCGTAAAGTTGGCTTTCTTTTTGGAGGGCTAGGCGCAGTTCACGTGCTTTATTAGCATCGATCACTCCTGATCTCATATCGGCATCGATACTCATCTGTTTACCAGGCATCGCATCCAGTGTGAAGCGGGCGGCAACCTCAGCTACTCTTTCCGCACCCTTGGTTACAACGATAAACTGTACGATGGTAATAATGAGAAAGATCACACCACCGACTACAAAGTTTCCGCCTACGACAAACTCACCAAATGCCATGATAATCTCACCTGCATAGGCATGGAGAAGAATCTCTCGCGTTGCAGAGATCTCAATTCCTAAACGAAAAAGGGTGGTAATGAGGAGTAAGGAAGGAAAAATTGAGAGTTGAACGGCTTTGGAAATATAAAGAGATACCATTAGGAGACCAATGGTAATCGATAGGTTTACAGCAATCAGTCCGTCAATAATTATTGAAGGAACGGGGATTACAATCATCATGATGATCACAATCACAAAAAAGGCGAGGATCATATCACTGGATTTATTCAAGAAATTCAGAATGTGTTCACCTGCTATGGTGCTAAAGTATCCTTTCCTTGTATTTTTACTCATTTCAAGAACTCCGGTGTTTCCTCTTCTTTTTCTAACTCAGCAAGCCACTTCAGAACTTCTGCGATAGCTTCATAAGTTTCTTCGGGGACAAATCTGCTGATTTGTCCAGTGTCATATAATTCCTGAGCTAATGGAACATTTCTCATAATTGGGATATTATACTTTGTCGCAATTTTGGTGATTTTTTCTGCGATGATCCCTTTTCCCATTGTCACAATTTTTGGAGCAGGATCTGATTCAGCCTCATATTCGATAGCAATAGCAATATGTACCGGATTCGTGATTACAGCCTTTGCGCGCCGTGTAGCACTTGGACCATCTTGATAGGCTATTTCTCGGGAGAGCTCCCTCCGCTTTCCTTTTATTTCTGGATTTCCTTCAGTATCTTTGATTTCCTGTTTAACTTCAAATTTTTCCATCTTCATTTCTTTAGCGAAGTTCTTTTTTTGAAAAACTAAATCAAATATGGCAATGACTAAAAAAAAGACTCCAACACGAATAATTACTTTAATTAGAAAAACACTAAAGAGCATAGCGCTGGTTGCAATAGGTTCAGAGGCCATTGTGATAATTTCTGGAAGGCTCGAATATGCGACAGAAAAAATGAGGAGCATTGCCCCAGTAATCTTAAAGATCGATTTGAGAAGCTCGACAAATGTTTTGATCTTGAACATATTTTTTAGATTTGAGACAGGGTTGAGCTTTTTAATATCGGGTTTCATTGATTCGAAAGAAAACAGAGGTCCTGTAATTAAAAAACCCACAAGAACACCGATAATAGAGGTGAAGACCATAGCAGGAAGCGATGCTTTAAGAATGATAAGCATCGACATCGTTAAATAACCGCTAGCACTATTTTGAATATCAAGATCGGCGGAAATATTACTGAAAATCCCGATCATATACTCAGCAAGGATCTTAAAAATATAACCAGAACCTCCAAGCACCGTGGAAATCGAGACGATAAATGTAAATGCTGCGGGGAAATCTTTAGATTTAGCGACCTGACCTTTTTTTCTAGAATCGCGGAGCTTTTTCGGGGTTGCCTTTTCGGTCTTTTCTGCCATGTACTGAACCTCGTATATAAATTATCGGGAAAAAAAGCGATGCGTCAAGCTAAATAATTCAAAATCTGTTATACTGTAGTTTGCAAAATCGGTGTGAGATGTATGAATAGAGCTCAATCTATTATGATTTACCTTGATCACGGTGTAAGTGTGCGTTCAGCGGTACAGGCAAAAAATCTATTTGAATCACTCTATCCTAAGTACTCCATTCAAACCATAAACCATCACAATCTTCTGAGACAAGGCTTCCTATCTGATTGCGCCCTACTTGTTATACCTGGAGGCCGTGATATTCCCTATGATCGCCTTCTACGTGGCACGGGAAATCAAAACATTCTAGATTACGTCAAAGGGGGGGGGAACTACCTAGGCATCTGTGCTGGCGGTTATTATGGGTCTTCATCAATCGTTTTCGAAAAAGGATGTCCTTTCGAGGTTTTAGAAGAGAGAGAACTTAAATTTTTTCCTGGAAAGGCGGTTGGGACACTCTTTAATCCCGGTCTTTTCAGCTATGAAAGTGAAGCAGGTGCGGCAGCTATTGAAATTACCTTTAACGGAAGAGTGATCCAGACCTATTACAATGGGGGGTGCTATTTTGAGGACACTGAGAAGTATGTCTCTAGCGTAGAAATTCTTAGTAAGTACGTTAAGTACAATAAGCCTGCAATCATTTTATGTACCGTTGGCCAAGGGAAAGCTATTCTAAGTGGTGTGCATTTGGAGTATGATGCTAAATATATAATAGAGGATCAGTACTCACAAGACATTAAACGCCTTATTCAAGAGACTGATTCAGAGCGCCTTTACCTCATTGGATCCATTCTAAAGCGTTTTGATATGTAGGGTAAATTTATACAATATGTATGAAGAAGATACATTGAGTTTGGGTGTTACGCTACCTGCATGATTCAAGAGATTAATTTAATGTAGAGGATAGATTTACAACTTATTTTGTTGAAATAGATAATGATCCTTTAGTATTGGACGCAAGTGCAATTTTCCCTGGGTGTTAGCTTATTTTTTAGGAGTATCTGGAACCTAAGGGGTTTTCAATTGTGGAAAAAAAGTATCACATCCCCATCTTTAACGAGGTATTCTTTTCCTTCAGATCGGGCTTTGCCCGCTTCTTTTGCAGCAGTTCTGCTTTCGTATTTCACCATATCGTCATAAGTAACTACTTCTGCTCGGATGAATCCCTTTTGGATATCTGTATGAATCTTTCCAGCAGCTTCTTGTGCATTGGTACCATTAACGATCGTCCAGGCCCTCGTTTCAATTTCTCCAGTTGTAATGTAAGTGATGAGTTTGAGTGTTTCAAAACCCTTTTTAATAAGCCTTGTTAGTCCTGTTTCTTCAAGTTTTAGGGTATTTAGATATTCAAGGGCTTCATCCTCTGGAAGGGATATGAGTTCTTCTTCAAGGTTAGCGCAAATGGGGATGACAACGCTGCCATCTCTTGCTGCATACTCCTGGACTGCATCGGTATAGGGATTGTTGGTAAGTGTATTTTCTGCAACGTTAGCGAGGTAGATCATTTTTTTTGCGGTGATGAAATGGTAGGGAGTTAAATCTTTTCGTTCTTCATTAGAGAGCTCCAAAGTGCGCACAGGAAGATTGTCATCGAGATGGGCTTTGACTTTTTCAAGCGTTTCTAAAACGGAAGTGAGATCTTTATTGCCTTTTATCTGTTTTTTCAAATTTTGACAGATATTTTCACACATTTGCAGATCGGACAGTACGAGCTCGAGATTGATTACTTCGATATCCTGGATTGGATCAACTTTTCCTGCAACATGAATGACTTCATCATTTTCAAAGCAGCGAACAACATGGATAATTGCGTCAGTTTCTCGGATATTGGTGAGAAATTTGTTTCCGAGTCCTTCCCCTTGCGAAGCACCCTTGACAAGGCCTGCGATATCAACAAAGGTCATAACTGCAGGAAGGATTTTCTTGCTTTTAGAAAGGTCACTGAGCACTTGAAGACGAGCGTCGGGAACTTCAACAATCCCCACATTGGGATCAATTGTGCAAAAGGGATAATTGGATGCGTCTGCTTTATTTTTAGTGAGGGCATTGTAGAGGGTTGATTTTCCAACATTAGGAAGACCTACGATACCACAAGATAGTTTTGCCATTACTGCTCCTATTTGGGACTTTTTTGATAATATTCGTCAATCGTTGTTCCCACCTCTGTAAGGGCTCGGTAGCGAATGGTGTCTTTACCAATATCTACAAGCCAGAAGAAGGAAACATGTCCGATAGTTTTTGCAAAGAACGAATGGAAATAAGACTGAATCGGTGTGCATTGCAATTCGGGACCCCAACCACCATCTCCGAGATAGAGAGTTCCGTTAGGGTGTTCTTTTCCGTTATAGAGTTGCTTGGTGCGTTTAAGCGTTTGATCATGATGTTCAAAGGCGGTGGTAAGTTGGTATTTATCGAAGAGAGGGAGCCAATATTTACCCCCTTTGTCTGATTGGGGAAGAAGAATGGCGCGTGTGAAATATTTATACCCTTTGAGTTCCATGATTTTAGAAATAATATAGTAGGGAACGGTAGGTTTAGGAAAACGCACACTAGGGTAAAGTGGAACGTGATAGATTGCAAATTTTATCTTTTTATCTGCGTATTTTTTGAGTGCATGTTTCATCCAATGGAGTTGCTTCCCCTGATAACCTGCTGTATGACCACTATCTAAAACAAAGAGGACAATATCATCCCCGAAAGTATGCGAAAAGTAGCTAGAATTGCATATATTTTGTTTAAAGTAGTTGTAATAGAAGGGAGCCTTGTCTGGCATCTGGTCAAAACCCCCAAAGGTCTCGTGATTACCAATGGCAACAACCATGGGAATCAAGGTTCCATCGATTGAGGTCATATTCTTAGTGTACATATCGAGCCATTCATCCCATTTCCAATAATCCTCAAGTGATTCAACATTTGAGGGATAGTCTCCTCCTAGAAATAGAGCATCGGGATTGCAGGATGAGGCCTGTTTCATGAGGGCCCTGGCCGTGTCATTGACTTCGCAGTCTCCTCCTGTGATAAATCGATAGGATGATGTGTTCGGATCAATGGTTTTGAACTTTAACTTGTTGATAAATCCTGTTTCTTTTGTTCCTACTGTAAAGCAGTAGGTTCCCCCAGGATTTAAATCAGTAAGCTCAATATGAAAGAGGTGGCGAGAGTGGTTTCCACAGGTAAACTGCTCACCTTTGGTTTTAAAGTGATGGGAGTAGGTTTCTTGATTCACTTTATTCTCTTCTATGTAGCAGACGTCGAGTTCATCGAGGCCACCAAGGGTATGAACATTAATTGTCATCGTTGTACTGGTATCATTTTGCCAGGTGAGGTAGACATGACGTACTTGAGGTGCATCAGAGTAAAGATAAAGGCTTATTAGAAAGCATAGGCTAGTAAACAGGAGTTTCATATATTCAAAAAGTAAATAAAATTCCAATCATTGTCATAGGTTACGGAATTATGAAAAATAAAATATATATGCAAGAGCTGTCGTGTTATGGGTGATATGGGCTGCGCAAGGAGCCACAAGGTCTCCTGTCTCTGCTTTAAGTAGCTGGAATGCTATACCTAACAATACCGCCGTTGAAAAAATAGCGATATTTGTATACCCTTGACTTACAGAAAGATGTGCTGCCCCAAAAAGAAGGGAGGGTATTATAATGCGCGCAATTTTCGAGGTGATATCATTTGGATTGATTAAGTACTTTTTCAGGGTACTCTCGAGGACTCCACGGAATCCAATTTCTTCAATAATAGGCCCAAGTAGGCATATATATAGAAGAAAGAAGTTGTGTATTAGGGGGTAATTACGAGTCTTGTTGAGGTGTTTAATGCAGTCTTGCTGCGCAATTAGTTCTATGCCAAAGTAACCTAGGATTCCTGTAACGACAAAGCTTATATGCTGATTTATAGGTACACAGAGTATTCCTGTGATTATTCCCAGAGCTATTTTTGAGATAAGCTTATACTGATGGTTTTGCCTTTCTAGGTCTTGAGAAGAATGATATATATGACAAGGGAAGAAGGGTAATGATTGTATAGCTAACATTTTTTCCTTTTAAAAAAAATTATAGGTGGGTGAATGTTTTGTATCAAGTTAAAATACACTAATGATATTTAAATGGAAATTATTCGTTTTTGGGAATTCTATTGCACTACTAGTTTTAATTGTTAAATAATATAATGGATCTTTTTTAATTTCTGTTATTAAAGGGAATGCTTGATGATCTATCAGAATTTGAGAGTGATAGAGACCGGATGGGGGGAAGCAGAGATTGAGCTTAGTAGCGAGTTTAATTAGGTTACCAGTACGAGTTATTTGGCAGTTATTCTTAGTAAAGTAGATCGAAAAAGGTCTTCCGAGGAGTCTGTGGGCCTCTTCTAATTGGCTTGATTGGATTAATTTACGGAGTCTTCCACTTGAGATGGGATCGCCATTGGCCGAGAGTTTGGGGAGGTATTCCAGGTTGAAATCAAGGGATTTGGCAAGCGATTCAAGATGATCTTGATCTCCACTGCGATTTTTTCCAAAGGCTGCTTTCTTTCCAAGAATGAGATGATTGAAAGGAAGTTTTTCACGGAGAATATTAATGAAGGTCTCATATGGGAGATCAGCAAATTCTTTAGTGAAGGTGAGAAGAAGGGTAGCATCGATTTCGTATTCTTTGAAGAGGTGAAGTTTGTGCTCTGGAGTAGAGAGGACAGGAATCTTTTTTAAGGGGCAAAGAACTTCAGAGGGATGATTAGCAAAGGTAAGGATGACACTTGTGCCTCCTTCTTTTGTGAGTTCCTTGAGCCGCTTGATAAGGCAGATATGTCCCAAGTGGAGTCCGTCAAAGTTTCCAATAGTAAGTGTTATTGGTGAAGAAAGAGGAGGGATTTCAGAGATAGAGTGATAGAGGTTCATAGGACTTTTCTTAAGTGAGATTGGTAGGGAAAATCGAGACATTTGAGAGACTGAGACTTGACGCACTCGGAGAGTTTAAAATCACCGCACTGTGTGCGTATAAGATCTTTAAGATGAGCTCCTGTCTTTAGCATCTTTCCGATGCTGTCGGCAATGCTTCGAATGTAGGTCCCTTTGCTGCATTTAATGGAGAGTTCTAGGATGGGGTAGGTATAATTAAGAAGATGCGTTTCTAGAGTAATAGAAACGGGTTGTCTGGTGATTTCGACTCCTTTGCGAGCGAGGTGATAGAGTTTTTGTCCATTCACCTTCTTTGCTGAAAACATGGGTGGAATTTGCTGAATCTCTCCTTGAAAAGTGTTAATGGTTGTTTTAATTTCATGGAGGGTGGGAATGCGCTCGGAAGTATCGGTAATGTTACCTTCACAGTCAAATGTATTTGTGGAGATTCCAAGATGAATTGTTGCGTAATAGACTTTTTGATCATTAATGAATCGATCTGCAATTTTTGTATAATTACGACCGATGAGAAGGATCATTACACCTGTAGCAAACGGATCGAGCGTTCCTGTATGGCCAATTTTTCTAATGCCAGTCAGCTTTCTTAGGAGGTAGACGAGATGGAAAGAGGTTTTTCTATGTTCTTTATTTACGAGCAGGATTCCTTCGTTGACACTATCATTGTTAGTCATCAGGATTGTTGGAATTACGAGCCTCTTTCTCTAGATTAATTTTTTTAAGCAGAGAGTCGATTTTCATGTGTTGATCCACAGAGGTATCTAATTTAAAGATGAGGGTCGGAAAATAGCGTAAGGTAACTTTTTTTGAAGCGAGGACTGAGATGAATCCTGATGCGGATTGAAGGGCTTCAAATGTGAGTTGACGTTCTATTTCGGTGCCGATTACACTGAGATATACTTTGGCAAGAGTAAGATCCTTTGTGATATCGACACTTGTGATGGTAAACAAGGTCGAAACATTTGGATTGCGTACATTGTCCTTGATCACTTCAGTGAGAACTTCTTTGAGGAGGGAGTTAATCCGTTTAGTGCGTTTTGTTATCATAGCTCTTGGATTGAATAAGTAACGTCGTAGGATTTGATAAGATCGCCTTCTTGGATGTCATTATAGTTTTTAAGTAAAATTCCGCACTCTAAGCCACTCTTCACTTCTTTGGCATCATCTTTTATCCGTTTGAGTGAGGTAATATTACCTTCCCAAAGGAGTTTGTTTCCTCGGAAGAGCTTTGTGATGTGATTTTTTTTGATGACTCCATCATTGACGATACATCCTGCGATGACACCAAAGCTTGAAGCTTTAAAGACCATTTGTATAGTCGCTGTTCCTACTTCATTCTCTTCTCGAATTTTATCAAGTTTATCAATCATGATCTGTTTTAGATCGTGGATGATATGGTAAATGACATCGTGTTTGATCAATTGAACATTAAAGTGTCTAAGGAGTGGTTCTGCGCGATTTTCAATGCTTGTATGAAATCCGATAATAGGGGCGTTTGATATGGAAGCGAGTTCAACATCAGATTCTGAGATTTCACCAACTCCAAGAGCAATACAGTTAATTTTTATTTTATCTGTATGAATGTTAAGTAGAGAGTTTTTAAGAGCTTCAAGAGAACCTTTGACATCTGCTCGAATGATGAGATTCAAGGTTTTTTTTGAGGCCTGTTCAGAGTGTCTTTTCATTAAGGCTTCAATACCTTCAGGTTTAGTCTGTTGAAGGAGCTCACGTTTTTGACCTAGAGCTCTCTCAATACCGAGTTTTTTAGCTTCTTTCTCAGATGATACAACAATAAACTCGCTACCCGCCATTGGGAGGCCAGATAGACCCGTGATTTTGACAGGAGTGGATGGGATTGCTTTGGTGAGTAACTGGTTATGTTCATCATACATTGTTTTAACGCGGCCATAGATTGTATCTAATACAATGGAGTCCCCGCATTTTAATGTTCCATTTTGGACAAGAACAGTTGCTATAGATCCTTGCCCTTTATGTCTTTCAGATTCAATCACAGTTCCTCTGGCTCTCATTTCATTGTTAGCTTTTAGCTCGAGGATTTCTGACTGAAGGAGAATCATCTCTAAAAGTTGTTCAATACCCTCACCTGTGACCGCAGAGCAGTTCACAGTAATGACATTCCCACCCCATGATTCAGGGAGAAGTTCATGATCTGCAAGCTGCCTATAGACATTGTCGGCATCAAAATCTGGCTTATCACACTTATTGATGGCAATAACGACAGGGACTTCAGCTGCTTTGGCTTTTGTTATGACTTCCTCGGTTTGTTGCTTGATCCCTTCATCACCCGCAATTACAAGAATCAAGAGGTCTGCAATGTTAACTCCACGCGTACGCATTAATGCAAAGTCTTCATGTCCAGGAGTATCGAGAATGGTAATATCACCCTTCTTTTGATGGCACTTAAAAGCGCCGATATGTTGCGTGATTGCTCCGGATTCTCCATGAGCAATTTGACTATTTCTAATGTTGTCAATGAGGCTCGTTTTACCGTGATCAACATGGCCCATAAATGTAATTACAGGGGATCTTGGTGTGAGTTTATCAGGGTCTTGCGATGCAAGCTCTTCTGGAATCGTTTGATTTGTAATACGGAGACGTTCTTCCTCACTAGTGTCGATGATAATTTCGCAATTGAAGTCATGTCCAATCAGCTGAACAATTGTATCTTCCTCGAGGGAGTCATTAATAGTGATGACCACGCCTTGTTTGAATAGCTTAGCAAGAATTTGAGTAGCCTTGATTTTCATTGCAGCAGCAAGGTCTTTGAGGGAAATGGGGAGTCTGACACGCAGCTCGGATGGTTTAATCGTCTCAATTTCTTTTTTCTGAGTTGATTTGCTTTTAAGAGATTTTCTTCGTCTCCAAGATCTTTCTTCGTTAGATCTTAGACCAAGACGGTCACGAGAATCAAAGGATCTGGGAGTCTCATAGCGATTAGTTGGTTTTGCTGCGTGGGGTTTTTTAGCTGGTGTAGGTGCAAATGTTGGGTGTTTGGGTTTAGGCGCTACTGGCTTAAGAGGGGTCGATGATGGAGTGTCCTTGACTGTTGTGGGAGTTTGGGTTGTAGGTTCTATCTTTGACGTGACTTCTGTTGTCGCGATTTTTGAGGCTTCTTCTACTGCTTTTTTGATTTCTGGTTTCTCAGGTTCTTTGATTTCTGGTGGTTTTTTGACAGGATCTTTTATCTCCTCTTTTTTAATTGAGGAAATGATTCTAGCATGTTTTTTGATTTCAGCTTGTGCTTCATCAGATTTTTTTATTTGAGTCACTTTTTTCGCAACGGACTGGTCTTGTGTTGTATGTTCCTTAGACGTAGACTGCTTGTCAGAGCTTATTATCTTAGAAGAGTTCTCGTCTGTCTTTTTCAACTGGCCGAGTTTGAGTGCTTGTGCAAGTTGCGTGTTTTTGACTTTTAGCTTGAAATTTTTAGCCAAAGTTTATGTCCTTTTGTTTCGCAGTTTATCCAATATATCGTCTGTCATTTCACGGCTAATACCAACCTCTTTAGAGAGTTCTTCTGCGTTTACATTGAGTATTTTTCTAGGGGTATCAAAGCCTGATTCTTTAATACTATCAAGGATAAACTGATTAACTCCTTCAATCTTAAGTTCTTCATCGAGTGCAGGATTATCAGCTTGAGCAAGCGTTCCTTGTTCGAAATTAAGTTCCTTTTGGTAGTGAGTCATTTTTTTTACTTTGAGCTCATGGCCAATCATTTGAGCATTGAGTCTTGCATTCATTCCCCTTTTCCCTATCACTATGGGATAAGCCTCGTCATCTACAACGATAGAGATCACCTGAGCCTCTTCATCGACCATGATTTTTCTAATTTCGATGGGATCTAGGAGATTTTGGAGGAGTTGAACGGGATCTTTAGTATCGATTACAATATCGATTTTTTCATTATTAAGCTCCCGAATAATATTTTTAACGCGCGTTCCTCTGACACCAACACAAGATCCAAGTGGATCTACCTTTGAATCCTGTGAAGATACAGAGAGCTTTGTGCGGTAGCCGGCTTCTCTGGCAATTTTTTCAATAGTGATCACTCCGTCACTGAGCTCTGGGACTTCTTGAATAAACAGTTGCTTGACTATTTCAGGATGAGAGCGGGAGAGTATTACTTCAGCGCCACCATTGTGTGTATCGCGTACTTCTAAAAGGAGCGCCTGAATTCTTTCACCTACATGGTATTTTTCTGTCTGGGGATAGAAGCGGTCGGGTAGAATGGCTTCTACTTTTCCTAGATCAACGATCAGAGTGCCGCTGTGGACAACCCGTTTGATGGTTCCTGAGACGATCTCATTGATACGATGTCGATACTCTTCGTAAATCACATCTCTTTCAGCTCCACGGAGTTTTTGAGCGATGACTTGCTTAGCTGTTTGTGCGGCAATGCGTCCGAAATTCTCAGGGGATACTGCGACTTCAAGTATGTCGCCGAGTTGTGCCTTAGGATTGAGTTCACGAGCATGCTCAAGCAAGATTTCCTCTTCAGGATACTCCACTTTATCCATCACTTCTTTCTCCACATACGTCTCGATTTCTCCGCTTTTAGAATTGACTGAGACGTGGACTTCTCCCACCCCTTTAATGCTTTTGCGGGCTGCGATAATCAATGATTCTTCAATCGCCTGGATGATGATTTTTCGATCGATTTTTTTTTCACGCTCTAAATATTCGAAGATTGCAACTAAGTCTTTGTTCATTCTTTTTCTACTTTAAGGTTGGTTTTGGTCCCTAACTCTTTTTATGTTGAAGAATCAAAAGTCAAACAAGGTTTTTTCCTGTCTGACTTCTGCTCATATCTCAGAATTTACTCTTTTTCAGAGATCTCATCTTTACTTGTATCAATAACGATGTCATCCCGATTCCGCTTATTATGTTCGACGAGATAGTCTTTGATAGAAAGAGTAATCTTTTTGTGTTCTGGATCGATATTGTTTACTTTCACAAGGACCTCATCATCTAGAGAAACAATATCTTCGACTTTCCCGAAAGATTGATCTGATAGCTCAGTGACGTGAACTAGACCTTCAAAGCCATTCTCTAATTGGATGAATGCTCCAAAGGCCGTAATGTGCGAGACAATACCTTTTACGACACTTCCAGAGGGCATGGTTTGTTCAATGGATTCCCAGGGATTTTCGGTAAGTTGCCTCATGCCAATAGTGATTTTTTTACTATCTTTATCTACTGAAAGGATAACCCCTTCGACTGTATCTCCTTTCGTCAAGACTTCAGATGGATGGGAGATTTTTCGTGTCCAGCTAAGGTCTGAAATGTGAATTAGGGCGTCAATTCCTGGAGCTAGTGCAACGAATGCTCCGTAATTTGTTAGATTACGAATTTCAGTATTGACAATGCTTCCTAAAGGGAATTTAGCTTCGATATCTTCCCATGGATTTGGTTGAGTCTGCTTGATTCCTAGGGAGATTTTTCCTTCTTCTTTTTGAACAGAAAGGACCATCGTTTCTAATTCATCACCTTTATTAACGATTTCACTGGGATCGGAAACGTTTCTAACCCATGACATTTCAGACACGTGAATGAGTCCTTCGATACCTTGTTCGATTTCGACGAAAGCTCCATAGGGAACCAGGTTAACGACCTTTCCCATAGTTCTGGTGCCAGGAGGATATTTTTGTTCGATCTTTACCCATGGGTTTGGCTCTTTTTGTTTCAGTCCAAGAGCGACACGTCCTTTTTCTTTATCGATATGAAGAATTATCACATCGAGTTCGTCATTGAGTTGAACCATTTCTGATGGGTGCTTGATTCTTTTCCAGGTCATGTCTGTAATATGTAGAAGACCGTCAATGCCATCTAAGTCAAGGAAGACACCAAAATCAGTAATGTTTTTAACGATTCCTTTACGGGTTTCACCTTCTTTAATTGTTTCGAGGATCTCAGCTTTTTTAGAACTCCTTTCTTCTTCGAGAAGTTCTCTTCGTGAGATGACGATGTTTTTTCTCTCGATATTAATCTTTAAAATTTTGAATTCGAATGTTTTATTGAGGTATTCGTCAATATTCTTGATGCGTTTGTTATCAATTTGAGACCCTGGTAGAAAGGCCTCCATGCCAATATTTACCATGAGACCACCTTTAACTTTACGAATAACCTCCCCTTTGACGATTGAGCCTTCTTTGCAGTGCTCTAAGATATATTCCCACTGTCTTTGACGATGTGCCTTGTCTCTAGAAAGGACAATTTGGCCATCATTGCCTTCAGCTCGATCTAAATACACTTCGATATCAGAGCCAAGTTTAAGCTCTGATAATTCCTTAAATTCACCCGTGGGTATAAGCCCCTCTGACTTAAGCCCTACATCAACTACAACAAAATCTGATGTTACTTCGACTATTTTTCCCTTGAGAATCTGTCCGACATCCATTGAGGCAATAGACCCTTCACCAGCTGCTGTTTCTTTTTCGTTGAGTAGTGTTTGAAACCGCTTTGAATCTTCCTGATCAAAGTCGATGTCATCAATCGTTTGATCGTCATTCCAGTTATATTTAAGTTGTTTGGGCATATTTAAAGGTTTCCTCTAGTTACTTGGGTCTTATAGAAAGAAGGAGTCTTTGTTCTAGACATTCTTAATGGCCCCTATGTTTGTTACTGTAGAAATCGTATCAAAGAATTCATAATAAAAGCAACTGTAAAATCCTCTTTGAAGAAATAGACTTTAATGCAATACTGTTTCTTTTATAAAAGGTATCCAGTTCCTATGAAAAACCCTATTATTATGAAGTTTGGTGGAGCCTCTCTATCTACTATCGACCGCGTATTAAATGTAGGGGAAATTATTCTCAATAGATCCCTGGATTGTTCTCGTCTCATTGTTGTCGTTAGTGCGATGGGAGATATGACAAATGAACTATTTAATTTGGCAAAGCAAGTATGTAAACATCCTCCTAAAAGGGAACAGGATATGCTGATTTCTGTGGGGGAAAGGATTAGTATGGCGCTTCTTGCTATGGCCCTTTCAGACAAGGGTAAGAATGCTATTAGTTTTACGGGAAGTCAGTCAGGAATTATTACTTCTTCGGATCATTCTGAAGCATCTATTATAGAAGTGCGGCCACATCGTTTGAGTAAAGCTCTTGATGAAGGGAAGATTGTTATTGTAGCAGGGTTTCAAGGTGTGAGTCATAAGGGGGAGGTAACCACTCTAGGTCGAGGGGGATCGGATACGTCTGCTGTCGCTCTTGGTATAGCTTTAAGGGCTACGAAGGTTGAGTTTTATAAGGATGTTAAAGGGGTCTATTTAGAAGATCCTAAAAAGAATACCGATGCTAAGTTTTTTTCAAATTTGAATTATAGTCAAGCTCTTGAGATCTCCCGAAAAGGCTCTCAAGTTTTGCATCCCAGAAGTATTTTGCTTGCTTCAAAAAATCAATTGCCTTTACATGTATTAGCATTTGAACACGCATCGGACAGGCATCATGGAACGATCATTGAACCCAGCACTGTCTTTCCTCAGGAAGAAATGATTTATGAAACCAGCTACGCGCGGTAAGTCGCTGCCAAAGACACTTTCGGTCTATGAGGCTCAAGATGGTCACAACCCTCCATTTCTCTATGAAAATGCTATAGAACACATTCTAAAACGAACGTTTCCTGAGCAACTGCTGGGGAAGCCAGTCTCTCATGCTTTGCTCAGAACGAGCCTTCCTGTGATTGCATTCTCTAACTTGGTTAAAGTCCCTTTTAATTTCTCCGTTTATACTTTTTCAAAATTTCGAGAGAATATAGGGGTATTCATCTTGGAAATGATTTCAAAATGGCTTATTCCTGGCAAACGGAGCAATGCTTTATTTTTTTTTGCAACAGATATTATATTTCCAGATTTAGACAAACAAAAATATACTGTGGCAGAAGTAGGGGTTTCTATTAGTAATCAACATGATTTAGAAGTGGTCAAGAGGAATTATAGAGCTATTAAAAAAGAATTAGGGATTGGTATCAGCTCTGCATATCACGCTTACCGGATTCTGGAAATGAAGGGGCTTGCTGTCAGTGAAAAGACGGCCTTGATTCAGGAGCAGATCACCTATTTAATCCATCGATTTCCCAAACGCTTTGATTATGATATTTTCTCTGACATGCAGCGGTTTTTAATCACGACTCATTCGTCCTTTAAAAGGGTTCGTGAATGCCGCTATATGACTCGGATTATTTGTGCTCTCTACCTCTTTCAGAAACTATTGAGTAAGCAGGTGGAAGATGATGCAAAGACGCGCCATTTAATTGTTAAGCTGATCAGAGCTCGATTACAGTTACCTCTTGGGATAAAGCCAGTTTTGGGCATTTTTATTGGACTGAATTTTCTTAGGGAAAATGAGGTTTTTTCTAAAAAACAGATTATTAAAGCGATTAAATCTATGATTCCTTCAGCAGGTCCTGTTGAAGATGCTTATTTTGTCTCAAAAAATAAGGAGAACACGATTCATACTATTTACATTGAGATTGAAAAGGAGGGTGGCGCGGAGTTAAATACCCAAGAAATTGCCATTCTTAGAGAAGGATTATCGGGAAATTTAAAAGGGTGGATTGAACATTTGCTCCGTCCGATTTTCATGCCTCGGAATGAAGAAGAGGTGATGAAAAATATGATCACACTCAGCCATCAGTTAAAGTATGTCAAAGATATCCCTCAGGTCATTATAGCTTTTGATGAACAAACAGATAAAGACCTCTCTTTTACAATCGTTTTGGTACGGGTGTTGTTTGACAATTCCCTTTCGATCAAAGATCTCTTTCTACGTAAAGGGCCTCCTCTGCGGTTTTTTCCCGATCGGATAAAAAAAATCGGATTGATTCGTAAAAAATACCCCAAGGAAGCTACTGTTTTTCAAGTGAAAATGACTAGTAACACATTTATCAGAGAAGATCATTCACTGGATCTCTATCAGGCACGAAAGTTTATTCTGGCAGAGCTGCAGAGAGTTGTAGGGGAAGTACGTGATTACAATGGGGGCATGCTACTTAAACAAAATGAAAATTATGATTTGCTCAAAGAGTTTCTAGGTGAATCTGGTAAGCAACACTCCTTCCTACTCGAAAATTTCTTTCATTCAATTTTCCCCATTGAGCACCGTAGTATGCTCCACCCTAAATATCTTAAAAAACTTTTCATGATGCTCGTTCGACATGTAAATGAAAAAACTATAGGAAAGAGAGATGCTAATCTCGAGCATTTATATTATGATCACCGCCTATTTGTACTCATGGCATTTCAGAATTTAGGGTTGAAACAGCAGATAGTTGACAATGTCAATCACCTAAAGATTCTCTCATCGGAACTGATCATGCTTCACCTTCAACTATCGGAGGTGGTCTTTTTAGGGTATGTGTATACTTCTGATGGAAATGTAAAACACAACGACCTCTTGAAAATCTTTACAGAAAGCATAGATAAATAACAGTTTTCGTTGGTGATTTTGGGAAATGAGCAGATGAAGCAGAACGAATTAAAGATTCTGGAACAGATGCTATCTATTTTAATATCATGGATGAGCACTTCGTTCGAATCTAAGTTTGAGTCCAAAATCGTTAGCTGCTGTCAATTGTGCAACCGATCTTTTCATTGATATTCATATTATGGTTCAGAATCCCTTGGATTATATCGAAAGGCTTGTAGAGATGAGGTTAATACATTATGTTTTCTTGTAAAGCTACTGAAGGCTTAGAAGACACGCTTAAGTATATTCGCTTATGTCATGTGAAAGCAGGACTTGATTTTAATCCTGACATTTCAGAATTTATGATCCCTAAGTACTCGGATAAGTGTGATTTGATACTTGCAATTAGGGCTAATTCAGGATTTGGTGGATCATCGTTTTTGTATGACGCTCTAGAAAAAGTGCAATTTACAAGAGAGATATGTGTACAAATCTTGATATGCGTAAAGGAGTGATCGCTCTGCCTACAGATTCAGGTCTAGGGGGTCCTGTGCAGCCTCTTTCTCCTTGTGTAATCCAATCTACAGTGTAGAGAAGCTGGAGCAAACAATCTCATTTTTAGTACTTGCCTTTTCAAAGGAGGTGATATGAAGAATAAGATTTCAATTACTGAAAGGTTTATCATGTTCAGGTACCAGTTAAATCCTATCAAAGAGCTCCTTCAGGTAATGATAGCTTGTGATGAGCAAACGGGGAAAAACCTCTTTTGCACAATCTTCGTAGTATGGGTGTTATTTGATGATTTTCTTTCGATCAAAGATTTCTTTTAAAGTAAAGGGTCTCTTCTTCGGTTTTTCTCAATCAAATGGGGAAAATGGACTGATTTGTTAAAAACATCTCAAGGCAACACCTGTTTTCCAAGTGAAAATGACGAATTTCTCAAAGAGGACCAGTTCCTGGACCTCTATCAGGTACGGTGATTTATCCTGGCAGACCTATAGAGAGTTGTGTAGGAAGTATGCGATTATAATGGAGCTATGCTACTCAAACACAATGAAAATGATGATTTGTTCAAAGAGTTTCTAGGTAAAGCTGGTAAGGCTCTTTCCTAATCTATTCGAAAATTTATTCCATTCGATTTTTTCCATTGGATAGCATAGTCTGCTTCGTTTTAAATATCTTATTTTTTCTGATGATCATTCGAGAGGTACATTAAAAACCCATAGGCAAGAGAGGTGTCAATTTCGAGCGCTTACATTATAATTACTGACTATTTGTACTCATGGCATTTTAGAATTTAGTACTCAAACAGCAGGTGCTTAACACTGTCAATTAGCTGGAAATGCTCTCATCGGAACTTATCATCCTCAACCTTTAACTATCGGAGGTGGTTTTTTTAGAGTATATTGAGGTTTCTGATGGAGATATCAAACAACCTGCACTTTTAAAAATCATTAAAGAAAGCGTAGATAAATAATGGTTAGTCGTATAAAGTTAGCGGTGTGGAAATTAAAATCGAACCTTCAATCTTCGCTGGTGATTTCGGGAAATTAGCAGATGAAGCAAAACGTATTGAAGATTCTGGAGCAGATGCTATCCATTTTGATATCATGGATGGGCACTTCGTTCCAAATCTGAGTTTGAGTCCAAAAGCATTAGCTGCTATCAATCGCGCAACCGATCTTTTTATTGATGTCCATATTATGGTCTATAATCCCTTTGATTACATCGAAAGGCTCGTAGAAATGGGCGCTGATAGCATTACGTTTCATTTCGAAGCTACTGAAGACGTAGAAGAAACGCTTAAGTACATTCGCTCATGTAATGTGAGAGCCGGACTCGCTTTTAATCCTGAAACTTCAGAGTTCATGATTCCCAAGTACTTGGATAAATGTGATTTGATTCTTATGATGACGGTTAATCCAGGATTTGGTGGGCAACCGTTTTTGTATGACGCCTTAGAAAAAGTGCAATTCACAAGAGATGTATGCACAAAGCTTGATATTCGTGAAGGAGGGATTGTCCCATCTAAAGATGCAGATCCAGAGGATCCTGTACACAATCTCCATCCGTTTGTAATCCAAGTTGATGGGGGAATCGACGATACAACAGCTCTACAGTGTATTAAAGCTGGAGCCAACAATCTTGTTTCTGGTACTTACCTGTTCAAAGGAAATGATATGGAGAACAAGATTCAATTACTCAAAGGGTGATAACTCTCAATGAAAAAAATCGTTGTTCTTGGTGGTGGAACTGGTAATTTTACCGTTTTACGCGGATTAAAAAATCACGATTTAGATCTTAGCGCCATTGTTTCAATGGCAGACGATGGGGGAAGTACAGGGGTTCTAAGGGACGATTTAGGCGTTTTACCTCCTGGTGATGTCAGGCAGTGTCTTGTAGCTCTTTCCAACTCTTCTCGTCTCATGAGAAGCCTCATGAATTATAGGTTTGAAAATGGTGATCTTGGTGGACACAGTTTTGGAAATATTCTTCTCTCCGCTTTAGAAAAAGTCACAGGAAGTTTTGAGAAAGCCGTTGAAGAAGTTGGTAAGATCCTAGCTATCAAAGGAAAAGTGATTCCCGTTACCACTCATCAAGTGCGACTGAAAATGATTTTGAATGGTCATCGGGTGCTCGAAAGTGAGAAGGAAATTTATTTATCGCAATGCATAGATAAGGGATATCAGAGCATGTCTTTAGAGCCCTACCCAAGAGCCAATCCTCATGCCATTTCAGAAATTATGAATGCTGATCTCATTGTGATGGGACCAGGAGGCCTTCATACATCGATTATTCCTAATTTACTGGTGGATGGTATTAGTCAGGCACTTAAGCAAACGCAGGCAAAACTCGTTTATATATCCAATCTCATGAACCGAAAAGGTCAAACCACCGGTTATAAGGTCAGTGATTATCACAAAGAAATCGTGAAGTATATTGGTGAAGATGTGTTTGACTATATCTTAGTAAATAATCAAATGCCTACACAGGAATTAATTGAAATTTATGCCGAAGAAGGGGAGCTCATTGAAAATGATATGAATGATATGAGAGTTATCTCTGCATCCCTCCTGGGGCAAATGGATAGGGCGGTCAAGCACGATTTGATCAAACGAAGTCTTATCAGGCATGACTCTAAACAGTTAACAAAAGAAATCCTCAAGATTGTTAATCATCTTTGATCTCGATGATACATTGATTGATACGTCCCATTCGATCATCCCCATGTTACTGAAAAAAGCCTTGAAAAAAATGATAGAGACAGGTCTTTTTGTTCAGAATTTTGATGAAGCCTACAAAATGCTGTGTATGCTGAATAAAACATCCATGAGTTCACGAGAGGCCTTAAAAAAATTCCTGGATATCCATAAAGCCTCAGAAGACTATTTCTTATTCGCAGAGCACATCGTATATAATAGCCCTCCAGACGAGTATCACGCCTTTCCAACAAACAATGCTTTAGAAGTGCTTCAGGATATTTCTACTAGAAATCAGTTGGCTATCGTGACTGTTGGAGACGAAGAGATACAAAGAGCTAAATTGAAAAAATCTGGGATCAACCTTTCTTTATTTACCAAAGTTTTTATTTGTTCCAAACAGGATAAAAAACCATACTATGAAGCACTCCTACAGGCCTCTAGCTTGTCTCCATCAGAAGTGATAGTATGTGGAGATCGCATTGCTGTTGATCTAACTCCCGCTAAGGAACTTGGTTGTAATACAGTTCACATTCGTTTTGGAAGAGGTCTTGGTTTTACTGGATTAGACAGAGATGTTGATTATGCAATTGTGCATTTAAGAGACTTAACAACCATCGTAAAGCAATTTGAGTTGAAGAAAAAAAAAGCCTTACGTAAGAGCTTTAACTGAATTTAGCGATCAGGTAAAATAATTGTTGCAGTGACGATGTCGATAACTAACCCTTTTAAAGGACCCTTATGGCACTAAACAATCAGATCACACCGGGCATGACACTGAGTCTAAATGGAAAGGTTTACCGGGTAGAAGCTAGTGTGAAGGTCACTCTAGCAAAGGGAGTTCCCTTTATTAAGACGAAGTTAAAAAACCTTATGACAGATGAAGTGATCGAGAAGAGTTTTAAGTTCGATCAAGCAGTCAAAGAAGTGACACTCATCGATAAAAGATTAGAATATCTCTACATCGAAGGAAAGGATTATCTCTTTTTAGATATCGACCACTTGGAAGAAGTACTTGTTAGTAACGAAGTGATCGGGGATAAAGTGAATTTTTTAAAGGAAGGAGTTCAACTTAAAGCTATGTTTTATGGAGAGACAATATTTTCTGTCGAACTTCCTCAATTTTTAGAACTGAAGACAGTTAAAGTTGAAGCTACTGAAGCTAAAGTGATTGTATCAAATGTGCATAAGATCGCTGTTTTAGAAACAGGAGCAAAAATTGAGGTCCCTCTATTCATTGAAATCGGAGATATAATCAAGGTCGATACTCATTTAAATGAGTATGTCCAAAGGATTTAAACACGGAGGGACTTAGTGGAATTAAATAGTATTAAAAAGCTTATGGAAGCAATGGGAGAGCATGGAATTCATAAGCTCTCTATCAAAGAAACCAGTGGTTTTGAAATATCCCTTGAAACAATACAGGCTCTTTCCCTTCCAGATCCGGTGCTTGAACAGGGCTCTTCTTCAGTCCGGGTAAAGACGAATGCAGCGGTTACGATTAAGGCAGAAGAAACCAGTTCCGAAAAGATGACTGCAGTCGATGAATGTCTCATTCTGTCTCCAATGGTAGGTGTTTTTTATGCATCTCCATCACCGAATGATTCAGTTTTTGTACAAGTAGGGGATCATGTTAATGAAGATACGGTCGTTTGCATCATTGAAGCAATGAAAGTGATGAATGAAGTAAAAGCAGGAAAAAGTGGCATTATCAAAGAAGTCTATTTAGACAATTATAATCCAGTTGAATTCGGATCAAAGTTATTTCTTATTGAGTAAAAATGAAAAAAATATTGATTGCCAATCGTGGTGAGATAGCCGTTAGAATTATTAGAACCTGTCATGATTTGGGATTAAAAACCGTTGCCGTCTATTCTAAAGCAGATGAAGAAGCTCTTCATGTTCTTCACGCAGGTGAATCGATTTGTATTGGAGAAGCGCCGGCTCTTAAATCTTATCTTAAAATTCCAAATATTTTATCAGCTTGTGAAATTTCTGGAGCGGATGCAATTCACCCAGGCTATGGATTCCTCAGTGAAAATGCTAACTTTGCTTCTATTTGTGAGAGCTGTGGGATTACATTTATTGGTCCCTCTCCCAGTACGATAGCCCTACTCGGAGATAAATCCAAAGCTAAGGCGATCGCAAAAAATGTTAAATGTCCTGTGATCCTAGGGTCTGATGGAATTGTTGATGATGTCAAACAGGCCCTCAAAGAAGCGAAGAAAATTGGATATCCTGTTTTCATTAAAGCTTCAGCGGGTGGCGGAGGAAAGGGAATACGTATTGCTTATAATGAATCTGAATTGCCTCGTATGTTTTCTGCAGCAAGAGCAGAAGCAGAAGTTTCTTTTGGAAATCCCGACATTTATCTTGAAAAAATGATTGTCAGCCCAAAGCATATTGAGATCCAAATTTTAGGAGATAGGTATGGTAATTACATCCATCTTGGGGAAAGAGACTGCACTATTCAAAGAAGGAGACAAAAACTGATTGAAGAAGCGCCCTCTCGACATTTGACAGCTGCACTTCGTCAGGCAATGGGTGAAGCTGCCATTAATATCGTCAAAGCGGCAAAGTATCATACTGTAGGAACCGTAGAGTTTCTTCTAGACGAAGATAAAAACTTCTACTTTATGGAGGTGAATACGCGCATTCAAGTGGAGCACACCGTTACAGAAGAGCTCACAGGAATTGACCTGCTTAGAGAGCAGATTTGGATGGCTCAAGGTAAGAAATTGGACATTAAACAGGGGCAAGTAGAGTTTCGAGGCCATGTAATGCAGTTTAGAATCAACGCAGAGAATCCCGAAAATAATTTTTCACCATCTCCTGGTCTTTTAGAATATTATATGCCAGCAGGTGGGCCTAATATCAGAATTGATAGCGCATGTTATTCAGGATATTGGATTCCACCCTACTATGATTCGATGATCGCTAAGATCATCGTTAAAGGAAAAGATAGGGAGGATGTTATCAAGATTGCAAAGCGCGCTTTCAGAGAATTCCACATTGGAGGGATATACTCGACAATATCACTCCATAAATTCATATTAAACAATAAATCATTTCACTTAGGTGAGTACAATCTCGATTTTATCGATCAGCTTATCGACGAAGGATGTCTCTTTAAAACAGATGAATAGTATTCAAACTTCTGATTAATCGACTAGAGGCCATTCATTGCAGCAGTTACGGAATAAATCAAAAAGCATTTAAGGTTACAGACTGAGATTCTTTAGAGATCCAGGGGCACTCGTTCTTTTTGTCAATGACAGTGTTGGTTCAGATATTACGATTTTTCAAACGATTGAGGACGTTCAAAATGATGACCACAAGTTTCTTTTCCTTTTAGTTTTATACACACAAAAAATGGTCAGACAAACCAATTGTGTTCTTGAGTATTTCCTCTTTGAAATAGAAGATCAATTTGTAGTAGAATATGGATTGGCTATAACCAATATTACCAAAGTTCACCCACAATTTATACAATGATAGACACGAGATGAAAGGAATCATTTTAGCTGGAGGAACGGGATCACGTTTACATCCGATTACGTGCGCCTGTAGTAAACAGCTTATCCCCATTTATGATAAGCCGATGGTTTATTATCCGCTTTCCATCCTCATGCTTGCCGGAATTCGTGAGATCCTGATTATCTCTACGCCTCAAGACCTGCCGTATTTTAAGAGGCTTCTTGGAAATGGATCCCATATTGGTTTGGAGTTCTCATATATTGAGCAGGAGGAACCTAAAGGAATTGCTCAGGCGCTCATTCTTGGAGAGTCCTTTATTGGAGGAGGTTCCGTAGCTCTTATTCTTGGGGATAATATTTTTTATGGGGAACATCTTTCAAAAACACTTATGAGTTGTCAACAACTTAAAGAAGGAGCGATTGTTTTTGGCTACGAAGTAAGCGATCCAGGACGTTATGGCGTCATGGAGTTTGACGAGAACTTTAAAGTGAAAGATATCATTGAAAAGTCAAGCACCCCTCCCTCGAACTATGCCATCACAGGACTCTACTTCTATGATCACCGCGCGGCAAAATTTGCTAAAGATCTCAAGCCTTCTTTGCGGGGAGAGCTCGAAATTACAGATCTTAACAGGCTCTATCTTCAAGAGGGACAGCTAGAGGTTAAACTCTTGGGTCGAGGGTGTGCATGGCTGGATACAGGGACAGCGAATTCTCTTTTTCAAGCGGGGAGTTTCGTACAAGCGATTCAAGAGCGTCAAGGATTAAAAATTGCTTGTATTGAGGAAGTTGCCTATTTCAAAGGTTTTATTAGCTTAGATCAGCTTACGACTCTTGCTAACGCTCTTGTCAATAGTGAGTATGGGCAATATCTGAAGAAAATTACCCAGACTCGACTTGATTATAAATGACATTTTTCGGGAGTTTCTGAAGCTGAGCAACCACCTTAATTGCCTCCATCTTATGGACTCCGTACGTATTCTGGATCCACTCCACTTGCTCAGGCACAGAAAGCGATTGATCAATGAGATTGGGACCATCGCCTTTTATCATGAGGACTAACTCCCCTTTCAGAGGGTGATCTTTATAATGATCGATCCACTCTTGCGCCGTCATTGTCAAAATAGTTTCATAAATCTTGGTGAGTTCACGTGCGATCGTAATTTTTTTATTAGGAGCGCTTTTATTGATCAACTGAAGAGATTTTAATAGTTGATGCGGTGTATCGTAACAGACTGTTAGATGGGGATAGAGGAGTATCTCAAGAAAACACTGCTTCATTTGCATTTCTTTTTTTGGGAGATAGGCGATAAATTGGAATTTTTCCCAAGGCTCTGGGAAGAGACTCAGCGCTGTAATAAAAGAGCAGGGACCAGGGATAGATGAGACTTCAATATGTTCTTCCATGCAGCGTTGGACAAGGGCATTGCCTGGATCGCAGATACTTGGTGTTCCAGCATCGCTAATGAGCCCGATGGTTTTTCCAGCCTTGAGTTTTCCAATTACTTGATCTTCTTTTGACCGTTCAGTAAATTTCTGAAAGCTCACAAGAGGGGTTTTAATTTTGTAGTGCTTAAGGAGGATACCACTGCGCCTAGTGTCTTCACAGAAAATCGTATCACACTGATTTAGCGTGTCTATCGCACGAAAAGTAATGTCTGATAAGTTCCCAATAGGGGTTGCAATAAGATATAACATATAATATTCAATATGAAGGTGGCACCCAGATTCGAACTGGGGATAGAAGCTTTGCAGGCTCCTGCCTTACCACTTGGCCATGCCACCAGAGGCCTTAAATTATGAATTACAAGACATCAATGCTACGGAATACCTAGACGTTTAAGCGTAGCTTCGCAGACTATATCGGCAATGAAACCTTGGTCCTGAAATGAATCGATGGACTCAAACTCTCTTAAAGTAGTATGAATACTATTCTCTGAAACACACCTTTAGTCATAGGTGCATACAGATATAGTTTCATCCAAATTCTTAATAAAAATTATAGAGTAAGAGGCGATTCCTGTCAAGTTAGAAGCTCTTCAGAACTTCATAGATGTTTATGACCGAATCCTTAGCGAGAGAGAAGTGTTCTTTTAGAGGGAGAAAGAGGAAGGAATCCCTTATATGACTTATTTGAAACGATATTTTTCCTGTGATGTAAAGGCTATTTGATCTAAAGATAAGAAGATTGGTGTCTAAGTATGTGAGTCTTATTAAAAAGGTGAAGGTATTGGCAATTCAAGTGAAGTTGGAAGATTCCATGTCCAACCAAGAGATCTTGTTTGGAAGATATATGACTTTCGACTTCTTATGGATGCATGATTATAGGTGAGGAATGTATGCATGTATATTCACTTTAAACGAGTTGCCCGGGCCGTCGAGGAAGTACGGCTCCGACGTGCGTTTGGATGAGGCTTATCATTTTTGGGACTTCCGTTCTTTCGATGCTTGTTGTGGAGATATCATTGTTTGTAAAGTCATTAAACACATTTTGGGAGAGGTTCTCTGCCATATCTGATAAGAATTTGAGTTGGTATCGACCACTGTTATATTCATCATCTTGATGTTTTTTCCCATAATCTCTTTCTATGACTGATGGAGTTATCTGGAAATTATATTGTGTAGCCAGATCTTGAGCGAGTTTGCTTATTTTTGTGTAATGCTCTAGCTTTTCTGTTCCAGAGTTATAGAAATAGATCTTTTGCTCGTTGAAATCGACCACTAAACTCACAAAGTGGTTTTTAGACATGATGGGGAGGAACAGTTTTCCTGATGCTGGTATTGCCTTTGCATTCACCACTTGCATTGGAATTTCTTCTTGGTTTGGATGTCTGAGGTGAATCTTTGTAATATCAGTAGATTGATCTTCTAAGATCTGGTAATAGAGGTAGTTTCCATTTAATGCCTGCGTCTTTTGCAGTGCTGTTAAGTAGGTGTTTATTGTAGAGAGAGTTATACAACGGGGATCTTTTGCAAATTGTCTTTGAATCAGTGTTTTAGGATTCCATGTGGACTTTTCAGGGTCTTTTGTGACGTGTTTTAAATTTTGTATAGCAATTTGAGCGCGCTGATTTCCAAGGATGGGTTTTTGATCACTCTCGATTTCTGTCTTTGATTTGATCAGAATAGAATGCTGGGTCTCTTCGATTGCTTTCTCTAAGTCCTTAAAGGTTTCATAAAAGAGATCCTTTGTTGCTTGATTCATGACTACATTGGAATGTATAGCGGTTGTATAAAGGAATTTGTGTTGATCAGGGTGTAGTTGAAAGCTCACAACATTCTCTGCAGAAAACCCTTTTGTTTGCTTGTTCCCCAACTGATCGTACTGATTTTCTAGAGTATCTAGTAAAATAGGCTCAATCTTATTTTTAAAATTTATAGAAATGAACGCAAGCTGGTCCTCCTGATTTTTGAGTACGATACGCATTCGCTTGCCTTTCCAATAGATGGTAAAACAACCCAGTACAGCCTCTTTTTTTTCGGTGGCTGGTTCAACTGCTTGATGTGGATAGTCTATGTTCACCTCTATCAGGGAGCTGCGGGATTCACTATTACTTTCTAAGGTTGTTTCTATCATGATAATTAAAACTCTCAATTATTATTAAATTAATTATAACACAAACTTAATTATAATCGTACTAATTAATTTAAAAAACACCTGTATTTTTGGTTAGTTAATGGTGTGTATTTAATATTTTATTATATGACTATTCAAAATAGAGGGGTCAATTACACCCACAAATACTTGAAGGATAGGGACTTATATGTATTAGAAAATTGAAAGAAATCGCTTGGTTTTTTGGTTCTTCTATAGAGGAGTCTAGATCAATATATAATTATAAGGTTAACAGTCAACATGTTATAGAGAATAGGCTATTTTCTCCATTCCTGGTAAAAGCGTTAATGGTCGTGATTTTTTGGATGATATTCTTGATATTGTGGGATTGGAGCAGTTATTTCGATGACCGATGAGGGTGTTGATTAAGGATTGATTTTAATGAGGGTTGAGGATCCATTCCGTGCGCTGCTATCTTTAGCTTGGAAAGGAGTTTAGGAATGGAACTCTCTTATTATTGGAGTGATAGAGTCTGTTTAAGTAGAATAACTAAATTGGACTTTCTCTTTTAGTTTCGAATACAAGGGGGAGAAAGAATGTCTTAGTTCAAGAAATAGGTCTAATCGTTGCTCCAGATGTTAGTGGTTATCACAAAAGTAGGTCGATGTCATGTAGTGAATTGTGAAAACATCGAAGCTATTACCGAAGCTAAAGCTGAGAGGCTTTTGTCGAGAAGTTTTAGATGGCGTTTAATGGAATACTTAGGTACTTTTTCCCATGATCTTACCTCTTCTAAACATGCTTGCAAGCTACTTTTCCTGGATCCTTCCAACGGGATTTGGTTCTTTATCGCTTTGAATGATTTTAGCTGCGATAATATCACTGCTTTTTTCCATTTTTCTCGGCCCCCGGTTTATCAAGAAACTCCGTGAGCTAGAGGTTAGGCAGCATATTCGTTTAGAAGGGGTTCCTATTCTTGCTCGACCGCACAAGAAGAAGCAATACACTCCAATAATGGGAGGGGTGTTGATTTTGCTATCGATGTTTATTGTGCTTTTTTTATGGATGGACTGCACTAGCAGTTTTACTTTAGTTCTATTCATTGCGACAGTGTGGTTAGGGTTCATAGGAGGTCTTGATGACTATCTCAAGTTAAAATATAAGAATGCGAATGGAGTTAATCGGAAAGATTTTTTTTTATGTCGAGTTTTCTTTGCTACGATTTTTGCAACCTACTTGCTGTGGCCATATGGCAGAGAAAAAAAGACGATATGTTCACCTTCAATTGCCGTCGATGAAGAACTCTTGTCCTTCCATTTCAATTCGGTACTGTAAACCGAGAAAAGAGATAGATGTCCCAACCTCTCGAAGAAATGCTTCGATATTTTTAACGATAGCCTTCTCAAGTTCGTGTTCGCTATGCTTGTCCGCTAAACCAAGGAAATCAAGAGCGTACTCGTCTTTCGCAACAAGGATAGCTTCTGGGTGAAGGTTAGTTGGAAGATTCTTCTTGAAATTCGATTGTGCAACCATGGTTTTTTCAAAAGTTCCACCCTCAATATGGTGGATTAAAACTCTGTAGGTCCATCCATTTTTCTTTGCCATCCTCATGTAAAACTCTCTTTCAATAGTGTCCTTACATTTAGACAAAATGGCCACATTATGAGACCAGCTAATTTGTGCAGACAGTGTCTGCAATTTTTCGCTGTCACTGTATGAGGTATATAAGTCTCTCATAGTGTATAGGTTGCGGTAGGAAAACCCTCTCATTCCAGAGAAAGCCTTTTGAAGATCTGAAGCTAATGTTTTAACGACAGAGTCTCCCCACTCCCCATTTTCCTGTTGCTCTTGGATTATCCTTCCAATATCCCTATACACTTCTATAAGCTCTCGGTTTACAGCGCTCATGGCCCTAGATTGGGCTGACTTAATCTTTGAGCTGATGGAGCTTAGAATATCGGCATATCCCTTGGGAAGCCTTTTTGGAACATTCTTCTTTGAAGCGTCTTTTTTCTTTTTAGGCATCCAGCCTACTCCTGTAGAATCTTTGGACGTTAGTCATTTAAAAACATTCCCTGTTTCATAATCGGATAGCAGACCTCGACAGCTCTTCTTATTGCCTCAGATATAGTGACAATTTTCCCCTCTTCTTGCGAGAGTCTTATAGCCATTTTCTCAACCTTGTCGAGCTGATCTTCGGACAGACACACAGAGACCTTCTTGTGATTTCTTACAGCAACTTTTCTTGGCATAGACTTTTCCGCCTCCTTATTGGTAGTCACGTGCTACTTTAATCATGTTGGATAGTCAAGTAATTGAGGTTTCAACGACTGAAAAATTTTATTGCAGAAAACCTAAAGCAAAGTAATACTTTGGGAAAAGAACCAATCGTATCGTAAGGATTAAGCCTCTGTCTATGAAAGAAATATTGGGAATTATTATCGCAGCTGTTTTAATTATTTTGTCTACGTATTCTTTTTCAAGAGCTCTTTGGTTATTGGGTGTTCAAGGAAAGGAAAAGAACTTCAGAAAATTATGGCTTGCTGTTTCGTGTTTTTTTACAAGCGTAGTTGCTGCTGTAGGCTTTGTTGCATTGGTTATCAATTTATGAAACAAATTAAATTTTATTTTCTAGTTTTCACAAGTTTCTTGATATTTTCTTCTACAGTCTTTTCAACAGAAAGGATTGTTTTCCCCTGCAACTTGTCAGATTCTCCTGAATATAAATGGGTACCTCGTTACCTTAATTCTGTAGACGAGGATACTACTACTGATGAAGTTATAGACTTTCTATTCAGCGTCAGAGAAATGATTGTGAATCAAGGGTACTCCGTTCCTCTTTTTTCGGAAATTTTTGCTACATCTTTAGAAGAAATAAGAACTCGATCAGGAATTCAACTAGACGAAAGATTTATTGAAGATTTTTATGAAGAAATTCTTTCTAAGGAAAGCGATTCTCCTGATTTAATTTCATTTAGCTCTTTCGAAAAGAAAGATAAAGCAAAAATATTTTTGGTGAAGAAGAACAAAAAAGGAAAAATGAAAATTTCAAATGGTTTTGCTAAAGGTTTTTGCAAGGCTCTAGGTGGAACTCTTCTTTGCATAATTCCACACCCTGTAACATGGGGTCTCGGGACTACTTTAGCAGCTTCTGGTGTTATGAACATGATAAATCATGCAGATGATCCTGATGGAATTACTATGGAAGAGTTGGACCGACAACTGCGTGAACGTCAGAGAATAGGAGCTGAAAACATGTCTTTTTCTCCTAGAATTGGACCTTTTAGGCAGACAGGCTATCCAATCAGTGTGTAAATAGTTTTTTATAGAAATCTCTTATAATCTTTCAAGATTTTTTTAATAGTGCGATTCTCCTGAAAAGCCTCTTTAGTATACCTTCCGTGCTTTGTATTTGATTTTTGTATTTTTCGAATTCCATCAGCAGTTTTTGGTCCTGTACTTAGTCCTCCATGAAGCCGACACTTTCCATTCTTTTTTGGCAGCCTTTTGCAAGGAGCCTCTGCTTTCTTTGTCTTAGCTCCACATATAGTATTCATGGGGTCATCCTTCAATTTTTTACCTACCCCCCCTCTACTTTTAAAACTGTGTCCCAACAATTGCCTGTCCTTCATTGTAAATATGGTTATGCTGGACATTGATCTGCTGGTGAGGGCGTCGGTGTTTATCGAGTTTTTCCTTAAACTCAAGAAGGAGCCTTGATAGTTTAACCCTCCGCGACTGTCGGTGGGTTCTTTTTTGTTCGTCAGACCGGTAGGAACCATCTATAAACTAACGGTTTGAAAGGTGGTCTAGGATGATCATTTTTGTCACCATCATGAGTTCCTGTGCGTCTCTGGGGCCCAGTTCTTGGAAGAGGCTCAAAACATCTGTGCACCATCTCTGGAAAATCAGCTTGATTTCATCTGGATTCTTCCCCTATAACTCGTTAGAACCTGTAAGGAAACAATTAATGCAGTCAACAAAGGCTGAATATGCGACCCCAATACTATGAACTCCAAAAGTTTGAAACACCTTCGCGCATAGCAAGTTTCCATACCCCTCCTCGTCGGGAGACCTATAGTCTAACTCAAATTTGATACCACTATTTAGATCCATTCCAACTCTTAACCCGTTATCTAAGGCTAACTTTCCTTCCCACCAGGAACAAACAAGCTGAACCTCTTCATCAGAAGGTTTGGATGGAACTGGGGTATTGCTCTTTTTCTTTTCCATGATTATCTCCCTGTTTGATGAGCCCTTCCAGAGATCATCTTTCGGGCCTCCTCCGACAGAATTCCAAGCAAAGTGGACATGATCGAAGAAGGAAATCTCTTCCACTCGATCTTCAGAAAATTTAACGCCATCAAGCGAGCTAGAATCGTCTATTGTAGATTCACATGACTCTTCATACCGGTCGGCCTCAAAAATCGATTCCGGTGGTGTTTGTGTGTCATATAAGGGAGCTATAGCTCCATCGAGAGTGTTCTTGTAGGTGCATAGCTGGTGTTTAGTCGCATTATCGGTGAAATCGAGGACCAGACAGTCTTCTTTTAAAGGGGATGTTCTTGTTCCTCTTCCTACCATTTGAGTAAAGAGTGCCGACGACTGTGTGGGTCTTCCCATAATGACGCAATCGATTCCTGGCTCGTCAAATCCTTCCGTTAAAAGTTGGCAGTTAGTCAGGACTTCATATTGACCGTTAGAAAAACCGGAAAGAGCCTCCATTCGCTCTCCCTGTGACATCGATCCATATACAGCTTGAGCCGCTATTCCTCCCTCTTTAAAAGCTAGAGATAAATCCTTGGCATGTTGGACGTCCACGCAGAAAACCAAAGCCTTTTTTCGATCCAACGCATATTGCGTATAGCTTTCTACGATTAGCCTATTCCTTTCTGGGGTGTTGATGATTTTAGAAAGTTCGGATGGAACAAAGTCCCCCTGCCTTATTCCCACCTTCGCAATCTCAACTTTTGTAAAAACTTGCTTTCCATTGAGTGGAGAGAGGTGTCCACTCCGAATCATCGTGTGCATGGACCTTTCAAAAACAATTTCCTGGAAAACGTTTCCAAGGCCGATTCCATCTCCTCGTTTAGGGGTTGCTGTGACTCCGACTAAAAGCTTTTGAGGGTCATCTCTAAAAAAACCCAATTCTTCGATAACCGTAGCATATGAAGATGCGGTCGCATGGTGAGCCTCATCTATGATCATCAACCCAAAACCTTGTTCTTTGAGTCTGGAGAGCCTTTTTAACTTTGAGGCGGTCTGGATAGAGGCGACTACCACTTGAGCCCCCACTCCATCAGACTCCGCCTTTACAACTCCTATATCCACCTCTGGCCATACGATCTTGAACTTGGATACAGCTTGACGAATCCACTCTTCTGTATGAGCCAATACGAGTGTTCGGGTGTTAAGCTCTTTAGCAAGGAGAGCAAAGACCACTGTCTTCCCACACCCAGTTGGCAAACTTATGAGTTGCCGCGTGATTCCATTAGCACGGGATTCCGCAACAGCTTCCAAAGCTTCGAGTTGATATTCCCTGGGCTTGAGCACAGATTTACCACC
Organism: Chlamydiales bacterium BSEPT1; assembly: GCA_964212665.1. Classification (GTDB taxonomy): domain Bacteria; phylum Chlamydiota; class Chlamydiia; order Chlamydiales; family Simkaniaceae; genus DAOWHK01. Next base: position 854,965 of record OZ156466.1, on the reverse strand, counting down.
ATTTTGAAATTATTTTTTACACCCTACTGTCACACCACGGGGTGGTGGTGTGGCAATAAACTTCTTTACATACTTTTATTTTGCATATATTTGCATAAAAATCAAGTGACATGATATGCTTGTTTCGTTTAAAGTGAGGTTATAGATGAAATTATATGTTTATGTTAGGGTTTCTACGGATTACCAGACGGAAAGCGGAGCTGGACTGTCAGCTCAAAGAGACGCCTGCCAAAAGTGGGGAGAAGAACAGGGAATGGTCGTTGAAATGGTTTTCTCTGAAGAAGCAGTCAGTGGATCTACCAGCCTCGAAAAACGGCCAGCACTCATGGAAGCGATCAACCAACTCGAAGAAGGAGACATATTGCTCGTAGCTAAAAGAGATCGATTGGGAAGGGATATCATTCACGTTGCAATGATAGAGGCTGCTATTAACCGTAAAAAGGCTCGTGTGATCTCTGTCGTTGGAGAAGGAACAACCGGAGAGAACCCGTCGTCTATCTTGATGAGGCGAATGATCGACGCTTTTTCCGAATTCGAAAGAAACATTATTTGTGAAAGGACAAAGGCAGCTATGCAAGCGAAGAAAAGGAAAAATGAAAGGGTCGGACACATCCCCTTTGGGTTACGTCTATCTGAAGATGGGGTTCATCTTGAAGAGTTTCCGCAAGAGAACTCTATATTAGTACAAATCCAAGAGCTCAAGGAAAGATGTCTCAGCACTAGAAAAATAGCTGAAGAGATGAACAAGAGACAAGCCTTTAACCGTGGAGGGTCAAGATGGAATCACGCGTCGATTCATCGAGTGATGACGAAAATCGCAGCATAAAAGAACGGTTAGATAAACTTGCCGATGATATTAAGGAGCTGCCTCCAAACCGTATCGAAGAACTGGAAAAAATAGTCCATTCTATGGGAAAAAGGGTTGTGACTATAAAAGAAGCTGCTCAGATGTTAGATTTACATGTGGATACAATCCGTAGAGCGATTAAGTCTGGGGCTTTAAAGGCCTTCCAGCTGAATAAGGCCGGAAGTTGGAGGATATCTATGGAAGAGTTAGAGCGATTCATTAATGGAGACTACTAATGAAAAATTCATGTCTGCTTTTGTTATCTGAAAGGGGGAAAAGCTTCCGTCAAATTAAAGACAAAATAACAGAACTCGAAGGAGCAAGTTTATTCCAAACACCCTGAGGACTCAAGCTTTGAGAATGATACGCGCACCCTCAGTACAGTGGAATATGCAATCCGGTACTCTATCCTATTCCTGAAGCAATCTACCTTTTCTCTTGCTGGTTTGGGGAGTATTCTCGCATTTTTCAATATCTTGTATATTGAAGGGAGTGGTGAAATTGAAGTGCTTTGCACCATGGCAGGAGCCTGTCTTGGATTTTTGTGGTATAACGGTTATCCAACACAAATTTTTATGGGTGATATAGGGTCACTTGCTTTAGGGGGTATTTTAGGAGTGTGTGCCGTACTTCTGCGCAGGGAAGGGGTGCTAGCACTCGTTGGAGGCATTTTCGGTATCGAGGAATCCTCGGTTATTCTTCAAGTATTAAGCTATAAATGATGCAATAAGAAGCGTATCTTTCTTTGTGCTCCGATTCACTACCACTTTGAATACAAAGGGTGGAAGGAGATAAAAATTATTGCAAGATTCTGGATTATTGGATTGGTTCTTGCTATGATTGGTTTACTTTCATTTAAACTCCAATAGAATTATGAAAAAAGTATTAGTCATCTGTATGGGAAAAAGCGGAGAAGGGGCCTCTAAATTTCTGAGATCTCGGGGATTTTTGATGACGTGTGTTGATTGAATTCAAGGAAAGAAGCAGATTATTTTTGCAATTGGATCGGAAAAAGAGAATGTTATTTCTTCTTTAAATCATCATTTTTCTATTGATAAGGGTTGCAGATTTAAAAGAAGCTGTCTAACTTGCATTTCAAGAAGCTGATAAGGGTGAAGAGGTATTACTGTTTCCATGATGTGCAAGTTTTGATCAATTTCACTATTTTAAAGATCGGGGAATACAGTTTAACAAGTGGGTGCTCGCCCTAGGAGGAGTAATATGAGTCGAAGAGATACGATTGTCTTAGCAGTATTAATCAATGCGGGACTACTTGTTGTTCTATTTGTTAGTGCTTTAAAGACAGATAGTGGGGGAGATCTTGCTCCTATTAATAAACTCCTTGTGCAAGAAGAGCTCGTTACTTCTCCCGAAACGTTAGCGAAGATTGCTGTAAAAGCTAAAGAACAGATCGACATTTCTCCTGACACACCAGAGAAAATCTCTGTGAAATCTGAAGAGCAGAGCGTTATTGTGAAACAACAGCGATCTATTGACACTCCATCTAACCGCTCCCATGTTGTGACAAAAGGGGATTATCTAGAAAAAATTGCGAAGCAGCATAAGGTGTCTATCGGAGAGATTATTGAATTAAATCAGTTACCGAATAGCCGTCTGCAAATTGGCCAAGAGCTTAGAATATCAGAGCCATCTCAAGGCAAAGAACCGATTATTCAGAAACAAGAAGAAGAAAAGTACTACATCGTTAAAGCGGGAGATAACCCTTGGACCATCGCTATTAAAAATCAGATGCAGGTAGATGAGCTTCTTGAATTGAATAGAATGGATGAAGCTAAAGCCAAGCATCTACGACCAGGAGATCGCCTTAGAATTCAATGAACAAATTTGCTCTGCTACTCGTTTGCTCTGTTGTCCTTCTTTTTGCAATGGGTTTATTGATGGTCTTTAATACGACTTCGGCAGACGTTCTCAACCGATCGTTAGATTTAAGTACCCATTACTCCCTCATCAAGCAAATTATCTACGCTCTTCTTAGCCTTCTCATTGCAGCAGGTATTTGGATAATTGGCTATCGTCATTTAATTCAACTAAGTCCTATTTTTTATATTGCTGGTTGTATCCTCTTACTCCTTGTTTTTGTTCCCGGAATCGGCAGGCTTACAAATGGTGCTTATCGTTGGATTTACATCGGTCCATTTACCTTTCAACCCTCAGAATTTGTGAAGACGCTTACTCCGCTTTTTTATCTCTACGCCTTGTTTTCAAGAGGAAAACCTTATTCCATAAAATCGTTTTCCATTCTTTTTGGTATGCTGACCCTCCCTATCTTGTTAATTCTTATTGAATCTGACAATGGTACAGCTGCAATTGTCCTTACTACCCTTGTGGTTCTCTTCTATCTGACTCGAATCAAATATACCTACTGGGCATTACCTCTTTTCATCATTATGATTATTGGAGGGGGATTTGCCTGTCGTATGGAACATGTCGCCGATCGGATTCGTATCTATTTTCATTCGGAAGCAGATCTGCTTGGGAAAGGGCACCAACCGTATCAAGCAAAAATTGCCGCGGGGTCTGGACAGCTCTATGGGAAAGGGGTTGGCGAAAGTCTGCAAAAACTCAACTATCTTCCAGAAGCGCGCAGTGATTATATCGCAGCCATTTATGCAGAGGAATTTGGCTATTTGGGGATTCTTTTTTTAGTGTTGCTTTATATGCTCTTCGCCTTTTCTGGATTTCAGATTGCGAATCGAGCTTTCGACCGGGAGGGCTTTTATCTAGCTGCAATAATGACTTTTTTGATTACATTTCAAGGATTCCTTAATTTAGGAATTGTCTCGGGAATGCTCCCGAGCAAAGGGACTAATCTACCTTTTTTTAGTCAGGGGGGATCATCTCTGTTGACTAGTATAATTGCCGTGACGATAATTCTTAATGTTGCTAAACTTTCCACTAAAAGGCCTTAAAATAAATGCAGAGGACGATTATGTCTGCATCTTGGGGAACAGGTGGACGCCTGTTCCTGCATAATCTTTAGCAAAGCAGATTAGCACGGATTGCATGAGTACTAGCCTAAGTAACAACCAATGCTCTTAAAAAGAGCACGTGATTGAAGAAAAAAAAGCAGTGCAATCTCCTTTTTTAAAAATAGTAGAATAAGACAAGACCTGACCAGAGTCATATTAATGGAGGTACAGTGAACCGTTATCATTTAATCGGAATAGGGGGTAGTGGGATGAGTGCGCTTGCTCTTATTTTGCGTCAAAAAGGGATCCAGGTGAGCGGTAGCGATCTTAATATCGCGGGTTCTGAGGAAAATGATTTCCAAAAAGATGATCCGATTATATTTGTCTATAGCACAGCCATTCCTAAAGATCATCCTGAACTTGTATGGGCAAAAAAGCACAACAAACCGATTTTACATCGCTCAGAACTACTAGCAGAGCTCCTTCGTGATAAATTCTCCATTCTTGTTGCAGGAACTCATGGGAAAACAACTACATCTGGGTTATTAGCGTGGGTTTTAAAAGAAGCAAAACTCTCTCCATCCTTCGTGATAGGGGGTGTAATTAAAGGTTTGAATCAGAATGGGCATCATGGCAATAGTAAGTACTTTGTTGCTGAAGCTGATGAAAGCGATGGTTCCTTTCTGAATTACACGCCTTACGGAGCAATTCTGACTGGAACTGAAGAAGATCATTTAGCTTACTGGAAATCCCATAGCTTGATGCAAAAAGGTTACCTATCTTTTCTCTCAATGATTGCAAAAAAAGAATTTACGTTCTGGTGCTCTGATGATTTATATTTACAATCAGTTCAGCCTAACGGAGTTAGTTATGGAACTGTTCCTGGTAGCGACCTCTACATTACAGATATTCACGAAGAAATAAATCACGTTCTTTTTACGATCGAGTTCGAAGGATACAAATACGATAAGATAGAATTGCCGATTATCGGCAAGCATCAAGCATTCAATGCAGCGGCTGTTTTTGGAATGGCGCTGAGAATTGGAGTTTCTGAAGAGACTATTCGCTTGGCGTTCAGAACATTTCCTGGGATAAAGCGAAGAAGTGAGTTCAAAGGGGAGATTAATCAAATTGCGGTCTATGATGATTATGCGCACCACCCAACAGAACTTGTTACAACCCTTAAAGCCTTTAGAATTAAAGCACAAAACAATCGTTTAATTGCCGTATTCCAACCTAATCGCTATAGTCGGACAAGAGATATGATAGATTGCTTTTCTGAATCCTTTAATGTAGTGGATGAACTCATAATTACGGGTATATACTCTAGCGGAGAAAAGCCGATTCATGGGGTCACTGGAGAAAAGCTATTTCAAAAAATCAAGCAATCAGGAAAGATCCAAGCTCATTTTATTGCATATGAGAACTTAGTACCTTTTCTCATAGATTTTGTTAGACCCAAGGATCTTGTCATTACATTTGGTGTGGGGGATATTTCTAAAATTGGGGGAGAGCTCATTCAGAAATTATGACCAAAGCCAAGAATCTATCTCTTCCACAATCGATTGGGGCTATCGTCCTTTCCAGCATCCTATTTTCAGGAACGGGCTTTAGTGTTTTGAAATGGATCCAATGAGATTGCTTGTATTTGAATTAATTGTAATACAAATTTAATTACAAGTGTATAGACCGCAATTTGAATTGATTGATTTAAAATATCTATGTTGGTAGTGAGTAATGGTGAATATAGACGGGTTAATTACATCCACAGATACTTAAGGGATAGGTCATTATATTTCTTAAAAACTTGCACGAAGTCGCTCAGTTTTTTGGCTCTTCTATAGAGGACTCTAGACCTGTACATCATTATGCAGTTAATAGTAAACAGGTTATAGGAAATAGTCTGTTTTTTGCTATTCCTGGTAAGAGGGTTGATGGGCATGATTTTTTGGAGGATGTTGCTCGACATGGGGGGATTGGAGCAGTTGTTTCGATGGACTATGAGGGTCTCTATTACGGGTTGATACTAATTAGGGTTGATGATCCACTCCGTGCTCTGCAAGATTTAGCCCGGAAACGGATTGAGGAATGGAACCCTTTCATTATTGGAGTGACAGGATCTGTAGGAAAGACCACAACTAAGGAGTTCATCGCGATGCTTCTTAAGAAAAACTTTTCTGTTGCAAAATCTCCCTTTAATCAGAATAGCCAAATTGGACTTCCTCTCTCAGTTTTGAATGCAAGGGGGAGTGAGAACGTCTTAGTGCAAGAAATGGGTATGTCTGAAAAGAATAATTTAAGAAATCTGGTTAAGATTGCTCCCCCAGATATTGTGGTTATCACAAAAGTCAGTCTATGTCATGTAGTGAATTTTGAAGACATCGAAGAGATTGCCGAAGCTAAAGCTGAGGTGCTCTCGTCGTCGAAAACAAACATTGCGATTGTCAATGATCAAGTAATGCAATTTCCCGTATTTCAGAACTTTAAAGGATGTCCGATATTTTGCTATAGCTTAACAAATAACAAAGCCGACCTCTATTTAAAGCAAATGGGGAATGTGGTAGAAATTCTGGAACTAAATAGTGATAAAATTGTGCTTACTCTGCCCTTCTGGGCTTCTCATATGATTGAGAATTTTCTTGCTGCTGCGGCCGTGGCCCGCAAGCTTAAGATGACTTGGGTTGAAATAGCCACACAAAGTAAAATGCTTTTGCCATTCACTCAGCGCTTTCAATCGGTTTATCGAGAGGGAATCCATTATATTAACGATAGCTATAATGCGAATCCTGAGTCAATGAAAGCTGCGCTTTCGAGTCTCCCTCCGCCTATTCATAAAACGGGTAAAACGATTGGTATTCTCGGAGAAATGTTAGAGCTTGGGAAATATTCTTTGGAGAGTCACATTGAAATTGGAATATATGCCTCTAATACGATCGATGTACTTCTTTGCTATGGATCGGAGACAAAGCCCATGGTAGAAATTTTCTGTAGGGCAAAAAAGCCTGTTTTTTATTTTGAAAGTTTGGATGCTCTTAAAAAGAGAATGAAAGAAGTTGCAAGGGATGGAGACGTAGTTTTAATTAAAGGGGCGAATGAAAACAAGCTTTGGGAAGTTTTAGAGGGCATTTAATGAAATACTTAGGTACTGTTTTTCCATGATCTTACCTTGTCTAAAGATGCTTGCAAGCTACTTTTCTTGGAGCCTTCCAACTGGATTTTCTTCTTTATCGCTTCGAATGATTTTAGCTGCGATAACCTCACTGCTTTTCTCCGTTTTTCTCGGCCCCCGATTTATCAAGAAACTCCGTGAGTTAGAGATTGGGCAGCATATTCGTTTAAAAGGGGTTCCTATTCTTGCTCGACTGCATAAGAAGAAGCAAGACACTCCAACAATGGGAGGGGTGTTGATTTTACTATCGATGTTTATTGCGCTTTTTTTATGGATGGACTGCACTAACAGTTTTACTTTAATTCTATTCATTGCGACAGTTTGGTTAGGGTTCATAGGAGGCCTTGATGACTATCTCAAGTTAAAATATAAGAATGCAAAGGGGTTAAGCGGAAAGAAAAAATTTCTGTGTCAAGTTCTCTTTGCTGCGATTTTCGCCACCTACTTGCTGTGGCCACATGGCAGCGAAAAAAAGACGATATTTTCACCTCCAATTGCCAAGGAACAAGTTTATTCCGAGCACCCTGAGGACTCAATCTTTGAGAATGCTACGCGCACCCTCAGTACACTGGAATATGCAACCCGGTACTATATCCCATTTTTGAAGCAATCGATCTTTTCTCTTGCGGGTTGGGGGAGTATTCTCGCATTTTTCATTACCCTCTTCGTTGTTACAGGGTCATCTAATGCTGTGAATCTGACCGACGGGCTTGACGGGCTTGCTGCTGGTTGTGTTGTGATGGTGGCCCTAGTTCTTGCTGTTGTAGCGTTTCTTTCGAGTAGTTTGGAAATATCTCGCTATTTCAATATTTTGTATATTGAAGGGAGTGGTGAAATTGGAGTGTATCTTTGCGCCATGGCAGGAGCCTGTCTTGGATTTTTGTGGTATAACGGTTATCCCGCACAAGTCTTTATGGGTGATATAGGGTCACTTGCTTTAGGGGGTATTTTAGGAGTGTGCGCCGTACTTTTGCGCAGGGAAGGGTTGCTAGCACTCGTTGGAGGCGTTTTCGTTATCGAGGCATCCTCGGTTATTCTTCAAGTATTAAGCTATAAATTACGCAATAAGAAGCGTATCTTTCTTTGTTCTCCGATTCACCACCACTTTGAATACAAAGGGTGGAAGGAAACGAAAATTGTTGCAAGATTCTGGATTATTGGATTGGTTCTTGCTATGATTGGTTTACTTTCATTTAAACTCCAATAGAATTATGAAAACAGTATTAGTCATTGGTATGGGAAAAAGCGGAGAGGGGGCCTCTAAATTTCTGAGCTCTCGGGGATTTTTGGTGACGTGTGTTGATCGAAATCCAAGGGAAGGGGTGTTGTGTGATCGAGAAGCATTTGAGCCCTTTGAGTTTTATCTTGTGGTTCTTTCGCCGGGGATTCCCCTAAGTCATCCACTTTGCATGAAAGCTATGAAAAGGGGCGTGGAAGTCATAGGGGAAGCGGAACTTGCGTTCCGATTTTTTAGGCAGCGCTGCTTGGGAATCACTGGAACCAATGGGAAAACGACAGTTACAGATCTCGTAACTCATGTATTGAATGTTTCAGGGCAAAAAGCGCGCGCGCTTGCCAATATTGGAAAGAGTCTTTGTGAGTATCTTTTGCATCCTAACTTAGAAGAAATCATTGTTGCTGAGCTCAGTTCATTTCAGCTTGAAACGATGAGTACACCAATTTTCGATGCGGCTGCGATCATCAATATTACTCCTGATCACCTTGATCGCTATGCATCATTTGAAGAATACGGTTTGGCCAAATGTCGACTACAAACCTGTTTAAAGGGGAAACTCTATGTAGGGTCTAGAATTGATGACATGTTTATGCGGAGATTAAATCCGGAAATGGTGGTTTCTAAGGATGAAAATATAGAAATTGCTTATGCGCTCTGTTGCACCTATGGGATTACCTATAAACAATTTTTGTCTGCATTAAAGACATTTAAGAAACGGGAGCATCGCGTTGAGTTTGTCAGAAAGGTGAATGGGATTGCGTTTTATAATGATAGTAAAGGAACAAATGTCGATGCAGTTCTTTATGCTATTAAGCAATTTGACTCTGGAATTAATTTAATCGTTGGTGGTCAGGATAAAAACTCTCCATTTGATCAATGGATTCAGCCTTTTAAAGGAAAGGTGAAGCGCATTTTTGCTATTGGATCGGCAAGAGAGAAGCTTTTTTCTTCCTTGAATCACGATTTTTCTATTGAAAGGGTTTTAGATTTACAAGAAGCTGTCCATTGTGCGTTTCAAGAAGCTGATACGGGTGAAGTTGTCTTACTGTCTCCCGGATGTGCGAGTTTTGATCAATTTTATAATTTTGAAGATCGGGGAACACAGTTTAAAAAGTGGGTGCTCGCCCTACGATGAGGCATATGAGTCGAAGAGATACGATTGTTCTAGCAGGATTAATCAATGCAGGACTACTTGTTTTGTTATTTTTAGTGATTTAAATACAGATAATGGGGGAGATCTTTCTCCCGTTAATTGACTAGTATAATTGCAATGGCGGTTATTTTGGATGTTTCTAAACTTTTTTCTGAACAGGGCTTAGAATAAATGCAGAGGACCATTATTATTGCGGCTGGAGGGACAGGTGGGCACTTGTTTCCTGCACAAGCCTTAGCAAAACAGATCAGTACGGACTTGCATCCAGTCTTTATGAGTGCAGGCCTAAGTGATAACCAATTCTTTCAAAAAGAAACTTATACATTCTACGATATTCCTAGCGCGACGATCTTTCACAAGAATTTCTTCATGTTGCTCAAAGCGGGGGGGACTCTTCTGCGAGGGGTTTGGAAAAGTCTCCGAATACTACGTAAAGAAAGACCTCAATTCATTCTTGGATTTGGTTCGTTTCATTCATTTCCGGTTCTCTTGGCTGGGAAGTTGCTGGGGATTCCTTTTGCTCTCTATGAATCCAATGTGCGGGCTGGGAAAGTTAATCGATTCCTTTCAAAATGGGCTAGATTTTCTGCCGTACAATTTGAGACTGATCAAATTGGCCTCAAAGGACGCATTATTCCTGTAAAAATGCCCACACAGGTAATGACCCATCTTGAAGATCCGTATGAGTATTTTCAGGTGGAGAAAAAAAAATGTGTCGTTCTTGTATTTGGAGGGTCTCGAGGAGCGTGCAGTATTAATGAATTGACTTTAGAGATGTTACCAAAACTTCAAGAGGCTCAGGTTATTCATATTTTAGGAAGAGGGCAGAACCTTGAAAACGTCAAAAAACAGTATCGGGATTGTGGAATCAAAGCCTGCATTAAAGCGTTTGAGCCTAAGATGTTCCTTGCTTGGACGATTGCAGACTTTTGTATTAGTAGGGCTGGAGCCATGACTTTATCTGAGCAGATTCAGTTTGAAGTACCAAGTATTTTGATCCCCTATCCTTACGCTACAGAAAATCATCAGGATTTCAATGCAGATTTTATGGAAAAGGTGGTTAAAGGCTCTTATCATCTTAGATCAGTTACTCTGAAAACTCTGACGCAAAGCGTTCAGAAATTCCTAGACAACCCCAAAGTGCTTGAAGAAAAAAGGAGTGCAATATCCCTTTTTAAAAATAGTAGAATAAGACAAGACCTGACCAGAGTCATATTAATGGAGGTACAGTGAACCGTTATCATTTAATCGGAATAGGGGGTAGTGGGATGAGTGCGCTTGCTCTTATTTTGCGTCAAAAAGGGATCCAGGTGAGCGGTAGCGATCTTAACATCGCGGGTTCTGAGGAAAATGATTTCCAAAAAGATGATCCGATTATATTTGTCTATAGCACAGCCATTCCTAAAGATCATCCTGAACTTGTATGGGCAAAAAAGCACAACAAACCGATTTTACATCGCTCAGAACTGCTAGCAGAGCTCCTTCGTGATAAATTCTCCATTCTTGTTGCAGGAACTCATGGGAAAACAACTACATCTGGGTTATTAGCGTGGGTTTTAAAAGAAGCAAAACTCTCTCCATCCTTCGTGATAGGGGGTGTAATTAAAGGTTTGAATCAGAATGGGCATCATGGCAATAGTAAGTACTTTGTTGCTGAAGCTGATGAAAGCGATGGTTCCTTTCTGAATTACACGCCTTACGGAGCAATTCTGACTGGAACTGAAGAAGATCATTTAGCTTACTGGAAATCCCATGGCTTGATGCAAAAAGGTTACCTATCTTTTCTCTCAATGATTGCAAAAAAAGAATTTACGTTCTGGTGCTCTGATGATTTATATTTACAATCAGTTCAGCCTAACGGAGTTAGTTATGGAACTGTTCCTGGTAGCGACCTCTACATTACAGATATTCACGAAGAAATAAATCACGTTCTTTTTACGATCGAGTTCGAAGGATACAAATACGATAAGATAGAATTGCCGATTATCGGCAAGCATCAAGCATTCAATGCAGCGGCTGTTTTTGGAATGGCGCTGAGAATTGGAGTTTCTGAAGAGACTATTCGCTTGGCGTTCAGAACATTTCCTGGGATAAAGCGAAGAAGTGAGTTCAAAGGGGAGATTAATCAAATTGCGGTCTATGATGATTATGCGCACCACCCAACAGAACTTGTTACAACCCTTAAAGCCTTTAGAATTAAAGCACAAAACAATCGTTTAATTGCCGTATTCCAACCTAATCGCTATAGTCGTACAAGAGATATGATAGATTGCTTTTCTGAATCCTTTAATGTAGTGGATGAACTCATAATTACGGGTATATACTCTAGCGGAGAAAAGCCGATTCATGGGGTCACTGGAGAAAAGCTGTTTCAAAAAATCAAGCAATCAGGAAAGATCCAAGCTCATTTTATTGCATATGAGAACTTAGTACCTTTTCTCATAGATTTTGTTAGACCCAAGGATCTTGTCATTACATTTGGTGTGGGGGATATTTCTAAAATTGGGGGAGAGCTCATTCAGAAATTATGACCAAAGCCAAGAAGCTATCTCTTCCACAATCGATTGGGGCTATCGTCCTTTCCAGCATCCTATTTTCAGGAACAGGCTTTAGTGTTTTGAAATGGATCCAAAAAGTACGATTAGATCGTTTATCGAATGAATATTACACAATTAAAACTCTTCTTCAAACAAGCTCTCAAAAACAGGCCCTATCCTCGATTTATTTAGAAGAGTTGATGGGTCTCTCGAGTAATATCTCCGTAAATATATACAATTTTGATAAAGAAGACGCTACTCAAAAGCTTTTATCAAGTCCTATGATTAAAGCAGCAAGCATACGGATCAATAAGCCCGACACGATTTATGTTGATTACGATATTAGACATCCACTTGCCTGGTGTTTTGACTATGAAAATATCGTTATAGATGAAGACGGCTACCTGTTTCCGCTTTACCCCTTCTTTTCTCCAAAAAAACTTCCTGAGCTCTATTTTGGGCTTGCGCCATTTAATCACTCTGGAGAGGATGAAAGACCCGAAGGGAGATTTGGAACTCCTTTGGAGGGGAAATACGTCGATCTTGCTTATAAGCTATTAGACCTGCTCAGCTTTAATGCAAAGGAACTGGGTTTTTTTATTAAACGGATCGATGTCTCCAATGCCTTTGCAAATAGTTACGGAAAACGAGAGATTGTGGTGATTATCGAAAATGAGGTTTATTATTCACCTGATGATAGCTATTATATTTTTTCCCATGTTCTGCGTCTTAGTAGTAAAAATTACGCACAAGCATTAGGGGATTATTTTTCTCTAAGAGCAGAAATGATTCGTCAAGAAGAGAATCCACCGCATGTTGGTTACTATGATCTCAAGGAAGTAGGGCTTTATGAGATCGTGATTGACCTGCGCGTTCCAGGGCTTGCTTTTATTGATGAAGAAGTTAAAGAGATTTTAAAGATAAGAGGTTGATCAGTAGAATCACTTCTTTCGTATACATCTTTAATCGATACGTCTTACATTTATTGTTTGTTTAATGACTGGTTTTTGTAAATAACTTTTAAAGATATATGGAGCCTACAGAAAGATCCTATTTTTAAAGAAGATTTTAAGGACAGCAAAAAGACCTAGTGACTTGTCAATATCATTCTTTTTGTGATACGATCAAAATTGCTATAATAACTAATTTATTTTTTATTCAATCAAGAATCATTGTTAATGAGCTAAACAGATTTTGATGTTCAGGTTTTTGAAGGAGAAAAGAGAGCGGTGATAGAGATCTACATTACTGATTAAGATCTCGTTAAAGTCGTTGGAAGACAGGGGCTAGACCACAAAATCTTGTCAACCAATCTCTATGACGGTCTTAGCCAGAGTTGCTTGCCGCGTACAATTAGAACTGATCAGTTAATTCAAGGGAGGGAGGAATCGATATGAGTGTAGGAATTACTTTTGAGGTAGAGGATAAAGGGGATATAACTATTCTTCGGCTTGAAGGGAGGTTGGATGCTTCGTCATCACCTGAGTTAGAAAGTAAATTGAATGAGCAAATAGGTCAGAATCGGCTAAAGATTTTGGTGGATTTCTCCAGGTTAGACTACTTGAGTAGTGCGGGGATGCGTCTCCTTTTGTCGACAACAAAAAAGCTAAAAGCGAAAGAAGGAAAGCTGATGCTCGTCTCTATCAATGACGAAGTGATGGAAATCATTAAGATGGCTGGATTTGAGCGAATTCTTCAGATTTTTAATACAGAAAAAGAAGCCTTTGATAGTCTGAAGCAATGAATAGCGATCTGATTTCCCAAGGTGAGAGTGGATTTGTTTCTTGGAAATACTCTCCATTAAGAAGGAAAATTCAGGATCCTACACAGAAGAAAAAAGTGCTCATTATCTCAGGTCCTACTGCTACTGGGAAAACGTCCCTCTCTCTCAAACTTGCTAGAACTCTTAAGGGAGAAATTGTCTCCGCCGATTCGATGCAGGTTTATAGAGAGATGGATATTGGTACGGCAAAAATCGCAGCTGTTGATATGGAAGGCATTCCGCATCACCTCATTGATACCTGCGACATCACTGACTCGTTTAATGTGGTTGATTTCTATAATCAAGCGACTAATATCTGTCATCAGATTCAATCCCGTGGGAATATTCCCATTGTAGTTGGAGGAACGGGATTTTATGTGCATTCTCTAATCTATGGTCCTCCTCAAGGGCCGCCCTCATCTAATGATGTGCGAGAAAGATTGTCGGGTGACATCAAGAAATTTGGTACAGAAGTCTTATATGAAAAACTTAAGGAAATCGATCCTGAATATGCCATGACAATTAATCATGGGGATAAGCAGAAAATCATCCGCGCTTTAGAAATCATTATGCTAACTCATAAGAAAGTGAGTGAATTTCCCAATTTAAGAGATGCTACAAAGCCTTTGACGTTTTCATTTCACGCTTGGTTTATTCACTATTCTAGAGAAGTTCTTTATCCTCGCATTGAGATGCGTTGTGATCAGATGATTCAAATGGGGCTGGGCAAGGAGGTTGAGCAGCTGGAAAAAAAAGGATTGCGGAGGAATATTTCCGCATCGCAAGCTATTGGTTATCGACAGTATTTAGAATTTCTTAATTCATCTAAAAGTGAAGAGGAGTGGGTAAAGTTTGTCGTGGGATTTAAACAGGCTTCCAGGCGCTATGCTAAGCGTCAATTCACCTGGTTTAAGAAAGAAGCTCTCTTTAGGTGGCTCAACCTCGAGGACTTCTCAGAGGATGAAGTTATTGAGGTTATTCTGCAGGAATTCGATTCGGCTCTATGAAAGTCCTTTTATTTAACAGGAGATTCGCATACAATACTCCCTCATGGTAGACATCGCTTTACAAGCACTAAGCTTGAAATATACTAGATTCTTAGCTATCATGAAACTTTATCACTCTATAGTAACGCAATTATGACATCAGACGAAAAGATAGCTAAGGTTAAAGAATCCTCTTATGAAGCTAAGGGGAAAATCAGAAAAAATCCATATCCAATGTCGCCTGCCTTGAAATTATTAAAAGAAAAATTTAAAGAGATGGCGACTTCTGAAGAAAAAGCACAGCTAACGATTAACTTTATGAAAGAAACCCTTGCAGAAGGGGAGAGTTTTCGATTCAAGAATTTTTGGGAAGCCAAGCGTTTATGCATGGATATCTTCAAAGGACCAATGGATCCTATTGCGCGTTCTAGATTTTGGGGAGATTTTATTGAATTAACTCTTGAAGCGAAAAAGCTTAGAGACATTCTTGATGAGCAAGCTGCATTCTCGATTGAACAAATTGAACTTGCACTAGGCGCCATTGCTAATGAACTCGAGAGTGGTGGAACTCGCATAAAATCAGCGTTTGGAGTCGGTTGTCCCAAAATCACAAATGGGCTTATCAGTAATGAAGATCAATATGATCTTCTGCAACGGGAACTGAATTTTCTCAAAACAGTAGCGATAAGACTTACGTCTCTGCGGAAAGAAGTTATTGAAACAGAGATGAGAACCCGATCTAAGAATCAGTTGTTGCTAAAAATCTCTAGGCTTGGTGATCTTGTTTTTCCGAGAAAAAAAGTGCTTATGAAAGAAGTCAGTGAGGCATACGTGAAAGATGTGGCGTCTTTTGTAGAAGTTCGTTTTAAAGGGGCTCTTAGTGATCAGGAGAAGCGAATCTCTCTTTACGTTTTGCGCAATGATATCAAAATGCTGCAAGCGCTTGCAAAAAGCCTTTTTTTAACGACTGATGCTTTTAATACAACAAGGCAATTGCTCAGCACTTGTTGGGAGAAGCTCAGGGAGGTTGAAAAGGGTCGGAAAAAAGAATTTTCACTAAAATCAGAAGACTTTAAAAAGAATTACGAGCTTCTTTTCGAAAAAATCAAAATACTGGAAAAATCTGTGGAAGAAACTGGCAGTCCTTCTGGAGATGCACTTAGGGATCAAACAGATCGTATCCTCGTTGAAATGGGAACACTCGAGCTGACGCGTGATGGAATTAAAGCTCTGAAAAGCGGTATCCAGAAGATTCTAAAAACAAATGACTTATTTGCTGAAGAAGCAAGATGTAGAAACAATAAAATTCTGATCGAAAATCGAGAAAAGGTAAAGAAGTCATTAGTAGAGGTGATTCAATCAAAGGATAAACATTCAGTTGAAGAATTACAGTTGAAGCAACGGGTTCTCCAAAAAGAGTATGGAGACCTAAAGCTTAGTGGTCCGGAGACTATAGTATACGAACAGCTAATTCAGGATTTTACATCATTCATCTTAGACAGAAAAGAACAGGAAGCTATCCAAAGTTTAGAAATGGAATCTTTGGAAAATGTTTATAATCTACGCGTTGAGTATCGAGATCAAGTCAAACGGCAACTCGAAGAATGTCGTAGAGAATTAGGGGGCTCCGGATTTGATTTCGAAAAGGCAATGATCTATCGCGAATATATCGATGGAGGCAAAGTACGATTAGATCAAGCAAACGTCATGCTCGAACAACTTGAAGATAAAATAGAAAAAATCCATGAATGATCTAGGAGTGAATTTTGTATTCACATCTTTGTGCATTTGATTTAGATCACACACTCATACGAGGAAATAGCAGTTTGCAGTTTTTTCGTTTTTTGGTTAATGTAGGTTTTTTTTCCAAGCTTTCCATTTTTTCCTCATCATTTCTCTACATGAGACATCATCTTTTGAACCTTCCCCTATCGCAACTCCACGAAATCGTTTTCAAGAAGTTTTTGCTTGGTCATTCTCTCAATATCTTAGAGCAGTACATTAAAGAATACCTTAATGAATCATTTATCAAATCCCTCTACTCTCCTGCAATTGAGCACCTGAGACGAGCTCAACATTTAGGCCACTACACTGTGATTCTTTCCAACTCTCCAGCATTTCTCGTAGAGCAGATTGCCAACTACTTAGGTGTAAATGAATATCATGCATCGCAATATGGTTTAGATCATAATGGCAATCTCTCCAAAATTATTTCCATTGTGGAAGGAAAGCAGAAAGCCGCCTATCTTAAAAAACTCAAGGAGAGTTTTGACCTTACAGAAAATGATATCACCGCCTATTCTGATAGCCATCTCGATTACCCACTGCTAAAATTTGCTGGTAGAGCTTATATTGTGAATCCAAATAGGAAACTGACTAAGCTTTCTAAGAAACATTCGTGGGGGATATTATGAAAAAACAGATAGGCTATTTTGGTGGATCCTTTGATCCGATTCATTTAGGTCACCTGAATTTAGTCATTGAGCTCATGGAAAAGGCCTGCTTAAATGAAGTGTTTATCTGTCCAACCTCCCTTTCACCATTTAAAAAAGAGAATCCTCCTCACGTATCTGTAGATCATCGCCTAACCATGGTAAAATTAGCCATTGCAGAGATTCCTCATCTCATTCTATTAGAGGATGAGATTCATCAAGATCATGAAACATATACCTATGATACGATCTCTCAGCTTGCAGCGGCAACTGAAGTGAACTATCGACTGATCCTAGCTGAAGATCAACTTTCTAATTTTTCGAAATGGCATGAAGCTGAAAAACTTCTAGAGCTCGCTCCGCCACTTATTGGAAATCGCCTTTCAGCTACTAAAAAAATGGTTGAACCTCTGCCTCCCAATTTTAAAAAAGCTTTTACTGATGGATTTCAACAAATCCTTATGATGGATATCAGCAGTTCTGCCATTCGCGCTCGTCTGGGAAAAAACCTTTACTGTGGTCATTTATTACCACAAAAAGTTCTAGACTACATTTGTCAGAATCGATTATATTAATCTCTTTGCGGATGTAATTAGTTCAAACAAAGACGTTCTTAAGTAGCTTTAATACAGTGATATAGATCTATATGATCATGGATAAAAAAAACCAACAACTTCTAAATATTATTGCTCAAACAATTTTTGATAAAAAAGGGTGGAATATCATTACCTTTGATGTGACTAAACTCTCATTGATGGCATCATACGTAATGATTGCTGAAGGTAATGTTGCTCGACATGTCAAAGCACTTAGTGGAGAAATCATCCGTAATCTCAAAGAAGTTGGGGAACAGCCTGTGCAAGTTGAGGGGAAACAGAACGGGGATTGGATCGTTCTCGACTACTCAAATATCGTCGTGCATTTAGTTATTCCTGACATGAGGGAAAAGTATCAGTTAGAAACATTGTGGTCAGATGGGGAAATTATCGATCTTAATATCGATATTTCCAAAGATCAGCAAATTGAATCATTATAGGGTGTCATGAAGAAAAACCGTATTGTTGTTACAGGTATGGGCCTTGTTTCTTGTTTTGGATGTGATGTTGATCATTTTTATAATCAATTGCTTGCGGGAGAGAGTGGGGTTGTTCCGATCACAGAGTTTCCTTGTGAAGAATTTCCAACGCGGTTTGCTGGATCAGTACAAGATTTTAATACAGATGGGTATATTGATAAGAAACGAGCGAGGCGTATCGATCCATTTATCCGTTATAGTATTGTCGCTGGGAAAAGAGCGTTAGAATATAGCAGACTCACCGGAAGATCTTTCGATGCACTCGATAAAAAACGTTGTGGGATTATTATCGGATCTGGAATGGGTGGAATGAGTGTGTTTTATGAAGGGGTAGCAAACCTTCTTACGAAAGGTTTCAAGCGGATTACACCATTTTTCGTGCCTTATATTATCACTAATATGGGTGGAGCCCTTTTATCTATAGATTTAGGGTTTCAAGGTCCAAACTACTCGATTGCTACAGCATGTGCCACGGCAACCTACAGTATTATTGCCGCAGCCGAACATATTATACGTGGTGATGCGGACCTGATGATTGCCGGTGGGGCAGAGTCTGCTATCAATCCTGTAGGATTAGGTGGCTTTGTTGCTTGTAGGGCTCTTTCTGAACGAAATGATATGCCACAGCAAGCATCGAGACCTTGGGATAAGGATCGCGACGGATTTGTAATGGGAGAAGGATCTGGAACGCTTGTCTTAGAAAGTTTGGAGCATGCGCAAAAAAGAGGGGCGACTATTCTTGCCGAGTATTTAGGTGGGTCAGTATCTTCTGATGCGTATCATATGACAGATCCTCGTGAAGATGGATCGGGCGTTGCAGAGTGTATTAGATTGACTTTAAAAAATGCGGGAATCGATAAAGAACAAATCAACTACATCAATGCTCATGCTACATCAACGCTAATTGGTGACTTATGCGAAATGAGGGGCATTAAAAGTGTCTTTGGTGATCATATAAAAAATGTTTTTATTAATGGTACGAAATCCATAACAGGGCACTGTCTTGGAGCTGCAGGAGGCGTTGAAGCTATAGCAACGATTAAAGCAATCCTAACATCCACACTGCATCCAACTATTAACATTGATAATCTAGAAGAAGAGCTCAATGGATTGAATCTAGTACGCAGCGAATTAAAAGATTTCACAATTACTGGTGCGTTATCGAATTCCTTTGGATTTGGTGGCCATAATTCTAGTATTGCCTTTGGGGCATTTAAGGAATAAGTCCATGGAGCCTATTCAAGAGATAGCTTATGGAATTATCCCCCTATTTAAGCAGGATGGCTTCTGGCAAGTATTTCTGATTAAGCATGCGAAAGGGGAGTACTGGGGCTTCCCGAAAGGCCATGTTGATAATAATGATACTTGTCCCGAAGAAACTGCAGAAAGAGAGCTGCAAGAGGAAACAGGTCTTAAAGTCATTGAATCTTTTGATATAGCCCCTCTATTTGAAAAATTTCAATTTATGAGAAACAAAAAACTCATTGAGAAGTCAGTTTATTATTTTTTAGCTTCTGTTACACACGAATATAGATTAGAGAAAAAGGAAATCCTCGATGGCAAATGGTTAAACGTCAATTCAGTAATAAAATATATGAGTTTTGATGAAGGAAAAACACTAATACAGAAGTTGATAGGGATTTTAGATAAAATATAAACTCTTCTAGAGTATACAAAACATTTACAGTCATACTTTCTAAGTACTGTTATAGGTTAAATAATTCTTTATCGGTATGTTTGCGATTTTGATCATTAGTGCATTTCTCCTTGTTTTTACCTTATTCCCCTAGACCGTTTGTTTTGCAAAATATACTTAGACTATTTATCGTTGTACTACTCGGACTTCCAGTATTTACTGGAGGATCTTTTGGGATTGCACGTTAAGTAGGCTCAACAGGTTGTTCCATAGCAATGACAATCGGAAGTGGAATAAAACTTTTTTAGAAATTTCTGTTCTTTCACTTTCTATCGGATGCAAAATAGCGTGGCTAGTTGGATTGGTTCTTTTTATACTAGGAAATAAACTGAATCTAATTATTTTTACAAAACTATATGATAAAATCATGTTATTTAAATCATCAAGCATAAAAAGGATTTTTTTTATGCTTGATATTTATAATATATATTAAAAAATGCTAGAAGCATTTATGAAAATAATTGGTTATTTTCACTGTCTCATGTTGACCGTAACTAACTGTCCAAGTAAATTGCTTTGGTTTCCCCTGGTATTGATTTCCTAATATATTTGTCCTATTTGATTCGACTGTTCTTTTAATATGATCTGCACTTGCTTGTACAGGTTGCATTGGATGTGCACTTGAAGTTGAACCACTTACTCTAGTCATAATCTTACCTCTTCTTATATAACAATAATTATCCTAAGATAAACATACCTTCATATATTTCTTACCAATAAGTCAAGAAATGATTTCATGTTTTGTTCTACGACCTTTTTATGATAGGGGCTGGTCTGTCTGTTTGACTTCTCGTTGAGTCATCTCTGTGACTGATTTTTTTTTGGCATGCGCACGCAATGTTTGTGCAAGCGTATCAACAAAATTCGCGAGTGTTGTTACTTTACTTTTATTTTCCTCATAATTAAACGATTCGGAGGTTCCAGAAGAACGAACTTTTATATTACTCATATAAACCCATAAATTATAGCAAACTATTTACAATCAACTATCATATTGCAACGGTCTGTTATTAATTACCTATAATTAATTATTGTACTATTATTGGTTATTGTCAACTATCTATAATTAATTATTACATAATAACAGTTTGTTGTCGATTATTCATTGTTGTTTTTATTGATATATGACTAGAATAGAGCTGTTTGTGTGATAATTATTTTTATATCAATTGTATTTGTATTGTAAGTGTGGATAAATATTTATTTAATAAATATTCATAGATTGTAAAAATCATTGGGCTCTTATTAGCCTGGTGTCTTTAAGTATTGAGTCTCTTTTCGATATCGAATGCATGTCAAAGGGATTGATAAGCTGTTTGTCAATAAAATACATAGCTAAAGGGGATTATCTTTCTCCTGAATCATCTGGTGGAAGTTGACCCTATGCTTGCCTCTTTACTTTTAATGAGCCAGTTTAATCCAATACCACTTGTCATTAAGCACTTTTATTATATGTCAGGTATAAAACCTTCCATGATTTATTACGAATATATCGGTCGATCTAGTGCATGGCATTCTAATTCCTTACTTTAAGATACCGGCTAATCAATGGAAAATTAATAAAGCTAATCTGGTCTTTCAAGAGGTCAAACAGGGCTTAGCTCAAAAGGACACTTGTTTTATCTATTCTGCAGGTCATTAAATAAGAATCTAAATGAAGCGATCTGGCTCTGGGAAAAAACATATTCTGATCCCATTCATCCTCAGGGAACACCATTTTCGAAGCTTTTTTGTATATTTGAAAAAAAATGAATAAATATGTCGCCTGTGTTGATAATGTTTTTTCAGGATTATCGTACAAGATGATGAAACTGACCGTGATTATGTGCTCTCGTAAGATTGAGAAATATCTTGTAGAAGATTTGGCAGCCTGTTGTCCACCTCTTGATGGGCATACATTATACTCCTAGCGACTCTCTTTTCTGGAAGAGTCCCCTGTCTATTTGGAAGACCTTGAGAAGAGCTATGGGATCACTGAATGAAAGTCTGTTGTTTTTGTTTGTTTCCGAGACCTTCCGTTCTAAGAAGTGGTCTAGCCTATTTCTAGAATGGGAATTCTCACTCCAATACTAATGAAGTTCTGATGAATAACAAATAGAGGCAAGTCTTCATTACCGGCCCGAATGTTTTTGAGGGATATTATGGAAACAAAGAGCACTCCATTTATCGAGCCCTATGGATGTGTGTTGCAGCAGAGATATTTGCTTACTTGATGATGGGGCTATGTGGTTATTAAGGGGATGCTCTCAAGGTTTATATTGGTATTGAAATGCTTAGTCTTACGGCACTCGAAGAAGAGTTAAATGCTGCTATGCTCAAAAAGAAGTGACATACGCTAGAAAGATGAAAAGGCATGTCTTGCCATTTCTCTTGTTAGTATTCCGTACTACGTTCAAGATTAACAGGGAAGAAGTAAATGGATCCTTTCGTGAAAGCAGGGATTTGGAAGAATTATTAACATGTCTGAAGTCAGAAAAATTGAAGAGATCTCTTTGACGGGAATAGGTAAGGTCCATGTCTGCATCTTAGACGAAAAACTCAGGAAGTTATGACAAAAAAAATACAATTACAGATCTATGACACTTTAACCCGAGCTAAAGAGATCATTACTCCTATCGATGGTAAAACTCTCAAAATGTACACTTGCGGCCCCACTATTTATAACTTTGCACATATTGGGAACTTCCGTACGTACGTATTTGAAGATCTTCTCAGGCGTACAATTAAGTACTTTGGTATGGAACTATTCCAAGTAATGAACCTTACTGACGTCGATGACAAAACTATTAAAGGTGCTATTAAAGAAGGAAGTTCATTGTTGGAGTATACAAACAAATACAAAGATGCTTTTTTCGAAGATCTCAAAACACTCCTTATCGAACCTGTAGAGGCATATCCTTCAGCAACAGATCATATTGCTTCGATGATCCAAATGATTTCAACGCTTCTTGATAAGGGAGTCGCATACAAAGCGCAAGATGGAAGCGTCTATTTTAGTATTAAAGACTTTCCCTCATACGGTCGGCTGTCTCATCTCCATTTAGAAGGGCTTAAATTAGGCGCATCGAATCGTTTAGACAGTGATGAATATGATAAAGAATCCCTTGCTGATTTTGTGCTTTGGAAAGCTTACAACTCAAAGCGTGATGGGGATATATTCTGGGAAAGTCCCTTTGGTAGGGGTAGACCTGGGTGGCATATTGAATGCTCCGCTATGGCCATAAAACTACTTGGTGAAACGATCGATATCCACGTCGGAGGTGTTGATAATATCTTCCCCCATCATGAAAACGAGATTGCTCAATCAGAAGCCTGCACGGGAAAGCGGTTTTCCACAAGGTGGATTCATTCAGAACATCTTCTTAGTGATGGACGTAAAATGTCCAAAAGCCTCGGAAACTTCTATACTCTTAAGGACCTCTTAGATAAGGGGTATTCAGGTATTGAAATTCGTTATCTACTCCTTCAGACCCACTACAGAACGCAGCTCAATTTCACTCTTAAAGGTCTCGATGCTGCCAGAACTTCGCTAATGAGGATTTCAGACTTTATTCGTCGTCTTAAAAGGATTGAGTCATCGGGAATCCCTGGGTCGGTGCATTCCTTCCTAGAACAAGCGCGTATGAGATTTAATAAGGCTCTAGCTGATGACCTCAACATCTCATCTGCTCTAGCTTCTCTATTTGACCTCCTGCGCGAAATCAATCGACTGGCTGATGACTTACAGCTTGACCCTGAAGGAGCTAAGGATGTTTTAACCTACCTTGAAAATGTTAACAAAGTTCTGGGTATTCTACCTCTTAAAGAGCTAGAACTGTCTATTCCAATTGATATTCAGGAAATTTTTGATAGAAGAGAGCTCGCTCGTAAGGAGAAAAACTGGTTACAAGCGGATGAATACCGTGATCAGATATATTCTGCTGGTTATCTCATTGAGGATACGCCATCTGGATCTCGTTTGAAAAATCAGTAATACCAGAGATATTAAAAGAGGTAACTTGGTTTCACAGTGGAAGCAACTGGATGAGATCACTCGTAGCACTGTCTAGATTCGAGAGATCTATAATTGTTAAAAGGGGAGGAAAATGGAGATATTCCCAAGATGATCAGACAATAATATCTCTATTCTTGTGTCTGAATAAGGTCAAAATGCAGACGATGGAAAAAAGGAAAATGATGTTTATACTTGCTTCTAATTTTCGGGTTTCATGATTGGAAAATAGAGAACATCGCGGATTGATGCTGCTCCCGTAAAAAGCATTATAAGTCGATCGATTCCTATACCAAGGCCTCCTGTTGGTGGCATCCCCTGGCAAATTGCTTCAATGAACTCTTCATCCATCGGATGGGCTTCTTCATTACCCTCTAGTTTTTGTGCTTGCTGTTCTTCTAGAAGTTGTCTTTGAAGTTCTGGATCGTTCAATTCTGTATAGGCATTACAGAATTCAAAGCCTAACATGAAGCTTTCAAATCGTTCCACAAACCGCTCTTCTCTAAGCTTGGAGTCGCGATGGAGTTTACAAAAGGGAGTGGTCTCAATCGGGTGATCAATAATGTGATGAGGTTGGATGAGTTGCTCTTCCACAAGTTCTTCGAAGAGGTAGGAAATTAGTTTTCCACGAGGGGCTTTCTTTACCACGTCCTTGTTTAGGTTAGTTTTTTCTAGGAGGACCTTAATCATCTCCTCATCAGAGAGAGAATCAACATCGATACCGCCATATTGTTTAATACTATTTTTCATGGTTAGACGTTTCCAAGGAGCTTTCAGGTCGATTTCATATTCATTGCCATGTTTGTCTTTTCTGACTCCGATGTTACTTCCACCAAATAGAGTCACTGCAAGATATTCAAAGAGGTTTTCTGTAAAGGTCATTACATCGTTGTAGTCCCAGTAGGCGCAGTATGCTTCGAGCATTGTAAACTCAGGATTGTGTGTACGATCGAGTCCCTCATTGCGAAAAACCTTTCCAATTTCAAAAACACGTGACATCCCTCCTACAATGAGTTTTTTAAGAGGAATCTCTAAAGCAATGCGCATGTACATCTCTTGATTTAGAGCATTGAGTTTTGTCATGAACGGCTGCGCTTCAGCGCCGCCATAGATGTTTTGTAAAATGGGAGTTTCTACTTCTAGAAAATCGAGGTTTTTAAGGAACTTCCGAATTTCGCACATGAGTTGACTGCGCATCTTAAATGTATCAACAACATTAGGATTTGCAATGAGATCAAGCCAACGCTTCCGATAGCGCACACCTTTGTCTGCAAGACCTCCATGCTTGTCTGGTAGAGGTGTAAGGGATTTACAGAGTAGGGTGATTTCCTTGGAGTAGATGGTTAATTCCCCTTTTTTTGTGCGAAACAGATGCCCTTTAACTCCAATGATATCTCCGAGATCAAGTTTTTTTTCGATGAATTTAAGAGGTGTAATTCCGCTATTCTCAGCAAGACCTGTTACTTTTGTAAGCTCTCGATTTAACATAATTTGAAGGAGTCCTGTGGAGTCTTGGACCTGTCCAAAGGCATTTTTCCCCATCGCTCTAAAAAGAACCAAACGACCTGCTAGAATTGCCTCAACCGTGGAGCCACTTGCTGCATCTTCACTCGATCCAACAGATTGATCTGCAAATTTTTCTTGGAGGGCATGTGCTGTATGAGTGGGCGTATAGATATGAGGATAAGGATCGATTCCCATTTTCTGGATTTCGTGGAGCTTGTCACTTCGGTTGGTGAACTCTTCGAACTGGTGGTATTCTGGAATGTTTGAACTCATTATGGATTCCTCTTCTGAGTGTTCAAATGATCATAGGGAAAATCTAATTTATTTTCGATGAAAAGGTAGAGAAGAGATTAAAGAAAAATATTTATTTAGTTTTTTGATTGAGAGGGGAAGTTTTTTTTATTTTGTTTATCAGAGAATCACTGTTGTGAATGCTGTTATTATTCAGATCATTATATTACTTATCATCAAACCAGTCATGAACCCTAAGTTATAGGAGGTGGAATAATACACAATCTAATAGTGTTACGGATTCCTGAGAAAATTGGTCTGATACATGAAGTTATTGCTTTTTTTCTTTTTATCATTAACTAATAATCTTTTTAATACTTTGCAGAGTAAAAATTATGAAAGGGTAGAGATGGGGTCAACATCAATGAGAAGCCTCACGTCTTTCGGGATTTTAAAATGATTTCTAATCCTAAAAACTAAACGGCTGAGCTGAACAATTTTCTCTCCTTTTATGAGGATTTTAAAACGGTATTTGTCTTTGATTTTGGGGTAGCCGGATGGAATGACTGGATAGATCTCGAAATGGAAGGGGGAATTTTTTTGAAGAATCGTATAGAAGTAGTTGGCGAATTGTAGAGTTCGCGATTCATCGAATCCACTAAAAGTGAGTTTAATGAAATGGGAGTAGGGAGGATATTTGAAGAGTTTGCGAATGCCGAGTTCATCGTTGTAAAATTTCTCGATATTGTGATTTGCTCCACATAGGATGCTAGCATTATCAGTCAGTTGTGTTTGGATGATCACTTCTCCTTTGATAGTACCGCGACCTGATCTTCCTGAGACTTGCACAAGGAGCTGGAAGATGTTTTCAGAAGCGCGAAAGTCAGGAATGCTAAGTGCTCCATCGGTATTTAAAATACCGGCTAGTGTAACTGAAGGGAAATGAAGTCCTTTGGCAATCATCTGCGTACCGATCAGTACATCAGCTTTACCACTGCGGAATTGTTTGAAAAATTTATCGTAACTCCCTTTATGTCGTGTCGTTTCTGCATCCATGCGGATGGTTCTAATGTTTGGAAAGAGGGCGTGAAGTGATCTCTCAACCTGTTCTGTACCGACCCCTTTGTATTTAAGACTGGTGGGATTCTTACACTTTGGGCAGGAGGTTGGAGGGGGTCTAAGTTGATAGCTACAGAGATGGCAACAGAGTGAATTGTTCTTTTTATGAAAAGTTAAGCTGAGATCGCAGTGAGGGCACTTGGTTACTTCTGAGCAGTTCTCACATGTTTGCAGTGAGTGATATCCTCTCCTGTTGAGAAATAGAAGAACTTGCTCACCCCGTTCTATTCGTGACTTAATCCCATCAATGAGACATTGAGCAAAGAGAGTATAGCTATTTGATCTTTCATACTCTCGTTTCATATCGACAATGGTCACATTTGGTAGTTGGGCATTCCCTGCACGCGTATTGAGCTGACTTAGAGTGTATTTGCCAATTTGAGCATTATAATAACTTTCAAGAGACGGTGTAGCACTTCCAAGAATCACGGTGGAGTTAGTCATTTTTCCGCGCATTACAGCAAGGTCTCGTGCATTATAGCAGGGCTCCTCATCAGTCTGTTTGTAGGAGTTTTCATGCTCTTCATCGACGATGATGAGTCCGAGATTCACGATGGGGGAAAAGATGGCTGATCTAGTTCCAATGACAATGTGGATCTCACCTTTACGGATAGCATGCCACATATCAAAACGTTCCCCATTGCTGATACGGTGGTGCAAGATGCCTATTTTTTCATCAAAACGTGATTTTAATTTTTCGATTGTTTGCGATGTCAGTGATATTTCTGGAACCAGAAATATGACCCCTTTTTTGAGATCGCGTACACGTTTTATGGCCTGGAGATAGATCTCTGTTTTTCCACTTCCAGTGATGCCGTGGAGTAGGTGCGTTTCAAAGGTTTTTTCATCGATGCATGTTTTGAGTTTATCGAAGGCTTCTTGCTGTTCGGGAAAGAGTTGTTTCGCTTTTGTTTTGAAAAACTCAAATGAGTGAATAGGTGATCTGTCGATCTGAATGAGTTCAGAGCGGAGTACTTTCTTTTTGATAAGCGTATCGACTGGACTACGTGAAGCTGTGGTGATCTCAAGGAGTTCACTGAGAAGAATTCCTTGGGGTTGTTTTAAGATTATATCAAGCACAGCAGCTTGGCAAGGAGATTTCTCTCGGAGAATCATGCAAAGGAGTTTGAGTTTTTCTTGGGTAAGTCCTTTTTTAATGAATAATTGTGTTTTGGGTGAGAGGTCTTTGCGGATAGTTCCCGGAATGATCACTTTGAGGGCGTGGCGCAGTGATGTGGCATAGTATTTGCTGATCCAGTCTGCAAGTTGAAAAAGCTCTTTAGTAATGAAAGGATCATCGGATATGACTTCCGAGACTGGGTGTATTTTTGGAATGGAGCTATGGGACTTGATTTCAATAATGGTGCCTTTGCACGGGTTTCCTCTGACGGGAACAAGCACGCGGCTACCCACTTTCACCAGTGCATGCAGTTTGGTGGGAATGGAGTAGTCGAGGGATTTGTCCACAGCGTTATCTAAGATGACCGAGACAAAGTTTGTTTGAGTACGTTCCATAATGATGCTTTGAGAAATGGGTCCTTAAAGTAGAGCGCTAAATCAGGGAGGATGAGTAGCGGACTATTACCGAGTGTTCTGGATTTATTTTCGGGATTTTCTTGATAATAGGTCATGAGATTTTTCGACTTCCAAAGAAGGTTGTCTGGGGCAATAATCAGTCTAAGGTTCTGTGAGTTAAGAAAAAAATCCCAGCGTTGTTCTTTTTCATAAGAAGTAATATAGATGATGTGAGAAGGGGCAAAGTGAACGTCAATCGCTCTGGCAATATTTTTGAGAAAAGAGAGATATTTTGTTCCATAGGTGAGAATTGGGATGTCTGGAATGGATTCTTTTTCTTTCCAGGAGTTTTTGATTCTCTGGGCCTTTTGATCACTCGGTATTTTATGGTGCAAGACCATTTCTGGGGAGACGCGCTGAATAAGGCGCCTCATATTATCTAATGAATCATGTGACTTGATTGGTATTTCCAGAGACAGCTGCGTGTTCTTTTTTATTAGAGGTGGAGGAATGGAGTCGGGTTTAGGTGTGGGTTGGGTCACGGGCTGTGGTTCGGGCTGTGGTTCGGGCTTGGGTTGTGGTTCGGGCTTGGGTTGTGGTTCGGGCTTGGGTTGTGGTTTACTCTCTATAATTGGTGGGGGAGCACACTGAATCGGTGTTTTGGACGCAGGCTTCGCTAGAGTCCATATGGATTCTTTTGTAAGAAGAATAGAATTTGGATGAAAGTGTTCTGTAAGGTACTCTTTTGCATCACGGATGAGCGTAAGTTTTTTATTCACTATTTTGCAAACAGGGCTTCAATATAATTATCAACATTAAAGGGGATCAGGTCATCGATTTTCTCACCCACACCAATATATTTGACTGGAATGCCCATCTGTTGATAGATCGAGAGGATGATTCCCCCTTTTGATGATCCGTCAAGCTTTGTTAAAATGATTCCAGTAAGTGGTGTGAACTTATTAAAAGTCTTGGCTTGATCAATCGCATTTTGCCCTGTTGTCGCATCGAGTACAAGATAAATTTCATGAGGCGCACCTGGAATCACTTTATCAGATACCCGTTTTATTTTTGCAAGTTCTTCCATCAAGTTAGTTTTTGATTGAAGTCTTCCTGCAGTATCTGCAAGAACGAGATCTATACCGCGCGCTTTAGCAGCCGTAAGCGCATCAAAGATTACTGATGAAGGGTCACCTCCGAAAGTGCCTTTAACAATTTCTGTCTTGGTTCGCTTTGCCCAGATTTCAAGTTGTTCGATCGCCGCAGCTCTAAATGTATCACCTGCAGCAAGTAAGACTTTCTTTTTTTGCTTTTGGAATGAGTGCGCCAGTTTTGCTATGCTCGTTGTCTTACCACTGCCGTTCACTCCGACGATTAAGATCATTTCGGGCTTAGAAGAAGATCGTTCTTGTGAAGAAGACGTTTTATTAAGGATTTTACGAGCGTGGTTTTTCAGAAGGCTAATGATATATTCGGAGCTAATGTTCGACTCCTGGTTTACTTCTTTTTCAATGTATTGCACAAACTCAGTCACAAGTGCTGAGCCGAGATCTGCTTCGTAGAGAATACGCTCAAGTCCATTAAAGGTTTCTTCATCAAGGGGTTTACTAAAAAGGAAGCGGATTTTATCGCTTAGTTGCGAGCGTGTTTTTAAGAGAGCATTTTTGACTTTATTAAAGCCACTTTTCAGTAGTTTAAGCATAAGGATGTCCGTTTTTATATTGAAAGTTAATGCAATTCTAGCACATAAGGTGAATAAGACAAATAGAAGGGGGGGTCATGAATACCCACGAATATCAAGCAAAGCAAATCTTACAGAAATACGGGATTTCTATTCCACCATTTGGTGTTGCATCGAACATGCAAGAGGTCGAAAATGTAGTTTCTGATCTGGGTCTCACTGAAGCTGTTATTAAGATTCAGGTTCATGCAGGAGGACGGGGCAAGGCTGGCGGTGTCAAATTTGCCAAAACTAGAGAAGAAATTTTAGAAAGAGCTAAAGAACTGATTGGCATGAAGATGGTTAATAACCAGACCGGTAAAGAAGGAGTGATTGCACATCAAGTGATGATTACAGAACCGGTTGATATTGAAAAAGAGTATTATCTCGGAGCCATCATCGATCGGGGAAATGCCAGACCGATCCTTATCGCATCAACAGAAGGAGGTATGGAGATTGAAGAAATCTCTGTAAAAACTCCTGAAAAAATTCTCAAGTTGCCTATTTTGCTTGATGGCTCTGTGAAGCCTTATCATCTCATCCGTCTTGCTAATTTCATGGGATGGACAGGAGATACCGCGAAAGCGGGTATGAAGACAGCTGCAATTCTTGCCAAAGTATTTGTCGAGACCGATGGAGACCTATTAGAAATTAATCCACTTGTAAAAACAAAAAGTGGGAAGATCTGGGCGATTGATGCAAAATTCAGCATCGATGACAATGCACTGTATCGTCAAAAAGAGATTGCAACATTTTTTGATCCTACACAGATCTCGAAGAATGAGGGAGAAGCCAATGTGCACGGGCTTGCTTATGTCTCCCTTTCAGGGAATATTGGCTGTATGGTTAATGGAGCCGGGCTTGCGATGTCCACAATGGATATTATTCACATACATGGTGGCAATCCAGCGAATTTTCTTGACGTAGGAGGTTCCGCAACCAAAGAAAAAATCATTGCTGGATTTAAAATCATCCTCTCCGATACAGCAGTCAAGGTGATCCTTGTTAATATTTTTGGGGGAATCATGAACTGCGTTACTATCGCTCAAGGAGTGATTGCAGTGGTCAATGAGCTCTTACTGACTATTCCACTTATCGTTCGACTTGAGGGGACCAATGCTGATGAAGGAAGAAAAATTATCAAGGAATCAGGACTAGCAATCATCTCTGCAGTAGGGATGGCTGATGCTGCTGATAAAGTAGTGAACTCATTAAAGGATTGAACGCAATGGGAATACTGATCAATAAAGCAACGCGGATTATTACTCAGGGAATTACTGGAAAAGCAGGGGTTTTCCATACAGAACAAGGAATGAGATACGGCTCTAACTATGTGGGAGGTGTGACACCTGGAAAAGGGGGCATGCAATCTCTCGGACTGCCTGTGTTTGATACTGTGTATGATGCAAAGCAAAAAGTAAATCCCGATGCTTCGCTCATCTTTGTTCCTCCACCTTTTGCTGCAAATTCGATTCTAGAAGCAGAAGACGCTGGAATCGCTCTCATCATCTGTATTACTGAAGGGATTCCTATTGAAGATATGGTTGAAGTCAAGCAAGTAATGAATCGCTCAACAACTAGCAGGCTTATTGGGCCCAATTGTCCTGGAGTTTTAACCGTAGATGAGTGTAAAATTGGGATCATGCCAGGGTATATCCATAAGAGAGGTACAATTGGGATTGTCTCCCGATCGGGTACACTTACTTATGAAGCTGTATGGCAAACGACGCAAAATGGCCTTGGACAAACCACATGTGTTGGGATTGGTGGGGACCCTCTCAATGGATCGAATTTTATCGACATACTCGAGCTTTTTGAGAAGGATCCTGAAACTAAAGGGATTCTTATGATTGGAGAGATTGGAGGCTCGGCAGAGGAAGACGCAGCAGAGTGGATTTCAAGAAAATGTTCTAAACCTGTTGCTGCATTTATCGCAGGTATAACAGCGCCGGAAGGGCGTAGAATGGGACATGCAGGAGCTATCGTCTCTGGAGGAAAGGGAACTGCAAAAGACAAAATAGCCGCTTTGGAAAAGGTCGGAGTCGTTGTTGCGGAAACACCCGCGGATATGGGATTAGCCATGCAAAGAGCAATGGACCATAAATGTGATTAGAATTCCGGGAAAAATCCCTGTCTTAATTTCCAATTTCTTTTGGATTACTGCAGCCTTGATTGGTTGGATTTATAGTCGCAGTCTTATTGGAACGATTATCTGGATTGGAATCGTTTTTATATCCGTTCTATGGCATGAGCTTGGTCATGCGCTTACCTCAAAATTCTTTGGACAAAAACCACGCATTGAACTGATTTCATTTGGTGGATTGACCTATCCTGAAGGGCCAAAGCTCTCTTTATGGAAAGAGTTTATCGTTGTATTTAATGGACCTCTCTTTGGGTTTTCTCTTTTCATTTTTACAACGATTATTCTTAAGTTTCCCTATGTCGCAGAATCGGGGTTTGTTAATTTTTTTCAGACCTTTAGGAACGTAAATCTTTTTTGGACCGTTGTAAATCTACTTCCTGTTTTACCACTTGATGGAGGTCAACTCATCCGAATCATTTTTGAATCAATTTTTCGCGTCAAAGGATTTTGCTATGCACTTCTAGCCAGTATGGTGATTGCTTTTGGAATAAGCTTGATGTTCTTTTTTATTCAGAGCGTCTTGATCGGGGCCTTATTCTTCCTTTTTGCTTTCCAAAATTTTGAATCCTGGCGCAAAACTAGAGGACGCTCAGAGGCTGATCAGAGTGATACTCTTAAGAATGAAATGGCTCAGATAGAGCTCATGATACAGCAGGGGAATACGAGAGATGCTGAAGCTTGCCTCATTGATATCAGAAATAAATCGAGAGAAGGAATGATTTTTGTTCGTGCGACGCAGTACCTATCAGGGATTAAATATTCTTCAGGCTTGGCACAAGAGACCTATGATCTCTTGAAAAGGGAAGAGAAGTACCTTTCTTATGAATACCAAGTACTTCTTCAACAAGCAGCCTTTGATGTAAAAGACTATCAGCTTGTCTCTAAGCTTGCAGGGTTGTGTTTTCGGAAACATCCTTCAACAGAGATCACCGTAAGAAGCGCCATTGCTTTTGCAGAACAGGGGCAGGTGATACCAGCGATCGGGTGGTTAAAAGCAGCAATGAAGGAAGGGGTTGTAAATATTGATTCGATTATCTCAAAACCTCATTTCGATAAGATACGAAATGACCCAGAATTTGGATCTTTTTGTGCGAAGCTTGAATAATGTAGGATAGGGATGTATTTTGTGGTTTTTTACATGAACATTCTTAGTCTTGAATAAATTTACGCTAGCATGATGAGCTGACTTCTTTTTCGATCTCTCCAAAGTAAATGTTTCTTTACTTGTATATCCTGACTCTTTGGAGCGATGTATTTCCTGTTCAGATACATGCCATTAATGTTAATTAATATATTAATCATTTAAATTAGATCCTATGACAGTTACCTCTGTATAAGATTCTTGCATATACTGGTTGTGTTTGTACAGATCCTGGCTGAATAATCGGTCGTAAATCCGGCTACTCTGCTAATTTAAGCAAATTTACAAACTCTTCTGCATAAATTGACGAGATATACATGGAAGTAAGTTGAATGCAATAAGTTTAAAAATACTTCTGTTGATTACTCTATCTTTATTGAATGGAACCTCATGATATCTCCATGTCTAACTAAGAGGAGTATTCGTTTTGCATTCCCAATCTTTGTGATTTCATCATTAAATTCGACGACATTTTGAATTTTTCTATGATTTACTCCCATGATTAAATATCCTGGTCTTAGACTATTTTTAGCGCCAATACTTCCGGGTTTTACTCCGGTGATCACCACTCCAGTATCTTCTTTGGAAAGATGGTAGGTGTGGATGGTATCTTTGGAAAGATTTTCTATGGTGATTCCGAGTTGACTAGAAACTATGGATGTTGATCCCTTTTCCTTGTCATAAGATCCTAGTATAATCGGAATTTTGAGATACTTCCCGTCGCGATTTACGGTAAGGGTGATTTTTGTATCAGGTTTGAGGAGCAGAATTTCATTGCGAAGTTTTGCTGGGGTTTTGATGTGGGTTTGATCAAATTCAATAATGATGTCTCCCGATTGGAGTCCGACTTTCTCTGCGGGGGATCCTTTTATAACTTCTGCAACGAGTGCTCCATCTGTAGAATTAAGCTGAAATGCTTCAGAGAGATTTTGGTCAATCGGTTGGAGTGAAACTCCGAGAAAGCCGCGTGTGACTTCTCCACTTTCGATAATCTGTTTGGTGATAGCCTTTGCAATGGCGCTTGGGATCGCAAATCCAATACCCATATAACCACCAGAACGGGATACAATAGCTGTGTTGATTCCAATGACATCTCCATCTAGGTTAAGAAGGGGACCTCCTGAGTTACCAGGATTGATGGCTGCATCTGTTTGGATGAAATCCTCGAGGTTAGTGATTTGAAGATTTTGTCTGCCCTTTGCGCTAATCACACCTACTGTCATGGATGCTTCGAGTTGAAAGGGGGTTCCAATTGCAATCGCCCACTCTCCAACTTTTACTTCATCAGAGTTACCAAAGAAGAGATGGGGAAAGTTTTTCCCTTCGGGTGCTTCAATTTTAATTACTGCGACGTCAGTGTGTGGATCGCCGCCAACCAGGGTTGCTGAAAACTTTCTACTTATTTTATCTTGGAGGAATACGGTGATGGTTTTTGCATCTTTAACGACGTGGAAATTAGTAATTATATAGCCGTCACCACTGATTAGCAATCCAGAGCCTTGGCTAAGTTGTAGTGGAGGAGCTTTTTGTTTATTATAGCTGCTGCCAAAGAAGCGGTTAAAGAATTCTTCACTAAAGAGATCTAGAGGATCTCTGGAATTTTCTTGAGTGTGGCCATATCCATTGAATTCTTCGGGTGCATTCTCCACTTTGATGAATACAACGGCTGGAATTGCTTTTTCTGCGACATTAGTAAATGTGTTTGAGAGTTCGCGGGCTAGGGAGCTACTTGTATTTTGACTCTGATAGGCAAGGTCGTTTTCTGTACAGAATGTGTGTGTTGCTATAGTGAGAATGAGTAAAACAAGTAAGTAAAACCTCTGCATGAACGTATACTCCGTATTTATAGATTAGTATTTCAGTGTACGGGTTCAATAAAAAAAACTAAACATTAAATATGTCTATTGAAAAACTTTCTTTCTCGAGGAGTTCTTTGCCAGAAAAAGTAATCGTAATTCCTCTTTCATACTGTTTAAGTAGATGATGGCGTGCCGCGTCCTGCAGTTGATCGATTGTGAGTCGCAGTACATTATCTCGATATTTCTGTCTTCGTTCCAATGTATTAGAATTACGCCATAAATTATAGGCAGTGATAGCTTTTGATCCTGGAGAGATTGGGCTGTCATACCTTTGCATGAGTCCGAATTTGGCTGCATTGAGATCTTCTTCGGTGATTTTTCCATGTGCGAGCGTGTTTAGACTTGAAGCAAAGGCCTCGAGGGATGCATTAAGATGGGGGTCTCGATAGGCATAGAAATAGTATTTTCCGGTCAAGGGATGGTAACTAGCTCCTGATCCATAGGCGCCTCCTTGTTCCCGAATTCTTTTATGAAGGACCTTGTTTTCTAGAATGAAAGTGGAGAGGCTAAGTGCTGGAGAGTCAGCGTGGGTGACTGTAATTGTTTCAAACCCATGAGTAGTGAATGCGACCCCTGAGGGAATGAGTCGTGCTTGTGTGTAAAACTGGATAGTTTCACTGGGATTTTCCCACGGTTTGAAGGGAATGGAATTAAACGATGTTAGGTTGTAGAATTTATTTTTTTCAATTTCTTTGTAATTCTGATGATTGCAAGAGAGTATGAGATGCGGGTTATTGTAGTGAAGAATCTTTGTTTTGATATTTGCAAGCGCCCTTAAAATTTCTGGAAGTTTTGCATTGAGGTTATTTACGAGATCCTGAATGAAATGGTAAAAGGTCAGTCCTCCCCAAAGCTCTTGAATTGTGGCACATTTTGAGAACCCAGAGAGCGACATTTTAATTGCATAGGATAGTGGGCTTTTTTTTATTTGATCGTGGAGACGATTATAGATCTGCATGATGAGCTCTTTGATCCGATCTTTCTCATCCACTCGTGGTTCCTGGATAAAATCTTGAAGGAGTGAAAAAAATTTCTCTTGGTAACGAGAAAGTGCTTTTCCGCGAATGCCAAAAGCTGGTTTCAGGTCGTCTCGGTTTTCAAATTGAGGGAAGAGTGTCAAGTAGGTTTCGATGCCCCCAGTAGATCCCTGCATTTCTTTAAGGACTGTTACATAACTGCGGTCTTTTGTTCCCAGCTCTGGTATTAGAGATGATAAAAGTTGAAGATAGAGGGTTTCTTCTTTCGTGAGGTAAGGGAGATCAAAGAGAAGGTCGGCATAGATGATCTGGTTGGTAAAACATTCGTGGTGGAAAATAGTAAGATTACCTTGCTCTGTAGTCTTAAGTGGAATCTCATGGGTTTTTTTGGGGATATCGGTAATGGCGAGTTTGGGGAGGCAGTCGAGAGATTGGTGTTCTTGCTTTTCTTGGAGTGCTACGAGGTCTTCAGTATCGCGGATAATCTTTGCTTTTTGATTTGCTGAAAGGGATTTTGCAATTTTTTGTAGTGTATCCTTTTCTTCCTCTTCCTCTTTTTTTCGTAAGTCTGGATCGGGAGACATGATAAGATGTACTTGGTGCAGATTATTAAGGAAGTATTTCTTGATTAAGTTAGGAAGATAGGTTTTATCTGAGCAGTCTTTGCGTAGCTGATCGAATTGCGCATGGATTGTGAGAGCGTCTTCAGGAGAGGACCCATGTTGAATAGGAAGAGCAGAGCGCAGAAAGAGGGTTAGTCCGAATGGGAAGTGATCTCCGGTCATTTCAGTTCGGCTAAATTCGAGTTGATGAATTGCGGCATCGATGAGTGTTTGCTCGATTCCCTTGGTGGTAATTTTTGAGAGCGTATCAAAGAGGAGTGTTTTGAGTTTTTCGAAATTTTCCCTGTCGCACCCACGGAGGATAATTGCGTAGGGTACTTCACTCATATCGCTATCGAGATAGCCGTTAGCCTGAATACAAAGTTTCGATTGGAGGAGGGGAAGCTTTAGGAGTGAAGCATCGGTATCCATGAGAATCGTATCGAGAAGGGAGAGGGCAAGGATTTCTTGAACATTAACTAGAGCACTGGTTAAAAAGCCAAAGGCAATCCAGGTTTTTTTGTTGAGGTCTTGCTCGCTTATTGGATAGCCGATTTCCTGATTGACAGTTGCTGTAAAACGCTGCTGTTTGGGGATGGGAGAAGCTTCGGGTAAGTGAGTGGATTCGTTAAGAACATTGTTCTCAATGAATGTAAGATGATCATTTAGCGGGATATTCCCATAAAAAAAGAACAGACAGCGGCTGGGATGATAAAAAGTGTGATGGAATTGTAGAAGTTCTTCGTGTGTAAGGTTTGGAATATCTTTGGGATCTCCTCCGGCGTTTACGGCGTAGGTGAGGTTTGGAACCATCAGACGTATGAGTTCGTTCCAGAGGCGGGTTTCAGGAGTTCCTTGTGCTCCCTTCATTTCATTAAAAACAATACCTGTGAAAAGAAGGGGGCTTGTTGGATCTTTTTGCGTTTCGAACTCGAATCGGTGCCCTTCTTGGAGAAAGCTGAGGTATTTCAGGTCAGGGTAAAAGACAGCATCAAGATAGACCTCGAGTAGATTGTAGAAGTCTTTTTTAATCTGAGATGCTGCTGGATAGCATGTGAAATCCGATCCAGTCATGGCGTTCATGAAGGTATTTAAACTACGTCGATTCATTGAAAAAAAAGGGTCCTTGACGGGGAATTTTTTGGAACCACAGAGGAGAGTATGCTCCAGGATATGAGCAACTCCGTTGGAGCTATAGGGATGGGTATTAAAATTAAGGCAAAAGAGGTTTTCCTCATCGCTGTTGGAGAGATGGAGCACCTTAGCTCCCGTGGGTTTATGTCTCAGCTCTATGAGGGTA
This sequence comes from Chlamydiales bacterium BSEPT1, assembly GCA_964212665.1. GTDB lineage: Bacteria > Chlamydiota > Chlamydiia > Chlamydiales > Simkaniaceae > DAOWHK01. The sequence continues at coordinate 817,037 of OZ156466.1, read as the reverse complement.
CAGCTTAGTTCTTCGATGGGAAGTGATTTGGTCACGACAAAAGAGCCGAGATTTTGGTTTACAGTATAATTTGGAATAATCGCTCCTTTTGATTTAAAAAAATGGTAACTATCGAGTCTATTGATTTCAAGGGTGAATTTTTGCTAGTTCTTACTTAGAGAGGTCTCTGAGAACAATGATGTAAACTTAGGTCTCTTTTTTGGATGGGTATTTCTCAAATAAGGCATTCCTGATCGATTGTCTAATGGGGGTGTGGACTGAAAAGTCTTGTTGTCTTCTATACTGCTTCTAATGGAAATTTTTGTAAGAATCTAATGCTTCATTGTTCATTAAAGCTCCTTTCTTAACATAGCCCGTATATTGTTAGAAATAATATACGGGGTTGAAAGTGGCTTTAAGTCCATGTGAGGTTGGATGAGGATTGATACTCAGTAACCCGAGTTTCAAAAAAATTTTTCTCCTTTCCCAGATCGATTGCTTCGCTCATCCAGGGAAAGGGGTTTTTGGACTGATATTGTGTGTTTAAGCCAATCCGCTCGAGGCGTCTATCGGCTATATGTTGGGTGTATTCTCTAAACATGGGAGCTGAAAGACCTAAGATCCCTTTAGGAAGACAATCCTGAGCATATTTGACCTCGAGCTCGACAGCTTCCTTGATTAGGTCAGTAATATGTCGTTGAAAATCAGGGGTCCAGAGATTAGGATTTTCCTCTTTGATTCCATTGATCAGGTCGATTCCGAAGTTAAGGTGGACTGTTTCATCGCGGAGAATGTATTGAAATTGCTCTCCAATTCCTGTCATTTTATTTTGACGTTGGAATGAGAGGATCATTGCAAAACCGCTATAAAAGAAGATTCCTTCCATGATGATGTAGAAGCCTATTAGATTTTCGAGAAATGTTTGAGCTCCTTTCACGGTGTCTGTGGAATAATCATCCCTCAAAACTTGTTCAGTGAGTCTCATCTCAAATTGGTCTTTTTTGTGGATTGAATTGACTTCATTGTACATGTTGAAGATCTTCCCTTGATCGAGAGTCAGTGATTCAACGATGTAGTGAAATGTGTGTGTGTGGATTGCTTCTTCAAATGCTTGTCTTAAGAGATATTGGCGCGCTTCGGGATTGGTAACGTGTTTATAGATCGCTAACACTAAATTATTTGCAACAATACTTTCAGCAGTACTAAAAAATCCAAGGTTACGCATAATCATGTGTTTTTCATCTTGAGAAAGAGCATCGGACTTCCAGAGTTCTATATCTTTTCCCATGGGTACTTCAGATGGCATCCAATGATTCGCACAGCCATTAATATAATGCTCCCACGCCCATTTATATTTGAGTGGCATCAATTGATTTACATCAAGAGTTTCGCAATTAATCAAGCGCTTTTGGTTGGCTATAACTCGTTTTTTTTGGCCAGCTTGAATTTCACCTTTATTAGTTTTACTACCTTCGCAATCCAGCATATTATCTCCTTAAGTTTATTGGCAGCTCTCACAACTTTCATCAAGGTTACACACAGAAGCTTTGACTTCTGCTGATATGACTTTTCTATCGACCTTAATACGGTTTGATGGAGATTCATTTTTCATCCACTTTGGCTGTAGCCCCCGTTTATTAATATCTGTTGTGGATTTTTCAATTTGAGTGGCGCTAAGTGATCTGAGATAGTAGGTCGTTTTCAGACCCTTTTTCCATGCAAGTGTGTACATTTTATGGAGCTTTTTACCGCTTACTTCACTGAAGTAAAGGTTGAGTGACTGTCCCATATCGATCCACTTTTGTCTTCGACTTGCACATTCAATAATCCATTCTGCGTCGACTTCAAATGCACTAAGATATATTTTTTTTACATCATCAGGGATACGAGCAATTTCCTGAATTGATCCATCAAAGTACTTGAGGTCATCGATCAGTTGAGCGTCCCAGAGGTTCAGTTTTTTGAGTGTATTAATGAGATAGGAATTTCCTATGGTAAATTCTCCTGAAAGGTTGGATTTTACGTAGAGATGCTTATACGTAGGCTCAATGGATTGGCTGACGCCAATAATATTTGCGATGGTTGCAGTTGGTGCAATAGCCATCGTATTACTATTGCGCATTCCATTCTTCTTAATGGCTTCACGTACTTTTCCCCAATCAAGATTAGATGAACGGTCGACATCAATGGGCACTCCCCTCTCCTGATCTAAAAGGTCAAGGGTGTCAAGTGGTAGAAGGCCTCTATCCCATTTGGAACCTTTATAGGTTGAATAAGGAGTTCTCTCTTTTGCCAGGTTGCTTGATGCTAAGATCGCATGATAGGATATCAGTTCGCTACTCTCATCGGCAAATTGGACGGCTGCATGGCTGGCATAGCTGATGTTTTGAATGTAGAGAGCATCTTGAAAGCCCATAATACCTAATCCAATCGGACGATGTTTGAGGTTAGAATATTTAGCTTCTTCAATGGGGTAGAAGTTGATATCGATCACATTATCAAGAATTCGGATAGCTGTGTGTACAGTTTTTTGCAATCGGTCTTTATCGATTCCTTTTTCTGTTGTGTGTTTGACCAGGTTTATTGAACCAAGGTTACACACTGCAGTTTCCTCTTTGGATGTGTTAAGAAGAATTTCTGTGCAAAGGTTGGAACTGTGAACAACCCCCATATGATCTTGAGGAGATCGAATATTTGATGGGTCTTTAAAGGTAATCCAGGGATGACCTGTTTCGAAAATCATTCCAAGCATTTTACGCCATAGAGTGACTGCTTCTATTTTTTTGGAAAGTTGTATTTTGCCTTGCTCTGCGAGATGTTCATATTCCTCATACCGTTTTTCAAACGCTTTTCCATAGAGCTCATGTAAGTCAGGGGTTTCGTTGGGACTAAAGAGTGTCCAGATTTTATCTTCCAAAACCCGTTTCATAAAGAGGTCGGGAATCCAATTTGCGGTATTCATATCGTGTGTACGACGACGTTCATCACCCGAATTTTTTCTAAGATCGAGGAAGTCTTCAATATCAATATGCCACGTCTCGAGATAGGCGCACATCGCTCCTTTTCTCTTTCCCCCTTGATTAACAGCAACTGCGGTGTCATTAGCGACCTTAAGGAAAGGGATAATCCCTTGACTTTTTCCATTGGTCCCTTTGATCTTCGATCCAGTAGCTCTTACGTTTGTCCAGTCATTCCCAAGACCTCCCGCCCATTTAGAAAGTTGAGCATCATCTGAGATGATTTTGAAAATATGAGATAGGTCGTCCATCACTGTGGATAGATAACAGGAACTGAGTTGAGCATGAGTGGTTCCAGCATTAAAAAGTGTTGGAGTGGCGGAAATAAAGTAGAACTGAGAGAGAGTATTGTAAAATTCAATTGCCCACTGGTTTTTATCTTTTTCATTGATTGCAAGGCCCATTGCAACTCTCATCCAGAAAATTTGAGGGGTTTCCAAGCGATGTTCATCATATTGAATGAAGTAGCGATCATAAAGCGTTTGGAGACCGAGATAGGTAAATTGATCATCGCGATTGAGATCCATAGCATGACCGAGCTTATCGAGGTCGAATTCGTCCAATTTAGGTGAAAGACGGTTGTAGGAGATTGCATCTTTGATATATTTCTTAAAGTAATTTCGATGTGTTTTTTCGAGTTGGGTATCTTGAGCACTAATGCCTAATGTCTCTAGGTAGAGTTGATTGGTGAGAAGTCTTGCAGCCACTTGAGAATAGGCAGGATCCACTTCAATTTTCTCTTTTGCTGACATGATATGGGAACGGTTTAGCTCACTTTCAGTAATAGCATCGTAGAAATTCACAACAGAGCTTTCGTACAGTTCTAATGGTGATACATTTTCTAAGCCATGGCAGGCGTGCTGGAAGAGATCCTTAATTTGTGATTCAGTAATGGTTTTTCTTGTACCTTCTTTCGAGATAAAGATGAATTTTTTCCCTTTTTTTTCTACTTTCTTCTCAGCACGATGCGTAGGTAACAGTCCTTTTTTTTCTTTTAGTGAGCGGAAGAGAATCAGTTCTTTTGCGAGGCGGTAATACTCTTCTTTCATCAAGCGGTCTTCGAGAAGATCTTGGATGTTATCGATATACACATCGTTACCTTTTCTTGAAAAGCTTATGACATCACTTACGATCTTTTGAGTGAGAAAGTTCACATCTTCAATAAAGGTGACAGGTGTTACTCCTTTCACTTGATAGAATCTACGGATACAGTTTTCAAGTGTTGAGGCGATTTTCATGGGGTTGAAGCGGACTGGAGGACTTTTATCAGATCGATGAACCTTTAAGTTTTCTGGAGTGTCTGCGCGGAGGGACCTATGCTGATCTCTGTAAATGATATAATCACGAGCGACATCGTGATGTCCATTTTTCATGAGAGTTACTTCAACGAGGTCTTGAATTCCTTCAACAGTCAAGAGTGTGTTCTGGTTTGCGAATGCAATAGCTTGAGTCGTGACTATGTCTGTGATTTTCTGAATGATGTTTGTAATATCTTCAGACAGAGGCTCTATTTTTTTTAAAGACTGTGTGTCTCGAAAAGCAGCTTCGATAGCTTTGAAAATCCGTTGCTTATGGAAGGGCACAATCATTCCATTTCTTTTCACGAGAGTAACTTGAGCCTTTTTAAGAAGAGGCTTGTCATGTGCATGTGTATCTCTGACTTCTTCTAATAGGTCTTGAGTGACAGAGTCCTTATCACTGGCCTTAGTTAGGCGTTGTATCATGTTGACCTCTCATGGTTTGAGTATTGAGGAAGCTACCATATGTGGTAGCGTAGCATTTATGTTACCACTATATATGGTATATTCTTGCTAAAAGTCTATAGTAAATACTTGTTTTTCACAAAAAAAATCGGGAGTGTTAACGTAAAAAATGGTGGTACTAGTGTTTAAAATTGAGTACCCATTTTTGGGATTGTAAGAGTGAGGCATAATTGTCGAATGGTATCGATTGGTTCTTCTGTTTGAGAGAAGTCTTTGTTTGTCTAGGTATGTTTCAAGTTGATTCTGGATCTTATTACTATTGTTTTGTTAGGTGTTAAATGTATCCTAATCATTCGCATAAATCTTACAGGTTATTAGGGGGCTAATTTATCGTAGAGTGCTTAGTGCTTTAGTATTACGAATAGAGACAATACAATGCAGGGTTTCGATATGAGTAAAGAATCACAGATTAAGCCTTTTTATTCGCTGCTTTTAGAGTAACTCGTCGATCTTAACTGAGCTCAATAGGTTTATTTCTAATGATTTTTTTATTCTGTGCGGTTTGTATAGTAATCCATTTAAATAGTCCTTATTTTTATTTACGAAAATCTAGAGGTGCATAGAATGGTTTTTAGGTCAAAATTTACCGAGAAACCAGAAAATATTCAACTCGAAAAAGCTAAGTTGATTGAATGGATGTATCAGTGACTTTTGGGTAAGCGCTTCATTTTTGTATAGAGCTTCGTAATTTTCTCTATTTTTTCTTAAATTTTATGGTACTCTCACTGTTTATTAAACCTATAGTTGTATACGATAAAAGCTATGAGACGGATCTACCTTGTTCCCAATATTTTAACAGCTTTTGGTTTAGCGTGTGGCTTATTTGTCATATTCAAGGTGAATATGGTAGAGCCTGGCTTTGGTACTTATGAACTACTGTATTCATCCGCATTATTGCTTCTACTTGCGGCAGTAGCGGACCTTCTCGATGGGGCAATTGCTCGTGCCATTCATGCAGAGAGTGAGTTTGGATTCGTATTTGATACTTTAGCGGATGCTGTATCATTTGGTGTTGCACCTTCCGTGCTGATGTTAAAGAGTTTGTCACTTGAACATGGAACAGGGATTTCATTTTTTTCGGCAGTAGGTGCGATGCTCTATTCACTCTGTGGGGTCCTTCGCCTTGTACGGTTTAATGTAAAAACTACTGAGAGAAAAAATGACTTTAAGGCAAAGAAGGAGGAAAAAAAGAGCTTCTCAGGGCTTCCTATTCCTGCAGCAGCAGCAGCCGTTGTTGCACTCAATTTATTTCTGAATTCTCCATTGGGTCTACGACTGGCTCCATGGAGTCTAATGACAATAGCCATTACCCTTAGTTGTTTTATGATTCTAATGGGATATTTGATGGTAAGTAAATGGAAATTTCCTAGTCTCAAGACATTTCATGTCTGTGTACCACCCTTTCACTTTATCTTCTTAGGCGCTATTGCAACGATCCTTCTCCTCTATGGAATTCTCAATTACTTTTCTCTTGTGTTATTGATTGTTTCTGTAGGATATATTTTAATTGGATGTATATTAACAACCATTCGGATTATTGCAGGAAAAAAGTCCAAAACCCTTATTGACTTTGAACCTTATAGGGATGATCAGGATTCAAGGGATTATTAATTATGTTAATACTGCTTTCGTTACTCTGTAGTTTATTAATGGCGTTTACCCTGTTTCTATTTCGAAAACATCAATCTTTGATTTTAAAGAATGCGAAGCTTGAGGAAAGAAATGCGTATCTTGAAACTTTGAAAGAAACAGAAAACGCCTACAATGAACTGTGTATCCAGCATGCTGCATTAAAGACCTATCTAAAAGAGCATGAGAAAGCTTCGACTGAAAAAATTGAACTACTTAGTGAAGCACAAGAGAAACTTAGTGAGTCGTTCAAAATACTCTCTGCTGGTGCTTTAGAAAAAAGCAATCAATCATTCTTAATTTTAGCCAAAGAATCGCTCTCGAAGTTTCATGAAGGCGCAAAGGGGGATTTAGAAAAAAGGCAGAAGTCGATTGAACACCTAATCTTCCCTGTCAAAGAGACCTTGACTAAATTGGATCAAGGAATGATCCAACTTGAAAAAGAACGGAAGGGAGATCATGCTGTACTCACTGAGCAGATGAAGATGATGACTCAAGCAGAAAAAGATCTGCGCAAGGAAACATCGAGTCTAGTCAATGCACTTCGAGCACCGGCTGTTCGGGGACGCTGGGGTGAGATTCAACTTAGGCGTGTTGTCGAACTTGCTGGAATGGTGAATCACTGTGATTTTTATGAGCAACAAGTCGGAAATGGTGATGAGGGGCTACTGCGTCCAGATCTCATCGTTCGCCTTCCGGGAGGACGTCAAATCATCGTCGATGCAAAGACCCCATTTGAGGGGTATTTAGCATCTATAGAAAGTGATGATTATACTATTAAAGCAATTTGTTTAAAGCGGCATGCTCGTCATGTCAGGCAGCATGTTGTAGCTCTTGGTAAAAAGGCCTATTGGGAAAAATTTCAACCAACTCCAGAATTTGTTGTGCTTTTTATTCCGTCTGAAAGTTTTTTTAGTGCTGCACTTGAATACGATCCTTCATTGATTGAGACTGGAGTGGAAAATAGTGTAATTATCGCAACCCCTACCACACTAATTGGATTGCTCCGAGCCATTTCCTACGGATGGCGGCAAGAAAAACTCTCGCAAAATGCAAATGAGATTAGTGCTCTTGGTCATGAACTGTATAAGCGTCTTATTGATATGGGATCTCATTTGACGAAGATGGGAAGAGGCCTTTCTTCTGCGGTCGAATCTTATAATAAAGCGGTAGGAACACTCGAATCTAGGGTGATGGTAAGCGCAAGGAAATTTAAAGCTTTGGGCGTAAAAAAGAATGAGGATTTAAAGATACTTGAAGCGATTGATCGCATTCCGCGTCAGATTCAGGTTGAAGAGATGACCAGTGAATTAGAGGTAGAGGACTAGGGGGGCATGTTCTTATCCATGTTCAGGCATTGCCATTGCAGTACTGAGTGAGGTTTATTGACTTTAGATTCTGATTATTTATGTTTATTATGAACTCTGTAATATTTTATTAATCTTTATTGTACAACATATTATCCTCACTCTTCCTAGTTCTGTGATCACCGGACTGGTGATGTACTATCGTTTCGATATTTAACATGATTGCTACAGTAGAAAAGGTTATGACTTATAAATTGATGAAGACAGAGGGCTTAATTGTTCGGAAGGGAGTGGTTGTGGAAGTAAGAAAGACCCTCATTATACACTCGGGTTATAAATCCTATACCAGAAGAGTATACAGGTTTGTTGTCAGAGCGTTTGAGAATCTGGTGTGTGAATTGGAGTAAGCGTGTGGGGAGTATGGGGTAGTCTTGGGGTGTATCCCTATTTACAATGCAGAATGGCCTATTCGGGTATGTTTATGATGAATAGGCCATTGTAGTAATTATTTATTCTGCGTCTAGCACGTAAAATGCTGGGAATGCAAAACTGTTATTTGGTCTGCTGTACACTGTGAGGGATACTTGCTTCCCTTCGAGTTCATGTAGATTTACTATTGTACTGTAGATGTAGGCAATTGGAATATCTTGATCTTTAAGAATGTGACTACCTGGTTTCATGTTGATAGGGTCACTAAATTCTTCAAGAAATCCTGTAATCGTTGTTGCTTTGAGCTTTTGATCGACATAGAAATCATCCATAGTCTTAGCATGATGCATTGCTGACCATGATAGATAGAATGATTCTTCAATAGGCTCCCACAGTTTCATCTGATCTGAAGTCGATAATGAGGTGTTATAGAGCTGATTCGGAGTGTCCGTGAATTGCGATGAATTTTTAGCTAGTGCTTCTGTCTTAGATTCAAGGAAGCTGATTTTACGATGTAAATAGCTTTCTTGAAGCGATGTGTATTCTTTCCTGGCTTTTTCTATGACATCAGAAAAATCAGAGTAGTTTTCGATTATTGTTTGATAATTGCCAAGTAAACGGTCAATATCGACTTCATAGAAGGGCTTTCTAAATTCTGCTTGAGTGACCAGTGCAGCTGATTCTAATAGTTGATCAACTGTTAATTTACGCTTTTCAGTAATCAATTTTAATTCTGAATTACCAGCGTATTCTACGAACTCTTTGGCAATGTAGAAATGCGTATTACTCGGAAGCGCAATTTTCATCCACTTGCTTTTTTCTTCACATATGCTTCCATTAATTGCATCGCCTGTATTTAATGACCCAAGGACTGGAGCTTCGCGATCCGGAGTTAGACGTACATTTACATGTGTTCCTTCAATGACATTATCAATCACATAACTGCGGAAGAGATAACCAGGTATTTCTGAAGGAGGCTCTACGGCATAAAAATCGTTTTTCTCTCCTACGACGACAAGGAGCTCTCCTTCATTCAATTCACGTACGACATGACTTTCTAGATCAGCATTTGTACGCATTCTTACGTGATTACCAATGATTTTCCCAGTAAATGACTTTTCGTGCATGGCTTTGTCTAAGCTACTTAAAGATGGAGACGCATCGGAAAATAACGGGATATTTGCTGTAACCACAAGGAGTGGTAGCACAAAGACAATCGGTTTTATAAAAGACATAGCCTTTGACATGATTAAGATTCCTCCTAAATGCATAGGGATCACATCCCTAAGTTCAATATATAATAAATGCTATGTTCATTCTAGGAATTGTGATTTTTTTTCACCATGTTTATTTCTGTCGGATAGATAGAGACATAGGAAAATAACTTTCAGGATCTAACTTGGAGTTAGTGTTTTAGGAATAGAAAAGATTGTACAAATATATTAAGAAGAGACAGAATTATTTGATGAGAAAGTGAAGTTACTAGCTTTTTACCAGAAGTAATATACCTGATTGGATCCGTCTTTGGTGCACATTTAATCCTATAAAGCCCTTCTTTGATAAGAGTGTAATTATAATGCGTTGGTGTACTAATAGAAGTTGTTCAGGATTGATATTTTGATCTTGAGCACTGATATCGAACTAAAAAAGAGCTTACAACGATTGGTTGTAAATGTACTGTACTTTATCTTTAATAATGGATGATGTAGCTAACCTTTAGGTGATTTTTTTTGTGAATAAATTGTATCTGATTCAATAATTGAGGGGAATTGCTCTTTCCATAGAATATGGCTGAACTTTATTTTTATAATTCAGCAATGAATGCAGATAAGAGTATAACACTCTTGCAATCCAGTTACAACTACAACAAAAGGGGAATGCATAACCTTCTTATTTGCTTCCAAGTGCGACCATCGATCAGGAGAATCTATGATCTATTTTCGCATTGGTCTCAAACAGAAAGCGCTTCTCTTTAGCAAAGGATTGAATATTGATCAACAAGTGCGGCAAGTTCTTGATGACGTCGATGAAGCTCACTTCATGTCCGAAGCACAAGTGGATCAGCTTGTTACCATCACCAAATGAATTAAGATTCCTGAGCTTTGTTATGGATTGCTCTCTGAGATCAACACTATTTGCCATTGCGGCAGCAAGGAAACAATGAATATACGTATTGATGTTAAAGGGAAACCTGTTAGGAAGGGCAAGCAAGTGCATATTTGGAGGAAATGTGAGTTACGTTTCTGTATGCATGGAGCATTCTATCGAAGAGCTAGGATTCATCGAAGAGTTCGATCTTGAAAGAGCTCTATCTTAAGCTGCGAGTGATTAATGCAAAAATTTAAACCTTGTATTGTCTGTTTTTTCTCGTTTTTATTTTTTATCTATGAACTTCTTCAACTTCATATCATGAATCTAATCTCTCCAATATTGATTAAAGAATTTGCTCTCAGTGCTACGCAGTTTGGTTCTTTGAGTGCGACCTATTCTTCTGGCTGATGTGATTTTTCTTCTTCCTGCAGGCATCATTCTAGATCGTTTTTCAATAAGAAAGGTGATTATTACGGCGCTTCTTTTGTGCATTTTAGGAAGAATAGGTCTCAGCTATGCGGATTTATTTGGACTCTACTGGTTCTCTCATTTTTTTTCTGGATCAAGGCCCCTTTTCACTTCTAGCACAGAAGTTTAGTTGACGTCAGGCACTAGTGGTTGATGCGTGAATTGTCATGGGGATTTTAGCGATAGTTGTCTTTTTTGAAAGATAGGCCCAACGGAAAAGAATAAGATGAGAGTGAAGTCAGGACTGTGTTTTTGGGAGGGAGTCATGAATAGATAAAATATTTGTTGTGGCCTCTATACTGGATTTATTCATTTACCATTGATGATTATTAGTACTGTCTGGGGGACGCTATTTCTCACGCAAGGCCATTATATTGATCTTTTCAACTCAGCTGGTTGTTGTCAGCATGGTGTGCATGGGAACTATTGTTGGCGCTTTGATTTTTGGCTGGATCTCAGATAAGTTACAGCGGCGACGCTTGCTTATGCTTTTTGGATCAGTCATTTCGACTATTATCATAACTGGGATTATGATGACGTTTCATCCTTCAGAAATGACTTTTTCTATACTGTTTTTTTCACTGGGTCTCTTTACAAGAATCCAAGTGATCTGCAGTGATCCAACCACTTTTTAGAAAAGTTCTGGATGTGACTTGGAACGGTATTCTATTCTCTGGAGAATTTGATGGTGGCATTTTTAATATTTCCAATAGGATTTATCTTCTCCCTGTTACTGCTATCTAATATCAGAGAAAAGATTCCAGTCTTGGCTGTTTTGATTAGTCTGGGTAAGTGAGGTCCCGGGAGTAATAGAGTTTGTTTCCCTAATGCTCATATTCGATTTTATACTGGATTGAGCTTACAGACTACTTATCATATGAGCTCAATAAGTCTAGATAGATAGTTCTATTTCTATTTGTAGAATAGATTAGGTGTAGACTAATAGTATAGTTGGAATAAGTGTCTTGGTTTTTATATATAAGTAAATTTTTCTAATTAAATTTTGTAAATTGAATTGGTCATAAAAAGATGGTTTATTTATTATTTATTGTAAGTTAATGTATTAATCTGGTTATTTATGTATTATTCTTATTTTAATCCTGTTGTAATACATTGAATTTAAAACAACTATCTAGCAATGAAAGTATTGGTGAATATAAATCCTGTCAATTGTATAAACTAGTGATGTGATGATTTATTTATGGATTTTATATCATACACTGTTTGCTACTATATGTACTGTTGGGAATAATGATATGGTTAATCACATCTCATCTGGATAGCAAGAAACGGCAGAATGCACAGGAGGATAAGATATTTCTGTGCGAAAATTAATAAAGGAGATTAAGATTTGAATAAGTATGCACGCGTTCTGTCTTAAATTTATAGATAAATCATTGACTTGCTAACAGATGGGTTTTGAATTTGCTACTGAGAGTGCACTTGAGCAGCTAAAGAGCATTATGAATCAGAAAGGGTTTTAAATGCATCAATCGAAGATTGAAGGGCATCATGACTGTACTTGCATGGATTGTGAGTAGAGAAAAAGCCAAATCAATAGTGATCAATAAAATACATGCTAAAAAAATTAATCTGACTTATTAACTCGATACGCAATTAACGAAGCATGGAATGTATTATGATTATATTGATGCGATAAAATTGAAAATATATGCAATAATGGTAGAATTTATGGAGTAATAGGCATTTGGGAGGCTTCTGTTGACTCCTCTTTGCTTTTCTTATCAGATCTTATGAAAGGAGAGAGGAGGGCTTCAATTACTTTTTGAGGAGCTTCAAAAATTGTTTTAAGCCCCTTGATGACAAAAATCTGATTGATCAGATTTTGAATAATGATCTCTGTGAATTCATGGATAGGAATTCCTTCTTCTGAAGTTAGATGCTTGAAGATAAGTTCATTAATTGGAGTGAGTGTTTTCAATGTTCCGTCGGCAAGTGTTAGATTAATATCGATATCAGTTAAATGAAGCTTATGGATAATGAAGCTGCGCTCAATGCTAAAGATTGATGTATGTTCAGTATTTGTATTATTTAGGAGGGTAATCCAGTTACCTGTCTCTTGATTGTTCGTGTAGAACTCAATATTCATAAAAATATTTTCAACCGAGCATTTGTTAATGATGATAGGATCTCGCAAGTAGTAAGAGAGGGGAGTGGTGATGGTAATTTTTTCTACTTTAAGGGCAAAGGGTGAGTGAGCTTCGGGTGGATTTGAAATTACAAGGTTGTGGATGATGACTTTGTCTTTTTTGAAAGTCAGCTCTTCAATATAGACTGGAACTCCGAGTTTCTTGCCCAGGGTATGTGCTAGAAGACGTGCTTTATTTCCCCATATGAGAAACAAGACAATAAAAAGCAGAAGACAACAGGAAGCGAGTATTAATAGAACTTTCTTCATGTTCTTCATATAAGACTATTCAAGCATTTAAGTCAAAAAAAGGCGTTTCATTTAAGAAACGCCTTTGTATTTAACGGTCTGAAGTGGATTAAAATCCACCCATTTCAGCCATATCTGGTGAAGAAGATGTCGCCTTGCTATCTGTAGCTTCATCTGAGATGATCGCTTCTGTAGTGAGAAGAAGCGCGGCAATGGATGCCGATAGCTCAATGGTAAGTCTGACGACTTTTGTTGGATCAGCAATTCCTTTTTCGAGCATATCTACATATTCATTGTTTTGTGCATCCCAACCTTGGTTACCTGTCATTTGAGAGACTTTCTGAACGATGATTGAACCTTCTTCACCCGCGTTAGATGCGATCTGACGTAGAGGATGAGTGATTGCTTTTGCAATGATGTCAACTCCTACTTTCTCATCACCTGATAATGTTTTAGCGAGTTTTGTTAGAAGTGGTATAACACGAATAAATACAGTTCCACCGCCAGGAAGAATGCCTTCTTCGATTGCAGCTCTAGTGGCGTGAAGTGCGTCGTCAACGCGATCTTTTTTCTCTTTCATTTCAACTTCAGTTGCTGCGCCAACGCGGATGATACCGACACCACCGGAAAGCTTAGCGAGTCTTTCTTGAAGCTTTTCCTTATCGTAATCAGAAGTTGAATCGTCTATTTGCTTTTTTAGGAGAGAAATACGTTCAGCAATCGCTTCTTTTGATCCAGAGCCTTCAACAATTGTTGTGTCTTCTTTCTTTACAACAATCTTCTTTGCTTGACCGAGCATGTCGAGAGTAACACTTTCGAGTTTCAGTCCCACTTCTTCGCTGATAAATTGACCACCAGTAAGAATAGCGAGATCTTGAAGCATCTCTTTTCTTCTGTCACCAAATCCAGGAGCTTTCACAGCACAAATTTTAAGACCAGCACGAAGACGATTTACAACGAGAGTTGCAAGAGCTTCTCCTTCGATGTCTTCAGCAATGATCAGAAGTGGTCTTCCACTTTCTGCTGCAGCTTGTAGAATAGGAAGGAAATCTTTCATTGAAGAAATCTTATTCTCGAAGATAAGAACGTAGGCATTTTCTAAAATAGCTTCTTGAGCTTCTGCATCTGTCACGAAATAGACAGAGAGATATCCACGATCAAAATTCATTCCTTCGACGATATCGAGAGTGGTTTCAAATCCTTGAGCTTCTTCAACAGTGATTGTTCCGTCTTTGCCAGTACGATCAACTGCTTGAGCAATGATTTTTCCAATTTCTGCATCACTATTTGCTGAAATGGTTGCGACTTGCTCAATCTCTTGGCTATTTTGGATTGATTTACTCAGTTTTTGCAGTTCTGTAGTGATCAGTTTGACTCCTTTTTCAATCCCACGTTTAATATCCATAGGATTTGCGCCGGCAGTCACATTTTTAAGACCTTCTTGGTAGATGGCTTCTGCAAGAACAGTTGCTGTAGTTGTTCCATCACCTGCTTTATCAGCAGTTTTGGTAGCTACTTCATTGACCATCTGAGCACCCATATTTTCGTGCTTATTTTCAAGTTCGATTTCTTTGGCAACAGTTACACCATCTTTCGTGATCAGAGGTGTACCATAAGACCTGTCAATTGCCACATTGCGCCCTTTAGGCCCCAAAGTGACTTTCACAGCAGAAGCAAGAGCGTTGACTCCTTTTAGAATCTTTTGACGCGCTTCATCTTTGAATTTAATATCTTTTGCAGTCATGTATTTACTCCTTACTCTTCAATAATTGCTATAATTTCATCAGCTTTGACGATCACATAATCTTCATCATCCACTGTCACTTCTTGTCCTGAGTATTTATCCATAAGGACCAAGTCGCCAACTTTAACTGGCATAGGGATAAGGGTTCCCTCTTTTGTTTTCTGACCACTACCGACAGTGATCACTTTTGCAGTTTCCTGTTTTTTTTTTGCTGAATCGGGAAGGATAATGCCCCCTTTGAAAGTCTCTTCCTGCTCCAGTCGTTGAACTAGAACGCGATTACCAAGAGGCTTTAAGGTTGTTGTTTTTACCGCTTGCTGAGTCATAACTATCTCCTTTATTTGCGAGTATACTTGAATGAAATGAATCATTCAGGCTTATGGTAGTGCACTTTAGGATTATTCGCAATAAAAGTTAGCAGCTTTTTGACGTGTCTGCTAAAAACGAGGTTAATAATCAAAGTTAAAATCATTTATAATGGTTTCTAGGGTTAGTACATAAAAATAGTTTTAATAATTCAAATGGGTTGTATTATTATAAAATGATGTTATTATCAAAAAAAGGTTGCTGAAAAATGTACTAGATGAGTATTTATTCTAAGAAATTAATCAGAGAAAGACTTAAAAAAAAGTTATGTTTACTAAGAATAAGATTAAAAAATCCTTTGTGATCGTCAATGAGAAAGGATTGCATACAAGACCGGCAACGGAGCTAGTCAAACGGGCTTCGACCTTTCGCTGTCAGATATTTTTATCTTATCAGGAACTTTCAGTTAATGCGAAATCGCTTCTTGGCATTCTTATGCTTGCCGCTGCGAAGGGAGCTAGGATCAAGCTGGAAGCAGAAGGACCGGATGCGCAAGAAGCTGTTACGGCTCTCATTAACCTCGCAAAAAATAAATTTAACATCAAGTATTAACGATCAAGCATTTTCGTCTTGAATAGGGAAAACTTTCTTAAGAAGTGCCCGATTGCAAAAGAGGGGAACATCGTTTTCTAAGGCCAGGGTGAGGCAATCGCTGGGGCGAGTGTCTACTTCTAGGATATGCTTTTTCCCGTCGATGATTTGCTCGAGGTAAAGCTTAGCGAAATAAATAGTATCTTCTACGTCGTGAATGACGGCTTGGAGAATTTTGATATCGAGCGTAGTCAGGATTGAATTAAGAAGATCATGAGTGGTGGGGCGCACGATGGGAGTTTGTGTCAAATGGTTTTGGATGTTCTCTCCAATATGAGGCTCGGTATAGATGGCAAAAAGGGTGTTATCTGAGGAGAGGATAAATGCTGTATAGCTCTGCGAGTGCATGATTTTTTTAAGGATTAGGGGAATTAATTCCATTGGATTACTCTCTTATTTCTACCTGACCATTGGCATATCCAATCACAATCCTTCCTGATAGATTGAAAAAGAACCCTGTTTCTACTACACCGGCGATATGGATCAAGTTTTCATGGTCCTTCTCAGGATAATTGCGTAGTTCCGTAAATTGAATGTCGTAAATCAGATTGCCACTGTCTGTAAAATACTTTGAACCATTTGGATTAGCACGGATATGCCCATGGTAACCCTGATCGTTGATTCTTTTAATAACTAAGGAGCTGGCGTAGGGGGTGAGTTCAACAGGGAGTGGTCGGTGGCCGAGTCGAGAGACAAGTTTGCTTTCATCAGCAATTACAACCATTTCTGTACTGGAGCTTGCTAAAATTTTTTCTCTGAAAAATGCTCCTCCGGCGCCTTTAATGAGGCGTTTATCGGGGTCGATTTCATCAGCCCCATCGACTGTGATATCAATCTTGTCTACTGCATTGATATCCATTATGGGAATATTGCCTTTTTGCGCAAGTTGCGCTGATTTCTCAGAGCTTGAGACAGCTTTGATGATGAGGCCATTGTTGCAGCGTACGATGAGCCGTTCAATGAAATAGAACACTGTGCTTCCTGTTCCAAGCCCAACGATCATTCCATCTGTGATGAAATCAGCTGCAGCAACACCAACTTTTTTCTTGAGTTCTTCAGAATTCATGATAGGATCATGTTGTGTCAACTGCATTTTCAAGACAAGGGTTTTTCTTTCTTTTTGCAGAAAAATTCGCGATTTTATCAATTATCAATGATGAGATTTGAAGGAGTAATAATTAAATGTCTAATCATTACAGTGAAGAAAGTACGAAAACAAAAAAGACCAGGGAAAAATTGAAAACCCATTTCGATGTTATAGAGAAAAATGTTACAAAACAGGCTTTAGAGCGCAAACTTTTTGAAATCCACCGCTGGATTGCAAGGCATGCTTCTTCTAGAGTTACTCTTCGTAATAAAGCAAGTTCTCTTTTCGATGAAAATCAACATGCAGCCAAGCTTAGCAATAAAGTGAGTCTTTTAGCCAAAAGGCTCAATTTGCAGTAAAGGCTCTTTCTGGATAAACTGCTCAATAAATTGAAGGATGGGATATGGCGGGTAATGTAGTTGATTGTCTAGAAGCGCGCGGCTTCATTGAGGCAATGACAAGTAACGAAATCAAGAAGCTCACAAAAGATCCGTTAAAAATATATATTGGTTTTGACCCCACTGCAGATAGCCTTCATTTAGGAAATCTCGTTGGGATTGTCGCTCTTACTTGGTTTCAAAGATTTGGGCATATTCCTGTCGTTCTTCTTGGAGGTGGAACGGGTAAAATTGGGGATCCTTCTGGAAAAAGCATAGAGCGTCCACTGCTTGACTTCGCTACTCTCGACCGAAATGTAGCAGCCATTACTAAACAAATTCAGGATTATCTATCTGGGTCAGTGGTTTTTTTTAACAATGACGATTGGATTTCGAACTTTACACTCACCGACTTTTTGAGAAACGTCGGGAAATATTTTCGTCTCGGATCTATGCTTTCTAAAGACAGTGTCAAATCCAGGTTAAACTCTGAAGAAGGGATTAGTTATACTGAGTTCACCTATCAAATGATTCAGGGCTATGATTTTTACTACTTAAATGAGACGCATGGCGTTTCGATTCAGATGGGAGGAAGTGACCAGTGGGGGAATATCACCGCAGGTATTGACTTTACTCGACGCGTGTCCCGTAAAAGTGTTTATGGGATAACATTTCCTCTCCTGACTAGAAGTGATGGCCAGAAATTTGGAAAAAGTGAAGAAGGGGCGGTTTGGCTGTCTCCTGGAAAAACTTCTCCTTATAAATTCTATCAATATCTCTTTGGAACAGCAGATAGCGATGTGATTAAGCTCATGTGTATGTTGACATTTGTGGATATTACAGAAATCAAACAGATTGAAAAGAATATGAAATCTCCTGATTACGTTCAAAACACCGCTCAAAAGAGATTGGCTCAGGAAGTTACACGATTTGTTCATGGGGAAGAGGGTTTGAAAATTGCAGAAAAAGTGACGATGAGCGCAAAACCTGGATTTGATGCCGTCTTAGACCTTAAGAGCTTAAAAGAAATTGCAAGCGATATGCCGAATAGAGATCTTAGGGAAAGTGAAGTTATTGGCCAAAAATATACAGAAGTGGCTGTCAAGATTGGGCTGCTTTCTAGTAAAGGAGAGGGCGTTCGCCTGATCAAAAATGGAGGGGCCTATCTCAACAATGAGAAAGTTACAGATGCGTACTGTGTCTTAGACGCGTCCCATGTGATTGGGGGAAAGTATTTAGTATTTTCTGCAGGTAAGAAGAAGAAAATTCTAATTAATATTCTAAGTCAGTAATCCTGCAAGAGCCGATAGGAATATTTTATCAAAGCATGTAGAGTGTTATTTTACTTCTCTTTCTAAAGGGTTATTGAGAAAACATATCAAAATCATTACACATATTGGATTTTTTTTTACTAGAAACGGTCTTATATTTTTCGACCCTGGATTTTTCTGTTAATGAACTCGCCCCAGATGCAGTAGGATATGATCTACATGATTTATTGAAGAATTCGAACAGGGAAGACGTATCTGTTTATAAACAGAATAAACAGGGGGTGACACCTCTTAATAGGAATGTGGGCAATCCTTGACGCAACTGGTTGTGTATTTTTCGAGTTTTTTTCTATTATAGATGTGATGATGAAAGTTTATAGTTTCATGACATCACTAGCGTCGATGCCTCTCAGGATAAGTGCTATGGTTTCATATTATTAAGAAGCGTCAGGTCGTGTACGCACACTTAATTTTGGTAAGAAAAAGAATGTAATGTGACCTGTGCAATACAGGTGGATGCTGTAATTCTAATGAGCAAATATGGCAGGATTTCCTTTAGGTGATGGAAGATTAGAGCAGATATCTCTGGTTAGATCATATGTATGATTGCATCCCCAATCAATTTAATCTCAGCGGACTTACCCTTCTTCTTCATCTAAATAATTCTTTCGATTTTGTCGCTAATCGAGAACTAGCTTGGATGAATCTTGGATAAATTGTCTGAGAGATGTCTGGGTACTTATTAGATCTATGTCAGATCAATACATTAATTCTAATACATACACCCACGAAGAATGTGGTGCATTACTTCATTTAAATACCTTGAAATCAATAGGATAGGCGTCTTGTTGTACGCAAGCGATGTTTTCGTTAAAACCCATAAAATAAAAAAAATAACTTGTCTGAAAATCAATATGATTCAAGAATGAGGAGCAGGTATATAAATAAATTAAAACACCTTTGCATGTTCCATTAAAGGGGGTTAAGAGCTATGAAAACAATAACTAAAAAAAAACTTATTCAGGTAATTTCTCATAAAAGAGGAGTCCATCCTAATGATGTACGCAATGTTATTCAATCCTTTTTGGATACAATGACGGAATGTCTTTCCGATGGAGATCGATTAGAATTCCGTGATTTTGGAGTTTTTGAGGTTGTTAAACGAAAACAGAAGATTGGAAGAAATCCGAAAAATGCTTCTGTCTCAATTGTTATTCCAGAGAGATTAGCTGTGAAGTTTACTCCTGGTAAGAAAATGCGTAAGCTGATCGAGCAAATTAATCCGGTGCTACACACAGACAATGTAATTAATTAATGATAGGCAACAAGAGTTTAGATAATGGACTTTTGTTTTATTCTAGACTGTGAGATAAGTTCGGGTTTACATCTCTGTGAATAGGTGGGTTTTATGCCTAATGTCCTCGTTAATTTTTTTCAAGACCGGATAAAAAATATTCATTCAGACAGTAAGTGGAATATTGAGCTCAAACAGGCCTATTTAGAAGACGCCTATGATCCTCAATCACTCATGTGTATTCTTAAGGACTGCTTAGATCACCGGATTGATCATCCCCAAAACTTTCTGATCTGTCTACGGAAAATCCTCTCAGTTCTGTTACTACTTCATTACTTAAAAGTTGAAGACAAAGAGGTTGATCGGATTCTGAAGGCCGCGGTAGAAGCCATTTTAAAGCAGGGGTACTGGAATGACTTTCAGTTAGGGTCGGCACTGACATCTCTGGCTTGCCACTTATTGCATCTTCCTGTAGATGATGTCATCCCAAAACTTTTACCGTCTGGAGCTGTTCTTGTTGAGCATGGAGGTCATTGGCTCGATGCCCATCTGCCTAATCCCAGTTTAAACGCAGAGTTGGGCGTTATCTGGGCACTTCTTGGCGTGGTGAATAAAAATAATGATCAGATTTTATCGACATTGCAACTTGGGAC
The DNA here is from genome assembly GCA_964212665.1 of Chlamydiales bacterium BSEPT1. Classification (GTDB taxonomy): domain Bacteria; phylum Chlamydiota; class Chlamydiia; order Chlamydiales; family Simkaniaceae; genus DAOWHK01. The sequence continues at coordinate 796,573 of OZ156466.1, read as the reverse complement.
CTGGCAACTCAATATGATTGATTACAAAGGAGCTCCTTTTGAAGGGTTATGGCTTAAAGGGGACGAGTACTGCTCTGTCACTCTTCTTTCGACCAATTACCTCCTTTTTGACGTGTGTCATGCTCTTTCAGGGTGTTCGAAAATGCAACTCGCAAGAGATGGCCAACTACATCAACTCTCCGGTTTTAAAGCAGGTGATTTTTATGAAAGCCCTATGTTTCTTCTTCTTTTATCTGAATATTTAGCAGAGAAGCTTTCTAGTTATGAATTGCCAGATATTCTGAAATCAAACATTGGCTCAATTGGCGTTTATCACGAGGATAAGAACCTCGGGTTTTGTCACTATTCTTATAAGGATTTTAACCTGATTTGCTCTGCAAGTGGATCCAATACCGGGATTGGAAGTATCCATAAGGGTCAAGTGCATATTACAAGTATGGGCCCCCATTTCTATCCTCTTGGTAATTTAGAGGGATTTGGAATTCATCGCACATGCGTGAAAGGTGAATCGTTCAAAGATATCATGATCAAGGTAGAAGATGGAATGCTCGACTTCAAGGGGTGGACGCGCCTCATCTCTCCAGAATTAACTACGCATGGATATTCAAAAGTCAAGCCAGGTAATAGTTGGATGGAGTTCCAGATGGAAGGACTCGAAACGAAATGTAAGTTCACAATTAAATGTCTCCAGAGTGAGTCAACTTCACTCGCATTTACCTTTTTTATCAAAGCTGAGCGGGCGCTTGTGTGTCAGAAATGTGAGCTTCTTCCTAAATCATTGGACCGATATAGCGATCAAACAGCCTCGATGACTTTCACAGGGGGAAATAGCACTTTGATTATTCATCCCTCATATGAAGGGGACATGGAGGTGATTCCACTCGCTGGGAAAAATCACTTTTGGGGGGCTGATTTTCTCTTGGCATTTCCCATACCTCCCGATCAAAAGTGCTTTTCTTGGGATATTGTGTGATAATAATTTGAGACGTGTCAAATAAATATTTCTTTTTCCCGTCCTTGAAAAGAAATCTAGTATAAGGATAATTTTATACCAATTGTAAGTACTAAAAAAATTGAAATTTATGGTATCATCAACCTTTTCTGTTCGAGACAATGGGTTTGATGGTGCTTATTAATGAGGAATAAGGCATTGTCAAGAGCAATTTTAGTGGGTGCTCTTTCGTTATTTGTACTCATTGGAGTTGTAGCGATCTTTAAAAAGAGCGACTTAAAGAATGTAGAGAAGCTAGCAACTACTCGCATTGTCGAAGTACAGGAAGCTGAGGTAGCGACGATCAAGGTTGATGAGTGGCTAACTCCAATCATGGAAGAAGAAAGACAAGAAGTCGATCGCATTAAAATGTTATTTAGCACGGGGCATAGAAAATTACCCATTGTTGAAACAGTGAGTTATCGTAGTAGAGTACCGTGGCTTAAAGGAAGGCCCGCGTGGGTGAGTGATTATGCTAGCTATTTTGCAACCTCGCGCCATTTTATTGCACGGAGTTTGAATGGGAAGGAGGACTATCTGACCCAACAAGTATCGACAGGTGACAAGTTTAATGTCTTTCGTAGGGATAAAGAGATTAAGTTTCATTTAGTCATAGATCTGTCTCGCTGTAAGATGTGGTTTTACAGTTATGACATGGGTACGGATGAGAGGACCTTACTAAAAACTTACAAAGTAGGGGTAGGAAGATTTGACAAACACTCCTCGTCAGGATTGCTTACTCCAAGAGGCCTATTCCAATTGGGGGGAAAGGTAGCTATATATAAACCGAAAGTAATGGGTTACTTTCAAGGAAACGAAGTAGAACTCATCCGAGTCTTTGGAACAAGATGGATTCCATTTGCAAACGATGATATCAATGGTATCAGAGGCTATGGTATTCATGGGGCTCCTTGGTTAGAGGGTAAGGATGGGGAATACGTAGAAAATAGAGAATGTATCGGTAAATATGATAGCGATGGTTGCATTAGACTCTATCAAAAAGATATCGAAGAGGTCTTCTCTATAGTGATTACTAAACCCACTACCATTGAGATAGTCAGCGATATTCATAATGCGGATCTTCCAGGTGTGGAATCTATGGAATATCCAGATGCAATATAAAAGGCAGATAATATGTTAGATCATGAGAAACAAATTCACGATTATGAGTTGACAATAGTTCAACTTAAAGAACAAAACAAAGTTAATGGGATCTGGACGAAGGAAGATATCTGCAAACTTGAGGAAAAGTTAGAGCAGCTCAAAAATAATGTATATTCTTCGCTTACCCCTTGGGAAAGGGTCACCATCTGTCGCCATCCAAAGCGTCCTCATTCTGTCGATTATATTAAGCATATTTGTGAAAGTTTCACAGAAATTTTTGGTGACCGTCTCTATCAGGATGACCACGCGATTATTACAGGGTTTGGATTTATTGATGGACAGAAATTTGTCATTATTGCCCAGGAAAAAGGGTGCGATACTGATAGTAGACTCTACCGTAATTTTGGAATGCCTCATCCTGAAGGCTATCGCAAAGCACTACGTGTGATGCAGCTTGCTGCCAAGTTTAACTTGCCAATTCTATCCCTTATTGATACGCCAGGAGCTTTTCCAGGTCTCGCTGCAGAAGAAAGAGGTCAAGGTTGGGCGATTGCTAAAAACCTTCTTGAAATGGCCAATCTACCCACACCGATTATTTCAATTTTAATTGGGGAGGGATGTTCAGGAGGAGCGCTTGGAGTGGGCGTTGGAGATGTATTTGCCATGCTTGAGCATTCCTACTACGCAGTGATTTCACCAGAAGGCTGTGCCTCGATCTTGTGGAAAGATCCTTCGAAAAATAAAGAAGCAGCCAAAGCTCTTAAGATGCAATCAGAGGATCTTCTAGAGTACTCTGTGATTGATGATATCATTAAAGAATCACAGGGCGGTGCTCATTATGATCCGGAGTTTGTTTATACTCAAGTCAAGGCCTACATTACCAAGCAGTGGGATAGGCTTAAGACAATCCCTAAAGATCAGCTTCTAGAAAATAGATATCAGAAGTTTCGTAATCTGGGCGTTTATTCCATTGAAGGTAAATAAATGAGTTCGGTAGAGTTGCTCTTCTTAGCTCGACGGTAAATAATGAAACTTCTTTTAAAAGCAGCGCTTAGAGTTCGGAAAAATCTAGTTCTTTTTTTCATTACACTCGGAACTTTGCTTTGTTTAACCCTTGCTCATCAAATGGAGATGCTCACCTTTGGAGTAATGATAAATTCAGGATCGGATTTCTTTCATCTTTTTGGTTCCGATCAAGAGGTTAAATCAGGGAAAATTACCAAAGCAGATGTTGAGAATAAATGGGAAAAGATTGACAAAGATAATACAGGGGTGATCACTCAGGAAGACGCTGCAGAATATATGAGCAAGAGTGGAGGACATACTTCACTTCATCGAATCATCTACAAAATCAAAAAGAAATTTAGTGTCGACAACAAAAACTTCGAAGCGTTTATCATTTTGCTTCTATCTGTTGCCCTATTCAAAGCCTTCTTTCTATTTATCAGCAGATATACAACTACGGTTCTCTCTATACGGATTGAGCGGGATTTAAGAGAACAGTATTTTGCACACGTCCAAATGCAACCAATGAGCTTTTATAAACAGTATAATATTGGTTCATTATCCTCTCGAGTGGTGGGTGATGCCGGTCAAATCTCTAAATCGCTTAATTCATTCATTACAAATTATTTTCATGCGCCCTTTACTATTATCTCTACACTCTGTGCTTGCTTTTATATGTCATGGCAGCTCTCTCTTGTGATCTTTTTTGGACTACCACTCATTGCATTTCCTGTAATCTTTCTTACTCGCCGTGTTAAACGGATTACGCGGCAATTGATGAAAAATAGGGAGGAATTCACCGCAGTACTTATCGATTTTCTAGCGGGTATTCAAACGGTCAAAGTCTTTGCAATGGAATCATTCTCTTTCAAAAAATATAAGGAGCAGAATGACCGGATGGCTCATTTAGAAAGCAAAACAGCAAAATATGACCTGATGACCCGCCCTGTTCTGCATACCATTACAATGATGTGCCTTGTTGTAGTAGCTCTTGTGGGATTGCATGTTCTTCATATGCCACTCTCTGATCTTATTGTGTTCTGTGGACTACTTCACCTCTTTTATGAGCCAGTGAAGAAGTTTTCCGATGAAAATGCCAACATTCAAAAGGGAGTTGTTGCAGCCGGGCGACTTTATGAAGTTCTCAATCAAAATCCACTAATCGAAGATCGGAAAGGATGCGTGGAGTTACAATCCTTTAATCATACTATTGAATTCGATCATATTTGGTTCCGCTATGAAGAAGAGTGGGTTCTTAAAGACTTTACTTTTAAAGTAGAGAAAGGTGAAACGGTCGCTCTTGTTGGAGCAACAGGTTCTGGAAAATCTACCATCGTTCAGCTCCTGCCTAGACTTTATGAAGTGCAAAAAGGGGAGATCCGCATTGATGGAAAACCCATTCATGATTATTCACAAAAATCTCTTAGAGATCAGATCGGATTTGTTCCACAGAAGCCATTTCTTTTCGAAGATACCATTAACTCGAATATTTCTTTTGGACGTCCATTTACTGATCAGCAAATACATAAGGCCGCAGAAATGGCGTACGCCTCAGAGTTCATTGACCTGCTTCCCAATAAGTATGAAACCATGCTTTCTGAAATGGGTAAAAACTTTTCAGGAGGACAACAGCAACGCTTAGCGATTGCAAGAGCTCTTGTGAAAAATGCACCGATCCTTGTGCTTGATGAAGCTACATCCTCTCTTGATGCCATTAGCGAATATCACATCAAGCTTGCAATCCAAAAGCTTCACGGCTCAGTGACACAGATCATTATTGCGCACCGACTTTCAACGATTGAGCACGCTGATCGGATTATTTTTCTTGAGCGTGGGCAGAAGATCGCTGAAGGAACCAAGGACACTCTTCTTAAAACGTGTTCCCAATTTCGCCTTATGTGGGATACACAATTCCATATGACATCTGTGAAGTCGAAAGAGTTAGTCTAATGATTACTACAGAGAACACAGAGAGGGCCAAGAACAATGTGTCAAATTTCTTTGTTTCTTTATAGTGAAAGTCGTCTTTCTAATGCTATAAAGTGAGTAAGTTATTCTTAATGAAGGATTCTTTAAGCTCAATGTTTTCTGTTTTATCGAGTGCTCCATTATCGAGAAGCCAGGAAACGTAGTGCTTGGGAACATCACAAATCGGTTTGCCCTTGTGTTTGCCAAACGGCATATGACGTAGCACGATTTTCTGGTTCATGAGCTCTAAGATTGTTTCCATCGATAGATCATCAATCATATTCATGAATACTTTATAAAGAACGATTACATCGTCCAGTGCACGGTGCGCACTGTTTGCTTTAATTCCAAAGATTTCGCGAAGATGTTGGAGTGAGTGCCGGGGAAGATCGGGACGGTACTTGCGCGCCCATTTTAGCGAATCAATATAAACCCAATCTGGCTTCTCTATTTTATTTCTTAGGTACTCATTGTCGAGGAAGTGTTTATCAAATGCATCGTTGTTGTGGGCGATCAGAACTACGTCACCTGAGCAGAATTCTATAAAGGCCTTGCCAATATCGGAAAAAGAAAGAGCATCCGCAACCATATCATCTGTAATATGATGAATGGCGGTTGAAGCAGGAGGTATTGACATACCGGGGTTGACAAAGCGACAAAAGGATTTATCGTTTACAGGATCAAAAGCAGCAATTTCAATGATTCGATCTTTTTCAGCTTTTACTCCTGTCGTTTCAGTATCGTAATAAATTGGGCGCTTAGCCATAGGGATATTCCTTGCTTTGTCATCTAAAGGGTGTATTTTAATGGAAATATTTGTCAGAATCAATATTCTTCTGAAATCTTTCTAGGTATTGCTATGAAAAAATTGGTTTTATTGGTCGTGTTATTATTTCCCGTAATGAGTGCTCTTATTGCTCAAGATAAGTGGGAGAACAGCTGTCGGGCTTATTTTGCATCACGTGAGGAGTTGTCTCAAAATCTGATCGAGCTCATTGAGTCTGAGCAGGAAATGATTCAAGTGGCTGTTCAAAAACTTACGAATCGTAGCATTCTTAAAGCGCTTATTAAAGCCAAGGCCAGGGGCGTTAGTGTTGAGGTAATAGTGGATTCCTTAGGCAAAGGGAAGCCAAAAGCTCTTTATGAACTGATCAAAGCAGAGATCCCGGTGTATGTATATTCTCCCAAAGATGGTCACGATAAAACGCATATGCGTAATAAATTTTTCCTGTTTACTAAGAATAGGAAAGATGAGAAATTAATTTGGTCAGGTACATTTGATTTTACTTATCAATCAAAACAAGATAGTCGCGAAAATGTCTTGCTACTTTCTATTGAAGATGTTGTTAAGAAGTATGAAAGTGAGTTTGAAATGCTTAAGAATGAGCAGTGTATTCAGTTTTCTGAAACGATGACTGGTTGCGACCTTATTGGAAATACAACCGGATAACTCTATGTATCAAATACGACATCAGCTTCGTAAGAGACACCTAGCTCTCCCAAAAGTTGACTTATTCCTATTTTCGAGTTAAGATGAAGTAATGAAGAAGAGTGAACTCTTAGTGAATTGAATGTAAGTTGTTTATGGATAGAAATAGATGGGATAAAGGGTTGTTTTTCCCCAGTGATACTAAAAAGCTAATTATCGAGATCGGAAAAGAAAAACTACTAGAAACCTTGAAGCAGATGGTTCTTATTAGGCATTTTGAAACTCGGTCAGAATCAGCTTATCAACAGGGGTATATTGGTGGGTTTTTCCACGCCTATATAGGGCAAGAAGCTATTCAGACAGCTGCCGTTAATGTAATGGGAATTCAGAACTGGTGGATCACCACTTATAGGTGTCACGCTTTAGCTCTTCTGATGGGATGTACACCGAATGAGCTGATGGCTGAGCTCTATGGGAAAATAACTGGTAATGTATTTGGTCGTGGGGGATCAATGCATTTTTATTCGGATCATATGCTCGGTGGATTTGGGATTGTTGGGGGGCATATACCTATAGCCACAGGTGCTGCATTTACTGAGAAATATCTCAAGACTGACAAGATATCGGTTTGCTTTATGGGAGATGGGGCTGTTGCGCAGGGGTCTTTTCATGAATCACTCAATTTAGCAGCGCTCTGGAACCTGCCATGCATTTATGTTGTAGAAAACAATCAATGGGGCATGGGAACGGGAGTCGATCGAGCCATTGCATTCCAACCGATTGCAGAGAAAGTCTCCCAGAATTTTAATATGAAAGGGTATACCTTTAACGGAATGGATTACTTCAATTGCTATGCCGGTTTTAAACACGTTTATGAAGAAGTTAAAAAAAATAAAAAACCTGTTATTATCGAAGCCATGACGGAGCGTTTCCGTGGGCATTCTGTTTCAGATCCAGCTCTCTACCGGAGTAAGAAGTCTTTGAAATACAGCAAAGAAAGAGATCCGATTCATCAACTTAAAATGCTCATGGAAGAAGCCAAACTGCTTACTGACGAAGAATTTGGACTAATAAATGAAGAGCAAAAAGGAATCATCCTTGCGTCGATGAAATTTGCAGAGGAGAGTCCTTTCCCCGATCCAATCGTTTTAGAAGAGGATGTATTTGCGCCTGATGACTGATAAACCTAAAACACAAAATATAGAGATGCGCGAAGCGTTACGTCAAGCAATTGATGAGGAGATGGAGAGAGATCCTCTTGTTTTTGTAATGGGGGAAGAAGTTGCGGAATACAACGGAGCCTATAAAGTCACAAAAGGAATGCTCGATAAGTGGGGCCCTGAGCGGATTATAGACACCCCGATTTCTGAAAATGGATTTACTGGACTTGGTATTGGAGCCGCGGTAACGGGCCTACGTCCGGTCATTGAATTCATGAGTTTTAATTTTTCATTTGTCGCGGCTGATCAGCTGATTTCAAATGCTTGTAAAATGTATTTCATGTCTGGAAATCGATTCAAAGTTCCAATCGTCTTCCGCGGACCAAATGGCGCAGCTGCCCAAGTCTCTTGCCAACATTCTCATTGCGTGGAAGCAATTTATGGCACTTTACCCGGATTGATAGTAATATCACCTGGTAATCCCTATGATGCAAAAGGATTATTAAAAGCGGCTATCCGAAGCAGTAATCCTGTCCTTTTTCTTGAAAATGAACTCGATTATGGAATGAGAATGGATATTCCTATAGAGGAGTATCTGGTACCTATTGGAAAGGCGAGAATTCTACGCAAAGGACAACATGTGACACTCGTTTCTTATAGCCGGATGCTGCATCATTGCAAAGCAGCAGCAAGTGAGTTAGCGGAAAAAGGGATCGAAGTTGAGCTGATCGATCTTCGTACGATTAAACCACTAGATATCCCACTTATAGCAGATTCGGTGAAAAAAACCCACTTCTGTGTTCTTGTTGAAGAAGGGCATCTCTTTTCAGGTATCTCAGCAGAGATCGGCTTTCAAGTTCAGGAGCACTGTTTCGAATTTCTTGATGCACCTATTAAACGTGTTTGTCAAAGAGAGACTCCTCTTCCATATTCTAAAATTCTAGAAGAGGCAACGCTGCCCAATAGAGCGAGAATAGTGATTGCAATTGAGGAAGTCCTATCGTAAAATGCTTCGAATGAAAATACAGAGAGACGAACGCAATGCCCTTTAATTTAACAATGCCTAAGCTTACACCGACAATGGAAGAGGGGGAAATTGTCAAATGGCATAAAAAAGAGGGAGATCAGGTCAAAGAAGGAGATCTACTCTTTGAAGTCGCTACGGATAAAGCAACTGTCGAATACGAAGCGCTTGATTCTGGATTTCTTCGTAAGATTCTTATAAATGAAGGGCAAGACACACAAGTGCATGAGCCTGTGGCGATTTTTACAGTAACCGCCGGTGAAAGCATCGAAGCATTTAAAAAGGAAGACGCTCTCAAAGAAAAGTCACTTGCAGCTAACGGTGAAAAAGAAAAACCAGCCTTTAAAGAGCCTGCTGCAACAGTATCGATTGGCCAAGTAACATTTACTCCTGAACCACCCCTTACAGATTATAAATTTAAATTCCCTAAAGCTCCTCTTGAAGGTAGAGGCTTTGCTTCGCCGCTTGCCAGAAAATTAGCCCGTGAAAAGGGGGTAGATATCTCCACAGTAAAAGGAAGTGGACCAAACGGTAGGGTCATGAGTTGTGATTTAGATCTGGCTCAACCAGACGTACCTATTAATTTTGGTAGATGCAGTCTTCCAAAATTTCTTCCGGGATCCTATGAAGAAGAATCGCTTACACCCATGCGCAAAGCGATTGGTGGCAAGCTTCAAGCTTCAAAAACATTCATCCCCCATTTCTATGTTCGACAAGAGGTGAATGTGAAACCGGTAATTTCCGTACGTGAGCAACTGAAGTTGTCTGGCATTAAAATCACCTTCAATGATTTTATCGTTCGAGCAACAGCGCTAGCGCTTAAGGAATGTCCTACTATTAACAGTGGGTTCAACTCCGCAGATAACAAAATCATCCGTTTTAAAACGATCGATATCGCGATCGCAGTAAGTGTCGATGATGGGCTTATTACACCAATTATTCGCTACGCTGACTACAAAAATTTAGGGCAAATCTCAGTTGAAGTAAGGCAACTAGCCTCCCTTGCGAAAAAAGGGCAACTTACTGCTGATCAGTACCGTGGAGGCTCATTCACTATTTCTAATTTAGGTATGTTTGGAATCAATGACTTCCAGGCAATAATTTCCCCCCCCCAAGCATCGATTCTCGCCGTTGGAGGGATTAGAGATCAACCTGTTGTAGAAAATGGCAAGATCGTTCCCGGAAAAACTCTTACCCTCTCACTATCTAGTGATCACCGAGTGATTGATGGGGCAGACGCTGCACGATTTTTAAAAACCATCCAAAAATTTCTCGAAAGTCCTTCAGTACTTATAGTCTAAACTTATAGTTTAAAACATTACGGAGCATCCGATAGCAAGTAATGCGATCTAGCGCATACATGCCGGTTTAACTGAAATATTAGGCAACGTAAGTAATTGTCAGTGTTGGAAGGGTAGAGAGCAGTAAACAACAATTAAAAATAACTCGATTGACTGATACAAACTTCATCTTATTTCTAGTTGCTACTTAATATCAAACTTCTTAAATTAAAATACAATGAGAGTCTTATTTCTATACAACAGAAAAAGTAGGATCTTACCTAGAAGCTGGATTTTCATAGATGCAGCGAGTTCAATCTAATCAGATTTTAGAGCCATTTTTTGCGTTGAAAGATCAAAAGGGACATCAGTGATAGAAGAACTATGAAGATTAGAATGAGTAAAAAGGCTTGTGGGTTGTTGGCAAAGGGAAGTGATATGTTCATTCCATAGAGACTGGCAATCATCGTTGGAATACTCAGGATGATCGTAAGGGCAGTCAGCAGTTTAATCGTTTTATTTAGCTGATTGGTAAAGACGATCTGGTAGGAGTCGCGAAGATTTTTAATGGAACGTCCACTGATTGTACAGAGATCTTCAGATTGCATACTGGCATTGCGAAGATCCTCGAGGAGATCCTGATCTTTTTCATAAAGGAGGGTGTATTTTCCAGAGGTAATCGCTTCCAGAACTGTTCGGTTCGGGGCAAGGGAGGAGAGGTATTGATTGAGAACCTCTTGGTTCATTGTTAGATTAACGATATCCTTACTGTTGACATAGGTCATTTTTTTTTCTTGTCTCAGAACGCTGGTTCTGATTTTTTTGATCTGTCGTGTGTATTCTTGGGTGATTTGAAGAAGGATATAGATAAGGAATTTAGATTTCTGCTCAGGAGAGAGTTTGGGTTTCTGAGCGATGAAGTTTTTGACGATCTGACTTTTTTGAGGGCAGATGGTAATAAAATAGTTTTTTGTGAGGATGATTGTGAATGTGGTGGTGTAGAGGCCTCCTTCTTGAACGGAGGGATGGCGAGTATAAATGATTACATCTTCTCTGATTTTTTCGATACGAGGGAGCTCAAATTTATCGAGACAGTCATAAATGTCAGTATACTCGAGATTGCTAAGTTGACTGATTTGATAGATATCATTCGTAGAGGCTTCTTCGACGTGAATCCAACAACCTTCACAAGGTTCATCTATTTGTATGAAGTCACTATCCAGCCCTGTTTTGTAGTAGATATGAAGCATATGGGTCAGTAACCACTCTTTTGTGCCTTAGAAAATATTTTAATTGGATTCCAGCTCTTGAATTCTTTTCTCAAGTTTTTTGATTTCTTGAACATAGAGAGTCATTTTACTGAGGTGAACTCGATTTCTATTATAATCATCAAGTGGAATCGCAGGCTTTCCGCTATATTTCCCTTGTTGTTTGATCGATTTGCTTATGCAGCCACGACCAGCGAGTTGTACACCATCAGCAACTTCTACATGCCCAGTGATACCAGTTTGTCCGCCAAGGTATACATTTTTTCCCATTTTCACAGAGCCTGCAATGCCTGCTTGTGAGACGATGACATTATTTTCTCCAAGAGTGACATTATGGGCAATCTGGACGAGATTATCAATTTTTGATCCTTTACCAATACGTGTGGATTTAAAGCGTGCCCGATCAATGGTGGTGTTCGCACCTATTTCAACATCATCTTCGATAACGACATTGCCAAGTTGATTGATTTTTGTTAGTGTTCCGTGGGGAGTCGGAATAAATCCAAATCCGCAGGAACCTATAATTGCACCGGGTTGGAGGATCACGCGATTACCGAGAATACATTGTTCCCGAATTACTACATTGGGGTAAATAATGCAATCAATCCCGATATGCACAGAGGTTCCAATGGAAACTGAGGCAAAAATTTGAGAGTTATTTCCAATGGTGACGTTCTTATCAATGACAACATTTGGTCCTATTTGAACATTGTCTCCAATTTTTGCTGTTGAATGGATGACAGCTGATGCATGAATGGCTAAAAATCCTGTTTTTTGCTTGAAGTTCAGTAAAAGCTCAGCTATAGATTGGAACGTTCTAGAGGGATCGTCTGAGATAAGGAAGTTCTTACCGTCGATGATGATTGCTGTATCATCAATGCAGATCACTCCTGCTTGGCTTGATTGCATTGCCTCTTTATATCTAGGATTGGAGAGGAATGACGCATCTTGAGCATTTGCGGACTCTAAGCTATCAACATCACTGATGCGGAGGTCAGGATCACCAATGAGCTTTGCTTTTGTGAGTTGCGAGAGCTCTGCAAGAGTGAATTGTTTGGACATCTACTTACTTATTTCCTTCCGCAGTAGCCTGAATTGTAGCTTCATTTTTTGAGGGGATTATTGATGTTTTCTGAGTGTGCTCGTTGTCGAATGAGACATCCATATTTTTGATGACCGCAGAGGTCAGTTCCAGGTCAGTATTGTAGAAGAAGCAGGCGTCTTTATTGAGCACATAATCGAGATGTTGCGATTTAGCGACTTTTTCAGAAGCGGTTGTGATATGAGCAGCTATTGATTGATTCATTTTCATGTAAGCTTGATTGAGTACTTGGTAAAACTGTTGTTGATAGCGGTCGAGTTCTGCGCTCAGTGTTTGAAACTGCACTTTAAGTTCCTGTTCTGCTTCTGGAGAGAGACTGTCTAGGTAATCAGGATCGTTAAATTTATTTGCTGTTTCATTAAGTTTTGTCTCAGCGTCTGAAATAAGAGAGGTCATCTGCCCTTTTAGAGTTTCAAATGACTCTTGCTCTTCTTTTCCATATTTAGAATCGAGAAGAATTGTAGTGAAATTAACAACAGCAACTTTTGTTTCTGTTGCATTGAGTGAAAATGAGGTTAATGAGGCAGCTGTCGCTGTTAATAATGTCAATTTACGAAAGTTCATTTTGATCGACTCCTTAATCTTGATCAGAGCGATTTCTGTATTCACAGAAATTGCAATTTAACACATTTTTGAGGATTTGTTTATTCTAGTTAAATCATTGAATTTTGAGTTCTTTTCCTCAAGTTAAAACTGTCCTCCCATAGAGAAAAAGAATCTTTGGACTTCGTTATCTGAACTAGAATTGATTGGATATCCGTAACCGATAATGAGTGGAACGCGATTAGCGAGTTCAAATCTTGCTCCATATCCGCAGCTAAAATTTATTTTATGAACGTTAAATAGATCTCTTGAGATCGAACCTCCATCTGCAAAGAGGAATAGGTCGAGCATTTTAAAAATACTCTGTAAATACTCAATAGATAGAAGAACAGAAGAAATACCTCCAGTGGGATCCCCCACTCCATACTTTGGACCAATTTGAGAGGCACGATATCCACGAACTGAGGATTCACCACCCAAGAAGAACTTTTCACTCAGAGGGAGGTGTTCAAAGGTTCCCTGACCTAATAGGTTGATAAATTTGAAATCTCCATGGGTTTTAAAGGTTCCTTTTCTCCAAACGGGATAATAGATAGTATTGGTATAGCTTAAACGAAAGAAGGGGAAGTCTTTCTGAGTAGAAGCATGTCTCCGAACAGCAGCAAGTTCCCCTTCTAAGACGGAACGGGCTCCCCGATGGGGTTTAAATACATTATCGATGGAGGTATAAGTCAAATTGAGTCCAAAGCCAGTAACGATGCCGCTATTCTTTGTTTGTTCTAGATACGTAGTTCCAGTTTTCTTGTCGATTGAGATGATCGCATTGCGAATCCTATATTTCCATCCAGCGCTCCAATAAGAGGTAATGGGATAGGATCCATAGAGAGCTAGGGCAGTAGTGTGTATTCTAAAGTCATTTGAATGGAGATTACTGTGTGTGTAATTGACATCAAATCCAACTTTCCATAGAGAATCTCTAAAGTAAGGAGTGAGCCAGGAGATCATATAACTTGTTTGTTTTCCACCAATAGTTGCTTTGAGATGCGTATATTCACCACCACCACGAACAGCTGGAAGACCTTCTTTCCAGACGCGAGCAAGCCCTTTATAGTTGAAGTTGTTTTCTGCGAGATCGAGCCCTCCGAAGAGATCGTCTACAGTACTGAATCCAAAGAAGAGACTGATATTACCGGTGGTTGTTTCGGTTACTTCAATGATCACATCTCGACATCCCTCATTAAGTATCTTGTCTGAGGGGGTTCTTACAGCATAGACATTAACAGACTTGAAATAGCCCATTGATTCTAATCGTTTTTGGGTAGTCCTTAGCAGCCTAGAATCAAATATTTCACCTGGGATTAGAAGGGACTCGTGAAGGATGACATTTGTGCTTGTTTGTGTATTTCCTAAAACGCGTATAAGGCCAATTTTATATTGATTACCCTCTTCAATAAAGAAAGAGACATCGTAGGTAGATTGGGATTGGCTTAGCTGGAGATTATAGCTGATGTTGGTGTCTATATAACCTTTTTCTCCATAGAAATCTTTAATCCCTTGTACAGTATCTCTGAGTTTTTCTTGTGAATAAGTATCTCCATTGTGAATAAGTAGGCGCTCGTTAACTTCCTTGTCATCAAAGAGCTTATTTCCCTTGAAAGTTATCGTTCCGAAATGAAATATTTCTCCGCGGACTGCTTTGATTTCAATGATGAGTTTCCCTTCATTTCCCGAGTCTTTAAGTTCGATATTGATGTGCGCATCTGCAAAACCTTTATTTTGCAGGTAGTTCAAGATGATCAGCTTGTCTTGCTCGAGGGCTTCATCGTGATAGGTTCCGGTTCCGGTTAGCCAGCTTGTAAAGAAGTTGTATTTCTTTGTATTAATCATGTGAAGGAGGTCACTCTCTTCTGATTTATTGAAGCCATAGAAAGCAATTGTATCAATGCGTCCAGAGCTGCCTTCGTCGACACGAATTGTAATATTTACTTCATTATTGTGAGGATCAGGTGAGACTGTGTATTGTAGCTGTGCATCGAAGTACCCCTTCTTAATGTAGTAATCCCTTACTTTATTGAAAGATTTGTTGAATTCTTCTCTGTTGTAGACGGTGCTTGGGTTGATCGCGAGTTCTTTCTGCAGTCTTTTCGTGGTAATTTCTCTATTGCCACTCCACTTGATTTGGCGAATGATCGGTTTTTTCCAGATCTTAATAGAGATAAAAACTTCACCTTGATTTACTTGAATTGTGGGTTCGGCGCGATCGTATTCTTCGGAAAGCGTTTTCAAATCTTGGTCGAATGTTAGCTGTGAAAAGGGGTCACCTGTTTTTGTGCGCAGGCGCGATAAAACTCTATCCGAATTGAACATTTCGTTTTGGATTAGGGGCTCTACTTTAATAGAGATGCTGGCGACTCTCTTGGTTTCATAAGTTTCACTTGATTGAGTTTGTGAAAAAACAGGATGTATTAGTATCGAGGTAAGCAGCAAAGTTGCAAGGGTTAGATGGTGGATGATTTTCATAGAGACTTAGTGTTTTTATAAATAGGTGAACATAATTATAGAAAACCTATTGGAATAAAAGCAATACAGCTTTATTAAAATTGTTGACGGCCTGTGAATGCTTGTGAAAGTGTTCCTTCGTCGATGAAATCAAGTGAACTTCCAATGGGCAAGCCAAGTGCAAGTCTTGAGATATTTGTTCCTGTGAGCATTTTTTTAAGGTAGAGCGCGGTTGCATCGCCTTCTAATGTAGAATCAAGTGCGATGATCACTTCTGTAATCTGGTGTTTTTGAATGCGGTCTTGAATGCTTTGCAAACGTAACATGTTGGGATCCATTCCATCAAGTGGCGATAGAAGCATCCCTAGAACATGGTAAAGCCCATTAAAGACTCCTGTTTCTTCGACCGCGTAAACATCTCTAGGGGTTGCGACAATACAAAGGGATGCTGTTTGCCGGTGTGTTAGATCGCAAAATACGCAATGCGTATTTTCGATCAAACAGCCACAGTCAATACAGCGTAGTAAGGTTTTTTTGATTGTTTTAATGACTTCTCCAAACTCTTGGAGCTCCCTCTCTTGCCAATTAATTATTTGAAACGCAAAGCGCTCGGCAGATTTTCTCCCGACTCCAGGTAATTTTTTAAGAGAAGCTATAAGGGTTAGTAGAGAGGTAGGGTATTTCATCGTTCTCTTACGGTATCTGAAATGGAGATAAAAAGACTTGTATTTTTATACTTACTGACCTAATCTTCCTAAGAAATCTGTTTTTGATCCACGAAAACTTCTAAATGGTCGTTTGCGTAAATTGCTAAATATAAGCGGTGTAGGTGATGAAGAAGCGTGCAAGAGTTACTGGAGTCGGGGCTTATGTTCCAAGGAAAATTCTTTATAATAAAGACTTTGAAGAGTGGGTAGAGACATCTGATGAGTGGATTTCTACTCGGACTGGTATGAAGGAAAGGCGTATTGCTGAGAGTGATGAATACACCTCTGATATGGGTTTATACGCTGCGAAAAATGCGATCAAACAGGCGGGTGTAGGCATGGATGATATCGATCTTATCTTATTTGCCACCTTAACTCCTGATTATATATTTCCGAGCACCGCTTGTTTAATTCAACGAGAGCTCGGAGCTTCTCAGGCAGCTGCGGTTGATCTACAGGCCGCTTGCTCAGGCTATATCTATGCTCTCTCGATGGCAAAATCCTATATCGAATCGGAGATGTACCAAACAGTACTTATTGTTGCTTCAGACAAACTCTCAACCATCGTTGACTATAAGGATCGCAATACATGTGTTCTCTTTGGGGATGGTGCTTCAGCTTGTATTGTCCAGGACTTAGGGCAAGGGCTCTATATCGATAACGTTATTTTAGGATCTGATGGTAAGCACTCAGACCTTTTGATGATGCCTGCGGGTGGTTCGCGTAGTCCAGCCTCGTTTGAAACTGTGTCAAACGATCAACATTATATCCAAATGGAAGGAAAGAATATCTTTAAGCATGCAACCCGAAGGATGGAAGCAGCTGCCAAGCTTTGTTTAGAGAGATGCAAGCTTCGGGAAAGCGATATTAGCTGGCTGATTCCTCATCAGGCAAATATACGGATTATTGAGGCTATTGCTAAGCGGTTTAAAGTACCTATGGAAAGAGTCTTTATGACGATTCATAAATATGGAAACACATCCGCATCATCAGTAGGGATCGCTCTAACGGAACTCTTGGAAGAAAAAACAATTAATAAAGGGGAGCACCTTCTTCTTGTTGCATTTGGAGCAGGACTGACCTGGGGTGCTGGGGTTTTAACGAAAAGTAAAGGGGTGATATGAATAGGGATAGGGCTTTTATATTTCCTGGCCAAGGGGCTCAATATGTAGGAATGGGAAAAGATTTTTATGACAAATATCCCTCAGCAAAGCAAACCTATGATCAGGCAGATGATCTTCTTTCTTTGCATTTATCTAAGCTGATTTTTAATGGTCCTAGCAAAGAGATGATGCTGACTAAGAATAGTCAAATTTCCGTCTATGTTACGAGTATGGCTATCTTGAAGGTGATTTCAGAAGAATTTCCCGATTTGACCCCCTCAATTTGTGCCGGATTAAGCCTTGGAGAATATTCTGCTTTAACCGCTGCAAAAAAACTTGCATTTACCGATGGGGTTGCTCTCGTTAGGGCTCGCGGAGAATTTATGAATGAAGCTGCGCTGAAATATCCCGGATCGATGGCTGTTGTTTTAGGAATTGCTTTAGGGGAGGTTCAAGAGTGTTTGAAAGATTTTCAAAACAAAGTTTGGATCGCCAACCTTAATTGCCCTGGTCAAGTCGTTATATCTGGAGCGATAAAGGATCTAGAGCGTGCTTCAAAAGTAATAAAGGAGAAGGGAGCTAACCGAATTCTTCCTTTAGACGTCTCTGGAGCTTTCCATAGTGGCTTGATGAGTGAAGCTCAGGAAAAACTCGGTCAAAAGCTGAATGAAGTGCCTATTCATGAGAGCTCAATTGAAATTGTAATGAATGTCCCTGGAGAGTTTGTTGAGGATATTGAGGGAGTGCGTAAGAATCTTTTCAACCAGGTTACAAACCCTGTTCGGTGGGAAAAAGGAGTGAGAGCAATGATGGAGCGTCAAACGGCACTTTATGTTGAAATTGGCTGTGGTAACACCCTATCAGGAATGAATAAGAAAATAGGAACGACAGGGATGAGTGTAAACGTCAATAAGGTAGAAGATTTAGATAACTTAGCAAAAGCACTTGACTCAAATAGAATAGGGGCTTAAATGGATATACTTCTGAGAGAAAAGAAATCAATTGTTACTGGTGGAACTTCAGGACTTGGTAGAGCTATTGCTATAGCGTATGCTAAGGAGGGGGCTGATGTCGCAATTTTTGGAACGAATGAAGTAAGGGCGAAACAGGTTATAGAAGAACTGGAAGAGAACAAGGTTTATCCAGAACAAACAATGACCTATTGTCTTCTTAATGTTTCCAATGTAAGCGAAGTGGATGAGGCTGTTGCTAGCCTTTTGAGAAAGTGGGGTGCCATTGATATTCTCATCAATTGCGCTGGTATTACTCGCGATAAGCTCCTCATGAAAATGAACGAATCTGATTGGGATGATGTAATGAATGTCAACCTCAAGTCTATTTATAACCTTTGTCATGCACTTGTCAGACCAATGATGAAGGCTAAACAGGGAAAAATTATAAATGTTTCTTCGGTAATAGCCTTGACAGGAAATGCTGGTCAGGTTAACTATTCTGCGTCTAAATCAGGAATGATTGGTTTTACAAAGTCTTTAGCGGTTGAAGTCGGTTCGAGAGGTATCAACGTGAATTGCATCGCACCAGGATTTTTTCAAACCAATATGACTGATGCCTTGTCTCATGATCAAAAAAACTCAATTTTGTCAACGATTCCGATGGCTCGTTTAGGAGATCCAAAAGAGATCGCAAATGCTGCGCTATTTCTTGGAAGTCATATGTCAGATTATGTGACAGGACAAACTTTAGTCGTTGATGGGGGAATGTTAGCGTAAACAAAAATAGAAAGTATGTAGAAATTAAAAATATGAAGGAAGATAGTATTATGTCACTAGAGAAAGAAGTGATTGATATCGTTATTGAACAACTAGGCGTTGATGAAGCTGATGTATCGATTGATAAATCATTTGTTGAAGGTCTGAATGCTGACTCACTGGATCTAACAGAGCTCATCATGACTTTTGAAGAGCGCTTTAATTTTGAGATTTCAGAAAAAGATGCTGAAACACTCAAAACAGTTGGGGATGTCGTCAAATATATCGAATCACATCGATGAGATAATAACTTGATTGGAGGACAGAAACTTTAGATTTCTGTCCTTAGGTTATGCTTTAGCGAGCTTCTTTTTTCGTTCGCTACAAGGCAGATACTCAGGTTTTTGTGCAACGGCCTATCACTAAGTGACTGCAAAAAGCCGTAGCGTAGGATTTCCAGTATATGGCTACATCTGATAAGATAAACCTTAGTATTACTCTTATATGGTGATATAGAAGGGTGTTTTTCGTCTGAATCAGTCTTTAGATCTTTTCACTTCAGTCATGAGAACATTACCGAGATGCTTCGCATTGCTATTGCTATCTTATTGTGGAAGGGACCAAATAGCGTAAAGACTAGATTAAACCTGGACTGATCCAAGAAGAAAACAAAATAAATGTAAAGCAAAGGTTATTGATCTTCCATAAAACTATTCTTTCATTAAGATTTTACCTCAATCCAAATGTCTCTTGTGATTTTCTCATCGATTAGATATTTAAAGTAATAGAATTTTTGTTTATTATCCGCTGTTGATCTGTAGACTTGTTCAAATGAATCCTGCATGTGAAGATGGGGAAAAACATCCGTTGTTGAGGGGAAGAGATGATAGGCTTCAATCAATTTGGCGAAGTTCTCTGGTTCAAAAATGTAATTAAGGAAGGCGTATGCTAATTCTACTTTTGCACTTGTCTTGGGGATCGCCAATGTTTCTATCGTGATAAATGACCACTTTTTTGGAAGAACAAACTTCACGTAGGGAAACTGCTTGCTTGTTCTAAAGATATAGGAGCTGGGAGAAAGAGCAATTGTACAATTTCTTGTGGCGAGTAGGTAATCAGGTCTCAGGCTTGCGTAGGCTTCCACCCATGATTTTTGTTTGATTAGAAGCTTGCGTACTTTCTGTGATTGTTCTTCTGTAAGATGAGTGATCGGACCATAAAGGTAGTATGCTGCGAGATTTACTGCTTCGATGGGATCATTGAGCATTACGATTTTATAGTTGATCATTGATTCGTTAAATATTTGTCCCCAAGATCTTGTAAAGGGGTGATCTTTGAAATAGTCTTGATCAATACCAAATCCATAGACTTCCCATTGGAAAGGGATGCAATATGCATTTGTGGGGTCATGCTGCTGATTCAGCAGGATTGGATGAATTTTATTGAAAAAGTGCAAGTTCGAGGTATCAATTATTTGCAACAGATCGTTTGTGCGTAAAATTTTTACTGCATAGTCAGAGGGAGCAATGAGATCATACCCTTTGCCTCCAGTGGATTTGAGTTTAACGATTAGTTCTTCGTTCGAGGTGTAGTAATTCATTTGGACTTTAATGCCCGTTGTTTTTTCAAAGCCAGAAATCACTTCTTCAGTAAAGAGTCCTCCCCATGTGAATATGTTGAGTGTTTTTTTGTTTGTCCTGCTTGTAAAACAAGAGCTTTTTGGAAGAAATAACAGCCCAAAGATTCCAAGTGTCCATAAAATGGAGATGCATGCTCTGACATAGAAAGAAGGGATGTTGAAGAGATATGTGATTAAAACACCTGATTTTTAAGTTTGGGGGAGAAGAACAGAGTGACAAATATTCCGCTTAGGAGCAGAAGAAATGTAGCAAAAGCGTTTACAGTTGGAGTGAATCCTGAGCGCATCATTGCAAATAAATGGAGAGGCAATGTTTGAATAGTTGTTCCTGCACAGAAGAAGGTAAGGATGAAATCATCGAGGGAAATAATGAAAATAAGCAGTCCTGTCGCGATGATAGAAGGCTTTAGTAGCGGCAGCGTAATTTTCGTAAAGGTCTGGTAGGGTGAAGCTCCTAGTCCTAGAGAAGCTTCATTCAGATGCGGATCGAGTGTTTTATAGCGGGTATATAGAATAGGGATTACAAAACCCAATCCAAGAATAGTGTGTGCAACGATCACAGTTAATAGTCCAAGTGGAACATTGATCAGTGTGAAATAGACGAGAAGACTGGTGGCTAAGACTGTTTCGGGAATGATGAGATTTCCATAGAACATTGGTATGGCCTTTCCAACTCTTCCGCCATACGCTTTAAAATAGATGAGTAGAGATCCCATTGTTACACTTAAAAAAGTTGTTGCGGTCGCGATAATAAGTGAGTTAAGGAAAGCTTTCCAGAGTTCGCTTGAGTGGAAGAGTTCCTTGTACCATTGGAAGGTAAAGCTATCCCAGTGCGAGGGAAATCCCTGAGAATTAAAGGAAAATATGGTAATCACAACAATCGGTGTATATAAAAATAGGTACACACAGAAAACGAGGATTTTCTGGAAAATTGTTAAGCTCATTCGAGACCTTTCCGTAGGTAGTTAGAGAGTTTATTAATCCCGAGGTAGATCAGCCCTGTTGCAATAATAAGTGTCAGAGCACTGAGGACTGTAAACGCTGATCCAATTCTTTCCGTTTGTTCTCCAAGCAAATATTGAGAAATCACATTTCCTATAAAATACTTCTTTCCACCACCCATTAACTCGGGGATTACAAATTCTCCAAAAGCAGGAATAAAAACAAGGAAAAATCCTACGCGAACCGCTGGTATGGTGAGTGGTAGTAAGATTAACTTGAATGTTTGCCAGCTACTTGCTCCTAAATCGTCTGAGGCTTCTAATAGATGTTGATCAAAGCGGTCGAGAGCTGCATAGATTGGAAATATCATGAATGGTAGATAGTAGTAGATCATCATAAGCATGATCGCAAAGAGAGAGTTCAGAAAATGGATGGGTTGTGAGGTTAGCCCTGAGGAGATGAGTAAATTATTGAGTAATCCTTCTCTGTTTAGAATAAAGCACCACGTGTAGACATGGAGTAAGAAATTTGTCCAAAAGGGAACAATAAGAAAAAACAGGAGTAGGTACTTAAATCGTTTCCCCTTAAACGTAATGAAATGAGCGACTGGATAAGCAATGAGCAAGCAGCAAATTGCAGTTGAGAGAGCAAGAATGAGGGAATTAATCATGATGATTAGGTAAGTAGATGTCAGTAGGGGGTAAAAATTTTCGAGAGACAATCCTTGGAATAGCCCCTCGTTAGAAAATTTTAGAAGACTTGAGATGATCATCAGAAGTAATGGAAAGTAGAAAAAAACTACTTGAAAGATGAGTGCTGGAGATCCGATGCTGAAGTGCTTTTCTTTTTTAAATAGAGCAAACACACCTTACCTACTTTTCTAACAGGACGACGTTTTCTTTTTGCCAATACAGATAGACCATATCGTCATAATCTATATCTTCTTGGGGAAAGTGCTCCTCATTTTGTGCAAAAACCTGGATGGTCATTTTGTTACTAAGTAGCACATTATATTGAGTTGATCTACCATAATAAACGATGGAGGCGACAACTCCTTTTAAAGAACTGGAGAAATTCTCAGTGGTTTTTTTTGAAATGAGTATCTTTTCGGGCCTTATGCTTAGTGAGGCACTGCAACCTTCTTTTATCCAGGATTTTTTTTGAGAGATATAGGTCTTAAATCTACCAAGCTGAGGGATCTCAAACTCCGGATCTGTTTCGATGTTATGGAGAGTTCCTTTAAAGAGATTTGTTGTCCCCACAAATTTGGCGACAAAGGTAGAATTGGGAAATTCGTAGATCTCCTT
This sequence comes from Chlamydiales bacterium BSEPT1, assembly GCA_964212665.1. GTDB lineage: Bacteria > Chlamydiota > Chlamydiia > Chlamydiales > Simkaniaceae > DAOWHK01. The sequence continues at coordinate 773,793 of OZ156466.1, read as the reverse complement.
GGGAGTCCCTATTTGTTCAATATGCCCATCGTAGTTCATGATAGCCAGGTGGTCTGCGACCGTAAGGGCTTCAAACTGATCATGGGTAACATAGGCAAACGTCGTTTTAAGCTTATCTTGGAGATCAATGAGCTCAACGAGCATTTTTTCTCTGAGTTTGAAGTCTAAAGCAGCAAGGGGCTCGTCGAGGAGGAGCACCTCAGGCTTATTGATAATCGCCCTTGCTAAGGCAACTCGTTGTTGTTGTCCACCTGACAAGTGATTGGGAAATTTAAATATATGCTTTTCCAAATGGAAGGCCTTCAGTATCTCCAGAACCCGATGTTTAATTTCCTTTTTGGGAATTTCCTGGATGGTTAAGCTATACGCGACATTACTAAAGACGTTCAGATGGGGAAATAAAGCATAATTCTGAAAGACGATATTAATCTTCCTTTGATTGATGGGGAGGTTGGTAATGTCTTTATTGCCAAGGTAAATCGTCCCCGACTCGACCTTTTCAAAGCCACCAATTAATCGTAGGAGAGTAGTTTTTCCACACCCGCTAGGACCTAGAAGAGCAAAGAACTCTCCGGAGGGGATCGTCAGATTTAAACGATTGAGGATATATCCATCGTTAGTTGATTTGGTAATGTCTTTTAATTGAATACTTTTCATTATATCCATGTAATTAAATGCGGAATAATTATAGCAAGATGAGGATTATTTGAGAAGGGATTATGTCTTTTGATAAGAGATCCACTCCAGTCGTTGATTCTTCATGGGATGAGGGTGTCAATAGGGTGGGTGATCTGAAGCTAAGGTCTTCAAGTATTATTAGGATTGTAAATACGAAAATTAACTATGAGCTTGTAATATTTTCTTCTCATTGAAAGTTGATTATCATGACAAGAGGTATTGATTTCAGACCTTGAATTTCTTTGATTTTATGAAGGGCTTCTTTGATGGTTTGTTTTAGTAATATTCAAGGCGATAAAGGGGGTTGCAGGGGGTTGGAGCTCTGGCGTGATCTTGATAGCTCCTTTGGTGAGTTATATTCTATGAGGTCACCACCATTTGAGATAAAATGGCATGGATTCGATCTCTTATTTTATTAAAATTAATAAAGGAGAATTTTCAGAAGACATTAACTCAAGTCCTTGTTGACGGCCTTTTTTATCTTCTTAAGTTTGAATCATTCATGAATATTATGCATTTAGTGCTATTTTGTAATTAAGGGAGAGAGGTTATAGAAGTGGCTTTTTGAGCCAAGATCCTTTGGGTGTTTAATACTACCATGGTCTCTTTAGACATTTTCTTACATTGTGTAAGACAACATTTTCAGACGGAGGGTGGAATCTTTGAGAGATAATGAAGGAGTTGTTTCCATGCTGTATACCACACCTAATTCAATCACTGTTAATCCTAATTCCCACGTGGTCTTTCTAGGATTTTGATGATGGAAACATATTACCTTGAAGTCAATAAGAGAGGGAAACTTGGTTCATTTTTACTCTTTCTAATACATATTGTTAACGAATTCTCTAGTTGCAAATTAATCGGGTTTTTGAAGAATAGATTCAATAGAATTTTTAGGAGCTCTTATGGAAAAGACAAAATTAGTCATCATTGGATCGGGGCCTGCAGGTTATACCGTAGCGATTTATGCGGCGCGAGCTCATCTGGAACCAGTATTATACGAAGGATTTATGTCAGGAGTTGCTGGTGGTCAACTTATCAGTACTACGGAAGTGGAAAATTATCCTGGATTTCCTGAGGGGATTACAGGCCCTAGACTTATGGATCGCTTTCGCAAGCAAGCTGTTCGATTTGGAACCGTTGTTCTTACTGAAGATGTGATCAGTGTTGATTTGAGTAAACGTCCTTTTCATATCAAAGGTAGTAAATCAGAGTATGAAGCTGAATCTGTAGTCATAGCAACAGGAGCAACAGCTCGAAGATTAGATATCCCAGGGACGAATGATGGAGAATTTTGGCAAAAAGGGGTCACAGCTTGTGCAGTTTGCGATGGAGCAATGCCTATTTTTCGAGATAAGGAACTTTATGTCATTGGTGGAGGAGACACCGCTGTAGAAGAAGCTATTTTTCTTACGAAATATGGAAGTAAGGTCTATATTGTGCATCGGAGAAATGAGCTTAGAGCATCTAAAATCATGGGTGATTACGCAAAGAGCAACCCAAAAATTGAAATTCTTTGGAATCAAGAGCTCATCAAGGTTGAGGGGAAAAATGTCGTTGAGAAGATTACTCTTCAAGATGTGAATTCCAAAGAGGAACAGATGAAGAATGCAGCAGGCGTTTTCTTTGCAATCGGTCATACTCCGAATACGGAGTTCTTAAATGGACAGATCGAAACTAATCCTATGGGGTACATTATCATCAAGCCTAATAGCACCTATACTAGTGTAGAGGGAGTGTTTGCTGCTGGAGATGTTCAGGATCATGTCTACAGGCAAGCTGTGACAGCGGCTGGATCTGGCTGCATGGCAGCTCTAGATGCAGAAAGGTGGCTTACTCAGAAAAGGTTTTCATAATGATCAAGCATTTATTGATGATCCTTTTATTTTCTCCATTCATGGTACATGCGCTTGATATGGATCCATGGTTTCACGATTTTTGGCAAATATATTTTACGCCTAGTCATACCTATAGCTACTATCCCTCTATTGAAGGAAGTGTTAACTCCAAGCCCTACTCCTCGCATAATCAACTCTTTCAATGTGATTTGGGTGTCTCTTTTTTACCCAACTGGGATGGACAAATTGAAGCACAGTTTTCTAGCACACGAAACAGTGATTGGGGTTCGAGAAGTACTGCGATGCAAGTACGCTATCTTGTCCTGGATGATGTAGCAGGTGCTCCGATAAGCCTTACTGTTGGAGGAAACATTAGATTTGTACCGAATCGTAGTTTGCGGGATCCAAGCTGTCCCTATCATTCCTCTTTTAACATGGAACTGGGTGCAGGGATCGGCAAAGAGATTGACCGTGTTTTTAATTGGCTGTATCGCATTTATGGCTATGTAGGGGTTGGGGTCGTAAATAACGGGGCCTCTTGGCTAAGGTCAATGACCTCTTTTGGTTTTAACTATAGGAATCGGCATCATTGGACAGTGTTTACTGAAGGATATTTTGGTTTTGGAGAGATGGATTGGGTCAATGTACGCACATTCCATGGCTATAGCAAGGTTCACCATCAATCGATGGATCTTGGGGGAGCGTACCAATATCTTTTCAAAATTTGGGGGAGTTTTCGTTTGGAATGCTTATTCCGAGTTTATGCCCGCAACTACCCACAATATGAGTCTAAATTTGAAGTAAGGTATAGTCTTCCCTTTTCGATCTTTTAAAGCCAATTAGCGATAGCTGTTGCATAGATTTTGCAGTGACTGATTGAAATGAGGACCTTTGGATCTTGAAAATATTGATTGAGACCCTTTGAAAATGTAACGATTGGTTTTCCTGAATCGAGATTGTGAATCTCTATGTCGTGCCATTTAATTCCTTTCCCAACTCCTAAACCCAGGGCTTTAGATACTGCTTCTTTTGCGGCAAATCTACCAGCAAAACGCATGGCAGAATCAGAATATTTTAAACAGTATTCTTGTTCTTTCTGGGTGAAGATGCGATTGAGAAAATGTTGCTTGTGCTTCTCTATGGCATTCCAGATTCTTTTGATTTCAATGATGTCGTTTCCAATTCCTTGCACTATTTTTAAGAGTCCCCATGTGTTTGATTATGATTTATATCGTCGTTAATTTCGCTTCCTTCATCGAGAGAATTACAAAAAATCATACGGCCAGATGTGGTGTGTTTAATTGAGAGAACTTGTGCATCGATCACCTTACCAATGAAGTCGCCTCCTTCATTAATGACAACCATAGTACCATCTTCAAGATAGCCAATACCTTGGCGAGGCTCTTTTCCAAAACGCTGTACCTTGATTTTAATATATTCTCCGGTGATCATTAGCGGCTTGAGAGCATTGGATAGTGCATGTAGGTTGATAATACTCACTCCTTCGACGGAGGAGATCTGCATTTTTGTAATATCAGCAGTGAGAATTTTAGCTCCAATTAATCGTGCAAGGCGAATCATTTTGTTGACAAGATCTGTTACTTCAGGAAAGTCGGTATCGTTAAAGCGCAATCCGAAATTAGGAAGATTTTCAAGTTTCTTGATTACATCTAGTCCACGACGTGCTTTAGATTTGGTCATCTCATCACCCGTTTCTACCTGGGCATAGAGCTCTTTCATTAGAAAGCGGGGAATGACCAGATGTTGATCGAGCATACCCGTTGAACATAGGTCAATAATTCTCAAATCGGAGAGCACTGATGAGTCGGCTAAGATATCTTTTTTCTTTTGGTCTGTAGGCTCAAACTTGATGAAGGGGATACTAATATAGAGTTCATTCGATGTTCGCAGAGTCATGATCGTTCCGAGGTAGGTTCCAAAGAGGAATAGCGCTATTTTAATCACTTCAAGAGTTCGGGGATGGACAGTATTTACAATTAAACTGAGATTGACGATCGCATCAAATACAAGGACGAGTGCTTGTCCCATTAAATAGCCAATCAGCAGACCAATGACTGCAATATTGAAGGACCTAAGAGTAAATCGACGAAAAATGGTATCGAAGCCTATGAGTAAGCAGCTAAAAAGAATCCCTAAAGCGATTCCAAGCAGTGCTTTTACCCAAGCAGTGCCTTCAGGGATTGACATCATGTAGATCGTCATGAAGAAGATACTTAATATGAAAAATAAAATACGAGTGAATGCTAAAGGGATATTCATAAGAGTGTCTCCTGGTACCTTTATTTACGGGACGGGTGTAAAAGCCATTTTCTCAAGAGACTTTTATATGCAAACCATAAAATTATAGGGGATTTTATACTACAATTAACATAGGTCTTTCCAGAAAATAAGTATATGCATTAGAATGGTAAAAATTATGTTTAACTTCAAGCATGTAAGTGCTATTATATTTTCTGGTGTGGTTTGGTTTTTGATTGGATGTCTATTGACTTTCAAAGGAGTCAGCTATATCTCGCAAGGGGCAAGTGAATGTGTTTTAAATGAAAATATGCATTTTTCGATTATAGGATTTGTTCTGCCCTTTTTTGATAATTATCAAAAAGCTATTCTCTGTGTTGTCATCATTAGTCTTACACTCGGGTATTTTAAGGGGAAGATAATACTTAGCAACAGCGTAAATCGTGTCGTATGTAGAATTATCACTCTTCATGCTCCATTTAAGCTGACAGACATGTATACTAAAGGCTACATAGGTCTCATTTGTGGAATGATTGGCTTTGGAATCAGCATGAGATTGATGCCCATTTCTGCAGATGTTCGAGGTTTTATCGATCTTGCTATTGGCATGGCTCTTTTCAAGGGCTCCTTTCTCTTTTTAAAGCGCGCATTTTTTCTTCGCGAAGAACTTAAAGCTTAATTCATTTATGATATTTAGACCCGCGGTCAATTTCAATGGCCCGGTAGATTTGTTCAATGAGTATGAGGCGTGTCATCTGATGGGTGAATGTTAGCTGAGATAGGCTTATTTGCTGCGATGCCCGATTAATAATCTCTTTGTGAATTCCTTCAGCATTTCCGATAACAAAGGTTTTTTTCATAGGAAGAGTGGCAAAAAGTTTTGAAAATTCTATACTTGTCATGCTTTCTCCACTGGGATTAAGGCAGATATAGTCCTTTTTAGATGCAAGCCAAAGGCGTAGTTGGTCTTGGTCTTTCGCTAGTTTCCAGAGAATAGTATTTTGGGGACGTAGTCGTTTTTCGTATTCTGATAATGCTTCTTGGAGCCAGCTTTCTTTTGATTTTCCGACGGAATAAATGATTATTTTTAAAGTCATTCTATGTACAATTAGTCTATGTTTAATTGGATTTATTGGGACCCTGAAAGGGTTATATTCATTCTTCCTCTGCTCGAGCGACCTATTGTATGGTATGGGGGGTTTTTTGCCCTCGGTTTTTTTCTTGGATTTTATCTTTTACTTCGACTTTTTAAGCAGTACCTCTCTCATTATCCTCAATTGACGGCGAGTGATATCGAAGATTGGGACATATTGCTTTATCGACTAGAAAAAGGAAGAAAGGAGGGGAATCCGACAGCTCTTCATTTTTTCACCTGCATACCGAGTCTCATCAAAGAAAATTGGGATCAAGAGCAAGTGATCGAAGCTCTGAATCAAACGATGAAGACTTCAAAATTATTTCATCGAGATTTTTTAAAAGAATTGTCGGGAAAAAGATGGATAACCTCTTTAATGCGATTTGCACAAAAACACCTCTCGGATGATCAAGCTCAGCTCTTTTATCGTCGGCTTTATTTTGGGGAAAAAGTCCCAGGTATCATCTCTTTGAAAAAGCGCTCAGTTCAGTTTTGTGAAAAACTCACAATGTACGTCATGGTAGGGACCATTATTGGAGCAAGAGTCGGTCATCTTGTATTTTACGAGCCGATGGAATCCTATCTAAAACATCCCTTGATGATCATTAAAACCTGGGAAGGGGGTCTTGCAAGCCATGGAGCTGTAGTCGGCATTTGTTTCGCTCTATTTTTCTTTTTACTGAAGGTAAAAAAAAAGGTTCCTGCGCTTTCCTTTGTTCGTCTTGTTGATTTTCTTGTGATCCCAACAGCTCTTGCTGGGGCTTTGATTCGGATGGGGAACTTTGTAAATCAGGAAGTGCTCGGCACTGTAACTACAGTGCCTTGGGCTGTTGTTTTTGGTCATGCAGCAGACGGAAGCGTTCCTATGCCTAGGCATCCTACCCAACTATATGAATCCTTTTTTTACTTAGGAGTTTTTGCCATTCTTCTATGGCTTTGGAATAGAAAATTACTATTCCTCACCCCAGGTAAGCTTTCAGGGTTATTCTTTATCCTGGTGTTTTCTTTTAGATTTCTTGTCGAGTATTTGAAAGAAGCTCAAAGTGCTCTGATTACGCAAAACAGCACGCTTCTCATGGGACAGCTACTCAGTATTCCATTGATTATTTTTGGATTGCTACTTTTCTTGAAGAGGAGTAAGCGGCAAAATCTTTCTGGATAATTCATCTAGAGATTTTTTTGATTTATTTTTTGTCATATGCCACTTTATAAAGCGTTCATAAGAGGACTCCGAATGTTTATTCAGTGGATTGTACCAGAAGTGTTTATAGAGAATCCAAATGCGGGTTCTTAGCTGCGATTTATAATTCTTTAGTAAGGGGTGGTCTCTAAGGTATTCATTCATGATTTTATTGACAAACTGATCATGATTGACGGTTGCTTCCTTCGATCCACTGCGTTTCCATTTATCTGCAATCAATTGAAGGAGCGGAGTCTTATGATTACAATGGATCCATCTGCAGAGCATGTCGTTTTGAATGGATAAAACCTGAATCTTTTGATTGACTTTCTGTCCGTTAAGGGAAAGATGTTGAATCCTCCTAAAATATTTCAGAGTGCTGCTTACAACAGGTTTATAAGAGGAGTCTTGACTCTCAATGATATGATTAGCTATTTCCTTTTCAATGAGCTCTAATAAATTTGGGGGGATTTCTTTGATGACTTCTTTTTTCTGATCAAGCACCTTCCAGATGAGCATTTCCAATTGATCAAATTCATGAAGTTCTAGCTGAGGAAGCATTTCAGATAAAGAGTAGGACTTGAGGATCTCTCTTTGAACTTCTTGCAAAGTTGCGTTAGAGGATTTTTCTTTTAAATGATGCATTTCAGCTTTGATAAATATATAGAGTATCTGAGGAAGAATCGGGCACTGATTGAAAGGGTGTTTTGTCGTTAAATGATAGACATATCTAATCCCTGCAATCAACTTGCCTTCTGGATAATTTTTTGGAAGACGACTTGCAATAGGATAAAGAGTTAATAACCTTTGAACGAGATCAAGATGGAGTGAATCTAAAGAAAGAGGTGATCCATGAGAGGATAGATCTATTTGGCGTGAGATGAATGCTTCTAGAGCTAGGGTTTCTTGGCGACAAAATAGAGTATTGAGATGGGTGAGTTCAAAGTGTTTTTGTGCAAGTAGAATTGAGATAATTGTAGTCAACTTATGATGCCTTCCGTACTCGGCTACTTTACTTAAATTGACAAACTGTCGCTTAATTTCTTCATAAAGGGTATTCGCTTCGATCTTAGGGTGGATTGATGTAATTTCAAGAAGCGTTTTCGTAATCAGTTTGTCATATTGGTCGTACTCTTCATAAGGGCTCTTAGCGTTCATTGGACTTAAGTTTTTAAGAAGATGCTTATGGACAGCCCAGATTGTTTGAGTTAATTGATGGAGATCCATCTGGATCCCGTCGAAAACTGCGATGCATTCACTGATTCTTACAGCTAATCGATGGGAACCTGTATAAGGGGGAAGGTTACTGCATTGCTTAAGGGTTAAGGATTGTCTCAAGTTTTCTCGAATCATATAATCCAGATTTAGATTGCCATCAGCTTTCATTAGCCCTTTTTGTAGTTGGACTTTCTTATAAAAGTAACTAACTTTATCCCAGATTGTTCGAAGGGCTGTGCCACCGAGTCGGTATTTAGGAAATCTCTTTTTAAATTCAGGGAGTAATTTTGATAACAATTCATCTTGGATTTGATGGGACCATTTACTAGGAGACCCATAGTTTTGTAATTCCTTCTTGATTTTTTTTGATAGGTATAGATTTAAATCAGAGTAAGGATTTAAAAACTCTTCAGATTCATCAATTGGATATAAAAAGCTGTTATCATGATGAGTGCGATATTTTCCTAATAGATCTGATTTAGAAGTTTCATGAGATTCTGAACAAGAATCATTAGGGTGGGGAGTGGGAGAAGTATTACCTGGCATTCCTATCCTGAATTATCTTTGTTGTTAAATAGTCCTTTTATATTAAAGTTGTTATTTTCGTCCAATTATTTAAAAAAATATTATCTGTGCATCATTCTTGAATGTAAAAAAGCACTCTGAGAGTGGGTTTAAAATACAATTTATTTGATTATTAATGAAATAAAATAATTTTAAATGGGTTGGATGGCTCTAAAATGAACTTGCTATTTTAGTTTGAACGGAGAATAATCGCAGAATTAGATCAATAACGGTTAAGGTGAGTATATGAATCACATTATGGTGGCGGGGCATTTAGGTGCAGATCCCGAATCACGAACTACACCATCAGGTCATAAGGTTACAACTCTGAGAGTTGCAGCGAATCAAAGACGTGGTGGAAAAGAAGAGACAACTTGGTGGAAAATTACGATCTGGGGAGATCAATTTGATAAAATTCTTTACTACTTCAAAAAGGGTAGCGCGATCATCATATATGGTGAAATGTCTAAGCCCGAGATTTATACAGATCGTGAAGGAAAACCACAGGTTTCTCTAAATGTAACAGCTTCCCAAATTTCTTTTAGTCCTTTTGGAAGAACAGATAAAGTACAAGAAGGGGAGCCTGCTCAGCAAGTGGAGCCGCCAAACCAGGTGACTGGAGCTTCATTTGGAAAGAATGATCCTTTGATGCAAGGAGGGGCTCAGTCTAGCGCGGAGGACGCTGCTTTTCCAGATGATGAAATTCCATTTTAAATTGAGGAGAATATATGTTCACAGCCATTTCCAGTGTTAGTCAGCGACCAAGTGCTGACCTGATTGTTGTTCCCTTTTGGCAGGAGAAAAAAGGAGCAAAAGAGATCGTTCCTCTAAAGGACTTGGATTCTGAAATTAAGTTAGCTATTAAGGCAGGGGACTTTGTTGGGAAAACCGGCAGTACTATGCTTACTTATATTGAGGATGGGAAAGAAAAGAGACTTCTTTTTTTAGGGATCGGGGATTGTAAAAAGTGCACTATGGAGTCTCTCCGTAGATCTTATAGTGCTTTTATGAAGCGTTGTTACAATAAGCAGTGGAGTACGGTCAATATTGTTTTACCAAAGGTCAAAGCGCTGTCTCCCGAGCTCGTGTGTAAAGCAATCTGTGAGGGAGTTACTCTGAGCAACTACACTTTTGAGTCGCTTAAGTCTAAAGAGAATCAAGCCTTGTTCCATATCAATAAAGTAAATCTAATCGGAGCAGAAGCCAAAGGAAACCAAATTAGCAAAAAGGTTATGGGTCTTTCATCAGGTGTGAATCTCGCTCGGGATCTTATTAACGGGAATGCTGATGATATTACGCCCCAAGCTATTGCATTAAAAGCAAGGGAAATTGCCAGCAGCTTTTCTTCGGTTAAAGCGACGGTTTTTGATAAAAGCCGGATTGTCAAGGAACAGATGGGACTACTATTAGCTGTAAATCGAGGGTCGTTTCGCGATCCGGTATTTATTATCTTAGAATATAAAGGAAAACCTAGTTCTTCTGAAAAAACCGTGGTTGTAGGTAAAGGGATCACCTTTGATACGGGAGGGCTCAATCTCAAGCCTACAGGGTTTATGGAAACGATGAAGACGGATATGGGAGGAGGCGCTGCGGCTCTTGGTATTATTCAAGCAGCGGCAAAGCTGAAACTCAAAATAAATATTACTGCAGTTGTTCCTTCCACTGAAAATGCGATTGATGGCAAAAGTTATAAGCCTGGAGATGTCTATGTTGGATACTCTGGAAAAACCGTTGAAAATGGGAATACAGATGCTGAAGGACGCCTTGTACTTGCGGATGCCCTAGCCTATTCTGTAGCAAAGCTAAAACCCACACGAATGATTGATTTGGCAACTTTAACGGGAGCCATCGTAGTTGCAATTGGAGAGGAGCGATGTGGACTTTTCTCAAATAATAAGGAGATGACTAAGGCGTTTGTTAAAGCTGGAGACGTGACAGGGGAGAAAGTTTGGGAATTTCCTATGGATCCCGAATATAAGGAAATACTCAAGTCGGATATCGCAGATATTAAAAGCACAGGCAAACGGATCGCAGGCTCTATTACTGCTGCAATGTTTCTGAAAGAATTTGTAGGAGAAATTCCTTGGGTGCATCTCGATATAGCTGGAGTTGCCTATATCGATCATCCTCATCGCTACCATATGACACATGCAACAGGCTTTGGAGTGAGACTTGTCATAGAAATGCTTGAACAGATTTATGCTTAAACTTGCGGTTTCAGCCTCTGAGCAGGGGTTAAGACTACTCAGCTTTTTAAGAAATCGTATCAATCCCAAATACTCTAATAAAGCGATCAAACGATCGATTGATCATGGGTGGTGTTGTATTCATGGAAAGGTAGAAAGATTTTCCTCCTATAAAGTGAAAGAACATGATCAAGTTACTTTTGACCTCCGATCTTTAGACGAGAAAAAGCGGGGCGATCAATCTCTTGCAGTTCTCTTCGAAGATGAGGATTTACTTGTTTGTAATAAACCCTCAGGATTGATTTGTCATCCTTCCTATATCCCTTATTGTCTTGTTCATCGCCTGGATAAAGAGACGTCTGGAGTCCTCCTGCTCGCAAAGAATAGAACGATGCAGCAAAATTTGGAAAAGCTTTTTTACTTGCGTCAAGTAGAGAAGAAGTACTTTGCTGTTGTTCTGGGAATGGTTAGAAAAGAATCAGGAAGCATCACTTCTTATTTGGAGAAAAAAGCTGTCTATGATGGTCAGACGATCTGGGGCTCTTCAAAAGGTAATCGAGGAAACAAAGCGATTACATCGTGGAAGTGCAGCGAGTCTAATAACCTCTATTCTCTTCTCGAGTGCACGCCTCAAACAGGAAGAACGCATCAGCTCCGTGTCCATCTTAAAGAAATGGGACATCCGATTATGGGTGATAAGCAATATGCACCACGAGCGCATTTTCCCATGAGGACTCATCGATTTTTGCTTCATTCTATACACATCCGTTTCAAACATCCTCGTACTAAAGAGATAGTACAAGTTGATTCTAGCATTCCGAATGACATCATGGAACACCTCAACCAGGAGTGTAATGACGCTTCTTTTCATCTCTAGGATGTGGTTATTTAGCTGAATTTAAATCAGGTAGTTACATTAAAAAAATACTTTCTAATTGATTGAATTTTTATTTATCGATATTGCATTAGCGTGTTACCCCTTTTGAAAAAGGTTTTTTCAAGGTTCTCAAGGGGAATAAGTGTTGTAGTAAATTTTCTCGAGCAAAGTGTAGATATGGAGCACAATCCATTTCCTTGAAGCTATTTAGTGTGCATGGAGAATTTTTGTATTGGGATTAATTTTTTTTTTACCAGGCTTATGAGAGCTCTTTTAAAAAAAACCTTATAAGATAATGCTGAACAGGTGATAGCTATTATATAACTTTAGAAGCACCTGGGTGTTTATGGAATCTATACTTATTGTAAAAACATCCTCGCTCGGTGATATTATTCAGTCCTTTTTTGCACTTGAATATCTAAAAAAAAAGTATCCTTTTGCGAAGATTGATTGGGCTGTTGAGTCAGCGTTCCAAAGTGTAGTCAAGGCCTATCCAGGCGTTAATGTGGTGCATGTATTTGACACTAAGACATGGAGAAACAATCTATTTCGTTTGCACACTTGGAAAGAAATTTTTCGTGTATTTCGGAAAATGAAACCTTATGATTTGATTGTCGACCTTCAAGGAAATAGTAAGTCGGGAATCATCACCAGGTGTGTTAAGAGCCCTATTAAAATTGGATTTGGTGTAAAAAGTGTAAAAGAGTGGCCCAACCTTCTGGTCACAAATTATCGGTATAACATCGATCAGACAAAACCTATTTCTCATCACTATCTTGAATTACTCCAGAAGTTTTGTCGAGATCGAGATCCATTTATTCCACCTCAGCGTTTACTTCAAGTTACTGATGCAGGACACAAAAAAATTGCAGAAGTGCTCTCTCAGAAGGAGCTTACTCATCCGCTACGCTTCATGATCTGCCCTCATTCCAACTGGAAAAATAAAGAAGTATCACTTGGATGTATGAGAAACTTTCTTTCTCGCATATCAAAAACACAGCCCGTTTCCTTTCTATTTATTTGGAGTAATTTTAAGGAAAAGCAAGTGTCAGATGAGCTCCATTCCTATTTTCCATCCATGAGTCTCTCTATTGGGAAGTTCACGATTCCTATCTGGCAACATTTGATGAAAGAAATGGATCTTGTGATCTCAGTCGACTCATGTGCTCTTCATCTTGCAGGGCTGGCAAATGTGCCTACAATGAGTCTTTTTGGGCCCTCATCTGCCAAGATTTATAATCCAATTGGGAAGACCCATTTGTCGATTCAGGGAACATGTCCCTATAATGAAATTTTTATTAAGAGGTGTTCAAGGCTTCGTACATGCTCGACTGGTGCTTGTATGAAGGACTTGAGCTCAGATGATCTCTACTGCCGCTTTGAAAGGTGGTTTAAAGGAGTAAAAAGCTTATCGAAATTGATATGATGCTTAATGATGGAGAATCACCTATAACGGTACTTTACAGAGGAGTTGATAGAGGCTCGTACTTACAAGATAAAACACACATACGCTAAATCTTCTTTACATCTGTGCTACTCATGCTCTTTACTAGTAACTGCTTAGCATTAAAGAAACTCTTACCTTTTTATTAGTAAATGATCGAAGGGATGTATCCAGGTATGGGGATATGCTATTTTTCAATGATACGATCGAATAATCTTGATGAGCTAACTCTTTTGCGTTAATTATACCGTTTAAATAATCAGCGTGTAAAGCCATGAGAACACAGCACGGAATTCATGTCAGTATAGGGATCGTTACAATGGAAATGTCATCTTTGAATAGGATGGTGTTTTTGTTTAAAAGTAAGGTTTCTGCCACTCCAACATATTCTTACCCAATGGGTATCATACATTTAATCTGAGCACAGCTTTTCTTGAGTTTAGAAACAATCTCCAAAGAAGTTGTAAGCTTATTAACGCATAGCTCGGTTAAGACAACAAAGAAGCCTTTTTTATTCATGGATAATGGTATATCAAATAGGAGGTTTGATTCTGCTGAAAAAGCAATATCACCTTATAATCTGCTGCTGTTTGCTGGATTAACCACTGGTAATATGACAGCATGCCTGAGCACTCCTTCAAAGAGATAACCTTTCTGAGACATGAGAAGAAGATTATTTGTAGATTTTTGCATTTCACTGAAGATCCACGCTGCTATTCCTTTTGGAATAGCACTATCAGGAGGCAAAAGATTAATATTTGAGAAAGTAATAGTAGGGCTCTTTGCATTTGTGATGTGATCACTGAGCTCATCACAGAGATTGCTAATAGTATTGATGAGAGGGTTTTCTTCCTCGGTAGTTGGAGTGATTAAGTGTGAGGTAAGCTCGGGAAGTCTCTTATTTATGGTTAGATCGAACGCCCGTACTACTTGCTGAGTCTTAATCTGTTGCTGAAGGAGGTTCTTTTGGATGAGTGACAGCACCTTGTTTCGAAGTTGGATTATCTGATGTGTATCACAAGTATGGTGGATAGCAAGTGCTTCAGTGAGCAACGCTGTTTGAAGTTCTTTACAATGAAGTGATCGAATGCTGCTGTTGAGGGTGTCACGTATCTGCGTATATATCCTTGGCATTGGGGTGAATATATTCTGTGGATAACTTGATCGTTTTATTACGATAAAGGCGTTCAATTCCGTTTTTTGGATTCTCTCTAATGTACGATTGTCCCATATGAGTTCTTCGATCTGCAATGTGATATTATTCAAATCGGTTCTAATAGAGTTAAGAAATGGCGGCTTGACCTTGGAATGTGCTAAATCGCTGTTAGCAACCAAGTCAAGTTGCTCTTTTATAACATTGACCTGTGATAAGATCTTCTGAAGGGTAATAGTGCATGATTGACTGTCTGATAGTATATTTGCGATGTCCTGTCGGATCTGAGTGAAGTCATTCACGATTGATTGTAGTGATTGGGTAGTTGTTCTGTCTTTTTTTATCTTGCAATGAAGGTTATATAGGTTAATAAATGCATCAACTATCAGTCGAATCCGTGCTGTAATGTCACTGGATCTTTGTTGAAGAAGGTTCATCGTTTGCGTGTTTATCTTTTGAGTACGAGCCTCTATCAATTTCTGCTGCAAAGTCCCGTTATACTGGATAAGAGCCTGTTGAATGCTGTTTAAAGCTTCCGTTTTCTCCAGATCTGTCGTTCCAGATTGATATTGCTGAAGAGTTTGTTTACATTTAGCGATTAGAGGGGGGGGCTCTAGTGAATTTGTACTAACAAGAGCGTCTTTCATCCAATGCTCCAATGCTGTTGCTAGTTGAACTTCTGATTGACCGAGTTTCGCAATATTTTCACTAACGGATTGATCAATGATTGCACGGAGAATATTGTCTCGTAGTGATTTAATTTCTGCTTCGACTTTTGCTCCGTAAACAGAAACTTTTTCTCTTTGTTCTATAGGTATTTTATCTGTCATGGCCTCTCCAGCTAGCTTCAAAATTGCTGTGAGTTGTTTTTTTATCTGATTCGGTTGGAGACATGATTCATAGAAAGCCATGAGAGTAGCAGCAAGAGTGGCTTTTACCTGGGGCTCATAGCATTGTCGAGACTTTTGTCTTAAACCAGTTGTCAATTGCTCCAAGAATCCCGGATTATTCTGCAAATGGTCACGCAGTTCTGAAGGAGTGTGACAGTTCATTGTGCGCTGCAACTCAAATAGATTGTCAAGGAAGCCCATGACTTCATTAAGCTGGGTAGTACTTAGAGGAGCAAGACGTACTCTTTTCGTATCTGGTGTATTATCAGAGGGGGTTCTAAGCGCTGTGTACAGTTCCTTAAGTTGCTCTAATACAAGTTCATTTATCGCGATATTATAGGGAGAGTGTTCGTAAAGTGATCCACGACTACTTAGTAAAATATTAGAGATAAAATTTGTATTTCTCAGGGTCTTTTTTGTTCCGTATTTCAAAGCCGCACCCACGATTCCCTGTAGCACTCTTGTTGACAGATATGCCATGCCTAGAGCAGCATGCAGAGGAAGCGTAAGGGTCCATTTCAAACATTTTAGAGGACGGTTTATTATTGACCAAAATGAACTTGAATCAACAGGATTTGTTGTACACCAACTCCATAGACCTTTAGTCCAAGTCTCATTAATTTTATTAGACCAATTCAAATCTGGAAGGCAATGATTTACGAGAATATCACCAAATCTCAGATTCAGTTCATCGGCAGTATAATTTTGATTATAGGCTTTTCCCCTAAGGATATGATCCATATATTGATCTTTATCCAGTAGAGGATTTTGAGGATCGGTCTTAGCATCCGTTGTATCGGACAGCCATTGAGCATGACCTCGATGCATCCCTATCAAGAAGTTTTTCAGTCCCTGGATAGGTGTAATGTCAATTTGTACAGCACCATTACCCTCATGCATCCAATTATAAGCAAAATCTGTGAGTTTAGTCATAGAATTCTTCAGAATAAGGTTAAACCCCCACATGGAAAAACTAAGGAAGACCTTTGCGTACTTTTTTTGAAACCAATTAAGATCCACGCGTTCTGAAATATATTTTTTGTAACGACATTGAAATTCTGAGAGTTGATCTTTATGAGGGACGTCTTGAATCTCTTGCATAAGATCTTTGAAGAGATTGGGTGTGCGGTAGTAATGACGATCGTCTCGGAGAGATTCCAGAGCTTTGGCATAACCAGGGGTATCCTTTAGCATCGATCTCTGTTTAAGTTCCTCTTGGATTTCAGCATCAAGCACCTCTCGATGCTTTCGAGCACCTATCGTTAGTTCCACTAGTTGAAAAGCAGAAAAAGCGGTTGCATGTCTTATAAAGGTCTCTTTTTGGACATTAAGTTCCTGGTCAAGAACAATAGATTGATTAGCTCGAGACTCTGGAGTATTGGGAGCTTTTGCTGAAAGATTTAATTTGTTAAGATCTTGATGAATTGTTGATTGAATAGCTATGAGATCATTA
The DNA here is from genome assembly GCA_964212665.1 of Chlamydiales bacterium BSEPT1. Lineage (GTDB taxonomy): Bacteria > Chlamydiota > Chlamydiia > Chlamydiales > Simkaniaceae > DAOWHK01. The sequence goes on along the minus strand of OZ156466.1, from coordinate 756,918 downwards.
GCAGGCTGAGTCGTATTAAGGAATGGTACAGCATACCCATGAATAAGGAGGACATTATTATCAAATTTCTTGCGCAGATAGTTTATAGCAAGGCGAATCGCTTGAGTATTAGTCGTAATCCCTTTTGGATTGTTCTCTCCTAACTCAGCTAGCATAGAATCACCTAGCTCTTGCACGGTTTTAATGGGGTTGTGCTGTACCCGATAAAGGAAGGCTGCCATTTCACTAATATCTTTCTTCAGGTTTGTTTTTTCCTGAGGAGTGGATGCCTTTTGGTTGTCAATCCATTGGGATAGTCTCTGACTACTCAGCACTGAGTGTAATCCTGATAGGAGTAGATCACTAGAACCCGAGGCTAATTGATCGGGTAAATCTGTCAGCATTTTATAAATTCTATCTATGAGGGTTCCTTCTGTTGAGAATAAGATTGAGCTCAAGTTGGCACATATACCTGGGGACTCATCAGCCGTTTTGCTATGCGTAAGCCTTTGTTCAATGATATATTGTGAAGCTGCTTGCCATTGCAACGGCATCTCAGAAAAAGCAGAATGTGGACGGACGACATTTGGAAGATGTTGGGAGCATATGTCATATCGATCTTTACTTTCCTTTGCTAAATCCCCTACATATTGATGAAGAGAGTCTGTTACAATATCTGAAAATGTATCTCTGAGATGATCCGAGGCTTCTTGGCATGATCGCTGGGCCATTCCAGTAGAAATAGAGATTCCTATCCCAGGGTATTCTCTATCTAAAGATGAGATAGACTGATAACAGTCTTCTAAGGTGAATGGACGAGGCCGACTCGTGATTAAATAGTGGAGGGTCAACAGAGCAGTAGTCTGGGGCTCATCGAGTTTATTTGTAGCAGCTGATGTATTAAAAGTAGCATTGATGACACGCTGAACTGGCTCTGACATATTGCTGACACCGTAGGTTAGCCCTTGATATAACCAACTTTGTTGAGAGGTTTGAATCTCATCACAAATATTAACAGCTTCTGCAAAAGTATTGCAAATATAGGACGGTAATCCTAAAGGATGTTTGGTATCTTTGTTTTCATGTAAAAAGTTGCGAAGATGTGTCACTAATAACTGGTATTGACGTTGATAGCGAAGGTTTTTCCAAGGAATACTTCCCATTAGTTGACGCGAGATGCTTACGGCTCCAAGCAGAGGACTTGGATCTTTAATCAGTTCTTCTAATATCTCTATAGTATGCTCGAGAGACTCAGTCGTATATGTACGCGTTTTGTTAGTAAATTCTCTGAGATAATTTTGATGTGTTGTAATAGACGCAGTTGTATGAAGACTGGGGCCTGAAAAATATCCAATTTGAGCCTGTTCACACTCGATAACGTATTTTAGAACTTGGCGAAGTTGTGTACGTGTCTCGTTGGAAATGCAAATCGGACCGAGAGAAGTATTTAAGCCGATTCCTAAATGCAATTGCTGGGCAAATGCTTCTAGAACTTGTTTGTTCTCTGTATGGATCCAGTATTCATGTCCTGTAAGAGGGAGAGGGGAAGCTAGGAAGTTTTTGAGTTTATCGTGAACGCGGACAACGACGTCATGAGGAATAGGTTGTATCGTTTCAGTAGAAGTATCTTGAAAGAGTTCTAAATCTCTAATAAAAGCTTGGGTTTCAGCATTCGGTTGTCCAAAGGTAGTTTGATAGATATTTCTGCTATTTCGAATGACCCCTACTGTTCCGATAGCTAAAGTAGTAAAAGCAGAAGACCAGCCTCCATCTAAACACCATGAAGCAAGGGTAGTAGCTACATAACCTGCTGTTGTCAAATAACCTCTATTTTGTTCGACGAAATCAGAGTCACGTGCTTTTTTATAAGCTGTTACCACACCTGTACTTGTGCAAGCTAAGTGCTGCTGGGCCTGTGTAAGTTGCTTTGCTCCGACTTGTTGGACAGTGTGCCTATTCCAATAAGCATCGGTAGTTGCTGTAATCACAGATGGAGCGAGATAAGTGAGGTAGCTTCCATCTCCGGACATGTACCATGTACCCAATGCCATAGCACTGTAAGCTCCGAGTCGGATATGATTTCCATGTGTTGTTGCGAACGCACGAACAGTAGCTATGCTAGTGGCCGACCTAGTGAGTGCATGCGAGCACTGGCCTTTTACTCCTTCATAGATATTTGAAGGGGCAGTTGATACCCAATTTCCGAAATGATTTACTGAAGAGCTTAATGACGCTCGTATCCAGGACATATACGTACCCTTAAAAGATGGTTTGATACACATAATCGAATGATGCGTATTTAACACACTGATTTTATGTTATAACGTGATTGTGAAAATAACCAAACTGTATAAAAGGTTAAAATTAATAGCAAATACTTAGCTAGTGTTTATTAAGTGTTATTGGTTATTTTATATCAAGCTGAGATTAAATGAAAGGCAGGAATCGATCGGGCCCTAAAATAGGAGCTTCCATGATCGGGTTTAAGGAGCCTTCCATACTTTTGTAGGCTTCACACCTTCCTTGGTAGAGGCAGATGATTTAATGCTCTTGATCTGATAAATAAAATAATTATTTTTTTTTTTAACCCGCAGAAAGAGACCCAGAAGTGGCGTGTATTTGGCGTCATTGTATTATTTTAATTAAAAATTATTGAATGAGATTGTGAAAATTGTAGATCAATACAACGCTCCTAATACCTAGCACAGAAGTGGGTAGAAAATATTTAAAACTCTCCATTTCTAGCTTATTGAGAAAGAGGGCTCAGTTTGCTCAGTGATTCACGAGGCGAACCTTGCCTTCTTAAATTCGTTAGTTCAATCATCATCAGGATCAAATATCAAATTGCAGAGATCCTCACGGTAGTAACAAGTGAGGACTGATATAATAGCAACCGTTACCATAAAATAAGGCACTAAGTAGGTACAGACAGCGCATCCTATAGCAAGTGGGGCCCATTTTCTAATCATTAGTTGACAAGGTTCTATCTCGCTGAAGATTGTGGTCTGCAATGAACGAACCTTCTGAGTAACAGAGTTCATTTTTTGCTTACAATATATAGTAGCACTTTCAAATTTATTAGAAATTGAATGAGTAATAGCTAACATAATAGGTCTCCTTTTATTGTCATAAGAAGTGGTTTAACAAGATCGATTATATGGATATTCTTATTTAATACAATGGGTAAATTGTTAAATAATTAAATAATGTGTTTTTTATCATGAATAAAAACAACTTTAAGTCTATATATAATTCAGACAACGCGTGAAGTTTTCGAATCGATCCTTTTAAAAAAAGAAAGGGATGGGATACCTGTGGGCTAGATCTAATTCCAAGCGATTATTCCATATAAGAAATTCTAATAAATGTACATAGATGATATATTAAAAAGCCAGGATAGCCTCAATAATAACCGTCGCTACAATTAGGGTAACTAGTAAGTAAAGCCGCTTCTAGAAGAGATGGTCCCCATATTTCTAGCGATAGACTTATCAATGTTTATCTTGGGTAAGATGATTAAATAGGGTTGGATCATGAAAGAGTTTGATGCAATTATAAAGATTTTAAATCAATTCAATACGGCCTGATGTCTACTCATAATATGGTTGAAAAATATTTAAAACTCTTTCTCGTTCTCACTCGCTTCGGTTCTGTTTGGTTGAATCGATAGTAACGCTTTAATATCGCTGCTGTAGTAAATAGCGAGTGTGGATATAATAGCAACCGTCGCTATAAAATAAGGGAATAAGTAGGTAAAGAGAGCTCCCCCTATAGCAAGTGGGCCCCATCGTCTAATTGAAATTGCTAAAGCGCTTGTTTGGGTGAAGTGTGTTGTCTGTATTGAATGAATCTTCTGAGTAACGGAATCTATTTTTTTTCTGCAATACGCAGAAAGAGTGTGAAAGTGAGCAAAAAGTGGATAAGTGATATTACGTGAATTAACATCGGCTGTCATAAAAGATCTCCTTCTTCTTGATATTAAAATTAAGGCGCAAGACGTATTATATTGAGAGTCTAATTGAATACAAGGAAATAAATTATTAAAGGGATAGGGGTTGATGTGGCGTATAATGAATTGAAAAAAATATCTCGAACTCTAAATGTGTATATAAGTAAGAAAGCACGTGAAGTTTTCGAATAGATTCTTTCCAGGAAAGAAAGGGATGGGGTACGTTTGCGCGATCTGATCGCTATATTAGAACTTCTAATAGGTGCAGTATTGATAATGTAAATAAAATTTAGAATATCCACAATAATAACAATCGCTATAGCTAGAGGAAGAGGTAATTAAGTAAAGCCTCTCCTAGAAGAGGGTAGGCCTTATGTTCTAGATATAGATTTACAACGTGTGATCTTGGTTAAGATGGATGGATTTAATACTATTCACCTTTTGAGTAACACAGTTCATTTTTCACTGACATCCACAGAAAGATTGGTAAATCTACCAGATGTTGCATTAGTCATAAATGACATCATGAACCTCTTTTTTATATTATAAAAATAATCGGTCGTGTTGGTTGAGTATAATATTTTTTGTTATTCAATACAGACTCCCTGAGTAATTAGAGTAAAAATTGCAAATTAACTTAACGCCTCTAATGACTGATGATAAGGGGTTAGAAAATATTTAAAACTCTACGTTGTTAGTGTGTGTAGGAAGGAAACGTAGTGAGCGCAGTGGATCTGTGAAGAGAACTGTATTATATAAGCAATTTTTAAGATCAGAGCGGTAATGGAAAGTGAGGGTGGGTATAATAGCAACCATCGCTACAAAATAAGGCAATAAGTAGGTACATAAAGCGCTGCCTAGAATAAGTGGGCCCCATTATCTAATTAAGGGCTTTCAAATTTGTACCTGAGCTAAGTGTATTTGCATTGCACGAACCTTCTGAGTAACGGGATCCATTTTATTCCTGAAATACACAGTTCATTGATGTAAAAATAAGTGCGTATATTAAGATATATTATATCAATTTTCTAATCGAATTTAAATAAATAAATTTTAAAAAAGCAGCAGGTGGTGCTTATAGCGCGTGAAGTTTTTGCATAGATCATCTTTAAGGAGAGAAAGGGGTGGGGTAGGTTTGCAAGAACTCTAAATTCCAAGAAAATATTCTATATCAGAAGGTTTAAATGGTCTATCTATGGGTTTGTGAATTTTTATTTTAATGAAGATGGTTGACTGAATATCATTCAGATTCTGAGTAACAAAGTCGATTTTTCATTGAAATTCACAGGAAGATTTAATCCTCTTATTAGGAGTCACATCAGTAATAAAAGGTATAATAAGCTCTCTTTTTTGAGAAAAATCATCCAATGCGTGTGATGAATCGGCGTATTGATATAATTAGATATAAGTGATCTAAAGGAGAGAGGTAAAATTTTATGATTATAAATCATGTATCTATGTCATTATATCCTTTTAATTAATGAGGGTTGGATAATGAAAGCATTTGATAAGATCATAGAGATTGTAGATCGGCTTAACGCACCTGATGGCTGCCCATGGGATATCAAGCAAACATTTAAAACTCTACGCCCCTACATCATTGAGGAAGCTCATGAAGTTCTCGAAGCTATTGATGAAGAAAGTGCCGTAATGCTTCAAGAGGAGCTTGGGGATCTTTTTTATATGGTCATATTCTACTGCAAGGTGGCTGAAAGAGAGAAAAGCTTTACCACGGACTCGATGATTCAGAGCGTGATGGAAAAACTGATCCGTCGCCATCCTCATGTCTTTTCTGATATCAAAGTAGAGGGTGAGGATGAGGTAGTCTCCAATTGGGAGCGGATCAAGAGGATAGAAAAGAGTGATCGGAACAGTGTTCTTGATGGAATCCCTAAAACATTGGATATCATATTTCGCGCTTACAAGGTGATTACAATAATGCGTCGTCAGAGCTTTGACTTGCCGTATGCAAAAACAAGAAAGTTATATGAAGAGGAAGAAATAGGAGAGAAGCTTCTCAACCTCATTCATGATTCTGAAATGCTTGGAATTGATCCGGAAGCAGCTCTACGAAAAACTTTGACTAAGTATGAAAAAGCTTTTAGAACTTGGGAGGCTGAATCAAACTTGTCTAAATAAATCACACGTGATACTTTGACAGATTATCGCGATTATTGAGTGTTCGATGAAAAAGCTGATATTACTCTTAACATTTCTCTTGCCTATTGTGGGTTTTTCTGTGGAAGATTTGCGTGTGGAGCAGCGTTTTGCCTTTGACACAGATGTTGTTTTTCTCAAGAGAAAGAAAATTGGAGTCCTTCCTCTGGCGGAAATGAGTTCTGCTAGTCAAGTTAATGGGGTATGTATTCCCTGTAGTGGTACTGGAACCGTCCAGCTGGATACGCTTGAGCTTGTTTCAGAGATGCCCAGAGAGCTTGGAATAAGGCTCACAGCCTATTATTACTATAATAAAAAATCCTCTTGGCAAACGCGCTATTTAGGACGCTTGAATTTTAAAGGAGAAGGAACTGCCAAATGCACAAACAATTTGCGCTTTCCCTTCAAGACACTTGTAACGCAAGACTATATCAACGCCCATTCTATGAGAGCTACCTATTGGTCTGATTTCTACACCTTTGAACTTAATTATTTTCGTCATTTGAATCCACGTGAGATGGACAGATGGAATTGTTCAGGAATTTTTGGGTTGCGTTACTTGTGCCTTGATGAAAAACTCGCAATGAATTTTAGGAAAAATACCCATACCAGTACCTTTCTTATAAGCACAGGTAACATGGCGATCGGGCCTCAAGCAGGAGTCATGATCGAAGGGATTCCTAATACCAGATGGACTTGGGGAGGGTTTCTTAAAACGGGAGTGCTTGGAAATGGAGGGGAGCAGCACACATTTCTCCGAGATCAAAATAATACAGTCACTCTCCGCAATGTTCATCTTAAAGGAGTGAATGTTTCCTGGTTCCTTGAGTCGTTGATTTTCATCGATTGCTTACTGCACAAGAACTTCAAAATTACTGCGATGTGGGAGTATATTGGTCTCAAAAAGGTATGCCTTGCACCTATGCAGATTGACTATTCCGATGCGGAATCTCACTTGCACCATCATGGTCGTATACTTATGAATGGGTATTCATTTGGGTTTGGATGGGTCTTTTAGCAAGTTGTTACATTTGCAAGCAAAAAAAATATCACAGAGAAAATCTACTGTAATCAGAAGTTTCATTGGACTGCATCGGGATGAAACTAGACTTAAAAGGAAGCCATAAAAAAGCTGGAGAGAACTCATGGCATACGGTGATACCCTTAAGGCTGCTACCTTCCGGTCCTGACCTGGTTCGAGTAACCTTATTCTATGAGGTCCCCAGCAAAAACTCTTGAATATTAAGTTCAGTGAATCCATCTTACTAAAGCAGCGAGTTTATTTCAATTGTCAATTAATTTCCTGAGGTAGGTTGCTGTATATGACTTTTTAGAAGAGATGATTTGTTCTGGCGTTCCTTCGGCTACAACTCTCCCTCCTTGCAACCCTCCCTCTGGTCCAAGATCAATAATATAATCTGCGTTCGCAATTATATCAAGTTGGTGTTCGATAATAATCACTGTGTTTCCTTTATTGACGAGGGTGTGGAAAATCATCATCAGTTTTTCAATGTCTGAGCTATGCAGTCCAGTGGAGGGTTCATCGAATAGATAGAGCGTTTGACCTGTTTGTTTTTTAGCGAGTTCCCGTGTGAGACGGAGTCTTCCTGCTTCTCCTCCTGAAAGTGAGACGGTCGATTGCCCAAGCGTTAGGTAACCTAGTCCTACAGAAATTAGAGTTTCAATGATTTTCATGAGTTTTGGAATGGGTGGGAGCCAATCTTTGGCTTCGTCGACGGTGAGTGAAAGTAACTCTCCAAAGGTTTTCCCTTTGTAAAGTACTTTTAAGCTGAGAGGATTAAGTCTTTGACCGTGGCATGCATCGCAGGTGATGTTGACAACGGGAAGAAATTGAAGGTGGACTCGTTTAAATCCAAGTCCCCAGCAGGTGCGGCACATCCCTCGATGATTATGATAGCTGAAATGACGCGGCTGGAGCCCTTTAATTTTTGCTTCGGGCAGGCTTGCATAGAATGAGCGTAGTGGGGTAAGGAGTTCGGAGTAGGTGCTCACATCAGAACGGATCGTGTGCCCGATTGGGTTTTGGTCTAAATGGATCAGTTTGGTAAATTCTTTGAGCCCTGTTACTAAATTATCAGGGACTTTTGTTGCAAGGACTTTTGTTGCTGCAGCTTTGATCACTTGATGCATAAGCGTTGACTTCCCCGATCCTGAAACCCCGGTGATACAGGTGATTACTCCTGTGGGGATGCTCACTGAAATATTTTTTAGATTGTGTATATTTGCATTCTTGATTCCGATGGATTTGATTCCTTTTCTTCGATAAGTACTCAAGGGAATTTTTTTTTTACCACTTAGATAGGCTCCTGTGAGGGAGTTCTTGTTCTTTTTAATGTGTTCATACGTTCCACTTGCTGTGATGTGCCCCCCTTTCGTTCCAGCTCCCGGACCAAAATCAATAATGTGATCAGCAATGGCAAGTGTTTGGGGATCGTGTTCTGCGAGAATCAGTGTATTGCCTTTATTGCACAGTTCTTTTAACGCTTGATTAAGTCTTTCATTATTGTGAGGATGGAGTCCGGTAGTTGGTTCATCTAAGATATAGAGATATCCTATGAGTCCGCTACCGAGTTGTTTAGCTAGATGGATTCGCTGCGTTTCTCCGCTGCTAAGTGTAGGGGCTCTTCGATCCAGGGACAGGTAATGAAGTCCGATGTTATGTAGAAATTGTAGTTTGTTGAGAAGTAGACTAATCGAATCTTTAAATAATTCCTTTTTCTCAGATTCGATCTCGAGGGTCTGAAAAAAGTGAAGGATATGTGTAATCGAAAGGGCCGAAAGATCAGATATTGACATGTGGTTAAGCAGCACATTGAGTGCAAGGGGATTGAGTTTCTTTCCATTGCATGAGTGGCAAGTCGTTTCTTTAAGTAGGGGGAGTATTGTTTCTTTAATGAATGGAAGGGATCCTTTTGCCGTCTCAGCCAAGGTTGTACTGAGCCCTTTCCATTTGAAGGTTAATCCATGATTTTTAAATGTACGCTTTGATCCATGTAGAAGAAGATTAAGATGTTTGACAGGAAGTTTATAAAGGGCAAGTTTATGATCGATTTGCTCATTCTCTAGGAATTCTAAAAAGAGATGTTCACTCTCTATTGAGCTTTCTTTCTTCCACAATTTACGTATAAGATTATAGGGGGTGAGTTTCATAATTGTGTCATGTTGCATTAAGTTGGAGCCCCATTGATATCCTAAACCAGCACAGTCGGGACACATTCCTTCTTCAGAATTAAAGGAGAAGGTGTGAGGTGTAATTGTAGGATAGGTTTTTCCAGTTTTTTTTACCGCAAATGAGAGGTTAAAGAGTAGGTCTTCATTAGGTAGAGCTACGACAAAAGGTTCCTTTGTCAAGGTAATGACTTGATCAATTGCCTCGAGCAATCTGGGTTCAACCCCTTTTTTGATCACTATCCGATCGATCACGAGAAAGAGCTCGTTTTCCATCCCTTTACTATAGGGGATCTCATCATCAAGTTCGTAGTACTTCTTATTCAGTCGGATTCGTAAGAATCCTTGAGCTGAGATTTTTTCAAGGAGGGTGTCAAAGGGCTCCTGCTCTGTGATTGTTAGAGGAGCTAAAATTTGGATCCTAGTTTCTTTCGGATTTTTCATAAGGTAATTTGCGACATACGACTTGCTAACTGATTCAATTTTTTCTCCAGTTTCTGGGCAATAAGCAGTTCCTAGATGAGCATAAATAAGGCGTAGGTAGTCGTAGATTTCTGTCATTGTTCCCACAGTGCTCCGAGGATTCCCTGTATGTTTTTTTTGTTCAATGGCGATTGCTGGAGAGAGCCCTTCAATCGATTGAACTTTGGGCTTGGGTATCTGTTTTACAAATTGGCGTGCGTAAATGGAGAGCGATTCAATATAGCGACGTTGTCCTTCAGCATAAATTGTATCAAAAATCAAGGAGGTTTTCCCTGAACCAGAAGGGCCGGTGCATATGGTGATTTTCCCCCGAGGAATATTGAGCGAGACTCTTTTTAAGTTATTTTGCGATGCCTCGACAATCTCAATGGTTGAGACGGGTTGTGCAGGCTTCGTTGCTTTGATTTCGATCATCTTTTTAGACTGGAGTGCATAAGCTGTTGCAGAGGTATGCTTACTTACCTGCTCAGGAGTTCCCTCGGCGATCACTGTTCCTCCATCCTTTCCTCCTTCAGGACCGAGGTCAATCACCCAGTCGGTGGTTCTCACAAGATCCATATTGTGTTCGATTACAAGAACAGTGTTTCCTTGATCAATAAGCTCTTGCAAAATTTCAATAAGTTTTCGAATATCGTGAAAATGCAAACCTGTTGTGGGTTCATCAAGGATATAGAGGGTTTTTCCAGTTGATGGGCGTGCAAGCTCCTTTGCAAGCTTAATGCGCTGCGCTTCTCCACCTGAAAGTGTGGTCGAGGATTGTCCTAAGGTGATGTAATCGAGCCCAACACGTGACAGCAGTTCAAGATTTTTATAAATGTGTGGGGTCGATTTAAAGAAGAGGAGCGCATCTTTCACAGTCATTTGCAATACATCGTAAATTGTTTTTCCTTTGTAATGAACAGAAAGAGTGTTCTTGTCAAAACGGTGACCTTGGCAGAGGCTACATATCACCCATAAATCTTCCATGAAATCCATATCTAGCTTGGTCATTCCTATCCCTTTGCAATGACTACAGGACCCCTCTTCTACATTGAAACTAAAGCGTCCGGGTTTAAATCCACGTGATTGACTGATGGGGAGTTTAGAGAAAAGATCCCGTATGTAAGCAAAAAGATTCATATAAGTGCTGGGATTCGATCTGGGGGTGCGTCCAATTGGCGTTTGATCAATCGCTATCACTTTATCAATTGCATCAATTCCAAGAATTTCATCATGTGTTCCTACAGCTCTTTGTCCATGGTGCAATTCATTGGAGAGTTTGGGAAATAGGATGTTTGAAATGAGAGATGATTTTCCCGAACCTGAAACTCCTGTTATTGCTACAAACATACCAAGGGGGATCTTGACGGTTAGATTTTGTAAATTGTGATGGGTAGCGCCTTTAATTGTAATAAATTTACCCGATCCTTTTCTCCGTTTTTGAGGAGTCGGAATCGTTTTTCTTTGACTGAGGTAGGCCCCTGTAATTGATTTGGGGTCTTTCAAAAGTTTAGATGGAGTGCCAATAAAAATAATTTCTCCTCCTTCTGACCCGGCCAGTGGTCCAACATCAACCACAGTATCTGCAGAAAGAATTGTTTCTGTATCGTGTTCAACTACAATGATTGAATTGCCTTTATCCCGAAGCGCCTTAAGCGTGATAATGAGATTGCTTTGATCGCGGGGATGTAACCCAATTGAGGGTTCATCGAGAATGTAAGTTGTTCCTACGAGGCCTGATCCAATTTGAGAGGCAAGTCTGACCCGTTGTCCCTCTCCACCTGAAAGAGAGGGAGCTGTACGATCGATCGTTAAGTAGTAAAGACCCACATTTTGTAAGAAGGTAAGTCGTTTCTGAATTTCTAAAAGAAGGTCGGTTGCAATCACTTTTTCTGACGCTGTAAGCTGAACCTTTTGGAAGAATTGATCAGCCTCTTGAATTGACATGGCTGTAATCTCATTTATTCGTTTCCCTGCAAAGGTTGTATGAGCGGGGTAGGGTTTGATTTTCGATCCTTGACAAGTTGAGCAAAGGGCTTCGCTCATAAACTGTTTCATTTTTGTGCGGTAGCTGTCACTCTTTGCTTCGTTAAATCGTTTTTTTGCTTCGTAGAGAACCCCCTTCCATTGAATGTAATCTATCCACGACGTTCCTTTCACAGGGTGTACAAAACTCATCTTTGTCCATTTCTTTCGAGTGCCATGAAGAAAGATTTTCTTCGCTGTATCTGGTAACTTATTCCAGGGAGTATCGACGCTAAAATCATAGAGCTCAGCGAGATTCAAGTAGATATTTCCAAACTTGATTGTTTGATAGGAACTCGCAATGAAGCAGCAGTCCTCAGCAATGCTGAGATTGGGATCGATAATGAGATTGAGGTTGAACTCTTGGATGATTCCGAGCCCTTCACAACTTGGGCACATTCCAATAGGATGATTGAAGGAGAAATCATAGGGCTGTAAGGGGGGATAAGAGGTTTTCGATTCACGAGAGTAGGCAAATCGAGAGTAGAGCTCCTCTTCTTTGGAATCGAGATCTAAGACCTTGATGATCCCTTTTCCCAGTTCCAGTCCTTGTTCTACAGCTTCTGCAATTCGGGTCTTTTCTTTTTTTGAGATGATGAGCCGGTCGATGACAAGGTCGATGTGATGAGAGACTGTTTTGTCGATGAGAATCTCATTATCAAGATCAATCATATTTCCATTAAGGAGGATTCTTATGAACCCATTCCGTCGAAGAGCTGAAAACTCTTCTTTGAGCTCTCCTTTTTTAGCTGTGATATATGGGGCAAGAATGATGATTTTTGTTTTGTCTGGGAGCTTAGTGATCAACTCAATAATTTGCTTGGTGCTTTGTGGAAAAACTTTAGAGCCGCTAACAGGGCAGTGAGGAATGCCAATTTTGGAAAAAAGAACGCGAAGAAAGTCATAAATTCCGGTGAGTGTACCAACGGTGGAGCGGGGGTTTTTCGATACGCTTTTTTGTTCAACGGAAATCGTAGGAGAAATTCCTTGGATTTGATCAGCTTCGGGCTTTGTTAGATTGCCGAGATATCTACGCGCATAGGTAGATAAGGAGTCGATATAGCGACGCTGCCCTTCGATATAAATCGTATCAAACGCGAGAGAAGATTTACCTGATCCAGATACGCCGGTAAATACAATGAGTTCATTATGATTTAAAGTAAGATTAATCCCTTTTAAATTATGGACTCTAACGTTTTTTAGAGTAATTTGCTTTTTTGGTGTCATTATTTATCGAGTTAATAAAGTAATTATTGGATTTGATTTTTTATTAAAAATAACATTATGTTGCTTTTTCTGTTATTAATCTATATAGATTTTTCTGGTATTTCCAATGTATAAAACCATTTGAAAATACCTTAAAAAGATTTTTAGAATCTTACTTGCGTTGTCACCACCCGTAATTATCAAGATTTCTATTGTAAGCTAGAAAGGGATTGGTCACAATTACTTACCGAGGTTGCTTCTTATTTTTTATGAGGCTCTTACAAAACATCGTCATTCATCGTGCCTACGTTTCCCAACAATTCTTAGTTCCCCTCCTCGTTACCATCCCCGATATGCAGATAGACCTCATTTACTGAGTATATTTTTAATATGGAGAAGAGGATTTCGATATATATTTTCTGTTGACACATTGATAGACCCTACTTTATATTTATACACGTTATCTTGATGGGAGAACCTTGTTGTTTACACGAACAAAGATCATTTGCACGATTGGTCCTGCAGTTTCGAGCTATGATATGATTTTGAAGCTCATTGATGTAGGAATGAATGTAGCTAGGATCAATTTCAGTCATGGCACACATGATGAGCATTTAAAAACGATTAAGATGCTCAAGAAAGCGCGTGCAGAAAAAAAAATACCCTTAGCAATTATGCTCGATACCAAAGGGCCTGAAATCCGAGTGGGTATGCTTGCAGTTGATTCTCTTAAGCTCAATGTTGGTGATAAATTTCTCCTTGTCAAAGGGGAGGCAAGTGGAAACCAAATCCCTATCCTTCCACCCAGTGTAATTGATGATATTACTAAGGGTATGCATATTCTCTTTGATGATGGGTATATCAGTGCCACTGTTGTGGACATCAAACCAGAAGGGGTTGTCATTGAGATTCTCAATCCGGGTATTTTAAAAAGCCAGAAGGGGGTCAATATTCCTCATGGTAATATTCAGCTTCCAGCCTTTACAGACAGAGACATTGAAGATATTAAATTTGGGTGTGAAGCTGATATTGATCTCATTGCAGCGTCTTTTATTCGCTCACCCGAACAAGTGCTTATGATCAAACGCCTTCTCGAGGAAGAGGGGGGGGGAGATATCCTGGTGATTGCAAAGATTGAAAGTGTTGAAGGAGTTAAAAACTTTGATGAGATCGTTCAAGTTGCCGATGGAATTATGGTGGCAAGAGGGGATCTTGGAGTGGAACTTTCAGTGACTCAAGTTCCAAAACTACAGAAAATGATGATTAGAAAGTGCTATCAACTTTTCAAGCCTGTTGTTACTGCAACTCAGATGCTTGAGTCGATGATCCACTGCTCAAAGCCAACGCGGGCTGAGGTTTCTGACGTTGCAAATGCGATTTATGATAGTACATCCCTTGTAATGCTGTCTGGTGAGACCGCAATAGGAGAGTATCCCATAGAAACCGTTAAAGTCATGAAACATACCATTATCGAAACGGAAAAAGACTTTAATTATGCAGAGTTCTTTGCCCATGATCTCTCGAATAAAGAGTTTAATGACTTATCCTCCTCTGTTGCACTTGCTACTGTTAAAATGGCTTATAGCGCCCAAGCACAAGTAATCATAGCTTTTACAAGTCGAGGATCAACTGCGAGGTTTATCGGGAGATTTCGCCCAGAAATGCCTGTGATAGCACTCACAACTAATAAGAAAACTTATAATCAACTCGCTTTCGATTGGGGAATCATTCCTGTTTTAGAGGATGCGACTAATCTCAAAGATGGATTTGATGCTGCGAGCTCTTTTGCTCTGAAAAACAAATATGTTCAATACGGTGATTTAGTCGTGATTTCTTATGGGTCTCCATTTGGAGTAAGTGGAACCACGAACACTATGATGGTTGACCATATTGGAGATGTCCTTATTCGAGGAGCTCCTGGTACAGGGGAAAGCGTGCACGGTCCAATTTCAATCATTGTCTCAGATAAAGAATATAAACATTATGAAGCCAAGGGTCGAATTGTAGTGCTCTCCACATGTGATCAAGGTTACGAAAGGGTCTTTGAGCAGGCGATGGGGGTTCTATTGCAGAATCATCCAGAGGATTGCCAATCTGAACAATACGCTAAAAGTTTCGCCAAGAAATATAATAAGCCGCTTATTACACGTGCGGAGGGTGCAATGAAAGTTCTTTGCAAAGGAACCCGTGTAACCTTATATCCTTCTAAGGGACTTGTTTTTAAGGGTGTTATTCAATCTGAACAAGAGATCCTTAATAAAGTGTGTTGTTAGATGATTTCTAGGTGTTAACGATTTTTATTACTCGTTGTACTGACATCAAAAATAGTGGAAAAATCGTTGGATGTAATCTTTTGTTTTAATACAAAAAACTACCCAATCATGCCTATAACTGAGTGAACAAGTAGAGAGTTCTGTAACCAAGACTAAGTATTTTTTTCTAGGTAACGCCCAAAATTAGATGGCGTAAGGAATACTGTTTGGGCAAGCAGCGCGTATATGAGATAACCAGGATGGGTTCATGAGGTCTGGATAAGCTTGGTAGCCTCCATAATCGATCATACACTGGAGCTCCTGAGTATCAACAAAAATGGATTTCTTCTGACTTAGATAGCTCTAGTTAATTATGGTTGATCTATCGTTTATCTGTGAATACAAGCGACAACGGGCTTAGCAGCTTGGGAGTTCTAGGTTAAGAACCGGAATGCAATAAAGTAGTAGCAACAAGAGCTGCGGTTTCTGTGCGAAGCACGTTTGGAAGAAGTTTCACTCCCACAGCACCAATTTTTTCTTCTAAACATATGATTTCTTGGTGTGTGAACCCTTTTTCTGGTCCTATAAATATAATACCTGCGCCCCTAGTTAGTGAATGGGATTGTTCCCGGATATCTCCAAAGTAGGCTGGTACATCTGGTTTTGGCAGCGTTTGCAATGAAGAAAAGATTTTAATTCTTGGCAGATCGAGTCTGCCACACTGCTTCATTGCTGAAATAGTGATTGCACGGAGCCTTTTTAATCGGTTTTCACTGATCACCTTTACTTCACTATGCTCTGTGACAATCAACCAAAACTCTGTTGCTCCGATTTCTGTTGCTTTTTCTAAAATCCATTCGAGTTTACTCAGCTTGGGGATCCCTTGAGCAAGAATGAGAGGCTTTATAGGAGGTTCTCTATTCTCAACAGAGCAAATCAATAGGGTAGCTTTTCTTTTGTCAATCTTTAGGGTTGTTGCTTCGGCAAGAGAACCTGTGCCATTAACTAGTTCAACCGATTCATTTTCTGATAAGCGCATGACATGGATCATATGATGGAGCTCATCTCCTCCGATTTCGATGATAGCATGGGTTTTAAACGCTTTGGGAAGATAAAATCGGTTAGCTGGCATTTTTTTTCCAAAGTGTATTAGGGCGGCATAGAGATTTAAGAAGGAGCGTCGACAGATTGTCCACATCTCCCTCTTTGAGGTGTTCCTGAGCTGCTTCGATAAGATTTTGCGTGTTTAGGACTTGAAAAGCGCTTTGTTTAAGAAAATGGGATTTATACACTGTTCTATGTGTAAAATTGAAAACGAGTTTAAAGCGATAATCTTTGATAAGGCATTCGTTCTCTTTATTGTAGGGGATGATTTCAACATTACAAAGAGCCAGATTGGTGATATCGCGCTTGTGCACGAGCACTGTAATAAAGGCTTTTGGATAGATCAGACGAAACGTTTTAAGATGGGGTTGTAATTTTTCAAAGTCTTTTTGTTTTGGGGGGAGGATGATCAAAATGGAATCGTAGCGGTAGCGATAGTAGACGTTGATAGGGCTTTCTTGTTTCCACCTGTTATGCTGCCAGAGCCATTGACTGAGATTGTTCCGGATGCTGCTTTCTAAGTAACCAAGAGAAATCTTCATCATTCGATAAATTTCTGATTTCATCGTTTTGGAAGAGTCGGGCCAAATTGGATCGGAATAGTGGATGTAATACTTTCCTCTCTCTCTTCGAACGCTGGCGACTATGATAGGACATTGGGTACGATAGGCGAGGACAGCGGGGATAGGTGTTGTGTAAGCGCGTCTGCCAAAAAAATCAAAGAAGTAGTTGCTTTCGGGCATGCTTTGGTCTCCAAGAACTCCTATAAATCCCCCAGATTTTAGAGTGCGGAGTCCTTCTTTTAGCGCAGATTTTGGGGTGATGACCCTTCCTCCAAATTTTTCCCGGATGGAGGTAATCCAGTTATAGAGGGTTGTATTTTTGATGGGGCGACCGATGGCAATTCCACGCATCCTTTTCGTTCCATCAAGAAAGAGTACTTCCCAATTGGCTTGATGAGCGCAAAAGAAGACAATTCCTGTATTTTGATTGATGATCGATTGAGCTTTTTCAGGATTTTCACAAATTACGATATCACTTATATCATCCAGTTGATCAAATTTTGCGTATTCCAAAAGGGTGATAGCAAGATTTTGCAAGGATTTTTTCGCTGTCTTGATGAGTTGCTTTTCAGAGAGATGAAGGTCTTTTGCAAGAGAGAGGTTTGAAAGAGTGCGTTTCCGAAAATGGGGGATGAGGTAGTAGACCAAAAGGCCTAAGCGGTTGCCTAGGAAGTGGATCACTCTGAGTGGCATGCAACGGATAGGATAAGTAAGGAGTGGGATCAGGAATGAAGTTTTATTCATGGATTGATTTGAGGGTCATGTCAACAATAGCACTGAGTTGGTTTGAGAAATCGAGAGATTTAATGGAATTGCGGATATTTTTAGAGCGGATCCAGGTTTTAGGAAGGAGCGTTGCTCGGTAGAGGATGTCAGCAAAACACTCTTTGTCTTGGAGGTCAGGGATCACGAATCCATTATTTTCCTTGAGGACTTCATGGCCTCCATTGGTCTTAGAGGAGATGACTAAGAGTCCCATTGCAAGAGCTTCAACGGTGACGTTTGCAAAGGGATCGTAGTAGGAGGGGACGACAAGGCTGTCTGAGAGCTGATAGAAGCGTCTTACATCCTTCCGTACACCCAAGAAAGAGACTTTGTCTGTAAGGCCAAGTTGTTTTGTGTAGGCTATGAAGTCAGCTGTTCTTTTCTCTTTGCCAATAACTGAGAGATGGAAATCGTTCATGGGCAAGATTGAAAGGGCATCAAGTAGGGGGGTAAGCCCTTTTCTGTGATATCCATTTCCTACAAAGAGGAAATGATAAGTCGTTGGATCAAGACCAATCTCAAGTGCGAGATTGGTTTTCTGTTCGATCCATTCATGAAAGTCTTTGTCCATTTCTTTCCATTCAACACCATTATGGACCACTTGAATCTTATCAATATCTGTGTTGTAATGGGCAAGGACCTCTTTTCTGACCATGTAAGAGTTAGTGAAGAGAATGCGGAGATCGGGTGATTCAAATGCCTCTTTTTCAATAGAAAGAATGGAGCGATTGATGGGATTGAGAAAAGCTGTTACGGTTTTATAATAGGGATCAAAGACTTTGCGGTTTTCTAAAAAAGCTGCATGGACGCCATTACCAGCGCGGAGATGAGTTTGATGGCGGCAACGATCGAGCCCAAAGATCAGATCATATTGGTGGGTAGTCTGCCACTTTTTGCAGAGATTAGTGTATTTAGAGAATTCTTGAAATTTCAGAAAACTCTTGATGGGGTGTTTCTCAATCTTGATAGATGGATGTAGCTTAAGATTGTTAGGGGCATTAGTTGTTAGAATCGTGACTTTGCATCCCTTGCTTGCAAATGCAGAGGAGAGTTTAAGAGCGTATTTCTCTAACCCTCCACCCCCATTTAATCGTTTGATCAGTAGGCAAATGCTTTTCATGATATTATTATAAATCGTTTGTTTTGTCGGTCAGAATAATGGAATTCCCTTCCTGTTCAAGATTGAGAGTGAATTTTTTTCCTTCTTGAGTAAAGAAGCGAAAGCGATTCATATAGTTTCTAAAGCGTGCGCGTAAGTAGTTCTCGCGGAGCTGTGGTTGAAGATCTCGAATTTCAATTTCTGAGGAATCTGACATCAAAGTACGTACATAACGGGTCTCTAAAGCTTGTGCTCCAATAAATTGAACAGCCCAGCTTAAGCCATTGGATTCTGGTTTAGGAGCGATAATTACCGTGATCCCAAGCATATCTCTTACAATTTCTAAGAAAAGTTCGCTGACTCCTTTTGCATAGAGGGGCGTAGAAATCATTTTGATGCCATGATTAACCTGTACGACATCATTAATCCTAAGAGTTGCTTTTTGAGGCATGATAAGAGGATTGACTTGAGAGGGGAAGAAGAGGTTCACGGGAATCTTATTTTCGATTGCAAGCATATTTGATCGGAGAAAGTCAATTTTCAAGTATTTTGCATTGGGATCGTTAATATCAATAGGTGTGCTAGAAAAATCGGGTAAATAGATCTGTTTCCAGGTATTGGGAACGAAGAAGCTTATAACATCTTTACTTTCTTGAGTTGAGTGGACCCGTAAATCCTCGAGTTGTTCTTTGGAAATATCATTGAGATTGAACGTGAGCTTCTGTCCTTGCGACTTCAATTTCTTGATGACTTCTTGAGGTCCGCTGATGGTAATGTAAAGGCGATAGGGCCAAATGTCGATGTATTGATAGCCTTTTGGAGCTTCTCCAATTGGTTGAGTCACGAAGATAGGGATTTTTTCTGTCACTAATTTCGTGAGCTTAATGATGAAACTTTTATGAGAAACTTTACTAATTTTCTGAGAAAGATTGATGTTTGAACTAAGAGAGTGTAAGTCATTCTTGGTGATGTTTGCCACCCATTCTTGATTGTGGTTTAATGCGTCAATGACTACTTCGAAGGCATTCGATGAGAGATTTTCAAGAAGCGTTTTATTTCCAGTGATATTTAAGGTAATGCGCTTATTTAAATGCCCATTTGAAAGAATTCCTTCCACAGTTTGACCTGGGGGAATATTGATTAATCTAACGCTGATTCCAGTGATCGTTTTATTCATAGTCATCGATTGAGAAACGACAAACCAAATAATAATCCCTAAAATCAAGGATAAACACTTACGAGGCCAGTTATGAATGAAAATACGAGTGAGAACGGAGATCACTGTTTTACCCACTCCCAGAGATTAAAGTGTTTACGTAGAGGTTTATTGAGCGGTGGGTTAAAGATACTACGGATAATGCCTCGGAATCGATCAATTTTAACACCTCTAGTCATAATGCCATCGCGCGCTATAGAGACCTTTCCAGTTTCCTCAGAGATCACAATTAAGAGTGAATCGGTGAGTTGGCTCATCCCAAGTGCAGCACGGTGCCTCGTTCCTATTGATCTTGCAACTTTAGAAACGTCTTCAGCGAGAGGGAGGATGACAGATGCTGCAACAATTGTCAAATCACGAATAATTACAGCCCCATCGTGAAGCGGAGTCGTTGTTGCAAAGATCGTTTCGAGGAGTTCAGAGGAGAAGTTGGCATTGAGAAAAATAGCATTTAAAGCGTACTCATTAAGAGCATCTTCGTTCTCCAGGGCGATAATGGCTCCGATCCGTTTGTCTGCGAGATTATAGGTGGAGTAGGCAAGTTGATCTAAAAATTTATCGAATTCGGTGATTTCTCGATATCTCTTTCCTTTTAAACTGAGTTTGGATAGGGCAACACGTAACTCTGGCTGAAATATAATGAGCATGGCGATCATTGCAACACTTGCAACAAGGTGCATGAGTCTGCTAAGAATCGTTAAATGAAAGAGGGGAGGTGCTGCGAACATTAGAAGAAATACGAGGAGTCCAATCATAAGATCCATTGATCTCGTGTTCCAAAAAAAGGACAAAAGGTAGTTTATCATTACTGCAATAATGATAATTTCGATTATAGGTGTAATTGGTGGCAACAGTGTCATATGCCTATAATTGTTTTTGCTTTGGAATTGCTCATATGAACACCAAACAGTAGCTATTACCTCATGTAATTTGCATCAACTTTCTAATAAAATCCAAAAGAAATAGCGTAATGAATACAGCATTTAGAAAATGATATTCAACTTTTTAGAAAAGTGCAATAGGATAACTAAGAATTTGAAGAAAATCAGAGTAGATCACTCTAGTATGGGATCTAGGTCGAGGATTTCACAAGAAGGGTTATCTTATAGCCTATAGCCTACGAATGTGTATGGTGAGCTATTGGCAAGAAAAATCTCGGTAAATGCTGCAAACCCTTGAGAAGCTCTCTTTAAGTTTTTTAGATCAGCTACGGTTGATTTTTCAAGGAACTTGCTCGTGCTCATCTTAATTTACCAGACCATCCCAGTTTTGTTCTTAGGGTAGAAAAATAGTCTCTTCGGAGTAAATTAACCAACTTAAATGTCTTTTGACTCCGTTTGAAACAAAATGTTTTACCTGTCTTTAACTGAAACCTTTCAAGGCCGTCTGCAATGACTTCAATAGGTTTATACTCGCTTAGGTATTGGATTTGAATTTTTTGATCCAATGTGAGAACGAGAGGGCGATTCGATATCGTATGAGGGCTAATGGGTGTGATTACAATGGTTTCACAGGCGGGGGTTAGAATAGGGCCACCAGCAGCTAATGAATAAGCCGTAGAGCCATTTGGTGTTGCTAAGATAATCCCATCGGCTTCAAATGTGTTTAAGTAAATATCATCGACGTATATTGCCATTTCGACAAGATTGGGATTATGCGCTCTGTGAATGACAAAATCATTGATAGCGAAGGTTGTATTACCCTCAGGTGATTCACCATCAATGATAATATGTTCATCTATTTTGTACTTTCCATCAAGGAGATCTTCTAAACTGGGATAGAGATCTTTTACAGGAACATCTGCCATAAACCCAAGATGACCAAGATTAATTCCCAGAATCGCTGCATTAAGATGGTGGAATTCATGCGCAAGCCTTAGAATAGATCCATCACCACCCATGGAAATCAGGTATTTAATGTTCATTTGATCAATCGTTGAAATGGATTCTATATCTAGTGCTTGAACAGAAGGGCCGTTAGAGACCACTTGAATCTGGTGTTTTTTGAAAAACTCGATGACTTCCATAGCGAGTTTTTTGTCTTGAGGCTTTTCTAAATTGACAAAGAGGGCGATGATCATACAATGGCTGCTTTGAGTGAAAACTGTTTGAGAATTTTTGTGGTAATTGTATCTGCATCTAGACCTAGTTCTTTCACAAGAAGAGAATGTTTTCCATGCTCCACAAAAATATCAGGGATCCCAATGTTGAGGGTCTGTTTGTTAGTAAACCCATTTTGTAGAATAAATGAATTAATGATGGATCCAAGACCTGTGTGAAGAGAGTGTTCTTCCATAGTGACAATCATCGGATGATTCTCAATGATGGAACAAAAAAGCTCGGTATCAAGAGGTTTAATAAAGACAGGATCAATCACTGTAGGATTAAGCCCTTTCTCAACTAACTTCGTTTTTACCTCCATTGCAGTATCACACATATGGCCCATGCCAATGAGAGCAATTTCTGAGCCTTCATTTAAAATTTCAGCGCGGCCTAGTGATCTTTTCTTAATAGGGAGGTTGTTCTCAGTTGTAGGAAGGTTGGGGTAACGAATACACGCGGGACTATTCCAGTCAAATGCGCTTTCTAGAAGTTCCTTGAGAACATGACCATTTCTTGGTTGAGTAATCACCATATTGGGCATGCTATTTAAAAATCCAATGTCGTAAATCCCGTTCATATTGGCCCCATCACCTCCAGAAATGCCAGCACGATCAATCATAATAAGAACAGGGATCCTTTGAAGACACACATCGTGAAAAATATTGTCAAAAGCTCTCTGCAAAAATGAGGAGTAGAGTATAGCGACTACTTTCATATTTTTACCAAACGCAATTCCGGCAGAATAAGTCACTGAATGTCCCTCAGCAATGCCAACATCGATGCATCGTTTGGGATATTTCTTCATAAATTTATCAATACAGGATCCAGCAGGCATTGCAGGGGTAATCGCGATAATACTTGGATCTTTATCCGCTATTTCGAGTAAGTGTTTGCCAAAAATCTTCGGAAAGGTCTGGGTGGAAGAGGGGTAAAAAGCTCCGGTATTACGATTAAATGGTTTGGCTCCGTGATAAGGAGTGGGGTTTTTAATGGCAACATCTAGCCCCTTTCCTTTTGTTGTCAAGACGTGGACGATTGTGGGCTTATTATCGCCCTTGAGGGCTTCAAAAGTTTCGGAGAGTTTACGGATATCATGACCATCAATGGGGCCTATATAATTAAGACCATATTGTTCAAAAAATGGAGCAGAGCTAACGAGGTTTTTCACAGAACCCTTTACTTTATCCCCCTGCCTTGCAAGGAACAGCCCATATCCTGGGATTTTAGAGAGGGCGGATTCAATTTCTACGTAGAGCTTATTCGTTATCGGGTTGTTGATGAGTCGACTAAGGATATTGGTAATAGCTCCAACATTTTTAGAAATGGCCATCGAGTTATCATTGAGAATGACAATGAACCGTTTCAAATCTTTTGGAATATTATTGAGAGCTTCTAAAGTTAGGCCACAAGTTAAAGAGGCATCTCCTAAAATGGGGATGATATAATCTTTGGCATCTGTGAATTCTGCATTTTTAGCAAGACCGAGAGCAAGTGAGATGGCATTTCCAGCATGACCTGCATAGAAGTGGTCGTGTATTGATTCCTGAGGATGGGTAAATCCGCAGAGCCCTTTATATTGTCTAATAGAAGCAAAATTTTTATGACGATTTGTGAGTAATTTATGAGGATAACATTGATGGCTGACATCAAAAATAAATTTATCCAGAGGCGAATTGAAGACCTTATGAAGAGCAATGGTAAGCTCCACAATTCCTAAATTAGATCCTAGGTGTCCACCGTTGACAGAGACCACATCCAAGATTTGATTACGCATTTCTTTAGCTAAGAGATTGAGATCGTTATAGGAAAGAGTAGCTATCTGCTTGGGAAGAGAGAGATGATCCAGGAGGGATCCCATAGTTAGCCCTATTTAGATGATTCAATGCGTAGTTCGCCAGCTTGATTGAGGCTTAGTGATCCATCGCGGTTTTTGATTAGAGTCTGAATTTTTTGCTCTGCCTGAGTTAACTTTAAAGAGCATGCCCTGGTGAGGGCATCCGCTTCTTCATAGAGCTTAAGAGACTCTTCAAGAGCTACTTCATCTCCGTTAAGTCGTTCAAGAATTTTTTCTAATCGTGCGTAAGACTGTTCAAAAGAGAATGTTTTAGTCATGTTGTATACTATTTATAGTTGTTAAAGCCTTACCATCATGAAAGAGAATCAAAATTTTCTGATTTATTTCAATCTGACTTGAAGAAATGATAACTGAATTTGATTTTTCAGCAAAGGGAATGCAATATCCTTTTTGGAGGAGGTTCTTAGGATCAATCGATTGAAGGTGGGAAATAAGCCTGATAAATCGTTCTTTTTTCTCTGCAATCAGGTGAGAAATACGGTGCTTGAGAGCCAAGTCATATTGTCCTAGCTTTTCGCATAGATTGGCCACCTTTCTGGCTGGATTAACCCCTTGCAGTTTTGTCTGAAGCTCATCGATTTTCTGAAAGAAGGAAGAAAGGAGATAGTAAGGGGAGGTAAAAAGAGGATGACGCAAAAGTCCTTGAAAATGCAATTTATCTTCCCGAACCTTTTGAAGGACAGCCCGAGTGATTCGGTTTTGCATTCCGGAAATATAGTCGAGTTCAACTTTTTTTTCCCTCTGAACAATTTCAGCTGCTGCAGATGGTGTAGGAGCCCTTACATCTGCGACATAATCGGCAATGGAGTAATCAGTTTCATGCCCAACAGCAGAGATAATAGGGATTTCTGATTCATGGATTGCATTTGCGACACATTCTTCATTGAAAGGCCATAGGTCCTCGAAAGAGCCACCACCACGACCTACTATCATTACATCGACTAGCTTCAGTGTATTAAAAGCTCGAATAGCCGTTGCAATTTCCTCCGAGGCACCGGGTCCTTGTACTTTTACTGGATTAAGAATCAGATGAAAACCGTGAAAACGGCGCTTTAGCACATGAATAATATCTTGAATGACAGAGCCTGTAGGGCTAGTGACTACCCCGATCGTTTTCGGATATTTTGGGAGAGGTTTTTTTATTTTTGGATCGAGCCATCCTGCTTGTTCTAGTTTTATTTTTAGGGCATGCAGTTGAAGAAGTAGTTCTCCCACACCCGATTGCTCAATCATTCGAACAATCAGCTGGTAATTTCCACGAGGAGGGTACACGTTGAGGTGTCCATGAACAACGACCTCATCTCCAGCTTTGGGAATATAGGGGTTCTGAGCGGCATTGCCTCGAAAGAAGGCTGCTGAAATTTGAGAGCGATTGTCTTTTAAGGTGAAGTAAATATGCCCGGAGGATTGTATTTTTAAATTGGTAATTTCCCCCTTTACTTGAACAGCAGAAAATCTCGGTTCTAAAATATTTTTTATAGAATTTGTGAGCTCGGTAACGGAATAGATTGTTGTTATAGTAGTATTCATACCAATAAGCATGCCTAACTATTTTTCTAAAATCAAGAATGAGGCTTGAAAAATGATGGTTGATGACATATCATGATCTATTATGAGAAAAAAATATATCGTTGGAAATTGGAAAATGCATAAGACGGTGTTTGAAGCTGTGACATTTTTCGAAGAACTTATCGGAATGATTGGAGATGTAAAGAACACTCAGGTGTATCTTGCGGTTCCGTTTACAACGATAGCCCAATCATGTGTAGTGGTTGATGGTAGTCCCATTGTCATTGGAGCTCAGAATATGAGCGAATTTCCACAAGGCGCCTATACTGGTGAGATCTCAGTTGATATGCTGAAAGATTTAGGAGCGGAATTTGTTTTGATTGGACATTCAGAACGTAGATATCACTATTATGAAGATCATTCACGGTTGCAAGCCAAATTAAAACAAGCGATTATAGAAGATATTCAACCGATTTTTTGCATTGGAGAGCTTGAAGAAGAGAGGGAGAGAGGGTTGACTCAGCAAGTTTTAGAATCTCAGCTTAAAGACGGATTCAAAGGACTTGATGAAAGGCAGCTTTCTTCACTAATCATCGCCTATGAACCCATTTGGGCGATAGGCACCGGGAAAACAGCTACCCCAGAAATGGCAGAAGAAGCGCATAAGATCTGTAGAGGATTTCTTTCTGAGTGTTATTCTGAGTTATTTGCAGAAAATATTTCGATTTTGTACGGTGGATCAGTTAAACCTAATAATATTGATAAACTTATGCAACAAGACAATATAGATGGAGTCTTAGTGGGAGGCGCGTCGCTTGATTCCGATTCATTTAACAAGCTCATTCATTATTCAAGGAACTAGGTAATATGACCTCCTTATTTTTTATTTTACTCTTTCTTTTTCTTGGTATTGCAGTTCTGCTTTGTTTTGTGATCTTAATTCAAGAAAGTAAAAGCATGGGGCTTGGGGCTTCTTTTGGAGGAGATGCTAGTAGTTCCCTCTTTGGAACAGCAACAGCATCTGTCCTTAAGAAACTTACAGGTTATCTTGCAGTAATCTTCATAGGGCTCTGCCTTATTCTCTCACTTTGGTCATCTACCCTTGGCAAAAGAAAAATGTTTGTGCCGCAAGTTGGTATAGAAGAAGTTAGGACTTAATGATTTTTCCCGTTGTTATCTATAATAACACGCGTCTTAGAAAAAAGTGTGCTCCGATTGTATCCATTACTGATGAAATCAAGGAATTGGTTTCGAGTATGGAAGAAACCATGCGCCATGTGGCAGGCATTGGACTTGCAGCACCTCAGGTGGACCAAAGCCTCCGCGTATTTATCATTTGTCTGGATGCTGCAGAATACCCCAAAGAAGTTAAGAATCCCACAGAAAAAATCCAAGTATTTATCAATCCTAAGATTAGCAAGCCTTCAGAAGAATGTGATGTTAAAGAAGAAGGATGTCTTTCTATCCCAGGGATTCATGGTTATGTAGAGCGCCCCCTTAAAATTCATGTTGAAGCAACTGATCTAGATGGCAATCAATTCTCAGAAGACGCTGAAGGATGGAGAGCCCGCATAATCATGCATGAAAACGATCACATCAATGGTGTTCTTTTTATTGATCGTATGAATAAGCAAGAGCGCAAGCGGCTTGATCAGAAGCTTTATGCTCTCAATAAAGAACATTCTAGTTAATTACCTACTGGTTCACGAGAGCAAAATTAAAGCCAATTCCAGAGGGATCGAATAGCCCTTGTCCTTCTCTTACGCGGTGGGAGTAAGATATTTTGAGTTTCCAGCTTAAAGAGAGGATGGTGATGAGATCGATAGTCGCTTCATTGTAGCTTGGTTCATCTTTTCGTCCCCAGCCCGTATGTGATTGAATCCGACAAGTCCATTGAGGTGTGATTTTCAACTCGAGTTTTGTAAGAAAAGCATTCCTTCCATCAGAAAGAGGGGAATTAAGGAGCTCAGGGATGGACCGTGTTACATCGAGCACGAAGTGTTCATGATCGTTTTTGCGCCAGTCAAATCGACTTCGATGCCGATATTCTATATTGAAGGCGATGTCTGCATTGATTGTCCAGCAAAAGAGGATGTTTGCATGATTGAGTATTTTTTTTTTAATATCCCATCCGGTTTTGGAGCAGAGAGAAAGAGAGGGGAAGTTCCAGGTTAAATCTAGAGAAGCCTTGGGAATGCTATTTTGTAACATACTGTTGATAAATAAGCTATAGATGTAGAGATCGGCAGAAAAGTTGGGTTCAAAGAGACGATAGTTGGTGAGATAAAAGAGATTATTAATGCCTAGTTTTATTTCATTTAAACGATGGAATCCGTCTTGAATACTAAAAATAAAGTAATCGTTAGCAGGTGATGAGGGTGTACTGAGTCCTTTATAGAGGCAGTAGGGAAGCAGGGTGTGAGATCCGTAGGAGGAGTGTTTTGTGAGGGATGTGTTGATATTGATTTCGTAGTTGAAGATCGTTTGTCCGATTGTTTCTTTGTGGGGGTTATTGTTATAGTAGATGCCGCGAAATCCAATGAGAGGTGTAATAGTTAGGAAGTGGAGATCAAAGGGATGGTAAATAGTGTTGTGTGTTTCAAGGCGCATGGCATGAAAGTCGGGAACAAAGATTTCTGTTGCGTTTGCAGAGGCGTAATCAAGATAGGCCGCTTTGAAATGATTTTGGAAGATTAGCCTAGTTGTTGGAAGGGTGAATGGCTTAACAGAGAGAAAGAGGGTTGGCAGTTCTTGCTTCATTCCTTGGAAGGCATTGATGCGCGGGCGAAGGTTAATGCCGGTGATGGTGTGATTTTTGAAGTTACGCACAATGAGTTCGGTGCGCTTGCTTGTATTCAGCTCGAAATCATCTTGTTGAAATATTCCAGGCATGTTCCTATCGCTAATTTTATCGTAGCTCATGTAGGTCCATATTGATTTCCGAGTGTTTTCTGATTCAAAGATTCCTTGAAAACGAAAACGGGTGTGTTTTTGGTTGGGATTGATATTGTTATAGAAGGTGTCGTGTGCAATATAGTTTTTTACTTGGAACATTGTTTGCTTATTTTTGGAGAGGAAGTCAGATTCGATAGCTCCTCCAAAGCCCCGTTTTGGGCGCAAGTCAATTCGTGCAAAGAGATTGAATTGGTCCCATGAATAGATACGGTAAGACATTGAGAGTTTTGCTCCCTGGCCAGTTTCCCAATACAGGTTATAGCGTGCTGGAGAATCAGAGAATGTCTTCAGGTTACTTTTGAATGAGGGGATCCAGAAGATGGGGGTATTAAAAAAACGAAAGGTCATATTAGTTGTCGTAAGCTGTGCATTTTTTGTAATGTAAATTTTTCTGGAATGGATTTTCCAATCCATTTTTTGACTGTCACTTGTCGAGACGTAGGCGTTGTGAATGTAGAAACTGCGATCGGGGTTGAGTGTAATGAGGTCTCCTCCCATAAACCACACGTCGATGTTTGTACGTCCATTAATCACAGTTCCAGTATTTCGAATAAAATCGTAGGTGAGCTTTTCTCCAACAAAAATCAATCCTCCATAATCGAGCATGAGATTTCCTTCAGCATAGACCTCTTGAATGGGCTGTCCATTTTCAACGGTGTTGGTATACTCGATAGTGTTCGCTTGAATTCTGAGGCCAGGTGAAGAGATCACGCCTTCTTCGTAAGTAGAGATGACTCCATTGTGATAGGAGGGGTCCTTTAGGTTAATGGTGAATTGCGCATCATCATGTCCGTAGAGTGAAATGGCAAGGAGGAAGTAGATGAGCAAAGAATATTGCATTACTGAATAGCCTTTAGGAGGAGTCCAGCAATGGCGTATCGATTTTTAGGATTGCCATTCCTAATTGCATTTAATAAAAACTGAATGCTATTTGCATCATGACGACTAGCAATTGTTTCATAGGATTCTATAAGAAGACGAGATGTTTCTTCAGGGGTAAGGTGGAATGTATTGAGCTCTTGGTGAGTTAACCAAGATGAGATGGGTCGGAATTGAATGAGCTCTTCATTATGTTTTTGTATCAGCCACTCCATAAGAATCGCTTCGTGGTTTCCTGGAACATTTAACCGGTAGAGTGCAAGATTGCAATAGGTACGTATCAAGGGAGCTCCAATTTTTATTGATTGTTTTTGAAGCAGAGCGATTGCATCAGGTGTATTGAGATTTTCTAAGAGGCGGACTAGCAGGGGAATCATACGATGTTGTTGTTGATTGAAAAGAGTTTCAGCAATGATGAGAAATTGGACTTCTGAATACTCCATACATGCTTGAAGCAGGCTTTCCTTAAAATCGAGTGTTGTAAAGATGATATCGCGATGAGTTTTCTTGGCATTTGCTACAGCAGAGTAAATCACTTTCCAGGTTATGAGGGATTTTCCAAGCGAGTAGTGAGGAAGAAAGCCCAAGTCATTTTCATCACTCAGTAAAATTTCTAGAAGGGTAGGGATCGCTGATGGATCTTGATGCTGTAGAAGAGATATCGCTGCATTGAACCTGATCTGCATATTTTGGTGATTGAGCAGGGATTTCAGAACCGGTTCAGCCTGGGGGATTGATGCAAGCATGGTGATAGCAAAGAGATTCTCTTGCTTCGCAAGTTGGATGATTGATTTGCGATACTCATGATTACCAAGGATGTTAAGAGAATAGCAGGCTGCGAGTTGCACTTCTTCGGTTTTAGATTTTGCGAGAGTTTCTAAGATCTCAGTTGAATGGGAATCGTTAAGTTTTCCGAGCGCTATTGCACACGTTTCTTGTTCTGCGGGGTGTAAATGGGTTGCTGCAGAACGGATATGAGGCAAGAAATCATCACGATTATATTTCGAAACAGCGAGGAATGTTGCCACTCTTACGGGAAGGAAAGGATCACTAGCCATGCGACGTAAAATCATGATCGCATCTTGCGTTCCAAGTAGCGCAAAGATTTCTGGAAAAAATGGGTGAAATTCTTTCGGAAGTTTTTGCATCAATGAGTCGATGAGACTCGTTGCGTGGTAGGATTTGCGTATGGCTAAATGATAAGCTGCTTCTAGACGCACATTTAAATCATTAGAGGAAAACGCTTTATATAAGAGGTTGTCAATACGGTCGTCTTGTAACTGCGATGCTAATTGAATGGTTGCTATTTGGGTCATTGGATTATGACTATTTATCCCTAGTTCATAAATATCGAGAGTGGATGAGACCCCAGCAATACATGCTCCGTAGATGCTAAGAAGTTGGTTTTTTTCATCAGAACTTGTAATTCCCTGACTAAGTAAGATTAGACAAATTTGCTCCAAGGTATCGTAATCATGTTTTTTATGTTGTTCATAATCTTTAGAGTAGAGGTCGATAGCCTCAGTACAGTGATTGGATTGCAAGAGGTAGAGAACTCTAGCCTTTTCTATGGAGGGCGTAAATTCAATGGGAGGTTTTTCATCGGCTGTTAAGCAGAACTGGACTAAAAGGATGCAAATAACCAAGTGTTTCAAAGGTTTTTCCAGGTGGTTGATTTTATTATCTATAGATTAACTAACTCATTAATTTTGTTCTACGAAAGACCCTTAGTTGATGAGGTTGAGAGCGTTTCAATAAATGGTGTTAATGTTAATTTTTAAAATGAAAAATCCATTCTATGGGGTCGTAAGAGTGAAGCCCTTAACTTGAAAGTTGCATGGATCAGGGTTTCTGATTTAGAAATATCTTTCGTTCATCAGCTTATTCTTCTAGTATGGAATCGAGGCTTGTGCTTTCTTTTTAATGGTGATTGTACAAGGATTTCAGTTAGATAACGATCTAAGGAAGACATCTTTTCCAAATATATCCCAATCATCCAGATAAAATTTACAGGCTGGAAAGTGGGTGACTTTGTTGTAGTGTTTCTTGAATGTTTCAATATGACTAGTCTAGAGTATATGTATCTATAACTACTCATGCATCTTATTTTATTTATTGACAATGTCAATATATTTACTCTGTACTTAATTTGCTGTGTATATTATATTAGGTTTTAGTTAAGAAAATATTGTTGTATCAAAGGGTTTTCTATAATGGAAAGTATGCGAAATTTTACGGTGGTACTGCCGTTAACAAGAGGACCGTTTCTTTCAACACTGGACGTTATATCAAAAACAGTGCATGCAGTCAGTAGAATAGGTAGTACGTTCACTATAGAGGATGTTTTAGTACGTGCTACAAGATTTCGGCATCTGTCTTTAACAGTTATGAGAGTAATGAGGAGTTGTTTTCTATGAGAGTAATGCGGAGTTGTATTACTTCAGTAAGTTGTAGTGCATCACCTGAAACAGATATAGATGAAGCAGCTGTAAGTCGTAGTGCATCACCTGAAACAGATATAGATGAAGCAGCTGTAAGTCGTAGTGCATCACCTGAAACAGATATAGATGAAGCAGCTGTAAGTCGTAGTGCATCACCTGAAACAGATATAAATGCAGCAACTGTATCAGTAATGACGCTTGCTGAAGAAAGACTAGAATTGTACAGTGCTGAAATCAAGAGAATGAATGCAACAAATGCAGAAAAACTTTTTGCATTTCGTTGGATACTCAATGCGTTAGGGTCTGAAGGAAATCAACACCCGCAAGGTAGCAAGATGGGCCTGGAAGAGGTCGAAATGCAACTCAGGAGTTATTACAATGAACTTCCGTCTATTGTAAAAAAGAGACTTAATATTCAGTTACAGATTGATACAGAAGGTGAATTGGACGGAGATGCTCTTTATACAAACCTTAGTCCTGAAGTAACAAGGGCGGTCGATAGACTATATAAGAGTCTTCCAAGTACTTTAGTTATCAATGCTCAAGTGCGTTTTCTTGAAGCTAGATCAGATGAAAACAAAGTAGACGAGCTTTTAAGAATGATTAGAATAGTCAAAGACCCTTTGGATCCTGAGGTAAGTGATGTTGTGCTTGACGCAAGTGTGAGAGCCGGATTTTGGGGGCTTAGCAGCTTACTAAGAGATGAAATTCAAAAAGATATTTTGAAAGTTGTACTAGAAGAAAAGACTCAGCGTGCTCCTCTTGCTCTAGGAAGAGTCTCTACATGTGATGTACGTGTTAATAGATCTGTTATTATCCGTACTGATAATGCTGATTTTGGCTTATTGGTCTTGATGCATGAGCCTCGTGGAATTTTAGTGAGAACTGGCTTGCTAAGATGGAAAGCAGAGAATAATCCCCAATGGAAAGCAGAGAATAATCCCCCTTCTTCTATCGTTAAGAATGAGTCACTTGTTTTAAAGAGATGTATTGTTCGTATTTAATACATAAAGGAATTGTTATAAATTAACTATTCGTAATCCGTGTTATTGTTAATGAAAATGATGGATGTAATAATGGAGCAATTGTAATAATGCAGGATTACGAAAATGATTGCAACGGTTTGAGTACCCCCCTAGTAAGTTGAGGAAATCTAGGATTGTCGGGGTAAATCAATGGTAAGTTAGTGAAGAGGTTTCTGATTGAAAATAGAAAAATAGATTGTTATCTAATGATATTTCTGATATTAATATAGTATTTATTATTATAAAACACCCTTTTTAAGGGAATAGACGCTGATTTCTGTAGAGATCTTAGATTTATCCGGAAAGTATATTTTTGAAGCATGATGAGAGCATATTATGACACAACCACTAGAAGTAGGCGCAGTTGCGGTAATGCAGGATGCACCTTCATCAGGATCATTATCAACAGTAGTAGGGACTGTAGCAAGTGGAGTGGGTGGTATACCTACCACAAAGGATTTTTCAGCACATGCTATAGGAAATAAGAGTGTATTTTCAAAGCCGTTATCAGCTGTTTTGCAAGCAGGGACATGGTTATGGGGTGCGATTTTGCAAGCAGGGACATGGTTATGGGGTGCGATGACTTCACCATTTTATAGCACACAAACTGTTGAAGAAATGCTTATAGCTTATATTCATGGCATCGAGACATCTCATGCCACAAGTGTAAAACAGGTGATTTCATTTTATCACTTACTTAGGAGGGGTCGTGACGTTCTAGACGAGGAAGGAGGGGTCGATTCGCAAGTCATTGCAATGTACCTCAGACGTGGTTACGATGAGCTGTCCAGTCTTATAAAACAGGAACTGGATAGTCAGCTGTCGATTGCTTCAGGCAGGTCAGGAGGGACATTGGTTAAAGTTGGTGAGAATACAGACCTTAGTAATCAAACGGTGATAACCGCAGTCTTTACCCTCTATCAACAGTTGCCAAGTGTTGCACTAGAGCGTGCTGAAGCTCATTTATCTACAGCGAAAGTGGCTGTAGACAAAATATCTGTTCTTAAAAAAATGCTGACCATCAAAGAAAGTCCTCTTGAGCCTGATCTGCATCAAGCATTGATTAAAGAACGTATAAGAGGTGCCTTTCAAAGGCTTCCAGATGTATTAAGAGAGGAAATTGAACAATCAATTAAGGAGACTGTATCTTGTGGCGAGGATGATGTGGGTGCTTGTTCTTTAAGGGACGATCCTTGTGGAAGTCGGGTTAAAGCAGGCGTAGAGAAATGGTTGCAACAATTTAAGCAACCCTCCTGGTAAGTTAAGAGAAGTTTAGGGTTGTATAAAACATCTGGTATAGACAAGTTAAGCGCTACAATTAATAAGAATACACACCTTAATAATTAAATGCTTATAGTCTCACTCTTTACTGTCTATCTAAATTTCCCAAGTGTTACACGGGACTGTGCTGAAGCTGATTGATCTAAAACAAGAGTGGTTGTAAGTTGCATATTCATTTTTTCAATAATTCTAATCATTAAAAGAAGATCTTTTTGATACTGACTTCAGTAAAGAAGCTTATTAGAGAATATGTGGAAGACGCATTGAGCACCTTTGTAGATAGACTAAGCGAGAAAATTAAAGAAGTCATTCAGGAAATTCCCACTGTCTAAAAGAACTGTTTAAAGCAGAAATGTAAAAATGCTTGTAACGATTTGGGATTATATAAAATATTCTTTAGGTGAACAGTTCTTAAGGAGTTATTCCATGGCAATGTGGCTAAGAGGTTTGTGATTAAAAATAAAGAATATATTTCTAGATAATTATGCATTAGACATTAATACGTCTTTGATCTTTTATTAATATAGTAATTTCATTATAATAATATTACTTATTAAGGTTATGTCCGCGAATTATGTAGACGCTTTATAAGTATTTATTGGGTACGTTTTTGAAATCTAACGAGAGGGGACTATGATACGGCCGCTGGAAATGGGATCAGGTACAATGATGCAGGGTGTATCTCCATCAACCTCCATACCGATGTCAGAGGGTGTGGCAAGTGGAGTTGGTGGTATGCCGATTACAAGGACTTCTGCTGCACATTCTACAGGAGATCCGAGTGTAGTTTCAAGGATAGTATCAGCTGTTCTAAGAGCCATGAGATATCTCTGGAATACCATGTCTTCATTAGTATTTGGAAGCTTGTTGTGTAGAGCGTCAGATTTTGAAACACCACTCATAGCTTGTGTTAACAAGATCGAGGCACATCATGCAACAAATGAAGAGCAATTATTTGTATTTACTGACTTACTTAGAAGAGGACATGATGCACTAGAGCTAGACAATTCGAGAGGAAGAAATTCGAGAGCTAAGTCTATTGCCAAGTACTGCAGGCGTGGTTACGATGCGCTTTCATTTCGTATGAAAGAGCAATTGGATCTTCAGCTGTTTATCAATACATACCTGTTCGGAGGTTCACGGATCATAGTTAATAAGAATACAAACTTTAATGATAGAGCGATACTAGTCGCAGCCTTTACCCTCTATCTGAATTTGCCCAGTGTTGCATTAAACTGTATTGAATTTCAGTTACCTCAAGCAAGCGATGTTGAAAAACAATTCCTTTGTTCAAGATTATTAAGAATTAGAGAAACTCCTCTTGAGCCTAAACTAACTATAGACCTTATCGAAAAGCGTGTGGATGGGATTATGAGCTCTATTTAGCAGAGGTTCTGTTGTTCCACTCGTTGTTAAGGGGAGATCCATTCTTGTTGAAATCTAATTAAAGATGGAGTAGGAAAATGGTTCCAATAATTTAAGCAGCCCTCCTGGTGAGTTTAGACAGTTTCTGATTGTGTAAACTATTCTTATGTACAACACTCTTATTTGGACTGGAAATAGAAAATAATATTAATGAAGGATTATTATTACAGTAAAAAGAATTTTATTTTTTATTAATATATTGATTGATTTAAAATAGTGATTTATTTTGAATAAAGCCCCTTACTAAGGGGGTCTACTTTGATTTCTATAGATACCTAATACAGGGAGCTCTTGTACTAGAAGTATTATCCATAGTAGTAGGAAGTGAAGTTGGTGATATATCGACTACAAAGGATTCTTCAGCACATGCTATAAGAAATCCGAGTGTATCTTCTCGGTTTCTCTTAGCAATTATGCAGGAACTAACCTTGTTATGGAATGCCATGACTCTACCATTGTATAGAACAAACTATTGAGCAACGCTAATGGCTGGTATTCATGACAGTGAGGCAGATAATGCCACAAGTAAAATACAATTGTTTGCATTTTATAACTTACTTAGGAAGGGTTATGACATGTTAAGAGGAAGGAATCTGGAATCTGGATTTGTTGCAGTCTCCCTCAGACGTGGTTACGATGCACTTTCGGACCTTGTAAAAAAGCGACTTGCTGATCAGCTATTGACGGGAAAGTGGATATTGAGCGAAATTAACGAGAATACAGACTTTAGTCTGTATGCACGTCTCCCCTAGGACCTTTATCAAAACTTGCTAAGTGTTGCTCTAGTGCGTGCTGAAGATCTTTTATCTAAAGAGGGAAAGGCTATAGACAAAATAACCCCTCTTCAACACATGCTAATCATTAAATAAGATTCTCTTGAGCCTAATCTGTATGAAGAATTGATTAGAGAACGTGTAAGAAGCGTATTTGAGAGCCTTCCTTATGAATGGAAAGAGCAAATAAAAACAGAAAAACATATTGATAGCGAATTATTCTTATTATATTAACACGAGTCTTGTCTGTTATTTACCTAGTGTGTGTTTTGTAATAAGACTTTTAAATAATGGGTTTGTACTTGTTTTGATCTAGTGATTGCTTTAACATGAGAACTCTTAATAATCGTACCCGTATAATTTCTATGGATACCTGATCGTTATTTGGAAAGAGCATTTCTTGCCGCAAGAAGATTAGAGAGAGTATCCAGTGGGGGTGTACTAACAAGGACTTCTGCAGCAGATGCTATGAAAGTTCGAGTGTATGTTCAAGGTCGTTATTATGTGTTGTAAACGCAATGACATCGTTATGGAATATCATAACTGCGGTCAGAAGTAATGGGAATATACACTGGAGTTATTAAGCGATTATAGTTGCAGTCTTGACCGTCCATCTCAATGTTCCAAGTATTGAACTAGAGTATGCTGAAGTTGATTTGTCTAAAGAATCTTGTTAGAAAATATGAGGAAGGCATCTGCACCAGTTTTTCAGATGTTCTAACAGAGAGAGGTCGAAGAAGCTAACTTCAGTCAACTGAGTCTTTCGTCGAAGATGGTGTTGGCGCTTGTGCGTTAAGGGGTGATGCTTGTGGAGATTTGGTTAAGGATGGAGTGTGAAAATAGTTGCAATAATTTAAGCTTCCACCCCTGGTGATTTCCAGAAGTTGAGGATTGTATAAAAGGTCTGTTAGGTAAGTGTTTCTTTAAAGGAGTAGAAAACGGTTAGAAAGGTGGAAGATAGGGGGGGTCAGATAGAAAAATATGTGATAAATTACTTATTTATCTTTCCTTAATATACTCTTAACCTTAGGGTAGAGTCTTTTTAAGAGAGGACTTGTCTTGCTAATGCAGATGTGTACTGCTCGGAACAGGGATATTAGAAGTCTTTAGATATTACATTTTGACATTGTACGGGAGATCATCGTGGCATTAGCAATAAGCACAAAATCCAAATCAGATCATGAGGTGGGACATTTGACAAAGGAAGTCTCCCAGAGCGTTAAACAGGGGAGTGTCGTGCCAAAGGTCGCTGATATACTTGAGCAACCTGATGTATCAAGTGGTAGAGCCTCATCATTACCTGCTACAAGACCTTGGAAGAAACTGTTAGATACACTATCGGGTCTGTGTCAAACAGTCAAAAGCGTAATGACGCGTCTATGGAGTTCTATTATCTCTATATTTTATGGAGAAATAACTAAGACACCTAAAGCAACTGGAGTGGATCTACGAGATGATTCTTTAGAAAATCTAGAGAACACGAGAGTTAACGAGGATGAAACTTCACGAACTAATCAAGAGAAAGAGAATGAAACTCCACGCACTGATCAAGAGAAATTAGAGCAAAAAACGGCTAAGGAAGAATCGGATAAAGAAGCAGCTGCTAAAGTAGCCGCAGAGAAAGTAGAAGCTGCTACAGAGAGAACTGAAGAGTATGTTAAAGAGGTCCTAGGTCATTTTCTTGATGTGATAGAAGAGTCAGAAGTAGATCATACAGAACACTTGCGTATTTTTGGTGAGCTACTCTATACAGCTGGAAGAATCAAACTCCCAGAAACAGACAAAGCATTAATAGCAGATGATCTGCTATCTAAAACTAGCAACAAATATTGCGACTTGGTCTACTGTAAGCTTTTAGATTCTGTAAAACAAGAACTTGAACATGATCTAGCTGAGGATGGTTTTTTGTTAGAGAGAGTCGGAAGTGTTAAACAGATAAACTGGCAGGATCCAAAGGTGATGACAGCAGTCGATAAGATGTGTGCTTTTTGTCCGAGTCAGCAATTACTTACGCTTCGATCTCTCTTTTGTAGAGTTAAGACAGACCTCAAAAAAGTAGAAGTTTTGTTAGAGATGATGAAACTCAAAGTCTACGACTGTGATCCAAAGGGAACTAGAGACAGGATTCACTCGGCTATAGGAGCTGCATTTAACGATCTTACAAAGGAACTACAGGATCAACTTACAAGAGAAGTCTGGGCGGCCGTATTAGACCCAAATAATACAACGACTGACATTACTATTCTAGAAAACAAAGAGGTACTCAAAGTAGAATTCTCTGACTTACAAGAGACTCTCGAAACTTCTGATCCTGATTTTGGCGAGAAGATCTTAAAGCTTGATCCTTGTGGAGAGCTAGCTCGAAAGGGATTGGAAAGGTGGATAATTAACGAGGATGAAACTCCACGCACTGATCAAGAGGAATTAGAGCAAAAGACGGCTAAGGAAGAATTGGATCAAAAAGCAGCACTTCAAAAATCATTAGAAATTAAACAAGTAAAAGTTCAAAAAACAACAGCTGAGGTAGAAGCACTTAAAGTAGAAGTGAGCCCTCAAGAAAAATTAAATAAAATGGAATCATTAGTTCAAGAAGGAGTACTTCTAGCAAGCAAACTTATAGAGACAGCAGCTCAAGCAGATAAATTAGAAGCAGCTGCTACAGACAGAGTTGTAAATCATATTAACGGGATCTTAGGTCCTTTGATGAATCTGATGCAGAAGTCAGGAGCAACGAGTGTAGAATACTTGCGTACTTTTGGTGAGATACTCGAGGCAGCTGCCACAATCGAACTCTCAGAAACAGACAAAGCATTAATAATAGATGATCTTCGATCTTTTGGTGCGATACTCGATGCAGCTGCCACAATCGAACTCTCAGAAACAGACAAAGCATTAATAGTAGATGATCTTCTATCTAGAGAGATCGACGCCTATTGCCGCTCTGCCTACAACAATCTTCCAGATTCTCTAAAAAAAGAACTTAAAGCTGTTTTAGCGGATCAGGGTTTCGTGATAGAGAGAATCGGGAGTGCTAGAAATATCAACTGGAAGGACCTACAGATTACGACAGCAATCGGTCAGGTGTTGGATTCTTATCCAAGTTGTCAATTATCTAAGCTTCAATTGCGCTTTTGTGAAGCTCAGACAGATTTCAAGAAAGTAGACACTTTATTAGATATAATGCAAATCGAAGTAGTAGAGTTTGACTTAGATGTAACTAGAGAGAAGATTCATTCAGCTATAGGAGATTTATTCAATGGTCTTACAAAGGCACTACAGGATCAACTTACAGGGGAGATCTGGGCGGCCGTATTAGACCCAAATAATACAACGACTGACATTACTATTTTAGAAAACAAAGAGGTACTCAGAGTAAAATTCTCTGACTTACAAGAGACTCTCGAAACTTCTGATCCTGATTTTGGCAAGAAGATCTTAAAGCTTGATCCTTGTGGAGAGCTAGCTCGAAAGGGAGTGGAAAGGTGGATAACTAACAGAGATATAAGTAGTATTTAGATATTAAATTTTGATATTTTACAGGAGCCCATCTTGGCATCATTCATAAGTGCAGAGTCCAAATCAGATTATAAGGCGGGAGATTTGACCGAGGAAGTCTTTCAGAGCACTGAACAGGGGAGGGCAGCGTCACAGGTTATTGATACACTTGAGCCAGCTTCTGGATCAGGTGATATATCCTCATCATTACCTGATACAGAATTACCTGATACAGGACCTTGGCAGAGAGTGTTCGATACACTATTAGGTCTGTGTGAATCAGTCCAAACCGTAATGACACGGCTATGGGGTTTTGTTAGCTCTATATTTTATAATGGAATGAATCCGCGAGGTGCCTCTTGTGGAATCGCTCTGAGAGGTTCCTCTATAGAAAATCTAAAGATAAAGATAATTAACGAGGATGAAACTCCACGCACTGATCAAGAGGAATTAGAGCAAAAGACGGCAGCTGAGGTAGCAGCACTTAAAGTAGAAGTGAGACTTCAAGCAAAAATAAATAAAATGGAATCATTACTTCAAGAAGGAGAACTTCTAGCAAGCAAACTTATAGAGGCAGTAGCTCAAGCAGCTAAAGTAGAAGCAGCTAAAGTAGAAGCAGCTAAAGAAGAAGCAGCTAAAGTAGAAGCAGCTAAAGAAGAAGCAGCTAAAGGAGCAGCAGCTGCTACAGACATAGTTGGAGATCTTGTTGAGGGGATCTTAGGTCCTTTGATGGATCTGATGCAGAAGTCAGGAGCAACGAGTGTAGAATACTTGCGTACTTTTGGTAAGATACTCGATGCAGCTGCCACAATCGAACTCTCAGAAACAGACAAAGAATGCATATTAGAGGATCTTTCTGATGAGATAGATGACGTAATCGAACTCTCAGAAACAGACCAAGCATTAATAGCAGATGATCTTCTATCTAGAAAGATCGACGCCTATTGCTGCTCTGCCTACAACAGGCTTCCAGATCCTATAAAAAAAGAACTTAGAGCTGTTTTAGCGGATCAGGGTTTCATGATAGAGAGAATCGGGAGTCCTAGCAATATCAACTGGCAGGACCTACAGATTACGAGAGCAATCAATCAGGTGTTGGATTCTTGTCTAAGTTGTCAATTATCTAAGCTTCAATTGCTCTTTTGTGAAGCTCAGACAGATTTCAAGAAAGTAGAGATTTTATTAGATATAATGCAAATCGAAGTAGTAGAGTTTGAGTTAGATGTAATTAGAGAGAAGATTCATTCAGCTATAGGAGATTTATTCAAGGGTCTTACAAAGGCACTACAGGATCAACTTAAAGGGGAGATCTGGGCGGCCGTATTAGACCCAAATAATACAACGACTGACATTACTATTCTAGAAAACAAAGAGGTACTCAGAGTAGAATTCTCTGACTTACAAGAGACTCTCGAAACTTCTGATCCTGATTTTGGCAAGAAGATCTTAAAGCTTGATCCTTGTGGAGAGCTAGCTCGAAAGGGATTGGAAAGGTGGATAACTAACAGAGATATAAGCAGTATTTAGATATTAAATTTTGATATTTTACAGGAGCCCATCTTGGCATCATTCATAAGTGCAGAGTCCAAATCAGATTATAAGGTGAAATATTTGACAAAGGAAGTCTGTCAGAGCACTGAAGAGGGGTGTGTAGCATCGAAGATCAGTGATACACTTGACCAACCTGATATATCAGGTGCTAGAGCCTCATCATTACCTGGTACAAGACCTTGGCAGCAAACACCTAAAGCAACTATAAGAGATGTATTCAAGGGTCTTACAAAGGAACTACAGGAGCAACTTAAAAAAGGGGTCTGGGCGGCCGTATTAGACCCAGATAATACAACGAATGACACTGCTATTCTAGAAAAAAAAGATATACGCAGAGTAGACTTTACTTACCTATCAGAGACTCTCGAAACTTCTGATCCTGATTTTGGCAAGAAGATCTTAAAGCTTGATCCTTGTGGAGAGCTAGCTCGAAAGGGATTGGAAAGGTGGATAACTAACAGAGATATAAGCAGTATTTAGATATTAAATTTCGACATTTTACAGGAGATCATCGTGGCATCATTCATAAACGCAGAGTCCAAATCAGAATCAGATTATAAGGCGGGAGATTTGACCGAGGAAATCTTTCATAGCACTGAACAGGGGAGGGCAGCGTCACAGGTTATTGATACACTTGAGCCAGCTTCTGGATCAGGTGATAAATCCTCATCATTACCTGATACAGAATTACCTGATACAGGACCTTGGCAGAGAGTGTTCGATACACTATTGAGTCTGTGTGAATCAGTCCAAACCGTAATGACACGGCTATGGGGTTCTATTATCTCTATATTTTATAATGGAATGAATCCGCGAGGTGCCTCTATAGAAAATCTAAAGATAATTAACGAGGATGAAACTCCACGCACTGAGCAAGAGGAATTAGAGCAAAAGCCGGCAGCTGAGGTAGCAGCACTTAAAGTAGAAGCAGAAGAAGCTCAAGCAGACGCTCAAGTAGAAGCCGATAAAGCAGAAGCCGATAAAGCAGAAGCCGATAAAGTAGCAGCAGCTAGAGCAGAAGTAGAAGCTAAAGAAAAAGAAACAGCAGCTAGAGCAGAAGTAGAAGCTAAAGAAAAAGAAACAGCAGCTAAAGCAGAAGCAGCTAAAGCAGAAGCAGAAGCTGCTACAGGCAGAGTTGTAGATCATATTGACGGGATCTTAGGTCCTTTGATGGATCTGATGCAGGAGTCAGGAGCAACGAGTTTAAAATACTTGCATACTTTTGGTGAGATACTCGATGCAGCTGCCACAATCGAACTCTCAGAAACAGACAAAGCATTAATAGCAGATGATCTTCTATCTACAGAGATCGACTCCTATTGCTGCTCTGCCTACAACAAGCTTCCAGATCCTATAAAAAAAGAACTTAAAGCTGTTTTAGAGGATCGGGGTTTCATGATAGAGAGAATCGGGAGTGCTAGCAAGATCAACTGGAAGGACCTAAAGATTACGGCAGCAATCGATCAGATGCTCGAAGCGGACGCCCCAGAAGACTATGATGCATATGAAGATACAGCTCGATTAAACGAGAACCAGCATGACCTAGCCGATGAAACAAGCTCTGGAGATGAAAAAACTCTAAACCCGATGCAGGGACAAGGTGGAGTAGAGGGGGACGTAGAGTCTAATCTCGGGGCCGACTCCCTAGTAGCACAGGATAGGAGTACAGACAAGCTAGGGATGGGCAAGGAGATGGATTCTGAGAGCAGTAACACGCCTACTTCTGAACAGGATGAGACCAATGAGGGTGAGAGAGTCGGCGACACATTCTCTCCTCTACCTGGAAAGTAACTGACAGTTAATACAGCTGAGCTTGTCTCAATCTGGAGACAGAGAAGGCATCAGGTGCCGATGTATGCTAGTGTTTCCAAGGAAGACGGCTAAAAAATAGGCATCTAGAAGTAGAAAATTGAGGAGACTGAAAAATAGTAGATTCGACAACAACATAGTAGATGACAACGCAGGTTTCAAGATCAACAATAGACTCACCCTAGAAAAATCTAATACAAGTTAGGGAATTAGGAGTGTTTACGCATTAAATTTCGACATTTTACAGGAGATCATTGTGGTAGGATTAAGTATAGATAGTCATGAGAGAAATCTGGAAGGGACCGTTATCCTAAGCGCTAAACAGGGGGATGTAGGGCTAAAGGTCGGTGATACGCTAAAGCCAGTTGATGTATTATTAGATGATACAGGCAAAGCATTACCTGCTGCAGGACTTTTGCATAGACTGTTAGATAGAGTATTGGCTGGATGTAAAACAGTTAAAAGTCTAATAACCCGGATAGGGGATTGGATTATTTCCTTCTTTTGTAGAGCAGCCCCTAAAGGGGAAGAGGTACACATATCTGTAGAAGAGCTAGAGAAACAGGCAGTTGAAGCTAAAGCGCGCGCTCAGATCGAGCAAGAGGAAAAAGAGAAAGTGTTGGTTGCAGAAGCAGCGAAAGCAGCGAAAGAAACAGCTACAGAGAATACTCGAAAGGTTGTTCAAGAGACTCTCGGTGTTTATCTTGATAAGATCAAGGATCCAAATATAACACATGCAGAAAAATTAAATGCTTTTTCTCAGTTACTCAAGAATCTTCACAGTATAAACATCAAAGCAACAGATCTAGAATTGATAGAGCCTGATGGACTACCTACAGCTATCAATAGTTATTGCAGATCTGCTTACAATGAGCTTCCTGAGGTTATAAAAAAGGAACTTAATTTTGTTCCAAATAATCCGAATACAAATCTAGAAATAGGCGAAATGATCATAGAAACAGACTTCCAGAGTCCAGAAATTTTAACAGCAGTCGATCAACTGTATGAGTCTTTTCCAAGTTATGTACTAACCCAAAATCAAGAGGCATTGCGTATTGCTGAGAGAGACCTAGAGCAAGTACAAGCTCTTTTAAGGATGATGCAGATTCGAGTAGTAGATTTTGAGCCTGAGGTCACTCAAGAGTGTCTTAATCTAGCTCTAAAAAAGGCATTAAGCACTATGCCCAGACTTCTGAAGGTTTACCTTGAAGGAGGTATTTGGGGGGCTGTACTAGACCCAGAAAATAAAATGAAGGATACTACTGCTCTAAAGTCTCTACAGCCCCAGACAGTAAGTTTTACGTATGCAGAAGGGAACCTCTCCAGTAATGAGGCTGATTTTGGCGAGAAGATCTTAGAGATGGATCCTTGTGGACAGGTAGCTCAAGCTGGATTATTAAGGTGGATGAGTGATAAGACTAACAATTAAAAACAGCATCGTAGCAGAGGAAGGAGATCCGAAATCACATCAGACATCCATTTTCCAAAGACAAAGGTGATACATAGGATGATATAAAATCAGCTGTTGTAGATAGGATTATATAGAAAATCTGTTAGGAAGGTGTTCTTTAAAGAAGTAGCACAGGCTAGGCAAGGTAAACGAATGACACTACCATTCTAGAAAAAGAAAAGACACGTAGACTAGACGTTACTGACTTATCAGGGACTTTGCCACTTCTGACCCTCATTTAGGCCAAAAGGTCTTAAATTTTGATCCTTGTGGAGAGCTAGCTCGAAAGGGATTGGATTGGAAAGGTGGGCTACTAACAGGGATATGAGAAGTATTTAGATATTAAATTTTGACATTTTACAGGAGATCATCGTGACATCATCAATAAAAGCAGAGACCAAACCAGATTATGAGGTGGGACATTTGACAAAGGAATTCTGCCAGAGCACTGAACAGGGGAATATAGAACCA
Source organism: Chlamydiales bacterium BSEPT1 (assembly GCA_964212665.1). Lineage (GTDB taxonomy): Bacteria > Chlamydiota > Chlamydiia > Chlamydiales > Simkaniaceae > DAOWHK01. The sequence goes on along the minus strand of OZ156466.1, from coordinate 711,931 downwards.
AAGGTCACTGATACACTTGAGCCATCTGATGTATCAGCTGGTAGAGCCTCATCATTACTTAATAAAGGATCTTGGCAGAGGAGAATGTTAGAGACACTATCGAGTCTTTGTCAAACAGTTCAAAGTTTCATTAAACGGATGTGGGGTTCCATTACCTATATGTTTCGTGGAGAAACATATAAATCAACTGGAATGAGTCCGCGAAGTGCCTCTTCCGAAAATCTCGAGAACGAGGCGGCAAGTACAGACGCGGCAAGTACAGACGCGGCAAGTAAAGCAGTAGAACTTAAAGCAGAAGCAGCTAAAGTAAAAGACGCAGCTAAAGAAGAAGAGGAATTAGATCTAACGGTGGCTAAGGAAGAAAAAGTTCTTCAAATAGAAGAAGATCAACTAGCACCATCAGAAGATCCGCTAGAAATAGAGACTGTACAATCAGCAGTTGAAGAAGAAGCTAAAGAAAAAGATAAACTAGTAGAAGCTCAACTAGACACTGAACAAGCAGCACCTCAAAAAGAAGAGGCATTAGATCCAACGGGGGCTAAGGAAGAAAAAGAACTTCAAACAGAAGAAGAGCAACTAGCAGCATCAGCAGCTCAACTAGACATAGAGACTGTACAACCAGCAGTTGAAGAAGCTAAAGAAAAAGATAAACTAGTAGAAGCTCAACTAGACACTGAACAAGCAGTACCTCAAAAAGAAGAGGCATTAGATCCAACGGGGGCTAAGGAAGAAAAAGAACTTCAAACAGAAGAAGAGCAACTAGCAGCATCAGCAGCTCAACTAGACATAGAGACTGTACAACCAGCAGTTGAAGAAGCTAAAGAAAAAGATAAACTAGTAGAAGCTCAACTAGACACTGAACAAGCAGTACCTCAAAAAGAAGAGGCATTAGATCCAACGGGGGCTAAGGAAGAAAAAGAACTTCAAACAGAAGAAGAGCAACTAGCAGCATCAGCAGCTCAACTAGACATAGAGACTGTACAACCAGCAGTTGAAGAAGCTAAAGAAAAAGATAAACTAGTAGAAGCTCAACTAGACACTGAACAAGCAGTACCTCAAAAAGAAGAGGCATTAGATCCAACGGGGGCTAAGGAAGAAAAAGAACTTCAAACAGAAGAAGAGCAACTAGCAGCATCAGCAGCTCAACTAGACATAGAGACTGTACAACCAGCAGTTGAAGAAGCTAAAGAAAAAGATAAACTAGTAGAAGCTCAACTAGACACTGAACAAGCAGTACCTCAAAAAGAAGAGGCATTAGATCCAACGGGGGCTAAGGAAGAAAAAGAACTTCAAACAGAAGAAGATACACTAGCAGCATCAGCAGCTCAACTAGACAGAGACACTGAACAAGCAGCAGTTGAAGAAGAAGCTAAACAAGCAGCAGCTCAACTAGAAATAGAGACTAAACAAGCCTTAGATAAAGCAGAAGCAGAAGCAGAAGAAGTAGAAGCCGCAGAGAAAGAAGCGATAACTAAGGAAATAGCAGGGCAATCAGCAGCAACTTACCAAGGCTTGGTTACAAATAGAATTGACACTTATGTGTTAAGCGTCCTAGAGCCTATTCTTAATAAGATAACCTCTAAAGAAGGATCACATAAAGAAGACTTGCATGCTTTTGCGCAGATACTCTATGAAGCTATCCAACTCGAACTCCCAGAAGAGGAGAAAGAATTAATAGCAGAGGGTCTACTGAAAGATGTCACAAGCCTCCCCTCAGAAACAGACCAAAAATCAGAAATAGATGATCTGTTATTTACATCTATCAACACGTATTGCTTCTTGGCTTACAACAAGCTTTCAGATCTTGTAAAAACAGAACTTACAAAGGTTCTATCTGAGGATGGTACCTTGTTAGCAAGCAGCGGAATTTCTGAAGATATCAACTGGAAGAATATAAATATTATGAAAGCAGTCGATCAGATGTCTGCGTCTTGTCCAAGTGAACAATTACTTCAGCTTCGAGGGACTTTTTATAGAGCTGAGACAAACCTCGAGAAAGTAGAAGTCCTTTTACAGATGATAAAGATCAAAACAGTGAGTTTTGAGCCCGAGGTAACTCAAGAGACTCTTCACTCAGCTATAGAAGAGACTTTCAACGATCTTACAGAGGAGGTAAAGGATCAACTTAAAAGGGAGGTCTGGGCGGCCGTATTAGACCCAGATAATACAACGGATGACACGAGTATTCTAGGACAAAAGGAGATGTGCGTAGTAGAAACTCCCTCATTAGGGAGGCTCTCCACTGCTACTCCTGATTTTGGCAAGCAGGTTTTAAATCTTGATCTTTGTGGAGATGTAGCTCGAAAGGGATTGGAAAGGTGGATGGCTAACAGTGAGAGATATGTTAAGAGTCTCGATGCAGCTGAGCCAATAAATCCTCAAGACAATACTTCTGTAAGCACAGGCCTTCTAGGTACAAATGACACAGTATACGAGAAATCAAAGTCCGAAAGTGATACCAGTGACGCCTCAGCACACAATAATACATCTATAGATCAATCAAACGAGAAGAAGGAGGTCTGGACCGAAGATCAATCAAACGGGAACCAGGAGGCTCGGGTCGATACAACAAGCTCTGGAAAGGAAAGCTCTCTACACCCGATACAGGGACAAGATGAAGGAGAGAAGGACGTAGAGCCCCATTCCAGTATTGACCTCTTAAAACAAGATAAGACAAGTCAAGCTCTCAGTGAACCGCTAGATTCATCCCTGAGCAGCGAGAGAGATTCCGCGAGCAATCAGAAGGGAGCTGACTTCTGGGGAGATGATAATTTGAGTTCTGTATCAAACTGGAAAAATAAAAGGGGTAAGATGCCGAGGTATGCTAGGACTCGCAATGAAGAGGTCTAGAAAATAGTCATCTAGAAGTAGAAAATTTAGGCGACTGAAAAGTAGGAGATTCGACAACAACATAGATGAGAATGCAGGTTTTAAGATCAACAATAGGCTTACCCTAGAAAAATCTAATACAAGTTAGGGAAATTAGGAGTGTTTACACATTCAATTTCGACATTTTACAGGAGATCATTGTGGTAGGATTAATTATAGCACCTTCCAAGTCCATAGATAGTCATGGAGGAAATCTGGAAAGGACCAGTATCCCAAGCGCTAAACAGGGGGATGTAGGGCAAAAGGTCGATGATACGCTAACTAAGCAACCGTCTATATTAGGTAATACAGCAGCACCATTACCTGCTACAGGACCTTTGACTAAAGTGTTAAATACACTATCAGCGATTTATAAAAAAATCAAAAGTGTAATTACACGAATATTAGGTTATATTACCTCATTATTTTGTAGAAGAACAAGTAACAATCGAAAGAAAGCAGATAGAGATCTTACAAAGAGAGTTCAAAAGAGCCTAGGTAGTTATATGGCTAGGGTGAATAATCCAGAAACAACATATGCAGAAAAATTGTGTGCTTTTTCTGAGTCACTCAATCAGGCTGATCTCCTCGTCATCGAAGAAAGAAAGCTAGAATCGAAAGATGTTGATGAGTTACCTGAATTTATCTACCCTCATTGCAGATCTATTTACGATAACCTTCCAGAGGTTATTAGAAAGGGGCTTGATGCTTTTCTACAGGTACGGCTAGCTGAGGTCAACGAATTAATGCCAGAAGTAGAAGAAATGACTATAAAGGCAGGCGTGCAGGCTCCAGAGATTAGAACAGCAATCAATTCAACGTCAGAAGTAGGTGCTATTACTATACAGGCAGGCTTGCAGGCTCCAGAAGTTAGAGCAGCAATCGATCGAATGTATGAGTCTTTTCCAAGTCTTATACTCACCCAGAATCAAAAGATGTTTAATGCTGCTGAGACAGAATTAGATCAAGTAGAAGTTTTGTTAGAAATGATGCAAATCGAAGTAGTAGATTTTGACCCAGAGGTAACTAAAGCGTCTCTTCAGTTATCTATACAACAGATATTGCAAAAGCTGGAAGTAGACCTACGGAATCAACTGGAAAATGAAATTTGGAGGGCCGTAGTAGACCCGGGTAGTACATCGTGTGATAGGATGACTTTAGAGTCTATGGAGGCAAAAACAGTATATTTGACTGACTCACAAGAGTCTCTCTTAAGTAGTGATAGTGAGTTTAGCCTTAAGGTCTTAGGTCGTGATCCTTGTGGAACGGTAGCTCAAGCTGGGGTATCAAGGTGGATAGCCTATAAGAATAAAACGGAATTTTGTGTTGGGATTCCCGAGGAAAATCTAGCGAAAAGTCATCGAGGAATAGTTAATCTAGGTGGGCTATCAGAATCCATGGTAGGTGAATCAGTACGTCCCGAGATCGACCATATACTCACCTCAAAACAAGATGATACAAGTGCAGATCTGAATAGCGAGGACAAAGCTTGCGAGATCGACCATATACTCACCTCAAAACAAGATGATACAAGTGCAGATCTGACAAGCTTTCTCCTTTCTATTCAGAATAGCAAGGAGAAAGCTTGCGAGATCGATCTGATGTTATGGGTAGAGAAAGAGTCTTCCTCGCTCGATCAGTCCACCGATCTATAAAAAAAGCTAATGTCACTGAAAATAAATAGGTAGTAGTAGTAGAAAAGCACAGCTCAACTGGCTAGAAACCTTCACGTCTTCTTGACATTCTGGGGTATACCTAAATACTCTTACTAAGTTTGTCTGCGTTTGTTGATGGAATCGTCATCTCTTTCTAACTAGAAAGGCAAGGTTCAAAGGGTAAGAATGGGTCAGCGGTGGTATATTAACCTTCTTGATCTTGAGCTCATTAAGGCCATGCTTTACGCATATAAGGCAGCCTTATGTTCGAATTATGAAATCCTAAGAGATGAAATTTAAGGGTAAAATTTGATAAATTGGACGAAATTCAGAACATAATGAGTAAGATACTATTGCTCACAGAGAATCTAACAGAGTCTAATCGACTTTAATTTATAGCCCGTAGCGGAGATCTATCGGACTCAATACCCCTAGTTATTATGACTCGGATTCATTCTGTTATGGATGTAAAACCTAGAACTATCATCCATTTAAATACTCTTTATCTGAACTTCAATAATACGTTCCAACTGATGAGTACTTGATGAGCTCATTATTGGGTTAAAATGAGAGTTCAGTTTCTTATCTACTGGTATTACAGCAGACAATTGTTTATATATTGAATATTTATCTTTCATAAAGCCCCTGTTTGCATTAAAATATTTTTTATCATAATTATTCAGCAAACAGTTTGGAAATTCTTGATAAGAATATTTTTAACATTTTATAGGAGGACATGATGTCAGTACAACCAAACATAACAGCTACTTCACCAATACCAGAAGTTGTGTTATCAGCATCAGAGGTAGAAACGAGGGCTGCAGCTAATGGTATATCAAGGATAGAAGATTCGATAGCCTCTGTAGATAATACACCCGGGGCATTGTGTATGAGAAGGTGTTGCTCTCTTATAATTTCAGTCTTTTGTGCTAATCAATTCAGAGACTCTGAAGAATCTGATGCAACAGAGTATGTAACAGAGTATATATCAGAGTATGTAGCAGGTCGTATAACAGACTTGGCAAGTGATCTTATACCAGATGATGTAACAGATATGGTACCAGATAATCTAGGAGAGGCTGTAACAAATAATATGACAGCGGTTTTAACAGATGTGATAGAAGATAATATAACAAATGTTGTAAGAGATCATGTAATAGATTGGATAACAGATTGTATGCCTGAGAATGTACCCGAGAATGTAACAGAGAATGTACCCGAGAATGTAACAGCGAATGTAACAGAGTCTACTCGACTTTAATTCATAGCCCGTATCGGAGATCTAGATGAGTCTGAAGTACTAAAATGGGACTATAATCAGAATTAGAGGGGGTGCTTGTTTGCCCCCCCTAACTCGAGTACTTCTTTTGTTTCTTCTGCTGTAACCTATGCCTATAGGATGCTGGTGATGACTATCATAGGGGTTATTAACAGCTATCTAGGCTTTGATTTTGGTTTAGTTTTCTTAGTAATAACCGTAGTGAGATGCTCAGAGGGAGTAACATCGATCCAAATAGGTGATGTCCAAGCGATATGTTCATCCTCTTGAATCACACGCATGTAATAGTAAACGCATTCAGGGTTACCGTGATTAGCCTTTAGAAGAAGCTTTTCAAGGAGATCTGAATCGTCTACCGTGAACTCAAAGCAATCTGATTCAGGATGAAACACCTTATATTCCTCACCATTTCTAAAAATAGTGATGTCTTTAATAAGTGTTGTTCCAATGGCATATCCTGTGATATGGCGATTATAGGATAATCCTGGCTTGCTTAGGATATCGAGCTTTGTTCCCATCGGTTTTTCTGCAATGTTCAGTCCTATAATGATACGGGCCCCGGTTGTTGCATAGCAGGAGTGATTGATCAGCGCGTGGATGATCGACTCCCTGGAATGACTAGGTGAAAGAACAGCTGTAAGTCCAGGTGTGTATTGTACTTGATCTGTATCAAAAAGCTTTGAAAAGATTCCACGATCATCTAGGCCACCTGCTACGAATCCAAATCGACAGTTATTGTTCAGCGCTGTGCGGATAGACCCTTCTTTGCTCTCATTAAAACCTTTTTGAGATTTAGAATAGATCGGTTTAGTATTGCCCTCAGACGCTAGACATTCTGAAGAGCCCCAGGCGTTATAAATTTCTACGACATGCTCATACTCAGGAGTGAAATTCTCAAAGTTATAAAGGCTTTGATTAGCCATTGTAAACGAGGGAATGGAGATTAAATCTTTTGGTTGATGACTTTTGTAAATTTTTTTGAGGGTATTCGATTTTGATTCACTCTTCCTTAAAATTGGTTTACTGTCTTTTAGATAGATGATTTGTCTGAGTCCCTCCGATTCTGAGGTCCCACACCATTGCATGCCAATATAGGTGGTAAAGCGATCGTCCTCATTGAATTCGGCGATCTGAGAAGTTATTATTTTCCAGAGATCATTGGGAGTCTCATGTTCACTCTCAAAGGACGAAGTAGCATAGAATTGCAGGGCTTGATCGTCTCTATTGTAACGGAGGCAGGATTCAATGTTCTTTCCTGCATCATAGAGGACGGATTCTCCATGGAAGAGACCCCAATAGAGTTGGTTCGCATGGTTGGAAAAACATTTGATAGGGGAGGAGTAAAAACGTTCAGAGGTCATTAAATTTTTCAGTTGAATCCTGTAGATTCCGAGTTCATTAAAATAGAGGTTAGGAAGAGCTATAAATCCCGTTTCTGGAACGAAGAGCTTCCATTTAATGTTTTTACGAAGCTGCTCATAGGAGAATTCAATGAAGGTTTCTTCAGGGGCATTGCCAGTGAGGTTTCCATAGGCATCCTCAAATCTAACGATTACATCAAAGCGCTGGTTCTTGTTAATGATCGATGGCACAACGCAGCGAATAGATGATAGGCCATTACTCTGGATATCTAGTTGAAAACTTTCAGTCTCTTTATATTCTCCTTTCCCTTTTGGATCGATATAGAGGTTAAATGTGCGTCTTCTCTGGATAAAGGTCTGGCTTCGGTTCCCTTTTGTTTCAGACTGGTTCGATTCAGGAGATCCAATGCAAATGGTGACTTGTTCACCAGGCTTGATATCTATGGGGAGAATAAATTCGAATTGAGGCGTCTTTTGCTTAGATGTTGTGATCTGTTTCGCTCCCACCTCTTTATTGTTGGGAAGCTTCATCCAGATTAAGTTAGATTTTATTTTTAGGTTTGTTTGGGGGATTTGCCAATCAATTTTCCGTTCTTTTGAGAGAAAATCAAATTTAAGATGTGCTCCCTTCGGGAGAAAATTAGCAGGTGTATAGATGAATTTTTGGGTGCTTACTTGACCAGCTAAAGCTGATTTGGGTTCACAAAAACAAACGGAACGTCTCATGATTTATTCCTTGATTTTTTTACAATATTCTACGTGCAAATTCTTTAATTCTCAATCTTCATCTTCATCTATCATGCCAGTAAGAGGGGTCAGATGAACTTTTTCAATGGAACGCTCATTAGAACTAATGATTTTTAGATCAAAGTTGTTATGATGAAGTGTCCAGCCCTTTGAAGGAATCACCCTGGCTTTGTGGAAGATGTATCCTCCAATCGTTTCATATTCAGGACTATGGGGTATCAAGGTTCCTAATTCTTTTTCAATATCTAGGATTGTCATTTTTGCATCGATAGACCAGCCACCTTCGCTTATGGGCATATAGAGAAGTTTCTCATCGGTATCGTATTCATCAGAGATGTTTCCAACGAGTTCTTCTAAAATGTCCTCAAAGGAGACTAATCCCTTAGTTCCCCCATACTCATCAACAACGATCGCAATATGGATCTGTTTAGTGCGAAATTCTTGAAGTAGAAGGGAAATTCTTTTCGATTCAGGGGTAAAAAGGATCGGGGTAATGAGATTCTCAAGAGGGATGTTTTTTGGGGAGATGTGATTTTTTTCATAGCATTCTACATAGAAGTTCAGAACGTCTTTATAGAGAATAACTCCTACGATGTTATCGACGCTATCCCGATAGACGGGAATACGGCTATAGCCTTCATTGAAAAATTTCTGAGCGGCTTCATGGACTGTGATGTTGATGGGTAAATGAAAGATATCGATTCGGGGGATCATAATTTCTCGAACGATACGGTCTCTAAATGAGGCAATCGATGTGATGAGCTTGCGGTCGAGAGAGTCAAGCATCATGCTCAGTTCACTCTCATGGATAAATTCTAAGATCTTGTCTTTTATTTTATCTGGATGGTTTGCTTGAGCATGGCTGATTCGACTCTTAGAAAGCATTTCTTGAATTTTCAGAAGAAAGAAGTTGATCGGCAAAAAGAGCAAAAGGAACACTGTCGATAGTGGGGTGGTTAGACGTAGGAAGAATGTGGGCTTATAGGGTGTTGCCAATCGAAGTATAAAATCAAGTAGCAGGTCGCAGATGGTGATGATCGCAATAAAAAGAATGAATCGTGAGAATGTAAAGAAAAGCTGAGCATTGTGAACTTGAAGATTCTGTTCACAGGCTTGGGTTAAAAACAGAAAAGCTGTTATCGCATAGAAGACTTTTAATATGTACTTGGAATAATTAATAAGGAAAAATAGGTTGTCCCATTCGTCTTTAGGAAAGACCTTTCTGATCCAAAAATAAAAGCAATAAAGCTTAGGTCGTTTATTGAACTCTTTCTTTGCCTGGATTCTTCCCAGCGTTTGAAGAGCTGTTGTCATGGAGAGAAGCGAACTAGCTCCAAGGAGGAAGATGATTGGAAAGAATATTAATTCTAAATACATCGATTAGTGGACACTACTACTAAAAATATTCATTGTAATGAGTAAATGATTTTTTTCAATAGCGTTCATCACCCTTTTTTCCTCAAGACGCATGATTTTGCGCTCACTTTCTTTGATATCCCCATAACCAATGAGATGAAGTAACCCATGAATGACATAGAGAGTTAGTTCTTTGGAAGGATCGATGTGATGTTCCTTGCTGTAGTCAACGGCAACTTCAGGACACACAAAAATTTCTCCGAGAATGGAATACGTTTCGTTAGATGTTCTGGGGTCATCTATAGGAAATGTAATACAGTCGGTAACTGAAGGGTCCTGGAAATACTCATTATGGAGCTTAGCAATTTTAGCTTTATCGAGAAAGTGTAGTGAAACTTCGTCACATTGCACTTCCTCGAACTCTAAGATGAATCGAGTGGTATTCTCAATCTCGATCTTTGAAAGTGGAATTGGTGAATCTGTAAGGTCAGTGAGAATATTCACCAAACTTATTTTTGTACTTTAGTCTTGGGAAGACCTGTGACTTTTTTATTTTCACCTTCCTTCCAATGTCCTAATTCTTTGAGGACGTCAATTCGCTCAAAACGTTTAAGTACATTTCGTTTCTGCGCAGATTTTCCTGATTTACCATAACTTGGATGTCTAGACATGAATAATTCTCTTATTTTGTTATTGCACTTTAGCGATGTAGGTGACTTGATCGTCTGGTAGTGCATTTGTGTGTTCTTTAAAGCCCTTTGGTAGGTTGTCTTTCAGTGAACCTGTTTTAGGAGTTGGATACTTGGGTTTACGAGGGCAGTGTTTCAGCCGATCTTTTTTACTAATTCTGACCATAATAATTTATCCTTAACAATAATCTTAGCGACCATTATATAAGGAGTTTGGCTTAGATTCAAGAATTAATACGAAATAATCGTGTAACCCTGAGATTTATAGAGCTGATAATGCTCTTTAGCCGTCTGCTTCTTTTGAGAAGAGCTTAAATCTTCGAATTCAAATACGGAATTAAAAGAATGTTTTGACAGGTCGATTGGTGTGGCGGTTAGATTGAAGACTAGGTCTGATCCATTTATATTTTCATCGGACCGTGTAATCACAATGAGATCATCGCAGGGGGCTTCCTTAATGACGTGGGGTAGGAAGCTGTCTTTAGGATAGCGCCAAAGAAGTTGATCGATAAATTCTAAGGAAGCTGGATTGGGGACTTTAATGAGCAGAGGCTCTTTTTTTTCAAAGAACTCGAGAGCTGTCTGACAGATTTTCTCTAGTTTGATATTGATATTCCTGACCTGAAAGAATGTGATTTTAATATGTTTAGTTTCCGGTTTAATCATTCTTTAACTCCTTCATCTTGGTTACATTAAGCATCGTTAAAAGTCCATAGAGAGGCTGAGGGGATACGGGTTAGATCTATTGTATGTGATGTTATAAAGGGTCTTGATAATGGGAACTTTGTGAAGGTGAGATCTATTTTTTGAATCAGGTAGGAAAAACAAAACTGCCTTGCTAGAAAACCAGAAAAAATCATGAGGTAAAGTAAGGTATTCAAATTGAAGATTTTATTGAGAATCATGAGCAGTGTATGGTCACTTTCTATATTTTGGATGTTATGCTCAAGTAAGGCATCTACGCACTTAATAAAGGGTTCTATGAGGAGATCCATGCATCAATACAGTTCCTCATTTCTCTTATTCCTGGGGATTAACAACTGGATGATCAGGGGTAATCACACCACAGGATACGATATATTTAATGGCCTCTTCGGGTTTCATATCGACGTAATGCACGTCAGATTTCTTAAACATCATTAAAAATCCTGTTGTGGGATTGGGTGTTGTAGGGACAAGTACAGAAATCATTTCATTACCCGCTGCTTCATTACACATGGATGGAGCTTCTCTTGAAACAATCCCGATCACATAGGTACCAACTCTGGGAAAGGGCACCATAACCACTTGCTGAAATGAGTTTTTATCAGAGACAAAGATCGTTTTAATGATCTCTTGCGTGGTATTATACACCTTATTAACTATAGGGATGCTGCGCAAAATCTTATCGCTGAAATTAATAAGTGTTTTGAAGAAAAACCATCTAGCAATCATCCCTAGACCAACCGTGAAGAGAAAGAGACAGATCAGAATCAATAATTGGCTTCCGTACCGGATCACTTGGTGAGGGGAGAGGAAGAGAATGCCTTTGTTGATGATCTCAAATTTTTGTATAAAGTTAGACACAAGCCCAATGAAGGGTAGGGTTAAAAAATTAACAATGAATACGACAATAGCAATTGTGACAGCGAGTGGAAGTAGGATGACAAGGCCTGTAATGAAATATTTTCTCATGATTAATTGGTTTTTTGTGAGTTACATATTATTTAATTTGAAAAGGAAAGATGTATCAATTTCCCCTTCGTTCTTCAGCGAGGCTCCATTGACTCTCTTGATAGATGAGGTCAATACGATCGAGTGTGACTTGAATCGTATCCCCGAGATGATATTTCTTCCCTGTGTCTCTGCCATGAAGTGATTGGTTTTTTTCATTAAATTCAAAATAGTCATCCCCAATCTCTGAAATATGGATAAATCCTTCTATCTGAATTGGGTTGATTTCAAAAAAAAATCCAAAGGGTTTGATACGACTGACTGTTGCGGCGTATTTCTTAGTAGGATTCTTCTTGAGAATTTCTTGAAAGCAGCGTAACTTCTTTAAGTTAAGTACACTGGATTCAGCACGAAAAGAGCTTCGTTCTTGATCCGAGCACTCCTTCGCGACTTTTTTAAGATCATTATCCTTCTTTTTTGCAAAAAGGAGGCGATGGATGATGAGATCAGAATACCTCCGAATAGGACTGGTGAAGTGACAGTAATCCTCAAGAGAGAGTCCGTAGTGTCCTATATTTTCTTCAGAGTAGATTGCGAGCTTCATACTACGCACAAAGGCAACAGAAATCTGGTGTTGATAAGCGCTAGGTTTTGCCTGGGCAAAGAGATTTTGGAGTTCTTTCTGAGAGGGGTTTGCAGAAACCTGGAATCCAAAGGTGCGGGCTAAGGCATAGAATGTATTTAAATTGTCAGGTGCGGGGCTTTCATGCACTCGGAAGACTGCATTTTTCCCTTGTGTGATAAGGTCCGTTGCGACCATCTCATTTGCCTTAAGCATAAACTCCTCAACGAGTTGATGTGTGATATCATACTCGACAATTTGATAATCGTAGGGCATCCCTTTTTTATCGATCTGAAGAACAACTTCGGGCATTGATAGATCTACACATCCCCGTTGAGATCGCTTTGCTTTAAGTAAGTTACAGAGCTCAACCATTTTGTGTAGAGATGGCTGATGCTTACTCTTTATTTCTCCATCGATAATCATTTTTGCTTGACTGTAGGTAAATCGCTTCTGACTGTAAATATATCCAGGAAGGATTTTGTAGCTTAAAAGAGTACCTTCAGCATCAAAGTGCATGAAAACAGAAATACAGAGCCTAATTACTTTTTCTTTAAGGCTGCAGAGATGAGTGGATAGCTCTTCAGGAAGCATGGGAATACACGTCCCGGGAAAATAGGTGGAATTACAACGCATTCTTGCTTCTTTATCGAGTTTGCTTCCAGGTTTGACATAATGGGAAACATCAGCGATATGCACACCAAGATGGTATTCCCCTTTCTCATTTTTCGTAATCGAAAGGGCATCATCAAAGTCTTTGGCAGTATCGGGATCGATGGTAAAGCATTCAAGTGCTGTAAAATCCTCCCTATCTTGAAGGTCTTTATCCGATACACGTGTTCCAAAAGATTTAGCTTCTTTAATGACATCCTTGGGGAAGGAATCTCTGAGGTTGAATTCCTTGATGGCAGCGGGAATATCGATGGATGGATTCTTTATAGAGCCCATTTGCCCCAAGGGTTTGCAAACGAGAGAGCTGGTTTCGTCGCCCCAAACAAGAATTTTCATGAGAATGCGGTCACCAATATTATATTCAGAAGTATTATCGATTTCGAGAAGAATTTTTCGTTTAGGACCTAGTGAATGAACGTAAGCAGTGATCTGCTTGTTTTTTTCGATGGAGATGACAACTCCTATGAGTTCTGATTGAGATCGCTCGATAATACAAAGAACGCTGCCTTCGGGCCCTTTATTTTTTTTCGAGCTCGGAGTAACGGAGATTTCTACCTTATCACCACACATCGCTCCTTTTGTCAGATGTTTAGGAATGAAGACGTCTTGAGTAATATTTGGGTTTTCTACGGTGACAAAAGCAAATCCGCGAGGGTGAACATGGATACTACCAATGTAAGATTTTAAATATTTTTCTTTGTTCAAAATGATTTTTTTTTTACTAATAGGGTAAGGTTCAATTGTAATTCATTGGGGTGATAATAGCAAACACGGCTTCATATGAAAAATCATCTTAGAGTCATAACCCTTGTTATTTTGACTTTCTCGGTTGTATTTTACGGATATAAGTGGGGATTTCATGACAAACAGGTCAATAAGATAGAGGTTGTCTCTCAGCCTGACGTTATTAATAAGGAATTTGTATATAATTTACTCTGTTATCTATCAACCAGTAGACTAATCGATATGCAGATCGCAGGGGAAGAGATTCTTAGATGGGAGGGAATTCTCGATAAGACAGGAACGAATGTTATCAAGGAGGTTATTCGCCAGCAGGGACCTTTGGATAAATTCAAACACTATCCTCAAAATGATATTATCGATCCTGAAACCTATTCTCAGTACTATTATCATAGACACCGAGAAGGAGAGCATGGTCATTTTCACGTCTTTCTTCATCGAAATGGGATGCCAAAAACAGTCACTCTATCTACTTCGCCGATTACACTTCCTTACGCACATATCATCGCTATTTCTATGAATGATAGTGGCAATGCTATTAGTCTATTTACAACAAATCAGTGGGTGACTGGAGAAGATTGGTACACAGCTGTTGAAGTAGCTCATATGATGGAGTACATCAAAATAGGTCACGCGTATCCTTCATGGCCGACGAATCAATGGATGAATGCGATGATGCGTTTATTTTATCCTCAAATTCTTTATTTGATTCACAAAAGAGATGACGTTTTAACGTTTTGGAATCAAAAGCATCCTGGTATGCATATTTTTGACAATCACGATTTAGAAATACTGTCTGAACAGCCTATCTCAGTAGATCTCCAGATGGAGGTTATTGCTGATATTTTACGAGCTCGCAATCTGTAGAGGTTTGATTTTGTTATTCATTGCGCTGAAAAGATAGTGGAATCTTTGAACGAATTATAAGGTCAGTCCTAAATATAGCAGGGTATTTCCGTAGAGACTTGATGCAAATGGGTTACTATCGCTTTTGCGCTATATTTGAAGCTGCGATGCATCGTTCATAACTCAGTAAGGTATTAGAAAGTAGCATGGCAATCGTCATGGGACCAACGCCTCCTGGAACAGGAGTGATTTGCGAAGCAACAGGTTCCACACTTTCAAAATTCACATCACCAACGATCTTGTTATCTTCTCCTCGATTGATTCCTACATCAATGACAATTGCCCCTTTCTTGACCATATCTGCAGTGACAAAACCAGCCTTGCCAATCGCTGCAATCAAAACATCTGCTGTTTTGCACAAGTTCTTTAAATTTTTAGTAGCGCTATGTACAACAGTGACAGTGGCATTGGCATTGGTAGTTTTTTGCATTAGGAGCGCAGCAAGGGGTTTTCCAACAATATTACTCCTTCCCAGGATTACCACGTGTTTTCCTGAAATAGGGATGTTCACTTTTTCTAAAAGAGTGATGATACCTAAAGGGGTGCAGGAGTGTAATCCACCGGACTCTCCTAGAAGCATTTTTCCGATATTTATGGGATGGAAGCCATCAACATCTTTTTCTGGAGGCGTTGCTAGCACAATTTTTTGTGTAGAAATCTGAGTGGGTAGAGGTTGCTGAACGAGAATCCCATCGATTGTATCATCGTAAGCAAGCCTCTCAAGTTCTTTTAAGAGGATTTGCTCTGTGACATTTTGAGCAAGTTCAATCGTTTCAGAGTAGAACCCTACTTCCTGGCACCCTTTCTTTTTCATACGTACATAAGCTTGAGATGCGAGATCATTCCCTACGAGAATAAATGCTAGGCCTGGTTTTCTACCAGAGAGTTTTTCTACTTTTCCCCGAATTTCCTGTCTAATGCTAGCTGCAATTTTTTTTCCGTCAATAATCATATTGATTTTATGTGGTGTATCATAGATTCATGTAAATGGGTATTTGAAGCGAGTATCGGGCTTTCTTTGAGTGAAAGTGCATTGCCATCAAACGAAGAACATGTTCCACCAGCTTCCTGAATCAGCAACATACCGGCTGCAAAATCCCAAGCTTGTAGTGAGACTTCCCAAAAGGCATCGTAGCGACCGGAAGCGAGATAGGCCAGATCAAGAGCTGCTGATCCGATACGGCGGATGGGTAGTCCTTCTTTTATAAAATGGGTAAAGAGCTCGATACATTTGTGTGGGTCCTCAAACGCATTGTAGGGGAATCCCGTTGATAAAATGGCTTTATCTAGTTCCTTTGTCTCTGTAACGGTTATTTTGACACCATTAAGATAGGCCCCGTTTCCCTTCTCTGCGACGAAGAGTTCATTAAGCAGGGGATGCAAGATCACACCGCTGATGACTTGGCCTTTTTTTACGCATGCAATGCTCACTGCAAACATCGGGATATGGTGCGCAAAATTCACGGTGCCATCGAGAGGGTCGATCACCCATAAAAACTCAGATTCAGATTTAATGGATACACCACTCTCTTCAGCTAGAAAATTATGATTTGGATATTCCATTTTAATGTGAGAGAGGATTAGAGCTTCGCATGCAGTATCGGATTCCGTTACCAAATTATGGCGACCTTCTTTTGTTTTGATCGTATGGCTCTTTCCGAAGGAGTCTTTCAGGATCTTTCCTGCGCCTGTGGCCGCACTGATTGCTAGATTAGTATAGTTTGAAAATTTAAGATCCATGACGTCTGAATAACTTTTTGTATAATAGGAGATGGGGCTTAGTTCTTTTAATATGATAATACATGAATATAGGGCAATTAAACCATAAAAAAGCATATATGCCATCGATAATAGGCATTATCAAAACATCAGAAAAAAGGCTATAGGCAGAGATGGCTATTAACTTCCCCAAAATAGAGAGTAAAATAAGATGAATAGTTGTTGAAATAAGGGAAAAGAGGACTGTGAAAGCGGGGAGACCTATCAGGTGGTTCATAAAGAAATACCGTTTATTATGATAGAGCACAGCTGTTGATAGTGTGAAACACACACTATAGAGACCAAGCGACACCTGGGATGTCAGAAGATCCATACATAATCCGACAAAGAAAGCCAGCCAAAGAGATTTAATCAGAGAGTGACGGGATACAACGATGGGTATAAATGGTGCAAACGGAAGAATATGCACTTTTGGTAAAAAAACAGTATAGAACAGGGCACAAATTAGCGCTAAGAGAAAGAAAATAGTCAGAGGTATTTTATTAATCACGATTTAAATCCTTCCGTTATCAGAAGTAGAAGGCTTTTGCTGTGAGATATTTGCAAATGTGGAAATCGCATTTATTAGTAAGCTCCTTTAGAAAAGAAGAACACGGGAAGTGTCTTCATAATAATATAGATGTCATAAAGGAATGAACGGTTTTTAATATAATACGTATCAAGAATCAAGCGTTTTTTAAACGATAGGCTGTTCCTTCCAGAGACTTGCCAAAGACCGGTCATCCCTGGTTTTACCGAGAGAATTTTATGCGCATGGATGCCGAGGATATTTGAATGGGTCATCGTATGATTGACGGACTCGATTAAAAAATAGGGTCTTGGGCCAACGACGCTGATATCGCCAATAAGGACATTCCAAAAACCTGGGAGCTCATCGAGTGAGGTTTTTCTAAGAATTCTACCGAATGGAAATATGCGTGGATCTTGTTTGATTTTTTGAAATTGGTTCCACTCTTTTTGCATCTCAGGATTATTATTCAGTAATGTTTTTAGTTGTAGATCTGCATCGACATGCATTGAGCGAAACTTTACTGAACGGATTGCAGTAAAATTTTTCCCCATCCGTCTACCTACATAGAAAAGGGGGCCAGGGGAGGTGCATTTAATCATGAGGCTAATGAAAACAAACACAGGGAATCCAATTGTAAGAACGCATAAGCTAAGTGTGATATCAAACGCTCGCTTAAAGAAAGAGTAGCACATATGATTATTTTTCATTTTGTTAAGGAAACTAGCTTTTTTTTAGCAAAGATGCAACTTAATAGTCCCTTTGGATGCATTGAGTGATGAGTAGATCAAGAGGGGATGAGGAATGCATCAATGAAGCTAATATCTCTTTAGCTGATGCTAACAGTGCATTTGCCATCTTCTGGGCTTTTGGAATCGATAGAAGAACGACAGAGGTTGTTTTATCATTAGCGGCGTCTGATCCGATCGGTTTGCCGATCTGGGCTTCACTACCAGTAACATCAAGAATATCATCGATGATTTGAAACGCGAGACCGATGCGATTGCCACATGCTTTTAACAGTTCAGTATCTTTGGTATTTACACCAGCGATGATCCCTCCTATTTCGAGGCTTGCAGAGATTAAGGCAGCTGTTTTACGCAGATGTATTTCTTCAAGGACTTCCCACCCGATCGGTTTTTCGCAGAAAGCAATATCGCTCACTTGTCCACCGATCATCCCATCACCACCCGAACGATTTGCGAGGATTTTTATACATTCAATTTTTTGTTCTGCAGTGAGATGAGGGCTATTAGCAAGGACTTCAAAAGAATATGTTAGCAGGTAATCACCAGTGAGGATAGCGTGAGCTTCATTATATACTTTATGCAGTGTTGGTTTTCCTCGTCTAAGATCATCGTTGTCGATGCAGGGAAGGTCATCGTGGATGAGCGAATAGGTATGGATCATTTCAATGGCACATGCGGGATCGAGACCTTTTTTAATGGGGATTCCATATGTCTCAAGGAGTGTCAGTAGAAGGAGGGGGCGCATCCTTTTTCCAGGGAGTAGAAGGGAATAACGAGCCGCTTGAAAGAGTTGCGCATGAAGAGCGTCGCCTTCTTTAACCAAAGCATCTAAACGGTTTTCAATCATCTTATGCTTCATATACGCCTTATTTTTAGACAGAAAAAGGGGGGGGTTGAAGATCCTTTAAAGGGATTTGAGGAGTTCCAATCGCTTGGTAATCAAATCCATACTCTAGCATTTTCTCAGGTTGGTATTGATTGCGTCCATCAAAGAACAGTTTGCCGGGCATATCCTTTTTGATCTTTTTCAAATCGACAAAACGAAACTGCTTCCATTCGGTTATGAGGATGATTGCATCGACACCTTGAGCAGCTTTATATTCACTGTCACAGAACTGGATATAGTCACACTCAGGTAATACTAAATGAGCATTTTTCATGGCAATTGGGTCGTATACTTTGATGCGCACCCGCTGATCGAGCAGAAAGTTGATAATGGTCAGAGAGGGCGCTTCGCGCATGTCATCGGTATTGGGTTTAAACGACAGTCCCCAAACAGCAACGGATTTATTCCTGAGACCTCCATATTGTTCAAAGCAGCTTTCTATTGTTTTCAAAAATCGTAGTTTTTGACTTTCATTGATGCTTTCAATCGCTTCTAAGAGGGTTGTGGTGCATTTTTTTTCATGTGCTAGCGCACGCATTGCGCGGATATCTTTCGGAAAACATGATCCTCCATAGCCCACACCTGCATAGAGAAAGTCGTAGCCAATTCGACTATCTGAACCGATTCCCACCCGGACTTTACGAATGTCTGCACCGACTTTTTCACAAAGATGAGACAGCTCATTCATAAAAGAAATACGTGTTGCAAGCATCGCATTTGCTGCATACTTGGTCATCTCCGCAGAAAGGACGTCCATTACAATGATTCGATCGTGATTCAATGTAAAACTTGAATAGAGAGTCTTTAGTTTTTTTGTTGCAGACTCCGAATCAGATCCAATGATAATTCTCTCTGGTTTCATACAATCTTGGATTGCCGATCCTTCTTTTAAGAATTCTGGATTGGAAATAACCTCAAACTTGATATGAACATTCCGTTGGGCAAGCTGCTTTGTAATGAGAGACTTGACAGTATGCGCAGTGCCTGGAGGCACCGTGGATTTATTCACAATCACCATTGGGTTTTTTATGTTCTTTCCAATCTCCATTGCCACATCCTTGACATGGCGTAAATTGGCAGAACCATTCTCATTCTCAGGGGTAGAAACCGTAATAAAGCAAACCTCAGCATCTTGATATTGTGTTGTAAAGAGCAAGCGGTTTTCCTTTAAGTTGCGTATAACGAGTTCTTCAAGTCCTGGTTCATAGTAGGGTAATATGCCCTTTTGAAGTTGTGAGATTTTTTTTGCATCGGTGTCTAAACAGATTATATGATGGCCCATTTCTGCAAAAGATGTAGCCGTAACAAGCCCAACATAACCCATACCAATGACTAAAGCTTTCATTTTAAGGTTCCATTTTTTAAAAGGTAGACACGGTTACAAAGCTTAGCAAATTCTTCATTATGAGTAACGACAATGAGTGTTTTCTGATATTTTTTGGTGCAATCGATCAGTAGGTTGTGGATCATTCTAGAGTTCTCATCATCGAGATTACCTGTGGGCTCATCCGCTAGAATAAGATCAGGATTAT
Source organism: Chlamydiales bacterium BSEPT1 (assembly GCA_964212665.1). Taxonomy (GTDB): domain Bacteria; phylum Chlamydiota; class Chlamydiia; order Chlamydiales; family Simkaniaceae; genus DAOWHK01. Next base: position 691,928 of record OZ156466.1, on the reverse strand, counting down.
TACATAGTGCCCTAGCAATTGCCACCCGTTGCTTTTCTCCACCCGAAAGCAACTTTACCAAAAAGTCAGCCCGATCTTCAAGGTTAACTTGCTTTAAGAGCTCCATACCGTGTCTTCTAGAGACGGTTTTCCGCCCGATCTTAGCGGGCAGCAGTACATTTTCTAGAGCCGTATATTCATGAAGCAGATTAAACGTTTGAAAAATGAATCCAATATGGCGATTGCGTACTAAAGAATAATTCCCAGAGGTGACTATTTTTCCAGCGATTTCAAGCGTGCCTGAATCGGGTGTATCAAGTGTACCAAGCAGGTTTAAAAAAGTACTCTTACCCACGCCAGATGGACCAATGATTGCAATTGATTCACCGGAGTTAGCTTCTAAAGAGACGTTGTTGATCACAGAAAATCGATTGGGCTCCTCATAAACCTTGGATAGATTTTTTGCTTTGATCGTAATCATTATTCAATCCTTAATATTGTAGCAGGTTCTAGTTTACATGCCTTAATTGCAGGGAATAGACCCGCGATAATAGAGATGATTGGAGTGCTAATTAAAATAAATTTTAGAGCGCTTGAGCTGAGATGACTCGGTAGCGAATGGCCATAGAACATGGGATTAAACGCCTCATGACCCTGAAGAAAACTCAATATCCCTACCAAAGCATCAATATTATGTAGAGTAATGATCGCCGCGACTGTTCCAATGAGTGTGCTTACAATACCCATGATGCCTCCACATAGTGCAAAGACCATTGCGATACTCATACGCTTTGCTCCCATCGATTGTAAGATTCCAATCTCATGCTTTTTATCGTTTACAAGAAGCACTAGCAGAGAAATAATATTGCAACAGGCTACCGTTAAAATGATCATTGCAATTAAGCTAAACAAATATTTATCACTTTGGAATTGTTGTAGGAGGTCCCTGGAAAAATCATATTCGTGAAATGTCGTGACATTCCAAAACGAGGTAAGACCTTTTTCGTCTAGCATATGTTTCAATTCGTAGGCAATGGCCTTAGTCTCATTAATGTCCTTAAACCATACATTGATTCCATTGGATTGGTTTTGATCAATAGAAAAAGTATTTGATGCCAAATTGATGTCATGAACGACATGCATCGGTGCCAAAATGAATTTTGCTCCAATGGCCATAATGCCTGGATCGTAGAAACCACCCACATAGATCGGTAAACGTTGCTCTTGCATAGAACTGGCTGTTGCAGAGCCATAAGACAGATAACCCTGATCCCCAATCTTCACACCACTATCTTGAAAAGTCTGAGGAAGAACGACTCCATAAGCATTATCTTCATTCTCTGCAAGATAATAGGTATTATTGACTGCATAAGACCAAGGGGGAGGTCGTTGAGGCTTCGATTCGAAATGGGTTGTCATATGGGCCTTGGTAATCTCCATATTAACCCAGGGAATATTCCCTTCAATTTTCAGACCCTGTATCTCTGTCATCATCATAAACTGTAAATCAGACAGTCTTTTGGCTCTGGGAGTTAAAGACTTAATCAGCGTGACATTAAACTCCCTCAGGTCATTGCAGTAAATTGGAGTGGTCTGTGCAAGGTGATATTCTTCACCAGCCGCTCTAAATTGAAGTGACCCATTTTCATAGAGCAAAGAGCCTTGTATTAAATTTTTAGGGCACTGCGCTCTTTTATCAGACGGAAGAAGGAAATGAGAGATCCTACCCTTTTGAAAACAAGCAAAAGCTATTAAATTGTGTGTTTTCGGAAATAAATGAATAGGAAATTGCCATTGAGCTTCAGTTGGTTGTATTCGTTCAATCGTGCTATTTTCAACAAGCGCCTGTAACCGTTGCTGGAAACCCTCTGTATCCATATGTCTTACGCAGTCAGGCTCATCAAGAGTGGCTTCAGAACTCGAGAGTGAAGCTAAATAGAACAAATGGTTAAGGTCATTACAGCTTGGTGGCATTAAAAGAGAGTGTGTATAGGGGCTCTGATCTGAAAATGAGCTAATATAAGAGATCTGTGTTAAAAAACTCTGTTGATTGCCTCCAAAGTGTACCATCGATGTCGTACTCGGCCGAATGAGCCTGAGTCGCATCAGCGCACCGCCCATTTCATAATCTTGAGCTATCACATCTGGATGCTTCACTTTTAAATCACCAATTAAGGTAAACAGGTCTTTTACCAAATCATTCGATTGCGAAGAAATCTCCCAATGCATTGGGATTTCCATATCTTGTTCTTCAGAGTAGGGATTTGAAGCCTTAGCAACTAATTTTTCAGAGATGTTCTTATAAGTATAGTTAGATTTATAACTAATGCTATCGATCTGATAGTAGTAAGAGTTATAATATTGATCAGTGGGGGTTATTCGGATGGGGGCATTTAAAGATGTTAGCTTTTGTTTCCAGTTTTTTTCAATACCATCCGTTACCGACAAAAAAACAAGCACGAGCCATACAACAAGAGAGATGACTCCAACAGACATCAGGGCGATGAGCGACATGGACAGCTGTTTTTTTCGCGGAATGAGATATTTTTTAGCAATAGAGAATTCAAACATGACCCAAGAATAAAGGGGTCAGAGGTTAAAAGTGAAGTCTATTTTGCTTCTTTAAAAGTGACATGTTTGCGAAGTTTACGATCAAATTTCCTCAGTTCTAGACGTTCAGTCGTATTTCTCTTACTTTTTACCGTCCAATAACATTCCGAGCTTTCAGTACTCTTCAGTTTGATTGTTTCGCGAGCGCCCTTTTTAGCCATAGCAATAAACCTATTGTTGCAATTTTCCTGCCATTATAGTAGGTAATTTACAAAAAACAAGGGTAAAGTATTCCCCTTGTTCTCTAGACCATGGCCTGAGGAGTCCGTTCAGGTGGAGGTTAGATCATTAGTTAGAGATTGAGTCTAGGAAATTTTTCTATGAAAAGGGCTCTAATTCCTTTGGCCAGCTCTCCTTTTCTTTGGGTTTGTGGATGGAAAAACTAGCTACGGTCAAAGGAAAAAAAGTTTTTAGCTCAAATTAATCAGTTATATGTGTTCACGAGATAGCTGTTGGAGAATTTTTTTGAGCCAGGAAGCTTACTCATTCAGGTTTTTAAGAGAGCTTTCCCTATGATGTTTTAAAGTTAAGTATTTTATAATCAAGAGCTTAGTTTGGTTAGAGAAAAATTTTTGTCGGTCATTTCTTGCATCTTTGCTATTTTAGCCTGCAAGAGATAGACTGTTCTATTCCTACTGGCTTTTGGATGTTGAGACGTGCTATCTAACTCACCTATTCCGTCTAGCTCATCTGCTTCGTGTGGTTCATTTAGCCCATCTAGTTCGTCCCCTTGTAACGAAGAAGTCTTCCTAGAGAGGGTTTTCTTTTCGAGTGTGTGTACTTGATCTACTAGGTGTGCTATCTGTGTTATTTTCTCTTGTAACAGCTTAGTACTTCTATTTTCACTGATTTTTGAATGTTGAGGCGTGTCATCGCTTGCTTCTTGAGGGGGGTGTTGTTTCGATGGACGGTCTGCTCTACTGGTGTCTGGGTGTTGAGAGGGGCTATTGTAAATAGGTAAACTTACTAACTCTTCTGTTTGTAATGTCTCATTAGATGCATTTTCTAAGATTAGGGATAATTCATAGGCCTCACTGGCTATCTCCTTGAGAAGTTCGCAGTTACATAGACGTTCTTTCAATCCAAGTTCTCTCTTAAGTGCTTGTTTGGTTTGATATACAAGGTGATTTTTAGCTTTTGAGAACAGTTGACCAATTACGATGCATACAACTCCCAGAGTCTTTGAAGCAAGCTCTTGGGAGTTGTATGCTATGATTCCACCTGACACAATCATTCCAGTATTTAAGACTGAAATGGCAGTACTTAAGCATCTTTGGTTGTTTACATAACAACAGAATAAGGTGCTTTTTTTTAACTCTAATAAGTCAAAGTTAATTGCAGATTGAATTTTTTCTATTTTTTCAATGGTCTTCTTTAGAATAGGTTGAATGTTTTTAAGAGATGATGCACTTAATTTTATCTGGACCATTTTATTAAGAACGGTGACTTCACCTACAACTGTAGATATTGAGTTTTGGTATTCTTGGGCTGTAGTGTTATAAGATCTAGGGCATATTACATTCATATCTATGATGGTAACACAAGACTCTAAGAAATGACGATAAAAAATTTGAATTAAATGAGAAAAGAGAGCTCTTTCGAGAAGATTGCTTTGCTTTTAATTCTGGTAGGAATAGTAGGTTAGGCTAGTGAGTATGTCGTGTCAGGGGATGTTTTTAGGATTGACTGCATGGTTACCTGGTCATCGAATTCCCTACTGAAAAAATCTTCGTTCATCAGGCTATAAGAGGGAGACTTTGTTCTCATCGATTATTGATCAGTGGATGGTTTAGGGAGTTTTTACAGATCTCTTTGGGGTTTTTAACCGCTAGATCGTGCAGTATTTTTGTGCTCAAAGCGTTATCTAAAAAGACACCATACTATTTTAGAGTGAGGGATGAAAAAATTGTAAGGAAAAATCAGAATTTTGTATGACTCTAGTAGGACACATTAGGTAAGGAATAATAGAATAGAAAGCGTTGTTTAAGTGTCGGAAGATTCCGCATGTGGATATCAATAGAATTAGAGCGAGAACTTTAGTAGAGGAGATTTTTTCACTTGCAACAGAAGCCGCTAGATGTTGATTTAGGAAGTAGAGTGCTCTATCATTGTTCGAAGAAGATTCTGTGGAACAATTCCTTTAATTCTGGCTTCCGAAAGTGTTCTTCTTACAGAAGCCTTACATTTAAGATGTTTAGACTGTTTAAACTTGATTGTAATTAGGGTAACGATCATGCACCCAGTCGACCTGATCGAGCATGAAATAATGGTTAGTAGAGGGCTGTCTGCTAAGAAGATCTACAGGTTGATTAGAATCTGGATGGGGTGCTATTTTCACCTTTTGTATCGCCTTGCTTAGAACAAAATCTGGATCGGATACTGTTTTCAGCTCTTGTGCCGTCTGGGTTAAGAGATCTATAACACCCTCATGTTTTGGGTGAGAGAGTAGGGAAGCTGCGTTCTTTGCTGTGCGTTCGATGAGTTTGCAGTTGAGTAATCGATTTTTTAATGCAGCCTCTCTCGTGCTCATTTGTTCTGATCTATCTGCAAAGTAATCGTTAGTTTTTGAAAGCAGTTGACTAGAAACCAGGCATGTAACTCCAAGAGCTGTCAAGCGCCCCGTCGACCTGATTGAGCATGAAATAATGGTTAGTAGAGGGCTGTCTGCTAAGAGGATCTACAGGTTGATTTGCTATTTTCACCTTTTGTATCACCTTGCTTAGAACAAAATCTGGATCGGATACTGTTTTCAGCTCTTGTGCCGTCTGGGTTAAGAGATCTATAACACCCTCATGTTCTGGGTGAGAGAGTAGGAAAGCTGCGTTCTTTGCTGTGCTTTCGATGAGTTTGCAGTTGAGTAATCGATTTTTTAATGCAGCCTCTCTCGTGCTCATTTGTTCTGATCTATCTGCAAAGTAATCGTTAGTTTTTGAAAGCAGTTGACTAGCAACCAGACATGTAATTCCAAGAGCTTTTAAATAGGGATTATCCTCAGTGTATGTGAGTACCCCAGCTGCCATAATCATTCCGCTTTCTATCAATGAAGAGCTAATAGTAAAAAATCTATTATGATCTACATGGCAACAGAGGAATCTGCTTGTTTCTAAGGCTTCTAAATCCAATGTGAGTCTAGCTTTAATCTTTTGTATTTCTGCAATGCTAGCTTCTAGATTAGTTTGCATCGTCTGAATAGAGTCTGAGCTTAAGTCAAATAGAGCTGTATGATTAATGAAGGTTATTGCCCCAGTAATCCCAGATACTTCGTTTTTGTATTCCTGCATTGTAGTTTTATGAGCTAAGGGACAGATAATATTCATATGTACTCTTTTGTTGTAGGTTGATGATTTAAAGGAAATATACTATTCATATAACAAAGTTAATAGAAGAGCTCAAAAAAGGCAATGAGATTAAAGTTTTTTTTACTACTCTGGGAAAAATGATGGTTAGAAATAGTGGGAAAGGAGGGATTATTCAAATTTAGGAACATTGCACATGTGGATAGACATAGAATTAGATTGAGATTTTAGTAGAGAAGAGAATGTCACTAGAAACGGAATACACTGAGTGTTGATCCGGGCAGTAGGATGGGGTATTATTTTTTAAGAGGATTTTATGAAAAAATCTCTTTAAACCAAGCTTCTGGAAGTGTGACTTTCACAGAAGCCTGACATTTAGAATGTTTAGATGTTTTAAATTTGATAGAGTGCAATTAGGCTAACGATCATGCACTCATGACCTCATTTTAACCCGAAAAGGAAGCTCCTCCAATAACACCTGCAGGCTTCGAATCGACTGCAGTAAAATCTGTCTGGGATAGTGTCTTCAGATTATTTAGTTGATGTTTAAATAGACTGTTTGTTTCATTAGGGATGTCTAACAGATTAAGAGAAGTGTGGGAGGATGAGCTTGAGAGGAGTTTCAATGCTTCAGTTGCTGACATGTGAGCTGATCGAAAGGTTGATTAGAACTGGATGGGGTGCTATTTTCACCTCTTGCATCTTATCGCTTAGAATAAAATCTGGATGGGCTACTGTTTTCAGCTCTTGTGCCTTCAGGATTAAGAGCTCTCTAATATCCGGGTTTTCTGAGTGAGAGAGTGGGAAAAATGCGCTCTTTGTCACGTTTTCGATGTAATGCAGTCTCTCTCGTGCTCATTTGTTCTAATCTATCTGCCAAGTCATCGATAGCTTTTGGAAGAAGTTGGCTAGCAATCAGACATGTAATTCCAAGAGCTTTTAAATAGATAGCATCCTCAGTGCATATGAGTACCGCAGCTGCCATAATCATTCCGTGTTCTATTAGTGAAGAGCTCATAGTCAAAAAGCTACTATGATCTACATGGCCACAGAGTAATCTGCTTGTGGCTAAGGCTTCTAAATCCAATGTGAGTCTAGCTTTAATCCCTTAGCTGCTAGATGTTGATTTAGGAAGTAGAGTGCTCTATCATTGTTCGAAGAAGATTCTGTGGAACAATTCCTTTAATTCTGGCTTCCGAAAGTGTTCTTCTTACAGAAGCCTTACATTTAAGATGTTTAGACTGTTTAAACTTGATTGTAATTAGGGTAACGATCATGCACCTACTCGAGCTGATCGAACATGAAATAATGGTTAGTAAAGGGCTGTAGGTGTGCATTGCTAGAGGGCCTACTGCTAAGAAGAACTACAGGTTGATTAGAATCTGGAAGGGGTTCTATTTCCACCTTTTGTATCTCCTTGCTTAGAACAAAATCTGGATCGGATACTGTTTTCAGCTCTTGTGCCGTCTGGGTTAAGAGATCTATAACACCCTCATGTTCTGGGTGAGAGAGTAGGAAAGCTGCGTTCTTTGCTGTGCTTTCGATGAGTTTGCAGTTGAGTAATCGATTTTTTAATGCAGCCTCTCTCGTGCTCATTTGTTCTGATCTATCTGCAAAGTAATCGTTAGTTTTTGAAAGCAGTTGACTAGCAACCAGACATGTAATTCCAAGAGCTTTTAAATAGGGATTATCCTCAGTGTATGTGAGTACCCCAGCTGCCATAATCATTCCGCTTTCTATCAATGAAGAGCTAATAGTAAAAAATCTACTATGATCTACATGGCAACAGAGGAATCTGCTTGTTTCTAAGGCTTCTAAATCCAATGTGAGTCTAGCTTTAATCTTTTGTATTTCTGCAATGCTAGCTTCTAGATTAGTTTGCATCGTCTGAATAGAGTCTGAGCTTAAGTCAAATAGAGCTGTATGATTAATGAAGGTTATTGCCCCAGTAATCCCAGATACTTCGTTTTTGTATTCCTGCATTGTAGTTTTATGAGCTAAGGGACAGATAATATTCATATGTACTCTTTTGTTGTAGGTTGATGATTTAAAGGAAATATACTATTCATATAACAAAGTTAATAGAAGAGCTCAAAAAAGGCAAGGAAATTAAAGTTTTTTTTACTACTCTGGGAAAAATGATGGTTAGAAATAGTGGGAAAGGAGGGATTATTCAAATTTAGGAACATTGCACATGTGGATAGACATAGAATTAGATTGAGATTTTAGTAGAGAAGAGAATGTCACTAGAAACGGCATACACTGAGTGTTGATCCGGGCAGTAGGATGGGGTATTATTTTTTAAGAGGATTTTATGAAAAAATCTCTTTAAACCAAGCTTCTGGAAGTGTGACTTTCACAGAAGCCTGACATTTAGAATGTTTAGATGTTTTAAATTTGATAGAGTGCAATTAGGCTAACGATCATGCACTCATGACCTCATTTTAACCCGAAAAGGAAGCTCCTCCAATAACACCTGCAGGCTTCGAATCGACTGCAGTAAAATCTGTCTGGGATAGTGTCTTCAGATTATTTAGTTGATGTTTAAATAGACTGTTTGTTTCATTAGGGATGTCTAACAGATTAAGAGAAGTGTGGGAGGATGAGCTTGAGAGGAGTTTCAATGCTTCAGTTGCTGACATGTGAGCTGATCGAAAGGTTGATTAGAACTGGATGGGGTGCTATTTTCACCTCTTGCATCTTATCGCTTAGAATAAAATCTGGATGGGCTACTGTTTTCAGCTCTTGTGCCTTCAGGATTAAGAGCTCTCTAATATCCGGGTTTTCTGAGTGAGAGAGTGGGAAAAATGCGCTCTTTGTCACGTTTTCGATGTAATGCAGTCTCTCTCGTGCTCATTTGTTCTAATCTATCTGCCAAGTCATCGATAGCTTTTGGAAGAAGTTGGCTAGCAATCAGACATGTAATTCCAAGAGCTTTTAAATAGATAGCATCCTCAGTGCATATGAGTACCGCAGCTGCCATAATCATTCCGTGTTCTATGAGTGAAGAGCTCATAGTCAAAAAGCTACTATGATCTACATGGCCACAGAGTAATCTGCTTGTGGCTAAGGCTTCTAAATCCAATGTGAGTCTAGCTTTAATCCCTTGTATCTGTGCAATGCTAGCTTCTAGATTAGTTTGCATCTTCTGAATAGAGTCTGAGCTTAAGTCAAATTGAGCTGTATGATGAATAAGGGTTATTTCCTCAGTAATCCTAGATATTTCGTTTTTGTATTCGTGTACTGTAGTTTTATGAGCTAAGGGACAGATAATATTCATATGTACTTTTTTGTTGTAGGTTGATGATTTAAAGGAAATATAATATTTATATAACAAAGTTATAGAGGAATTCAAAAAAAGTTCAGGAAAAATTAAAGGTTCTTTGACTCTTCTGTGAAAAATGATGATTAGAAAATGATGGTTAGAAATAGTGGGAAAGGAGGGATTATTCAAATTTAGGAATATTGCGCATGTGGATAGATATAGAATTAGATCGAGAGTTTAGTAGAGGAGGGAATGTCACTAGAAACGGCATACACTGAGTGTTGATCCGGTCAGTAGGGTGGGGTATCATTTTTTAAGAGGGTTCTATGAAAAAATCTCTTTAAACCAAGCTTCTGGAAATGTGATTTTCACAGAAGCCTGACATTTAGGATGTTTAGATTTTTTTAATTTGATAGAGTGCAATTAGGGTAACGATCATGCACTCATGACCTCAGGTTGATCCGAAGAGGAAGAGCCTTCAATAACACCTGCAGGATTCGAATCGACTGCAGTAAAATCTGTCTGGGATAGTTCTCTCAGATGATCTAGTTTATATTTAAATAGACTTCTTGTGTCATTAGATATGCTTAATCTATTCAAAGACTGGTTAGATAATGATTTTCTAAGTAGCTTCAACGCCTCATTTGTTGAGTCTTCTAGGAGTTGGGCGTTGATTAGGCGCTCTTTCAAACCAGTCTCTCTCTTGCTCATTTGTTTGGATCTATCTGCAAGGTAATCGTTAGCTTTTGAAAGCACTTGACCAATAACCAGACATGCAATTCCAAGAGCCTTTGAACTGATGTCATTGTCATTATATGCGATTATTCCACCTGCTATAACCATTCCAGTTTCTATGCATGAAGTACTAATAGTGACAAATCTGCGATGGTCTAAATAACAACAGAGGAAATTACTTTTTTTTAAGCTTTGTACGTCCACCTCTAATCTAGCTTTAATGTTTTGGATTTTATTAATAACAGCGCGTAGCTCATTTTCAACCTGTAGAACAGAGCTTTCTGATATTTCGCTGCAAATTAGATCATTAAGAACACCCACCTGCCCCATAACGTTAGATAGTTCGGTTTTGTAGGCTTCGACTGTAGTTTTATGAGCTAACGGGCATATAACGTTCATATGGACTCTTTTGTTGTAGTTTGATGATTTAAAGAAAATATAATGTTCATACGACAAAAGTAATACACGGTTCTAAAAAATGCAAGTGAAAATTAAAGTTTTTTTTACTACTCCCGTGGGGGAATGAATTTAGGTATAGTGAGAGCGTTATAATGTTTCCAGAGGCTTCTGTTGAGAACTGTTTTTGAGAAGGGATTTATTACTGGACCATTATTGATTTGGAGAGGGATGTATTGCAGTAAGAACTGGAGGAATTCTATCGATCAGAGGAAAATCTGGACGGGATATTGTTCATTCTTTCTACTGTAGTTTACAATAGATTATTTAGGACGTCCTTTTTTTAAGGTTTAGATTAGTTTAGGGGCTGTATGCGCTGTGTTTTCTAGGGTTTGGCAGTTGATTAAGGCCTTGTTCTGGGTAATTTCTCTCTTGTTCATTTATTCTGATCTCGCGATAAGTCAATCCTGAGTTTTTGAAGTGATGTCATTGCCCTTTTATGGTATCATCGAATCTGATTATTCCACTCTTCTAGTAGTAATGTGCTTATCGTAACACATTTAATCTGGGTTGCATCACAACAGAGGAACCTGTTTTAGCACCAGCTGCTGGAACTCTACTCCTCTTGAGTGTCGATCTGGGTAGTAGGGTGAGGTATCATTCCTGAATAGGGGTCTGGCAGGCGTCTGGCAGTACTTTTCTTACAAATGTCCTACATTGCAGATGTTGAGATTTTTTAAATTTGATGGAGTGTCATTAGGGCAACAGTCATGTATCCATCAAACCATATCGATCCGAAGAGTGGTGCATTGCAGTCAGAACTGGAAGGCTTTTATCGATCAGAAAAGAATCTGGACGGGATATTTTGCGCATCTTTTTTATTGTACTTTGCAATTGAAGTTAAGAGTTGTTTAGAAACCTCATTCGTTGTCTCTTCTAGGCGTCGGCAGTTGACTAAGATCTCTTCTAATGCAGCTTCTCTTCTGTGGTTTAGATGATGACAGGGGAGCTTGCTTTTTCTTACTTTTTCTAAATCCAAAGTTATTTTATCTGTAATTATGTTATTTTTTTGAATGACACATTGTAGATTGGCCTTAATCTTGTAAATAGAGGATTGGTTGTAAGCTGTATTATTAAGTAAGAGAGCCTCACCCATTACTCTAGATAGTTTTATTTTGTATTCTTCTATTGTAGTATTATGAGACAAGGGGCGTAGAATGGTCATAGAATAAAGTTAATATAAAATATTACAATTGGTTGTATGACTCTAGGAAAATTCAAGTCAGGCAATAATGAAAGAGTAAGGGTTGTTTCATTAGGTGTGTGTAATGGATTATTAGAACTGTTCTTGTTTAAATTTAAGGATAGTTCATGCTCTTCAGTTATTGTGTCTTCTAAGAATTGGATATTAACTAATCGATTATTCAATAATGAACTTCAAGGTTCTTGTGTTTTATAAATAAGAGGTTTTAGGTTATTTTGAATAGATGTATCGGTTAATTGTCAGTGAACTATGTGGGATATAAATATCTTTTTACCTACAATTTATCTATTTATAGAGCGTATTCTTTTATTGTATCTTTATAAGTTAAAGGGGTTATTACCTTTATATGATGAAAGTTAGAGTAGATCTAAACCATGGACAATCCATGAAGACTGGGATCAGAAGCGTTTTGATTTATAGAGGTAACGGAATTTCTGTGCGTTATAGAAAAATTTGGAAGGGTAATATTTTTCATTCCTGCTACTTTATTTTGCAATATCATCTGTATTTCATCAGTATTGGAATTGTTTGCGGCCCAGAGTCGCTCTTTTGCATCATTGGCTGTGTCTTCTAGGAGTTCGCACTTGAATAAGCGCTCTTTTAATGCATCCTCTCTTTTGCGCATTTGTTCGGACCTATCTGCAAGTAAATCGTTAGCTTTTGAAAGAACTTGACCAAGAATCATACATGTAATTCCAAGAATTGTTGCAGATGTCTCGCCCTCATGGTATGCGAGTATTCCACCTGTCGTAATCAATCCAGTCTCTAATATTGAAGTGCAAATACTAATACATTTAGAGTTGTTAACCACACAACAGAAGAAGTTACTCTGGTTTAATTCTTCTAATTCCAAGGTTATGTTGGCTTTAAGTTCTTGTATTGTTGTAATGACAGTTTGAAGTTGATGGCATAGCTCTACAACAGAGCTGTCGTTTAATTTACAGTTAGATATCGTATTAACCGCTAGTACTTCACCTTCAGCTAGAGATATGTTTCTCCTGTATTCTGCTATTGTCATGTAGTGAGATGCAGGGCATAATATGTTCATAAAATAACGTTAACACAAGACTTGGAAAAATGACAAGTAAATATTTGAATTAAGCAGGGGGAGGGTAATAAAAGCAGGTGATCATATAGTATATTGATGCGGAGAGGATGGGGAGAGCAGGCTTAATCTCATGGTTATGTGGTACTTACTGCCTTTATCTAGTGGGAAAGTACTTTATTCAAGGGATGCTTTGTTTCAATCAATCATTTCTAAATAGGGTGATTTAGAAAGTTTTTGGAAGATTGATTGTGCTGTTAAGGTTACAGAGATTTGGTCTCTGTTTTTGTGCGAAGTATTATTCTAAAAAATCCCCTACATTTAAAAATTTAGGACTTTTAGATTAAAAAATTTTTACTGATTATAAAAAAGTCTGAACGGGAATATGTTATGCCCTTCTGCTGTTTTAGTTTGCAATAGACGGTTTTTTCAGTAGGTATTTAACGGACATTAGCAGATTGCTCTCTTTGTTATGGTATGGTATTATTCCACCAAATATAACTATTTAATCCTCTAATAGTGAAATGATCATTGTAATGAATTTACGATGGTTTGCATAACAACAGATAAACCTGCTTTGCACTAGCTGCTGAATCTACTCCGATTGAGTGTTGATCCGGTCAGTAGGATAGGGGATTATTTCTCACAAGGGTTCTGTTAAGCAATCTCTTTGAGCTAGGCTTCTGAGAATGTTTTTTTCAAAGACTTCCTAGAGTTTAGATTTTTTTAAACTGAAGCGGTTTGGTTGATCAAAGACACATTGAAAGAGAATATTTTTTGAATCCTTGCTACCTGTTGAAAGATAGAACTTAGGTCTTGGGTTATCGAGGTGATCCATATTGCTCCTCTCTACTCAATCAATCGTATCTCTGTTTTCGCTGGATATTGAATTTTGACTAGGACTGTGTCCCTTAATTATTTGATCTAGCGGATTTGTTTGTAAGGAAGGTTTTATTACCAGATTCAAAGGGCGTGTTTTTCTTCTAGGAGATTTTTCACTAAGCAGAGGAGTCTTTAATGTATTTAGCTGATCGGAATTATCTGATTGCTGTGGAAATTTTGATCTAAATTGATGACGGCTCTCGAATGGACTTGTCAGCGTCATTAGTCTCATTGCCTTGTGTACTTTAGCTCGGAATAAAAAGACCTTTCTTTCACTATTTATGGGGGCCGGTTGCTGTGGTAAGAGGTTTATGTTTTTAGAGATCGTAAGTGGCAAATTTCTATTACAAGAATCGTTCTTATTGAGAGGTATCTTTGGCTTATCTACTTGATCTAGGTCATTTATTTGTGAGGTAGGATCTGGTTGCAAGAAGGGACCGGGGCCTCTGCTCGTACGAAGATATCCCCTATGGCGAGGCATATTTAGCTCATCTACTTGATCTGGGTTATTTATTTCTGAGGTAGGGTCTTGTGAAAAAATGGGAAGGGATCCTTTTCTCGTACGAAGATATGCCTTATGGCGAGGCATATTTATCTCACCTACTTGATTTTGGTTATTTATTTCTGAGGTAGGTTCTACTTGAACAAAGGGAGCGGATTTTCTTCTCGTACGAAGATATGCCCTATTGCGAGGCATATTTATCTTACCTACTTGATTTTGGTTATTTATTTCTGAGGTAGGTTCTAGTTGAACAAAGGGAGCGGATTTTCTTCTCGGATGAAGATGTACCGTATTGCGAGGCATATTTACCTCACCTACTTGATTTTGGTTATTTATTTCTGAGGTAGGTTCTAGTTGAACAAAGGGAACGGATTGTCTTCTCGGACGAAGATGTACCGTATTGCGAGGCATATTTATCTCACCTACTTGATTTTGGTTATTTATTTCTGAGGTAGGTTCTAGTTGAACAAAGGGAACGGATTGTCTTCTCGGACGAAGATGTACCGTATTGCGAGGCATATTTATCTCACCTACTTGATTTTGGTTATTTATTTGATTTGTGTTATTTATTTGGCATTGAATACGAGCACTTTCTATCAAGCTTAAACACAATTCATTAGCCTCATTTATTGTTCTTTTTACAAAGGAACAACTAGATAAACGATCTTTCAATGCCATTTTTCTTTTGCTCAATTCTTTGGATCTATTTGAAAGAAAATCATTAGCTTTTGAGAACATTTGACTAATCAATACGAATACAATTCCAGCAGCTTTTGAAACAACCTCTTCGGTGTTGTATATTACTAGTCCTCCTATCATAAACAATCCAGTATCTAATAAGGAATTGGTAATATTAAAAATTCTTTGGTTATTTACAGAACAACAGAACAATCTGCTTTTTTCCAAATCTAATAAGTCCAACTCTAGATTATCTTGAAGTTCTTGTATTTTATAAATAGTGTCAGACAGATCAGATTGGATCGTTTCAAGAGCTTCTAGGCTTAATTCCTCGTCAATCATGACCTTCAGAATATTTGCTTCGCCTATAACTTTGGCTATTGTGGATGCGTAGTCTTCTGTTGTGACTTTATAAGATGCGGGGCATATCAAGTTCATAAAATAACGTTAACACAAGACGTGGAAAAATGACAAGTAAATATTTGAATTAAGCGGAGGGAGGGTTCTATCTTGAGGAGATTGATCTGCTTTTGGTGGTGTAGGGATGATGCTTTAAGCCGGAAATCATGTGGTGTATTTGTTCCTATTTAAAGAGTAATTCGGATTTTTAGCTGACAGAGGGGGCATGTCTTTTTTTGAAGTGTTATCTTAAAAGGCATGATATATCTAAAAATTTAGGACTTTTAGATTGAAGGATTTTTATTGATAAGAGAAAAATTGGGAGGGGACATTTTATGCATTCCTGCTATTTTAGCTTGCAATAGTATAGACTGTGTCAGTAGATGAATGATTAGACCTTTTGCTTTTCTAAGTTCAAGGATAGTTCATGAGCCTATTGTGTCTTCTAGGACTTGGCAGTTGCCCAAGTGATTGTTCTCTGTATGATGATAACTAAAGAACTTGCGTGTTTCTAGGCTGATCAGTCCTAGGTTATTCTAGCTCAGATGTCTTATATTTTTTGAATGAGAGGTTTCTGTTTATTGGTAGTGAATGATGCGTATCAGAAAGGGCTTTTCTATTGTAATTACATACGATGAAGCTTGTACAAGACCTAAAAACCGCCATTATGATTAGAGATGAATCATTGAGGAATCCAGTTCATGTACTGGTCAGTGTTCATTAACATCCTTAACATCCTTTTCTAAGGTTAAGCATAATTCATATGCTTCACTTGCTGTGTGATGTAAAAGACCGCAGGTTAATAAATGGTCTTTCAATACAGTTTTTCTTCTAAGCATTTGTTCGGATCTTTCTAAGAGAACATCGTTATATTTTGAGAGAAATTGACCAGCAATGATGCATACAACTCCAACAGTATTCGAGACGGTGTCCTCGTCGGTGTATGCGATTGCTGCACCTAATGCAGTCACTCCAGTATCTAATAATGAAAGAATAGTACTAAAAATTTTCTGATTGTTTGCATAACAACAGAGACAATGACTTTTGTCTAAAGTTAGCAAGTCCAGATCTATTTTAAGCTTGATTTTTTGAATTTTTTCAATGACCTGTTGGAGAATAGGTTGAGCGGTTTGAGGAGATTCATTTTTAAAATCGCTGCAAACCATGAGATTAAGAGTTTTAACCTCTCCTACAAGTTGAGATATTGAGGTTGTGTACTCTTGTTCTGTAATTGTATAAGATGTAGGGCATATCAAAGTCATATACAGAAGGTAATACAGGGTTTCAAAAAATGACAAGGAAAAACTCATCTACTTTCCTTCACTGTTCTCCCGTGAGAGGTTGTTGTGATTGAACCCTCTTCTTTTTGTACCTTCACCTACAAGATTGCGCCAGAATAAGGATTGGGAATTTCTAATTATAGATAATCGTAACAAGGTGGTTTTTATTGCAATATCACTTCGGTTTTAGGTCAATTTTTATTTATTGCGAATGCAAAAAGGCAAGGCCCTATTTTGTTTATCTAGACATTTAATCCATTCCGACTACATACATTTACTACCTCCAAACAGAGAGTTAATAGACTCAAGTCTAATAAGGAAAAAGATGATTATCATAGGATCTAGAAAAGACTACAATTTATGGAATCGAAAAGGTCTCTGGATTTATTTGTAGCATAATTTCCGCAAAGGTGGCGTGATCAAGACTGTTACACGGCGTATCAAGTTTTCTGTTTTAACAGTGACCATATCTATAACAAATTGAGCATACTGAAGAGTCAAGTGCTGATTTAAAGTTTCCGATCACTCGTTGCTTTGTCATTGTATCAAGAGCCTATAAAGGAGGAAGGCAAGAATTAAGGGTGTTTTTTTTTTGAATCAAACGGGGAAAGGGTACTAAATCGAGGGGGTCGCTATGCTGTTTATTGCGGTAGAGATGGTATCCTAGGCCGGCAATCATGGCAGCATTATCGAGTGATAAGCCATATGATGGCCAGTAGATTGGGAGAGGGAAATCTGAGAAATACTCCCTGAGCTTCTGATTATTAGAGACACCTCCACCAATGTAGACTGATTGTAGATTGTACAAATGACACATTTTAAGCGATTTTGTAACGATGTCCATCAGGGCCGTTTTTTGAAAGCTCGCTGCGATATCTTCAGGCTTGCATGGGTTTTTTTGAAGGGTATAGAGAACGTTTGTTTTGAGCCCGCTAAAGGAGAAGGACAGGGGGTTTCGTTTTACATAGCCTGCTTTGAATGGATAACGATTGGGGTTGCCATGTTTAGCGATTTTTTCGATTTCTGGACCTCCTGGATAGGGCAGATTAAGCATGCGTGCTACTTTGTCAAAAGCTTCGCCAATCGCATCGTCAACAGTGCTACTGAGGATTTCGTATGTACCGATTGATGTAATTTTAGCAAGAAAAGTATGTCCTCCAGAAATTACGATACCTAGTGCAGGAAAGGTGGGCTCTTGACCCATCATCGGTGCATACATGTGGGCTTCCACATGATCGACTCCGATGAAGGGGATTTCCCATGCATAGGCAAGAGCTTTTGCTGCACTTAACCCTATAAGAAGGCTTCCCATTAAACCAGGGCCGTTTGCCACGGCAATTAGATCGATATCGGCTTGTTTGATGTTGGCATTTTTGATCGCATCATCAATGATTGGGATCACGGAATCTGAATGGCTACGGGATGCGAGCTCTGGAAAGACTCCTCCATACGGTTTATGGATCTCGGTTTGGGTTGCAATGCTATTAGATAGAATTTGAGTGCCATCTTTGACGATTGACGCAGCCATCTCATCGCATGTAGATTCGATTCCTAGGACTAACATAATAGGAGAAGTATAGCATGGAAGGTTATTTTTGCTTAGCGTCTTCGAGAAAGATTTGTCCTGCATTCTCGTCGACAATCCAGAGGGCTTTATGTTCTCGAGTACCTATTTTATAGATAGGAAGGCTTTTTGAGGGCTCTTTGGAGAGAAGCAGACTGGCTAGCATCTTTTTTTTTGAATCCCCAATGACGTAGATAACAATATTCTGTGCGCTATTAATGCAAGGATAGGACATCGTCATACGAGTAGTATTTTTTTGAGGGACTTCATTGGAGACGACCCATCGTTCTCTTTCTTTAAGAGCCAGTGTATTTGGAAAGAGTGAGGCTGTGTGACCATCTGGTCCCATACCGAGCATGATGAGATCAAAGGGTTTTTCTTTAAGGGTGTTTTTAATGAGATCTTCGTATTTCTCAGCATTTTCTTTAATCTTTGTTTCGGCAATCATACGGTGTATTTGCTCGAAGGGAATGAGGAGGTTTTTTAGACCGGATTCCATTGCCATGTGGTAATTGCTATCTTTGTGTGTTGAAGAAACGCTTCGTTCATCGGACCAGAAGAGGGAGACTTTATTCCAATTAAGCATTTCTGAGTAAGGTGGTTTGGAGAGTTTTTCAAAGATCGCTTTGGGTGTTGAACCACCAGAGAGTGCAACATAGAAGTGATCGTGATCTTGAATGGCGATTTTTCCGCTGTCGATGAAATGGTTGACTGCAAAGGTGATTGTTTGGTTTTTGTCACCGGGGACGGTAATCGCCCACCTTTCATCTCTGGAAAGTAGAAAGAATTTTCTCATATTAATTGATCTTTTTATTGAGTTTAGTTAGCAAAGAAAGGCAGTGCTGGCCTGTCCTTTTACGACACGCTTCTTGATCGAGAGATTGTCTTAATTCATTGCTATTAAAAATAAAATATAAAGGGGCCATTCAGCTGTACTTGTAATGAAACTCGATCTTTACTAGATGTATTATATGAGTCGCCATTGCCTTCCATCTTTTGTGAGCAGATCTTCTGACGCTTGCGGCCCCCAATTTCCCGCTTCATAATTAGGAAAATCTTTAGGTGGATGTTCATCCCAGTATTTGAGGATAGGGGTAAAGAGTCTCCACGAGTGAAAGACTTCATCTTGCCGTGCAAACAAGGTCGTATCACCTGCGGTGCAATCGCAAATCAGCCTTTCATAAGCATCTGGTGGTATGAGGCCGAAAAATGCCCCATATCTAAAATCCATTTGCACGGGTTGGATCGTACTACTTAATCCGGGAACTTTACAGTTGATCTTGAGCGAGATTCCTTCATTGGGTTGAATACGGATTGCTAAGATATTCGAATCACTGTGCTTGTCGAATTTTTGGAATAATATACCTGGTGGTTTTTTAAATATAATGGCAATCTCTGTTGTTCTTTTGGGCAGCCGTTTGGCACCCCTCATGTAGAAAGGAACCCCATCCCAGCGCCAATTATCAATATATAATTTCACGGAAGCGTAGGTTGGAACGTTAGAGTTTTTATCAACGTTATTTTCCTCGCGGTAGCCTTTGACGAGACTACCATTAAAAAATCCGGCTCCATACTGTCCTCGGATAGCATTATTTTCAAAATCATCGCCTTTAAAGAGGCGGATTGCCTCGAGTACTTTTACTTTTTCATTGCGTATCGCATCTGCACTGAGATTAATAGGGGGCTCCATGGCCACAAGAGAGAGCAGTTGCATCATGTGATTTTGCATGAGATCGCGAACGAGACCTTGCTCCTCGTAGAGTTTTCCTCGCGTTCCGATTCCGATGTCTTCTGCTACGGTGAGTTGAACATGATCGATGTAGCGATGGTTCCAGAGGGATTCAAAGATCGAGTTGGCAAATCTAAAGGTGAGAAGGTTTTGAACGGTTTCTTTTCCGAGATAGTGATCGATCCGGTAGATCTGGTTTTCATTAAGATACTGGGTAAGATTTCTTTGCAGTGCAATCGCCGAGTTGTAGTCATGTCCAAAGGGTTTTTCGATGATGATCCGCGACCATTTATCTGCATCGTCTGCATGATCATAGATTAGGTTATGTTTGCTCAGCTTTTTAATGATCATAGTAAAATAGCTGGGTTGCGTGGAGAGATAGAAAATTCGGTTTCCTTTAGTTCCATGCTTGGCATCGATCTCACTTAACACTTTAACTAAACTCTTATAGCCTTCGTCGTTATCGAATTCTGACTGATGATAGTAGATCTGGTTCTTGAAGGTATCCCAGACGGATTCATCGAACGGTTTAACGCGAGAGTGCTCGCAAACTGCTGTCTTCATTTCATCGAGAAATTGATCATTGGGTTTTGCGCGCCGAGCAAAGCCAACGCAGGCAAAGTTTGTGGGGATTTGACCTTCCCGTTTGAGATTATAGAGCGCAGGCATGAGCTTACGCGCTGTTAAATCTCCCGTTGCGCCAAATATTACGATGATAGATGGAGCAAGACTCCGCGACGATTTTCCCTGGTCTGCTAATGGGTGACCTGATGTCATCATTTATTCCTTAACATATATAATTCTCTTTTTACAAGTTAAGCCTTGGTGAATCAAGGTAATTCTGTAAAATAAGTGTAGCACTCATCGTATCTAAATATTTAGAACGGTTTTTGCGGTTTATCTTATCTTCCATAAGAAGGCGTTCTACTTGTTTTGATGTGAGTCTTTCATCCCATAGTATTACTGGAAGTTTTGAGTTTTTTTTAAGAAGTTTTGCAAAAACTCGCACGAGTGTCGTTGTACTACTGTCTTTTCCAGTAAGGAGTAGAGGAAGTCCAACTACAAACGATTGAGGGTCTTTCCCCTTGATTTCTTCGAGGATTAGGTCAATTGTTTGTTCAGGTTTTTTTTCCGCTTTTACCACGGAAATAGGGGATGCAATCATGTGTGTGAGATCTGATGCTGCAAGTCCTATGCGTACTGTCCCATAATCGATTCCAATAATTCTACCCATTGGAAAGTTCGGCAATGAATTGCTTAAACAGAGGATGTGGATCTGTGGGTTTAGATTTAAATTCGGGATGGAACTGCACACCTATCATCCATGGATGATTCTTGAGTTCGACAATCTCACAGAGATTTTTTTCGTTGTAGATACCTGAGATCATTAAACCTTTTTCTTCAAATTGCGTTTGATATTGATTGTTGAATTCATACCTGTGGCGGTGTCTTTCTAAGATTGTGGACTTATTATAAATCGTAGAAACTTTAGCTCCTGGAAACAGAGAGCATTGAAAGGCGCCGAGGCGCATGGTTCCACCAAGACCGGTAACTCCTCGTTGTTCGTTAAGGAGGGAGATCACTTTATTTGGGGTTTTTTGGTCCATTTCTGTTGAATTAGCATCGAGGTTGAGGACATTTCTAGCGAATTCGACAACTAGCACTTGCATGCCCAGACAGATTCCAAAATAGGGAATGCGATTTTCTCGGCAGTGCTTAGCGATTTTGATTTTACCATCCCAGCCCCGTTTGCCAAAACCTCCTGGAACAAGATAACCATCGCAAGCATCAAACTCACCTAGTTTTTCTGCATTATATTCTTTGATTTCTACTTCAGTCTGATTGGCAATGCCACCATGCTCGAGAGCTTCTACAACAGACTTATAGGCGTCTTGATTTTGAATATATTTACCGACAATCCCAACGACCACTTTCTTTTTAGGATGGGTCATGATATTGATGATTTTCTCCCAGGCTGTCACATCGGGTTGTTTTGTTTTCAGACCCAGTTTAGTACAGATTTTTTCATCGAGAGCCTGTCGAGAGAGTTGGAGAGGGACTTCGTAAATAGTCTTATGCACATCAGGTTCTTCGATGACAAACCCTTCGGGAACGTTGCAGAATAGACTGATCTTGGATTTAATCTCATCGGAAAGAGGGGATTCACAGCGACAGATGATTAAATGAGGGATAATTCCAATGGCTCTGAGTGCTTGAACGGAGTGTTGTGTGGGTTTTGTTTTGATTTCTCCTGCTGTTTTTAGATAAGGGACGTAGGTTAAATGGACCGTAACACAATCTTCACTGAGCTCATTTTCAAACTGCCGGATCGCTTCAAGAAAAGGAAGTGACTCGATATCTCCAACCGTACCTCCAGTTTCAACGATGATGACTTCGATCCCTTGAATTTGAGAGGCGCACGCTAAGATCCGGTTTTTGATCTCATCAGTAATATGGGGGATCACTTGAACGGTTTTTCCCAGATAGTCTCCGCGTCTCTCTTTTTTGATTACAGTGTCGTAAATTTGTCCAGTTGTTGCATTGGAGAATTTGGAAAGAGGTGAGTTCGAAAAGCGATAGTAATGTCCAAGATCGAGGTCTGTTTCAGCACCGTCGTCTGTAACGTAGACTTCCCCATGCTGAAACGGGTTCATGGTTCCTGGATCGACATTAAGATAGGGGTCGAGTTTGAGCATAGCCACTTTAAGTCCTCGACTCTCCAGAAGTGATGCGATGGAAGCTGCTGTGATCCCTTTTCCAAGAGAGGAAATCACACCTCCTGTAACGAATATAAATTTTTGATTCACTCTTAGTATTTTATGAAATGCTGAATAAACTTGCAAATGATATTGATTTATTGTTAGTAAGGAGTGATGAGGAGGGGGCTCGATTGGAGCAGTTCTCCTAATGCTTCAAGCGATTTGCGTCAAACGTGTCTCTCAAGACATAAGCTTAAGAGGGATGTTCTTTAAGAGGGTAGGGATTGCTATATTTAATATAAGTTTTCATTTGAAGTGTCAGTGCGATTGCAGGGGGGGGTAATTCTCTTATTTCGAAAATAGATAACCAGTGAGGATGTATGATAGAGCCAGACAGGCTAGTAAGAACTTTTAAGAAAGCCATTCCTCTCATTCTAATTGCTGCGGTATTTCTCTCGCTTCAAGCTCTCTTTGTTAAGCTGGTATCTCCCAGTGTGAACCTCAATATTATCGTTATGAGTAGGGGGATTGTTTGTGTAATTTCTGTGTTATTTATGGGACTATTGAACCCTTCAGTTGAATCCCTCAGCGAACTCTATAAAACGAAACACTTGGGAAAACATCTCGTGCGGGGTCTATCTGCGACTTGTGCTGCCTACGGGTTTTATATCGCGCTTAAGATGATCTCTCTTGCGAATGCAACAGTACTTTTTCTAACGATGCCAATCTTTGTCCCCATTGTAACCCGGGTTTATTTGAAGATCAAAATCCCCTCTAAGATGTGGATCGGGCTTAGCATTGCCTTTGTTGGGATTCTAATCATTCTTAAACCAGACGCAGGGATAATTAATATTGGAGCCATCATTGGTTTGATGTCAGGGATCTTTGGAGCGGTTGCTGTGGTTTGGATTCGACGTCTGCATCGGGTAGGGGAGCCATCTTTTCGAATTATGGCCTATTCATTCACGCCATTAATGGTTGTAGGATTTATTCTTGCGTGCATGACTGCTCAAACTTATACTATCGAATTGACTGGAAATACGGTGTTTTATCTGGTGATGGTTGGGCTTATGAGTTTGGGCTATCAGACATGCCTTATTTATTCCGGTAAGCATGCTCCGATGAGGATGATCATGCCTCTTCTCTATTTAACGACGATTATCACTACGATCCTCGATTATTATATTTGGCATGACTATTTAACGTGGGGGTCCTTTTTAGGAATCATCATCATCATTATAGGAACGGTATTGAAGGTGTTACTTTTTCCTAAGCATGATGTCATTATGACAAAAAAGAGCTCTGACATAGATTTATCATAGTTTAGGGCTGCAATATGGCCATGGATATCAGTGTGATTGAGATGTTCTCTATAGGGATTGGACCTTCAATTGAGGGAGTCCATCCCGGTAAGGGTCCTTTTTATTGCACCGAGTCATTAGCGATAAGGGAGTGGTAACTTCCCTGTTGATATCTAGTGTCATTTGAACTGTCCTTAAGAAAAGATCAGCTTTGTTGTAGAATGAATAAGCAACTTGAAAGTATTATAGGTCATTAGAAAAGAAGGTATTAGAGCCTCTAGAGGAGTCTTTTTCAGGACTTCTGTGTGGATTAGTTAGACGATGTAATAGGTAATCATGCAGTAGGGCTTAGTAATACTTGGTAATGGTACGTATTCCGGATCTGTTAATGAAGTGATCCAAACCATATTATAAGATAGACTTTAAAATGAAGAGGAAATAGAGTGAGATAGCAGAAAAAGGGGCCCCTTTAGCAAAAAATTTCGTGAATACCTTCAAATATTAACATGTATAATCTCCGTCAGAATTACACTCCCAAACTACCTGAGTTGTTGAAAGATCTTAAATCAATTTCCATGAAAGAAGGGGAAGGGACCACCTCAATTAGTGATCCTGATGAACTTAAGAAATTGTTTCCTAAAACGTTTGGAAGACCCCATATCCATTTTGAAAAAGGGACAGGTAGAACAGAGAAGCTCATGAAGATCGGCGTTGTACTATCCGGAGGTCAGGCTGCTGGTGGTCACAATGTGATCAGCGGGATTTTCGATGCCTTAAAGCAGGTGCATCCTAATTCAATACTCATAGGTTTCTTAAATGGACCTATTGGAATCATCGATGGTAAGTATAAAATACTTGATGAGGCCACATTAAAACCTTTTCGTAATACGGGAGGGTTTAACGTGATCGGTTCAGGACGAACGAAGATTGAATCGGATGAGGATTTGCAAAAATCTAAGGTCGTCATTAAAAACCTTGGGTTAAATGGCCTGGTGATTATTGGAGGAGATGATTCTAATACAAATGCAGCTGTCCTTGCAGAATATATAGGTGATCATGTCAGTGTGATCGGAGTGCCTAAAACTATTGATGGAGATCTGAAAAATCCCTATGTCGAAGTATCCTTTGGGTTTGATACAGCTTGCAAGGTTTATTCTGAAATGATTGGCAACATAGGGCGCGATGTACTTTCAGCAAAAAAATATTATCACTTTGTCAAGCTAATGGGTAGGTCCGCTTCACATATCGCTCTTGAGTGTGCTCTAAAAACGCATCCTAATCTTACACTCATAGGGGAAGAGGTCGCGGAAAATAATCAAACAATTATTCAGATTACTGATCAGGTTGCGGATGTGATTGAAAGGCGAGCGAAGGATGGTAAAAAGTATGGGCTCATCCTCATTCCAGAAGGTCTAATCGAATTCATTCCAGAAATGAAACCATTAATTAAAGAGCTTAATCAACTGCTCTCCGAATCAGAGCTTGACGTTATCAACGTCAAAACAAATCTAAGTAGCGACTGCTTGAAAACATTTGAATCACTCCCTGAAAAGATTCAAAGGCAACTCCTCCTTGAGAGAGATCCTCATGGAAATGTTCAAGTGGCTAAGATCCAGACAGAGGAGCTGTTTATGGAGACTGTCAAAGCTAAAGGGGTAAAATTCGATGCAATAAGCCACTACTTTGGGTATGAGGGGCGATCGGGTTACCCATCCAACTTCGATGCTGATTATTGTTATAGTCTTGGTCACGTTGCTGCGCTTCTTGTTTATAAAGGAGTTACTGGCTATATGTGTGGCATTCAAGGGCTTAGTCAAGGGATAAACCAGTGGAAGATGAGAGGAATTCCTATTACAAGTCTAATGAATCTTGAATTGCGCAAAGGTAAGAAAAAGCCTGTCATTCAAAAGGCTCTGGTTGATTTAAGGGGGAAGCCTTTCCAGATGCTTTCTAAAAATCGGGAAGAGTGGATGCTTGAAGATGAATATGAGTGTCCAGGTCCCATCCAGTTCTTTGGAGATGAAGAATTAACTGACTCTATTTCCATGACTTTGCAATTAGAACAATAAAACAGTTGGTTTTTAAACAATTAATTTATTATTAGGGTAAATAAACACTGATAGTTTTGTTTATCTATAATTTAAATTAGTTGTGTAAGGTGAAAATTAATTATTATAAACGTCGTAAACATTCGTATGCCAATCCCCATATAAAGAATAATAGGAGGAAGTTGACTGATCTCTTTATGTGGAGAATGGGGGTATATAATGACAAAAACCATCCGCCAATCCCTCCAGATGAATTTGAGTACCCGAATCCTAAAGTCGATATAGATTTAGGACAACCACGTGTGATGTGGGTTAATCATTGCACATTTTTTGTATCCATTGAAGGAGTAAACCTCCTTACAGATCCAATTTGGAGCAAGAGATGCTCTCCATTGCCGTTCTGCGGGCCCAAACGGATTCATGAACCTCCTGTATCCATTGAAGATCTTCCTCAAATCGATTATGTTCTTATCAGTCACGATCATTATGATCACCTTGATCGAAAAACGGTCATCCAGCTGATCGTGAAAAATTCCCGAACGATATGGATTGTTCCTTTGGGGCTGAAAAAGTGGTTTCGGAAACTTGGGGCGATGAATGTGCATGAATTTGCTTGGTGGAATGAGAAGATATTTTTTCCAGAATGCATCAATGGAGTCTCTCTGAAAGTTACCGGAGTTCCGACCCAACACTATTCGGGAAGAAACTTGTGGAATGGAAACCACTCACTTTGGGGTGGTTACGTTGTTGATTTCAATTGTGAGGGTAAAGACAATAAGAGGCTCTACTTTGTAGGGGATACGGGGTATAATTCAGTGGATTTTAGAACAATTGGAGAGCACTTTAAAACAATGGATCTTAGTTTGATTCCTATTGGAACCTATGTTCCCCAAAAATTTATGGAGACCGTACACATTAATCCATTTAAAGCGACTGAAATACATAAAGAAGTGAACTCAAAATTGAGTATTGGAATGCACTATAATACATTTCGACTTTCAGGGGAGGGTAATGCTCAGCCTCCATATGATTTGTTTCTTTCGATGAAAGGATCTAATTTGGATCCTTTGAGTTTTCGCTGTGTACAACCAGGACAAGTTCTCAATTGGTAATATTTAATCCCTGTCTCTACTATCATTATCTCAAAAAAGAGCGCCGTTGCAAAAAAGAGGTCAAGAAGCACTTCTATAAAGATTCATCTTTTAAGAAAATTGATCGCGCACTTCTCAAATATTATGCCTTCAAGAATCCTTATCGGATGAGTAAGCAGTATCTAAAATTATCGGGGCATAAGCAGATTCACATTTATGGGGAAACGCCCTTATCTACTTTCGAGGTAATTGCAAATGAATGTGAAATCAATCAGAGCGATACAGTGATTGATATGGGAGCTGGAAGAGGTCGAGGAATAATTTTCTTGCACCATTTTAAGCAGATTCGTGTCATTGGGTATGAAAGGATTCCCTATTTTGTGAAAGTGGTAAATATGCTCATTGAAACATTTAACTTGACTAGAATTGAACTTATTAACGCAGATATGTTGCAGGCAGATCTAAGTATGGGCTCTGTAATCTACTTATATGGAACTGTCTTAGAAGATAAAGAAATTGAGCATCTGGTTGCCAAATTTTCACGCTTGAAGGCAGGGACAAAAATTATTACGATTAGTTATCCACTTACTAACTATTCAGATGAAAATGTGTTCAAACTGGCCAAAGAGTTTGCCGTCTCTTTTCCTTGGGGAGAAACATCTGCTTATCTCAACATCATAAGATAGTAGATTATAAATGAAGAGTTTGATGTTCAGCTGTTTACATCTCTTA
Source organism: Chlamydiales bacterium BSEPT1 (assembly GCA_964212665.1). GTDB lineage: Bacteria > Chlamydiota > Chlamydiia > Chlamydiales > Simkaniaceae > DAOWHK01. The sequence goes on along the minus strand of OZ156466.1, from coordinate 664,433 downwards.
ATAAAAGAAAATGGCCTTAAATAATGCTTTAGATCCTTCTGTAAAGTGTGGGATATCTTCAATAAGGATGTTCTGTAAAAATCTCACACATTCAAAAATTGCAAAAAAGTCTTCGAATGTGTCAATGAAGTGGAGTGAATGACCGAGAAAATAGGGCATCATCCAGAAATAACAGTTTCCTGACTTGGACTAATAGAGTCGATGACTGATCAAGATAGATGTTATTCTAGGTTCTAAATATAAGATCGCGTATCATTTCCAATTTAAACGAGGAGAAGAACGATGAAGTATTGCGAAGCGACTTTCAAAACTAAACGATGGAAAACTCGCGAAGTCATGATTGGCAATATTGGAGTGGGAGGCAATAATCCTATCCGCATTCAATCTATGACCACATCTAATACGCGTGATATTGCATCGACCATTAATCAAATTAAACGTCTTTCTGATGTAGGGTGTGAAATTGCTCGCATTACTGTTCAAGGGAAGAAAGAGGCAGAGGCGTGTGAAGGTATTAAGAATGGTCTTGTTCAATCCAACTATATGATTCCTATTGTTGCGGATATTCATTTTTATCCTCCTGCTGCGATGTTAGTGGCTGAGTACGTTGATAAAGTTCGGGTGAATCCCGGAAATTTTGTTGATCGCAGAGCTGTTTTTAAATCCATTGAGTATACCAGTGCTACTTATGCGGCAGAGGTGGCTAAAATTGATGAAGTTTTCGGCCCACTTGTTGATAAATGTAAGAGGCTCAAACGGGCTATGCGGATTGGGACAAATCATGGCTCTCTATCTGATCGCATCATGAATCGTTATGGAGATACACCTTTTGGAATGGTGGAATCTGCATTAGAGTTTGCTCGAGTCTGTCGCTCACGAGATTATCACGACTTCATGTTTTCCATGAAGGCTAGCAATACCAAAGTAATGATGCAGGCCTATCGACTCCTTGCTGCAGAAATGATAAAACTCGGATGGGATTATCCTCTTCACCTTGGAGTGACAGAAGCGGGAGATGGTGAAGATGGTCGAGTGAAATCCTCTATGGGAATTGGTTCTTTACTTCTCGATGGACTTGGGGATACGATCCGCGTCTCGCTTACTGAAGATCCATGGGAAGAAATTGACCCTTGTAAACGAATTATTAAACTTACAAACAGTTACGAAGGCAAGGGAATCCCTTCTTTTAAAGAATTACACCGTAACATATCCGAAATCAGTAAACGAGCAGTGACGATTAAGCCTCCCCTTCATCCCAATGGAACGGTAATGCTTGAGTGTATGATCGATGAGATTCCTCTTGACACTAAAGCCGATTTGCTTTACATTAAAGATATTCCATCAGGTTCTATTTCCAAGATCGCAGGACTTACTGTCGTTACACAAACAAAAGGGATTCCTGGCACTCTGGAAATGACTAAGCTTGCGCTTTTTGAAAATAGCCCAGTTGTTCTTATTGAAGATGAAAGTGACTACGCAAATCTTAATCACCTGATCTTTCAAGCCCCGTCTCCGTTAATGATTGTTATTAATCTCTTTGGAACAAAGCATCATCTTGGACGTTATTTCTTTGAATGGATTCAAGCTCACAAACTCGATATTCCCGTTATTCTTACGGCTGATTATTCAGTATCACCAGAAGATTTAGTGATCCATGCAGCGGCTGAGTTCGGATCCCTTCTCTGTGATGGACTTGGGGATGGGATTTGTATGAAAACAGAACAACTAGCATTTAATATCCTTCAAGGATCAAGAATGCGTTTTGAAAAAACGGAGTTCATTGCCTGTCCAGGCTGTGGACGCACTCTTTTCAATCTCCAAGAGGTAACTCAAAAAATTCGCTCTAAAACCTCTCATCTTGCAGGGGTGAAGATCGCTATTATGGGTTGTATTGTTAATGGACCTGGAGAAATGGCTGATGCCGATTTCGGTTATGTTGGTTCTAGAAGCGATAAAATTGATCTCTACGTTGGAAAATCCTGCGTTGAGCGTAATATTGATTTTACGGTTGCTGATGAGCGCCTTATAGCCCTCATTAAATCCCATGGTAAATGGGTGGAGCCACAATGTAGTACAATTTCTGCAAAACTATAACTCAATATAATTGATGTTTATCGGATTATTATTAAATAAAGTAGAGATGGTGTTCTCTTCAGACCTAGATGAAGTAAAGAGTTATAGTTTGGAGTGAGTGTTCTACAAGAAAGGGTCTTTAGAGCGCTAAGGAGCATGTAGATAGGGTTGAGCATTAGATCTAAAATCCAAGAGAAAAAACTGGAAGTGCACTTGCATTATCTGAAAAAAAAGATGAAGCAATAGTCATTTATGGATAAAAGTAGTACTTATTTCGTAGAAAAACCCTCCATGAAAATAAATCAAATCCTAATACTATTATAGTCCTAGTAGGATAGGCTTGGATATCTAGGTAATTCCGGTGATGTATGGATTTAAACTGAATTTTACAACAAACCTAAGAGGTGATGTAAATCCGAAGGATAGGTTAACTTTATAACTATTGCCAATCCAGCTTGATACGGTAATGGAACCTAATTTTAATCCTTTTTTATTAAGCATTGAGCTGGTCGTTGTTTTGTAATCTATCCTGATAACTTCGTCAACGCTGTAGAGGGTTCTAGAAGTTGGTTTTAAATAGCTGGGCTAGAATAGCTCCCTCATTGATTTCTTTAGTTCTCATAGAGAAATCTAATAGATTATTGATACAGTTCATTGCTTAGCAACGAATATATTTACGTTTCAATTGAAACTCATTCATCCTATAAAAAGCCAATTATTAAATAGGTAATAAATTGAATGTTTAGAGAAACAAGTTTCATGAGATTAATTGTAGAAATCAGTGGCTGAATAGAGTGTAACTAAATAAACATCTATTTCTTATTTCAAATGGTTTTTTTGATTGGAAACCCTGGTTTTACTAATTAAATATAAAATAATTAATAAATTCCGATCTGTAAAATATGCTTTATATAGCATTCTAGGTGGTATTTTAGAAATTAGTCAATTTTATAAGTTGTAATTAAAATAAAAACAATTTTATTATTAACAATAATACCGCATATTAAAAGTTGTAGGATAAAAAGGGTTTAGACGGTTTTTTTCTTATCGATCATCTAAATCAACTTTAGGGAACCCAAAAAAGGAACATGCAATTATGCCAATAAAAAGAAAATCTCCAGATAAAAGGAGAGTAACTACGAGAAAGGTCGGTAAAAAAGCACCTGCTAAAAGAAGAGCGACTAGTAGAAAAATGACTGCGAAGAAAAAAGTACCTGCTAAAAGCAGAGCGACTAGTAGAAAAGTGACTGCGAAGAAAAAAGTACCTGCTAAAAGCAGAGCGACTAGTAGAAAAATGACCGCGAAGAAAAAAGTACCTGCTAAAAGCAGAGCGACTAGTAGAAAAATGACTGCGAAGAAAAAAGCACCTGTTAAAAGCAGAGCGACTAGTAGAAAAACGACTGCAAAGACAAAAGCACCTGTTAAAAGCAGAACGGTTAGTAGAAAAACGATTGTAAAGAAAAAATCTCCAGCTAAGAGCACAAAAAGCACAATGACTGCGAAGAAAAAAGTACCTGTTAAAAGCAGAACGACTAGTAGAAAAACAACTGCAAAGAAAAAGGCTCCAGTTAAGAGTAAAAAATGTGTAACGACTACTGCAAAGCCTGTAGCTAGAAGAACTCGTAGGAAAACAACTGTTAAAAAATAATTACCTGCCCCTGGTTACCATAGAAGCAGATGTTTAAGTATTTAATCTCGAGCAATCTACACGTTTGCTCGATTTTATTTTTATCCGAATGAATAGATACTGTCATTTGGATGAACACTAAATTAAGTAACAAGAGGTTTGTTAGGTTTTACCATTCGTCGCGTAATGTGGTATCTTATGCAAGTCACTGTTGTACTATACAGCAAAATCATCTCCGAAACTTCCTTGTAAACAAGATGTAAGTTGGTAATAAGTTATTGGAGGTTTAGGGGAATAAACTCTTGATGATGAGCTCTTTATCATCAAGATAGTAATGCACTGTATGGACGACAATGAAGGCAAGAAGTGCTCCTCCTAAAATATCACTTAAATAGTGGTATGTAAGTAGAATGCGGGTTGATGCAAGAAGGGCTGCTGTAAGTGCTAGTGGGATTTTGATGCGGGGGTACAAATAAGAAAATGACAAGGCTAACCCAAAAATGGTCACTGCGTGACCTGATGGAAAGGAATGATATTGGTGCTCGAAGTTCATTGGATGAAATGTATAGAGTTCATTGGAGAAGAGTAGATCGGGCCGCGTTCTCCCAATGATCACTTTTAGAATTTGGATGACTCCGGATGTAATCATTTGTACTATTGAAACTTGTAGGAAAAAATAGGTGCTATTTGATTTTTTGAAGTAGAGATAAATGCAAAGCGCTGGCCAAAAAATAAGATGAGCTGGTGGAGAGCTGATTTTTGAGACCTGTTTGAGTGTAGATTTTATGGGATGTTCAAGTTCGATAAAGGACTTTGCAAGAAATTGATCCAAAAAGAGATATGCTACGATCATCAAAGTAAGAAGGATCAAATTTTCAATCCGGAAAAGAGCTCGTCGAAATTGAGTAAGGAGATCTTTCATACACAGTAAAAATAACAGCTTAGGATTTTTTGGGGTAGTTATAATAAGATCAGGATAATATTCACATTGGTGAATAGATGATTCAAACATCGATTGACACCTCACCAATGCTTCGCACACAACACATGGCTAAGGTCGTTGCAAAAAAAGTCTTTGATAAGATGGTGATCGAAGGAAATCTTAGCTCCTTGACTAATATATCATCACTGTCACTGATAAGGTTATTTCTAGACTTTCGTGTCCAATGGGGGCTATATTAAATTGAAACGATATGGAGAGTAGAAAGTTATTTATGGATATAAATATTGGCGTGATTGGTTGTGGGGTAATGGGAAGCGCGATGGCTCGCTATTTCGTCAAAGATGCAAAGGTCTTTTTGTATAATCGGCATCCCGATAAAGCAAAGGTTCTAGCTCTCGAAATAAAAGCGACTGTTTGCTGTAATTTGCAAGAGTTATGTCAAAGGACAGATTACATTCTTTTGGCCGTTAAACCTCAGCAACTGGAAGAAATTGGGGGGGTAATAGGTCATTTAATTACATCTAAACAAGTTGTGCTCAGTATTCTTGCAGGGATCACTCTCAGCTCGTTAAGAAAAGTTTTTCCCAAGGCAATAAATATTCGACTCATGCCTAATCTCCCCCTTGTGTATGGTAAGGGCATGATGGGGCTTGTTAAAGAATCTACGACTCCTCAGTCAATTCATGATGTTCTAGACATTCTCTTTAATAAGATGGGAAGTGTTGCCTACCTTGCAGAAGAACAGGTGAATCCCTTTACAGCGCTTGTGGGATCTGGCCCTGCTTTTGTCGTCGAGATTTTCGCAGCATTAATGGAAAAAGGGATTGATCTTGGTTTTACGTACAAGGAAGCGAAACACTTTATGTTAGAAACCTTTTCAGGAGCGTTGGAGCTCATTCAGCACATGGGAATCAGTCCAAAAGAAATCGTCAAGCGGGTTGCTTCTCCAGGAGGTGTAACTGAAGCAGGACTTCGTGTAATCAATGAGAAAAAACTCAGTGAAGTTTTAGGCGAGATGATTGAAGTTTCTGTTAAACGCTCACACGATCTGGATGAATAGGCCTAATCGTTGTTTTTGGAAGTTTTAGAATGGGTAGAGCTTGATAACCGATCATATAGGTTGGGTTATTATAGGTGATTTTATCCAGTTCCTTTTTCTTTTTACTGTAGCTGTTCCAGTCGCAAATTGCCTTTTGAAGAAAGTCTGGAAGAAGGTTGGATGGAGAGAAGGTCCAACCTTTTGTCTGAAAAAATCCATAGTAGCAGAGGGTTCTTGTCATTCCAAAAATCCCTCCTAGTATAAGTAATATGAGTATCATGCTAGAGAGAGGTGTAATAAGCGTCAGAATAAAAGCAGATATTGTGAGCGTAAGAGCTATAATACCTATGACGTGGGTAATTATTTTCTTTTTTGTTTGGATATCAATGTTTGTCATGATTTCTTCAGCCTTGATCAGTGCATTTTCTTTGACCAACACATCTGAGCAAAGAAGGTTATTATAAATCCCTTCGATTTCTATATCGAGCTCTTCTACGATCCAGGATCCTATTCTTCTTGATAAATTTTTCTTTTTCCCTTTGAGTATGTCGTCTAATTTCAAGCGGATCTTTTCTTTTTTCTCCTGATCCATATTCTGAGAATTCTTATTGATATTCTTAACCACTTTTTGAATCTCATGGGGGGGGATGTGTAGGTAGAGGCTCTGGATTTTACTCAGTCCATAAATGACAATAACTTGATGCAAATGCCTCAAGATATGATCAAGATCACGTGAGTTTAGCTTATCGTACTCTTCAAAGAATTCCATCAATACAGAGCGAGATTGGATCATTGAACATATTTTTTTCAAGTAAGCCTGTTTTTCTTCTGAGCTTGGTGCGGCAATCCCCTTACGGAGTTCTTTGAGAATGTCGAAATGCAGTGTATGTCTTAGCTTGACAGTTCTCTGCAGATTAATCAATTCAAGAGCTAATTCAATAGAACAGAGAGAGAGTCCAAAAGCTTGTATTCCAGGGAGATATGTAAAGCCCCCTGCTGGAAGAAGCTCTAAGAGTTTCTGATATGCCAGAATTGCTACAAAAGCTCCTGAAAAACTAAAAACTGCCCCAAGCAATCTAATGGTATTATCTAGTAGCGATTCAAAATCATTTTCCCTGTTCCCTTGTATAATACTTCCCACTCCGAGAAAAACTTCATAGGGAGTAAATAGAATATTGGAGAATGCAGGGAGCTTGCTTGCAGAAGAGCCTTCATAGGGGGTAATGGCCTTATTATTATGAATAGCTTTATACACTGATTGCACACGATGCCTATTCATCTGAAAAGGACATAATATCTCATCTAGTAAAGAGGGAGTAGGCGGTTTTAAAGCTGGTGTTGTTGGATTTATAATATTCAATAAGGACCACGTGTTTATTGTATCATAATATTTTATCAGGTATAATAGTATTATACAATCCTATATAATATTATTATACAACACGAATCTAAGTAAATAGTAAATAAATTTTAATTAAGTTATACTAAAGTGAAGTGAAAAACCTGGTCTTTTCAAAGAAATTATTGTGTCAATTATCGTCATCAGTCTATTTTAGCCAACTATATACTCTTTGGAGTCACTTCTGCTTTTGATTTTTATGAGAAATATTCTCTGAATCGTTATTTTACATCAGTATTAACAGCGACATTTCCTCCGACCAATGCTCTTAGCGATGAAGATCAATACTACAGTACTGATGACCGTCATCATCCCGGCCGGCATTATATTCATTGAGATAATGAATCGATAGGTAAAGAATGCATCGAGAGCCAACGTGAGGATCAGGCCAAGGTCTGCTCCCCAAACGACTCTTTTATAAGCAAGTATACTTGTGCATAATAGAGCAATTCCGAAAGATGTTCCCATGATCATTGAACTGAAGCTCCCACTCTTTATGTACCCTGTTAAACCTCCTATAAATACGATAAGCGCAAAGATTAGTAATATCAGTCCAGTTTTCTTCATTTTATTCCTCCTTAAAAAATCTTATTATTGTTTTTAAATCTTTTCTAAGCAATAACTCTCTTTATGAGAATTATTAAAGGGGTACGTTTTCTAAAAAAAGGAGGGATCGTAGCCCTTCCCACAGACACCGTTTATGGGCTTGCAGTCGCCATGGACCATCCAGATGCCATCAAAAGGTTATCTGCAATCAAAGGTCGATCTAGAAATAAGGCTCTTCCTGTGCATATTTATGATCTATTGCAATTAGAAGGGCTCGCTATTGTTTCAGACAAGTTAAGACCCTTTCTACTAGAGTTCCTTCCTGGACCTTTTACACTGATTTTCAAAAAACACCCCTCTGTGTCTCCGCTTATTACTGGAGGAAAAGAGACGATCGGGGTTCGAATTCCGGAAAATCAGACAGCCCTCCAACTGTTAAGGGCTTATGGATCTCCACTAGTTGTGACATCCGCAAATCTCTCAGGTGAAAAAGAACTTAACTCAGCAGAAGAAATTATGAAAACCTTTGGTGATCAGGTAGATGGTGTCATTGAAGGGGATCTTCCAAAATATGGTAAGCCTTCAACGGTCATTGATCTTAGCGGATCTAAGCCGGTTGTGCTTCGTCAATGTTTCCAATCTCCAGAAATCTCTTCAAAGATCCTAAAGCTTTGTAAAGTTTAATTCGAATATTTCCAACTTGTCCAAGATTCCTGATAGGAGGGGTGATTTTCTTGGCAGTACACATAAAATTCCTTGAGAAAATCGAGTCGGCCCTTAAGAAAAGGGTATTTCCAGAAGGTTTTTGCAGGGAGGGCCATGGCATTACTTCCTCCATTTCGAGTATGCCTCAAAATGATATCTGTGAGGCTCGATTTGTCAGCATTCATCATCATATCGTACATCACTAAAACCATGGTTGTCCTTCCTAAGCCTGTATTGCAATGAAAATGGAGCCATGTATTTGGTGGAAGGTAATTGATAAATCGCACGAATTGATCGACGATGTCATCTTTAGGTTTCATATGATCTGTAATGGGTAGTCGCGTGTAACGGATTCCAACGGTATGACAGAGTTGCTTTTCGGTACTTGTTTTTACTACCATACAGGGGAGTTTAAAGGTTGTTATTGGGGTGCGGCCTATAGATTTTTCATTGACAAGGTCAATCGTAGTATAGCGCTTTACTTGTAGTTCATAGAGTCGCTTCTTCTCATCATTTTCAATCTCATAAAGAGCTTTTCCATGATTTCCAAAGTTTTGAGAGGAGTAGAAGCTTACAGCGTGTCCATTAATAAATCCGTGAGATTCTTCTCGAAGATTTACGATGATCATTGCTTTCTTTGAATAACTTGCAAGAGAAGTAATGAGTTGCCTCTCTGAGAACTGACCGCTTGCGGAAACTTGTAACTCTTCATAGCTACGAAATTTGTTAGGGAATCCCATATCGTCATTGGATGCATTTAAAATGAGCATTGGAGAGGCTGATGGTAGATGAGAAAATAACGTGAGAGGAAGTAGCAGAAAGAGAATTAGTCTAAATAACATGTTTGTTTCCAGTTGTTTATAGATTAGAACTTATTTGGTGATCCATTTATGCTCATAACCGATCATTGATCGGCAATTCGTTGTTTCTTTATTCACCGATAAAATGACTTTTATCTATACACTCCGAATATAGAGTTACTTTTATTTTAAAAGCGGTAGAAGTCAATAATTTTCTTGGGAAGTTTATTGATATGATCTTTCTTCGTTTCTGAATCGATGGAGCTATTGCCGCTATCTTTTCCAGACCAATGATCGGTACACTCGATGTATAAGCGCCTAATGTTCTGTTTCCAACAGGGTATCATCCACCCTTTCTTTTCCATCTCCGGAACAGAGGTCTTTGCTTGGGGAGATATTTGGGCATAAGTCATCGGGGTTCTCATCAGAGTAGCAATCAGAGTATTTGGCTATATATTTCACACTAAATCTTCAATCCTACTCATACCATAAGTGGTGTATTTCTTCTCCGACTGTTGTGGTCATGAAGATCGTTCTTCATAGACTTCTTTCACTTTTTATGCTGAGGTAGTATCAGTGCTAGCTACTACAGATGAAGAAGAGTTGCTTGTCGTTCCTTCGCTGCCAACAGAAGTATGAATGATCGCTCCACCTAAACAAATATCTCCATCGTAGAATACAACAGATTGTTTTTGAGTAATACCCCGTTGAGGTTTTTCAAACTCTACAAGAATTTTGCCTCCTGATTGTGTAATCCGGCACTCTTGATCGATTTGACGATATCGAATTTTTGCGCGGCATTTGAAAGGTAGTTTGGGTATCTTATTCACCCAACTTATTTCTGTTGCAAGAAGAGCGGAGGAATAAAGTGCCGGATGATCACTTCCTTGAGCAACAATTACCTGGTTTTTCTCGATATTTTTATCTACAACAAACCAAGCATCACCCTCTCCACCAATTCCAAGCCCTTTCCGCTGACCAATGGTATAATAGACAGATCCTACATGATTGCCTACTATCGAACCATTGAGATCGACAATGTCTCCCGGATGATTGGGGATATACTTTTCCAAAAACTCTTTAAAGTTTCGCTTGCCAATAAAACAAATACCCATACTGTCTTTCTTTTCATAGACAGGTAGGTTATGTGTTTTAGCGATCTCTCTTACCTTGCTTTTTTCTAGATGACCAATGGGGAAAAGAACTTGTTTCAAAATCTCATGTTTAACCGTATAGAGGAAGTAGCTTTGATCCTTACTGGAATCAGCGCCTTTGATCAGCATCCCATCCTTTGTCTGACAATAATGGCCCGTTGCTAAGAATTTAGCGCCAAGTGTCTTTGCTTTTTCAAAGAGAGCTTTAAATTTGATCTCCCGATTGCACAAGATATCGGGGTTTGGAGTATATCCAGCCTTGATCTCTTCTAAGAAAGTACTAAAGACATTATCCCAGTATTGCTGAGAGAAATTGACGCTGTAATAGGGGATTCTAATTTTTTCGCAAACAGACTGAACGTCTTGATAATCAGTAATAGAAGTGCAATTGCCTTCGTCGTCTGTTTCTTCCCAATTCTTCATGAATAGTCCAAAGACCTCGTATCCGAGCTCTTTCAAAAGAAGGGCAGTAACCGAAGAATCGACACCCCCTGACATTCCAACTGCAACTTTTATCATCAATCCTCATACTAACTTTGCATTTAGAGGGGGCTCATCTCTTGAGTTATTTATTAGCAGAATCATAATTGATTGACGATGCGTGTCACTGTCTTCTATTGAAGGAGTTTTTATGAAAAAGCTTATTTTTTTTATAATAATACACTATATAATCTTCTTGACACAACCCTTTTTATCTTCTATTTATATTGGTTTATGGCTGATTCTTATATACCCTCCTCTGTTTATCGATTGCAATTAAATCAGCACTTCACCTTTAACGCTGCAATAAAGCGTATCAATTATTTTCAAAAATTAGGTATCGATGCTGTTTATTGCTCTCCTTATCTTCAAGCCAATCCGGGGAGCCTTCATGGTTATGATATTACCTCACCTCTCGAACTCAATTCTGAGATAGGATGCCCCGGTGATTATGAGCGTTTCTGCAATTCTCTTAAAGAGGCCGGTATGGGACACATATGTGATTTAGTGGCCAACCATATGGCAGCATCTGAATACAACATATGGTGGTTTGATATTTTAGAAAATGGACCACAATCGAAGTATGTCGATTACTTTGATATTGACTGGGATTCAGCTATTGAGAACCTCAAAGAACGCGTGTTAGTTCCTGTACTTCTTCATCCCATTGAAGAGGCTATTCTTCAGGGGGAAATTCAATTGAGGTATGAACTTGATCGTTTCGAGATTCATGTAAATTATAAGAGGTATCCGGTCAATCCGGCAACGTATGCGATGATTGTTGGAAACAACCTGGTCATGGATAAAAAAGAGCTCAAAGAACTCATGGAACAGCCTGATCTTAGGCGGCTAGTTGAAGAAAGGATTGTCCTTTTTAATCGCAATTCTGAATGGCTTAAGAAGCTTTTAGATTTACAATATTTTAAGCTAGAATTTTGGAAAATGGGCCCACTTCAAATTAACTACCGAAGATTCTTCGATATCAATGAGCTTGCTGCGCTTAAAATCGAAAATGAAAAGGTGTTTGAGCATTACCACCGATTTATATTTCAACTCATTAAGGAAGGAAAGATTCAGGGACTTCGCATCGATCACCCTGACGGGTTTTATGATCCCGTAACTTATTTTAACAGATTACCTTCGATCTACGTTGTGGTTGAAAAAATTCTTAGTGTGGATGAAGAGCTACCAAAGGATTGGAAGGTGGATGGGACGGTTGGTTATGAATATCTCAATGATCTGCTCGGCGTGTTTATTAAGCAGGATTCTGAGTCTGCATTTGATAAGATTTATGAAGAGTTTATTCATAAAAAATTGGACCGTATGAAACTTCTTTACAGGCAGAAGCGGGAGTTTGCACTCAATAATATGCTAAGCGAAGTGAACTATATATCTAGAAAGCTTCATGGCTATTTTCAGGAATTTCATTTTGAAGATCTTAAGAAAGGCATCGTTGAAATGCTTGCTTTGTTCCCAGTCTATAGAACTTATATTAGGTATGATGATACGAAGCTGTCTAAGAAGGATCACAAGACTCTCGAGGAAACGTTCAAAAAGTTAAAGAACACAGACATAAAAAAAGAGGTCCTTGCTCTTCTAGAGAGGGTTTTTACCTTAAAGGAGAGTGTTTGTCGCGATATTGTACTTCGATTTCAACAGATTTCCCCACCGATCATGGCTAAAGGGCTCGAAGATTCTCATTTCTATGTGTATAACCGGTTTATTGCTTTAAATGAAGTAGGCGGTAGTCCGGAAAAATTTGGGATTTCAATAAGCGATTATCATAAAAAAAATGTGTACAGAAAAGAGCATTGGCCTCATGGGTTCTTAACGAGTTCCACCCATGATACCAAGCGATCAGAAGATGTTCGCATGCGCCTTGTTGTCCTTAGTGAAATGCCGGAAGAGTGGCGAAGCAAGGTTAAGCAGTGGTCTCTTATTTCGAAGGATTATAAGACGTGTATTGAACCTAATTTTGAGTATTTTATCTATCAAACTCTTGTGGGTTTTTGGTCAGATGATCCAAATCAAGAAAATCGGGCAATCGAGTATTTCTTGAAAGCAGCTAAAGAAGCCAAGGTACATACCAATTGGATTCAACGAAACTTAAGTTATGAAGCAGCAATAGAATACTTTGTGCATCAACTGATGAATTCAAAGGAGTTCCTAGACTCCTTTTTGCCGTTTCAAAGAAATATTTCAGATCTTGGAAAGAAAAACAGCTATGCTGCATTTCTTCTGAGACTGGGAGCTCCTGGTGTATTTGATCTTTATCAAGGTACTGAGTTTTGGAATTATAGTCTGGTTGATCCTGATAATCGCAGACCTGTAGATGATCAGGTAGAAGAGGATGATAAATCTTCTCTTTACATAAAAGGGATTAACTATCGACAATCTCACCCATTATTATTCTTAGAAGGGGATTACATTCCTCTACAGGTAGAAGGAGCCGGTAAGAATCATATTATTGCATTTATGCGTTCCTACAAGGAGATAAAGACTATATTTGTTGCTGCGCGATGGCTATATAAACATCCTAGTTTCAAAGATATAAAGATTCCTATGCTTGGTGATAAATTATGGAGAAATATATTTACAGATGAGGTATTCTCTATGAATGAAATGAACGATCTAAATATAGCCTTATTAATATGAAAAAACCAAACCTGTTTTTTGGCAGTGTCATTTTTTTACTTGCTGCGTCATTTCTGTTTTATGAGATGGCTTTACAAGTCTCACCTAGCGTGATGACTCATCAGTTGATGCTTGAATTACAGACGAATGCTTCAGTTTTCGGCGTCATCGCCGCATTTTATTTCTACAGTTATACGATCATGCAAATTCCCGCAGGCCTTCTCTATGATCGCTATGGATCTCGCTTATTGATTACGGTTTCTATTTTTACTTGTGTTGTGGGTGCGTTGTTCTTTGGTTCTACACACACGGTGCTTTTACTGTCGCTTGGGCGATTGCTCATGGGAATTGGGTCAGCCTTTGCATTTATAGGAGTGCTTGTGGTTGCGGCGCGTTGGTTCCCACTTCACTACTTCGCCTTTTTGGTGGGGATAGCTCAACTTCTTGCCGCGCTTGGAGCAATGGGGGGAGCTCTTCCTCTTGCCCATGCTGTGAATGCTCTTGGTTGGCGCGATGTAATGCTATGGCTTGCAGGCATAGGATTCTGTTTAGCCTTGATTTGCTTTTTGGTTATACGCGATCGACCGAAAAAACAAGCAGAATTTGAGCATTACCACATTGGATTTTGGAAAGGGCTTAAAGAAATCATCTCAACTCCTCAAACGTGGTGGATAGGTTTCTATTCCTTTTGTAGCTGGGCTCCAGTCGCTGTTTTTGCAGCCCTTTGGGGAGTTCCCTATATCATGCAGCGCTTTGATATGATAAATATTCAAGCGGCGCAGCTCATTGCGATGATATGGCTTGGGATTGGATTGGTTAGCCCCTTCCTCGGATGGTTTTCAGATAAACTAGGTGAACGAAGGATCTTACTTTGGTGCTGTGCTCTCATTGGCTGTGTTTGCTCAATTCTGATTCTTTATGTGCCTGGCATCCCGATAGGGGGGATGTATGCTATTCTCTTCGGATTTGGAATTGCTGGAGCGGGGCAGATACTCACCTTTGCTCTAGTAAAAGATATCACTCGTCCTACTGTGATAGGTTCTGCCATCGGGTTTAACAATATGTTTGTTGTCGTGGGAGGAGCACTACTTCAACCTCTTGTGGGTTGGGTGCTAACTCTTGGTTGGAATGGAACACTGTCTTCAAAGGGGGTCCCTATCTATTCACTTGAAAATTATAATATAGCATTAATGATCGTTCCTATTTGTTTTTTAATAGGACTTATTATCAGTCTATTTTTCATTAAAGAGACTTATTGCAAACGTAATTTTGACAAGTATCTAGTAAATTAATAGTAAAGAATTACCATAGATCAACAAGATTTAGGAAAGGCTTTCTTCTCGTGGATAAAGAAGCTAATGATAAGTGCAAGACAGAATAATTTTTGTATTTGATCAGGATCCCTACGATAGACTTCTTTCACTTTTTATGCTGAGGTAGTATCAGTGCTAGCTACTACAGACGAAGAAGAGTTGCTTGTCGTTCCTTCGCTGCCAACAGAAGTATGAATGATCGCTCCACCTAAACAAATATCTCCATCGTAGAATACAACAGATTGTTTTTGAGTAATACCCCGTTGAGGTTTTTCAAACTCTACAAGAATTTTGCCTCCTGATTGTGTAATCCGGCACTCTTGATCGATTTGACGATATCGAATTTTTGCGCGGCATTTGAAAGGTAGTTTGGGTATCTTATTCACCCAACTTATTTCTGTTGCAAGAAGAGCGGAGGAATAAAGTGCCGGATGATCACTTCCTTGAGCAACAATTACCTGGTTTTTCTCGATATTTTTATCTACAACAAACCAAGCATCACCCTCTCCACCAATTCCAAGCCCTTTCCGCTGACCAATGGTATAATAGACAGATCCTACATGATTGCCTACTATCGAACCATTGAGATCGACAATGTCTCCCGGATGATTGGGGATATACTTTTCCAAAAACTCTTTAAAGTTTCGCTTGCCAATAAAACAAATACCCATACTGTCTTTCTTTTCATAGACAGGTAGGTTATGTGTTTTAGCGATCTCTCTTACCTTGCTTTTTTCTAGATGACCAATGGGGAAAAGAACTTGTTTCAAAATCTCATGTTTAACCGTATAGAGGAAGTAGCTTTGATCCTTACTGGAATCAGCGCCTTTGATCAGCATCCCATCCTTTGTCTGACAATAATGGCCCGTTGCTAAGAATTTAGCGCCAAGTGTCTTTGCTTTTTCAAAGAGAGCTTTAAATTTGATCTCCCGATTGCACAAGATATCGGGGTTTGGAGTATATCCAGCCTTGATCTCTTCTAAGAAAGTACTAAAGACATTATCCCAGTATTGCTGAGAGAAATTGACGCTGTAATAGGGGATTCTAATTTTTTCGCAAACAGACTGAACGTCTTGATAATCAGTAATAGAAGTGCAATTGCCTTCGTCGTCTGTTTCTTCCCAATTCTTCATGAATAGTCCAAAGACCTCGTATCCGAGCTCTTTCAAAAGAAGGGCAGTAACCGAAGAATCGACACCCCCTGACATTCCAACTGCAACTTTTATCATCAATCCTCATACTAACTTTGCATTTAGAGGGGGCTCATCTCTTGAGTTATTTATTAGCAGAATCATAATTGATTGACGATGCGTGTCACTGTCTTCTATTGAAGGAGTTTTTATGAAAAAGCTTATTTTTTTTATAATAATACACTATATAATCTTCTTGACACAACCCTTTTTATCTTCTATTTATATTGGTTTATGGCTGATTCTTATATACCCTCCTCTGTTTATCGATTGCAATTAAATCAGCACTTCACCTTTAACGCTGCAATAAAGCGTATCAATTATTTTCAAAAATTAGGTATCGATGCTGTTTATTGCTCTCCTTATCTTCAAGCCAATCCGGGGAGCCTTCATGGTTATGATATTACCTCACCTCTCGAACTCAATTCTGAGATAGGATGCCCCGGTGATTATGAGCGTTTCTGCAATTCTCTTAAAGAGGCCGGTATGGGACACATATGTGATTTAGTGGCCAACCATATGGCAGCATCTGAATACAACATATGGTGGTTTGATATTTTAGAAAATGGACCACAATCGAAGTATGTCGATTACTTTGATATTGACTGGGATTCAGCTATTGAGAACCTCAAAGAACGCGTGTTAGTTCCTGTACTTCTTCATCCCATTGAAGAGGCTATTCTTCAGGGGGAAATTCAAATGAAATGAACTATCTAAATATAGCCTTATTAATATGAAAAAACCACACCTGTTTTTTGGCAGTGTCATTTTTTTACTTGCTGCGTCATTTCTGTTTTATGAATCGTTCCTATTTGTTTTTTTTTAATAGGACTTATTATCAGTCTATTTTTCATTAAAGAGACTTATTGCAAACGTACTTTTAACAAGTATCTAGTAAATTAATAGTAAAGAATTACCATAGATCAACAAGATTTAGGAAAGGTTTTCTTCTCGTGGATAAAGAAGCTAATGATAAGTGCAAGACAGATGACAAGCGGAAAGCATATCATTGCGTCGCTATAATTTTTGTATTTGATCAGGATCCCTACGACTGGCTGTAAAATGGGTGCTCCAATTACTAGAGACATTAGATTTGTCAGCCCCATTGCAACCCCTTTGACAGGTTGAGATACCAACTGTTCAACACAGGTAAAAGCGAGGCTGTAGGTGCATGAGACAAATCCAAAAAGGAAAAAGAGGAAATACATCCCAAAAGCGGAAATGCCTGGAGCATAGAAGATCACAATGCTTATACTTAGAGATAGGACTGTTCCTAGTTTCATTAGATTGTTCTTTTTGGGAATATATAGGGATAGCCAACCTAAGAGAAAATTGCCAAGTGCGCCTCCGATAAAGAACATGGATGAGATGGCAGCTGCAATATCGACACCTATACCATATCGATCCTTAAGATAGGGAACTGACCATAGGGCTGCAAAAGCTGGATAGAGGCTAAATGATAAACCTGCAAAGCACCCATAGAGCCATACCTGAGGTATTTTCATCACAGAGAAATTGTTGTTTTTTGTCTCAGTAAGAACCTTTTTGAATGTCCGATGGGGTTTCTTGTGCATTTTAACAGGCCAATCTTGAATGAAGATCAGGGCTAGTAAGAAGAGAACAAGTCCACCTATACCGACTGAAAGCATTGTTTTTCTCCAACCAATAGAAACGACAACTTTTGCTAGAAAACCCTCTCCAACTGCTCCTCCGAGAAGCGCTATCATTTCAGTCAGTCCGACGATAAATACAAAGTGATGACTCTTGAACCATCTTGCTGCCAGACATAGAGAAGTTACAATTGCAGGGGAGCTCATGACTCCCATCATCATTCGAGTTGCAATCGCTTGTGTTGGCGTTGTAACAAGGCTAAAATAGATCGATGCAAGGGAACAAAGGGATATTCCGACGAGTATCGTCCGTCTTGGACCACACAGATCGATGATCACCCCTATAGGGACTTGAAGAATGATATAGGTATAGAAAAAACTTGAGGTTACAAAGCCGATTTGAACGATATCGACATTAAGATCTATCATCAAAGAGGGGATCATCACACTTGGCGAGCCCTGAATGAGGAGTTGATAAAATGCAAAACAGGTGGCAAGACCCCATACAAGCCAGGGTTTCACTTTATGAAACATTTCTTCTCCTTATTTTATACGTGGGATGTGTAATGAAAAGCCTAGACAGATTTAACAATGTCCTAAGGTAGGAGTTTCTTAAGACTCGTTTATGGAGAGAGACTACCCCAAGCTCGATCATAATTATGGGAAAGAGGGGTGAAAATGAACAAAGCAAAAGGGTGGACAAAATGAGTTGCCAAGTCAGAATGATCAAATCTGGCACACGCAGATTCGGTTTTTTAGCATAGACCATTCCTCTGGTATAACTAATCGATGCAATGAGTGTGAGGATTATGCCTAATTCTAGCGTAAATTGATTATCGATGAGTTCTGGAATACACATAAAAAGAGGCGTAAAGAGGGGGACTGAGCTCAGGATAGATAATTCTCCATAACTCATCAGAAAGAAAGGAAGAGCAGTGGAAATGAAGACTATGAAAAGAAATTGTTTTCTAAGAAAGATCCATTCCAGGAGTTTCTTTCTTTGGACCTTGAGGATCACAAAAAGGATCAGCGCAGCCGTTTCTATACGCAGAGTCATCAGTGTAATAGGATTCATTGTGCTTACAGAGACCTTGATATATAAGAATAAATGTCTCCAATAAAGAGTGAATCTCATGAGGAAAAGGAACGTTTTGATAGTCATATTTCTATTGTGAAAAATTGTTATTATTCTATCAATCATTAATTCATATTTGAATTAATGGAGAAAAGGTTTTACAACGGGGGGGTATGATACAACGACAAAACTTAACTAAAGAAGAGCTTAGAGCTCTCCAAGTCGAAAACGGATATGTGAGTCCCTGGGAAAAATGGGGGCCCTATGTTTCTGAAAGATCTTGGGGAACAGTTCGAGAGGATTATAGTGATTATGGTAATGCATGGGATTACTTGACTCATGATATGGCAAGATCGCGTGCATTTCGCTGGGGGGAGGATGGAATCGCCGGGATTTGTGATCGCTATCAAGTAATGGTGCTATCAATGGCCTTTTGGAATGGAAAAGACCCTTTCCTCAAAGAGCGCCTCTACGGGCTTGCTACATCTGAAGGGAATCACGGCGAAGATGTGAAGGAGTATTACTATTATCTCGATAATACTCCCTCCCACTCATACATGAGCTATCTCTACAAATATCCTCAAAGTGAATTTCCTTATGCAAATTTATATAATGAAAGTAAGCTCAGAACAACACAAGATAGAGAATATGAACTTATTGATACTGGAATCTTTAACGAGAATAAATATTTTGATATTCAAATAGAGTATGCCAAAGCCAATCAAGAGGATATCTGTATCCGCATTGAAGTATTTAATCGAGGTAGAGATGCAGCTTCAATTCATTTAGTTCCTCAGATTGTATTTAGGAATAACTGGAGTTGGAGTAATAAGAGAAGCTTAGAGCCTATCATTAAAAAATCGATGAGTAAAGGGGCCTGGCAGTGCATTGAATTGGATGATACATTAATGGATCCAGTATCACGGTTACATTTTGAATATCGTTTGAACCAGAGGTTTTTTTATGCGAGCAGTGAAAGTGATGTTCTTTTTACTAATAATGAGACGAATGAAAAACTCCTTTATGGTAATGAGAATCATTCTCCATTTGTGAAAGATGCCTTCCATCGCTATATTGTGAACGGGGAGAACTGTATAAATCCCAATCAGGAAGGGACCAAAGCCTGCTTCCATTTCAAAGATGTAGAGATTCCTGGTGAATCTTCAAAAGTCTTTTATTTGAGATTGACAGATACCCATTTGCACACTCCACTTATTGATATCGAACGGATCATAGAACAAAGACGGGATGAAGCGGATAAATATTTTTTATCCATTCATCCGGTCAACGCAACAGAAGAGGATCGAAAGATCCAGAGGCAGGCTCTTGCAGGAATGCTTTGGAGTAAGCAAATCTACCTTTATGATGTTAATCAATGGCTCAAAGGAGATAATCCAGAAAAACCTCCACCAATAACGAGAGAAACAATTCGGAATTATCACTGGAAACATCTGATTTCTAAAAGAATTATGTCTATGCCAGACAAATGGGAATATCCCTGGTTTGCAGCATGGGATCTCGCTTTTCAATCCATTGTATTTGCGCTCATCGACTTTAAGTTTGCTAAGGAGCAATGTTGGTATCTTCTCCTTGATCAATTTCAACATCCGAATGGGCAGATTCCAGCTTATGAATGGGAATTCTCAGAACTTAATCCACCAATTCATCAATGGGCAGTTCTTCGTCTGTACAATATGGAATTGAAGAAAACAGGGAAGGCAGATTTCTCATTTCTGAAAAAATGCTTCCATAAACTTCTTTTGAACTTCGTTTGGTGGGTCAATAAAGTGGATTCCAAGGGATATAATGTATTTGAAGGAGGATTTCTTGGACTAGATAACATTACTATTTTTGATCGGAGCGCAAAGTTCCCAGGAGGTGGAAGGTTAGAGCAATCAGATGGGACTGGTTGGATGGGAATGTTTTGCATCGTCTTGATGAGGATGGCACTTGAGCTTGCAAAGCAAGACCCCGATTACGAATCTCTTGCAACGAAATTCTTTGAGCACTACGTGTATATTGGGAATGCACTAGTCAATGATCCAAATCGCTCAGTACAACTCTGGAATGAGGAAGACGGTTTTTTTTATGATGTACTTGCATATCCAGAAGGAAAGTACGAACAAATTGCTGTCAGGTCTCTTGTAGGAATTATCCCCATGTATGCGATCGACTGCATTACGGAAGAAGAGCTGAATTCTTATAAGAGCTTTAGTGAGGATTTTAAATGGTTTATTAAATATCGCAGTGAGATTACAGATCAATGTGTCAGTGTTCTTGAAGCAGATGGGCAGAAGAAATATGTCTTCTCTCTTCTACGTCCTAAACAAATGCAAAAAGTATTAACTCGTATTTGGAACTCGAAGGAATTTCGCTCTGATTTTGGCCTTCGCAGTCTCTCAAAGTATTATAAGGATCACCCTTATGAACTTTATGGCAACTCCATCAGATACGAACCTGGTGAGGCAGTCTCAGAGCTTAAGGGAGGCAACTCTAATTGGCGTGGACCGATCTGGTTTCCTACAACCTTTCTCCTCATCGATGCCCTGGGTAAACTTCAAACCTATTTTAGAGATCAGCTCAATATAGAAGACAATACGTCTCCAGGTGATATGGCAAAGTACTTTGCCAATAGTCTTATTAGTCTTTTCAAGGAAGATAAAGATGGCAAGCGTCCCATCTATGCAGATTCTCCTATTCTTCAGAATGATCCTTATTTCAAAGATCATATTTTATTTTATGAGCATTTTCATGCTGATAATGGTCGAGGCCTTGGAGCCTCTCATCAGACAGGATGGACAGGACTCGTTGCCAATCTGATAGACGAATGGATAAAATAGTGGCGGCTGATTAATATTAAGTGGTTTTTTTAACCTCTGTTATTGTTACTATTTTTTAGTTTAGAAGTAGTATTTCTGTACTTATAACCAGCTAGGAGCGTAGATCACTTAGGAGGACCTGACGATCTACTATGAATGTGTTGTAACATAGTTGAAACAAGTGAATTATTCTACGGTGACTGATTTGGCGAGGTTGCGTGGCCGATCGATATCTGTTCCACGGATTTTGGCGATGTAGTAAGCGAAAAGTTGCGCGGCTACAGAATAAGGAAGGCTTGAGAGATCATCAGATACTTGAGGAAGCCAAAGGCAATCGTCAGCAATGGTTTCTATTTCCCTAGATCCTTTAGGTGCGAAGGCTAAAATAGGTCCTCCACGTGCTTTTATCTCCATCAGATTACTTAGCATCTTATCATAGGTTTGCATATTGCCACACATACCGATTACAGCGAGCTTGGGATTTATGAGAGCAATGGGTCCGTGCTTCATTTCACCTGCGGCATGTCCGGTGGCATTGAGATAGCTAATCTCTTTCAGTTTAAGCGCTGCTTCAAGACTAGTTGGGAACATATAACGTCTGCCAAGAAAGAAGAAATGTTCGAAGGAAGCGTATTTCTGGGCGAGCTTTTCGATTGTTTTTGATTGAGCTAAAACTTGTGTGATTATTAAAGGGGTGTTCTTAAGGTTTTTGAGAAATTGTTGCCCCTCTTCTTTGCCCATATGACGCAGTCTTGCCATATAAAGTGTAAAGAGAGAAAGGAGTGTGAGTTGGCTCGTAAATGCTTTAGTGGAGCAGACACTAATTTCTTGTCCTGCTTTCAGGAATAGACAGCTATCAGCTTCTCTTGCGATTGAAGAATAGTTGACATTGCATAATGCGAGTACTTTGGCTCCTTTTGCCTTAGCTTCCCGAATGGAAGCAAGAGTATCTGCTGTTTCTCCGGATTGTGAAATGGCAATAACGAGGGTGCTTTTAGAGATGATAGGATTAGTATATCTAAATTCTGAGCTAATTTCAACTTCTGTTGGAATGCGAGCAATGCTTTCAATCATGGAGCGGGCTATGCAGCCTGCGTGCCATGATGTGCCACATGCGAGAATGAGGATGCGATCGGTTGACTGAAGCTCTTGAATGCTGATTGTGAGTTCGTTAAATTGGGCGGTTCCAAATTCTTCGCTATATCGGTCTTTCATTGTGCATCGGATGGTCTGTGGCTGCTCAAAGATCTCTTTAAGCATGTAATGTTCATATCCATTTTTCGAAATTGGATTAGTGTCAAAATTCACGTGTTGCATTACTTTTTTAATCTTTTCTCCTATGGGGTTATAGGTAACTACGGCATTGTGCTTGAGCAGGGCCACTTCGTCGTCATGCAAATAGATTATATCGAGTGATTTGCCTGAAAATGTATTTGCATCTGAAGAAAGAAAGATTTCTGAATGTTCTTTGCATAGACCTATTACAAGAGGGCTCTCCCTTGCGGCTGCGATGATTTGTGTGGGATTATTTTTATGAATAACGGCGATTGCAAGCGAACCATGCAATTTAGTAAGTGCTTTCTGCACAGTTTTACGCAGGTCACCATCATAATAGTAAGATATCAGTTGAGCAATGACTTCAGAATCTGTATCGGACTGAAAAGCGAAGCCGGTTTTTTTGAGCATATCCCGTATCGCATTATGGTTTTCAATGATGCCATTATGAACAATGGCAAGTGAATTGTTTTGATCTATATGAGGATGAGCATTGTCTTGATTGGGGATGCCATGCGTTGCCCAACGTGTATGAGCAATAGCGATATCTAAACGGATGTTTTGAGAATTAATCGCACTTTGTAGCGCTTGGATTTTTCCTGCACGTTTAAGTGATTTGATCTTTCCATCGATGATGCCAGCAATTCCTGAAGAATCATAACCTCTATATTCAAGACGTTTTAGACCATCAAGACAGATAGAGGTAGAATTATTAGCTCCGATGTATCCAAAGATTCCACACATGCATTAATCTTTTTTCGCGAGTAGGGTTAAAAACAAAGGGAATTCTCTGCGGCTAAAATTTTCCATTTTCGCTTTTTTCCCGGTGCTTTTCTTATTTGAGCACCACTCTTCCATGCGGGTGATACTGAAACCACCATCATATAAAAACTGACTTAAATCAGATAGAGAATAATGGAAGGAACGGGTTATTGCAGACTTTTCTTTCTTGCTCGGATGCATTTGGATGGAGATATTAAATGTTGACTGGTAACGATCAATACGCCGGTATTGACAATGTTTTTCCGTGTCTATTTGCCAGCTTGTTTGTTTTGGGATTCTAAAGCAGGGATGATTAAGAACAATAAGAAGGATTCCCCCCTTTCTCAGATGTTTGCTCGCCTGAAGGATCATTTGATCGGGAGCTTCGAGGTTTTGTAGAGCTAGGAGGATTGATGCATGGGTGAAGTTCTTTTTTTCAAGGTTAAAGGGTTTGGTAATATCGCGAACGAAGAACTGATGCTTAGGATTTTCTTGATATTTCTTAGCTAGTTCAATAAGGGGGGTAGCTCCATCACAACCCACATATTCTACATGGCGAGGAATTTTGCGAGAGAGGACTCCTTGGCCACAGGCTAAATCAAGGAGACTTGCCTTTTTGGATTGATCAAAATCCAGAAGTGGAAGACTTTTTGGAATGATTACATGCTGATGATAGTAGTGCCCTTCTTTTGATACGATCTTGTCGTACCAAGTAGCAACGCCTTCCCAAGATGTTTTCTTACTCATGGATCTATCATAGATGACGAGTTATTAAGAATCCATTGATCAATAAATACGTGGAAGATACTCTTTCAAAGTACTATCAAAAAAAATTTGTAATATGACAAGCAAAGACCTAACAAATCTTGTTCAAGAGTACGCGCATCCAGTTCAAACTGTGATCCAAGTGGATCATACGATAACTGAAGCACTTCGCATGATTCGCAAGAAGTATGTGGGTGAAAAGATTATTTACTTCTATGTTATTGATAAAGAAAATCGACTAATAGGGGTGGTTCCCACGAGAAAGTTATTGATGAAGGATCCTACTCTCCGTATTGCTGATGTGATGGAAACCTCGGTGGTCTGTTTAAGCGCCACTCAGACTCTCCAAGAAGCCCTAATATTTTTAGAGGCTCATAAGCTGCTAGCACTCCCGGTTGTGGATGATGAGCGCCATTTGATTGGAGTGATCGATGTTGACCTCTATCTTGAGGAATCGCTCGATGTAGCTCACGCAAGACGGCGTTATGATATTTTTCAGCTCATTGGTATGACCGTTGAAGAAGGGAAGAAGCTCACTCCATGGATTGGCTATCGTAGTCGGATACCTTGGATTTTCTGTAATATGATTGGGGGATTTGCTTGTGCGGTTATTTCTAGATTTTATGAAGTAGTCCTAGAACAAGTGATCCTGCTAGCGATGTTCATTCCGCTTATCTTGACTCTTTCAGAATCGATATCGATGCAATCGATGACCCAGAGTATGCAACTGATCAAACGGCAATCTCGTTACTTTAAATATACACTTCAGTTTTTAGTGCGAGAATGGAAAATCGTTGCGCTCCTTGCTATCTCTTGTGGAATTATCGTAGGATTAGTTTCATTGCTTTGGGGAGATGGCTTGAAACCAGGTATTGTAATCGCTGTATCCATTACGGTTTCTGTTTATATTACGTCGACGATTGGATCCGCAGTCCCTCTACTTCTCCACTCGAGAAAATGGGATCCGAAGGTGGCCGCTGGACCTGTTGTCTTGATGTTTGCTGATGTGCTTACAACAGCAATCTATCTTTCTCTAGGAACATGGTTGCTTTTAAGTTGATATAATACCTTCAGGTATGAAGTTATTTATGCTCTTGAGGGGAGTTAGTGAGTGATCTACAGTAGATTCTAAGGTAAAGGTGTTTCAAAGAGCCATATTCTCATCGTTGTGGCCGTGTTCCACAAGTAGATTGTATGCGCTTATTAACTTGAATATTTTCTTCATTGCACTCTGCTTGGATCGATTAAAGAATGGGTTGATCCCTTGATAGTGGATAGAGTAGTTATCGAGAAGTTTTAAAGATATAATGGCAAATATATTGCTCTAGTATGGAATGGGGGTGGTTTTCTTGTTACTCCTCATCTTGATAGGAGCTAATTTCATTCCAGCTAGGTTTCTTGAAATAGAGGATAATGAAGGGTATAGCACACATTAAAATAATTCCTACGATAAGGAAAGATTCGTAAAAAAGCAAATTACCTGTTTGGATTTGCTCTGGAGTGAAAAATCCAAGAGTAATTGAAAAGACACATCCGATAATACCAAAACCTGCTACGATCCACATTCCCATATTTCCGCATGGGATTTTATAATGTCGTTTGATATTTGGACGTTTATACCTTAAGACAATTCCCGAAATAAACATGAGTAGGTACATGATTAAATAGAGTTGAGATGCCAAGACGAGGAGCATCCAAACGGAGCTATTGATGTCAGGGAGGTAAAGAAAGATAAGAGCGAATACTGTAACGATGATCCCCTGGAATACTAGCATAGCGATGGGCATATTATTTTTGTTAATCTTGTGTAGAATCGGAGGGAAGTCTCCATCTTGCGCTGCAGCAAGAAGTCCTTTACTCGGTCCTGCAGCCCAAGCGGTCACGCCAGCAAGCGAGCCACAGATGATAAGAATGGCAATTACAAGGATGGCCCATCCAAGATTGTAAGCATTGAGAAAATAGGAGAGAGCTTCTATTCCACCTGAAACTAAACTAATCTTCTCTTTGGGGATTACGATGGCAATGGCTAGGGTTCCTAGTACTGAGAGAACAATAATGATAAGCGTAGAGAGAAAGATTGCTTTAGGATAGGTTTTTTGGGGATTCTGAACCTCGCGAGCATGGGCCGCTGACATTTCGATTCCTGCAAGGCCAAGTAATACTCCGGTAAGAAGAGAGAGTTGTGAGGGGCTGCTTACATTGGGAATAATACTACTCCATGTGAGGTCGATATGAATCGTTTTTCCAGAAAAATACCACATGAAGCCTAAAGCGATAATTGCTGCTCCAGGAATGAGGGTTCCAATAATGACACCAATGGAGCTGATCCATCCTGATACTTTCATGCCGCGGAGGTTTATTAATGTGGTTCCCCAAAAGGTGACAACGATAACACAGAAGGTATATGTGGGATTGTGCGCTAGAGAGGGATTAAACGTAAAAGCGATCGTTGCAGCAATAAAGGACAAGATCGTTGGGTACCACACCACATTTGCAACCCATTGTAGCCATATGGCAAGGAAGCCAGCGCGGTGCCCGAGGGCTTCTTTAACCCAGACAAAGACCCCTCCGCGTTCTGGCCATCCTGTAGAGAGTTCAGCAGATACAAATGCAGCTGGAATGAAAAAAAACAAAGAGGCAGAGGCAAAATGAAAGAGCGACGAGGTCCCAAATTCTGCAGTTAAAGGCCAATTTTTGATACTACAAATTGCTGCTACGTTGATCATGGCGAGTAAAAAGACACTTAACGAACGCTGACTTGCCATATGACCGGTTCCTTGATATATTCAAATGGGGCTGTTATTTTATCGCTTGCTCAGGTTTTTGCAAAGCACATTATGATCATTCGTTCATTTTTCTTACGTGTCTTATTTATTGTTATATTATTTATTTTGAAAAATTGGATGCAAGGGGTCTTTATCGATTGAGATATTTTTCAGGACTTTATTTTTTTGACTCCAGTTGAGGATATAAGCCCCTTCTTTAAGGGGCCCTATCGGGCAATCTAAGGAAGATACGTCTCTAGATTGTACCTTGAGGTTTACAACCCTCATTATAGAATGCAAGTAAATTGATGAAATCTGCTTTTTGTAGTAGGATGGTAGGGTATTTGTTCTGATGTTAAAGGAGGAGATTCAGCATATAAATAAATAAGAATATAGGTTAGGGTACTGCTATGAAAAGAGAACATTGGAAATCAAGACTAGGCTTCATTTGGGCAGCTGTAGGATCGGCAATAGGACTTGGAAGTATCTGGCGTTTTCCCTATGTAGTAGGAGAGAATGGAGGGGCGACCTTTGTTTTGCTTTATCTGATTTGCCTCATCGCCATTGGTTTTCCCGTTCTTATTGCTGAAATTATGATTGGAAGAAAAACTCAGCTCAGTCCGGGCGGTGCATTCAGGGTTTTAGGAGGTAATCGCACTTGGGAACAGGTCGGCAAGATGACAATAATCACTGGATTTCTCGTTAGTACCTTTTATGCTGTCATTGCGGGATGGACCTTGGGCTATTTAATTGAATCGATCTTTGGAAAGATGACACATTTCAACACCACGAGTCAGGTGCTAGGGTACTTTACTAAGGTGAGCACCTCCACCATCTGGTCCGTTTCCTACCTTTTCGCATTTATGGTCGCTGCAGCGCTTGTTCTTTATACAGGCGTGCGCAAAGGGATTGAGAAGGGTAGCAAAATCATGATGCCACTTCTCTTGATTGTGCTTGTTGCTCTTGTGATCAAAGGACTTACGATGGAAGGGTCCTCTCGCGGTATTCGGTTCCTGTTTCAGCCAGACTGGAGCATGCTTACCCCAACCACAATTATCATGGCTCTTGGTCAAGCGTTCTTTTCTCTTAGTCTTGGACAAGGAACAATGATTACTTACGGAAGCTATATCGATGAACAAGAAAATCTACCGAGCATATGCTCTCCCATCGTGCTTTTTTGTATGTGTATTTCTTTGCTTGCGGGAATTGCGATCTTAACCTTTGTATTTTCTGTAGGGGTCTCACCGACCTCAGGAGAAAGTTTGGTTTTTCAAGCGCTTCCCTTGATCTTTTCGAAAATCGCAGGTGGCTATTTCCTCAGCATTCTTTTCTTTCTTCTTCTCTTTCTAGCAGCTATTACATCGCAAATTTCAGCATTGGAACCTATGATTTCTTACCTACAAGATTTTAGAAAATGGAAAAGATATCGCTCTGTGATTATAACTTGCTTAGCATCCTTCCTAATTGGGATCCCCAGTACCCTTTCATTTGGGGTTCTTAAGGGGTTTACATTATTTGGTATGACATTTTTCAACTTTGTGCTCTTTCTTTGTGTAAATATCTTAATTCCTCTTGGAGGTCTTGCCTCAGTGATTCTTGTTGGATGGCGATGGGGAGTTAAGAAAGCAATGGACCACTTGCGTGAAGGTTCAGGTGACCTGCTTGATCGTCGACCGATTATCAGACTCTACCTTTGTTTTGGAATGAAATACTTAGCGCCGTTGATCATTCTTATTGTCATGCTCGATGCATTCGGAGTTTTTAGGTATATTTATGGATAGTATACTCAGTCTCCTTATTCTCTTTACCTTTCCCTCGTTTTGTGTACGTGTGTTAATTTTCTATTACAAAGAGATCTTCTCTAAAGCAAGCAGGTCTTCCTGGATAGTGTTAGAAGCTTTTATAGTAGGAATTTGCCAGGATCTTTTCGTAACGATTCAGCTATTTATGCTTTTCTCTATTCTTGATAAGATCATTCCACTCCCTTCATATATCTTTTTGACTGTGCAGATGATTGTTTTTTTGCTCATCCAACTTAATATTATTTTTGATGCATATCTTTACCTCAAGACATCGATTCGACTGGATGTTGCATTTTTTGCTTTTATCAATGATCTCAAATGCTTTTGGGACTCAGCAAAAGCCAAAGGAGTGGGACTTTTTTTGCCGGGTGCAGTTCTCTTTCTGATTTACCCACTTGCTCTTTATCCTATTGTTAAATTCAATTTGATTAATTTATCATTTACTCAGATTGATATAAAGCTTTGTGTTTCGATTGCGATGATAGCCGTGCTTGGAAGGTTAATGCTTTCTAAAAAACTGCTTTACTCCATTGAAAATGCAGTATTTCATGAGGAAATTTGGGTCATTAAACGGGTTTTTTCATTGATCACCAGTAAAAAAAACCGTTTAAAAACTAGAGATGACTTTCCAGGGGATCTCTTTTTGTCTCAAGGAGAGGTGTATGTAGCAGTTGCTCCAAAGTTCCCACTCCTTAAATATACACAAGGCTTTACTGGAGAAAAGCAGTATCAGATTGACGTTGCATCAGGGGAGCAGCCGAATATTATATTTCTCTTTATGGAATCGTTTCGTGCAAAAGATATTGGCTGTTTCGGTGGCAGTTCTGGAGTAAGTTCTAACTTTGATCGAGTGGCTAAAGAAGGGATTCTCTATTCTAATTTCTATGCCAATTCCATTAAAACCTCCCGTGCGCTCACCGCATCCTTATTTGGAGTGCCTTCAGACATCGCCTCACACGATGCATCACGTGATGCCAACTTTCCCTTTATCGGTATTGCAGATATCTTATCCGATGAGGGGTACCACACAGCGTATCTCCATAATGGAGATATTGGATTTGAGAATCAGTTTGAGTTCTTGTCCAATCATGGATTTTCAACCCTTTATGGCAAGGACGATATATTAAAGAGGTTTCCCAACGCGCCCTCATCGAGTTGGGGACTTCCTGATGAGTATTTGATGCAGTATACCACGAAATGGTTACAGGAGCAGAATAAGCCTACGTTCCTGACCATGTTTACCATGACGAACCACCATCCATGGGTCATTCCCAATGATTACAAGCCTCCAAAATTCTCAAGCGCTTTACAACCGGTTCATCGACAGTATTTAGAGACTTTTCATTATAGTGATGAAGCTCTCGGTCAATTTGTCTCATCATTGGATGATAATACGATCCTTTTTATCCTCGGAGATCATGGACAGGCCATGGGTGAGCACAATCAAAACTTCACGCAACAAAAGGGACTCTATGAAGAAAACATCCACATACCCCTCCTGATTTATGCAAAGAATCGCATCAAAACACCAGCTGTGATCACAGATGTCTCTTCCCAACTTGATCTTCTTCCAACAGTGATGGATCTACTGGGTATTCGAGGACTCAACCATTCTATAGGAAGCTCACTTCTGCGAAAAACAGAGGCTCGGAAAGTCTTTTTTTACAATCCATATGTATATGGTTATTTTGGAGTACGCCAAGGTGATTATAAGCTCATTTACTCTAAGTTGCCTCAAGAAGTGGAGCTTTATGATTTAAAGAACGATCCTAATGAAACTAATAACTGCGCAAAGCAATACCCAAAAATGGTTGAGGCATTTCTCGCAGATGTGATAATGTACAAGGAGTTTTTTAAAGAGCTCTACGATAACAAGCGGTTTGTTCCAGAAAAGCTCGAGCTCGAAGAGCTGCTTACTTCTAATGATAAATGTATAGAGTTATTACAGCGTTTCTAGAACGAGGTTTATAGAAGAGCTTGGGCAAGGCTCTCTTTATCGAGTTGATTCATTTACGAATGTACTCAGAAAAAAGCTTCTTCAAGCATGAGACCTCTGCAAGAATTAAAAAAAGTTTCCCTGGAAAGTTGAATGGGAGAGTATTGGAATGACCAGCTGAAGGATAGGCTTGATGTTATATAGCAACATGATCTTTCTGTTAGCGTTAACATTAAATATTTTAAGGGAGTGCAATGTTCCAGTGGTTTGAATTGAAGAATAGTGTATTATTTTTACTGATGTGTTGTGCATTGACTCTTACTGCCTCTGAGGATAAATTCCCTGAGGTCTTTGAAAGACATAAGGAAAGTATGAGGTATCTCAATGTCAGTCGCTCTCGTTTATTTATCATGTTTTCTGCAACTCCAGGTATGGGAAAGACGACCCTTGCAAAATTAATCGAAGAAAAATTCCAAGCGGTCCGGATCAGTAGTGACGAATCAAAAGTCCTGCTTTCTGAGTGTGAGATTAATCCTAATGAGCGAGATCCTGAAACAGGTCTGATTATGAGCGAAAGGTACTTGGATTATTGTATCCATCAAGTAAATAGTCGATTTGCAAATCATATGATCATTTTGGATAAAAGTGTGGATCGAACCTATGAGAAATATAGATCCTTAATGCAAGGTTTGGATTATGAGCTTTATCTTATTCGACTCTACGTCGAAAAGGATGAGGTTATCCGTCGTTTGTATGAGAGGGAAGGGAGTAGAGCTCCAAACTTTGTCAAGCATTTAAATAGATGGCTTGTTGATTATCAGCTTTCATCAAAGCTATTTCCGGAGAATTTTCGATTTGATGAGAAAAGAGAGTTATCTGAATTGTATATCAATATAGATGAGTATTATGAAAAACTTCCCAAGCCTTAATAGGCCTCTTAATGACCTGCTCAGTGAAGCAGGAGATGCTACAGAGTCTCCCGAGGCTCCGAAAGAAGGGTATCCAAAGCAGCGCGTACCTGCTTGGATGAGATGGACCCTGCAAATTACCTTGGTTCCTTTCATTTGGGTGGATGTATTGACGCAAAAGATTGCAAAAATGATCATTCGCCCTCCCTTTAAAAGAGTAGGTTCATGTAAGAGACGGGGAAATTGTTGTCATTACATTTTAATACAGGCCGATAAAGGACTCCTCTCTCGATTTTTCGTTTTTTGGAGTACTCAAGTTTATGGGTTTTTTCTACGGGATCATTGCCCTCATCTATATGAGGGGAAGAAGATGCTTGTAATGGGGTGTCGCTACTTAAAGAAAGATCATTCCTGTAGTCGCTATCATTTGCGACCAACGATTTGTCGGCAGTGGCCAATCATTTCGAGTTTTGCTTATCCTCAGGTGTTAAAAGGATGTGGCTACAAGTCAGACCCTCCCTTTGTAGAAAATGATTATAAGAAAGATCCACTTAGAATCATTCCCTAAAATGCAGCATTTCGTAATAAAATCCTTGAAGGCTGTGGTTTTATTGAGGATTAGTGTTATACATTCAAGCTGTTGCTGCCAGGCACTAACAATTCAAGCTGATTTGTCATAGAGTAATAATTAATCTAATGTAGACATTTTTTTTCGTATTACAGCAATAAGAAAGGAAATATTCATTAAGATGAGGAGTATTCCAAATCCAATAAGGTAAGGGTTGTATGATGAAGGACAGCTAAACATGCAAGCGAATAAATGAAAGGGGTGTAACATAGTTAAAATTAACGATTGAGGGGAAAACTTCCTTGTAGATTTTTAGGATTCATTGTCTGCTTTGAGCTCCACTGCACACCTTAGAGGATATTACCATAATAAACAGATTAAAGGTTAAGAACCTAACGAATTTTTCAAAAATATATTCAGGGTGCTTACATATAGAATGATGAGGTTCTGCTATTATTTTCTATCTATATTAACTCTTGAAAACTAGGGTTTTTTAGTTTTTTTCTTGTGGTATTTTTCAATTTCTTCTTCATCGTAAATGGGAGTCAAAATCAATTGCTTACCATTCTCAGTAGAAATCTCTAATAGTGTATCACTATAAATACCCACAAGCTGTACTAGTGCTTTATCCAGAATTAAGCAAAAACTATTGCCATGTTTAGTCAGTTTTTTTACAACGCTCATAATTTCTCGGTTCTTGATGTCATTCGTAATAGTTCTCTTTTTAGTAATAACAGTTATTTATGTCAATTTTATATTTAAAATAAGGGGAGGGTAAACCTGTAATATACATAAGATTAATGGGTTGTAGTTTTTGATTTTTTTGTTAATTTGATCTTTACTGGAGATAGAACAATAGGTTGACTCATTGATAGCATAACCTTGGATGAGTGATGCGATTGGAAAATTATCTATTCTGAATACACAAACAGGTAAGAGCCTATTTTTGGTGCAACCTGTATGAACTTATAGTGAAATATCGATAATAACACGTGTCTTAAATAATTAAACTCTTTGTTTGAATTGTAATAACAGACCGTTCAGAGAGAGTTGTTATTCTATGTTTAATTCTGTTTTTGGTATGTTTTCAGAGGGATATAGCATGAGAAAAAAGGATGTGGGTATTGCACATTGAATACAGCTGATAAAAGGTCTAGGATTGTTCACATTTTCGGAACGATTTTTTGAAGATCTCCTTTCAAAAAGTAGTCTTCATCTCCTAAGTAAGAGGGGCTAATGAGGTCGATTGAGATGATTTTTCCCTTAGGGTGGTTCTTTTTATACCAGCCGAGAAATCCTTTGTCGTCAAAGCTCAGTCCGATGCAGATGATATAGTCAATTTCTCTTAGAGAAGCGGGATCTACTTGTTTCGATAGGTAATCCCCGTTAGGACGATAGGGTATTACTCCTGTAGCCTCTTGGAGGAAATCAAGATTTTCTGTCAGGAGTTGCGTTTGTTTGCTTTTAACGAGCCTAGCAAGGGCCCAATGAGCTTTTGTAGGTTTCGATTCAAAGCATGCTGTGTGAAATGCATAGATGATTCTGATGAGTTTTTCGGGATTATCGAGGAGTTGATCAAGGGATTCTATAAACCCTTCTCGTGCTCCTAAATTCATCAGTTGAACAAGCTGGTGCATGGTGGGCACACCAGATGCTGCAGAAATTCCCGCCCCTGTGTAAATCAACGTGGTTTTTTTTTTAAAGATTTTCTTAAGTTTTGCAAGCGAGATAGTTTTTGGATGTTGATTTTTTAAGATGCGTCTTTCAGCGGCTACATAGTTGTAATCTAAGCCCTTCTTCCAGGTGTAATTTTCATTAATTTCGTTGATCTTTATTTGTTTAGGGTGAACGTAGCAATACGTATGAATGTATCGATTCTCTTTGTGATTATCCTGGATGAATAATTTTTTTGTTTTTTCGTGTAAACACTCGGGGATTTGATCATAAAAGATGATTTCATAGTAAATATCATTAGCAGTTGTAACGAAGCGAAAGTGATCTTTGACGCCAAGGCCAAGGGTCATATCTAAAGTCCTATTTTTGAGAAGTTCGATCTGGTTTGCAGGGTTAAGTAGGGTTGGAGGCGAGAGGAAGAGTTGTTTGGCTGTTGTTTGAAATCCGAATAATTTCAAACTTAAGAGGAGGCAGAAGAATAGTAGGTATTTCTTGAAATTCACAAAAGTACTTATATTAGGATGAATTGCCCAGAAGAGGACTCGAACCTCCACACCTTACGGCACCAGATTCTAAATCTGGCGTGTCTACCAATTCCACCATCTGGGCAAGACATATAATGTACCGATCTCTAGGTGTTTTCGTCAAGAAAGTACCCTAAAATATCTGGAAGGCCTTCTTTGTTTTCAATGAACTTGTCTTCAGCATCGATGATCAACAGTGTTGGAATCGATGTAATGTTCTGAAAATCTATTAAATATTCAGCTTAGGACTCTGCAAAGAGAACAATGGTTTGAATAGCAATCGACAAATACGGGAGTATTTGCTGAGGTGACAAATTGGTTGAGTTCTTCGATTGAGTTGATTTCTACTACTGCTGAATTTTCAGAAAAGAGTGTCAAATCCATTTCTAAAATCGATGAATCCTGATCAGCTGATAAACTTCCAAACAATAAGCAAGAGATAACTAGTAATAACTTGTTCATTGTATCTCCTGGAGTTGATCCTAAATATTATAGGCAGACTGTAAATTAATTGAAATTATTCTCGTAGACGGGATAGACGGAAAGACTAATCTCATGAATCGTAAAAATGAGATTAGCGATTGACTTCCACTGGGCATTCTTATCAATTTTTTGAGAAGTTCGATCTGGTTTGCAGGGTTAAGTAGGGTTGGAGGCGAGAGGAAGAGTTGTTTGGCTGTTGTTTGAAATCCGAATAATTTCAAACCTAAGAGGAGGCAGAAGAATAGTGGGTATTTCTTGAAATGCACAAAAGTACTTATATTAGGATGAATTGCCCAGAAGAGGACTCGAACCTCCACACCTTACGGCACCAGAGCCTAAATCTGGCGTGTCTACCAATTCCACCATCTGGGCAAGAAATATAATGTACCGGTCTCTAGGTGTTTTCGTCAAGAAAGTACCCTAAAATATCTGGAAGGCCTTCTTTTTTTTCAATGAACTTGCCTTCAGAATCGATGATCAACAGTGTTGGAATTGATATAATGTTATATTTATCTGCGAGATCAGTTACTTTTTGTAGATCGATTTTAAGATATCTTCCTCTGGAAGAGAGTTCTTCTGAAAATCTATTAAATATTCAGCTTAGGACTCTGCAAAGAGAACAATGGTTTGAATAGCAATCGACAAATACGGGAGTATTTGCTGAGGTGACAAATTGGTTGAGTTCTTCGATTGAGTTGATTTCTACTACTGCTGCTGAATTTTCAGAAAAGAGTGTCAAATCCATTTCTAAAATCGATGAATCCTGATCAGCTGATAAACTTCCAAACAATAAGCAAGATATAACTAGTAATAACTTGTTCATTGTATCTCCTGGAGTTGATCCTAAATATTATAGGCAGACTGTAAATTAATTGAAATTATTCTCGTAGACGGGATAGACGGAAAGACCAATCTCATGAATCGTAAAAATGAGATTAGCGATTGACTTCCACTGGGCATTCTTATCAATATGTAGAAGTACCTGTGTTTGTGTCTCGTCTGAGGAGAGATGACCAAGTTGAACTTCTTGTGCAATCGCTTGTTTGAGATCACCTGCATGAGTCAAAAGTAAGAGGTTATCGTTAAAACACCACTTGTACCCCCCTTGAGGAGTGATTGTAATGTTGATCGTTTTGGCCTCTTTCTGTTTGGAAAGAGAAGTTGAAGAGGACTTTTCTTTTGTTTGTACGAGATCAATCGTGTTATCATGCACTGCATTACGCATGATGGCAAGCATTGCAAAAATCACAATGACAATAAAAAGAAAATCAACCATAGGAGCGAAGTTAATCGAGTTTCGCACTCTGAGGTGTTCGTCAGGAATTAAGCTCATTCGCAACTACTGTAGAAGAGGATTTATGATCCATGAGGTTGACTAGAGAGTAGACTTCTTTTTCAGCAGTACTTAGTTGTTTTACGAGGCGGTATTTTAAGAGGGTGTGCAGAAACATGGATAGAATGGCAACTACTAGACCAGCAACAGTTGTGCCAACTGAGATTCCAAGTCCATCAAAGAGTATAGAAATGCTTTGCATGGATCGATTTAAATCATAAAATGCGTAAAACATTCCTACAACGGTTCCTAAAAGTCCTAGCATGGGCGCAATGACTGCAATGTCATTTAATAGGGTAATCCTCTGCCAAAAAGAGGCTGTGTAAAGCTTTCCTTCGGATTGTAGCCTCTCATACATTACTTGAGGGCCAAATTTTCTCATTTGAATTGCAGAGCCTACCATTTTAGTCAGTAGCGTGTTTTGATGATTACATAGACTATAGGCACCTGAGAAATCTTTGTTGAGTAGGTAAATTCGAATCGCTTTCGCTGTGCTATTTGGTATAATTTCTTTGAGGCGCAGGGTAAAAAAAGTATAGAGACATACGATCATAGATAGAAGGGATAGAGCAAGCAGAACGGAATAGATGAGCGGAGCCCCTTTAAATACCTGTTTTATATTGATTTGATACTCATGGTTTTTTGGCTGCGATTCCTGACGTATGATCTGGTTTACTTGTGTGAAGGTTATCGGTTTTTTATACTGGGGGCTTTCTTTAGAAAGAACGAGTTCTGAGGTTGTACTGGGAGCTGGATCAGCCTCTTCAGCGGTTAGGAAATGTGTTGCAAATAGGAGAGAAAGGACAATTGGAAGTTTTTGCATGGTAGTTTCTTGGGTTATATCTTCTTCAAAAATAAAATAGCAGTGGAGGGCCTTAAGTTCAATCACATATTCATTTAGGCTGTTCTGCGTAGTCTTCGGAGGTCTTTACAACGGTAGGAACGATGCATCCAATGAGGCTCTTGTGCCTAAATGCTTTTTTTAGGATCAATTCAAAAGCGAAATGCCTTGAGCGTTGTACAGGTAAGATGCTTTACCGTTTATTATATGAGTTTGCGAAGTGCAAAAAAAAGGAAATTCAGTATAATCTTTATCTATGAAACGAAAATATTTAAAATCACCCTATCAATGGGATGATAGACGTCCTCTGCTCCAAAATAAGGTGTTGTATGTTCCAGATTACTATGATAAGCATCATGAATTTACCATGCCTGAGTGGAGTGATTCCTCATTATTTGGCAATCACAGCTCGATCTCTATAGAATTTTGCAGCGGAAATGGGGAGTGGATTTTTAACAAAGCCAAAGCGCACCCTGAGCAAAACTGGATTGCTGTCGAAATGCAATTCAAACGGGTTCGAAAAATTTTTTCAAAACGGGAAAATGCAGGTCTCAAAAATTTGGTGATTGTCTATGGAGAAGCGTTCACATTTTCGAACAACTACCTTCAAGACGATATAACACAATGTGCGTATGTGAACTTTCCAGATCCCTGGCCGAAAGAGCGGCATGCGAAACATCGATTGATTCAAAAACCATTTGTAATCGAGTTGATGAGGATTATCTCTAAAGGGGGCAGTATTGAGTATGTCACGGATGATCTGATTTATGCAGAGCAAATGAGACGGGAGATGTGTACAATTCCTCATTGGATTGAGGTTAAGGGAGTGAACTTTGAAAATTATGGCACCTCATTTTTTGAAAGGCTGTGGCGCAAGATGGAACGTTCGTTTAACCATTTAAAATATATTAATCAGAAAACATGATTATTGAACATGATGCTTTTGGGTTTACAAAAGATGGTGAACTGTTTACTCCGGTTATTCAGGAAGAAGGACCTTATGATCTTTTCAAGTATAATATTTTCCAGATCTCCTTAGATGCTACGCTTGCAAGCTCCCTTTTCTGGGACAGTGAAATTGCCATGGCTAAACAAGTCATCCTGCAGGGTGGGCTTCTTTTTTGGGAATTGGATTTTGGATTAGCTGCTCCAACCTTTTCTCTAGATAGTCAGCTCCCATTTCAATCGTTTTCGATCGCTATCAAGGAGTTCAATGATCTCATCTGGAAAGAATTTGCAACGCATACATTTGGAGTTATTATCTTTCGCGGGATGGTTAATTATAACGCAGGTTTTCCGTGGAATCAGAAGCAAAGAGAATATTTAGAGGAGTGGGAATCAAGTTTTTCTTTCAAGGAAAGACTGTACACTATAAATATTCTAACAGAATATCTTCATGCGCTTTCATCTAAATTTCCTGAAGAACTGCAAATCTTTGCTCTTTTTGATGCTGCTCAAATAGAGAGTGGGGCAGAGCTCGCGATTCTTCTTTCTGAAAAGCGCTTTTCACACATCCATCTCGGAGTAAAAAATAGCTGCGTTCCCATTGGATCCTTAAAATGGGCTGAGGGATATTGGGGAGATCCAGATCTTTGCCAAATCGGCATATGCATTCCTGAGGAATCTTTGTGCGACCACAAAATTCTTGAGCGTTTAGATGGTCTATTTAAGGAATATAAGGGAGTAAATTTTCGGATTGTTCCTGAGCTAATGATCATTGAAAAATGGGAAGGTCTGGAGGAAATGATCTACTTAGAAGAGGTCATTACTGTTCAAGGAAGGAGGCAATTAGATGGGTTCATTGCTGCTGGAGGAAAAATTCGGGGTAGAGGGATTTGAACCCCCGACCTACTGCTCCCAAAGCAGTCGCGCTAGCCAAGCTGCGCTATACCCCGAATGAAATATTATGTTAAGGCTAACTGAAAATAGGAATATTAAGCAATAAAAGGTTGTCTAGATGGATCGGTGAAGGAGGCTATTAGATGGGTTCATTGCTGCTGGAGGAAAAATTCGGGGTAGAGGGATTTGAACCCCCGACCTACTGCTCCCAAAGCAGTTGCGCTAGCCAAGCTGCGCTATACCCCGAATGAAATATTATGTTAAGGCTAACTGAAAATAGGAATATTAAGCAATAAAGGTTGTCTAGATGGATCGGTTATGACATAAAGAAGTTTCTATTTGTTTATCATCTCAAAGGATTAGAAATGGCATCATTTAATGAGTATAAATCTATACAGAAGTTAGTAAAATTTGCGGAAGATCCTATTGATTTATCGAAGGAAGGTAAGCTTTCGCCAAAAAGAGTGCAAGAATTTTCCGCAAAAGCACTAGGACTCACTTTATTGTATGGAACAGAGAGAGTAAGACTAGATGTCATGGACGCTTTGCATGCACTTGCCAAAGAAGCTAATGTGATTGAAAAAATGCAAGCAATGCAAAATGGAGACGTGATTAATCACATTGAAGGATGTGAGAGTGAACAGCGGTCAGTTCTTCACACTGCAATGCGTGATTTTTTTGACCTAAAAAATCCCTCAGAAAAAGCAAGCTCTGCAACTAATCTTGCCTACCAAGAGCTGGAAAAGCTGAGAGGTTTTCTCGATGAAATTGAAAAAGAAGAATTTACTGATATCATTCAGGTGGGAATTGGAGGATCTGATTTAGGACCTAGAGCACTCTATATGTCACTTAAGGCCTTTCAGAAAAAGGGAAGAAATATTCATTTTATTTCTAATGTTGACCCAGATGATGCGGCAGATGTTCTTCATAAAGTGGATTTAAGAAAGACCCTTGTCATCGTAGTTTCAAAATCAGGAACAACTCTTGAAACGCTCACCAATGAAGAGCTCATTCGAAAAAAAATGTTAGAATTTGGCCTTTCCCCTCAAAACCATTTAGTAGCAGTAACCGGGAAAGGGGGACCTATGGACGATCCGTCAAGATATAAAGCTTCGTTTTATATTTGGGATTATATTGGAGGACGGTACTCAGTGACATCAATGGTTGGCGCTGTGACCTTAGCCTTCGCTCTGGGTATGGATAAGCTCCTTGAATTCTTAAAAGGAGCTCATGCAATGGATCAACTCGCTTTAAAACCCGATTTAAAAGACAATCTTCCATTGCTTTCTGCGCTCCTCGGAGTGTGGAATCGAAATTTTTTAAAGCATCAAACATGTGCGGTGATCCCTTATTCTCAAGCAATGCTGAGATTTCCAGCTCACCTTCAACAATGTGATATGGAATCTAATGGTAAAAGCATTGATAAGGTTGGAAGAGCTATTGATTTTGAAACAGGGCCTGTAATTTGGGGAGAACCAGGAACTAACGGTCAACATTCCTTTTACCAGTTCATTCATCAAGGAACAAATCCCGTTCCCATAGAGTTCATTGGATTTAAAGAACCGCAGTACGCAGAGGATCTAGAATTTAAGGGAACTACAAGTCAAGAAAAACTTCTATCTAATCTCTTTGCTCAATCGATAGGTCTTGCGACTGGGCAACGGAGCGATAATCTCAACAGGGTTTTTCCGGGGAATCGACCAAACCGTATTCTTCTTGCAAAGAAATGTGACCCCTATACTATGGGAATGATCCTTTCTTATTATGAAAATAAGGTAGCTTTTCAAGGATTTCTCTGGAATATCAATTCATTTGATCAGGAAGGTGTTCAACTCGGCAAGGTTCTCGCTAATAAAATCATTGAGCTGTTCAGAAAAAATCGCGTCGATTCATTCGCTGATCCGAAAGAATTTCCTGTGGGTTATGCCTACCTTCAACAACTTAAGGATTTATAACTCAATGACTGCGTTATTTGAGGATCTCTTTATGATTTCTTTCTGATTAATAAGGGAGGGATGACAAAAGATAGAATCCCAATAATGAGAATGAGTTCATAGGTGAAGAGGTTTCCTACATTCACCTTGTTAGGTGGGAAGAATCCTAAAGTAATAGCAAAGAGACATGTGCAGATTCCAAGTATGCCCAGAGACCAGAGCATAGGCTTTCCTCCAGGGATTTGAAAATCGCGTTGCATATCGGGCTTTTTATACCGTAGATAGATTCCTGCAGAAAAAAGACCAATATAAACGAGTAGTGTTAGTTGCGTGGTCATTGCAGTAAGAAGCCAGTATGAACCACTCACGGTTGGGATCATCAGATAAATACTACAAATTAACGTGAAGATTACTCCCTGGATCCAGAGTAAATTGGTGGGAACTTCATGCTTATTGACTTTCTTCAAACTCTTAAAGGCCCCATTGTCCTGTGCGGCGACAAGGAGCCCTTTACTGGGTCCTATAATCCATGCAGCAACACTGCAAATTCCCCCAATGATAATAAAGAGGGCTATTAAAGGTGTAATCCATTCAAGATTAAATGCATTAAGTAATAGTGTATACGCTTCTAAAACCCCACTAATAATATTGAGCTTGTTTTTCGGGACGACAATAGCAATCGAAAGAGAGCTACCAACTAGTGTTGTAAGAATAATAATCGAGGAGATCATAATGGCTTTTGGATAAGCTTTATGGGGCTTTTCTACTTCATCGGCATGTGCCGACGACATTTCTATTCCAACAAGACCAAAGAGTACAGCAACCAAAAAAACCATATGTTGGATACTTGAAAAAGCTGGAATAAATGCAGAAGATGTAAATGAAATCTGTGAAGCATTTC
This sequence comes from Chlamydiales bacterium BSEPT1, assembly GCA_964212665.1. Lineage (GTDB taxonomy): Bacteria > Chlamydiota > Chlamydiia > Chlamydiales > Simkaniaceae > DAOWHK01. Next base: position 622,716 of record OZ156466.1, on the reverse strand, counting down.
CGGTTATCAACCAAGTAATTCCAAGAATAATGATAAAAACCATTGGAAAGAGAGTCCCGACAATCGCTCCAATTGTACTGATACGTCCTGAGACCTTCATCCCAAAGAAGTTCATAAAAGTTGCTCCCCAATAAACGATGAGGATGACAGAAAGCATGAAGGGTTTATTGTTCATGAGCTCTGGATGAATCAAATAGGCTATGCTCCCACCAATTAGGGAGAGGATCGTTGGATACCAGGCGATGTTAGAAACCCATTGAATCCAGGTCATGACAAAGGCAACTCGTTCTCCAAAAGCTTCACGGATCCACACGTAGATTCCTCCTTTCTTGGGCCAACAGGTCGCAAGTTCTGCAGCAAATAAGGATATCGGAAGGAAGAACACAAGGGCGCTAATCAGGTAATAGAAAACAATAGAAAATCCATATATCGCACTGAAGGGGAGACTTCTAATACTATCAACAGCGATGATGTTAATCATTACTAAGCTAAAGATCCCAAGGGGCTTCTTTTTAAAACTAATTGCCATAGATTAAAGTTAAGTAATACATCCATTCTTGACCAATAGATTATGATCGACATGAGTATTATTGGAAAAGGGAGTGGTGATGAATACTTGGTTTAAATCTTTTAAAAGGGTTTGCATAAGCCTATGACGATTCTTATCCAGATGGATGGCGAAGTCATCAATACTCATGATCGGAGCAGTATTGGAGTGGTTTTTGATCAGTTCCCACTCTGCAAGTCTGAGAGCTGCAAGGTAAGACCGTTTTTGACCTTCGCTGGAGAAGGCTTTCGCTTCTCTATTTTCGAGTAGTATCGAAAAATCATCGCGATGGGGCCCGAGGAGAGTAGAGCCATAGAGGAGCTCTTTATGCCGCTGGTTCTCATAGACTTTAAGAATATGGTCTACCGTATCAACAGTTAGAGAGGGTTTATAGGCAATATCAAAATAATCGCTATTGTCTGTGAGTTTTATTGCATATTTAGATGAATATTGATTTAGGTGATTAATCGTTTGCAATCGTTTTTTCATCAGGTAGGTCGCTGATTTTGCCATTTCATGTTCCCAGATTTCGATGCTTACTATTGATTTGTTCTTAAGCAGGGTGTTGCGTTGTTTCATCGCTTTTGTATAGCGAATGAGATGATGCACATAAAGGGGATCTGATTGGGCTATTTGTAGGTTGAGAAAGCGCCTTCTTTCACTTGGAATTCCTGTAATCAGGCCTATATCTTTTGGGGCATAAAGCACCGAAGGTAAAACTCCAAGTAGATGGGAATAGTGATTAAACTGAGTGTGGTTGTAAAAGAATTTGTGTGAAACTCCATCAAAATTAAGCTTTAAGGTTTGATTGACATTGTCTTTTATAAAATGGGCTTCGAGATAGAAGGAGGAGGCGTTGTAGTGGATCATCTCCTTGAGATGGATAGTACGAAATGATCTGCCGGTACTTAGAAAAAAAATTGCTTCGAGGAGGTTGGTTTTCCCAGATCCATTATCTCCTTTAATGAGATTGATCCCTAAATCAAAATGAGCAACAGCTTCTTCGTAATTCCTAAAGTTTCTTAAATAAAGAGTCTTAAGTTTCAACAGGCTGAAGTCGCATGGGCATAATCACAAACAGAGCATCTGACGAGTCCGTAATTAACCCGGGATTAAACGGATCGGACACACCCAAGGAAACCGTTTCATCTTGGCAATGTCTGAGGATATCAAGGCAATAATGAGGGTTGAAAGCTATTTCTAGGGTCTCTCCAGAGTAATCGACAGGCATGGAAACTGTTCCCTCACCAATATCACTGCTTGTTCCCACAATTTGTAATTCACCTGGATTAAAAATAAAACGTACGGACTGACTTTTTTCAGACGTAAATAAGGAGACTTGTTTTAAAAGACTAATGAGTTCTTCTCTATGTAGAGATAGGGTAAGGGTCGGGTTTTTAGGGATTACTCGATCCACATCGGGATATTCTCCAGATAAAAGTTTTGAAATAAGGCAAATCGAGCCTACTTCGAGCGAGACTTTATCATCTAGCAGACTGACTTTTCCTGTAGGATGCGTTTCAAGAATTTTAATCATTTCTTCAACCGCTTTCAAAGGAATCAAGTAGTTATTGCTGAGGGTGTCTTGTAGTTCGATTGTTGTTATAACTTTGGCAAGGCGCTTGCCATCTGTTCCAACAAATATGGCATGACCATCGCGGATATTAGTGCAAATGCCATTGAGTACATGGCGGCTATCTTCACGAGCAGCTGCAAAAGATGCGCGAGAAAGGGTTTCCTTGAAATTAGAACTATTAACCGAGAAATGCCTTGCATCAGAAAGATCTGGGAGCGAGGGGAATTCACTTTTGTGCATTCCATGAATTCTAAATTTTGAAGACCCTGCTGAGATAAAGACAATTTCACCTGTAGTCGACTGGATCTTAATTTGTGGTACGGTTATTTCACGAATGAGTTGAAAAAAGCGACGAGCAGGGAGAGTAATACCTCCTTCTTCAATCACTTCAGCATCAGTATGAGCTCTCATACTGACTGTTAAATCCGTGGAACTGATCGTTATTTGATTGTCATGTGTTTCGAATAGAATGTTTGTAAGAATCGGAATCATAGGCTTGCTGGGAACGACACTTTGAATTTTCCCAATTAATACTGCGAGCTCAGCTCGTGAAACAATGACTTTCATAGTACACTCTTAATAGACCATAACAAATGTCACAGAATATGCGATGAATTATTCGGTTGTCAACCCTTCATTGCTCTTTCTATATCCCTCTTGCTTTCACGGTCTTTAAGCACTCTGCGTTTGTCATGGGCTTTTTTTCCGCGAGCGATACCGACCTTCACTTTTACAAATCCTTTTTTTAAATAAAGGCCAAGAGAAATGAGTGTAAGACCTTTTTGTTCACTTTGCTTTTTGAGCTTAATGATCTCTTTTTTATGAAGAAGAAGTTTGCGCTGTCTTTTTTCTTCGTGATTGTGAATGTTTCCAAATTTATAGGGAGCAATTGAGCAGCCAATTAACCAGGCTTCGCATCCTTTAATCACGATGTAAGAATCTTGCAAAGAACCGCCGTGATCACGAAGTGATTTGATCTCCGTGCCTTGCAAAGCAATTCCAGATTCAAGGGTCTCTAAAATTTCGTAGTCGTGAAAGGCTCGACGATTAGAAACGAGATCTCCCGGATGTTTTTTAGCCATAAATATATTTTACCCCGAGAAAAGATATTAAGCATCGGTTTTTTTGTTTTTGGATTGTTATGGTCAAAATGAAAACTGGGATACTAGTCAAATGCTGTGAAGAGGTCTCTAAGAAAGATTGCATTGAAATGTCTCAAGTGTAAGAAGTTTAAATCCAACCCATGACGCAATATAATGCAAGATTTTCTCGAATGGGAGAAAGGTTGGGGTAGTATTAAACCATTTCAATGAGGATAACCTTAGCAAGCATTAAATCTATTACGTATACAATATCTGGATCTGTAAGTTTATTCAGACATACAAACTTCCACAAGGGTTTTTTCTTGAGAAAGACTTCTCTCTTGTAGCACTTGTGGAGAGTCAATGTGATCAATGGAAAAATATGGCAAAACTCTAATAAACAGAATCTTCTTTTATTGAACCTTAGGGGAGTGAGTGTATAGTTAAGTCAATACTAGTAGAGTGTTTCCAATAAGGAAAATGTGTTCTAAAATAATATACGTAAATATTCAATAAATATTGCAATAATAGTAGATTTTATTATAGTGAAATTGAGAGTGTTATTTTTTTATTGTTATCTATAGGAGAGATTTATAATGAGGCGGTTTAATTTCAAATCAGCGATCGTTGCTTCCATTATTGCAGTCATTGTTATGACAATTTTCATGATGTACTTCGGGATGAATATTATGAAAGGTCTTGGATATGCAGCTGGAGTATCAGGTGTTTGGGCCACAATCTTAGGCGCTATTATCCACCTGGTGATTGGTGTTATATACGGTATAGTTTATGCTCTGATTTTTGATCCATTACTCCAAAAGATGCCGGGGTTTTTGAGAGGGTGTATTTTTTCAATCCTTCCATTCATCTTATCAGCTACGTTGATGCCGCAGTTCCTTAATTTAGTGGGAACGATATTTGGTGTTAAAAAAGACATGCAAAAAGAAGCTTATCATTCACAAGCGAATGCTTATGGTGTGAGTAAGGTGCCAAACGCATTTATGACTCAAACTATATTAGTAAAATCGAATGGCAATTGTAAGGCTGATTATCCAAATCCAACTCCTTCTGGAACACATGGATCTGCTTGCCCTCCTAAAAGTAATGTGATGATTTGTGGAGCATCTATCCCTATTTCGGGATCCAATAGTCCATCATCTAAGCCAAAGACGAATCCTTGTAGTATACACGGGTCTGCCAGCGATCCTAGAAGTAATGTTATAATTTGTGGGGCATGTATCCCTATTTCGGGATCCAATAGTCCAGCATCTAATCCAAAGACGAACCCTTGTGGTACACACGAATCTGCCAGCGATCCTAGAAGTAATGTTATGATTTGTGGGGCATGTATCCCTATTCCGGGATCCAATAGTCCATCATCTAATCCAAAGACTAGTTCGGGTGTTATAAAAGACGCACCACCTCATCCGCGCTGTGCTCCTTGTGCATCTGAAGTGCCAATGAAAGATGGTAAATGTATGTCATATCATGCAAAAATAAATTCTTGTGGTATGAGCGGTAGTATGATGGCTCCTAGAAGTTTGGATAAATGTTCAATTCATCTAAGTGGTGAAGAAGATAAGTCTCCATTGTTATGGAACTTTCTTAATCATTTAGTATATGGATTTGTATTAGGTTTACTTTACTTCCCTAAAAAGAGAAAGGTATCAGTGGATGAATCTCTATAATAATCAGAGGTTGTTAGATGTATAAGAAAGTCAGGTCATTAAGTGCCTGACTTTCTTATTTCCATAATTTCTGAGCTCTTATTACTTTAAATAAAGAAGTTGTAAGGAGCGGGATTTGACTTTTTTTTACGGATTATCCAAACATTAATTGACCCAAGTTCGTAACACAGAAGCACTCTCTTTCTTGGTGGAGTCCTGTTGCAACGATTCCACCTTCGAAAAGCCATTCGAAAATTACGAGTTTAATGAGAGCTTGTTCGTCTGTAGAATAATCGGGAATTGTATATTTCCAATATTTGCCCGTTTTGGTTAACAGCATTTTGCTATTTTTGCTAATAGGTGCGATAATTCCTTCCATGAAATTATCGAAATAGACCCATCCTGAACCAATAACTCGACTGATGCTTTTTTCAATTCCATAAATATTGCGCTCGCTGCAAATCTCTGCTGGGAATTCTGAAAATATGTAATGGCTAAGGGTTGTTTTATAGATAGTTATGGCTTTTTTCTCAATAGGAAAGAGAAGCCATTCTTTGGAGTTTGGAAGAGGTTTAAGTTGACATTTTGCAATTTCTGCTAAGTTTAGAAAAAGAAGTTTTTGAATAATATAGGAGATGTATTCATTAAAACGGGAGAGGCCTTCTTCAGATTCAAGATCGAAATCATTGCAAATGTTTGCGATAAGGATACTGGATTCCTTCTCTGGGATCCATTTCTCATGATCATTAATACTAAGATAAAGACTTTGCTTTTGCGCTAGTTGTATGATAGCTGTGACATCTTTGACAAACGAGAAGTCATCAGGACGCCGTCTCTGGATTTCTGAGGTGTTTTCAATTTTTTTTGGTTGGGTATTTTTTAGAAAGCTTAAGTATTCTCTCCATTCTTGAAATAAAGTGACATTCTCATCCCATTCTTCACCACGCTTTTTATATACGAGGCAGCACACAAAATTAAATTCTAAGTAGAGCATGTGTTCTTCAAACTGCGTTTGTTCGAGTTTGTATTTCTTCATAATCGTCTGGGAAGAAACTAGATAGTTAGGGTCGTGAAGAACGTCGCTAACAATGCCGGTTAAAGCAGAGTTTGTAAAGTTGAGCTCACTGAGATACCTTTGGAAGACTTGTGGAGTTTGGAGGAACTTCTCAAGGAGAGAATGAAAAATATTATTCGAAGTTCTGGGGATAGAGTACCAATCTGGGAGAATATGAATAGGCACCTTTTTAAGAAGAGACTGTAGGAAGTCCATTCCGGGCTTAAAATTATCTTCGAATTTGAGCATTTGAGCTTCAAAATACTTTCTTACTTCCTTATTGACAATGATTTCATCATTCTCTATGAAAAATAGTTCGGTTTTAAGAAGCTTGTTCAGGGTTTTTTCGAGAGCTGGCCTATTGATGTCTAGGTTTTTTAGGATTCTTTCAATAGGGAATTTCAGTGGGCTGTAAAGAACTTCTTCAAGGATGAGAACGTCTTTGGAGGAAAAACTTGCCATCAGAAGGCGATTACGAATATCCTTCTTGTAATCGTAGTCCTCTAGATTAATTTTATTTTTTTGATAAGACTGTATCTCTAACATAAAAACCCGGTGAAATTAATTTTTTTAAAAGAAGAGGCTTTATACATTTCAAAAATTAGAGATGCAACTTTCCTTCGCAAGTTAATTGTAATATGGACTTTAATTTATCGCAAGAGGTAATAAGTTGATTGTAGTTTGTATTATAAAATCTGGTTCATAAGTGAAAGGAAACCGTTTTTTTAAAAATTAAAGATTTGTTAGAGTTCTTAGAAAATGAACGAAGGAAGTTAAATAATGCAAGAATATGATCACAGAAATATCGAACAGAAATGGCAAAAATACTGGGAGGATAAGCAGCTGTTCAAGGCGGAGATCAATACCTCGAAACCAAAGTACTATATTCTTGATATGTTTCCTTATCCATCAGGTTTGGGGCTTCATGTTGGGCATGTCACGGGATATACGGCTACAGATATCTTGGCTCGCTATAAAAGGCAAAAAGGTTTTAATGTTCTGCACCCCATGGGCTGGGATAGTTTTGGACTTCCCGCAGAGCAGTATGCCATTCGTACAGGAACGCACCCCCGCATTACTACTGAAAAAAATGTCAACACCTATAGACAACAACTCAAATCGATAGGTTTTAGTTATGACTGGAATCGGGAGATCATGACAAGTGATCCCAAATACTATCGATGGACTCAATGGATTTTTACAAAATTTTACGAGAAGGGATTAGCCTATGAAGCGGAAATCAATGTCAACTACTGCCCCAAACTAGGTACCGTGCTCGCTAATGAAGAAATCGAGGATGGGAAATCTAAAGAAGGTGCTTATCCTGTAGAGAAGAAACCTCTTCGGCAGTGGATTCTCAAGATTACGAAATATGCTCAAAGGCTTTTAGATGATTTAGAGGCACTCGATTGGCCTGATTACCTTAAACGTCTCCAAAAAAATTGGATTGGTCGTAGTGAAGGTGCGAAAATCACTTTTGTCGATCAGGAAGAGAAATATCCCATTACTATCTTTACAACAAGACCTGATACTCTATTTGGGGTGACCTATCTTGTGTTATCACCTGAGCATTCATTGATTTCTAAGGTCACAACAGAAGAGTGCTTGGAAGAGGTGACAGCTTATCAAAGATTTTCGAGGTCTAGAAGTGATATGGAAAGAACAGATCTTAATAAGGATAAGTCAGGAGTGTTTACAGGAGCCTTTGCAATAAATCCTGTGAATCAAGAAGCGATTCCGATTTGGATTGCAGATTATGTCCTTATGAGTTACGGAACTGGGGCGGTCATGGCTGTTCCTGGAGGGGATGAGAGAGATTTTGAGTTCGCCCAAAAATTTAATCTCCCCATTATTCCCACTTACAATCCTAATCTAGAACAACATCCGGATTCCATTCCAGAGGGGGTCTCAAGTGGAGAATTCCGCTTAGCAGTTCTGGACGGTAAGAGGTGTTGGACAAAAGGAGGGAGATGCATTAATTGTAAGTCGGATATTCTCAATCTTAATAATCTAGAAATGCATGTTGCTAAACAGGCTATGATTGAGTGGCTTGAAGAAACAAAACATGGAGAGAAGTATATTACCTACAAGCTTCGTGACTGGCTATTTTCTCGGCAAAGATATTGGGGAGAGCCCTTTCCGATCCTTCATTTTAAAGATGGGTCAAAACGGATTCTAGATCTCGATGAGCTACCGATCAGTCCCCCAGAGATCACTGATTTTCATCCATCGGGCAATGGTAAAAGCCCACTTGCAAAGGAAAAAGAATGGGTTGAGGTAGAAGATCTTAAAACAGGGAAGAAGGCGTTGCGTGAAACCAATACAATGCCCCAATGGGCCGGATCCTGTTGGTATTACCTTCGATTTTGCGACCCCCACAATGATCATGAGGCTTGGGGCAAGGAAAGCGAAAGTTATTGGATGCCAGTAGACATGTATGTAGGAGGTGTTGAACACGCTGTGCTTCACCTTTTATACGCTAGATTTTGGCATAAAGTATTGTACGATCTAGGACTAGTGTCTACAAGTGAACCTTTTCAAACACTCCGCAACCAAGGTCTTGTAACCGCTCAATCATTTAAACTTCCTACAGGGGGGTATGTTCTTCCAGATGAAGTAAAACAAGAAGGAGGTAAATTCTTTGCTGCCAAAGGACATCAGGAACTAAATGTTCTTGTAGAAAAGATGTCAAAATCTAAACTCAATGGCGTTTCTCCAGATACGATGATTGAGGAGTATGGAGCTGATAGCTTGCGTCTTTATGAGATGTTTATGGCACCCTTTGATAAAGAAAAGATTTGGAATACAGATGCTGTGAACGGGTGTTACCGGTTCCTATGTCGGTTTTATGCCCTTGTTTTTTCTGATAAGGTTACAGATGAAACCTCAAAAGAAGCGCTCAAGCTCGGACACAAACTGATTGCAGGTGTAGAAACAGACATTATAGCAATGCAGTTTAATACAGCAATTGCGAAGATGATGGAATTCATCAATCACTTTTCACTCCTTCCATCGTATTCCAAAAAAGTGCTCATCATGGCAACAAAAGCTCTGTCCCCATTTGCCCCTCATATCGCCGAAGAGTGTTATGAAAAACTCGTAGGCAAAGAGGGCTCTCTTGCCTTTGAACCCTTTCCTACATTCGACCCTGCGCTCCTCGTTGAAGAGAACGTTATCTATGTGCTTCAGGTAAATGGGAAAATGAGAGGTCGATGGGAACTTCCCAAAGATCAAAAGGAAGATGAGTTACTAGCCTTTATCAAATCTCAGAAAGAAATAGAAAAATTTTTACATGGAGAGATCGTCAAAGTCATCTATATTCCGAACAAACTGATGAATATCGTGGTAAAATGACACTTCTTTATAATATAGGACTCTGTTTTTTTTTTCTGATTAGTTTCCCTAAACTTCTAAGAAAGAAATATCGTAAAAGCATTTGCTACAGGCTCGGTCTTAAATTTCCCCGGCTCAACATCAAGCCACATCAAAAAGTAATTTGGATGCATGCGGTGTCGGTCGGGGAAACAAAAGCCCTGATCCCACTCATTCCTCATATAAAGAAAACAGACCCTGCTGCTTTTCTTCTCATTTCTTCTGGTACGGAAACGGGCCATGAAGAAGCCAAGAGAAGTATTCCTAGTGCAAGCGGTTATATGTTTCTTCCGTTTGACTTCCCGTGGTTGATGTCAAAATATCTCAAACAGCTTCATCCAGATATACTGATTCTTTGCGAAGGAGAGCTCTGGCTTAATCTTATTACAAAAGCTTACCGGTCTAATTGCAAAATTTACCTTGTGAATGGCAGACTTTCCGAGAAGTCCTTTGCTCGTTATCGCAAGCTCAAAAGCTACTACAAATTACTACTCACACCTATTAAAAAACTGTTCGTGCAAAATGAAATGTATTTGAAGCGATATCAAGCCCTAGGAGTTCCTTCTGATAAACTCATCTGCAGTGGAAATCTCAAGCTTGATATTGAGCCCACAAAGCTTTTACCTACCCAACTCTCAAGTTTTAAAAAAGAACTAGGAATCAGTGCAGAAGATCGGGTGCTTACTATCGGATCTACGCATGAAAAAGAAGAAAAACTCTTGCTAGAAGCTTTAAGAGCAACTCCCAACCTAAAAATCCTCCTCGTACCGCGGCATCCTCAGAGATTTAAAAAGGTCAAAAAGCTCCTTGGAACCCTTGAAATCTCAAACAGTAGCTACTCCAATCGGAGCAATATCACAGGAAAAGAACGGGTCATCCTCATCGATGCTATGGGCCTTTTGCTCACTTGCTATCAGCTTTCACACCTTGCAATTGTAGGAGGGAGCTATATTCCTGAGGTTGGAGGGCATAATATTTTTGAGCCAACTATGTTTGGAAAGTATGTATTATTTGGGCCCTACATGCATGGGCAAAAAGATTTAGTAGATCAGGTGATTCAGCATGGTGTAGGTGAGGAAATACTCTTGAAAGAACTTCCTAATAAGTTAGAATCGTTCTTTAATAGTTCAGAAGAACCTCTTCAAAATCGGATTGAAACCATACTTATGAATGTTCGAAGATCTGCTTTAAAAACTTGGAATGAAATAACGGTTGAAAGTAAATAATCTTCATGGTAAGTTTTATCTATCTTCTTAAGATTATCGCGGGGTGGAGCAGTGGTTAGCTCGTTGGGCTCATAACCCAAAGGTCGGAGGTTCGAATCCTTTCCCCGCTATTTTTCTTTGGCGGCATAGCTCAGTTGGTAGAGCACCGGAATCATAATCCGATGGTCCTTGGTTCGAGTCCGAGTGTCGCTACAATTTAAGCTGTTTTATGCACCACATTATTTTGTTCAGGAAGATTCATACTCGGTCTTCTATCTGAACATATTTACAGAAACATCTCTTGAAGATTAAGCCTGTTCCCGTATCAATTCATTTGACCCGAAATTAAAAACTGTAACACGTGATTTTCAACGAAAAGCAAGAATGCTATTTATAGTGTAATCGTTTTGTATAACCACTAAAAATTTCTGCTACCCTCTCTACTCAGGCCGTTTATAAGAAATAAAGTGAGTATGGTGTTCTCGGTTATTACAGCTTCAGGAGTCTTTGAGTTTATTTAAAGAATGAAACAAGTAAATGAATCATTAGATTACTCGCTTTCAGATAGGGTCTGGTCTAGTTCTACTTCTAGTTCAGGGTGAATCAGAGCTAGGCGATCGATAGTGGTTGGTCGATGACCAGCGTGGAGCTTATTACAACTCTTGATAAAGTCCTGGAGTTGCTGAATATGCTTTTTCTTGGTTGCCTCAGAAATGCCATCTGCTTCGATTTGACTGAGTAAGTCTTGGATGTTCATCTTCACCTGTTCCTAGCTTGATTAATAATGTACTTAAAGAAATAGTGTATTTGGTTTTTAAATGTAAATGGAGAATTTGGTTTGGGGAGATGATGAGCCGTAATCCGGTAGATCAGATTGTGCCAAGAGTAGTTTAGCGCATTACCAACACGCATTACATAAGGATAATGCTTTTTGACAGTTAGGTGGACCTCTTGATTGAAATAACCGTAAGGATAAATAAATGATTCAATGTGACAGCCGAGTTTTGTTTCTAAGAGGTATTTAGACTCGCAGAGCTCATCAATGGGATCGATATTAGGGAGGCGCATGTCACAGTGCTTATGAGAATGAGAGGCAATGTGTACAAATCCAGAATCCTGCATTTCCTTGATCTCATTCCATAGGCAAAACGCAGGGGAATGGTGAGGATGGGTAAAGCGATAGGTCTTAATGGCCTTTAAACGAGAGCCTGGAGGAACTGTTGTCGTATCCATGATATAGCTGGTTGGGACTGCTAGGAGGGTTTTGATTTTGAGTCTACGGAGCAGGGGATATACGAGGTGGTAGAAATCAAAATAAGCGTCATCAAAGGTAAGGCAGACATTGATACGTCCTTTCTTCAGAGGGTCTCCTGGTAACACAACAGGATAATGCTCTTTGATGTAGCGTAGATGATTGGTGAGCTTTTGAAGGGAGTCGACTCGATGGTAAAGCAGTGTTAGGAGCATTTTTCTAACAACTTGAGGTATTTGTAATAGGTGGTCTGAGCATTATAAATGGAGATGATTAGCCCCTCGTTTCCTCCGAGAAATCCCCGTTTGATGATGTAGCATTTGAAAAATGCAAAGAGCCCTTTAAAAACAGCCTTGCTCATTGAGGATGATTTAAGATGGTGGTTTTGCTCGGAAAAAAGAGTCGAGTAACATTCCATCTTTGTTAAAAAATCAGAGATTGATGAATAGGAGTAGTGATTAATTGGAGATTTTAGTTTGATCTCTTTGAGATTTTTTATTAAAATGCCTTCATGGACTCGGTCATTGCTGAAGGTCGTTTCTCTCCGATTATAGAGCCTGATGTGTCGGTCAGGATACCAACCGCACCATTTGATATGTTTTTCATTAAAATAATTATTAAAAGGGATTGAATAGATCTTTGTAGGATCAAGACTGAGACTTTGAAGATCGTAGATGAGTGGCTTCGTTAACTCTTCATCGCTATCGAGCGATAAAATCCAATTGTAAGAGGCTAGCTCAGTCGCTTGATTATGGAGGGGTCCAAATCCGGTAAAAGGGGATGTATAGATCTTGACATTTGTAAATTGCTGAGCGATCTTAAGCGTCGTATCCGTCGATCCTGTATCGAGGAGGATCACTTCGGGGAAGGATTGGACAGAGTTGAGAACTTTCTCAAGAGTCGTAGCACTATTTTTAGTTAAAATCGTGACTGAAATCATAGGTGGTAATTATTTTCTCCTTATCATACCATTTTAATCAAAATACTATCAATATAGGGTTTACATGAAGAAAAGTTATACGTTTGACGATATCGCTCTTGTTCCTCAATTCAATAATGTGCCATCGAGAACAGAGCCCATTTTAGAGTCATGGCTGACGAAAAATCGAAAGATCGGAATCCCTTTGATTTGCGCTAATATGGATACGACAGTTAGCGAAGACTTGGCTGAAATCTTACTTAATCGAGGATCCATCCCCATCTATCACCGCTTTACTGACACTCTAGAAAATCAGAAAGCTTGGGTGAAAAAGCATAAAGACAAGACATTGATCTCTTGCGGAATCGGAGAGGCTAAGCTCAAAGAAGCAAGACTCCTTTTGGACCTTGGAGCTGTTGGCGTTTGCGTCGATGTTGCACATGGCCATTCAGATCGGATGTGCAACTTTATTGAAAAAATTAAAAAGATGCATCCCGATAAAGATGTGATCGCTGGAAATGTGTGCACGCCAATGGCCTATCACGATCTAGTTAATGCTGGGGCGGATGCCATAAAAGTGGGGATCGGACCAGGGTCTGCCTGCACAACGCGTGTTATTACAGGTTGTGGAGTACCTCAATTTAGCGCAATCTATGAATGCGCTCAGATTGGTAAAAAGCTACGTGTTCCTTTGATTGCGGACGGGGGCATTCGTTCGAGTCGTGACATTGTGCTTGCACTTGCTGCTGGAGCAAGTAGTGTTATGATTGGGCAGCTGTTTGCTCTCACCAATGAAAGCGCTGCACAAAAACGGAAATCTGATACATCACCATCTGGTTATGAGGCAAAATTCAGAGGTCAAGCAAGTGAAGATTTTCAGAAAGATTATTATGGTGGACTCAAAAGTAAAACGGTTGCAGAAGGGATAGATTTTTGGGCGAATGTCAGTGGATCTGCAGATGAACTGATTGATCGGCTCCTTGGAGGAATTCGCAGTGGTATGACATATGGGGGAGCAAGAAGCATTAAGGAACTGCAACGGAAAGCGGAATTTGTCAATGTTACGCCTTCATACATGATGGAAAGCAATCCACGTAGGGGCTAATGAAAAAACACAAAAAACTTGGCCCATGGATGCTGACAGCCCTAGTTGTTGGTAATATGATTGGCTCAGGAGTATTTCTTCTTCCAGCAACCCTTGCTCATTACGGATCAATTACAATTTTTAGTTGGATTGCAACGGGCATCGGAGCAATGCTGCTTGCTCTTGTTTTTGCAAAACTTAGTAGCCTGTTTTTAAAAACAGGGGGGCCTTATATCTACTGCCGAGAGAGTTTTGGAGATTTCATTGGATTCCAAGTTGCCTATAACTATTGGATCTATATGTGGGTGGGGAATGCTGCTATTGCTGTTGCGTTTACTGGATATCTGACTACATTTTTTCCTCTGCTGCAACACAACCCTCTGCTTGGGTTTTTTGTAACAGCAGGGATCGTCTGGCTCATCACTCTTATTAATATTGTGGGAGTTCATTTTGCGGGAGTTATTCAACTTGTTCTGACCACCCTTAAATTTATTCCATTGCTTCTTATTGCTTTTGTTGGACTGTTTTTCATTGATATGGACAATCTCACTCAATTTAATTTGAGTGGGCAGTCTAATTTTTCTGCGCTATCAAGTGGTGCTGTGCTCACTCTTTGGGCCTTTCTTGGATTAGAATCGGCATCCATTCCTGCGGATGATGTGAGGGATCCTGCTAAAAACATTCCTCGAGCAACCATCATTGGAACAGGGATTACAGCGATTGTTTATATTTTAAGCACGGTTGCAATCATGGGAGTGATTCCACCGAGCATTTTAGCGGATTCTACAGCGCCATTTGCTGATTTTGCAGGTAAACTAATTGGTCCTTGGGGAAAAGTTATAATGGCAGCAGTAACTGTTATAGCATGTGCCGGAGCACTCAATGGATGGATCCTCCTTCAAGGGCAAATCCCTCTTGCTGCAGCTAGGGACCAACTCTTCCCAAAGTTTTTTAAAGTAGTTTCAAAAAATCGCACTCCTGTGAATGGGATTCTCATTTCGTCACTGCTTGTAACATTGCTATTGATGTTGAATTTCAATAAAGGGCTCATCGCACAGTTTACTTTTATTATTTCTCTAGCAACTCTAGCTGCGATTATTGCTTATCTCTATACGACGATTGCTGAGTTTATCATTTTTGCGAAAATTAAAACTCAGATTCCTAAAAAAACTCTTGTAAAAACACTTACGATTTCAGCATTGGCTTTCCTTTATACATTTTGGGCAATCATTAGCTCAGGACAGGAAATTGTATTTTATGGTACACTTCTTTTGATGAGTAGTATTCCCGTATATGCATGGATGAAGTGGACTAATGTGAAAATTAGATAATGTATAAAATTTACGATTCCATCCATCGATTTATTCAAGTTGAGAAGTATGAAAATGTTCTTATTGCTTCCATTCCATTTCAACGCCTTCACTATATCCATCAACTCGGACTTACATTTCTTGTTTATCCTGGAGGTTCACATAAACGATTTGAGCACTCCCTGGGAGTGATGGAGATTGCAACCAGGGTCTATGATCAAATTACTGATGTTTCAAAGCTCAAGGGAATTCCACGGAGAGGGAGTTTTGAGCATTACTATTGGAGAAAGATCTTAAGGCTGGCAGCGCTCTGTCACGATTTGGGCCATCTTCCACTTTCTCACCTTGCAGAAAAGGTGCTTCTTGGAAAAAAAGGACACGAGAAATGGAGCTGTCTGATTATTAAAAGTGGTTATCTTAAGCCAATCTGGGCATCATTTCAGGCAGAGTGCCAAGATGCAAACTTTCCTTGCAATGTCGAAGAAGATATCATCAAAGTGGCTATTGGAGAGACTGAGCATGAAGAGATGACTCCGCGTACTACTTGGATTAAAGTGCTCTCAGAGATCATCATTGGAGATTTTTTTGGAGCTGATCGAATCGACTATCTTCTTCGAGATGCTCAGTACACAGGACTTGTTTATGGACTGTTTGATTATCATCAACTAATAGAAATGCTTCGCATTATCCCTATTGGAAACTATTTAGCGTTAGGCATAGAAGAAAATGGAATTGAATCGTGTGAATCTCTTCTGATTTCACGCCATTTCATGCACAAGAGGGTCTACCAATATGCCTCGGTGAAGGTTTACAGCTTTCATGTCTCGAGGTTCATGGGGGCAGTGTATGGAAGGCAGATGCAAAATATTAGTGTAAATGAATATATCCAGTTAACTGATAACGAAGTTCTTGCTGAAGTAAGCAAAGCAGCAAGAGACCCCTCTCATGTTGAACATAAAGATGCCAGAGCAATTTATTACGGAGAAAATCGGTTTAAGGCTCTTTCAATGCCAATACTGTCCATGGAAAAACTTCTTCTTATGAAGAAGCGATACTCCATCCCAGATCACGAAATCGGTGTTGAGATGCATTCAAAAAAGAAAAAATCAGAGTTGTCTTTCCCAGTATTAAGGAAGGATGGCACGGTCATTAATTCAAATACAGTAGTAGAAATTTCAATTCCTTCGCATACTAAGGACTGGGTATTTATTGCCTCGAAATATGAAGGTAAGCTTAAGCAGGCATTATAAGACACCTATTATTGGGTGTCATTGTCATCGTGTCTATTTTAATTTTCGAGCCCATTGCTTCAAGTCATTAGGCCATCTATCCAGACAGGGAACACTCCATGGTGTTGTTTATCGTAATCTACAGGACTTTCTAAAAAATACCGCTAATAAGGAAGATGTAATTCTTTGGCATTGTTGCAGCAATTCCAATAAGAGGGTTTTAGGTGTATATTCTTTATGTATTAGTAAAAATATTACATGGGTTGATATCTCAATTATTTGGAGTCATAGAATCAGCTGTTTTGAAACAAATAGAGTGCCTGATTAAATTCTTGAATCGGATTTCAGAAGGAGTAGCGGCGTAGGAGTCTGGTTTTAAGAAGTAGAGCTGTTTTAATCCATTTAATGCAGTACAATTTTCTTTTTCTGATAAACCGGTTTTACAAATTTTACTAATCTGAGCTCTTAGTTGTGTTTGAGGTGATCCTGATGACGTCAGGCTTTTTATTACTGGGTTCTCTTCTTGTGGTGCATATAGTGCTATAAAGTCCTCTTGTAATTCTGTATAAAGGAAGTCAATAAGAAGAGTTTCAATTGTATTTTTTACAGATGTTGGAAGATTCTGATAAGCGACGCTGATCAGACCCTTGAAAGCAGCCGCTTCGATCTCTGATTTTTGAGCATTTGACACCTCTAATAAGTTATTAAATACGATAAAACTTTGTTCTTCATCTACAGTTCTTGTGTGACTTGCCATATCAGTATCATAAGATGGTGATTTAACTTCAGGTGTCGCTCTAATACAACGCAGTGGTAAAGCAATGCATTCCCAAACCCTTGTAGCCAATGACTTTCTTCTTTGAGGAAGGCTTGTGTTCTTTACTAGTTCTTCTTTTTGTACTCTTGGTTCAATTGTAAGGGATTTTCCCGGGGAGACCCCTGCTGATAAAATGGCTGACATTATATCCTCCTGTAAAATTTCAAAGGTTTACTTTTAAGATGTATATCTTAATAAAAAATTAAGATTAAGTTAATACTATATTAATAAAAATAGCAAGTCCATATTGATGAAATATGTGACCTGGTTTTTTTATATGATCCTTTGAAGAAGAGTTAAAAAAGGTTGTATATAATTCTATGCTGATGTCAATCAAAATAAGAGAAGCTTAAATGGGGTGTTGTAAAAGGTGAAAAGGCTTAAAACTCATTAAGAATCGATGGTTTAGGGGTATTAGATCTTCAATTAGAAGGGTGTTACTTGTAATACAAGAAGGGGAGAAGTTCTTATAGACAACCCTAAAAATCCCTAAGTATTAAAGAAGTACAGATTTATATAATAAGACATTTTATTGAATAAAAATTAACAATCTCTGGATGATAAGAATCCTGAATCGTGCTTTAGAAGGAATTGTAGCATCTCATTCGAAGTGAGCCAAAAAGCAGTTGGAGAAGATGCCTAATATTTCCAATTGTAAGTGGCCAGTTCATTCCTTGAAATATCAATCTTCCAGATCTTAAAGTAGGAATAGACATTTGATATGGATGCAATCCTGAAGGCTGAATATTTATATTATATACCGACAAGGTGTCTTTTACCTCGTTGTGTTTGATATGGGGTGTGCGTACCATTGCTTGGTATCTGCGGCTGATGATGATGACCACCGTTAACGCTATGCCGAGCTCCTGGGCTGCTGTGAATATTCGGTGTCCTAGGTGGATTTGGATTCTGATTTGGGGTGTACGTACCATTGCCTGGTATCTGTGGCTGATAATGATGACCACCGCTAACGCTATGCCGAGCTCCTGGGCTGCTGTGAATATTCGGTGTCCTAGGTGGATTTGGATTCTGATTTGGGGTGTACGTACCATTGCCTGGTATCTGTGGCTGATAATGATGACCACCGCTAACGCTATGCCGAGCTCCTGGGCTGCTGTGAATATTCGGTGTCTTAGGTGGATTTGGATTCTGATATGGGGTGTACGTACCATTGCCTGGTATCTGTGGCTGATAATAATGACCTCCGCTAACGCTATACTGAGGTTGTATTTGATATGGAGTTAGTATGGGTGGCGCTATATAACTGGGAATATGAGTGGTTAACGGGTAATGATAGACGCCTGTTACCGGTCTGAAAAACCGCTGCATACAAGCTCCAAGAGCTGAAAAGTTAGAATTTGGAAAGGTGTGAGAGTAGATTCTATAAGCAATAGAGAGTAAGATTACAGAGAATATTAGCCCAAACTTTAGAGGAAGTATTATGATACTGGCTATAGAGGCAAAAATGGATAGGGCTAATACAAGTGTTTTAAGTACGACAGATAATTCGCCTGGAAAATTGTATGGTGGATTTATGAAAGCCGGTAGTAGCCTTCTAGACAGTGGAATCATAAGGTCTCCTAAGTATTTATAAACTAATATTCTTGGGTACGTACATATATATTATATTCTGAATTAAATAGTTGCTATTTCCAGAGATCACAGGGCTTAAAGATGCATGATAATTCATGTAGAATTCATTGTAGCAACAGAATGTCTTTTACCTTGTTGTGCTTGATATAAACCTCCATGAATATTCGCATTATGATTTGGGTGTGAATTAACTTGAGCTACATAATGTGGAGTATGAATATAAGTATAATGTGGAGTATGAATATAAGTATAAGGTCTTGACCGGCAATAATGATCAAGGGTTACTTCTATCACAGCCCATATACAACGTACTAAATCTAGCAAGGCACATCCTTGGAAAGCGATCAAAGTAGGTGGTCAAACCAATAATAAGAAAAATTGTAGAGAAGAGTACTCCAAATGCTCTAGGTAGCAAAAGGATGCTGGCTGCAGAGCAGAGAATGGATAGGGCTAATACAAGTGTTTTATATCTGGTGGATTCACCTGACGAATTGTATGGGTGATTTATGGAAGCAGGTAATGATCTGCTAGATACTCCAATCATGAGATCTCCTAATATGTATCAACTAATATTCTTGGGCACGCACATATGTATTGCATTCTGAATTAATCAGAATGCGATTGCAGTCAGAAAACCATGAGGCAAACCAGTTGTCATTTGTTCCAACAATCACAGCTTGATTTATTGTCCAGGTTTTCATAATATGACGGTCGTTCGGCTCTATATACCAACGAGTTTCGTTGCCAGATCCATCAGGGCCTTCTGGTTGAAGATAAACGTTACCATTATAAAGGTCGAGATGAATAATGCGATAGCTGTTATTTCCACCGATGATTGGTCCTAAAGATAAATTACACTTCACGTAGGATCCACGGTTCTTATTTGTTAGATAATATTTATAGTTTGATCGGTAAGAGTTATTAGGAGAGATCACGACTGGATCACTTGTTTGCCAACGGGATACTTCATAGGATTGTGAATCGGGGACTTTCCACTGAGAACCATCTTCTATTTCAATTGAGCTTCCATCTACTGCCACTGAAATAATTATGTGGTAATGAGCTGGAAAATGTTGAATGATTCCCTGCACTATGGGCGCACCTAAAAAATAGGAATGTGCCATGACTCCAAATTGTATAGCAAGCACTGCGAAAAATGTGCTAATCCTAATTTTTGATAAATGTTTCATTGTATACTTCCTACTGTTAAGAGCTCAACAAGCTCTTGATTAAAACGATATCCTGAGAGCTTCAGAAAGGTGTTGCGTAACATGATAATAAGTGAGTATAAAGCAGTCTTGGTTTTTAAAAACTAAAAAACTTTATTTTCAAGAGTGAGTTAAATACTGGTTACTCCTAATCTTGAAGAAATGATCAATAGTAATTAGTTGGATATTTTAGAAAGCAAGTGAAGGTCTCCGAACCAATCACTTGAGAACATACAAACTATAGGATATATTCGATACTTTAACAGCGCGGGGTGTAGTCTAGGACTGCTGAGAAGATATCCGAAAAACCCGATCTGGATTATGCCAGCGTGGGGATGTTGCATCATTTATTCCATCTCGTCTCATCTCCCTATAAAACATGATGTTAACAATTGATAATTTAACATTTTCCTATGGAAAGAAACTCATCTTTCACTGACCCTTAAGAAAGGGGAGTTCGCCATTATTCTGGGTCTATCCGGATCTGGAACAACAACACTGTTTCGTTGAGTTTGTTGGTCTTGAGAACCCACAGCATGGGAGTATTCGGCTTAAGAAACCCCCAGATTATCTCTCACAAGATAATACCTTTTCAAGATACCAATGAACTTTTATTACCATATCCGCTAAGACTTGCCTGTTGAAGATAAACTTAACTATTATCAAGGTTAAGGTGAATGATTTGATAGCTGTTATTTCCAGCGATAACAGGGCTTAAAGATACATTAGAATTCATGTAGGATTCATTGTAGCAACAGAATGTTTTTTACCTTGTTGTGCTTGATATAAACCTAGAATACCACTTTTAACACTAAGTTGTGATCCTAAACCCCCATGAATATTCGCATTATAATTTGGATTTGAATCAACTTGAACTACATAAGTTGGAGTATAAGGATAAGGTATTAACGGGTAATTACGATCAACGGTTATTTTTATCAAACAACCAGTATATACAACGTCCTAAATCTAGCAAGGCAACCCTTGGAAATCGATTAAAGTAGGTTGTAAAACAAATAATAAGAAAAACTGTAGAAAATACTAGTCCAAATGCTATAGGCAGAAGAACGATGCTGGCTGCAGAGGAGAGAATGGATAGGGCTAATACAAGTGTTTTAAGTGTGGTGGATTCACCCGGAGAATTGTATGGGTAATTTATGGAAGCAGGTAATGGCCTGCTAGATACTTCAAGCAGAAGCTCTCTTAATATATATCAACTAATATTCTTGGGCACGCACATATGTATTGCATTCTGAATTAATCAGAATGCGATTGCATTTAGAAAACCATGAGGCAAACCAGTTGTTATTTGTTCCAACAATCACAGCTTGATTCATTGTCCAGTTTTTTATAACATGACGGTCGGCCGGATCTATATACCAATGGGTTTCGTTGCCATGTCTATCAGGGCCTGCCGTTTTAAGATAAACCTGACCATTACAAAGGTCGAGATGAATAATACGATAGTTGTTATTTCCTCCGATGATTGGTTCTAAAGATAAATTACAATTCACGTAGGATCTACGGTTCGTATTTGTTAGATAATATTTATAGTTTGATCGGTAAAAGCGATTAGGAGAGATCATGACTTGATCACTTGTTTGCCAACTGGATACTTCATAGGATTGTGAATTGGGGACGTTCCACTGAGAACCATCTTCTATTTCAATTGAGCTTCCATCTATTGCCACTGAAATAATTCTGTGGTAATGAGCTGGTAAATATTGAATGTCTCCCTGCTCTCTGAAAAAATAGGAATGTGCCATGACTCCAAATTGTATAGCAAGCACTGCGAAAAATGCGCTAATCCTAATTTTTGATAAATGTTTCATTGTATACTTCCTACTGTGATGAGCTCAACAATCTCATGATTAAAAGGATATTCTTAGAGCTTCAGAAAGGTGTTGCGTAACTGATAATAAATAAGTATAAAGCAGTTTTGGTTTTTTAAAACTAAAAAACTTTATCTTCAAGAGTGAGTTAAATACTGGTTACTCCTAATCTTGACGAAATGATCAATAGTGATGAGTTGGATATTTTAGAAAGCAAGTAAGGTCTCCGAACAAACCACTTGAGAAAATACAAAATATAGGATATGTTCAATACTTTAACAGCACGGGGTGCAGTCTAGGATTGCTGAGAAGATACCCGCAAAACCCGATCTGGATTATGCCAGCGTGGGGATGTTGCACCATTTATTTGATCTCTTCTCATTTTCCCTATAAAACATAATGTTAACAATTGATAATTTAACGTTTTCCTATGGAAAGAAACTCATCTTGAAAAATCTTTCACTCACAGTTAAGAAAGGGGAGTTCGCTGTTATTCTTGGTCCATCCGGATCTGGAAAAACAACACTGTTTCGTTTAGTTGTTGGTCTTCAGAACCCACAGAACGGGAGTATTTGGCTTAAGGAATCCCCAGCTTATCTCTCACAAGACAATACTTTGCTTCCTTGGCGTACAGTACTTGCCAATGTTCTTCTTCCCACGGAACTAGGAAGAAATTCTCCTCAGAAACAGCAAGCCCTACAACTTATCAAAGAGGTGGGTCTTGAGGGATCAGAAAGTGCTTATTTATCAGATTTATCTGAAGGAATGAAACAGAGAGCTTTACTCGCAAGAGCTCTCATCCAAGATCGCTCTTTTCTCCTCCTTGATGAACCCTTTTCCTCTCTCGACTATTTCGCTAAAGAAGAGTTCTATGTATTGCTAAAAGAAATGCAAAAGAAATCTAACCTAACCGTCCTACTCATCACTCATGATCTTCACGAAGCAAAGGCTCTCGCAAACACAACTTACTTACTCAAAGATTATTCGCTATGTTATCCACATTTCAACGCCTTCTAGAGCAGCACCATTGCTTCCTAAGCCACTCCAAAGCTACTGTTCTTGAAATGCTTGGAGGGTTCCTTTTGGCAGCCCTCATTGCTTTTCCACTCGGTTGGGGGATGTCTCGTATACGCATTCTCACGTCAATCTTTCAACCTTTTTTTATTTTATTGCAGTGCCTGCCTATGTTTGCCATGGCTCCTTTAATGATTTTTTGGTTTGGGTGGTCTTATACGGCGATTCTAATTCCCACAACGCTCATGATCCTTTTCCCCCTTACTATCACCATCTATAAAGGGCTGAATCGTATCCCAAAAGGACTTCTTGAATACTTCCAGCTTAATCAAGCAACGTCTTGGCAGATTGTTACAAAACTCAAGATACCCTACGCACTTCCCACAATCTTTGCAGGTCTTCGTATTTCAGCAGCAACAGCAGGCGTAGGCGCGATTGCAGGAGAGTTTGCGGGAGCGCAGCAAGGACTCGGAGTCCTCCTTAGCGAATACAGACGCAATATTGATATCGAAGGGGTCTTTTCCGCACTTATCTGTCTACTCCTTCTTTCTTTCACATTTTACTCCGTTATCCTCCTCCTAGAAAAAATTCTATTAAGGAGAGGCTATAAATTTGTTTAAATACCTCTTTGTTCTCATGATATTTTCACTACATGCCGATACAAAGCTTTTGCTTGATTGGTGGCCTAATAGTAATCATATACCGCTCTATGTTGGTATTGAAAAGGGCTATTTTACAGAAGAGGGTATTGATCTAACCATCATCAAATCAGACTCCGCGCCACAAGCTTATATTAATCTAATGTCTAAAAATGCCGACATCGCTCTTTACTATCTTCCACAGGCGCTTCGTCATTCTCACAAGTATCCAAACCTCAAAATCCTTGGAGTCTTGATTAAAGAACCTTTGCAGAGCTTTGTGTTTCGTAAAGCAGATGGCATCAGAACCCCCAAAGATCTTGACGGGAAGTCAATAGGTCTTAACCATGACGGCCTAACTTCTAAGTATCTCACCTACTTTGAAACGTCCTACAAGATTAGCTTGAAGAGAAAAAAAATTGATTTCGATCTTCTTATATCTCTCTATACAAATTGGGTGGATGTGCTTTCTGGAGTCTTCTGGAATATCGAACCAATCCAACTCAAACATCTCGGTATCGAAACCGATTACCTCAAAATAACAGATTTTGGAGTGCCCACATATCCAGAGCTGATCTTTCTTACTAGAGGGGAGATTCTCGATAGAGATCCTACTTTTGCAGGCCGTTTTCAACGAGCCCTTCAAAAGAGTATTTCCGAATCCACGCTCCATCCTAATCAAGCCTTTGAGATCTACAGAGTAAAACATCCTAATAAGTCCAAAAAAACCATTCAAATGGAGAGGTGTTCATGGGAAATTACGCTGCCACTCTTAGCGACTACTCAAACATTTAACACCAATGAACTCCATCAAATTACTTCCTGGTTAATTAGCAAGGAATTGATTGATACAAAAACAAACTGTCTAATGTTATTATCGAATAACAATTACTGAGTGCAAAATAGTAAATTTATTAAAAAGAGAGGGAAGTTCACGAATTTATCTCAAGAGTGCTCGACTCTTGCTGTGCGATTCATAAGCAGAGCATCCGCTAGAGTAAGAGCAGCCATCGCTTCGACAATAGGGACTGCTCGAATGGTAACACATGGATCGTGGCGTGACTGTGCAGGGAGTTTGAATTCCTGGACGTTTCCACTAAGGTCAAGAGTGGATTGGACTTTCTCAATACTTGAGGTGGGTTTGAAGGCAACTCGGAAAATAAGAGGCATACCCGATGAGATGCCTCCGAGTGTTCCACCAGCATGATTGGTTTTTGTGATGATATTACCGTTACTGTCTTTCGTAAACTCATCATTATGCTCAGAGCCTTTCATACGTGCGGCTCTAAATCCAGAGCCCATTTCAAAGCCTTTTGTTGCAGGCAGTGACATCATCGATTTGGCAAGGTTAGCTTCTAGTTTTTCGTAAACAGGATCGCCGAGGCCAACAGGAAGGCCCAGGCCAATTACTTCGATCACTCCTCCGAGTGAGTCTTTTTCCTCTTTGATCTTTTCGATTTTCGCCATGATCTCTTTGCTTGCTTTCTCATCAGGACAGAAGATTGGACTTGCAAGGGTGCGCTGTTTTAGATTACCGGGTGGGATTGAGGCTTCAATTCCACCGATCTCTTTGATGAATGCTGTGACTGTAATTCCGTGATGATCGAGAAACTTCTTAGCTACAGATCCCGCTGCAACGCGGCAGGCGGTTTCACGAGCAGAAGACCTTCCTCCACCACGGTAATCGAAAATCCCATATTTCTCAAGGTAGGTGTAGTTTGCATGTCCTGGACGAAGAAGGTTCTTGATTGGTTCGTACTTGCTAGAATCAGCATCTTTATTGAAAATAATAATGGAAATGGGGACGCCGCTTGTTCGCTCTTCGAAAACGCCTGAGTAGATTTCTGCGAGGTCTTTTTCTTTGCGCGGAGAGGTGTAGGGAGATTTTCCAGGTTGACGCAAAGCAAGCTGCTCATTGATATCATCGTTTGTAAGGGGAATACCGGCTGGGCAACCGTCAATCACGACACCAATTCCTTTGCCGTGAGATTCTCCCCAGGTGGTGACTTTAAACAGATTGCCAAATGAATTACTCGCCATGTTTTCCTTCCAGATGTGTACAAATTTCTAAAACTATATCTTTTTCTCGTTTGTTCCAGGTTTTCACTCGTTTTGCTGGGATCTTATCATATCGAGGCTTTCTTTCATTATACATAATTTCAAAGGATCCTTCAGGGTCGTCTGGATTAAGATAGGAGGGGAGTTCTCCTGAAAGAGTTCGTTCTTTGATGACTGCTCGTGGGGGATCGAGATAAATTAAGGTTCCCTGTTTAAGGAGTAACTCAGTATTGAAGGGATCAAGTACAGCCCCTCCACCGACAGAGATCACGCTATATTGCACCTCTTGAAGGGACATTATTACTTTATTTTCTAGAGAACGAAAGGAGCCTAGTCCCAGCTCTTTAACGATTTCACGTATAGAGAGTCTCTTGTTTTGCATTTGCTCAAAAAGGTTCTTAAGTAGTTGGTCTGTATCGAAAAATGATCGTTTAAGTTTAGTGGCAACTTTTTTCCCAAAGAACGTTTTGCCACACCTCTTAAATCCAAAGAGGATAAGATTCATGAAGCTACCTCAATGTTTACTCCTAGATTTTGAAAATCCTCTAAGAAGGTCGCGTAGGTTTTTGTTGCGTATTTTATGCCATTAATGGTTGTCTTCCCAATGGCTCCAAGTGCTGCTACGCTTAGTGAAAGTACCATGCGGTGATCGTGATAGGTTTCTACTGTAGCGCCTCGGAGTTCGGAGTGGGTGATTGTCATTCCATCGTCATGTTCTTCAATGTTTGCGTTCATTTTACGGAGCTCTGTGGTGATTGCATGGATTCGATCGCTTTCTTTATGTCGTGCAATAGAAGCATTTACGATGGTCGTTTTTCCTTCGGCGTAGCAACCAATGACAGACATGATCGTAATGGCATCGATAAAATCGTTGATGTCTACTTCCATCCCTTTGAGCTTAGAGCCTTTCAAAACAGTTAATGTGCGGTTCTGCGTGTCAGTCTCAATCTTAGCCCCCATTTTCATAAGTACTTCAATGAGCTTTTTATCGCCTTGAGCATCTTGCATATCGAGGTTATGTAATGTAACTTCAGAATTAGTGATGATCGCAGCCACGAGTGGATAGGCACAGGAACTGAAATCTCCTGGGATGATTGTGTTAAAACCTTTGTAGGATCCCATACCGGGAATAATGTAGTGTTTATAGTTGTTATTAGTGTAGGAGAGTCCGAGTTTATTGAACCAGTTGAGCGTGAGATCTATCCAAGGCTTTTCACCTGGGTTTGTGACGTGAATATGAATAGGCCCTTTTGCAAACGACGCGGCTATGAGTAATCCAGAAACGGGTTGCGAATCTTCCCCGCTAAGCATTGTAGATCCTGGATGAATTGGACCGCGGATGATAATGGGCGCAAAGTTGTTCTTCCGAGTGCTTGTAGCAAATACAGAAAGCCCTTTAAGCCCATTTAGAAGGGGTTTTACCGGGCGATTGTTTCGAATCGATGCGTCGCCTGTGATCACGGTATAGGTATGACCAAGAGCTGCAAGAGCTGCAATAAAGCGTAGAACCTGACCCGAGTTGCCCGAATCAATGATGTTTTCTGCGGGTTTTAAATCGCCATCCACCCCATCGATGATCATTGTTTTATCTGTCATCTCTATTTTTGCGCCAAAGGCTTTGACTGCTGCAATCATAGCTATAGTATCTGGGGAGTGAAGATAGTTGTGAATCGTGGTTTTCCCCTTGCCCATCAGGCCAAAGAGGATCGCACGCAATGTATGCGACTTAGATGGAGGGACTGTTATGTTTCCTGAAATGGGTCCGGGTTGAATTGTGTATTTATCCATGAGTAAACTCCTTTTTCATCATTTGGAGTGCTTCTAGCAGCAATAAGGGATCAATTTCAGTGCAGTACTGACCATCAAATGTTTGCATGCTTCCAATGGTGTCGATTAATGCAAGTCGGGTGTGAGAGGATAAGGATTTTTTATCTTGCTTCATAAGGGTGATGGCATCGTTGACATCAAACTTATCTGAAAGGGTAAGAGGGAAATCATAAAGTGTAAAGATTGCCTTAATACGGGCAAATATTGCTTCATCAATTGCGCCCAGTTTGTAGGCGATGTAGCTCTCGCCAATTATTCCAAGTGCAATGGCTTCTCCGTGAGAGACTTGATATTCCTCTAGAACTTCGATGGCATGACCGATCGTATGTCCGAAGTTGAGAATACGACGTAAGCCTCGTTCATTAACATCTTCTTTTACAATATCGATCTTGATTTGGCAGCTCTCCTTGATCAAGTCTGCGAGCTTGCCATTTTTTTCTTCAAGCGTTTTAAAGAGGGTTAGAGACTTGATGAGTCCATACTTGATGATTTCTGCCATTCCATTTGTTATTTCACGCTGAGGGAGCGTGCTTAGAAAATCAAGATCAATGAGAATACTTTTTGGCTGATATGTCGTTCCAATGTAGTTTTTTGCATGAGGGAGATTCACTCCTGTTTTGCCGCCGATACTCGCATCAACCATTGCAAGTAGCGTTGTTGGAATCGAAACGAAGGGGACTCCGCGGCAGTAAGTTGACGCAACATACCCAGCTACGTCTGTTATTATTCCTCCTCCTAGGGCAATGACACATGTATCGCGGCCAAAATGCTTTTCAAACATTTCATCTTCAATTTTTTGTTTTACTTGACGCGTTTTACTCTTTTCTCCTACAGGAATTATAATGATTTCAGCAACGAGATATTCTTTTAGAGTATTTCCATAAAGCTTTTCGATGGTTTCGTCTGTGATGATCACAATCTTGTTAGCGAGCTTCTGTAGATAGTCTGTGATATGAGGACACTTCGTGAGCTCACATCCAATAAATAGCTCGACAGTCGTCTCAGTAGATGTAAGTTTGAAGGTAAGTGACTCTTGCATAATTTAAGATAGAATCCTAGAAATTTGGTTTCATAAAGGATTGATAGATCACATGCTTTAAAATATTCAAGATTCTATACTCAACAGGGGATAAATTGTGATTCATTACTGTCATCCTTGACGATATAGGACATGCTCAATTTATAAGATCATATATAACACAAGAGTTGACAAAAAAGCAAAAAAATCCTTTATGATATTGATTTGGTTCTTCAAAGTGCTTTTTGATCTGATACAATGTACCGGGATGGTGTTTAATGGACAGTTGAATTGTAGCAGTGATTAGATGATGGGGTCCAAAGAGACTGTGCATTACGCTTTCAACTGTACACATTCAATAAAGATATTCTACCTTATCACAGGGTGAAGGCCATGCGCTTTTGTCTGGTTTTGGACATCTTGCTTGAATGCTTCTCCTCTTTTTGCTTGAAACTATTAAGATTACCCTCTCGATTAACCTTAATAGTTTCTTATATAATTGTATTAACATCCAGCATTGTTGTTATTTTGGATTCGAGTTAATATTTGCACTGCATTTTATCCTAACTACTTGGTGTTTTTTTTAGAACACCAATAGATGTGGTAAGTAAGAAGTGGATTATATACGATGCTTTAGCTCTAAAACAAAAAGGATGTGAGCATGTAGCAATATAACGTGAATCTTGTTCCTTTCTTTCTGTTTGTTTCAAATATAAACTCAGTATAAAGTAAATGATTTAAGGTGTTAATATTATGGGCAAAAAACTAGGACTAATCGGTGGAAAAGGGAAGATGGGAACCTTGTTTAAGGAGCTCGTTAAGGCCTGTAATATAACTATTGTAAGTACACCTATAACACAAACAGTTTTAGTAATCGAAGCTATCTCAGAAGTTTTGACTCAAAATAATCTGCTTATAGATCTCACCTCTCTTAAGAGCTCTCTAATAGATGTTATGATGCATTCTAAGGACTCACTGATCGGCCTCCACCCCCTCTTTGGTCCGAGCGTTACGGAGCTTCAGAATCAGCGGATTGTAATGTTCCCTCAAAGACCTAGAGACTGGCAGGCCTGGCTCATCGAGGGCTTCGAAAAAAGGGTGTTAAAATGATCCAAGTGAGCCCCACTATGTATGATCAGATGATGATCCTCATTCAGAGCCTCGTCCACTTCACCTCAGTGATGTTCACCCATACGCTGTTTGGAGCAATCGATGATCCAATTAAAACAGCTTTTAAAAATCTTAAAGAGATTATCCTCGCTGAAGATAAAGAAGCGTTTCTTGAAGAATTCAATACTCTCATTCACTTTCTCGGTTCAGTCACACAGGAAGGGCTAGATCTTACCAATGAATTCATTCGAGGCATGGCAGAGTATGAGGATCCATGTTAACACTTGTCGTAAAAGGGAATCATCTCGAAGAGCAAATAGCTTACGCTAATCAACATGCCGAAGCCTTAGAAATGCGCCTCGACCAAATCGTTCAGAAAAACATTAAGATGCTGAGGGCTCTCTCCACTGTTCCAGTGATTTTTACCCTACGTAAAAAATCCCACGGCGGCTTTTACAAAGGGACGGCAAAAGAAAGGGAAGTAGAAATCGAAAAATTACTTGATTGCACACCCGACTATTTTGATCTTGAATACGATACTGATCCAGCCTTTGTCAGAGCTATATGTGCAAAGCATCCTGAAGTGAAAATCATCAGCTCCTACCACAACTTTGAGAAGACTCCAAACAACCTTGATGAGATATACCATCAAATACAGTGTTTCCCTGCATATGGACATAAAATCGCCACAATGGCGCGTAGCGCACTCGACGCTGTCCGGATGCTTATCTTTCTGAAAAAAAACCGTTGCAATGGACACAAACTGACAGCGATTTGTATGGGAAAAGAAGGGGAGTGCACACGTATATTATCACCTCTCTTTGGTAATCTCTTTACCTTTGTAATGAAGGGTTCTGGCTCAGAATCAGCACCTGGTCAACTTTCTCTTGAAACACTCATCTCCACCTACAACTATCGAGATCTCAATGAAAACACTCAAATCTATGGACTGATCGGTGATCCTGTGAATAAAAGTTTTTCACAGATCACACATAATCAAGTTTTCAAGGAGTTTAACATCAATGCGGTCTACATTAAACTCAGAATCACGCCTAAAGAGCTTGCCGTTTTTTTTACTCTCATTCAAGAGTTACCCTTCAAAGGACTTTCTGTAACGATGCCCCTTAAGGAATCCCTCGTAGATCATCTCGAATTTATCGACGAACAAGCTCAAGAAATTGGAGCTATTAATACTCTTTATCTCAAAGAAGAAGGGTGGTGGGGATATAATACAGATTCAGATGGAGCGCTAAATGCTATTGAAAAACGGGAGCTCGTTCAGGATAAAACCGTGATTGTTCTTGGAGCAGGTGGAACTGGTAAGGCAATAGCATATGGAACAATAAAGAGGGGGGCTAACGTGATTATTCTGAACCGTTCCAAAGACAAAGCCGTTGATCTTGCGAAACATCTTGGTTGCATCGGCGACACTATCAAGTCGTTATCTAAGTATCCTAGCTGGCACATTCTCATTAATACAACACCTGTTGGTATGCTACCAAATGTAAATGAAATGCCTATCAATCCAGAAGAAATCCTACCAGATAGGGTCGTGATGGACGCTATCTGGAATCCACTCACAACTAAGCTTCTTAAAGAAGCTAAACAAAGCGGTTGTCAGATTATTCAAGGGTATGAAATGTTCATACATCAAGCTACTTTGCAATTTTGCATTTACTTTAATGGATCAGTTGACAAAAAAAAGATACTGCACATCCTGGACAGAGCCTGCCAAAGTGCTTTCTAAGAATTGTGATCATATCAGGAGACATTAACTGAACTGCTGATGGGGCATATGTCAGTTTGATAGAGTTTTTTTATTTCTTATAGTTATACCAAAGAAGAGTGCAGGTGCACTGCAAATGAATATAATCTTCTCCATGAACATTCACGACACTTTTTTAAAAATGTGTAGTATTTTTTTTAACTTGAAAGAAGGGTAAAGGGTTTTTTCTAGAGCCTTAGTATTAGAATGATGTGGGTCGACAACACTCGCCATATAATGGTAGCAGATGGCGGCTTCCTTATTTTTTAGATGCAAATGATAATAGCCCATAAGGACCATGAACCCACGAAACTCAGAGATGTAAAAGGTTTTTTGATGAGGATAGAGTTTAGCGAGATCAAAAGTCGCATTGAAAAGCTTGGGAATTTCATCTGCTTTTTTTGTTCGAAGACAGAGGTCAGCATAATTAATACGGGCGATAAGATAGTCAGGATTCTTTTCAAAATTTTCCTGGGTAATCCTGTCTGCTAGCTTGATCTTTTTTAGCCTCATATAGAGGTAGCTGAGAAGATTAAGAAGTTCTGGGGATGAAGGATACATTTCTTTTAGTGCTTCGAGGTCCTTTCTGATTGTCTTAGGAGTCTTTTGAGAGACTTTGTAGAGAAGTAAGTAGGTTTCGAGATCAGTTGGAAGAAAGGTTTTTTTTAAGGTAGTCTGATCTCTTTGCCAAGTGACATAATGCGCAGATAGCTCAAAGTGGGGAGTAGTCTGCTGAGGGATATAAACTGTTGTTTTGTTGTGTTGCATAGAAATTTCCTTAAAACTCTTTTGTATTATAATCATAAAAGCATATTATTTATCCGATATTTAAATGGAATTTAATCAAAAGTAGGAAATGAGAAGAAAAGTCATTACGTTTACGATTTGCGTGATTATCGGACTTGTCGTTTGGTGTATCCCTCCTCCTGAAGGGCTCAATAAACAAGCCATGCACCTTCTGGGTCTTTTTGTATTTACTATATTAGGAGTTATTACGAAGCCCTTTCCGATGGGTTTGATTGCTTTGCTCGGAATGACACTTATTGCAGCTACGCAAACCTTGACTCTGGGTGAAGCTCTTAGTGGGTTTAACCATTCTATTGTTTGGCTTGTTGTTGTTGCTTTCTTCATTGCGCGGGGATTTATTAAAACAGGGCTTGGTGATCGCGTTGCGTATTTACTCATGAGTGTGCTAGGAAAAACCTCTCTTGGAATGGGGTATGGGATGGTGCTTACAGACTTGATTCTTGCTCCGGTACTTCCTAGTCTTGCTGCAAGAGTGGGGGGAGTGGTCAATCCCGTTGTACTCGCCCTATCAAAAGCGTTTGGAAGTCACCCCTATAGTCATCCTAGAAAGATCGGTGCGTATCTTACTCAAACTGCTTTCCATGGGTCTGTGGTTACTAGCGCGATGTTTTTGACTTCGATGGCGGGGAACCCTCTCATTGCAGATATCGCTAGATCTGTTGGTGTGGAGATTACTTGGGGAAAATGGGTTCTAGCAGCCTGTGTTCCAGGAGTGGTTAGTCTTCTTGTCATTCCTTATCTACTCTATAAAATTTATCCTCCAGAATTGAAACAAACGCCTCATGCTAAAGAGATTTCTAAAACAAGATTAAAGGAGCTGGGTAAAGTGAAGGGCGCTGAGGCGATCATGATCTTCTCTTTTGTTATCTTGCTTACCCTGTGGACCGCAGGATCGCTCATTGGTATATCGGCTACCGTTGCAGCACTCCTTGGCCTTATGTTTCTCCTCCTTACAAATGTTCTGACATGGGACGAAATACTTAGTGAAAAAGGGGCCTGGAACACTCTTATCTGGTTTTCAGTGTTGATCATGATGGCGGGTCATCTGAATAAACTTGGGGTGACCACATGGTTTAGTGAGTGGGTGGTGGAGCATGTGCAAGGGCTGCATTGGGTCCCTGCATTTGGAATCATTACGATTGTCTACTTCTATTCACATTATTTCTTTGCAAGTAATGTGGCTCATATCACATCGATGTATCCCCCTTTCTTGATTCTTGCAGTGTCTCTTGGCACACCACCCGTTCTCGCGGCGCTCTCCCTTGGGTTCTTCAGTAATCTTTTTGGGGGACTGACCCATTATGGTTGTGGTCCAGCTCCGATACTCTTCGGATCGGGATACGTGAAAATCACCGACTGGTGGCGTAATGGCTTTTTTTTCAGCGTTGTAAACATCATCATTTGGCTATTTCTTGGAGGGGCATGGTGGAAATTCCTCGGGTATTATTAGAGCGACTTAAGATCACCTACTTAGACGAACTCGAATTCGAGAGCCTTGAAATATTGGAATGGGTAAAAAAAAAATGTATAAAACGCCTTAGAAAAAAAGGGCACTTTCTTAACAATAGGTGGGCTCTTGCCTTGTTTAAAGACAATGTTTTGTCATGTCCTGTTAATTATACGTATATTGAGTGGATCAATACCTACCTTGGTTATGGGGCCTTTGCGGCACAGAACATCTCAGAGCTCACTTATATAGGTGAATATACCGGTGTCGTTAGAAGGCGTCATAAGAAGAAAGACCTTGATAACAGCTATGTTTTTCGCTATGTAACAGGGCCACGCGATACGCCATTTGTGATCGATGCGAAGTATCAAGGGAACTTTACACGATTTATGAATCATAGTGATGAGCCTAATCTCACTTCGCGCTGGATTATTGCAGGTGGTATTACCCACATCATCATGTTTGCAAACCAATATATCAAGAAAGGAACGCAGCTCACCTACAACTATGGTCCTGCTTACTGGAGGTCACGTACAAATGGTTATTATCCATTATGACTCGTTTTTGTTTGTTCCCTTAATCAGGTATTTGAACGAACTGCTAATCACTTTGATAGTTAAATATGTTATTATACATGCCTATTAACTGATTGAGAGAAGGAATTAAAAATTTTATTGACTGTACATTATCGCAAAAACTCATCTTATTTAGGCCGATGCAAAAAAATTTAGACAAAAAATATTACCTTGGGTAAGGTGCTGTTAATATAGAGTAATACATAGGAAGTGTTCATGGGGAAAAATGTTGCTTACAAATTGATTGAAAGTCATCTTGTTTCAGGGAATATGACCGTTGGAGAGGAGATTGGCATTAAAATTGACCAAACTCTTACGCAGGATGCTACAGGAACGATGGTGATGCTGGAGCTCGATGCAATGAATATCAAACAAGCGAAAACAGAAGTTTCATGCCAGTACGTCGATCATAATATTATCCAAGATGATTACAAAAACCCTGATGATCATCTCTTTTTATGGAGCGCCTGTCAACGTTTTGGACTTTGGTTCAGTAAACCCGGAAACGGTGTGAGTCATCCGGTTCATATGGAAAATTTAGGGATCCCAGGAAAAACCATGCTAGGTTCTGATAGCCATACTCCAGCAGGGGGGAGTCTCGGTATGCTCGCGATTGGAGCTGGGGGATTAGACGTTGCGCTTGCCATAGCAGGAGAACCTTTCTATATCAAAATGCCAAAAATCATGGGCGTTAAGCTTATAGGGGAGCTTCCCGATTGGGTAAGCGCCAAAGATGTGATTTTAGAAATGCTTCGTCGTCATGATGTCGATGGGGGAGTGGGTAAGATTATTGAGTACTATGGACCAGGACTGAAAAGTCTCACAGCAATGGACCGCCACGTGATTGCTAATATGGGAGCGGAACTCGGAGCGACATCTTCTGTATTTTCATCAGACGAAGTGACAAAGGCCTTCTTAACTGCACACAGCAGAGAAAAGGATTGGAAAGAGCTCGTTGCTGATGAAGGAGCAACATATGATGAATATGATGAAATTGATCTTTCTAAAGTTCAGCCACTGATTGCCTGCCCGACAAGCCCTGGTAATGTCGTGACAGTGGCCGAAGTGGCAGGAAAGCCTATTGTGCAATCGATGATTGGATCGTCTGCCAATCCCGGCATGCGTGATTTTGCAGTTCCTGCAATGATCATCAATGGAAAAAAATCTGTTGATTTAGTCTCACTGGATATTAATCCACCCTCTCGTCAAGTTTTGGAAAATCTTACTACCTCAGGGTATCTCTCATCACTCATTCGTGCTGGCGCTAGAATTCACCAAGCGGGGTGTAACGGGTGTATCGGCATGGGACAAGCACCAGCAACAGGGCGTATTAGCTTACGAACTAACCCAAGAAATTTCCCAGGACGATCAGGTACTAAAGAAGATCAGGTCTATCTCTGTAGTCCAGAAACAGCCATCGCTTCAGCCATAACGGGCGTTATTACCGATCCACGAACCCTTGAGATGCCTTATCCCAAATACAAAGATCCAGAAACGATGCAAATGATCGATGAACTGACACCTCCACCACAAGGAGGTCCAAGACAAGAACTGATCATGGGCCCTAACATTAAACCTTTGCCAAAATTTGAACCTCTTGAGGATCATATAGAAGGACCTGTTCTGCTTAAAATGGGCAATAACATTTCAACCGATGAAATTCTTCCTGCCGGTACACAAGTCCTGCCCTTTAGAAGTAATATTTCTGAGATCAGTAAGTTTACTTTTGGGCAAGTAGACCCGTCTTACTACGACAGAGCAATGGAGTATCAAAAAACAGGCTCAGTGATAGTTGGAGGGACAAACTATGGTCAGGGTTCTAGTCGTGAGCATGCAGCCATTGCCCCTCGTTATCTTGGTGTGAAAGTCGTGATTGCAAAAAGTTATGCGCGGATCCACCGCAAGAATCTTCTAAATTTTGGAGTTCTTCCGTTGGAATTTGTAAATAATGAGGACTACAATAAAATAGAGCAAGAAGATGTTTTAGAGATTAATAAGGTTTTTAAAGCAGTTGAATCGGGTGTTGAAATTGAAGTTCTAAATAAAACGAAGAATAATGCCTTTAAAACAAAAATGCCTCTATCTAAGCGAGAAACTGCGTTCGTCTTAGCAGGAGGCCTTATTAATTTAATCATGGAAAAATACAAATAGGTCTCTATGTGGCTTTGTATAGTGCGTATTTTAATAACAGCAATTACAGTTATTGGATTTACAAAACTTGCTCCTGGACTTGAAGTAAGCAACTATTTAGACGC
The DNA here is from genome assembly GCA_964212665.1 of Chlamydiales bacterium BSEPT1. GTDB lineage: Bacteria > Chlamydiota > Chlamydiia > Chlamydiales > Simkaniaceae > DAOWHK01. Next base: position 586,455 of record OZ156466.1, on the reverse strand, counting down.
CTCAATCTTTGGATTAATATTAGGCCTTCTGAACTCCATCGTTCGACCCATTCTTGTACTGCTGACTCTTCCAATTACTATCTTTACCCTTGGTCTGTTTCTCCTCTTTATCAATGCCTTTACCTTTTGGCTGGCAAGTGAAATCTCTTATGGAGTTCACATTTACACATTTTGGGCCGCATTTTGGGGAGGGTTGGTTGTGTGGGTTGTAGGGGTTTTTACCAACCGTTTGATTTGGGGGCGCTATTAGGTAGTTGTAGGTAGCTGATGGTTAATTTTCATATTGACAGCAAAAAAGTAGTAGCCCAATGGTGGAGATTGATCAAGAGGAGTTTATGATTAGGAAATTACTAATTCTCGGAACCATTCTATTTTCACTAACGGGGTGTTATGTATCGAGTAAGCTAGCTCTAAATGGTGAAGGTGGAAGAAGTTTTTATAACGTCGCTGTGCAAAAGACATCCAAAGAAGAGATGTTACTTAACCTCGTTAGACTCCGTTACGCAGATATACCTTACTTTCTTAATGTTTCAAATGTGACCACACAATTTACTTTCGGAGCGAAGGGTACGGCTACTGTGCCGATTCCAGGATTTACTAAGCTCCAGCCTTCTGCACTTGGTGGGGAGGTCTCTTGGCAAAATCAACCAACGATTCAGTATACGCCGCTCGAAGGGCAGTCCTATAGCACCCAGATGCTGCGTCCCATTGATCTAAGAGCGTTACAACAATTGATTTTTACAGGTTGGGATATTCATCGCATTTTTACAGTGATTGTACAATCGTTAGACGGGGTTCCTAATGCAATTCAGGCCTCAAGTCCAACGCCATCATATGTCCCAATGTACGAAAAATTTCAAGATATAATTGCCTTGCTCCGTAAATTTCAAGTGGCAGGAGATTTACAGATAGGAGTGAGGCATCAAGAGACTCCCCAGCATCAGCATTCGAGCGAGGGTGAAGTGATGTTAAGTGCCATTCAGATTAGTTTTCCAAGTAGTAATGAAAATTCTGATCGACTTGCAGGGCTTCTCAATGGAATTAAAAAGGTTAAAGGAAAGTACATTTTGAATATGAGTCTTGGTTATAATCAAGCAGCAGAAATAGGGGTGATGACGAGGTCGCTTATTGGTTGTATGTATTTCTTATGTTTAGGAGTGAAGGTACCTGCAATTGATATAGAGCAGGGAGCCGTTTTTGAGACGAAATATCCCGATGGGAGAACCTTTGACTGGAGTCAGATCTTAGGAGATGTTATTCAGATCGAAAACAGCTTGGAGTCTCCTCGTCATTCTTTTGTATCTATTAAATATCGAAATCACTGGTTTTATATCCCCGATAACTATGTTGAATCTAAACGAACCTTCTCCCTACTTATGCAGTTGTACAATATTCAGTCAGAAGAAACGAGTTCTACGGGACCATTTCTTAGCATCCCTCTGGGATAATATTCCATTGCACTAATCTCGAAGCGGAGAAAGTGAGTTAGGAGTTCCTAGACAATGTTATGTAATTATACATAACATAAATTATCAGACGTTATATATGTTGTTAGCGAACTTCTGGGCATCAGCGCTGGAGTTGATATCTTTCCTGTACTAGATTGAATATGTCTTTTATCAATACCCTGATTAGATTAGACTATTCTTTTTTTTCGTAACAATACTTATTGGAGGACATGATGTCAGTACAATCAAAAATAAGCGAGACTCCATCAAGAGAATTAGTAATGAGTTATGCTGCAAATGGACGGAGTATTTCACAACTATCAGAAGAAATGTCATCTGGATCTGCTAGTATATCAACTACACAGGATTCTTTAGTATCTGCGACGAGCTCTACTATAAAAGACAGATCATGTTTGAGAAGATCTTGGAATCTTATTACTTCAGTATTCTTCTGGAAGCAATTAAGCTCTCCTATTGATGTAATAAAACCTTCTATGTCTGAATCAGAGTCAGCGTCAGCAATAGCAAGTGAGGGAAGAGAAAGTACAATGAACAGATCATGTTTGAGAAGATCTTGGAATCTTATTACTTCAGTATTCTTCTGGAAGCAATTAAGCTCTCCTATTGATGTAATAAAACCTTCTATGTCTGAATCAGAGTCAGCGTCAGCAATAGCAAGTGAGGGAAGAGAAAGTACAATGAAAGGTATGAGTACTTCTCATGTAGAAAACCAACTCCATTTGTTACACTTGACGCCTCTTCCAGAATTGGTGGAATCGCCCCCCTTTCCTGTTACAGCACCTTCTATTGTTGCATCAGAGCCTGATAAGATAAACATAAATGAAAGCCATCCTCTTCCAGAATTGGTGGAATCGCCCTCCTTTCCTGTTACAGCACCTTCTATTGTTGCATCAGAGCCTGATAAGATAAACATAAATGAAAGCCATCCTTCTCCAAATGAGGTAAGGGCAATCGGATGGATGAGTTTTTCTGAGATAGAAGAAATAGCTGATACAACAACAAAATATTCTATTACTGTATCAGATGATAAGATAAACATAAATGAATCTGATCGTTCCTTAGATGACGGAAGAAAAATTCCTATCAGATGTATGAGTATTTTCGAGGTAGAACAGTTATTATCTGATACAACACCAGAATATCCTATTGTTGTATCAGAGCCTGATATGATAGACATCAATGAATCCGATCGTTCTTTAGATGAAAAGGATTAGCAGATCATTCGACAGCATCTGCAGATCATTCGACAGCATCTGCAGATCATTCGACAGCATCTGCTGCTGTATCAGAGCATGATATGATCAAAATATAAGCGAATACGATCGTTTCTCGAAATAAGCGAATACGATCGTTTCTCGAATGAGACTCTGTACAGATCGTGGTACTCATAGAAGCAAGAACCTTCTGTTTATGATGTCTATAGCTTTACCTGGCACGCCCTAGAATTTCCTTTAGGATTTGAAATGTAACCTGAAATTTACACTGCTCTTAGTGGTAAAACATTTTCTAAAATAAACACACAAAATCTGGGTAATGAATATCTTTCAATATCAGTTTTTAATAAATTCAATCATTCCCTACCGAAGATCTCTTATTGGATCGAAATGAGAGTTTACAGATAGGAGATGAGATCTTTAAAAGAGATAATAATTCACAAACTGAATATTGATTGGGTAAATACCCTGCTTATATTATACTGTCGTGGTTGTTTATAACCAGAGACATTAGCCTTCTCGAAAGTATTTAAGAAGGCTAATGTTAAAATTTTACGGGAGGACAGATGTCAATACAGGTAATATTCCACCAAGGAAGAGGCGATTCCACCAATTCTGGAAAAGGCATCACGTCATAAAGAAACTGCATATTCAGTTGGAATCGTATGACTTAAGTAATAATGTCTCAGAGAATGATTCTGTTTATGATGTCTATAGCTTTACCTGATGCACTGCCCTATGAGTTTATGAAAGAGTTGATCGTAATAAAAACGTACGAAAAGTCTGGGTAATAGTTCTTTTAGCATCTTTTAATAAATTCAATCATCCCCTACCGAAGATCTCTTATTGGATCGAAATGAGAGTTTACAGATAGGAGATGAGATCTTTAAAAGAGATAATAATTCACAAACTGAATATTGATTGGGTATAAATACCCTGCTTATATTATTTAAAATTTTACGGGAGGACAGATGTCAATACAGGCAATAACAAGGGTGATTCCACCAATTCTGGAAGAGGCGTCAAGTGTAACAAATGGATCTGATAGTATATCAACGACACAAAATGTTGTAGAATCTGCTACGAGTTCCAATACACAAGCGACATCACAAAAAGCATCACGTGTGAGAAGATGTTGGGATCGTATGACTGCAGTATTCTGTTGTAATACGTCAAGAGCTGATGTTGCTCTAAGTAATAATGTCTCAATAGAGAATGTAGCTCTAATCGGTAGTGTAGTACAAAATAAGACTGAGCGATTAGCTAGTGATTTAGTAAATCTACAAGACCGTGTATCTTTAGCATCTGGATCTGATAGTATATCAACTACACAAGATGTTGTAGCATCTGCGACTGCAAGTGTAACAAATGGATCTGATAGTATATCAACGACACAAAATGTTGTAGAATCTGCTACGAGTTCCAATACACAAGCGACATCACAAAAAGCATCACGTGTGAGAAGATGTTGGGATCGTATGACTGCAGTACTCTGTTGTAATACGTCAAGAGCTGATGTTGCTCTAAGTAATAATGTCTCAATAGAGAATGTAGCTCTAATCGGTAGTGCAGTACAAAATAAGACTGAGCGATTAGCTAGTGATTTAGTAAATCTACAAGACCGTGTATCTTTAGCATCTGGATCTGATAGTATATCAACTACACAAGATTCTGATAGTATATCAACTACACAAGATTCTGATAGTATATCAACTACACAAGATGTTGTAGCATCTGCGACTGCAAGTGTAACAAATGGATCTGATATAAGAGATTTAGTAAAGATACAAGGCCTTGTATCTTTAGATTTAGTAAAGATACAAGGCCTTGTATCTTTAGCATTTGGACTAAAAGAATCTAATCTACACTCGCAGAATACAATATCTGAGTATGTGAGGCTAAATCCCATTGGATGTATGAGTGTTCCCGAGGCAGAGCAATTTGCAGATTATATTCTTAAAATATCTCAATCTAATATAGACTCCACAAAGAAAACCGTTTATCTTAAGAGGCTTCTAGAACCACAGAATATCCTATTGTTGTGTCAGAGCCTGATATGATAGACATCAATGAATCCGATCGTTCTTTAGATGAAGTGGAGGTAGAAAGCAGATCATTCGACAGCATCTGCTGCTGTATCAGAGCATGATATGATCAATATAAGCGAATACGATCGTTTCTCGAATGAGACTCTGTACAGATCGTGGTACTCATAGAAGCAAGAACCTTCTGTTTATGATGTCTATAGCTTTACCTGGCACGCCCTATGATTTATGAAAGAGTGATAATAAACGTAAAAAGTCTGGAAGTTTTAGCATCTGAACGAGACAAATACAGTTAGTACTTGAGGCTGAAAATAGCAAACTAGATGAGGGAAAATCTAATTAGATGTATGAGTATTTCCGATGCACAAGAACTAGGACATTATATTTTTAAAATCTAGACCTAATATGGATTCTTATAGAAAATGAGCTTATTTTATGTTTGTACTAATCAGTCTAGAATTTCCTTTAGGATTTGAAATGTAACCTGAAATTTACACTGCTCTTAGTGGTAAAACATTTTCTAAAATAAACACACAAAATCTGGGTAATGAATATCTTTCAATATCAGTTTTTAATAAATTCAATCATCCCCTACAGAAGATCTCTTATTGGATCGAAATGAGAGTTTACAGATAGGAGATGAGATCTTTAAAAGAGATAATAATTCACAAACTGAATATTGATTGGGTATAAATACCCTGCTTATATTATTTAAAATTTTACGGGAGGGCAGATGTCAATACAGGCAATAACAAGGGTGATTCCACCAATTCTGGAAGAGGCGTCAAGTGTAACAAATGGATCTGATAGTATATCAACTACACAAGATATTGTAGCATCTGCGACTGCAAGTGTAACAAATGGATCTGATAGTATATCAACGACACAAAATGTTGTAGAATCTGCTACGAGTTCCAATACACAAGCGACATCACAAAAAGCATCACGTGTGAGAAGATGTTGGGATCGTATGACTGCAGTATTCTGTTGTAATACGTCAAGAGCTGATGTTGCTCTAAGTAATAATGTCTCAATAGAGAATGTCGCTCTAATAGATAGTTCAGTACAAAATAAGACTGAGCGATTAGCTAGTGATTTAGTAAATCTACAAGACCTTGTATCTTTAGCATCTGGATCTGATAGTATATCAACTACACAAGATGTTGTAGCATCTGCGACTGCTATGAGTTCCGATACACAAGCGACATCAAAAAATGCATCACGTATAAGAGATTTAGTAAAGATACAAGGCCTTGTAGATGTAGTATCTGGACTAAAAGAATCTAATCTACACTCGCAGAATACAATATCTGAGTATGTGAGGCAAAATCCCATTGGATGTATGAGTGTTCCCGAGGCAGAGCAACTTGCAGATTATATTCTTAAAATATCTCAATCTAATATAGACTCCACACCCAGATTTTGTGTGTTTATTTTAGAAAATGTTTTACCACTAAGAGCAGTGTAAATTTCAGGTTACATTTCAAATCCTAAAGGAAATTCTAGGGCGTGCCAGGTAAAGCTATAGACATCATAAAAGAAAACCGTTTATCTTAAGAGGCTTCTACAACCACAGAATATCCTATTGTTGTATCAGAGCCTGATATGATAGACATCAATGAATCCGATCGTTCTTTAGATGAAGTGGAGGTAGAAAGCAGATCATTCGACAGCATCTGCTGCTGTATCAGAGCATGATATGATCAATATAAGCGAATACGATCGTTTCTCGAATGAGACTCTGTACAGATCGTGGTACTCATAGAAGCAAGAACCTTCTGTTTATGACGTCTATAGCTTTACCTGGCACGCCCTATGATTTATGAAAGAGTGATAATAAACGTAAAAAGTCTGGAAGTTTTAGCATCTGAACGAGACAAATACAGTTAGTACTTGAGGCTGAAAATAGCAAACTAGATGAGGGAAAATCTAATTAGATGTATGAGTATTTCCGATGCACAAGAACTAGGACATTATATTTTTAAAATCTAGACCTAATATGGATTCTTATAGAAAATGAGCTTATTTTATGTTGGTACTAATCAGTCTAGAATTTCCTTTAGGATTTGAAATGTAACCTGAAATTTACACTGCTCTTAGTAGTAAAACATTTTCTAAAATAAACACACAAAATCTGGGTAATGAATATCTTTCAATATCAGTTTTTAATAAATTCAATCATCCCCTACCGAAGATCTCTTATTGGATCGAAATGAGAGTTTACAGATAGGAGATGAGATCTTTAAAAGAGATAATAATTCACAAACTGAATATTGATTGGGTATAAATACCCTGTTTATATTATACTGTCGTGCTTGTTTATAACCAGAGACATTAGCCTTCTCGAAAGTATTTAAGAAGGCTAATGTTAAAATTTTACGGGAGGACAGATGTCAATACAGGCAATAACAAGGGTGATTCCACCAATTCTGGAAGAGGCGTCAAGTGTAACAAATGGATCTGATAGTATATTAACGACACAAAATGTTGTAGAATCTGCTACGAGTTCCAATACACAAGCGACATCACAAAAAGCATCACGTGTGAGAAGATGTTGGGGTCGTATGACTGCAGTATTCAGTTGGAATACGTCAAGAGCTGATGTTGCTCTAAGTAATAATGTCTCAATAGAGAATGAAGCTCTAACAAGGCTGATTCCACCAATTCTGGAAGAGGCGTCAGGTGTAACAAATGGATCTGATAGTATATCAACTGGATCTGATAGTATATCAACTACACAAGATGTTGTAACATCTGCGACTGCTATGAGTTCCGATACACAAGCGACATCAAAAAAGGCATCACGTATAAGAAAATGTTGGAATCGTATGACTTCAGTATTTCGTCAAACTAATAATGTCGCTTACGATCGTTTCTCGTAGGAAGATTGTTAAGGAGGTTCTTTTTTTTCTCATTATCGTGGTACTCATAGAAGCAAGAACCTTCTGTTTATGATGTCTATAGCTTTACCTGGCACGCCCTATGATTTATGAAAGAGTGATAATAAACGTAAAAAGTCTGGAAGTTTTAACATCTTTTAATAAATTCAATCATCCCCTACCGAAGATCTCTTATTGGATCGAAATGAGAGTTTACAGATAGGAGATGAGATCTTTAAAAGAGATAATAATTCACAAACTGAATATTGATTGGGTATAAATACCCTGCTTATATTATTTAAAATTTTACGGGAGGACAGATGTCAATACAGGCAATAACAAGGGTGATTCCACCAATTCTGGAAGAGGCGTCAAGTGTAACAAATAGATCTGATAGTATATCAACTACACAAGATGTTGTAGCATCTGCGACTGCAAGTGTAACAAATGGATCTGATAGTATATTAACGACACAAAATGTTGTAGAATCTGCTACGAGTTCCAATACACAAGCGACATCACAAAAAGCCTCACGTGTGAGAAGATGTTGGGATCGTATGACTGCAGTATTCTGTTGTAATACGTCAAGAGCTGATGTTGCTCTAAGTAATAATGTCTCAATAGAGAATGTAGCTCTAATCGGTAGTGCAGTACAAAATAAGACTGAGCGATTAGCTAGTGATTTAGTAAATTTACAAGACCGTGTATCTTTAGCATCTGGATCTGATAGTATATCAACGACACAAAATGTTGTAGAATCTGCTACGAGTTCCAATACACAAGCGACATCACAAAAAGCATCACGTGTGAGAAGATGTTGGGATCGTATGACTGCAGTACTCTGTTGTAATACGTCAAGAGCTGATGTTGCTCTAAGTAATAATGTCTCAATAGAGAATGTAGCTCTAATCGGTAGTGCAGTACAAAATAAGACTGAGCGATTAGCTAGTGATTTAGTAAATCTACAAGACCGTGTATCTTTAGCATCTGGATCTGATAGTATATCAACTACACAAGATGTTGTAGCATCTGCGACTGCTATGAGTTCCGATACACAAGCGACATCAAAAAATGCAGATTTAGTAACGATACGAGGCCTTGTATCTTTACTATCTGGACTAAAAGAATCTGATCTACACTCAGACATCAATGAATCCGATCGTTCTTTAGATGAAGTAGAGGTAGAAAGCAGATCATTCGACAGCATCTGCTGCTGTATCAGAGCATGATATGATCAATATAAGCGAATACGATCGTTTCTCGAATGAGACTCTGTACAGAGCGTGGTACTCATAGAAGCAAGAACCTTCTGTTTATGATGTCTATAGCTTTACCTGGCACGCCCTAGAATTTCCTTTAGGATTTGAAATGTAACCTGAAATTTACACTGCTCTTAGTGGTAAAACATTTTCTAAAATAAACACACAAAATCTGGGTAATGAATATCTTTCAATATCAGTTTTTAATAAATTCAATCATTCCCTACCGAAGATCTCTTATTGGATCGAAATGAGAGTTTACAGATAGGAGATGAGATCTTTAAAAGAGATAATAATTCACAAACTGAATATTGATTGGGTATAAATACCCTGCTTATATTATTTAAAATTTTACGGGAGGACAGATGTCAATACAGGCAGTAACAAGGGTGATTCCACCAATTCTGGAAGAGGCGTCAAGTGTAACAAATGGATCTGATAGTATATCAACTACACAAGATGTTGTAGCATCTGCGACTGCTATGAGTTCCAATACACAAGCGACATCACAAAAAGCATCACGTGTGAGAAGATGTTGGGATCGTATGACTGCAGTATTCTGTTGTAATACGTCAAGAGCTGATGTTGCTCTAAGTAATAATGTCTCAATAGAGAATGTAGCTCTAATCGGTAGTGCAGTACAAAATAAGACTGAGCGATTAGCTAGTGATTTAGTAAATCTACAAGACCGTGTATCTTTAGCATCTGGATCTGATAGTATATCAACTACACAAGATGTTGTAGCATCTGCGACTGCAAGTGTAACAAATGGATCTGATAGTATATCAACGACACAAAATGTTGTAGAATCTGCTACGAGTTCCAATACACAAGCGACATCACAAAAAGCATCACGTGTGAGAAGATGTTGGGATTGTATGACTGCAGTACTTTGTTGTAATACGTCAAGAGCTGATGTTGCTCTAAGTAATAATGTCTCAATAGAGAATGTAGCTCTAATCGGTAGTGCAGTACAAAATAAGACTGAGCGATTAGCTAGTGATTTAGTAAATCTACAAGACCGTGTATCTTTAGCATCTGGATCTGATAGTATATCAACTACACAAGATGTTGTAGCATCTGCGACTGCTATGAGTTCCGATACACAAGCGACATCAAAAAATGCATCACGTATAAGAGATTTAGTAAAGATACAAGGCCTTGTAGATGTAGTATCTGGACTAAAAGAATCTAATCTACACTCGCAGAATACAATATCTGAGTATGTGAGGCAAAATCCCATTGGATGTATGAGTGTTCCCGAGGCAGAGCAACTTGCAGATTATATTCTTAAAATATCTCAATCTAATATAGACTCCACACCCAGATTTTGTGTGTCTATTTTAGAAAATGTTTTACCACTAAGAGCAGTGTAAATTTCAGGTTACATTTCAAATCCTAAAGGAAATTCTAGGGCGTGCCAGGTAAAGCTATAGACATCATAAAAGAAAACCGTTTATCTTAAGAGGCTTCTACAACCACAGAATATCCTATTGTTGTATCAGAGCCTGATATGATAGACATCAATGAATCCGATCGTTCTTTAGATGAAGTGGAGGTAGAAAGCAGATCATTCGACAGCATCTGCTGCTGTATCAGAGCATGATATGATCAATATAAGCGAATACGATCGTTTCTCGAATGAGACTCTGTACAGATCGTGGTACTCATAGAAGCAAGAACCTTCTGTTTATGATGTCTATAGCTTTACCTGGCACGCCCTATGATTTATGAAAGAGTGATAATAAACGTAAACAGTCTGGAAGTTTTAGCATCTGAACGAGACAAATACAGTTAGTACTGGAGGCTGAAAATAGCAAACTAGATGAGGGAAAATCTAATTAGATGTATGAGTATTTCCGATGCACAAGAACTAGGACATTATATTTTTAAAATCTAGACCTAATATGGATTCTTATAGAAAATGAGCTTATTTTATGTTGGTACTAATCAGTCTAGAATTTCCTTTAGGATTTGAAATGTAACCTGAAATTTACACTGCTCTTAGTGGTAAAACATTTTCTAAAATAAACACACAAAATCTGGGTAATGAATATCTTTCAATATCAGTTTTTAATAAATTCAATCATCCCCTACCGAAGATCTCTTATTGGATCGAAATGAGAGTTTACAGATAGGAGATGAGATCTTTAAAAGAGATAATAATTCACAAACTGAATATTGATTGGGTATAAATACCCTGCTTATATTATACTGTCGTGCTTGTTTATGACCAGAGACATTAGCCTTCTCGAAAGTATTTAAGAAGGCTAATGTTAAAATTTTACGGGAGGACAGATGTCAATACAGGCAATAACAAGGGTGATTCCACCAATTCTGGAAGAGGCGTCAAGTGTAACAAATGGATCTGATAGTATATCAACTACACAAGATGTTGTAGCATCTGCGACTGCAAGTGTAACAAATGGATCTGATAGTATATTAACGACACAAAATGTTGTAGAATCTGCTACGAGTTCCAATACACAAGCGACATCACAAAAAGCATCACGTGTGAGAAGATGTTGGGATCGTATGACTGCAGTATTCAGTTGGAATACGTCAAGAGCTGATGTTGCTCTAAGTAATAATGTCTCAATAGAGAATGTAGCTCTAACAAGGCTGATTCCACCAATTCTGGAAGAGGCGTCAAGTGTAACAAATGGATCTGATAGTATATCAACTACACAAGATGTTGTAGCATCTGCGACTGCAAGTGTAACAAATGGATCTGATAGTATATTAACGACACAAAATGTTGTAGAATCTGCTACGAGTTCCAATACACAAGCGACATCACAAAAAGCATCACGTGTGAGAAGATGTTGGGATCGTATGACTGCATCACAAAAAGCATCACGTGTGAGAAGATGTTGGGATCGTATGACTGCAGTATTCAGTTGGAATACGTCAAGAGCTGATGTTGCTCTAAGTAATAATGTCTCAATAGAGAATGTAGCTCTAACAAGGCTGATTCCACCAATTCTGGAAGAGGCGTCAAGTGTAACAAATGGATCTGATAGTATATCAACTACACAAGATGTTGTAGCATCTGCGACTGCAAGTGTAACAAATGGATCTGATAGTATATCAACTACACAAGATATTGTAGCATCTGCGACTGCAAGTGTAACAAATGGATCTGATAGTATATCAACGACACAAAATGTTGTAGAATCTGCTACGAGTTCCAATACACAAGCGACATCACAAAAAGCATCACGTGTGAGAAGATGTTGGGATCGTATGACTGCATCACAAAAAGCATCACGTGTGAGAAGATGTTGGGATCGTATGACTGCATCACAAAAAGCATCACGTGTGAGAAGATGTTGGGATCGTATGACTGCAGTATTCAGTTGGAATACGTCAAGAGCTGATGTTGCTCTAAGTAATAATGTCTCAATAGAGAATGTAGCTCTAATCGGTAGTGCAGTACAAAATAAGACTGAGCGATTAGCTAGTGATTTAGTAAAGATAAAAGGCCTTGTAGATGTAGTATCTGGACTAAAAGAATCTAATCTACACTCGCAGAATACAATATCTGAGTATGTGAGGCAAAATCCCATTGGATTTATGAGTATTCCCGAGACAGAGCAATTTGCAGATTATATTCTTACAATATCTCGATCTAATATAGACTCCACAAAGAAAACCGTTTATTTTGAGAGGTATCTAACACAACAGTTCCACTATCCTGAATGTAGCTCTAATCGGTGTGCAGTACAAAATAAGACTGAGTGATTAGCTAGTGATTTAGTAAATCTAGAAGACCGTGTATCTTTAGCATCTGGATCTGATAGTATATCAACTACACAAGATGTTGTAGCATCTGCGACTGCTATGAGTTCCAATACACAAGCGACATCACAAAAAGCATCACGTGTGAGAAGATGTTGGGATCGTATGACTGCAGTATTCTGTTGTAATACGTCAAGAGCTGATGTTGCTCTAAGTAATAATGTCTCAATAGAGAATGTAGCTCTAATCGGTAGTGCAGTACAAAATAAGAAGTGATTTAGTAAATCTACAAGACCGTGTATCTTTAGCATCTGGATCTGATAGTATATCAACGACACAAAATGTTGTAGAATCTGCTACGAGTTCCAATACACAAGCGACATCACAAAAAGCATCACGTGTGAGAAGATGTTGGGATCGTATGACTGCAGTACTCTGTTGTAATACGTCAAGAGCTGATGTTGCTCTAAGTAATAATGTCTCAATAGAGAATGTAGCTCTAATCGGTAGTGCAGTACAAAATAAGACTGAGCGATTAGCTAGTGATTTAGTAAATCTACAAGACCGTGTATCTTTAGCATCTGGATCTGATAGTATATCAACTACACAAGATGTTGTAGCATCTGCGATTGCAAGTGTAACAAATGGATCTGATAGTATATCAACTCTTTTCTTGGACCTCCTTGTGGTGGAGGTGTTAGTTCATCGATCATTTGCATCGTTCAATATCAGTTTTTAATAAATTCAATCATTCCCTACCGAAGATCTCTTATTGGATCGAAATGAGAGTTTACAGATAGGAGATGAGATCTTTAAAAGAGATAATAATTCACAAACTGAATATTGATTGGGTATAAATACCCTGCTTATATTATTTAAAATTTTACGGGAGGACAGATGTCAATACAGGCAATAACAAGGGCGATTCCACCAATTCTGGAAGAGGCGTCAAGTGTAACAAATGGATCTGATAGTATATCAACTACACAAGATGTTGTAACATCTGCGACTGCTATGAGTTCCGATACACAAGCGACATCAAAAAAGGCATCACGTATAAGAAAATGTTGGAATCGTATGACTTCAGTATTTCGTCAAACTAATAATGTCGCTTACGATCGTTTCTCGTAGGAAGATTGTTAAGGAGGTTCTTTTTTTCCTCATTATCGTGGTACTCATAGAAGCAAGAACCTTCTGTTTATGATGTCTATAGCTTTACCTGGCACGCCCTATGATTTATGAAAGAGTGATAATAAACGTAAAAAGTCTGGAAGTTTTAGCATCTTTTAATAAATTCAATCATCCCCTACCGAAGATCTCTTATTGGATCGAAATGAGAGTTTACAGATAGGAGATGAGATCTTTAAAAGAGATAATAATTCACAAACTGAATATTGATTGGGTATAAATACCCTGCTTATATTATTTAAAATTTTACGGGAGGACAGATGTCAATACAGGCAATAACAAGGGTGATTCCACCAATTCTGGAAGAGGCGTCAAGTGTAACAAATAGATCTGATAGTATATCAACTACACAAGATGTTGTAGCATCTGCGACTGCAAGTGTAACAAATGGATCTGATAGTATATCAACGACACAAAATGTTGTAGAATCTGCTACGAGTTCCAATACACAAGCGACATCACAAAAAGCATCACGTGTGAGAAGATGTTGGGATCGTATGACTGCAGTATTCAGTTGTAATACGTCAAGAGCTGATGTTGCTCTAAGTAATAATGTCTCAATAAAGAATGTAGCTCTAATCGGTAGTGCAGTACAAAATAAGACTGAGCGATTAGCTAGTGATTTAGTAAATCTACAAGACCGTGTATCTTTAGCATCTGGATCTGATAGTATATCAACTACACAAGATGTTGTAGCATCTGCGACTGCAAGTGTAACAAATGGATCTGATAGTATATCAACGACACAAAATGTTGTAGAATCTGCTACGAGTTCCAATACACAAGCGACATCACAAAAAGCATCACGTGTGAGAAGATGTTGGGATCGTATGACTGCAGTATTCTGTTGTAATACGTCAAGAGCTGATTTAGCTAGTGATTTAGTAAATCTACAAGACCGTGTATCTTTAGCATCTGGATCTGATAGTATATCAACTACACAAGATGTTGTAGAATCTGCTACGAGTTCCAATACACAAGCGACATCACAAAAAGCATCACGTGTGAGAAGATGTTGGGATCGTATGACTGCAGTATTCTGTTGTAATACGTCAAGAGCTGATTTAGCTAGTGATTTAGTAAATCTACAAGACCGTGTATCTTTAGTATATCATACACAAGATGTTGTAGCATCTGCGACTGCAAGTGTAACAAATGGATCTGATAGTATATCAACTACACAAGATGTTGTAGCATCTGCGACTGCAAGTGTAACAAATGGATCTGATAGTATATCAACTACACAAGATGTTGTAGCATCTGCGACTGCAAGTGTAACAAATGGATCTGATAGTATATCAACTACACAAGATGTTGTAGCATCTGCGACTGCTATGAGTTCCGATACACAAGCGACATCAAAAAATGTATCACGTATAAGAAATTTAGTAAATCTACTAGAGCTTGTATCTTTAGCATCTGGACTAAAAGAATCTAATCTACACTCGCAGAATACAATATCTCAGTATGTGAGGCTAAATCCCATTGAATGTATGACTGTTTCTAAGGCAGAGCAATTTGCAGATTATATTCTTAGAATATCTCAATCTAATATAGACTCCACAATGAAAACCGTTTATCTTACGAGGCTTCTAACACAGTTCCACTATCCTGAGGGATTTCAGATCCAGATGCTAAAGATACTACGCTGAGTATTAACTGCAGCATCTGCTGCTCTATCAGAGCATGATATGATCAATATAAGCGAATACGATCGTTTCTCGAATGAGACTCTGTACAGATCGTGGTACTCATAGAAGCAAGAACCTTCTGTTTATGATGTCTATAGCTTTACCTGGCACGCCCTATGATTTATGAAAGAGTGATAATAAACGTAAAAAGTCTGGAAGTTTTAGCATCTGAACGAGACAAATACAGTTAGTACTTGAGGCTGAAAATAGCAAACTAGATGAGGGAAAATCTAATTAGATGTATGAGTATTTCCGATGCACAAGAACTAGGACATTATATTTTTAAAATCTAGACCTAATATGGATTCTTATAGAAAATGAGCTTATTTTATGTTGGTACTAATCAGTCTAGAATTTCCTTTAGGATTTGAAATGTAACCTGAAATTTACACTGCTCTTAGTAGTAAAACATTTTCTAAAATAAACACACAAAATCTGGGTAATGAATATCTTTCAATATCAGTTTTTAATAAATTCAATCATCCCCTACCGAAGATCTCTTATTGGATCGAAATGAGAGTTTAGTGATTTTTTTTATTATTCTAAAACGGTAGTGATTTTAAAGAGAGACCCCTCTCTTGTGTTTTTCCATAGCTTAAATCGATCTTTTAGGAGCTTGTCCTCTTTGTCCAGTGCTTTGAAGTTGAATCTCTGCTTATTGACCTTTTCTGGTAGTGAGAAGAGATGTTGTTGGATGATGGAAGAATTTGAGTCTTTCATCCGCTTTACGTAGTTCTGAAGGTGTTTTTCCGCCAGGATGCATTCCAAAAGTTTCCAATTGCAGATGTATTTGAGTATAAGATGATGCTTTAGGAGAAATGTTTTAATAGAAATCAGGTGAAACTCCTGCTTATTACAACATTGCTTTACATCCCTCACGACTGCAGTAAAATGATCTGAATGCCCCGTACTAGATTTGGAAAAATAAGTAAATAACTGATTTGAGTGCTTTGCGGAATAATAGTCCTTAGGAGAGCTGTTAAAGCGCGCAAATAATTTTGCAGAATGCACTCTCATGTATTTCAGCCGATAAGTAAAGGAGGGCTGAGATGATTGTTTAGAGGGTTGAGTAAAGCTAATTTTTTTGGCTGCGTTAAAAAAATCTGATGGAGTATCTGTTTTCAAGGTTAACCTCAGGGCAGTACAAATATACAGCAAAGGACTCATACGATCCTAACTGCCTCATGACATTAACTGCAAAATCTTTTTTTTGTTTATCTGATAAGCATATGATTTAGCGGGTTGAGTCGATTGAAATTTATTTTTAGTATCTTCAGATGATAAAGATATTCGGTTGTTTTCTCTAGATCAATCAGTTGATTATTCCTTTTCCGAGACCAAAGTTTTTGAGACTCATAAAGAATCTAAATTGAATGAGGCAGGTTTTATCTGATTCAGTGAATAGAAATATCCAATCACCCGCTCTTATATCGTAGGCTGAGTTGTAATTTTTATTTCTGAGTCTTTTTTAAGCATGAAACAGCTTGAGAATATCCAGATCGTGATGATGAAGAGAGGGTCCCAGGAGAGCATTGAGGATTGCATACAAAGGGGCATGAAAATTTGTATGGATAGGATAAATCCCGTTGCAAAGACTCTGGCTGTGCGATAGATAAATCTGATCTATTATCTAGTGATTTAGTAAAGATACAAGGCCTTGTAGATTTAGTATCTGAACTAAAAAAATCTAATACGCACCCGAAGACAATCCAGGAAATAATCTCTCAGTATATAAAGCAAAATAGCATTGGATGTATGAGTCTTGCCGAGGTAGAGCCTTTGCAGCTTATATTTGTAACATATCTCAACCTGATACAAGATCTTCAATGAGAAGCCTTTATCTTAAAATGCTTCTAACAGATTTAGACTACTCTACTGGATGGACGATAGAATATGAAGTTTACAATCTGCTTTCAAATTCTATAAAAGAGGAACTGAATTTCCAAGTAGATTCATTTATAAGTGAAGGTACATCTGCAACTAAACCCGATCAAACACTTGTTGAAATACAAGCACAAGGCCTGAGTGATGTAGAATTTATTTACAAACTTACCCAAGTCACGGAGCAAGTGGTTAGTGAATATAATAGAATATGTTATACAAGGATTCATAGTTAGTTTATCCAAACTTTGGATTGTGAGCTTTCTTTAGAGAGTTAGGCGCAGGTCCTTTCTGGTTGTAATAGTGCAGTATTCTGGAAACAAATTATTGGAAGGATAAACAGATAGGAGATGAGATCTTTAAAAGAGATAATAATTCACAAACTGAATATTGATTGGGTATAAATACCCTGCAGCCTTCTCGAAAGTATTTAAGACGGCTAATATTAAAATTTTACGGGAGGACAGATGTCAATACAGGCAATAACAAGGGCGATTCCACCAATTCTGGAAGAGGCGTCAAGTGTAACAAATGGATCTGATAGTATATCAACTACACAAGATGTTGTAGCATCTGCGACTGCTATGAGTTCCGATACACAAGCGACATCAAAAAAGGCATCACGTATAAGAAAATGTTGGAATCGTATGACTTCAGTATTTCGTCAAACTAATAATGTCGCTCTAATAGATAGTGCGGTACAAAATAAGACTGAGCGATTAGCTAGTGATTTAGTAAAGATACAAGGCCTTGTATCTTTAGCATCTGGACTAAAAAAATCTAATCTACACTCGCAGAAGACAATATCTCAGTATGTGAGGCTAAATCCCATTGAATGTATGACTGTTGCTAAGGCAGAGCAATTTGCAGATTATATTCTTAAAATATCTCAATCTAATATAGACTCCACAAAGAAAATTCTTTATTTTCAGAGGCTTCTAACACATTTCCACTATCCTGAGGGATTTACGCTGAGTATTAACCTTTGTATCAGAGCATGATATGATCAATATAAGCGAATACGATCGTTTCTCGAATGAGACTCTGTACAGATCGTGGTACTCATAGAAGCAAGAACCTTCTGTTTATGATGTCTATAGCTTTACCTGGCACGCCCTATGATTTATGAAAGAGTGATAATAAACGTAAAAAGTCTGGAAGTTTTAGCATCTGAACGAGACAAATACAGTTATTACTTGAGGCTGAAAATAGCAAACTAGATGAGGAAAAATCTAATTAGATGTATGAGTATTTCCGATGCACAAGAACTAGGACATTATATTTTTAAAATCTATACCTAATATGGATTCTTATAGAAAATGAGCTTATTTTATGTTTGTACTAATCAGTCTAGAATTTCCTTTAGGATTTGAAATGTAACCTGAAATTTACACTGCTCTTAGTGGTAAAACATTTTCTAAAATAAACACACAAAATCTGGGTAATGAATATCTTTCAATATCAGTTTTTAATAAATTCAATCATCCCCTACCGAAGATCTCTTATTGGATCGAAATGAGAGTTTACAGATAGGAGATGAGATCTTTAAAAGAGATAATAATTCATAAACTGAATATTTATTGGGTATAAATACCCTGCTTATATTATACTGTCGTGCTTGTTTATAACCAGAGACATTAGCCTTCTCGAAAGTATTTAAGAAGGCTAATGTTAAAATTTTACGGGAGGACAGATGTCAATACAGGCAATAACAAGGGCGATTCCACCAATTCTGGAAGAGGCGTCAAGTGTAACAAATGGATCTGATAGTATATCAACTACACAAGATGTTGTAGCATCTGCGACTGCTATGAGTTCCGATACACAAGCGACATCAAAAAAGGCATCACGTATAAGAAAATGTTGGAATCGTATGACTTCAGTATTTCGTCAAACTAAACAAAATAAGACTGAGCGAGTAGCTAGTGATTTAGTAAATCTACAAGGCCTTGTATCTTTAGCATCTGGACTAAGAGCATCTAATATTGATTCGCAGGAAATAATATCTCAGTATGTGAGGCTACATCCCATTGAATGTATGACTGTTTCTAAGGCAGAGCAATTTGCAGATTATATTCTTAAAATATCTCAATCTAATATAGACTCCACAGAGAAAATCGTTTATTTTGAGATGCTTCTAACAAAGTTCGACTATCCTGAGGGATTTAAGCTGAGTATTAACCTTTTCTGGTAGTGAGAAGAGATGTTGTTGGATGATGGAAGAATTTGAGTCTTTCATCCGCTTTACGTAGTTCTGAAGGTGTTTTTCCGCCAGGATGCATTCCAAAAGTTTCCAATTGCAGATGTATTTGAGTATAAGATGATGCTTTAGGAGAAATGTTTTAATAGAAATCAGGTGAAACTCCTGCTTATTACAACATTGCTTTACATCCCTCACGACTGCAGTAAAATGATCTGAATGCCCCGTACTAGATTTGGAAAAATAAGTAAATAACTGATTTGAGTGCTTTGTGGAATAATAGTCCTTAGGAGAGCTGTTAAAGCGCGCAAATAATTTTGCAGAATGCACTCTCATGTATTTCAGCCGATAGTAAAGGAGGGCTGAGATGATTGTTTAGAGGGTTGAGTAAAGCTAATTTTTTTGGCTGCGTTAAAAAAATCTGATGGAGTATCTGTTTTCAAGGTTAACCTCAGGGCAGTACAAATATACAGCAAAGGACTCATACGATCCTAACTGCCTCATGACATTAACTGCAAAATCTTTTTTTGTTTATTTGATAAGCATATGATTTAGCGGGTTGAGTCGATTGAAATTTATTTTTAGGATCTTCAGAATATAAAACAAAATAGCATTGGATGTATGAGTCTTGCCGAGGTAGAGCCATTTGCAGCTTATATTTGTAACATATCTCAACCTGATACAAGATCTTCAATGAGAAGCCTTTATCTTAAAATGCTTCTAACAGATTTAGACTACTCTACTGGATGGACGATAGAATATGAAGTTTACAATCTGCTTTCAAATTCTATAAAAGAGGAACTGAATTTCCAAGTAGATTCATTTATAAGTGAAGGTACATCTGCAACTGAACCCGATCAAACACTTGTTGAAATACAAGCACAAGGCCTGAGTGATGTAGAATTTATTTACAAACTTACCCAAGTCACGGAGCAAGTGGTTAGTGAATATAATAGAATATGTTATACAAGGATTCATAGTTAGTTTATCCAAACTTTGGATTGTGAGCTTTCTTTAGAGAGTCAGGCGCAGGTCCTTTCTGGTTGTAATAGTGCAGTATTCTGGAAACAAATTATTGGAAGGATAAACAGATAGGAGATGAGATCTTTAAAAGAGATAATAATTCACAAACTGAATATTGATTGGGTATAAATACCCTGCAGCCTTCTCGAAAGTATTTAAGAAGGCTAATATTAAAATTTTACGGGAGGACAGATGTCAATACAGGCAATAACAAGGGCGATTCCACCAATTCTGGAAGAGGCGTCAAGTGTAACAAATGGATCTGATAGTATATCAACTACACAAGATGTTGTAGCATCTGCGACTGCTATGAGTTCCGATACACAAGCGACATCAAAAAAGGCATCACGTATAAGAAAATGTTGGAATCGTATAACTTCAGTATTTCGTCAAACTAATAATGTCTTAATAGAGAATGTCGCTCTAATAGATAGTTCGGTACAAAATAAGACTGAGCGATTAGCTAGTGATTTAGTAAAGATACAAGGCCTTGTATCTTTAGCATCTGGACTAAAAAATTCTAATCTACACTCGCAGATGCGTCTAACACATTGCGACTATCCTGAGAGATTTACGCTGAGAATTGACCTTTTCTGGTAGTGAGAAGAGATGTTGTTGGATGATGGAAGAATTTGAGTCTTTCATCCGCTTTACGTAGTTCTGAAGGTGTTTTTCCGCCAGGATGCATTCCAACAGTTGATTATTCCTTTTCCGAGACCAAAGTTTTTGAGACTCATAAAGAATCTAAATTGAATGAGGCAGTTTTTATCTGATTCAGTGAATAGAAATATCCAATCACCCGCTCTTATATCGTAGGCTGAGTGGTAATTTTTATTTCTGAGTCTTTTTTAAGCATGAAACAGCTTGAGAATATCCAGATCGTGATGATGAAGAGAGGGACCCAGGAGAGCATTGAGGATTGCATACAAAGGGGCATGAAAATTTGTATGGATAGGATAAATCCCGTTGCAAAGACTCTGGCTGTGCGATAGATAAAGACGTCGATGACTGCTTTGGCTTTCACCTTTTCCTCGAATTTAAGTGGAACGTAGAGCATCTCTTTGGTGATGTTGAATACGGAGTATTCGCAGCTTTTAATGGTAGTGTAGGCAAAGGTCAACATTCTAAATGTAGGGTAGATCAAGCATCCTATGATGCTTATGAGAAATACCATTGGGAGGGTCACGTGAGAGCGCTTAAGCCCGAGGCACTGAATGAGTATAAAGCTTCCCAGGAATTGTAGGGTCAGATTGGCTGTGTTAATGATCCCCCGGATGGATCCAAAGTATTTGGTTCTGAGGTCTACATTGGGTATGGTTTTTTCGAAATGGGCTGAGAACTGATATTCCACGAGGGTGGAGGTCACTTGCATAAAAATGACGATGAGGAGGATGTATTTTAAGGTTTGAGAGCTGCGTATGAGCTGGAATCCTTCAGATAGGCTTCCATTAAGTTTCTTTATTTGAGCATCCCCTATTGCCCCTGAAGCAAATCCAGCTATCCGAAGCATTAGATAGAAGCAAATGAGAAACAAAAGAAGAATTAGCGTCGTGAAGTGAAGAAGTGCGTCAGACCCGATTTTAACAGCGAGCATTATTGGAATAAAACTACCAAGGATCGATCCGAAGCCTCCTACTCCAAAGATCAGGCCGTAGAGGTATTTTGCTTTTTTTTTGTTGATCTTTGTATGAATCACTGACCAGAGGTGTTGGAACATGAGTAGGATAGAGATTTCTTTCCAGAGGAGTAGGATGAAAGCAACTGATTTTACATTGTTCAGATAGTAGAGTCCTACTTCATTAATTCCGATAGTAATGAGAACAGTAGCAACAGCCATTTTGAAACAGCCGATCTTGGGTAGGTACCGATTATAGACGGTAAGGACAAGTAAGTTGATAGGAACCATGACTACCCATAGGTAAGGGTAGGCTTTGACTGTATATACGGAAAGGAAAATTGAGGTCAATGAGGGCTTTGTTACGGAGTATTCAGCGGAGATAAAGAACCCGCATAGCATGGCAAGACAAATAAATAGCAGCTCTGATTTGTCATAGCCCAAACATTCTTCTTTAATAGCTTCAAGTTGCTTTCTCATAAATAAACAATAATTGTTTGATCGGATCAGTTGAGATACTGTGCTTTAAATCAATTATTTTAGCAATATTTAAATGGATGTTGATCTTTGGAGAATATGCCGTTGGTCTAATGGTGATAGATGCGGATTTATCTAAAGTTGGTATTGTCAAAGTCTAGGATCGCTTGCTTTTTCTGGGGTTGCGTTCGTAGGTTCTATGATGTCAATACAAGCAATAACCAGGGACAATTCAACAATTTTGGGAATGATATTTTCAGAATCATACATAATAACAAATAATGAAGCAAGTGAGGCTGATAGTATAGCCAGTAGCCAAAGCTCTACAACATTTTCTAGAAAAACAGCATCATGTGTTAGCAGATGTGAGGATATCCTTTAGGCTTTAAAATGCAACCTGAAATTTACAGTGCACTTCCAGAAACTGTAAAAATTATATTGTGTTTTCAAGTGGATTCATATGCAATAAAATGCTTGTTGAAATAAGAGAACAAGGCCTTAGTGATAAAGAGTTTGCAATAGAGTTTACTGATAAATTTAACACAGTCGCCAAGACTATTGCTTCCGAATCTCTAATGATGTCTTGTAAATAGGTTTATTGGGATTAGCCACTTGCAGAGTGATTACTCAGACTGGTCGCATTATCCATTTATGTGTATGTTCCAATTGATGAATTATTCTGGAGATGGCTTGTCATTCCTAGTGTCTCCATATGGAGCTTAGTTAATCTAAATCTTGAATTGCGAGCATTCTCTAGACTTGCAGTAATAGTGCCCTATTCTGGATAGGGATTTGTCATGAATACGCTATTTACGTTAAAATATCTCAGTTTGTATAATCTTAGTTATTTTTTGGAGTCTGGTTATCGGAAGTATTTCAAAAGTGTATTTAGTATATTGTACAGGAGAGAAGAATGTCAATACAGGCAATAACAAGGGAGATGTCAGCAGTGGAAGGGGCTACTCCACAAGTTTCGAGATTAGTGTTGTTAGAATCACAAGTAGCAATAAGGGATATAACACATGAATCTGGTAGTAGGTCCACTAAACAAGCGATATCAACAAAGGCATTACGTGTAAAAAGATGTTGGGATTATATAACTGAAATATTTTGTTGTAAAAAATCAAGATCTAATATTGACCTAACAAATAATGTATCAATAGATTGTGGATCAACAGGTTGTATTAGTATAGAAGATCGTATATTAACAGACTTCGTCAGTATATCAGATGATCTAGAAAACCTACAACGCCTTATAAGTTTCGTATGTGAACTAAAAGAGTCTCATTTTCAGTCGGTTTTAAAGGTAAATGAGTTTTTGAGGCACAATAGCATTGGGTGTATGAGTCTTCCTGAGGTAGAAAAATTAGCCTGTTATATTCTTAAAATATCTTCTTCTAATATAGCACGCGGAATGGAGAGGCTATATTTTCAGATTTTACTAATGGATCGAGGCTATCCGTTAGGATTTAAAATGACACCTGCAGTTTACAGTATGCTTCCAGACTGTGTAAAAAATGCACTGTGTGTTGAAGTAGATGCATTTATCACTGAACATGCACATCTAACTGACAGCGATAAAACACTTGTTAAAATAAGAGCAGAGGGCCTTAGTAATAAAGCGGTTGCTATAGAATTTACTCATAGATTCAACAAAGTTGCAAAGGAGGTTGCTTTCCAATATCGAAGGGAGATTGCTTGTCAAGAGATTTATTGGGTCTAGCATTTACAGACTCTTACTTACTTAGGTTAGTTATCGCAGTAACTTTACAAGGTGTCTCATGGTTGATTTTAAGCCTTTAGAAGTTGTTGGTCATGGTTTTTTAGATAAAGAACACTCGATTGTCTTTACTTGTTCATATTTATGATCCGACTAATGAATCATTTTGGTACTGCTGGTCATTATCTCATACCTGCTCATGAAGGCTAGTTGATGCAAACTTTGGATCGTGAGTTTTCTTTAATACTCTGGACTCAAATTGTAGTAGATCAACTAAACAAGAGGTATCCAAAAAGGAATTAGGTGTAAGAAGATGTTGGAATCATATGACTTCAATGTTCTGTTGTAATACAGCAAGACCTGCAACAAATGATAATGAAGAGGACTGATTTCCTAATGAATCGAGACTGTCCTGTAGGATGAGACCTGAAGTTTAAATGCGCTTATTAGACGTACCTTTACAAGGTGTTCCATATGTGCAGAGCTCTTGCTAGTGTTTTATCGGTTTTAGTTGCACATTGATATTTACGTATCAATTTATCTACTTGGCAACATAGTTCAGCTTTTACAAAGTCGGGAAGCACATTGTAAACTTCAGATCCTAATTGTCCATCCAGAAGAGTAGTCTAAATCTGTTAGAAGCATTTTAAGATAAAGACTTTTCATTGAGGCTTGTATTAGACGTAATTGTATGGTGTTCCATGGTTGATTTTAGTTTATCAAAACTTTGGGTCGTGAGTTTTCTTTAGAGTGTTCCAGCGTAGGTTCTCTCTGGTTGTCATAGTACAATATTCTGGAAACAAATTGTTGGAAGGATAAACAGATAGAAGATGAGATCTTTAAAAGAGATAATCATTCATATATTAAATATTTCTCTGGTATGAATACCCTGCTTACATTACACTATTTTGGTTTTTATAACCATAGCCATCAGGATTCTTGAAAGTATTTGAGGAGTTTATTAAAGTTTTATAGGAGGACATGTGTCAATACAGGCAATAACAAGGGCGATTCCACCAATTCCGGGAGAGGAGTCAAATGTAACAAATGGATCTGATAGTAGATCAACTACACAAGATGTTGTAGCATCTGCTACTGCTACGAGTTCCGATACACAAGCAACATCAAAAAAGGCATCACGTGTGAGAAGATGTTGGAATCGTATGATTTCAGTATTCTGTTGTAATACATCAAGAGCTGATGTTGCTCTAAGTAATAATGTCTCAATAGAGAATGTAGCTCTAATCGGTAGTGCGGTACAAAATACTTCTGATCTATTATCTAGTTCGGCACAAAATACTTCTGATCTATTATCTAGTTCGGCACAAAATACTTCTGATCTATTATATAAGTGTGAATCTTACGATGAGTTCAGAAGGGGGCTTCTATGTTAGTTTATCCAAACTTTGGATTGTGAGCTTTCTTTAGAGAGTCAGGCGCAGGTTCTCTCTGGTTGTCATAGTACAATATTCTGGAAACAAATTGTTGGAAGGATAAACAGATAGAAGATGAGATCTTTAAAAGAGATAATCATTCATATATTAAATATTTCTCTGGTATGAATACCCTGCTTACATTACACTATTTTGTTTTTTTATAACCATAGCCATCAGGATTCTTGAAAGTATTTGAGAAGTTTATTAAAGTTTTATAGGAGGACATGTGTCAATACAGGCAATAACAAGGTCGATTCCACCAATTCCGGGAGAGGAGTCAAATGTAACAAATGGATCTGATAGTAGATCAACTACACAAGATGTTGTAGCATCTGCTACTGCTACGAGTTCCGATACACAAGCAACATCAGAAAAGGCATCACGTGTGAGAAGATGTTGGAATCGTATGATTTCAGTATTTGGTCTAACTAATAATAAGGTCGCTCGAATAGGTAGTGCGGCACAAAATAAGGCTGATCTATTATCTAGTGATTTATTAAAGATAAAAGGCCTTGTAGATTTAGTGCCTGAACTAAAAAAATCTAATACGCATCCGAAGACAATCCAGAAAATAATGTCTCAGTATATAAGGCAAAATAGCATTGGATGTATGAGTCTTGCCGAGGTAGAGCCATTTGCAGCTTATATTTGTAACATATCTCAACCTGATACAAGATCTTCAATGAGAAGCCTTTATCTTAAAATGCTTCTAACAGATTTAGACTACCCTACTGAATGGACGATAGAATATGAAGTTTACAATCTGCTTTCAAATTCTATAAAAGAGGAACTGAATTTCCAAGTAGATTCATTTATAAGTGAAGGTACATCTGCAACTGAACCCGATCAAACACTTGTTGAAATACAAGAACAAGGCCTGAGTCATGTAGAATTTATTTACAAACTTACCCAAGTCACGGAGCAAGTGGTTAGTGAATATAATAGAATATGTTATACAAGGATTCATAGTTAGTTTATCCAAACTTTGGATTGTGAGCTTTCTTTAGAGAGTCAGGCGCAGGTCCTTTCTGGTTGTAATAGTGCAGTATTCTGGAAACAAATTATTGGAAGGATAAACAGATAGGAGATGAGATCTTTAAAAGAGATAATAATTCACAAACTGAATATTGATCTGGTATAAATACCCTGCTTATATTATACTTTCGTGGTTGTTTATAATCAGAGACATTAGCCTTCTCGAAAGTATTTAAGAAGGCTAATGTTAAAATTTTACGGGAGGATAGATGTCAATACAGGCAATAACAAGGGCGATTCCACCAATTCTGGAAGAGGCGTCAAGTGTAACAAATGGATCTGATAGTATATCAACTACACAAGATGTTGTAGCATCTGCGACTGCTATGAGTTCCGATACACAAGCGACATCAAAAAAGGCATCACGTATAAGAAAATGTTGGAATCGTATGACTTCAGTATTTTGTCAAACTAAACAAAATAAGACTGAGCGATTAGCTGGTGATTTAGTAAATCTACAAGGCCTTGTATCTTTAGCATCTGGACTAAAAAAATCTAATCGACACTCGCGGAAGGCAATATCTCAGTATATAAGGCTAAATCCCATTGAATGTATGACTGTTTCTAAGGCAGAGCAATTTGCAGGTTATATTCTTAAAATACCTCAATCTAATATATCCTCCACAAAGAAAATCGTTTATTTTAAGATGCTTCTAACACAGTTCAACTATCCTGAGGGATTTACGCTGAGTATTAACCTTTTATGGTAGTGAGAAGAGATGTTGTTGGATGATGGAAGAATTTGAGTCTTTCATCCGCTTTACGTAGTTCTGAAGGTGTTTTTCCGCCAGGATGCATTCCAAAAGTTTTCAATTGCAGATGTATTTGAGTATAAGTTGAAATAAAAGCACAAGGCCTGAGTGATCAAGAGTTTGCAGTAGGATTTATTTACAAACTCAACCGAGTCACGAAGAGAATGCTTTGTGACTATCATACGATGCTAGAAATCCCTTGGGAGGGTTACGTAAGAGAGCTTGAGCCCGAGGCTCTGAATGAGTATTGTAGGATCAGAAATTCATAAACTGAATATTTATCTGGTCCGGAAGTATTTGATAAGCCTATTATTAAAATTTTATAGGAGGAAATGTGTCAATACAGGCTATAACAAGGGCAATCCCCCCAATTCAGGGAGATGTGTCAAGTGTAACCAATGGATCTAAAAAGGCATCACGTGTGAGAAAATGTTGGGATCGTATGACGTTAGTACTCTGTTTTAATACATCAAGAGTCGATCTAATAGGTAGTGCGGTACAACATAAGGCTGATCGATTAGCTAGTGATTTAGTAAAGATAAAAGGCCTTGTAGATGTAGTATCTGGACTAAAAGAATCTAATCTACACTCGCAGAATACAATATCTGAGTATGTGAGGCAAAATCCCATTGGATGTATGAGTGTTCCCGAGGCAGAGCAACTTGCAGATTATATTCTTCAAATATCTCAAGCTAATATAAACCCCACAAAGAAAATCGGTTATTTTAAGGTGCTTCTAACAGATTCCGACTACCCTAATGGATTTACGATGGAACCTGAAGTTTACAATGTGCTTCCCGACTTTGTAAAAGCTGAACTATGTTGCCAAGTAGATAAATTGATACGTAAATATCAATGTGCAATTTACAACGATAAAACACTTGTTGAAATAAAAGCACAAGGCCTAAGTGATCAAGAGTTTGCAGTAGAATTTATTTACAAACTCAATCAAGCCACGAAGGAACTTATTACATATAATAGAATATATAATGTTTCATGGGAACAGCATGTGCAGAGCTCTTGCTAGTGTTTTATCGGTTTTAGTTGCACATTGATATTTACGTATCAATTTATCTACTTGGCAACATAGTTCAGCTTTTACAAAGTCGGGAAGCACATTGTAAACTTCAGATCCCAATTGTCCATCCAGAAGAGTAGTCTAAATCTGTTAGAAGCATTTTAAGATAAAGGCTTTTCATTGAGGCTTGTATTAGACGTAGTCGTGAGTTTTCTTTAGAGTGTTCCAGCGTAGGTTCTCTCTGGTTGTCATAGTACAATATTCTGGAAACAAATTGTTGGAAGGATAAACAGATAGAAGATGAGATCTTTAAAAGAGATAATCATTCATATATTAAATATTTCTCTTGTATGAATACCCTGCTTACATTACACTATTTTGGTTTTTATAACCATAGCCATCAGGATTCTTGAAAGTATTTGAGGAGTTTATTAAAGTTTTATAGGAGGACATGTGTCAATACAGGCAATAACAAGGGCGATTCCACCAATTCCGGGAGAGGAGTCAAATGTAACAAATGGATCTGATAGTAGATCAACTACACAAGATGTTGTAGCATCTGCTACTGCTACGAGTTCCGATACACAAGCAACATCAAAAAAGGCATCACGTGTGAGAAGATGTTGGAATCGTATGATTTCAGTATTCTGTTGTAATACATCAAGAGCTGATGTTGGTCTAACTAATAATAAGGTCGCTCGAATAGGTAGTGCGGTACAAAATACTTCTGATCTATTATCTAGTTCGGCACAAAATACTTCTGATCTATTATCTAGTTCGGCACAAAATACTTCTGATCTATTATCTAGTTCGGCACAAAATACTTCTGATCTATTATCTAGTGCGGCACAAAATAAGGCTGATCTATTATCTAGGGATTTATTAAAGATAAAAGGCCTTGTAGATTTAGTATCTGAACTAAAAAAATCTAATACGGACCCGAAGACAATCCAGAAAAGAATGTCTCAGTCTATAAGGCAAAATAGCATTGGATGTATGAGTCTTGCCGAGGTAGAGCCATTTGCAGCTTATATTTGTAACACATCTCAACTTGATACAAGATCTTCAATGAGAAGCCTTTATCTTAAAATGCTTCTAACAGATTTAGACTACTCTACTGGATGGGCGATAGAATATGAAGTTTACAATCTGCTTTCAAATTCTATAAAAGAGGAACTGAATTTCCAAGTAGATTCATTTATAAGTGAAGGTACATCTGCAACTGAAACCGATCAAACACTTGTTGAAATACAAGAACAAGGCCTGAGTGATGTAGAATTTATTTACAAACTTACCCAAGTCACGAAGCAAGTGGTTAGTGAATATAATAGAATTATGTTATACAAGGAGATTGCTGTTCAAGAGATTTATTGGGTCTAGCATTTACAGACTCTTACTTACTTAGGTTAGTTATCGCAGTAACTTTACAAGGTGTCTCATGGTTGATTTTAAGCCTTTAGAAGTTGTTGGTCATGGTTTTTTAGATAAAGAACACTCGATTGTCTTTACTTGTTCATATTTATGATCCGACTAATGAATCATTTTGGTACTGCTGGTCATTATCTCATACCTGCTCATGAAGGCTAGTTGATGCAAACTTTGGGTCGTGAGTTTTCTTTAGAGTGTTCCAGCGTAGGTTCTCTCTGGTTGTCATAGTACAATATTCTGGAAACAAATTGTTGGAAGGATAAACAGATAGAAGATGAGATCTTTAAAAGAGATAATCATTCATATATTAAATATTTCTCTGTTATGAATACCCTGCTTACATTACACTATTTTGGTTTTTATAACCATAGCCATCAGGATTCTTGAAAGTATTTGAGGAGTTTATTAAAGTTTTATAGGAGGACATGTGTCAATACAGGCAATAACAAGGGCGATTCCACCAATTCCGGGAGAGGAGTCAAATGTAACAAATGGATCTGATAGTAGATCAACTACACAAGATGTTGTAGCATCTGCTACTGCTACGAGTTCCGATACACAAGCAACATCAAAAAAGGCATCACGTGTGAGAAGATGTTGGAATCGTATGATTTCAGTATTCTGTTGTAATACATCAAGAGCTGATGTTGGTCTAACTAATAATAAGGTCGCTCGAATAGGTAGTGCGGTACAAAATACTTCTGATCTATTATCTAGTTCGGCACAAAATAAGGCTGATCTATTATCTAGGGATTTATTAAAGATAAAAGGCCTTGTAGATTTAGTATCTGAACTAAAAAAATCTAATACGGACCCGAAGACAATCCAGAAAAGAATGTCTCAGTCTATAAGGCAAAATAGCATTGGATGTATGAGTCTTGCCGAGGTAGAGCCATTTGCAGATTATATTTGTAACACATCTCAACCTGATACAAGATCTTCAATGAGAAGCCTTTATCTTAAAATGCTTCTAACAGATTTAGACTACTCTACTGGATGGACGATAGAATATGAAGTTTACAATCTGCTTTCAAATTCTATAAAAGAGGAACTGAATTTCCAAGTAGATTCATTTATAAGTGAAGGTACATCTGCAACTGAAACCGATCAAACACTTGTTGAAATACAAGAACAAGGCCTGAGTGATGTAGAATTTATTTACAAACTTACCCAAGTCACGAAGCAAGTGGTTAGTGAATATAATAGAATTATGTTATACAAGGATTCATAGTTAGTTTATCCAAACTTTGGATTGTGAGCTTTCTTTAGAGAGTCAGGCGCAGGTCCTTTCTGGTTATAATAGTGCAGTATTCTGGAAGCAAATTATTGGAAGGATAAACAGATAGGATATGAGATCTTTAAAAGAGATAATAATTCACAAACTGAATATTGATCTGGTATAAATACCCTGCTTATATTATACGTTCGTGGTTTTTATAACCAGAGACATTAGCCTTCTCGAAAGTATTTAAGAAGGCTAATGTTAAAATTTTACGGGAGGACAGATGTCAATCAATTCTGGAAGAGGCGTCAAGTGTAACAAATGGATCTGATAGTATATCAACTACACAAGATGTCGTAGCATCTGCTACTGCTACGAGTTCCGATACACAAGCAACATCAAAAAAGGCATCACGTGTGAGAAGATGTTGGAATCGTATGATTTCAGTATTCTGTTGTAATACATCAAGAGCTGATGTTGGTCTAACTAATAATAAGGTCGCTCGAATAGGTAGTGCGGTACAAAATACTTCTGATCTATTATCTAGTTCGGCACAAAATACTTCTGATCTATTATCTAGTGCGGCACAAAATACTTCTGATCTATTATCTAGTGCGGCACAAAATAAGGTTGATCTATTATCTAGTGATTTATTAAAGATAAAAGGCCTTGTAGATTTAGTATCTGAACTAAAAAAATCTAATACGGACCCGAAGACAATCCAGAAAATAATATCTCAGTCTATAAGGCAAAATAGCATTGGATGTATGAGTCTTGCCGAGGTAGAGTCATTTGCAGCTTATATTTGTAACATATCTCAACCTGATACAAGATCTTCAATGAGAAGCCTTTATCTTAAAATGCTTCTAACAGATTTAGACTACTCTACTGGATGGGCGATAGAATATGAAGTTTACAATCTGCTTTCAAATTCTATAAAAGAGGAACTGAATTTCCAAGTAGATTCATTTATAAGTGAAGGTACATCTGCAACTGAAACCGATCAAACACTTGTTGAAATACAAGCACAAGGCCTGAGTGATGTAGAATTTATTTACAAATTTACCCAAGTCACGGAGCAAGTGGTTAGTGAATATAATAGAATTATGTTATACAAGGATTCATAGTTAGTTTATCCAAACTTTGGATTGTGAGCTTTCTTTAGAGAGTCAGGCGCAGGTCCTTTCTGGTTGTAATAGTGCAGTATTCTGGAAACAAATTATTGGAAGGATAAACAGATAGGATATGAGATCTTTAAAAGAGATAATAATTCACAAACTGACTATTGATCTGGTATAAATACCCTGCTTATATTATACTTTCGTGGTTTTTATAACCAGAGACATTAGCCTTCTCAAAAGTATTTAAGAAGGCTAATGTTAAAATTTTACGGGAGGACAGATGTCAATACAGGCAATAACAAGGGCGATTCCACCAATTCTGGAAGAGGCGTCAAGTGTAACAAATGGATCTGATAGTATATCAACTACACAAGATGTTGTAGCATCTGCGACTGCTATGAGTTCCGATACACAAGCGACATCAAAAAAGGCATCACGTATAAGAAAATGTTGGAATCGTATGACTTCAGTATTTCGTCAAACTAATAATGTCTTAATAAAGAATGTCGCTCTAATAGATAATGCGGTACAAAATAAGACTGAGCGATTAGCTAGTGATTTAGTAAAGATACAAGGCCTTGTATCTTTAGCATCTGGACTAAAAAAATCTAATCTACACTCGCAGAAGACAATATCTCAGTATGTGAGGCTAAATCCCATTGAATGTATGACTGTTTCTAAGGCAGAGCAATTTGCAGATTATATTCTTAAAATATCTCAATCTAATATAGACTCCACAAAGAAAATCGTTTATTTTAAGATGCTTCTAACAGATTTCGACTATCCTGAGGGATTTACGATGAGACCTGAAGTTTACAATGTGCTTCCAGTCTTTGTAAAAGATGAACTGTGTTGCCAAGTAGATGCATTGGTAAGTAAATATGAAACGGCAACTGAAACCGATCAAACACTTGTTGAAATAAAAGCACAAGGCCTGAGTGATCAAGATTTTGCAGTAGAATTTATTCACAAACTCAACCAAGTCACGCAGGTTGTTGTTGCAGATCATAGAATGCATTATACCAGGGTTAGTGATCAAGATTTTACAGTAGAATTAATGCACAAACTCAACCAAGTCAGTCAGGGAGCTATTGCAGATAATAGAATACATTATACCAGGGTTCATGAGAACACTTAGACGTCACGTTATAGCTAATAGGCTTCTCGCAAGTATGTGAGAAGCCTATTATTAAAATTTTACGGGAGGACAGATGTCAATACAGGCAATAACAAGGGATATCCCACCAATGCAGGGAGAGGTGTCAAGTGTAACAAATGGATCTGATAGTATATCAACGACACAAAATGTTGTAGAATCTGCTACGAGTTCCAATACACAAGCGACATCACAAAAAGCATCACGTGTGAGAAGATGTTGGGATCGTATGACTGCGGTATTCTGTTGTAATACGTCAAGAGCTGATGTTGCTCTAAGTAATAATGTCTCAATAGAGAATGTAGCTCTAATCGGTAGTGCAGTACAAAATAATACTGATCTATTAGCTCTTTGCGATGTAGTACATATACAAGAGGTTATGTGGTTCGCATCTAGAGCAAAAAGATTTGGTATGGAATTGGAGAGAGCTACGATAGCTTCCTATTTGGGTCAGCATCCCATTGGATGTATGACTGTTCTCGAGGCAAAGAAATTTGCACAGTATATTTGTAAGATATCTGAACCTAATAGAAGCCTCTCAATGAAAAACATTGATCTTAGAATACTTTTAGCAGATCCAGAATTCCCTGATGGATTTACAATGAAACCTGAAGTTTACAATGTGCTTCCAGGCTTTGTAAAAGATGAACTGTATTACCAATTAGATGTATTAATAAGTGAATATCAATGTGCAACTGCAACAGATAAAACACTTGTTGAAATAAAAGCACAAGGCCTGAGTGATCAAGAGTTTGCAATAGCAGTTATTCACAAACTCAATAAAGTCACGCAGGAACTGCTTATTGACTATCGTACCGGAAGGAATTCATTGCCTTATTAAGACTAGCATGTGCTGAGCTCTTGCTTAGGCTTGTATTAGACGTAACTGTACGGTGTTCCACTGAATATTGATCTGGTATAAATACCCTGCTTACATCATATTATCCTGTTTCAAAAGTGTATTTAGTATATTGTACAGGAGAGAAGAATGTCAATACAGGCAATAACAAGGGAGATGTCAGCAGTGGAAGGGGCTACTCCACAAGTTTCGAGATCAGTGTTGTTAGAATCACAAGTAGCAATAAGGGATATAACACATGAATCTGGTAGTAGGTCCACTAAACAAGCGATATCAACAAGGCATTACGTGTAAAAAGATGTTGGGATTATATAACTGAAATATTTTGTTGTAAAAAATCAAGATCTAATATTGACCTAACAAATAATGTATCAATAGATTGTGGATCAACAGGTTGTATTAGTAGACTTCGTCAGTATATCAGATGGTGTAGTAGACTGTCAGGCTAATATGTTAGCGAGTGATCTAGAAAACCTACAACGCCTTATAAGTTTCGTATGTGAACTAAAAGAGTCTCATTTTCAGTCGGTTTTAAAGGTAAATGAGTTTTTGAGGCACAATAGCATTGGGTGTATGAGTGTTCCTGAGGTAGAAAAATTAGCCTGTTATATTCTTAAAATATCTTCTTCTAATATAGCACGCGGAATGGAGAGGCTATATTTTCAGATTTTACTAATGGATCGAGGCTATCCGTTAGGATTTAAAATGACACCTGCAGTTTACAGTATGCTTCCAGACTGTGTAAAAAATGCACTGTGTGTTGAAGTAGATGCATTTATCACTGAACATGCACATCTAACTGACAGCGATAAAACACTTGTTAAAATAAGAGCAGAGGGCCTTAGTAATAAAGCAGTTGCTATAGAATTTACTCATAGATTCAACAAAGTTGCAAAGGAGGTTGCTTTCCAATATCGAAGGGAGATTGCTGGTCAAGAGATTTATTGGGTCTAGCATTTACAGACTCTTACTTACTTAGGTTAGTTATCGCAGTAACTTTACAAGGTGTCTCATGGTTGATTTTAAGCCTTTAGAAGTTGTTGGTCATGGTTTTTTAGATAAAGAACACTCGATTGTCTTTACTTGTTCATATTTATGATCCGACTAATGAATCATTTTGGTACTGCTGGTCATTATCTCATACCTGCTCATGAAGGCTAGTTGATGCAAACTTTGGGTCGTGAGTTTTCTTTAGAGTGTTCCAGCGTAGGTTCTCTCTGGTTGTCATAGTACAATATTCTGGAAACAAATTGTTGGAAGGATAAACAGATAGAAGGTGAGATCTTTAAAAGAGATAATCATTCATATATTAAATATTTCTCTGGTATGAATACCCTGCTTACATTACACTATTTTGGTTTTTATAACCATAGCCATCAGGATTCTTGAAAGTATTTGAGAAGTTTATTAAAGTTTTATAGGAGGACATGTGTCAATACAGGCAATAACAAGGGCGATTCCACCAATTCCGGGAGAGGAGTCAAATGTAACAAATGGATCTGATAGTAGATCAACTACACAAGATGTTGTAGCATCTGCTACTGCAAGTGTAACAAATGGATCTGATAGTATATCAACTACACAAGATGTTGTAGCATCTGCGACTGCTATGAGTTCCGATACACAAGCGACATCAAAAAAGGCATCACGTATAAGAAAATGTGGGAATCGTATGACTTCAGTATTTCGTCAAACTAAACAAAATAAGACTGAGCGATTAGCTAGTGATTTAGTAAAGATAAGAGGCCTTGTAGATGTAGTATCTGGACTAAAAGAATCTAATCTACACTCGCAGAATATAATATCTGAGTATGTGAGGCAAAATCCCATTGGATGTATGAGTGTTCCCGAGGCAGAGCAACTTGCAGATTATATTCTTAAAATATCTCAAGCTAATATAAAACTCACAAAGAAAATCGGTTATTTTAAGCTGCTTCTAACAGATTTCGACTATCCTGAGGGATTTACGATGAGACCTGAAGTTTACAATGTGCTTCCAGTCTTTGTAAAAGCTGAACTATGTTGCCAAGTAGATAAATTGATACGTAAATATCAATGTGCAATTGACAACGATAAAACACTTCTTGAAATAAAAGCACAAGGCCTAAGTGATCAAGAGTTTGCAATAGAATTTATTCACAAACTCAATCAAGCCACGAAGGAACTTATTACATATAATAGAATAGATAATGTTTCATGGGAACAGCATGTGCAGAGCTCTTGCTAGTGTTTTATCGGTTTTAGTTGCACATTGATATTTACGTATCAATTTATCTACTTGGCAACATAGTTCAGCTTTTACAAAGTCGGGAAGCACATTGTAAACTTCAGATCCTAATTGTCCATCCAGAAGAGTAGTCTAAATCTGTCAGAAGCATTTTAAGATAGTTGAAATACAAGCACAAGGCCTGAGTGATGTAGAATTTATTTACAAACTTACCCAAGTCACGGAGCAAGTGGTTAGTGAATATAATAGAATATGTTATACAAGGATTCATAGTTAGTTTATCCAAACTTTGGATTGTGAGCTTTCTTTAGAGAGTCAGGCGCAGGTCCTTTCTGGTTGTAATAGTGCAGTATTCTGGAAACAAATTATTGGAAGGATAAACAGATAGGAGATGAGATCTTTAAAAGAGATAATAATTCACAAACTGAATATTGATCTGGTATAAATACCCTGCTTACATCATATTATCCTTGTTCGAAAGTATTTCAAAAGTGTATTTAGTATATTGTACAGGAGAGAAGAATGTCAATACAGGCAATCACAAGGGAGATCCCACTCATTCCGGGAGAGGTGTCAAGTGTAACAAATAAATCTGATAGTATATCAGTTACACAAGATGTTGTAGAATCTGCTACGAGTTCCAATACACAAGCGACATCAAAAAAGGCATCATGTATGAGAAAATGTTGGGATCGTATGACTTCAGTATTCTGTTATAATAAATCAAGAGTTGGTGTTGGTCTAACTAATAATGTCTCAATAAATAATGTCGATTTAATAGGTAGTGCGGTACTAAATAGTGATTTAGTAAAGATACAAGGCCTTGTAGATTTAGCATCTGGACTAAAAGAATCTAATATTGATTCGCAGGAAATAATATCTCAGTATGTGAGTCAAAATAGCATTGGATGTATGAGTGTTCCCGAGGTAGAGCAATTTGCAGCTTATATTTTTAACATATCTCAACCTGATACAAGCTTCTCAATAAAAAGCATTTACCTTAAAATGCTTCTAACACATTTATACGACTCTTCTGGATTTATGATGAGACCTGAAGTTTACAATGTGCTTCCAAACTTTGTAAAAGATGAATTGTGTTGCCAAGTAGATGCATTGATAATTCAATGTGGATATGGAACTAAAGCCGATAAAACACTTGTTGAAATAAGAGAACAAGGCCTAAGTGATGAAGAGTTTTCCATTGAATTTATAAATAAATTCAATCAAGTCACAAAGGAAATAATTATTAAATATAACCTAATATGTATTAGACATATGCGCAGAAACGAGCATGTGCGGAGCTCTTGTGCTTAGTCTGGTGTCAGAGGTAACGTTACAAGGTGTTTTGTGGGTTGTTATGTAGAGAACACTCGTTCTTATCTCACTAATTGATGAAGCACTAGGTGATCACCACCATTACCTAGGCCTTCACATGAAAAAGAATTTATTAAAACCTCGGCTTGTGAGTGTTCGCTAGAGCTGCAGGCGCAGGTTCTTTCTGGTCTTAAATAGTGCAATATTTTGGAAAATAAGCTTTTTAGAAGGCTAGAAAGAGAGGAGATAAGGTCTTTAAAATAGGACATAGTTCATAAATTAAAAATTGATCTTGCATGCATACTCTGCTTACATTAGATTATATGAATGTTCATGTAAATTTTATAGGAGAACAATGATGTCAATACAGGCAACAACAGGGAATAGCCTGCTACATGTGGGGGCAATGCCTTCAATAAAACCACAACGAACAACAATCGTGACTGATGCTGATTTTCAATTTCAAAGAGAAACTGATCAAAATCCGTATTATGGATCTCGTAGTATATCAATAGCACCTGCTATGAGCACCGATACACAAAAGAAATTAAAACAGGCTTCACCTATAAGAAGATGTTGGGATTATATGACTGCAGTACTCTGCTGTAATAAATTAAGATCTGCTGATGATATAACAAATAATCCCCCAATAGATTGGGCCAATATAAGTGATAATATTAGTGTCACAGAGTATGTTAAGTTCTCATGTTCCAATGATGACGGTGAGTATGTTAAGTTCACGTTTCCATGATTACAGTGAGTAAGAAAGCTTAAATTGGATATTTTTTCTAATCACTCAAGTACAGCCTCCCCCTCCATCTTACCTAAAGAGTAAGGGGGGAAGTATATGGTTTTCGCTATAGAATCTCCTAGGTAATTTTAACTGTTACTGTTAAAATGCCCTATTTAGGACATAGTTCATAAATTAAAAATTGATCTTGCATGCATACTCTGCTTACATTAGACTCTATGAATGTTTATGTAAATTTTATAGGAGAACAATGATGTCAATACAGGTATCAACAGGGAATAGCCTGCTACATGTGGGGGCAATGCCTTTAATAAAACCACAACGAACAACAATCGTGACTGATCAAAATCCGTGTTATGGAGCTTGTAGTATATCAAGAGCATCTGCTATGAGCACCGATACACAAAAGAAATTAAAACAGGCTTCACCTATAAGAAGATGTTGGGATTATATGACTGCAGTACTCTGCTGTAATAAATTAAGATCTTCTGATGATATAACAAATAATCTATCAATAGATTGTGCCAATCTAATAGATGATATTAGTGTCACAGAGGATGATATTAGTGTCACAGAGGATAATATTAGTGTCTCAGAGGATGATAGTAGTGTCTCAGGGTATGTTACAGTTCTCATGATGTTCCAATGATTGCGGTGAGTATGTTAAGTTCATGTTTGAATGATTACAGTGAGTAAGAAAGCTTAAATTGGATATTTTTTCTAATCACTCAAGTACAGCCTCCCCCTCCATCTTACCTAAAGAGTACAGCCTCCCCCTCCATCTTACCTAAAGAGTAAGGGGGGAAGTATATGGTTTTCTCTATAGAATCTCCTAGGTAATTTTAACTGTTATTGTTAAAATGCCCTATTTAGGACATAGTTCATAAATTAAAAATTGATCTTGCATGCATACTCTGCTTACATTAGATCTTGCATGCATACTCTACTTACATTAGACTATACGGATTTTCATGTAAATTTTATAGGAGAACAATGATGTCAATACAGGTAACAACAGGGAATAGCCTGCTACATGTGGGGGCAATGCCTTTAATAAAACCACAACGAACAACAACTGATCAAAATCCGTGTTATGGAGCTTGTAGTATATCAAGAGCATCTGCTATGAGCACCGATACAAAAAAGAAATTAAAACAGGCTTCACCTATAAGAAGATGTTGGGATTATATGACTGCAGTACTCTGCTGTAATAAATTAAGATCTTCTGATGATATAACAAATAATCTATCAACAGATTGTGCCAATATAAGAGATGATATTAGTGTCACAGAGGATGATATTTGTGTCACAGAGGATGATATTTGTGTCACAGAGGATGATATTAGTGTCACAGATAGTAGTGTCACAGAGGATGATAGTAGTGTCACAGAGTATGTTACAGTTCTCTTGTACCCATGATTGCGGTGAGTATGTTAAGTTCATGTTTGAATGATTACAGTGAGTAAGAAAGCTTAAATTGGATATTTTTTCTAATCACTCAAGTACAGCCTTCCCCTCCATTTTACCTAAAGAGTAAGGGGGGAAGTATATGGTTTTCGCTATAGAATCTCCTAGGTAATTTTAACTGTTACTGTTAAAATGCCTTATTATGGCAAGGCACCCAAATTTACTATTTAACTCTCTTGTAGAGCTCTATCCCAAAAGTTCCAAAAGTGGAATTAAGGCATGGATTAAATGGGGAAGGATTTCGGTCAATGACCAGATCGTAAAAAACCCGATCTTCCCTGTTTGCGATTCTGATAATATTGTGTTGAATACAAAGACTAAATCTCTCGATTTCGATATAGAAATTCTTTATGAAGATCGGGATATCGTAGTCATAAATAAACCTAAAGGAGTCCTGAGTGTTGCTACTCATTTTGATAAGACAAAAACAGTTCACGATGTTCTTAAAAGAAAGTTTTATAAGCAGCGAGTCTACCCCGTTCATCGTCTAGATAGGGAAACATCAGGGGTTCTTGTTTTCACCTATACTCAGAAAGCAAGAGATCATCTTAAAATTCAATTTCATGATCATACAATTGGACGGAAGTATTGCGCTGTTGTCGAAGGAGTTCTTCAAGAAAGTAGTGGAATTTGGGAGTGCTATCTAATAGAAAATGCCAATTATGTCGTCCATGTAGCAAAGCGAAAAGGAGAAGGAAAGAAGGCGATCACTCATTATGAAGTCATAGGTCGTGGTAAGGACAAGACCCTCATTAACCTGACCTTAGAAACAGGGCGCAAAAATCAAATTCGAGCCCATTGCAAAGATGTAGGTCACCCCATTATTGGCGATCTTAAATATGGTTCCTCGGTAAATCCAATCAATCGACTAGCTCTCCATGCATATAAATTGGACTTCATTCACCCTATCCATAAAAGACCAATATTCTTTCAGTCTGATATTCCCCCCTCCTTTCTTAGTTTGACCAAGCGGGGCAACCGATGAAAAAAATCTATAGAGATCGCTGGGATAGGAAGGTCGCTGGGGTTTGTGGAGGCCTTGGTCAATTCTTTAATTTTGACCCAACTATTATTCGTCTTTTGATGATTTTTATCTGCATTTTCACAGGGCTTCTTCCGCTTATTATCATTTATGTCGTTGCTTGGCTCCTGACTCCTCTTGGGGCAAAGGCCTATATCAAGCCTCGCTGCAAGAAGCTTTACCGTTCTAGGAGCAATCGTAAAATTTCAGGAATCTGTGGAGGTATCAGTGAAATTTTAAAAGTCGATGCAATAATCGTTCGGACTCTCATGGTTGCTTGCATGTTCCTTACAGGAATACTCCCTATTATTATAGATTATTTTATTGGATCTATAATTATTCCGGAAAATCCAAATAATAAATCCAATTGACTTAACAGATTTAATACAATAAGATTATAATCAATTTCCTGAATCTTATTATGAATTTAAGTAATAATCCCTATGAATCCTTGGTTGAGACTGTTTGCAAGAATATTTGACTATTGGTTCTTTTATTTATTGCTCATCATATCTTTTTCACATATATCTTTGTTTACTAACGACTTATTAGCCATTGAAGTTATTGCATCTTTATTGTTAATCCCCTGTCTATGGATTCCTTTTGAAGCAGTCTTGATAAGAATTTTTGGAACGACTCCTGGGAAAAAAATTATTTGGAATTAAAATTAAAAACAAGAATTATACTAATTTAAGTTTAAAAATGTCCTTTAAGCGTAGTCTAATAGTTTGGATGCAAGGGATTGGATTTGGAATCCCTATTTTCAATACAGGATGCTTTTACATGTTTAGGTCCCATTTAAGGAAAATGGGGAATGCAAGCTGGGATCAAAAAATGGATACTAGAGTATACAACTCAAAGAAGAATAAAGCTCCAGTAGTGCTTGGAACGGCTGTACTTGCTCTATTTTGTGCTACAATCGCTACGAAACAGAATTTCTATGTAGTAGCATTCCAGTCCCTTGCATTAACCACCACATAGCTTAATAAAGGGAACCTTTTCTTCAACTCTAAGATTAAATGGGTGAAGTTCAACTCTCCTGAAGGAGAATTCGATATCAGATTCCCTCAAAATCCGATTACAGAAATCAAGCAGCTATCGATCCCAAATACTAATAAAACACTCCCCATTACAGAGCATACTTGCAAGCACAATGACGATACCTATTTTTCAATTAGCTATACAATACTTCCTCATAGCTGGCTTAAGTGGAGCCGCTCCCTCGTTCTCAGGGGAACTCTTAAGGTGATCAAAAAAGGCCTTAAAGGTTCAAAACAAAGGAAAAAGAAATTTCAGGAATGTTAATTTTTGTTAATTCGATGCTCTATAAAGTTGATATGAGCTATCCTCCTAACAAGGAACAAGAGATGGAAGATCACTTTCAAACATTTCTCGAATCGTTTAGTCCGATCTAGAAATTAATTCTTTTCAGACATCGCATTCAGTCTTTGATAGATACCAATGCCTATAATAAATAAAATGCTTGCGAACAGAATGCATACGGGATAGAGAACCTGCGTGATGTCAGTCTTTGACGTTTCAATGGTTAAAACAAGACCCTCTAGAGAAAGCGCCGTTGCAATGATCATCGTAAATTTAGTAAGCGCTTTTCTAAGCTCTCGAGGAGACTGCTCCTCCTTTACTCT
Source organism: Chlamydiales bacterium BSEPT1 (assembly GCA_964212665.1). Taxonomy (GTDB): domain Bacteria; phylum Chlamydiota; class Chlamydiia; order Chlamydiales; family Simkaniaceae; genus DAOWHK01. The sequence goes on along the minus strand of OZ156466.1, from coordinate 543,600 downwards.
TATAACCCCTTCAAGCATCAAATATTTAGCGACATCAATGACCCCAATCGCAAATACAATTAGCCCAGCTTCATCTAGAAGAAGATAGACAGTGAAGCTATGTGATAGAACGTCTTGTGTAATTGTCCAGAATGTGGAAAGTAGAATACTAATAGAAATAAGATATAATATTAAACATCCGATAATATAGCCGATGTTTGATAGTGTCTTAATGATTTGAGCTTTTTTATTATACATATCCCCCCTTCTTATTTACAAAATTGTTTATTTAATTCACATAACTAAATTCTTAGAAATAATCAAACATTTTGTCTAATTAGGGTTGTTATGATAGGGTTAAATTAGGAGCGTTCTTAATTCACCTCTTCCAAATAGGGGTGTTGACCTCAGCAAGGGAATATTCAAAACCAGTTATAGAGCTTTGAAGTCCAAAAGAGTCTTACTTGCGATAACAGGGTCTCAAAAATAAATGCTATTACTATCTATAACTGGGTAATAGAAGAATGTATTATGTGGATACTCCAGGAATCACTAAAAAATGCTTAGAAAAGGATGTATTAATGCAATCGAAAAACGCTGAGAAACAAGCTGAACAGGAGAGGTCCTCTGATATTAATCGAGAAATATTCTACAAAGGCAAGATTCTGACCTTCTATAGAGATTCGATTCCCCAAGCTAACGGCCTTATTCAGAATTATGAAATCGTCAACCATCCAGGCGCTGTGGTAATGATCCCTATTGATAAGAAAGGGAATATCCACTTTGTCAAACAGTGGCGTCGAGCAGTCGATAAAATCTTAATCGAATTGCCTGCTGGAACGTTAGAGGAGGGGGAACTTGTTGGAGATTGCGTTCAAAGAGAGCTTCAAGAGGAGATTGGTTACATGTCCAATCAGATTATTCCTTTCGGAGGATTCTATACCGTTCCTGGATTTTGTACAGAATACTTGCATATGTTTCTAGCTCTTGACCTCGAGAAAAGCGTTCTCTATGGTGATGATACGGAAGAGATTGATCAGCTTGTTCTTCATCCAGGAAAACTAGTCAAAATGATTGAATCAGGTGAGATAGAAGATGCTAAAACGATTATAGGAATTTTTAAATACTTTCAATGGAAATCTATAAACTAAATAGAGTTTCTCATAGAAAATCAAAGGGATAATCAGCCCTTGACTGCCCATGTGTTATTTATCAAGTTTTACACTCTTGATTCGACTCAAAAGAACCCCACAAGTTATAAGTGACCGCGTTTCTAATCAATCAACATCATGATACATGACTCGAGTGAGTGTTTTGATCCTCGGATAAATGTATTAGCAGGTCTATTTTCAAGCAAGATGATGTTATGCGATTGTCACGTCTTTGCAGAGATATACATCTTGAATGCTATTAAGAAGTTTAATTCCATCTTTCATCGGTTTCTGAAAAGCTTTTCGTCCTGAGATAAGACCCATGCCACCAGCTCGTTTGTTGATTACAGCAGTAGCTACAGCCGCTTCTAAATCATTGGTTCCTGAGGCACCTCCTGAGTTGATGAGTCCCATTCGCCCCATATAGTTATTGATTACTTGGTAGCGGGTCAGATCAATCGGGTGATCCGAGCACAGCTCTGTGTACATCTTCTCTGTTTGCTTACCGAATTTAAGAGCCTTAAATCCCCCATTATTTTCAGGAAGCTTTTGCTTGATAATATCAGCTTCAATGGTGACCCCGATGTGGTTGGCTTGACCTGTAAGATCACTTGCCAAATGATAGTCTTTATCTTTGGTTTTAAAGGAGGAATTGCGAAGATAGCACCAAAGCACGGTTGCCATCCCCATCCGATGTGCGGCTTCAAATGCATGTGCCACTTGAACGATTTGCTGACCGGTCTCTGAAGATCCAAAGTAGATTGTTGCACCAACAGCTTTGCAACCCATATCGTATGCTTGCTGCATCGAGCCGAATGGGATCTGATCAAATGTATTGGGGAAGGTCATCAGTTCATTATGATTAAATTTCATTAGAAATGGGATCTTATGAGCATATTTGCGAGACACACTGCCCAAGACACCCAGTGTTGAAGCAACGGCATTACAGCCCCCTTCAATGGCGAGTTTAACGATATTTTCAGGATCGAAATACTTGGGGTTTTGAGCAAATGAAGCTCCTGCTGTGTGTTCAATTCCTTGATCGACGGGAAGTAAAGAGAGATAACCTGTATTTGCTAAGCGTCCATGCCCAATGATTTCTTGTAGACTTTGCATGACCCGAATTGAGCGATCTGATTGTGCAAAAATCCGATCGATCCAATCAGGCCCAGGTAGATGAAGTTGATCCTTCGAGACTGTCTTGCAAGAGTGCCCGAGAAGTGATTCTGCTTGTGATCCTAATAACTTTTGAATTTCCTGATATGACATAACACACCTTGATAAATCGTGAAAAATTATTCATACCATAACTTGGATAAAGATTATAGAGATTTTGGGGAAATTTCAAATGGGTACAATTCATACATGCAGCCGATAAGGATCGATTCGGCTGATAACCGCTTAGACTTCAAGCAAAAACTCCCTTGAGAAAGGCCACTGGAAAGGATCTTAAATTAAAGAGACAAAAATATGATTCCCCTATAAAGTGGACGCAAATAGGCTATGAGTATCTTTATAAAATGCATGTTAACTACTTCATTAAAAAGTTAATAATCTTTGTTTTTTCTCTTTTTCTTATTGCTACCTTAACCTTCTTTCTGATGAGAGCTATTCCAGGTGATCCATTTCTCCAGGAGCAAGCTATTCCTGAAGAGATCCTTCACAGCATGTACGCCCACTATGGATTGGACCAGCCTTGGTATATCCAGTACTGTAAATATATCAAGGGACTTTTAATTTGGGATCTTGGCCCTTCATTTAAGTATGAAGGGAGGCAAGTCACAGATATTATTAAATCCGGATTTCCGGTTTCTCTATTCTTGGGATTGGAAACGTTGATTATTGCTGTGTTATTTGGAGTGTCTTTTGGTACAATTGCTGCGATGTACCATGTAAAATGGCAAGACGGTACCTTTATGATCATTGCTGTTCTTGGGATTTCCATGCCAAATTTTTTGATAGCGACGTTCTTACAATTCATTGTGATGAAGCTACACATCCTCCCTGTAGCTCGTTTTGTGGGCTTTGCGCATACGATTTTGCCCACTATTGCACTAGCTGCGCTTCCGACGGCATTCATTGCTAGATTAACGCGAAGCAATATGATTGACACCTTCCAGAAAGATTACATTAAGACAGCAATTGCTAAGGGGCTTAGTTGTTTCCAGATTGTGATGAAGCATGTTCTGAAAAATAGTTTGCTCCCTGTCATCACCTATTTAGGTCCCCTCACAAGCTCGATTTTAACGGGAAGCTTTGTAGTGGAAAAAATTTTTGGGATTCCCGGTTTGGGTGGATGGTTTGTGCTCAGTATTACTAACCGAGATTATACGCTGATCATGGGGCTTACGGTGTTTTACAGCGCTATTGTGCTTTTTAGCGTTTTTATCATCGATATTTTGTCTCCAATTATTGATCCTCGCATTCAATTTTTTCCACGTAGGAGAAATTGATGAAAGAGAGTGAGCTTTTATATGAGCCTATTAAAGAGAGAATTTTTGAAAATGAGATACCTACGCAGAGCATTTCTTATTGGGGCAGTGTATGGAAGGGACTGTATAACAATAAAGCAGCTCTCATAAGTCTGGTTATCATAACTTTCTTGATTGTTTGCGCTATCGCAATCCCCTTTATCACCCATAACACCTATTATGACACTCACCTGAGTTTGAAAAATCAGGTCCCATCAAGGAATTATTGGTTTGGAACAGATGAGCTCGGAAGAGATGTGTTCATACGAATTTGGTGGGGAGCGAGAATCTCTCTTTTTGTGGGTTTTACTGCTGCAATAATTGATATGATTATAGGAGTATCTTATGGAGCCTTTGCTGGGATGATGGAAGGGGAAATCGAAGAAGTGATGATGCGGATTGCCGATATACTCTACTCTCTTCCCCATTTGATCATTGTGATCTTGCTCATGGTTATTCTAAACTCTGGGCTCTTTACAGTCATTTTAGCTCTGACATTTACAGGCTGGATTAATATGGCAAGGATCGTTCGCAGTCAAATTTTGCAGATCAAGAAAAATGATTATGTGTTGTCTGCAAAAATGCTTGGTGCAAGCAAGCTTCGAATCTTGTTAAAGCACCTCATCCCCAATGCCCTTGGAACAATTATTACAACAATGACATTGACCATTCCAGTTGCGATTTTTACAGAAACATTCTTAAGTTTTTTAGGGCTTGGAGTACAAGCTCCTGTTGCAAGTTGGGGAACAATGGCCTGCGATGGTCTGTCAGCTTTGAGATATTATCCGTGGCGCCTCCTGTTCCCCGCAATATTTATTAGTGTGACAATGCTTTCTTTAAATTTATTAGGAGATGGAATAAGGGATGCCTTTGACCCAAGAATGCGCACCTAAGAAGCTCTTAAGTGTTAAAAATTTATCAATTACTTTTCATGTTGATGGTAATAAAATCCATGCCGTGCAAGGAGTGAGCTTTGATATTAAGGAAAAAGAACGTCTCGGGATCGTTGGAGAGTCTGGATGTGGCAAGAGCTCTGCAGTGGAAAGCATCCTTCGCCTGCTACCAGCGAGTGCAAAAATCCATTCTGATAAAATCTTGTTTATGGGAAAGGATCTTAATGAGTGTTCAGAAAAAGAGATGCGCAACATCCGTGGTAAGGAAATCGGTTTTGTTTTTCAAGATCCGATGACATTCCTTAATCCCACTATGAAAATTGGCAAGCAAGTGATTGAAGGGTTGCTTCATCACTTCCCCCTCTACACTAAAGCTAAGGCTTTTGAAAAAGCAGGGAAGCTCTTTTCAAAAATTGGAATTCCCAATCCTATCATCTGTCTTCATCAATATCCTCATGAACTCAGTGGGGGAATGAGACAGCGTGTAATGATTGCAATGGCGGTGATTACATCACCGAAAATGCTTATTATTGATGAACCAACAACGGCTCTTGACGTCATCATGCAAGCTCAAATGTTAAAGCTTCTAAAAGAGATTCAAGCTCATACAGGTTTGGGCATGATTCTCATTACACACGATCTTAGTGTGATTGCAGAGTTTTGCGACCATGTTTTAGTCATGTATGGGGGTAAGATCGTAGAAAGAGCTCCGACAGCAGAGTTATTTGCTTCACCAAAACATCCCTATACTAAGGCACTATTAGCATCAATACCCCATTTTGGTTCGCCAAACAATAAAACACTCACACCGATTCTAGGATCACCTCCTAGATTGAATCAGATCAAAGAAGCATGTTCCTTTTTCCCTCGTTGCAGCAACGCTATGAACATTTGCAAAAACTCCAACCCTCCCCAGTTTCAGATTAGTGATAAACATCATGTGCATTGTTTCATGAGTGATTTAAACAAGGATCAATTGTGACTCCGTTAATTCAGATAAAAAACCTCAGCAAGCACTATAAATTGGTTAGAGCTGTTCTGAAGGTTATTAATAATATTTCTTTTGACATCTATCCACATGAAACCCTCGGTTTAGTAGGAGAGAGTGGCTGTGGTAAAACAACTCTTGGAAGAATTCTCATTCGTATGATTAAACAGACTTCCGGAGAGGTTATTTATCAAAATAATTTGAGAAGAGATTTGCAATATATATTTCAAGACCCGTTTGCTTCTCTAAACCCTAGAATGACAGCGGGTTCTATTATTGAAGAACCTCTTATTATTCACGAGAACATGAGTAGAAAAACTCGTATAAAACTTGTGGGAAATCTCTTAAACCAAGTGGGGCTCAGTCCAGAGCATTACTCCCGTTATCCCCACGAGTTAAGCGGAGGGCAAAGGCAAAGGATTGGTATCGCAAGGGCCTTGGTACTCCGTCCCTCTTTCATTGTTTGTGATGAACCTATTGCGGCGCTCGATATCTCGACCCAAGCGCAAATTGTGAATCTTTTGAAAAAACTCCAACGAGCAAAAGGATTGACCTATCTTTTTATTTCACATAATCTGGCGATGATTAAATATATCTCAACACGTATTGCAGTGATGTATATGGGACACATTGTTGAGCTAGCCCCTACGGAGGAGCTTTACAGTAATCCCCTGCATCCCTACACAAAAGCTTTACTTTCCGCTGATTTGATTCCTAATCCAGGCAAGGAAACACATAAGAATGGCACTTTGCTTAGAGAAGGGGTCTCTAATTCGATCAAGCCTCCTAAAGGCTGCTGTTTGTGTAAAAGATGCCCAAAAGCCTATTCATACTGTTCCGAAGTTGTTCCAAATTTGATTGAAGTTAAACCAGGACATTTAATAGCGTGTCATTTGTATTAAGTATAAGATTTCAGCATAAAAATATGATGCAGAATCATCGTTATAATTCAACGGTCAGGACTGCTCACACCAACGGTTTTTTAAAGCAATAAGCCATTAAGCCATCCTTCATACAGACGCAACAAGCTTTTATATACAAGAGAGAATTTGCTTAGGAAGTTGGAAAAAAACGTTTTCTTCTTTGTAGATAACTTCTTCTGTTTCAGTCACCCCTAACTCTCTTAGATGGGCAATACATTTCTGTACAACATCTTCAGGAGTGGAGGCTCCAGCTGTCAGTCCAATTGCGTGAATACCCTCAAGCCATTCTTTCTGGATCTCTTGGGGATTATTGATAAGATAAGAGGGAATACCCCTTTTTTGAGCTACTTCGCAAAGACGATTTGAATTGGAACTTGTGGGGTCACCAACGACAAGCACCAGATCAAGAGTATTTGTAATTTCACGAAGGGCTAATTGACGATTGGTTGTTGCATAGCAAATAGATGAACTTGGGAGTGTTTCGATTTGGGGATATTTTTTGATAAGTGCTTCAGTAATTTCTCTGACATCATCTAGACTCAGGGTCGTTTGAGTGAGGTAAAGTAGTTTTTGATCGTGGAGAAAATTCAGTTGATCTACGTCGTCTATTGATTCTACAATCGTCGTTTTATCAGGAGCCTCTCCTGCTGTCCCAATCACTTCAACATGATTACTATGACCGATGAGGATGATCTGGTAACCTTTTTTAGCAAATCTTTTGGCTGCTGAGTGGACTCGAATCACCAAGCCACAGGTTGCATCAATCTCTATTAAGCCACGTCTTTTGGCATGCTCACGAACTTTTGGTGAGATTCCATGAGCTGAATAAATAATCCTTGCGCCTTTTGGGACGTCATCAAGATCTTCTATGAATACAGCTCCTTTTCTTTCCAAGTCATTAACTACATGTTTATTATGTACAATCTCATGTTTAACATAGATTGGAGCTTCCCATAGTTCCAATGCTTTTTCAACAGTATCAATGGCTCTTACAACACCTGCACAGAACCCTCTAGGTTTAGAAAGGAATAATTTCATATGAGACCTCCATTTGGGGGACTAACCCTAAATTCCATCTACAAATCATATCACATTATGATCTCAATATAATATAATAGAAATGCTTTTTCACATTCAAATCAATGAAATAGATGATTATAGCTATGCTAACCTTTAGAGAGAAGTTGACTTCATGCAAGGAGAAAAATCTACGTGCACTGCACAGTAGATCATGACTGAGGTTGGAGTGTTACTACAACAGCATAGAGATCTTGGCTGCATGTTTTAAGCATTTTTAGCATGATTTCACACTTTTTTGCTTTAAAATAATAGGGATATCGAGCATTTTTTCCTGTGTTATTTATTCCTATAATCCCAGAGATTTAAGTGAAGAGAAAATGTATGGGGTGGCGCAAGTGATGTCATCAAACTCTGCAAGAAAGCGATCTTGCAAGGGTTTTGCCTTATGATTGATCCGGATTTTCTATTTATAAAGAACTTTTTGTATGCTTGGATCTGAATCAGATCCAATAAAAGAGGAGAGCATTCCGCAGCTATACAAAAACCGCAACCATTGTGGGAAATGGATGAATAGTACTATTACACACAAAGACAAGTAAAATCATTCTTCTACATTAGCTGCGCACCTAAATCCATATGTGCGATTGACAATCCCAGGCTTATTGCGATGGCGATGGGAACAACGAAGATCCTCCTTGAGACTTTTCCAGCATCCACCTCGAAGAACGCGATAGACGCCCTGTACAGGTCCTTTAGGATCGTTTGGCTCCTGCTTTGATGTGTCGTAGTAATTATAATCATACCAATCTTGACACCATTCATAAACATTTCCAGTCATATCATAGAGGCCATAACCATTTGGTGGATAACTTTTTACAGAGGTTGTGTCGGCACTAAAGAAATTTGATTGTGAACGATCGATATTGTTTCCAGTTGAGTAGATCGCATTGGGGATTCCTCCTCGAGCGGAAATTTCCCACTCTGCTTCTGTGGGAAGTCTCTTTCCAATCCACTTTGCATATGCGACTGATCCATACCATGTGACTCCGATGACAGGATGTTTAGTATATCCTGCTTCAATCACAAATTTCCCACACAGCTTCTTAACGCGTGACTCTCTCAGTCTAATGATATCTTGATTATTAGATTCCTTTTCTCCACCCATGACTTCTAAAAAGCAGATAAATTGCTCATTTGTAATTGGATGAGCATCGATCGCAAAACTTCCAATGCGAATGAGATGACGGGGCCTTTCATCACGTCCTCCTTCATTGCTTCCACGGTAAAACTCTCCACCGTTGATGATCACCATATCGCTGTGGATCGGCTCGATAACCTTAAACTCTTTTTCTTTGGGTTTATAGGGAGCAACAGTAGAATCTACCTGAAATGCAGAGGCGGGATCAGGCTCATAGGTTGGGCGGAGTATTTCTTGTGGATTGAGAATGGGTTTTGGTTGTGACTCATGAATGAGCTGGCTTACCTTTTCAATCATTTCCTTTTGAGGCTGTGGATCGCTTACTTGCACACCACAATCTCTTTGAACTGATGCTCGTGTTTCTAAGGTTTCCCTTCCGGGAATAGCGTAATTTGAATCAAAACGGGACTGACCTGAATGGACTGTCTTTTGAGGGTGTTGAATAGGTTGAGTAGCGTCATTCTCAGATGGAATACTTTCATGGCTCCAAGTGCTTATTTTTTCAGAGATATTGGAGTTAGATGTTTTAGGTGAGAGAAATTCATCGATGAGACGGGTTAGTGATCTTGGTCTCTTGTTTGGATCAGGTTGAAGACATTGATAAATGAGTTCATTCCAATTGAGTCTATATTCAGGAAATGATTGTGAAGGTAGTGCAAAGCAACCTTCTGGATAGGTTCTCATGAGCAAAAAATACGCAAGGATTCCAAAAGCATAAATATCCGATTGGATCCCAACAGGGGTTTCCCTAAATATTTTCTGTTCAGGGGCTAAGAAGGCATAATTTTGAATAAATGAGGCATGTAGTTGAGAGAGACTCGCTGATTTGATAGTTCCTTTGAAGTATTGATTTGATGAGCAAATCGATGGGTTCAGGTATAACGATTCTGCAAGAATTTGATAGAGTCTCGTGAGAATAGCTCCTTCACCAATGATATGAGACAGTCCAAAATCAGAGAGATATACATGAAGACCTCTTTCCCCTTTTCCAATCAAGATGTTATTTAATTTAATACCGCGGTGAGCAAGAGGGGCTGTATCAATCTGGTTTTGATGAGCATAACTGAGTGCAGATGCTATCTGTGTGAGAAGTTCAAGAATTTCATTTTCATTCAAAGTCTGTTTATGAACACTTAAAAATTTAGCGAGATTTGTATTTTCTCCAAAACAGTCGAAAATGCAATCTGTTACAAAAAAATAATAACCTTCGGCATACGAGACATTATGAACTTTTACAATATGAGGATGATCAAGTGCCGAGAGGGTTGCTACTCCCTTTTCAAATCTAGCTATGAACGCCTCATCGTTCGCTAGTTCTTCAGGAAGAACTTTTAACATGAACTGCTTTTTGAGGAAGCGGTGCTCAGCTAAATAAACAGATCCTAAAGATCCCATTCCAAGGGGTTTGAGAATTGTATAATCACCTAATATACTCTTATCCATAAATAATCTTATACGTTAATTGTTTGTGGTTTCAGATAGTTACAAATTTCATCGTTATTAGCAATCTAGAATTAAAGTTTAGCAAGCGCATTAAATATATCTTTTTTATTCACAAGTGGCACTTTGCAGTGATTTTGCTTACATATGTAGATCGCTGTCTGTCCGTCTATAGGTTTTAAGCCTTTGGTATAGGGGGCCAACTGCTCTAGGGTTTTATCCCCTTCTGTTTTCCAGATGACTGATAAATGTGAGCAAATACTTTTTGCCAGTTCTGCATTAAGTTCCTCTTTAAGATGCTGCTTGTCATCGAGAGCAATTAGTATGGTTGGTGCTTTTTTATCAAAATAGCGTTGCAAGGTGATCAGATAATAACTGGTTCCCAAAGGATAGGCCTCGATAAAAGGCTTTGCAGCTTTTAGAACGTCTTCTGCTTGCTTCATATACTTCTGATCTCTAGTGATCTGAAAGAGTCTGAGGAGATTCTCGGAGTGGACTCCATTTCCTGAAGGCACCGCTCCATCATAGAATTCACAGCGATGCATCAAAACCGCATCATCTGGTTTAGTAAAGTAGAAGGCTCCATCCTTTACTTTGAATGTTTTTTCGAGGATGTCTACCATCTGAATGGCAACAGAGAGATATCTAGTTCCATAACCTTCTTCAAATAGCGTCAGAAGAGCTCTAATAAGAAATACATAATCATCAAGGGTTGCAGAGAATCTAGCTTCATTATCACGCCAGCGTCTAAAAAGCTGCTTTCCAGTCCACAAGTTGCTGAGAATAAATTCTATAGCTTTGAGGCCAGCTTCTGAGTAGTCTTGTCGAGCAAGAGCTGATCCAGCTCTCATCAACGTATCGATCATGAGTCCATTCCATGATGTGAGAATCTTATCGTCTTTAAAAGGGGGATTCCTTTTTTTCCTTTCGTTAAACAGTTGTTTCTGTGAACGATCCAAAACTTGCTTGAGCTCGCCTTCATGAATTGATTTGATATCAGCAAATTCTTTTAAGGTGATTTCTTGGTAAAGAATGTTTTTCTTTTCAAAACTTCCTTGGGGTTGAACATTGTAATACTCACAAAAAATAGCAGAGTCATTCTTTCCAAGTAGGGTGTCAATCTCCTCTTTAGACCAAGTATAAAAGGCGCCTTCCTTGCCATCGGAATCAGCATCTTCTGCTGAAAAGAACCCCCCCTCAGGGGATTGCATTGCCCGCAGCACATAGTCAAGAGTTTGTGTAATAATGTTAAGGCATTCGGTTTTTTTTTGAATTTTCCAAAGGTCTAAATAGGCAGAAATCTGAATTGCATTATCGTAGAGCATTTTTTCGAAGTGAGGTACATGCCATCTGTCATCAATACAATATCTTGAGAAGCCTCCTCCAATATGATCGTAGAGTCCCCCCATGCCCATCCGTTTTAGAGTGAGTTCAACGAAGAATAGCGAATGGGAATCAGAGTGGATTTTAGCATAGGAGAGAAGGAAATTCGCTTGGAATCCAAGGGGGAATTTTGGGGAGTCTTGTAAGCCTCCATAGACTGGGTCTGCTTGATCTAGAACCATATTCACTCCATTGACAATATGATTGAAGGTAGGGAGCTCATCTCCCTTTTCCACTAAAGAGTCTTGAAACAACTCTACAATTAGCTCGGACTGCTTAAGCAATTCACTGCGCAGCTCGCTATGCCAGAGGTCTTTTACTTCTAGAATCAATTTATTAAGTCCCATATTTCCCTCTTGTTTAAATGGAGGTAAATAGGTCACAGCAAAGAAAGGCTTTAATTGAGGGGTGATAAGAATATTTAGAGGCCAGCCGACACCTGTTGTCATCATTGCCTGTGCAAATTCCATATATAAATTATCAATATCAGGCATCTCTTCCCGATCGACTTTGATATTAATAAACGTATCGTTCATTAATTTGGCAATTCCAGGACTTTGAAATGATTCTTTCTTCATGACATGGCACCAGTGACAAGTTGCATAACCAATGGAGAGAAATATTGGTTTGTCTTCTTCAGTAGAAGCTGTAAAAGCTTCTTGACCCCATGGATACCAATCCACAGGATTATGTGCGTGTTGAAGCAGATAGGGGGATTTTTCCTGAATGAGACGGTTGTAATTGTTTTTTGACGACATAGTTCTTTGCTGCTATAATTAGAGAGCTAAATTACACCCAGATATTTCGCAAAACACCAAGCGGTTACAAGTACGATAGCAGAAAGCCCTGCCCATATTAAATTAGGAAACCATTTGACTCCCCCACCTAAACTTCCGCGTACTTCGAGAGTTCCTATTCCGTATTCAAATTCGTGTTTTTCTCCGCGCAATTTAAATGCCTGTGGATATTCTTTAATCATCCGATCGACGTCCATTCCTAAAAATGACGCGTACTGTCTGATAAAACCTGAGGTATAGACAGGAGTGAGGAATTGATCAATCCTTCCATCTTCAATTGATGATAAGTAACTCGAACGAATTGAAGTAGAATTTTCTATCTCCTTTAATGATAGATTCATTTCATTTCTTTTCGTTTTGAAGAGGTCTCCAATTTTTTTAATATCCTCGTTCATCGCTCTTCCTTATGGTGATAATATTTCTTAGATTAACGGATTAAGTTAATATCGACAAGAGACATTTATCCAAGGGTTTGCTATTTTTAATAGAGACCAAAAAAGAGGATTAGAATGGCGCAAAAAGCACCCAATTGTTTTGTAGCAACTGTCGAAAAACCCCTCTTTACGAAGTTAAGAACCGACCTTTTAGAACAAGGATTTGAATTTTTTAAGCCCCAGTATACTGAATTTCAAGCGAAGAAAAAGGGAGTTGTCTGCACTCTTTACCAGTCAGGAAAACTCACAGTACAAGGGGCTAAAAAGGATGAATTTATTACCTTTTATTTGGAACCTGAAATCTTAAAAAGCTTTTCCTATTCCTATCCAGAACAAGAGCTCGATTTCACTTCCCGTATCGGTGTTGATGAAGCAGGAAAAGGTGATTTTTTCGGACCTCTTTGTATTGGGGCTCTTTATGCCGATAAGAAAGGAATCCAATTACTTCTAGAAATGGGTGTGTGCGATAGCAAGAAAATAAATGACACAAGAATTGCCGCCTTAGCAAAAAAAATTAAGGAGCAGTTCAAGTACCATACCATTCAAATTAATCCATTGAAATACAATGAACTCTATGCAAAATTTAATAATCTAAACCGACTCCTTGCATGGGGACATGCGACTGCCATTGAAACGGTCATTGGAAAAACTGCTTGTAATACGGTGATTATCGATCAATTTGCTAACGAATCTGTGGTCATATCTGCCCTAAAGAAAAAAAACCTCGACCTTGATCTCACTCAGAGATTTAAGGGTGAAGAAGATATTGTCGTTGCGGGGGCTTCTATCCTAGCAAGGGCCTGTTTTGTTGAAGGGATTGATAAACTCGGAGATAAATACCATACCATTTTACCGAAAGGGGCCTCTAAAGCTGTGATCTCAGTGAGTAAAATGCTCGTAGAAAAACATGGACCGGATATACTACAGGGGCTGAGTAAGCTACATTTTAAGACCAGAGACCAAATTCTTTAAAGGGATCAAGTTTTTGGCAGTATAGAACATGACCTTGGATAGGTTTTCATAAAGATGTTGTTAACCTCTTTTTGGGTGGATCAAGCACTGGAAAGACGATCCATGGTTCATGAATCCTTCATCACTTCAAACAGACCTTAATGAATAAAAGGAAAAGCTATTGTGGAGTTTACTTTATTTCAAAGGATTCAATGAAATGATTATAAGCTCCCTGTTGATAGTTTTTTACTTCACATTCCATGGCGAGAAGATACAGGTTATTTTTTGCCATAATCGCTCTTCCTTTAAAATAAACACCTTTGGTTAAAATAAAGAAATCTAATGCTTTATACCCTTTAATTTCAATAAGATCAGCAAATAAGAGCCGGCTATTTGAATTTTGAGTAAGAATCCCATTTAGGAAAGTTTCAAGGCTAAGTCCTGCATATTTCTGATCTATATGTGATGGATACTCAGCAACAAGCAGCATGAAGATAGCTTGCTTTTCAAGTGCTGAAACATACACATCATATTGGAGTTTTTTATCGTTATCTGCAATTGGCATCATTTGTCTTAGATGTTCTGGAGATTCTGGGAATACTACGGCACATGTACCTGTAACAGAGTGGAATTTCTTCCAGCTCTTATAAGTATCTGTTTTAGAAGTTTGTATTGTAGGAGTTCCTGATGCGTCATCAATTAAATTCACTATGGTTGTGCTACATAAAAATAATGAGCCAACTGCAGCAAACGATTTTTTCTTTAATGCATTTTTTATTAATCTAAACATTTTATCCTCAATTATTAACATTTACGTTATGGACTTATTGCAATAACCCCATCGTGCTTAATGGCTATTTTGAAGTGTCCCCCCTAATGCCCATGTTACTCCAGTGAATACGATTCCGAATAGAATGGACATTAGCACTAAGTTAAGCAGTGCCATCCAAATAGAAACCCTCTGAACCTCCACGAGCGTATGTAATAGCAAAACAAATACCCAAATACCCAAGATCCACTGAAAAAAAGTGGGTAGAAAAGCAACGTTCATTCCCATAATGGAAAGCGATTTTATCATATTAGTGTCATAAATCGTTCCTCCAAACATCGATAAAAAGAATAAGATTACGATAATATTGAAAAAGGTTGGTACACTTGACCATGAAAAAGCAGCTCTGACTTCATAATAAGAAGCTTTTCCTTGGATTAACTTTCCCACCCAGAAAATCACGAGACTGGTAATGCTCAGTACTATCCAGCCGACAGGTATGGCCAAAATTAAAGATACGATTAAAGTCAATAGGACTGAGTCCTGGTTTCCTTTCATGTAAAGAGGTGCTAAGTTCAGTAGATATAAAAACCCATAAAAAGCTGAAAGAAGAGTAAATTGATATTTCTTATCATGAATTACAATTGCTCGGATTGTTTCTTTAGGCTTCAGCCATATGCTCCACCAAGGATTTATTCCTGGTAATTGACTCATGATTTCCTCCTTTGATCAATTAATAATCTAATACTGAGTTAATAAATTAAAAACGCAAATTAGTTATATATTCATTATTAACATAAAATTACATGTGTTTGTTTAATAAAACAAGAACAATAACTAATTAATTATAATTAAATGTTAATTGAGTTTTGAATATCCTTCCTGAAGGCTGATACATTTAGAACAATGCAAAAGGTTATTTAGGTGATCCTTATCCTTTAAAAATCAATGTCAGAAGCACAATTATAAAGATGGTATAGACCGGTGTTTTAATCGGTTTAAAGTTAAACAGTTTGTATAAGATATTTAATAGACTAAGAGCAAGTAGTGCAGGATAAATACTTTGCAATACAGGGGAAAGCAGGGCAATGATACTCTCAAACTTGAGGCTAGAGATAAGTAAAGAAACGATTAAGACTAGAACGAGGCAAATCTTATAGTTAATCCTCTCTTTAAGTAAATGTTTTTGCAGAAATTCTGAACAAATCACCGTTAGAGCAATCATTGTCGTTAAGCAAGCGAGGGCAATAGAGATGGAGACAATCAGTCCAGCAGCGTTGGAACCTAGAACGATATATCCTAGAGAACCGAGGAGTTGTCCCAAAGGGACTTCACTTAAAGAATCACTATATCGTGCTGCAACATAACTAAAGCCAATATAGATAACACTAAGAAGGAACGCTCCGATTAAGCAAGCTTTAAAAACAGGTAGGATGAGGGATCTAGTATCATTTGAATCTTTCATTTGCGATTTAAGTGTTTGATAAACCAGGGCTGAAAAAAAGAAGGAAGCGAGTAGATCCATTGTATTATAGCCTTCTTTTAATCCATAAAGAAAGCTGTTTTGAATAGCAGAGGTTTTTAGAGGGACTTCAGGAGTAAAGAAGACCCCTTTTATAATAATTATTAATAAAAAAGCAAGAAGGACTGGAGTTAAAACATACCCGATGAGATCCAAGGCACGATTTTTCTTCCAACAGCACAAAAAAACAATGAAACAGATACAGACATTAAATATAAAGAGATGCAGCGACAAGAAATAGACGGTCATTGTTTCGTATATCAGAGTAATACATCTTGGGATTCCTCCGAAAGGGCCTACGAGGGCAAGTAAGAGGAGAATAACCGCATATCCGGGAATTTTACCAATGCGAGTAAAGAAGCTCATATAACTTCCATTAAAAAGAGTAATTGCCATTAAGCCAGCAAAAGGAATGAAGACGGCTGTAATAAGCAATCCGAGAAGAGCCTTGAAGAGACCTCCTTGGACAGCTTGTCCGACTACAATTGGAAATGTTATATTGCCCGCGCCGAAAAACATAGAAAACATAGCAAAACCCATAGCAAACGATGAAGTTCTAATCTTAGACATCTTGATACTCCTTCAAAAAACCACATTATAAAGTACTTACATCAGGGTATCAACTCAGTTAATTCTATTCAACCCCGACGTAAATAGGTTGATATAGGGGTTTCAAAATGATGGTTTTTTGAAGGATTGTTGTAATGTGATATATCTACACATATAACCCGGTGAGCATATCAGAGCAATCCCAGACCTTTTTATTTAGAAAGTCATTGAATGAACCATTCAGAAGTGTATCGATTTACATTATTTTTTGAGCTACTGTTTAAGTAATCAACTTTTAGGGGATTTGTCGGTACGATATGAGGGAAATCTAGGTGTGTTTTATGGAGAGGCTCAAGTGATGACAGAAGAATAACTATACTAAGTAGTGCTAAGACTATCAAAGAGGCGTCTTTTTATTGACTTTATGAGAGGTCTATTTTAGTATGGTTGGTATTTAGATCCTTAACGAAGAGTATTTATGACAGATGTTGATGAAAATGTGGTGATTCAACTTACATCTCTCTCTAGAATTCACACAACGCAAGACGAGAAAACAAAACTCATTAAAACCTTATCGTCTATCCTTAGCTACGCAGAGCAATTGCAAGAAGTGGATACCGACGACGTTCCCGCCTGTAACCATGTTCTTGAAAATATGAAAAATGTAATGCGAGAAGATGAACCAGGGGAGCTTCTCGATTCTAAAGTTTTTTTATCGAACGCGTCTTCAGCAGTGGGTGGAATGATCCGTGTTCCTCCTGTGATCAAATTTTAGGAAATTCATATGTATAAACAATCAGCATCAGAGCTTCATCGAATATTTATTCAAGGTGATAGTAGTGCTACAGAGATAGTCGAATGCTTTCTCAAACGGATCGAACACTTCGATTCGGAAATTAAGGCCTTTCTTTCCGTTTTTTCGGATCGCGCACTCGCAAAAGCTGCTGAGCTTGATCAGCGCAAGAAAATCGGAGGAAAACTAGGGAGACTCGCAGGCATTCCTATTGCCATCAAAGACAATATCCATATAAAAGGAGAACTCACAACTTGTGCTTCCAAATTTCTCTCAAATTACCGAGCTCCATTTGATGCAACAGTCGTTAAGCTACTTGAAGATGAAGATGCTATTATTCTAGGAAAAACCAATCTCGATGAATTTGCGATGGGCTCTACAACAGAGCTTTCGGCATATTTTCAAACAAAAAATCCTTGGGATTTAAAACGTACACCAGGCGGTTCATCAGGGGGTTCAGCAGCAGCTGCTGCTGCAAAGCTTGTTCCAATAACTTTTGGAAGTGATACTGGAGGTTCCATCAGACTACCCGCAGCATTTACAGGAACAGTAGGCTTCAAGCCTACTTATGGCAGAGTCTCACGATATGGGCTTGTTGCTTTTGGTTCCTCGCTCGATCAAATTGGACCATTGGCAGGCTCTGTTACAGACGTCGCACTTGTAATGGAAGTGATTGGAAAACACTGCGTACATGATGCAACAAGTCTTCCAATCAAATCGGAACTGTACCATGAAAAGCTCTTAGAATCTCTTTCCGGAAAAATCATTGGTATTCCTACTGAGTTTCTGAAAGGACTTGATAAAAAAATGAAAGCTAACTTTGACCAATCGATTGAGATCTTTGGAAAACTTGGGGTAAAATTTATTGATGTCAATCTGAACATGTTAAAATATTCTGTTGCCACTTACTATATCCTAGCCACAGCAGAAGCCTCGACCAATCTTGCACGCTTTGATGGAATTCGCTACGGAGTCCGCAGTGAAAAAGCCCAAACGCTTGACGAGGTCTATAATTATTCAAAAGAAGAGGGTTTTGGCGTAGAAGTCAAACAAAGAATTTTACTTGGTACCTATGTTCTTTCTTCTGGATATCAACATGCCTATTATAACAAAGCGCAAAAAGTCAGAACATTAATCATTCGAGATTTTCAGGCGGCTTTTAATCAGTGTGACATTATCGCAATGCCTGTGACCTTGGAGCCCTCATTTCCATTAGGATCAGTTAGCGACCCACTGACGCTTTATACGCAAGATCTCTATACGACCGCCTCTAACTTAGCAGGACTTCCAGCAATTAGTATCCCCTCAGGAATGCATGATAAAGGGTTGCCTCTTGGTCTTCAGCTCCTTGGTCCCCAACTTGAAGATGGAAGAGTTCTTAATTTTGCATATCAATTTGAAACACAATTAAAGTGTCCTATTCCACCGATGTTTGATAGGGAGGCCTCATTATGAGTCATATCCCCTACGAACTTTGGGAACCCGTCATTGGCCTTGAAGTTCATGTTCAACTCAATACTAAATCGAAAATTTTTAGTTCTGCACCCAATCATTCCGGAGATGAACCCAATACGAATATTGGCATTGTAGACACCGGCCAACCTGGATCCTTACCCGTTCTTAATAAGGAAGCCGTCAAAAAAGCGGTGATGTTTGGCTGCGCCATTAATGCACAGGTTGCTCACTTTAGTACATTCGACAGGAAGTCCTACTTCTATCCCGATAGCCCAAGAAATTTCCAAATCACTCAGTTTAATAAGCCCATCATTATAGGTGGCATTGTTGCAGCCGATATCGATGGAACACTCAAGGAATTTCAAATCCATCACGCCCATTTGGAAGATGACGCAGGGATGCTTAAACACTTTAGTTCGTTTGCAGGAGTGGATTACAATCGTGCGGGTGTACCTCTTCTAGAAATCGTTTCTGATCCTTGTATCCACTCTTCTAAAGAAGCGACAGCTTTCGCTATGGCTTTGAAAGCGATCATGCAATATCTCGATGCTTCCGACTGTAATATGGAAGAGGGATCTCTTCGTATGGACACTAATATATCCGTTCGTCCTAAAGGAGAAAAAACGCTACGTAATAAAGTAGAGATCAAAAATCTCAATTCTTTTTCTAATATGGAAATCGCTCTTGAATCTGAAATCAGACGTCAAATCTGTGCATATGTAACAAGACCCAATGAAGATCCTAAGACCGTCGTTCCCAATGCTACATTTAGACTTGACTTAGAGAAAAAAGAAACGGTTCATATGCGTTCTAAAGAAGAAGCGTTAGACTACCGCTATTTTCCTGAACCTGATCTTCCTCCTATCATCTTAGACGAAGAATACATTGAAAAGATTCGATCTACCCTTCCTGAACTCCCCTACGACCGGTATCAGCGCTACCTGAATGATCTCCAACTGACTGATTATTCTGCATCCATTCTTATCAATAATAAATTTCTTTCTGATTATTTTGAAAAAGGGCTTAAGACAACCTCCAATGTAAAATTATTTTGTAACTGGCTTATTGTGGAATTTGTGGGCCGACTTAAAGATTCGGGTAAGAAGCTTAAAGATATTGGTATTCCAAGTGAGCACCTAGCCATTCTTGTCAATATGATCGACAACGGAACGATCACTGGTAGGATCGCTAAGAAAGTCGCCGATGATATGCTGGAAAATCCTGGAAAAAATCCTGAAGAGATTGTCAAAGAGAACCCCGACTACCAACCAATGACAGATACCTCATCCATCGAACCTCTCGTTAATACAGTCCTCTTAGCAAACACCCAATCGATCGCAGATTACAAAAGTGGAAAAGACAAAGCATTTAACTTTCTCTTTGGTCAAGTAATGAAGCTCTGCAATGGCAAAGCGACTCCTCAAATCGTCAAAGATCTGTTACTTAAAAAGATTAACAAGTCATAAGTAACAAGTGGGCTGCGTCTGAGCCTTGGATTTAAAGAGCCTTCGAGAGTGATTGAAGGTTTTTCCCCTCAATAGTTTTGAGCTCTACCCTTCAACAAGAAAACACGCAAGTGAGTGTTCCTATGGTCTAGGATGGTAGTTGGTAAAGGCGTCATGCATATGCTTTTGCGATAGATGGGTATAGCGCTCAGTGGTTGCGACATCAGTATGACCTAGCAATTCCTGGATCACTCTTAAATCTGCCCCATTTTCTAATAAATGCGTTGCAAATGAGTGACGTAGAGTATGGGGCGATATATTTTTATCGATCCCCCCTTTTTTTCCATAGAACTTTACTCTTCTCCAGGTTGTCATTCGATCCATTCGCTTCCCTCCTTTCGTTATAAATAGGGGTGGATTTTCCTTTCTGTCCCATTTTCGATAATTAATTAGATAATAATCGAGTGTATCAATAGCTATTTTTGCGATAGGCACAAGGCGTTCTTTGCTCCCTTTCCCCATGACACGTACGTGATCTTCATCTACATCTTGTAGATTAAGATTGCAAAGCTCTGAGACCCGGATCCCTGTGGCGTAAAGCATTTCGAGGATCGCTTTATCGCGGGCACCGATGGGAGAGTTGAGGTTGGGAGTTTCTAAGAGGGTTTCTACTTCGATAATGGTAAGTACTTCTGGAATCAGCTGCCAGAGCTTAGGTGAATCGAGATGAAAGGTTATGTTGCGCTTTAGAACTCCTTCGCAAGAGAGAAAACGGAAGAATACTTTGATAGAAACGAGTGTGCGGCAAAGGGTGGAACTCGCTTGCATCTTCTGTTGAAGGGTAGCGAGGAAACTGATGATATGACATTCTTCTACAGCCGAGAGTGATTGTAGGTTTTGCTCCTTAATGTAGACAAGAAACGATTTTAGATCACGACCATAGGCATCTATTGTGTTAAGTGACAGTCCCTTCTCAGAACTGATATAGGATAGAAAATCATCTAGATATGCATGCATATCTAGATGATATCACTACCCTATTTTTTGAGATAGCATGACATCGAAGTATCAATCGTTGAAAAAATAGAAGTCCCCTTCTGAACTAATTGTAAGATTCACACTTATATAGTTGCATTCGAGTATTAAATTAACATTTTAATATAACCAACTTTTGTTGCTGTTAATGTAAACTGCAATATAACTCTGATTACCTAATAATCAATTAATCAAAATTGGATTATTAGTAATTTGGGAGCTCCACTTATAATGAGAGTAAGTACTGAGTGCCGTCCAAAGAAGTAAGAGGGTCCCAATACTGATGAACAGAATAATACCACCTGTAAAGAGTAGAGTTGCAACCGCACCTACAAGAAGAAGAGTCATCCCAATAATCATAGCACGGTTTTCTAGAGAACTGGGTTGATTCTTATAGTCTAGGAATAGACTATATCCATCTATCCCGAGCATACCACAAGCTGTTATAATAAACCCAGCGGTTACTACGATTGATAAAATGCCCCCTGTGACAAAGATCCCAGCGATGAGCGAGATAATTCCAATGGTACAAGTTATGATGAGGGCCGTTTGCAGAATACAGTTTGATCTTGAGTTCTTTAGGAATTTAGAAACGATCGATTTGGCCTGATCAAGAGCTTCAGCATGTTCCCCTTCGAGTTGAAGTAGGTGCGTGATTTGCTTATGCTGAGGTTTAGTAATTTCTGCTTTAATAAGCTCTACAGTTTGATTATTAACAATTCGGTGCATTATAAGTTCTTTTTTTTGGAGAGCATTGGCATAAGCAGTCTTAAGCAGAGGGACCTGTTCCTCAGAAGAAGCGATAAACTCGATCCATTCAAGATCACTTGGAGTTAAATTTTTGAATGACTCTTCAGGTCCAACATTCTTAGGAAGATTGTTAAGGAGGTTCTTTTTTTCCTCATTATTGAGCTTTAAGCTATTCATCAAGTACTCTATAGCTGCATGGTACTTCTCTTTTTCAGATGGATAGTTTTGAGTAAACACCTTATTAAAAGCACGCCTCATTGGGATAGTGCTCTTTAGGGAAATGGCTGCTGGAAGTATTAATAATCCATATACACCTACGAACAGAACAGATCCTATGATAAATAATATATGCATCAGAGGAACAATCGCATTCATTCCTTTGCTCGATGCAAGGAAAGAGAGAATCCAGGCCGGAGTACTAATTATTCCCCCGAATATTTCTAAAATTCCACGAATCATGGTACCTCTACTGCCGATCTTGCCCCCCAAATCATCAACCTTATTTGCTTTTTGATAACCAAGGTAACTATTAGATATTGCAAATCCACCAGTGAATATAGAGAGACTTGAGCTTGCAGAGGCGAGCGGATTAGTGGAAAAAGGGGACGAATTACCATTTATGTTGTAGCAGATCTTATGAGTATTCCGTATTATATTAGATGCATCTCCTATGGTATATAAGAAGTTTGGAGCTGCACTGCTATGCAGTAAATAGGTATCAGGAATCACTCTTGCAGCACTTTCTACTTTGGAGGCAGTTTCTGATGCAGGCAGAGACGGATCAAAAAAGCAGACAGGGCTTCTGTTGAATCTTTTCTGGAAATCCAACTCGAAACTAGGTGAGTCCGGTGTAATTAATGAAGACATATAATTAGTTTAGTTTTAACATTCATAATAAAAATCGTTTTTCAATATAAAATAATAACAAATGTCGTATAAAAAATCAAGTATTAATTATGAGAGTATATCACTGAGGTCTATTAGGATATCTCGTAAGACTTCTAGAGGTCTCTGATTTGCGTTGTAGTAGTGGACGATGTCATCGTCATAATGACCTAACACTTGAAGCGTTTCTCTATTATAAACTTCCATACGAGTCTTCAAAACGGAATCATTACTATCATCATGACGCCGCTCAATAAGAGCTCTTTTCTGAATTCTTTTGATAAACACATCGTGATTGTCCGATTTAAGTGAAATAATTTTTTGAACATCGACGTATTCATCCAGAATCTTGGCTTGATTTAAGGTCCTAGGGATTCCATCCAAAAGAAGAAGTTGATCCCTTGGAAAATACTGGTTAGTGTCGATCAAACCTGAGACATACCTCTGCCAAATATCAATAGTAATATCATCAGGCATGAACGCCCCCTTATTTGCAAACTTGTGGAAAAGCTTGCCTGAGGGTGAGTTTGGGGATAATCCTCTGAAAATATCTCCTGAAGACAAGTGAAAGTGGTTCCCTGCGCCACTTAAAAACTTGCCTTGAGTACCTTTACCAGAACCTGGAGGACCAAAAAGGAAAACAGCTCGATATCGATTTTTCATTACTTCACCTATATTGCTAAAAAGACCCTAGAAACTATACATATTTTAGAATTTATTTACATTACCTAAATAATGGTTTGACATCCAGGACTAATTTAAATGCGTAAGGATTTATTGAATTTATAAATATAATATAATGGTGTCTTGTAATAGAAAAATAGAAACTCCAATGAGTTCTATTTGTTCACTTAGCAATAGGAGCTCTCTAAGTTCTGATTACACTCAAGGGTGACCGATTGGAACAGTTGTATCCTCTGGAAAACATGGGATCTATTTCTCTATTATACTGATGATGTAGGGAAAGCGTTTGATACCCTAAGGACTGGTGAATGATATGTGGATTGAAATCGTAATAGTATTAGAAATGATTGCTCCTATAGCATTAAAATGCATTAGCATGTATCAAAACAGTCATCTCCACCCTGACACAACAGTCAGTGCGGGATACAATTTCTCTGTAAGATACACAATAATCAACACGGGATACGATCCATCTGTAAGAGATTCTGGCATGAATTGACCAAACGATTAGTGACAGTGATATTTCTCGCCTCGATGAGTATTTCTAAAACCCTGTTCAGTCTCTTTACAAGATCATCAATCCACTCATCTAAAAATCAGTAAGTGTGATTGAGCTTCTAGCGGTTACTATGAATCTTATAACCTTCCCTATCACCCCCTCTTGCGTATATTTCAAATATAAATGGTGCAGTTTAACTTTAACCAGCCCTGTGTAAATACATGTATTAATATAATTTTTATTTTAATAATAAATCACAGCAATCAATCTAGAGCGTAATTGCTCAGTACTTTTAAAATCACTGAAAGTTGGAGCTTTATTTATTGTTGTAATCATCAATTTATTTATTGTATAATATTGTGCTATCATTTTCTTATAAAAGGAGTCTTGACAGTGTCTATTCCTAGATCTATATCAAATAGCCCGCTATTTAACACAAAAACACCATGTCTAGATCCATCTGAATTAGAGGGTTACAAGAGTTCTCTACTTGGGCAAGAAAAAAAATCATACCATTTAGATTTGTTTACAAGACTTGATCATGGCTGTATTGGCTTCCAAAGGTCTTATAACAGGAAGACTGATGGTACATGGAAAGGAGGAATGACTGCTAAAGTTATTGTAGTACTTACTAAAACTGTTGTTCTAACAACACTTACATTACTGAAGACGTTTCTTATTATTACAATAATTACTCCTATAGCCTTGAAGTGTTTCAGTATGTATAAAAATAGATCAATTGTAGATATAGAGATTGTTGTATTTAAACCAGTAGAGACAACTTCCTCTATAGTTTTGGATCCTCAGGTTATAATATTAAAAGAGAATACTAGCTTGGATAGAAGTATTATCGAGCAATACATTTGTAGAACTCGTTTGGATTTTCTGTTGAAGGAGTGTGCAGAACAGGGTAGAACTCGCTTGTATCTTCTAGTGAAGAGTAGCGAGGAAACTGATGATGTGGAATTCTTCGATTGTCAAGTTTCGTTGAACGAGTCAGGTAGCTATTCAGGTAGCGAGGAAACTGATGATGTGGAATTCTTCGATTGTCAAGTTTCGTTGAACGAGTCAGGTAGCTATTCAGGTAGCGAGTCAGGTAGCGAGTCAGGTAGCCACTTAAGTATCTTATGTAAGGACTGATTTAAGGTTGTTCGACTGCCAAGAGAGTTAATCCTTACTGATTAATTACGATCTAGCTTGGAGGTACCCTTCTGAACTGGTTGTAACATTCACACTGATATAGTTGCACCAGAGTATGAAATCGAAATTTTAATATAACAAATTGTATTGATGTTAATTGATGCTGCAACATACATCTGGTTATATAATAACATACAATCAATAGAAACTTAATTGTTACTGAGTTGGGGTGAGAATAAGTACTGAGTACTGTCCAAAGAGGTAAGATGGCCCAATACTGATGAAAAGAATGATGCCACCTGGTTTGGTTGATTGAGTCAAAGGAACTCTGATCACGATTAATAATTACGTTTTTTTATTAAGAGTAAACTACATTTCAGTCATAACTTTGAAATAAATCCTATTGAAAACACAGAGTATAAGGCGGTGCTTGAAGTACCCCAGGGATTGAGATTTATAGAGTGAATGACATATGATTTGATATCATAAGAGCGTGATACCTCTTTACAAGATCATCGATCCACTCATCTAAAAATCAGTGACTATACATGACTTTCAGTGATTGAACTTCTGCTGTTATCATGAATCTTATAGGCTCCCCTATCAGCCCTTTTCTGCACATATCAACTCTTCTTGGGGAAATTTCAAATATAAATTACACGGTTTAACCTTGACTTTTATTCTTTATGTAAAGAAATATATTCACACAAACTTTATTTTAATAATAATTCACAGTAATCAAGATAGCTTGTAATTGAGTAGTATTTTCAAAACTACTCATCGTCGCCTAGCTAGCTCTTTGAGAGATTAAATATAAAATCATTGAAAGTTAGAAATTTGTTTATTGTTGTAATAATAAATAAACCTATTGTATAATCTCATTTGTACTACTTAATAACAAAAGGTTGGTTTATGAGTTTAATTTTAAGTCCTATATCACCTCTCTCTCAAATACCATCTCGAGAGCCATTTGAATTAGAGGGTCGTAAGGATTCTCTGCTTGGTCACGAAAAAAAATCATATCATTTAGCTTTTTTTACAAGACTTGATCATGGTTGCATTAACTTCAAAAAATCTTATCACGCAAAGACTGATGATACATGGAAAGGAGGAATGACTGCTAAAGTTATCGTAGTAATTAGTAAAACTGTGGTAATAACAGCACTTACCTTACTGAAGGTGCTTCTTATTATAACACTAATTACTCCTATAGCATTGAAATGCCTTAGTATATATAAAAACAGATTAGTTGTAGATAAAGAAGTAGAAATAGAGCAGGTACTTAAACCAGTAGAAGGTACTGTCTTTTCCCCTGATCAGGCATGGATATGACGGATACGTACATCTGAGTATCCATGCAGTTAGAATAAAAGGTATAGTTGGTAGTTTGGGAAGCCTTAGTGTTCAAACATGTTGTTTTGTTTGTTGAAATAAGAAATATATTTATTGTAGGATTGAACTTTTGAATACAATCATAGTAAATGAGGATTTAGTATGTCTGTTGATTTTTTAAACTGTGACAACCAGAAAAGTGATTTTAGCGTAGACATTCCAGTAATGGATTAAGCCTACTATTTAGGTTTCTTTACAAAAATTGATCATGAGTGTATTGACTTCAAGGGGTCTTATAATAAAAATACTAATGGTTCATTTAAAACGATGATCGTCAAAGCGATTGTCGTATTGAGTAAAGGTATGGTGATAGCAGGATTGACCTTTGTGAAGGTAGTTCGTCTTCTAACACTCATTACTCCTATAGCATTAAAGTGCATTAGCATGTATCAAAATAGACTTGTTATGGATTATTTCTATTTTTTTGGAAGTGCTACGGATTCCTTATATTTAGATTATCTAAAATAAAACATTTTTAAAAGCTTCTATCTATCTATTTTATTAGCCTGAAAAACAGGATGGGTAGCTAGGAAAACCCGACTGCTTAGCCATGCGGTTTTTTCTTTTTAAGGATTTCGAAGAGTGGATCTGCATTATGATTGATCCCAATGATGTTTTTTCGTCGATGACTTCTTCTAAAATTTCCTTAATGGTCATTCGTCTAAAAGTCTTTTTCTCCATGAGAACTGCAGATGAACACTTCATTGCTTGATTAACTGATACGTCTTAGATATTCAGCAAGATTAAATTGTATATTTAGTTGCAAATAGGATGGGAATAAAAAATGTGTTTATTATATAATTTCAATTGTACCAAAATTCATTAAAGGAGTGTATAGTATGCCTGCAATTATTGGGAACCCAGACCGTGCATCGAATTATTTTGATGCGGATAGAGCATATCATTTAGATTTTTTTACAAACCTTGATCATAATTGTATTCAATTCAAAGAGTCTTTTACGGCACAGACTGATGGTTCGTGGAAAGAGATGATGCTCAAAACGATTGTCGTATTGAGTAAAGGTGTGTTTATAGCAGGACTGACCGTAGTGAAGGTAGTTCTTCTTCTAACACTCATTACTCCTATAGCATTAAAATGCTTGAGCTTGTATCACAATCACAATCAAATGAACAAATGGATTGTTTAGACTGGCTAAAATCATTGGCATGAAAAACATGGTTGGTTGTTCGAAAAACCCTACGATCCAGCCATGCGTTTTTTTTAAGGATTTCGAAAACTTGATCCGCATCACGATTAATACCAATGATATTTTTTCATTGATTTCAAGGGGGCTTATAATAAAAAGACTGATGGTTCATTTAAAAAGATGATCGCCAAAGCGATCGTCGTATTAAGTAAAGGTATGGTGATAGCAGGATTGACCTTTGTGAAGGTAGTTTTGGTTCTAACACTAATTACTCCTATAGCATTAAAATGCATTAGCATGTATCAAAATAGACTTGTTGTGGATTATTTCTATTTTTTTGGAAGTGCTACGGATTCCTTCTATTTAGATTATCTAAAATAAAACATTTTTAAAAGCTTCTATCTATCTATTTTATTAGCCTGAAAAACAGGATGGGTAGCTAGGAAAACCCGACTGCTTAGCCATGCGGTTTTTTCTTTTTAAGGATTTCGAAGAGTAGATCTGCATTATGATTGATCCCAATGATGTTTTTTTCGTCGATGACTTCTTCTAAAATTTCCTTAATGGTCATTCGTCTAAAAGTCTTTTTCTCCATGAGAACTGCAGATGAACACTTCATTGCTTGATTAACTGCTACGTCTTAGATATTCAGCAAGATTAAATTGTATATTTAGTTGCAAATAGAATTGGAATAAAAAATGTGTTTATTATACAATTTCAGTTGTAACAAAACATTATTAAAGGAGTGTATAATATGTCTGCAGTTTGTTATAATTCAGCCAATCAGTCTAATAATGTTTACGTGAAAAAAGCATATCATTTAGATTTTTTTACAAACCTTGATCATAATTGTATTCAATTCAAAGAGTCTTTTACGGCACAGACTGATGGTTCGTGGAAAGAGATGATGACCAAAACGATTGTCGTATTGAGTAAAGGTTTGTTTATAGCAGGGCTGACCGTAGTGAAGGTAGTTCTTCTTCTAACACTCATTACTCCTATAACATTAAAATGCTTTAGCTTGTATGACAATTACAAGATGTCGCAGCCGAACATCGGTCCTATTTAGATTGGCTAAAATCATTGGCATGAAAAACATGGTTGGTCGCTCGGAAAACCCTACTACCCAGCCATGCGGTTTTTTCTTTTTAAGGATTTCGAAGACTTGATCTGAATCATAATTGATACCATGGTCATCCGTCTAAAAATCTTCTTCTCCATTAGAACTGTATATAAACATTTAATTTATTTATTAACTTCTACGTATTAGATATTCAAAAAGATTAAATTTTATTTTTAGTCGAAAATAGGATTGACATAAAAAATGTATTTATTATATTGTTTATCTTGTTACATAAACCTAGTAAATGAGGGTATAGGATGTCTGTTGGGTCTCTAAGTATTAAGAGTCTTGTAAATGATCAGCTCAGTGATTATGAATTAGATGATCAAGTAAGGGATAAATCATACCATTTAGATTTTTTTACAAACCTTGATCATAATTGTATTGACTTCAAAGGGGCTTATAACAAAAAGACTGATGGGTCATTGAAAAAGATGGCCTCCAAAGCGATTGTCGTATTGACTAAAGGTGTGATTATAACAGGACTGGCCTTACTGAAGGTACTTCTTGCTCTAACACTAATTGTTCCTATAGCATTAAAATTCATTAGCATGTATCAAAATAGAAATAACAGTATTTTGAGTCATTGCAAGGAGTACTATCAGTCCGAGGAGGGTCTATCAAGTGCATTTGATCAGATGTCGAGTCAGACCGATGAGGGTCTATCGGAAGACTCGGAAGACTATGAGGATATGGAAAGTGCATTTAATCAGATATCGAGTCAGACCGAGAAGTGCTATCAGACCGAGGAGTACTATCAGTCCGAGGAGGGTCTATCGGAAGACTCGGAAATCTATGAGGAGATGGAAAGTGCATTTGATCAGATATCGAGTCAGACCGAGGGTTTTCTATAACCCGATAGTAAGTACAGTCATTATTTGTCGTGTGTTATTTTTTATTAAACATAATTAATCAAACTAAAACATAACAAAGCACTTTTATTATGGATTGGTTATACAATAATGTTGATTTGAGTAAATTAAGTAAGATCTAAATCGTACATCCTATTTAAATTGTCTAATAATAAGTTAATGTATTAAATTTGGAATATTTACATAATTAACAGTAATATTAACTGATTATAAAAATTTCTTATTGTTTCCAAAGTTCCATACAATCTTTATCCTCTACCTAAAGAGTCTCATTACAGGATAAATTGAATTCAAAGGCTTTTCTATTCTGGTTAAGTCGGGAGATAGAAAACCTTTTGATATTAAAATTTTATTAATAACTATTTAAAATAGTTATTACAATAAAAGTTAATTTGCTAAATAATTATACTGGTATGACGAATTTTAATATTTGACTGTCATTTTATTAATTTAAAAGGGACTTATCAACGCGCTACTGATGGCACCTGGAAAGGTGGGAAATAGCTAAAATAAGCAAAATATTTGTTAAATGCGTTATTATAGTATTCATTGTCTCAGCAAAGTTTATTTTTGCTGCAACACTCATTATTCCTCTAGTATTGAATGCTGCTAGCGCCTATCAAAACAGAAAGATTACCTCTGCTAATAAAGATTTAAAGAAAAAGACGATTGCTTTCGTGAAAGCATCAGAAGCTCATATGTCTTTTGGGAGTCTAGAAACGGCAATAAATAATCAATCTTATCAGAGTGAGATAATAAGGATTGCCGATCATTCTAAGCCTCAGGCTATTAAAAATGCCATACAGTCATTCCAAGATAAAACTGCGCTTCATCACCACTTAATAGTTAGAGCTCGAGCCTGGAGGAAGATTGTTGTACAGAAATCCATGTCGGTAGAGAGGGTGTGGCCAGAATTTAGTAGCGATCTCTTTTATGAATATGCAGTTAAAACTTTAACAGATCAGGGCTGTTCAGATAAAATGAATATTAACACGACCAACGCTAACCTATCTTTGATAACAGAGCTTATTGTATCAACAAGATTAAATGATCAACAGCCAGTAAAGGAGTTCTATCATTCCGACGAACGTCTATCGTAAGAGTATGAGGATAGGGAATATGCATTTGATCAGATGTCGAATCAGATCCAGGATTATTTATAACCCGATAGTAATTACAGCTATTATTCGTCGTGTATTATTTTTATTATTAAGCAGTTATGATCTAATGTTAATTAGAGTGAATTAATGATGTATAAACCGTTTCTAGTAAGGTGTTTGAAGCAAATCCTTAAAAAGATTTCGAAAACTGGATTTGCATCATGATTTACAGCAATGACATTTTTTCATTAATGACTTTTTTTAAATTTCGTTAATCTTTTTAATAGCACCTTGTATAATTATTAAACAAGAGAAGATCAACCAAATGGACTGCCTTTGATCTTTACTCATCAATTAGATAAAGATCATTCTTCTATAATTAATATTAATTATACTAACGCTACTCATGCTTCAAGAAATAAGATCTATGCGGATGAAAATTGGGATAGTATCTGGGTGTCTATCTTTAGTCAAAGTACAGTTGATGTTTATATAATGAACAGAAATATTGACTGACTTTAAAATTTATTTTTGTTTCTAAAGTGCCGTAAATCTTTATCCCCCTATGATTTGTCATATTGATCCACTACCTAAAGAGCTTCATTACAGTTTAAAGAGCATTAAATGGATGTCCTATTTTGGTTAAATCGGGAGAGAGATAAACTCTTTGTATTAAAAATTTTATTATTAATTATTGAAAACAGTTTGTAATAAAAGTTAATTTAATGTACCATTAATACAGTAAATGGAGGCATTAGATGCCAATTGTAAACCCCACCAATAGTCAGATTTTATACCCTACACCAAAGAAATCATATAATTCTGATTTTTTTATGATACTGGATCATGAGTGTATTAATTTAAAAGGGACTTACTACAGCGATACTGATAGTACAGCGGCTAAAATTGTCAAAATATTTGCTAAATCAATTATTATAATATTCATTAGCGCAGTAAAGATTATTCTTGTTGTAACATTAATTACACCTATAGTGTTGGCATCTCTTAGCGCCTATCATAATAGAGAAATTACTTCTGGTAACAAAAATTTAAATAGGAAGGCTCTTGCTTTCGTTAAAGCATCAGAAGCACATATGTCTTTAGGTAATGTATTAACAGCAGTAGATGAGCAGTCTAATCAGAGTAATATTATAGAAGTTAATAATTATGCTAAAGTCAATATGGTAAAAAACAGAGTAAAGCTCATTCAAGACAAGGCTAAGATTCATCAAAACTTAATAGATGCAGCTACAGCATGGGGACATATTATACGCGAGAAAGCAAGAATTTTAAATGGTTACCTATTTTTCAACAGAGAAGAGTTTTTAACATATGCAGTTCAAAGTCTAGTAGATAAGGGGCATCCTACTAGAACTAATATTAATTATATTAACGCTACTCATGCTTTAAGCGATAATCTCTATCCAGATGAAGAGTGGGCTCGTGTTTGGCATTCTATCATAGCCTAAGTAGTGTAACAATATCAGTATAAATATAATGTTAAACAGTTATTTACGAGATAATTATGTGAGTTTTTATTAGAATGTAGTGCTAATAAGTGCTTTATTATAAAATACAATATTATAAATGTATTAGTGTATTATACAGATGATTTATTAACATAAATTATTGAATAAAGCAAAAGTGGGTCTTGATTGATTAATGAATCACTGTATTAAATTTTGGATGTTTATATAATGAACAGCAATATTGACTGATTTTAAAATTTATTCTTGTTTCCAAAGTTCCGTACAATCTTTACTACCCCTACGATTTTGCATACTGATCCACTACCTCAATAGCTCCATTACAGTCCGTGATATAGATAAACTATTTATATTAAAATATTTGTAAGTAAAAGTTGATTTAATATAGTATTAAAGATTACTTTTAATAAAGTAATCTGTGAGGTGTCGATTTTAATACCCACAATATACAAAAATTTTATATTTAGATTCTATACCCTACACCAAAGAAATCCTACAATTTTGATTTCTTTATAAGATTGGGTTATGAGTGTCAGCGATACTGATAGCACAGCAGAGGCGGTAAAATTGTAATCAAGAAAACCGATGATGCAATGAGATCCCCTGCTAAGGGTGGCTTAATTTTCATTAGAAATGAGTTATTGGCATATGCAGGTCAAAGACTAGTAGATCAAGGCCGTCCAGAGAGAATAAATATGAATTTTGACAGAGGACTCACTGTATCAACAAAAATAGATTATGAGGCGAGTGATGGTCAAAAAAGGGTTTGTAGGGTATAAAAATCTATATCAATAGAATGAGTCTTCTAGTTAAGAATGGTAATAAATAAATCCTTTCTATAAATATTAATTAAGTGTATAATAAAATATTAATTAAGTGGAGAGTGTACGATGTCACTTGACATAGACCCAGATAAACAAAAAATATATAGTCAGCTTTTATACCCTAAACCGAAGAGCTCATACAATTCTGATTTCTTTACAAGATTTGATCATCAGTTTATTGGTTTAAAAAAAACTTATCACAGCAATGATAGAGTTGCAGCTAAAATTGTCAAAATATTTGCTAAATCAGTTATTATAATATTACTTACCACGGTAAAGGCTATTCTTTTTGTAACAGTAATTACTCCACTAGTATTAGCCTTCGTTAGCGTCCATCAAAATAGAGATATTACTTCTGCTAACAAAGATTTAAAAAGCAAGGCTCTTGCTTTTGTTAAGGCATCAGAAGCTCATATGTCTTTCGGTAATGTAAAAATGGCAGCAACGGAACTATCTAACCAGAGTGCGATAATTAGTGTTAACGATCCTACTGATCCCCAGGCTCTTAGAAATACCATACAATCATGCCAAGACATAGCTGCGCTTCATTATAACTTAATAGTTACAGCTAAAGCATGGAGAGAGATTATACTAGATAAATGCACTCTCTTGACCAATATGAACACTGCTTTTAAAGAAGAAAAAGGGATCTCTAATATGGAGTTCATTAAATATGCAGTTCAAGATCTATTAGCTCAAGGCTGTTCATTTAGCAAGAACATTAATGATACTAATGCTTATCTAGCTATGGTAGATTCTCTTTCTGTATCAACAACAATAAATAATGATAGAGATTCGGAAGAAGATCTTGCTGATCAGATAGATATTGATGGTATAGAAAATGTAGGTCTGATATAAACAGACACATGTTAATTAATCACTTTATTGATTTAATATATTTGTTTAATAAAGAATTTCATTAACCATTTATAAAACTGTATTAACTTTCTTTAAAATATTTCAGATCAATATTGAATAGAAGTGGTTTGTTTTTGACGTATACTCTTTAGTACAAGCCAGTTCTTAAAGATGTTTACTCGATAAAGCAATTTAGCAAATAAAGAGATTTTCCAAGGTTCCATACAATCTTGGATCTGCCCTACGATTTGGTATATCTATTACCCCCCTCTTTTTTATAGATTCAATCGAATTCAATGGATTGACTCTTCTAGGTAAGAAATCTAATAAACAAACTCTTGATATAAAACATTCCTTTTAGTTCTTATATAAAAAACTGATTAAATATTTTTGTTTTTAATTATTAAAAACGTTTATTGTAATTAAACGTTTATTTAATCTATAATAGATGCAAAATAATAAAATTATAACCCAGGAAAATATCTCATGACAATTGAACAATCCTTAGCTAAACAAACATTGTATAGTGAGATTCTAAACCCTACACCGAAGATATCATACAACTATCAGTTCTTTACAACATTGCATTATACGTTTACTGATATAAAAGAAACTTATAGCGGAAGTGACAAAAAAATAGTTAAAATTTTTAAAATATTTGCTAAACTATGTGTTATGTTATTAGTTGGATCAATAAAGTTACTTATTGCTGTAACAATAATTACTCCTTTAGTATTCGAAGCTGTTAGCATCTATAAAAACAGAAAAATTACTACTGGTAACAAAGATTTGAAGAGGAAGGCTATTGCTTTCGTTAAAGCATCAGAAGCACACCAGTCTCTTGGTAATGTAACAACAGCAGTAAAAGAGCTGTCTAATCAGTGTGATGTAATGACTATTGACGATCCTACTAAGCGTCACGCTCTTAGAAATATCACACACTTCTATCAAGACAAAGCTAGGATTCATTACAACTTAATGGTTACAGCTCAATCATGGGGAGATATTGTAAAGGCTAGATCTGAGTCTTTATTATGCAATGATCAATTATTCGATAAAAAAGAGTTCTTCGAATATGCAGTTAAAACCCTAATAGCTCAAGGACATATAAATAGAATGAATATTAATCAGATGAATGCTACGCTATCTTTGAGAAAAGATCTCACTTAGAACAGGGATGTGTATCATGATCAGATGTTTAATCAGTTAGGCAATCATCAATTATTCGATAAAAAAGAGTTTTTGAATATGCTGTTAAAAACTAATAACTCAAGGATGTATAGATGGAATAAATATTAATTATATTAACGCTACGCTATATTTGAGAAAGAATCTTATTGTATCAACAAAATAATAGAATGGGGAGAGTATTATTATCAGAGGTGTAATAAATTAAGTTTTTTTTATTTTAATTGTAATTAAACAGGTGTTTAATTTATTTTTAATACAAACAATAAAACTATAACCAGGAAACTCTCTGATGTCATCTCAAATATCCTCCGATAAACAAGTCTTGTATCATCAGATTCTATACCCTACACAGAAGAGCTCATACAACTCTAAGTTCTTTCTAGAATGTGGTTATAAGTTTAGTGATATAACAAAAACTTATAGCGGAACGGAAAAAAAAGTCGTTAAAATTTTTAAAGTATTTGCAATACTATTTGCAATGCTATTAGTTAACTTAGTAAAGTTAGTTGTTGCTGTAACAATAATAACTCCTTTAGTATTCACATTTGTTAACCTCTATCAAAACAGAAACATTACTGCTGGTAACAAAGATTTGAATAGGAAGGCTATTGCTCTCGTTAAAGCATCAGAAGAACACCTGTCTCTTGGTCATGTAACAACAGCACTAGAAGAGCTATCTTCTCAGAGTCAGGTCATTCAGATTAAGGGTCATACTAACCCCCAAGCTCTTAAAAATACCGTACATAACTGTCACGACAAAGCTACACTTCATCATAACTTAATAGTTACAGCTAGAGCATGGAAAGATGTTGTAGAGTCTAGATTGTTAAGGTCTTCCTTCTATGAAGATAATAATAGAGTTAGCTCTCAGTTCGATAAGAATGAGTTCATTGAATATGCAGTTAAAACTCTATCATATCAAGGCCATCCAGAGATAATGAATATGAATGCCGTTAACGCTCGTATAGCTTTGACAGATGGGCTAATTGTAAGAACGGACGTACGAAGCATGGAGCAGAAAGCGCCACAGGAAACGACACCGGGAGCTACACTGGAAACGACACCGGGAGCTGGAGCTCCGCAGGGAGAGACACCGGGAGCGACAAAGGAATTTCGAAAGGAAACGACAGTCTAAGACTTTGACAGAGGATCTCATTGTAACCAAGAATGGAGCAAGAAGCGTCACTGGAAGTGCTACAGGAAGAGATGGTAAGGACAGTATAAAACCTTTAGGTTGATGAGTCACTTTATTAACCTAGGGGTGTTTGTTTAATGCAATACAATATGTACTGATTCTAAAATTTCGTTTTTAATGGACTAACTCTTTTAGATAAGGAGTGTGATAAATAAACTCTTGCTCTAAAATATTCCTTTTAGTTCTTACATGAAAATTAAATTAAATTAAATATTTAGTGTATAATAGATATAAATAATAAAATTCTTAACTTAGGAAAATATCTCATGTCAATTGCGCTATATCTAGATAAACCAACAGTGTATAGTGAGAGGTTCCACCCTACACCGAAGATCTCATACAACTCTAAGTTCTTTACAACATGGGATCATCAGTTTATTGATGTAAAAGGAATTTATAACGGAATTGATAAAAAATAGATAATTTTCTCTAAATTAGTTATTATATTATTATTTTCCGCAATCAAGTCAGATCTTGCTGTAACAATAATTACTTCCCTACTATTCCAAGCTGTTAGCATTTATTAAAATAGAGAAATTACTGCTGGTCACAAAGATTTGAAGAAGAAGTCTATTGCTTCCAGTAAAGCATCATAGGCTCACATCTCTATTGCTCATGTAAAAACAGCAGTACGCTATGTTTGAGAAAGGATCTCAGTGTATCGACAGAGATAATAGAATAGTAAGGAGTATTATTAGAAGTCTAACACATTAAGTTTTGTTTTAATTGCAATAAAACATTCTTTTAATGTATAATTGATTCAAATAATAAAACTATAACCAAGGAAAACATCTAATGTCATCTACAATACCCCCTGATGCACAACACATGTATCATCAAATGCTATACCCTGAACCTAAGAAATCATACAACTCTAGGTTCTTCGGATGTGGTTATCATTTGACTGATATAAAAGAAACTTATAGCGGAAGTGACAAAAAAATAGTTAAAATTTTTAAAATTTTTGCTAAACTATTTGCTATGCTATTAGTTAACTCATTAAAGTTAGTTCTTGCTGTAACAATAATTACTCCTTTAGTATTCACATTTGTTAGCATCTATCAAAACAGGAAAATTACTACTGGTAACAAAGATTTGAATAGGAAGGCTATTGCTTTCGTTAAAGCATCAGAAGCACACATGTCTCTGGGTAATGTAAAATACGCAGTAGAAGAGCAATCTAATCAGAGTCAGGTAATGAATGGGTACGATACTACTAACCGCCACGCTCTTAAAAATACCATACAGTACTGTCACGACAAAACTATACTTCATCATAACTTGATAGTTACGGCTAAAGCATGGGGCGATGTTGTAAATGAGAGACTCGCCAATCGACCCGATATTACTGCCTTAGAGAGAGATGATCGAAGCCCTTTCCTTGATACTGAGTTTTTTGAATATGCAACTAAAACTCTATCAGATAAAGGCTCTCCACAGCACCTGAACATAAATTCCGTGAACGCTACTCTAGCTTTGACAGAGGATCTCATTGTGAGCACAGAGCAAAGAGCTACTCGCAATAGAGAGGCGCTACAGGAGGAAGCATGATTATCAGAGGGTTCTTATATAAGAACTACCCCACTAAAATCATGGGTCTAACCTAATGATAAGGACAGTATAAACACCCTTAGGTTGATGAGTCACTTTAATTAACCTAGGGGTGTTTGTTTAATGAAATACAATCTGCACTGATTCTAAAATTTCGTTTTTAATGGACTAACTCTTTTAGATAAGGAGTGTGATAAATAAACTCTTGCTCTAAAATATTCCTTCTAGTTCTTATATGAAAATTAAATCAAATTAAATATTTAGTGTATAATAGATATAAATAATAAAATTCCTAACCTAGGAAAATATCTCATGTCAATTGCGCTATATCTCGATAAACCAACAGTGTATAGTGAGATGCTTCACCCTACACCGAAGATCTCATACAACTCTAAGTTCTTTACAACATGGGATCATCAGTTTATTGATGTAAAAGGAATTTATAACGGAATTGATAAAAAATAGATAATTTTCGCTAAATTAGTTATTATATTATTATTTTCCGCAATCAAGTCAGATCTTGCTGTAACAATAATTACTCCCCTACTATTCCAAGCTGTTATCATTTATTAAAATAGAGAAATTACTGCTGGTCACAAAGATTTGAAGAAGAAGTCTATTGCTTCCAGTAAAGCATCATAGGCTCACATCTCTATTGCTCATGTAAAAACAGCAGTACGCTATGTTTGAGAAAGGATCTCAGTGTATCGACAGAGATAATAGAATAGTAAGGAGTATCATTATTAGAAGTCTAACACATTAAGTTTTATTTTAATTGCAATAAAACATTCTTTTAATGTATAATTGATTCAAATAATAAAACATTCTTTTAATGTATAATTGATTCAAAATAATAAAACTATAACCAAGGAAAATGTCTAATGCCATCTATAATAAACTCTGAGAGACAACAGATGTGTCATGAAATTCTATACCCTGAACCTAAGAAATCATACAACTCTAGGTTCTTCGGATGTGGTTATCATTTGACTGATATAAAAGAAACTTATAGCGGAAGTGACAAAAAAATAGTTAAAATTTTTAAAATTTTTGCTAAACTATTTGCTATGCTATTAGTTAACTCATTAAAGTTAGTTATTGCTGTAACAATAATTACTCCTTTAGTATTCACATTTGTTAGCATCTATCAAAACAGGAAAATTACTACTGGTAACAAAGATTTGAATAGGAAGGCTATTGCTTTCGTTAAAGCATCAGAAGCACACATGTCTCTGGGTAATGTACAACACGCAGTAGAAGAGCAATCTAATCAGAGTCAGGTAATGAATGGGTACGATACTACTCACCGCCACGCTCTTAAAAATACCATACAGTACTGTCACGACAGAGCTATACTTCATCATAACTTGATAGTTACGGCTAAAGCATGGGGCGATGTTGTAAAGAATAAATACAATAAGACATGGAATGGTTTCGATAAAAATGAGTTCTTTGAATATGCAGCTAAAACTCTATCAGATAAAGGCTCTCCACAGCACCTGAACATGAATTCAGTGAACGCTACTCTAGCTTTGACAGATGGGCTAATTGTAAGAACGGACGTACGAAGCATGGAGCAGAAAGCGCCACAGGAAACGACACCGGGAGCTACACAGGAAACGACACAGGAAACGACACAGGAAACGACACCGGGAGCTGGAGCTCCGCAGGGAGAGACACCGGGAGCGACAAAGGAATTTCGAAAGGAAACGACAGTCTAAGACTTTGACAGAGGATCTCATTGTAACCAAGAATGGAGCAAGAAGCGTCACTGGAAGTGCTACAGGAAGAGATGGTAAGGACAGTATAAAACCTTTAGGTTGATGAGTAACTTTATTAACCTAGGGGTGTTTGTTTAATGCAATACAATATGTACTGATTCTAAAATTTCGTTTTTAATGGACTAACTCTTTTAGATAAGGAGTGTGATAAATAAACTCTTGCTCTAAAATATTCCTTTTAGTTCTTACATGAAAATTAAATTAAATTAAATATTTAGTGTATAATAGATATAAATAATAAAATTCTTAACTTAGGAAAATATCTCATGTCAATTGCGCTATATCTAGATAAACCAACAGTGTATAGTGAGAGGTTCCACCCTACACCGAAGATCTCATACAACTCTAAGTTCTTTACAACATGGGATCATCAGTTTATTGATGTAAAAGGAATTTATAACGGAACTGATAAAAAATAGATAATTTTCGCTAAATTAGTTATTATATTATTACTTTCCTCAATAAAGTTAGATCTTGCTGTAATAATAATTACTTCCCTACTATTCCAAGCTGTTAGTGTTTATCAAAACATAGAAATTACTGCTGGTCACAAAGATTTGAAGAAGAAGGCTGTTGCTTTCAGTAAAGCATCATAGGCTCACATCTCTCTTGCTCATGTAAAAACAGCAGTACGCTATATTTGAGAAAGGATCTAACTGTATCGACAGAGATAATAGAATAGTAAGGAGTATCATTATCAGAAGTCTAACATATTAAGTTTTGTTTTAATTGTAATAAAACATTGTTTTAATGTATAATTGATTCAAACAATAAAACTATAACCAAGGAAAACATCTAATGTCATCTACAATACCCCCTGATGCACAACACATGTATCATCAAATGCTATACCCTGAACCTAAGAAATCATACAACTCTAGGTTCTTCGGATGTGGTTATCATTTGACTGATATAAAAGAAACTTATAGCGGAAGTGACAAAAAAATAGTTAAAATTTTTAAAATTTTTGCTAAACTATTTGCTATGCTATTAGTTAACTCATTAAAGTTAGTTCTTGCTGTAACAATAATTACTCCTTTAGTATTCACATTTGTTAGCATCTATCAAAACAGGAAAATTACTACTGGTAACAAAGATTTGAATAGGAAGGCTATTGCTTTCGTTAAAGCATCAGAAGCACACATGTCTCTGGGTAATGTCAAATACGCAGTAGAAGAGCAATCTAATCAGAGTCAGGTAATGAATGGGTACGATACTACTAACCGCCACGCTCTTAAAAATACCATACAGTACTGTCACGACAAAACTATACTTCATCATAACTTGATAGTTACGGCTAAAGCATGGGGCGATGTTGTAAATGAGAGACTCGCCAATCGACCCGATATTACTGCCTTAGAGAGAGGGGATCGAAGCCCTTTCGATAAGACTGAGTTTTTTGAATATGCAACTAAAACTCTATCAGATAAAGGCTCTCCACAGCACCTGAACATAAATTCCGTGAACGCTACTCTAGCTTTGACAGAGGATCTCATTGTGAGCACAGAGCAAAGATCTACTCGCAATATAGAGGTGCGACAGTAGGAAGCATGATTATCAGAGGGTTCTTATATAAGAACTACCCCACTAAAATCATAGGTCTAACCTAATGATAAGTACAGTATAAACACCCTTAGGTTGATGAGTCACTTTAATTAACCTAGGGGTGTTTGTTTAATGAAATACAATCTGCACTGATTCTAAAATTTCGTTTTTAATGGACTAACTCTTTTAGATAAGGAGTGTGATAAATAAACTCTTGCTCTAAAATATTCCTTCTAGTTCTTATATGAAAATTAAATTAAATTAAATATTTAGTGTATAATAGATATAAATAATAAAATTCCTAACCTAGGAAAATATCTCATGTCAATTGCGCTATATCTCGATAAACCAACAGTGTATAGTGAAAT
The DNA here is from genome assembly GCA_964212665.1 of Chlamydiales bacterium BSEPT1. Classification (GTDB taxonomy): domain Bacteria; phylum Chlamydiota; class Chlamydiia; order Chlamydiales; family Simkaniaceae; genus DAOWHK01. The sequence goes on along the minus strand of OZ156466.1, from coordinate 502,011 downwards.
GCTTCACCCTACACCGAAGATCTCATACAACTCTAAGTTCTTTACAACATGGGGTCATCAGTTTATTGATGTAAAAGGAATTTATAACGGAATTGATAAAAAATAGATAATTTTCGCTAAATTAGTTATTATATTATTATTTTCCGCAATCAAGTCAGATCTTGCTGTAACAATAATTACTTCCCTACTATTCCAAGCTGTTAGCATTTATTAAAATAGAGAAATTACTGCTGGTCACAAAGATTTGAAGAAGAAGTCTATTGCTTCCAGTAAAGCATCATAGGCTCACATCTCTATTGCTCATGTAAAAACAGCAGTACGCTATGTTTGAGAAAGGATCTCAGTGTATCGACAGAGATAATAGAATAGTAAGGATTATAATTATTAGAAGTCTAACACATTAAGTTTTATTTTAATTGCAATAAAACATTCTTTTAATGTATAATTGATTCAAATAATAAAACTATAACCAAGGAAAACATCTAATGTCATCTACAATACCCCCTGATGCACAACACATGTATCATAAAATGCTATACCCTGAACCTAAGAAATCATACAACTCTAGGTTCTTCGGATGTGGTTATCATTTGACTGATATAAAAGAAACTTATAGCGGAAGTGACAAAAAAATAGTTAAAATTTTTAAAATTTTTGCTAAACTATTTGCTATGCTATTAGTTAACTCATTAAAGTTAGTTCTTGCTGTAACAATAATTACTCCTTTAGTATTCACATTTGTTAGCATCTATCAAAACAGGAAAATTACTACTGGTAACAAAGATTTGAATAGGAAGGCTATTGCTTTCGTTAAAGCATCAGAAGCACACATGTCTCTGGGTAATGTAAAATACGCAGTAGAAGAGCAATCTAATCAGAGTCAGGTGATGAATGGGTACGATACTACTAACCGCCACGCTCTTAAAAATACCATACAGTACTGTCACGACAAAACTATACTTCATCATAACTTGATAGTTACGGCTAAAGCATGGGGCGATGTTGTAAATGAGAGACTCGCCAATCAACCCGATATTTCTCCCTTAGATAGAGGGGATAGAAGCCCTTTCGTTAAGAATGAGTTTTTTGAATATGCAGCTAAAACTCTATCAGATAAAGGCTCTCCACAGCACCTGAACATAAATTCCGTGAACGCTACTCTAGCTTTGACAGAGGATCTCATTGTGAGCACAGAGCAAAGAGCTACTCGCAATGCAGAGGTGCTACAGGAGGAAGCATGATTATCAGAGGGTTCTTATATAAGAACTACCCCACTAAAATCATGGGTCTAACCTAATGATAAGGACAGTATAAACACCCTTAGGTTGATGAGTCACTTTAATTAACCCAGGGGTGTTTGTTTAATGAAATACAATCTGCACTGATTCTACGATTTCGTTTTCAATGGACTAACTCTTTTAGATAAGGAGTGTGATAAATAAACTCTTGCTCTAAAATATTCCTTTTAGTTCTTATGTGAAAATTAAATTAAATTAAATATTTAGTGTATAATAGATATAAATAATAAAATTCTTAACCTAATATCTCGATAAACCAACAGTGTATAGTGAGAAGCTCCACCCTACACCGAAGATCTCATACAACTCTAAGTTCTTTACAACATGGGATCATCAGTTTATTGATGTAAAAGGAATTTATAACGGAACTGATAAAAAATAGATAATTTTCGCTAAATTAGTTATTATATTATTATTTTCCGCAATCAAGTCAGATCTTGCTGTAACAATAATTACTCCCCTACTATTCCAAGCTGTTAGCATTTATTAAAATAGAGAAATTACTGCTGGTCACAAAGATTTGAAGAAGAAGTCTATTGCTTCCAGTAAAGCATCATAGGCTCACATCTCTATTGCTCATGTAAAAACAGCAGTACGCTATGTTTGAGAAAGGATCTCAGTGTATCGACAGAGATAATAGAATAGTAATGAGTATCATTATTAGAAGTCTAACACATTAAGTTTTATTTTAATTGCAATAAAACATTCTTTTAATGTATAATTGATTCAAATAATAAAACATTCTTTTAATTTATAATTGATTCAAAATAATAAAACTATAACCAAGGAAAATGTCTAATGCCATCTATAATAAACTCTGAGAGACAACAGATGTGTCATGAAATTCTATACCCTGAACCTAAGAAATCATACAACTCTAGGTTCTTCGGATGTGGTTATCATTTGACTGATATAAAAGAAACTTATAGCGGAAGTGACAAAAAAATAGTTAAAATTTTTAAAATTTTTGCTAAACTATTTGCTATGCTATTAGTTAACTCATTAAAGTTAGTTATTGCTGTAACAATAATTACTCCTTTAGTATTCACATTTGTTAGCATCTATCAAAACAGGAAAATTACTACTGGTAACAAAGATTTGAATAGGAAGGCTATTGCTTTCGTTAAAGCATCAGAAGCACACATGTCTCTGGGTAATGTACAACACGCAGTAGAAGAGCAATCTAATCAGAGTCAGGTAATGAATGGGTACGATACTACTAACCGCCACGCTCTTAAAAATACCATACAGTACTGTCACGACAGAGCTATACTTCATCATAACTTGATAGTTACGGCTAAAGCATGGGGCGATGTTGTAAAGAATAAAGCCAATAAGACATGGCAGGGTTTCGATAAAAATGAGTTCTTTGAATATGCAGCTAAAACTCTATCAGATAAAGGCTCTCCACAGCACCTGAACATAAATTCCGTGAACGCTACTCTAGCTTTGACAGAGGATCTCATTGTGAGCACAGAGCAAAGAGCTCCTCGCAATGCAGAGGTGCTACAGGAGGAAGCATGATTATCAGAGGGTTCTTATATAAGAACTACCCCACTAAAATCATGGGTCTAACCTAATGATAAGGACAGTATAAACACCCTTAGGTTGATGAGTCACTTTAATTAACCTAGGGGTGTTTGTTTAATGAAATACAATCTGCACTGATTCTAAAATTTCGTTTTCAATGGACTAACTCTTTTAGATAAGGAGTGTGATAAATAAACTCTTGCTCTAAAATATTCCTTTTAGTTCTTATGTGAAAATTAAATTAAATTAAATATTTAGTGTATAATAGGTGTAAATAATAAAATTCTTAACCTAATATCTCGATAAACCAACAGTGTATAGTGAGAAGCTCCACCCTACACCGAAGATCTCATACAACTCTAAGTTCTTTACAACATGGGATCATCAGTTTATTGATGTAAAAGGAATTTATAACGGAACTGATAAAAAATAGATAATTTTCGCTAAATTAGTTGTTATATTATTATTTTCCGAAATCAAGTCAGATCTTGCTGTAACAATAATTACTCCCCTACTATTCCAAGCTGTTAGCATTTATTAAAATAGAGAAATTACTGCTGGTTACAAAGATTTGAAGGAGAAGTCTATTGCTTCCAGTAAAGCATCATAGGCTCACATCTCTATTGCTCATGTAAAAACAGCAGTACGCTATGTTTGAGAAAGGATCTCAGTGTATCGACAGAGATAATAGAATAGTAAGGAGTATCATTATTAGAAGTCTAACGCATTAAGCTTTATTTTAATTGCAATAAAACATTCTTTTAATGTATAATTGATTCAAATAATAAAACTATAACCAATGAAAACGTTTAATGTCATCTACAATAAACTCTGATACACAACAGATGTATCATGAAATTCTATACCCTGAACCTAAGAAATCATACAACTCTAGGTTCTTCGGATGTGGTTATCATTTGACTGATATAAAAGAAACTTATAGCAAAAGCGATAAAAGAATCGTTAAAATTTTTAAAATTTTTGCTAAACTATTTGCTATGCTATTAGTTAACTCATTAAAGTTAGTTATTGCTGTAACAATAATTACTCCTTTAGTATTCACATTTGTTAGCATCTATCAAAAGAGGAAAATTACTACTGGTAACAAAGATTTAAATAGGAAGGCTATTGCTCTCGTTAAAGCATCAGAAGCACACATGTCTCTGGGTAATGTACAACACGCAGTAGAAGAGCAATCTGTTCAGAGTGAGGTAATGGATGGGTACGATACTACTCACTGCTACGCTCTTAAAAATACCATACAGTACTGTCAGGACAGAGCTATACTTCATCATAACTTGATAGTTACGGCTAAAGCATGGGGCGATGTTGTAAAGAAGAGACTTGCCGATAGTCCCGAGAAAGAGGGGCAAGGGCATTTCGCTAAGACTGAGTTTATTGAATATGCAGTTAAAACTCTATCCGATCAAGGCCTTCCAAAGAACCTGAACATAAATTCCGTGAACGCTACTCTAGCTTTGACAGAGGATCTCACTGTGAGCACAGGTCGATCAATGTTCTTTATAAAATTTGATTATAAATCTATTGATGTAAAAGAAGCTTATAACTGAACTAATAAAAAAAGTGTATAATTTTTTGCTGAATTAGTTACAGATAAAGAATGGGTAGATATTATAAAGTCTAGAGACGATTATCGGTTATTCAATAAAAAAAGTTCTTTGAATATGCAGTAAAAACCCTAATATCTAAAAAACGTATAGGTATAATGAATACTCATTATATTAACGATACTCTATCTTTGAGAAAGGATCTTACTGTATCAACAGAACTAATAGAACAGGAAGAAGTCTGATTATCAGAGATTTAACCCAATAGATAGGTATTTATTTAATTGCAATAAAAAATGTGTTTAATGTATGATATATACACAATAATAACACAGGATCATATCTAATGTCATTTAAAATATCTTCCGAGAAACAAGCATTTTATAATGAGATTCTACGTCCTACACCGCAGAGCTCATTCACCTATAAGTTCTTCACAACATTGGATCATAAGTGTATTGATGTAAAAAAAACTTATAGAGGAACGGAAAAAACAGTAGTTAAAATTTTTAAAATATCTATTAAAATATTTGCTCTTCTGTTACTTAACTCAGTAAAATTAGTTCTTTTTATCACAATAATTACTCCTTTAGCCTTCGAAGCTGTTAGCGTCTGTCAAAACAGAGAAATTACTGCTGGTAACAAAGATTTGAAGAGGAGGGCTATTGCTCTCGTTAAAGCATCAGAAGCATACATGTTTCTTGGTAATGTACAAACAGCAGTAGAAGAGCAATCTAATCAGAGTCAGGTAATTGATACTCAGGATCATACTACCCCCCAAGCTTTTAGAAATACCATACATGTCTGCCAAGAGAAAGCTAGACTTCATCATAATTTAATGGTGACAGCTCAAGAATGGGGAGATATTGTAAAGGATAGAGTCGGTACTAGACCCGGTAATAGGATGAGTAGTGATTCTTTAGATCAACAAGATGTCGCTCAACATACGTTCGATAAAAATGAGTTCTTTGCATATGCAGTTACAACTCTATCAGCTCAAGGTCGTTCAGATAGCATGAAGATTAATGCTCTTAATGCTCTTAATGCTCTTAGCGCTTATTTAGCTTTGACAGATAATCTCGCTGTATTAACACAATTACTAGAACAAGACTCAATTGTCTAACATAATGGTAAGTACAGTAATAAAACACAATATGAACTGATTCTAATAGTTCGTTTTCAAGGGAGTTACCCTTCTAGGTAAGGGGGTGATAAATAAACTATAGCTCTATAATATTTAATCTAGTTATTATATAAAAGATGAATTAATAAATTACTAAATAAATTATTGTAATAAAACGTGTGTTTAATGTTTTATTAATATAAAATAATAGATTATAACACAGGAGCCTTTCTAATGTCATTTGTAATATCTTCCAATTAACAAGACGGTTATAATGAGGTGCTACGCCCTACACCGAAGAGCTCATGCACCTATAAGTTCTTTACAACATTGGATTATAAGTTCATTGATGTAAAAAAAAACTTATAGAGGAACGGAAAAAACAGTAGTTAAAATTTTTAAAATATCTATTAAAATATTAGCTCTTATATTACTTAACTTAGTAAAGTTAGTTCTTGTTGTAACAATAATTACTCCTTTAGTATTCGAAGCTGTTAGCGTCTGTCAAAACAGAGAAATTACTACTGGTAATAAAGATTTGAAGAGGAAGGCTATTGCTTTCGTTAAAGCATCAGAAGCGCACTTTTCTCTTGGTACTGTACAAACAGCAGTAAAAGAGCTATCTAATCAGAGTGAGGTAATGAATATTCACGAGCCTACTAACCTCCACGCTCTTAGAGATACCATACACTTATGTCAATACAAAGCTACACTTCATCATAACTTAATGGTTACAGCTAAGGAATGGAGCGATGTTGTAATGAATAGATACAATAATTCTAGCGGCAAAAAAGAGGTCTCTTACCATATGTTCGATATAAATGGGTTCATAAAATATGCAGTTACAACTCTATCAGATCAAGGCTGTTCAGAAAAAATGAACATTAATCAAACTAATGCTAATCTAGCTTTGAGCAGTGATCTTACTGTATCAACACAAGTACGAAAAGAGGAAGCTTTCATACAATCAGAGGATACTGAAGGGAAGGAGATAGTGGGGAAGACAAAACCACCTTACCTCGAAACAGATATTTAACCCAATTGTCAGTACACCTCAGAGCTCATACAACTATAAATTCTTTACAACATTTGATCATGGGTTTACTGATAAAAAATAATATAATTTTTTTACAAATTAGTTTCTATACTATTACTTGCAATAATAAAGTCGGTTATTTCTGTAATAATAATTATTCCTTTAGTATTAAACTCTGTTAGAGTCTATCAAAACAGAGGAATTACTTCTGGTAACTGAAATTTGAAGAGGGAGGTTACTGCTTTCGTTAAAGTATCAGAAGCGCACATATTTCTTGGTTATGTTCAAATAACAGTAGAAAAGATCTCTCATCAGAATGCAGTAATAAGTATTAAAAAGCCTACTACTCCCCCGCTTTCTTAGAAATACCATACAGTGCTTCCAAGAAAAAGCTATGCTTCATTACAACTTACTAGTTACATCTCAAGAATGGGTAGATATTATAAAGGATAGAGACAATGATACATGGGATGGTTTCAATAAAAGTGAGTTCTTTGAACATTCCATTCAAACTCTAGCAGTTCAAGGCCTCCAGATAGAGTGAATATTAATTACATTTTCTAACAGTTCGTTTTCAAGGGAGCGACCCTTTTTGGTAAGGGGTGTGATAAATACACTCTCGATCTATAATATTACGATAAGTCTTATATAAAAGATTAATTAAATTAACTATTGTAATTAAACTTGTGTTTAATGTATGATATATACACAATAATAACACAGGATCATATCTAATGTCATTTAAAATATCTTCCGAGAAACAAACATTTTATAATGAGATTCTACGTCCTACACCGAAGAGCTCATTCACCTATAAGTTCTTCACAACATTGGATCATAAGTGTATTGATGTAAAAAAAACTTATAGAGGAACGGAAAAAACAGTAGTTAAAATTTTTAAAATATCTATTAAAATATTTGTTCTTCTGTTACTTAACTCAGTAAAATTAGTTCTTTTTATCACAATAATTACTCCTTTAGCCTTCGAAGCTGTTAGCGTCTATCAAAACAGAAAAGTTACTACTGGTAATAAAGATTTGAAGAGGAAGGCTATTGCTTTCGTTAAAGCATCAGAAGCACACTTTTCTCTTGGTACTGTACAAACAGCAGTAGCAGAGCTATCTAATCAGAGTGAGGTAATGAATATTAATGATCCTACTACCCTCCACGCTCTTAGAGATACCATACGGTCATTCCATGATAGATCTACACTTCATCATAACTTAATAGTTACATCTAAGGAATGGAGAGATGTTGTAAGGGCTAGAAGCAATGAACAGAACTCTCAACATTCTTTCGATGCAAATGAGTTCTTTGAATATGCCGTTACAACTCTATCAGATCAAGGCTGTCGAGAAAGCATATATATTAATCAGGCTAATGCTCGTCTAGCTTTGAAAGAGGATCTTACTGTATCAACAAAAGTAGAAAAAAAGGAAGAGCTCAGCCCCTTCGATGAGGAGACTGAAGTGAAGCAGCTAACGCCGATCCTAGACTATATAGTGGAGGGGGGTCTAGAGGAGGATCTAATAGATGAGAAAGTAGAGGAGCTGACGAGGGCTCTAGTGAAGGAGTCACTGCTAGTGGATGAGCGAGAGGGGGAGGAAAAATTAGTTTACTTCGAGGGAGTATTTTAACCCAATGGTCAGTACAGTATCAACAGACCTAGGTTAATGAGTTACTTTATTAACCTATATCTGTTTATTTAATGAAACACAATATGAACTGATTCTAAGATTTCGTTTTTAATGGACTGACCCTTCTAGTTAAGGATTTTGCTAGTTCTTATATAAAAAATGGATTAAATAAATTTTCTTTAATTATATAGAACATTTATTGTAAGAAAATATGTATTTAATGTATTATTGATATAAATTATACTACAGGATCATATCTTATGTCATCTACAATACATTCCAATCAACAAACCTTTTATAATGAGATTCTACGCCCTATACCGAAGAGCTCATGCACCTATAAGTTCTTTACAACATTGGATCATAAGTGTATTGATGTAAAAAAAACTTATAGAGGAACGGAAAAAACAGTAGTTAAAATTTTTAAAATATCTATTAAAATATTTGTCCTTCTGTTACTTAACTCAGTAAAGTTAGTTCTTTTTATCACAATAATTACTCCTTTAGCCTTCGAAGCTGTTAGCGTCTATCAAAACAGAAAAGTTACTACTGGTAATAAAGATTTGAAGAGGAAGGCTATTGCTTTCGTTAAAGCATCAGAAGCACACTTTTCTCTTGGTACTGTACAAACAGCAGTAGCAGAGCTATCTAATCAGAGTGAGGTAATGAATATTAATGATCCTACTACCCTCCACGCTCTTAGAGACACCATACATTTATGTCACGACAAAGCTACACTTCATCATAACTTAATAGTTACATCTAACGAATGGAGAGATGTTGTAAGGTCTAGAAGCGAGGGTTTTATCGCCAAAAAAGAGGACTCTCAAGCTCATTTCGATGCAAATGAGTTCTTTGAATATGCCGTTACAACTCTATCAGATCAAGGCTGTCTAGAAAGGATGTATATTAATCAGACTAATGCTCGTCTAGCTTTGAAAGAGGATCTTACTGTATCAACAAAAGTACGAAGAGAGGAAGCTCTCATACAATTAGAGGATACTGCAGTGGATGAGCTGCCGGAGGCTCGTCTAGCTTTGAAAGAGGATTTTACTGCATCAACAAAAGTACGAAAAAAGGAAGATTTCATACAATTCGACGATAATTCTGTATTGAAAGTGCTACTTGAAGATGAGTCGAAAACTCCTCAATTGAAGGCGCTTGTGAAGGGGTTTGTGTTCTGTAATTCTACTGTAATGAAGGAGTTATTAGAGGCGCTGTCTGAGGCTCGAGTGAAGGAGATGTCTGAGGCTCAAGTGAAGGAGATGTATGAGGCTCGAGTGAAGGAGGAAGGGCAGTGTTTAAGGGACGTATTTAAGGGGATATATAAGAGGCTATTTAAGGATCTAATAACGGAGCAAGTGAGGGTTCGAGTGGAGCAACTGCCTGAGGAGGTAGTGAAGACGATGACGGAGAATCTAATAAAGGAGCTGTTGGATGGTCTATCGAAGAGTCAGACTCTGTCTGAGGATCTGAAGAAGGATCTGATGGCCGAGCTGAAGAAGGATCTGATGGCGGAGCTGAATAAGGATCTGATGGAGGAGCTGCTGGAGAAGCTGTCGGAGGAGATAATGGAGACGCTGCCGGAGGAGATAATGGAGAAGCTGTCGATGGAGAAGCTACCGACGACAGGATCTACTGAAGGAGTTACTACTAGTGGATGAGCGAGAGGGGGAGAAAAAACTAGTTTACTTCGATACAGTATTCTAACCTAATGGTCAGTACAGTATAAACAGACCTAGGTTAATAAGTTACTTTATCAATCTATAGCTGTTTATTGAATGAGACACAATATGAATTGATTCTAAGATTCCGTTTTTAATGGACTGACCCTTCTAGATAAGGATTTCTCTAATTCTTATATAAAAAATGGATTAAATAAATTTTTGCACTAATTATTAGAATATTTACTGTAATTAAATGTGTGTTTAATGTATAATTGATACAAAATTCTAAAAGAGGATCATAACTAATGCCATTTATAAGACCCATCGATAATCAAGCATTGTATAGTGAGGTGCTACATCCTACTCCTAAAAAATCATATAACTCTAAGTTTTTTAAAACATTGGATTATGAGTTTATTGATTTAAAAGGAACCTGTAATAGCACTGATGATAGCTTATTATATACTGATAAAAAAGTACGTACAGTTTTTTTAATATTTATTAAACTAGTTGCTATAATATCACTTACAGCAATAAAGGCAGTTCTTGTTTTAACAATAATTACCCCTCTAGTCTTAGAAATTGTTAGTGTCTATCAGAACCGAAAAATTACTGCTAATAACAAAGATTTAAAGAGGAAGGCTATTGCTTTCGTTAAAGCATCAGAAGCACACATCTCTCTTGGTAATGCAAAAGATGCATACAATGCTCTAATGCATCAGGATAAAGTAATGAATATTAAGGATTCTACTAACCCTAACGCTCTTAGAAATAGCATAAAGTGCTATCAAGATCAAGCTACGCTGCATTACAACTTAGTAGTGACATCTAAAGAATGGGGAGATATTATAAAGAATCGATCTAATGTTGGTAATGAAGAGGGCAACGTATTGTTCGATCAACATGAGTTCTTTAAATATGCAACTCAAACTCTAGTAAATCAAGGTCATACAGATAAAATGAATATGAATCAGATTAACGCTGAGATAGTTTTATGGGCTGACCCTTATAGATAAGGATTTCGCTAGTTCTTATATAAAAAATGAATTAAATAAATTTATCTCAATTATTATAAATATTTTTTGTAATAAAATATGTATTGAATGTATAATTGATACAAAATTATAAAAGAGGGTCATACCTAATGTCATTTATAATATCCATCGATAAGCAAGCATTGTATAGTGAGATGCTACACCCTACTCCTAAAAAATCATATAACTCTAAGTTTTTTTTAAAATATTGGATTGTGAGTTTATTGATTTAAAAGGAACTTATAACAGCACTACTGATGGTAGAACATTGCAAGCTGCTAGCGACTATCAAAACCAGGAGATTTCCGCTAGTAAAAGACTAAAAGAGCAGGACTATTTCTCTCGGTAATGTACAGATTGTAGTATATCAGAGTGATGGCGTACTTATTAACGATTGTACTAACATCCACTTTTATAGAAATATCATACAAACATTCCAAGGATAAGAAACCTATACAATTGTAATTAAAATATTAACGGTAATAAATTCCTGGTTTTTATAGATAAGAACTTCTAACATAGGAAATCCTATCATGTCAGTATCCATGTCACTCGATAAAAACGAAATGTATAGTCAGATTCTATACCCTAAGTTGATGAACTCATGTAATACCGATTTTTTTACAAGATTCGATTATCAATTCATTTCTCTAAAAGATACTGATGGCCAAATGGCTAAAATTGGAAAAAAATCTGCTAAATTAATAATTATACTATTAATTACAACAGGGAAGATAATTCTTGCTGTAACAATCATTACTCCTCTAGTACTTATAGCTGTTAGCTTTTATCAAAATAAAGAGAATAATGATTGTAACAAAGATTTCATTAGAAAGTCTATTGCTCTCGTTAAAGCATCAGAAGCGCATATGTCTCTCGGTAATGTAAAAATGGCAGTAGGTTATCAATCTGATCAGAGTAAAATGGAACTTATTAACGTTTGTTCTAACGCGCACTCTCTTAGAAATACCATACGGTCATTCCAGGATAGATCTACTCTTCATCATAACTTAATCGTTGCAGCTGAAGCATGGAGAGATCTTGTAATCAAGAAAGCCTCTGAGAATACCAACTGCATATCCTTTGATAAAAATGAGTTCTTCGAATATGCAGTTCAAAGTCTAGTAGCTCAAGGCCATGCAGATCAAGCAAATATTAATTCCGTTAACGCTAATCTATCTTTAACAGAGGATCTTACCGTATCTACAAGAATATGTCATAGATAGAATGAAGACTTTTGAGGAAGAGATATGATGCCTTAAGATAAGCAAACTCTTGCTGTACAACAGCAGAACTAATTCTTATATAAAGAAACTATAAGAGCATCCTACTCAGAGAATGGAGATGGACATAAAAGAACTTTTCCCCTCTACCCCAGCTCCAGAAATATAGACTTAACCAGTTCCTTATGTTGCTTCTAGTATACTCTATCCCCTATTGATTTTTTAATAGCTATAGGAGTTTCCACAGCCACATGACCCCTTGACATTAGGGTTGCTGACTTTAAATCCTGATCCATTAAGTCCATCAAGAAAATCAATAACTGCACCGAGAAGCCTGCCTTTTAGCTTGTGATTCACATGAATATCTACTCCATTGGAATAAAAGACGTCGTCAGTAGAAAGAGCTTTTTCAGAAAAATCAAGCTGATACTCAAATCCTCCACAGCCCCCTGGCTTATCGGAAAAGCGTAATCCCCAACCATGCTTGCCTTCTTCTTTAAGGATTGCGAGAAATTTATCTGCAGCACGCTTTGTCACAGTGATATTTTTCGCATCGACGACTTCTTCCAAAATCTCATTAAGTCTTTTTACAAGATCATCGATCTGTTCATCTGAAAATCCGTGGCTATACATGCCAGCTTCAAGCGTCTCCCAGGTCGCCGCCGAGCAACCGATGCAGTGGAGTCCTGCATTCGTAATCTCTTGACTCAGCTTCTGACTTTTATCCGGGAATTCAGTAAAAATTTTCTCAATGGTCATCCCTCTAGCAATCTTCTTATTCATCAGAATTCCACCTTAACGCAACCGCTTTTGAGAAAGCATTGGCAGGCGAGCCTTTCCGTACCTTTCTCTCCTAAAAAGTCGATCTCCTCTTGAGTAAATTCCGAAAGATTCTCCATCCCTTTTCTGACTTCAATCACACACGTTCCACAGACGCCCTCTTCACAGGCAAAGGGAACTCCTGAATCTTCACAATAAGGTTTGATCGGAGCATTTTCAGCAAGATCAAATTCCTCGTCTTCATTAAAAATAAGTTTAGCCATGTGCACTCCCATTTTGTAACTTTTATGACTATTAAACAGGAAAATGAATAAAAAAGGCAAACTATTTAGTTTTTCTTTGACCTTTATCCATCAGTACAAGCCATATCTCAAATGCCTTTATCACTCTTAAGGAATTTCTTTTCCTATAATACGAAATAGTTAAACTCACTCTTAGTAATTATTTACTGTTTCTATTCACTGTATCACCCCATTTGGATTAGTCTTCAATTAAGACATTTCAGTACTGTAAATGAACTTTCCATGTATTTACTCAGTAGCACTGACTTGTTAGGGCACTGATAACCATGGAATTAATGAATATAAATATATCTACAGCATCTTATTTGCAAAGAAAAACCAATTATTTACTAGTTTGTTCCAATAGATTTCATCATATTATATAAACACACTAAAACAAACGTGTAAATTATTTTATTGAAATAAACTAATCATTACATTATAATTATATGTTATAAAAACCCTGGTATTACAACGTAACTAATTTTGAAATTAATAATGCAATTATAAGAGTTGTATAATGTCTGTAGTAGTAAATAACATTAATGGAGATCAATCAACTCAATATCAATCGCTTTTATATCCCAAAGCGAATAAATCATATCATTCAAATTTTTTGAAAAAATTTGATTATTCTTTTATTAATATCAAAGAATCTTATAACAGAACAACAAATGGTATGTTTGACACAATCTTAAAACTTGAAAAAATTAAAATGGAATCAATAATTTATTAATTAAGAAGTTTTAATAATATAAAAACAGGACTGTCATAATGAATATCACACAAGGAATTCCTGATAACCAATTAGAAAGATATCAACTTATTCTGCATCCTAAATTAGGGAAATCATACCTAATACCTTTCTTAACAACACTTGATCATGATTTTATCGGGTTAAAAGAGACTTATAGTAGAGGGTGTGATGGCACCTGGACGGGAATAGCTTTGAAAGTTGTCAAGATATTTTCTAAATTTATTGTTACAGTCATAGTTGTTGTCGTGAAGTTTACTCTGACTGTAACAGTAATTACCCCGTTAGTACTTCTAGGTATTAGCCGGTATCAAAACAGAAAAATTATTAACTCTAATCAATATTTTGAAAAAACAGCTGTTGCTTTCATGAAAGCTTCAGAAGCGCATATCTCTCTCGGTAATTTGATAACCGCAGATGAACAAACAAGGACAATTACAGTACTTCCCATTAATTATTCTCAAAAAAATGCAGTTAAAACAAATGTAAAGACAGCTCAAATCAAAGCTAAAATTCATCAAGAATTATTAGATACATCTTACGCATGGAGCGCTCTTATACAAGATAAATCAAGGCATTTAGATACAAGTACAAACAAAGAAGAACGAGTAAACTTTTTCAAATGTGCCGTTCAAGATATCGTACTCAGAGGAGCTCCTTCTAAATTTAACATTAATGTAACTAATGCTCGAATAGCTTTTGCTGAAGCTTGCAAAAGATTAACTATAGATAGATTACAAAGAAATAGACATATAACAGGGTCCGAAATTAATTCGATCATAAATAGTTATCTAGAGTGCTTTCCACCTATGGAACGAAAGGAACTTTACGATTCAGTTGTAAACAGCATTACCTCTGATCTAACCATTCAATACTCTGCTCTTATGCGTCAACAAGATATTCTTAATGAAATTTCAGACCTTAGAAGTATAAAATCTCTTCATGCTGATATTGATGCTAAATTAATAGCATATGAAAATCAGATCTTAGCTCTCGAAACAACCATCAATCAAACTGAAGCAGATATCCTAGATGCTCAACAGGTTATTGGTAATTGCTTAAATGAAGGGTGTAATGATGTTTATAGAAAAGATTTATTAATAACTAATATCAATAATCTATACGGTATTAGAGACTGTAATATAGATATAACAAACCTTAATGTTCTAAAAAAGGTTAGATATTCCTCAGATGGCAAATTACCCCCTGTATATTGCGTTACTCATCAAGCTAGTGCGAAAGACGCACCTCTTTCTAAAAATAATAGAGGAGATGTTATAAATGCTGGTCTAGTTACACGTCTAGATGAGCTTAAGAAGACTCATAATGAGATTCTTAGTGATCTTAACTCTCTTGCAGGCTCTATCAAGCAAGAAGCCACTGCCCGTGAAGAGGGTAAGATTAACCATGATGGCACTGTAATGCGTCAAGGAGTTTGTCAACTGCACGAAGAGCTTTTATCATTGATTCAAGTATTTTCCGTTCAACCTCAAACTGGTATTATAGCTGAGATATCTGAGGGAATTAAAAATTCAACTCTTGATACTGGACTTTTTTCTAAAGAAGGGTTTTGTAGAATGAAGACAGAGCACCTAGACTTTAAGACTGTTAGAACAGAATCCCAAAAACTTGCAGCACTACAAAAAGCTGTTCATGCAAAGAGTAAAGCTCTTTACTCTTTTATTCTTAATAATCAAATGACAGAGGAAGAAATAAAGGAACTGAATGAAAAAATACCTGATCAACATGACTCTACAGATAAGTTTAATTTGCAATCCATGTTCATAGACAGTTCCTCAAAGAAAAGAGAGCTCATACATCAAGCTATCACTGATAGGCTCGTTGATATTGAAAAAGTATCAGTGAGTTCGGTATCTAGTTTGGGAGTAGATAACAACACAAAATAAACCACTCTGCTGATTCGGTGTTTTAAAGTAAGGAATGTATAATATCTATCCTGATACATGGGATTTCTGAAGATCAACTAGCTGCCCATAGATTGCTTCTATACCCTAAGGTCATAAATCAGACCATTTAGATTTTTTCATAACACTTGATCATTCTTTCGTTCATTTACAAAAGAGTTATAATAGAAAAACTGACGGTACATGGAAAGGTAGTATCACTATTAAAGTTTGCGAGATTTTCGCTAAATTTATTATTATATTAGTAATTACATCAGTTAAAATTATTCTTTTTATAACAATAATTACTCCTATAGTATTGAAAGGTATTAACGTGTATCAAAATAGAGAGGCTACTGTTGATCGCTGCGATTTTAAGAAAAAAGCATTAGCTTTCGCTCAAGCGTCAGAAGCGCACATGTGTTCCGGTAATATAACAGACGCAAAAAAAAATTAGAAAATCAAAATATAGCACGGCCCATTGACTATTCTAAAAAAAATGCAATTGCAAACAACGTAAAGATCGCTCAAATCGAAGCTGAACTTCATCACAACTTATTATCGACAGCTTACGCCTGGAATGTTCTTGTACAAGATAGGGTCAGTCTTTTACCTAGAAGTGCAATAAAAATGAGTCTCATAAGCAATCAAATTTAGATTACTTAAGAATACATGGCTATATACACGATAGAAATCCTATTCTTCTATTGAATCATAGGATTAACTAACGAATTAACAACAATTCGAATTGTTTTTATCAAAACACAACTATTTAATTAAAAAGTATAAGACCAAATAAAATTTGAATATAACAAGGCTTTATGTTATAATCATAATTATAAATATAATATAATATAATTTTAGGGTTAGTTGTGACTAGTTCAGTAAACTGTGATTCTTACTATAAAATAAAAGCATACCATGTAGATTTCTTTACAACATTCGATCATTCTATTATTAATTTAAAAGGGGCTTATTACAGAAAAACTGACGATACATGGATGGGTGGAACAACTGTTAAAGTTGTCGAGGTTTTTACTAAGTGTATTATTACATTATTAATTACATCAGTAAAAATTATTCTTTTTGTATCAATCATTACACCTCTAGTATTAAAAGGTATTAGTGTATATCAAAATAGAAAATCTTATTTTGCTATCCAGGATTTGAAAAAACTAGCTATTGCTTACTCTAAAGCAGCAGAAAAATACTACCCTATTGGTTTTATTTGTAATTCGGAACAATACGACTCTCTTGGTAATTTGGTAGAGACACATCATGAGCAAGAGTCTCAATCTAAAATAGAGACTGATCAAGGATCAGGTATAACGTATCAAGACGTAATAGATGCCTCCAACAAATGGGCAGACTGTTTACAAAATAAAGCAATCACATTACCTGAAAGTACAACCGGAGCTGAACTATTAAACTTCTTCCAAGTGGAACTTCAAAATCTAGTTTTTATAGGTACCCCTGATCAGATTCAGTGGCATCAAGACACTGCTGGTGTGGCTGCTGCTGAGGCTTTCAAGAACTCAGTGATACATCACATAAGAAGGAATGGGAATCTAACGGAAGATTACATTGATTATATCGTAAAGAGTTACATCAGTTTCATGCCATATCTTAAGCGAAATGTTAAAGACACTGTTCGTGACTTAATAAGAACCGAAATTCTATCTGATCCAAAAATTCAAACCTCTGTTCTTCAGAGGGCACACTCTTGTCATAAAGAACTCTTTGCTTGCAAAAAATTACAAGAGGTGCGGCAGCCTCTACTGGATAAATTGCAGATACAAAAAAGGAAGGTTTCCATAATTAAGGCACAAATAACTCGAATTCAATCAGAGATTACAAAGACTAGTCAAACGATTGCTAATATCACACTTACACTCAATAAGGTCGGAGTGCTAACGCAAAGGAAATTCATTATTGGTACTCAAGATGATAACATCAAAAGAAGAGAAATATTAACTCAGAATCTTGATGCTCTATTCGGTGTTAGAGATCATCCCTGTACTTCAAGAGTATTTTCCGAAGAAATTGTTATTCACGCAGAACTCATAGATTACTTCAAGCCCGTATATCACATAGTACAGACTTCTGATGCTCAAAAGGTACCACTCTCTCTAAATGCCACAGGAGATATTATCAATCCTGGTCTGATTGCTCGACTAGAAGCTCTGGAACAGTCCTATGATTCAGCTTGCGATGAGTTGCTCTCCATTGAAGACTCTGTACATATAGAAAATATTCATTGCATCGAAAAATCTAATCAAATAACAGCTCGTCTATCGATGCTAGATCTGATATTGGAATACAAGACGAAAAGCATAGATCTTCCGATAATTTAGTATAAGATTGATATTAATAATATTTTCATTACACACAAAATCATTTTTGATTCATTTTTTCAAAACTCTGCTTATTTACAACTAGAAACCTAAAGAAAAGCGAGAATCTACTCTCATTGATACATATAGCAATTAGTATGAAATAGGATGGGTTTATTTTGTAAAGAGCATCAGGACTTTTGCTTTGAGATCTTATAATATCGTTGTATAAGTATAACTAATACATAATTGTTTATTTAAATTAACAATTTCTGTATAATGTAGCTTGTAATAATAATAAATATAAATATAGTCAGGGGTTATTAACATGTCTAATACAATTCAAAACAACTCTATTGATCAAGTAGATTCTCATATTCAGACTTTATATCCTAACCCAAAGGTTGCATACCATATAGATGTTTTTACAACATTTGATCCTTCTTATATTGATTTAACGGGATCTTATCACAGAAGTAATGACGGTTCATGGAGAGGGAACTCAATCGTCAAAGTTATCGAGGTATTTGCTAAATTTTTTATTCTAGTAGTAATTAACTTACTGAAAATTCCTATTGCTTTATCACTAGTTATTCCCCTCTCGCTAAAATTAATAAGTATTTGTATAAATAAAAAAAACGCTCTGATGAACCAGAGTTTCAGGGAAAAAGCTATTGCTTTTGCTAAAGCATCAGAAGAACACGCCTATCTTGGTAATTTGGTTCATGCACAAAAAAATCAAACAAATCAATCTCAAGTAGCACGCATTAATTGCACTCAGATAGATGCAATACAATACAACGTAGAAAAAGCTCACATCGAAGCTACAACTAGTCAAAACTTATTAGATACATCTCAGCAATGGGCGGCTGTTTTACAAGATAAAGCAAGCCAGTTACCTGCAGATACAAAGAAAGAGGAAATACTAAACCTCTTCAGAGTTGCAGTTCAGGATCTAGCTGTTCAAGGTAGCCCTATTCGGATGGAGTTGAATAAAAATAATGCTTCTTTAGCTGCTGCTGAAGCTTTCAAGAACACAATGATACATAACCTACGAGTAAATGGCGGCCTAACGAAAGATTATATTGATTATATAGTCGATAGTTACCTAAACTTTATGCCACATATTCGAGAAGATTTTGCTAAACAGATTCGTCATCAAATTACGACCGAAATTTTATCTGATCCAGAAATTCAAAGCACTGCTCTTAGGCATAAAAAGGCTCTTCTTGATAAAATTTCTGATTTGAGAAACCTAACAAAGATTCAAGAATCGATAAATACTCGTCTGTGTACACAAGAAAAGCTCTTCACCTCACTCACAAACGAAAGATTGCAAATTCAAGAAGATCTCCAAAATACTATCTGTGCTCTTGATAAGGAACAAAAATTATTGAACAACCAGTCTAGTGTTTCTGCACATGATAGCAAGGAGATATTAGAAAGAATAACCCAGCATGTTGATACTCTATTCGGTGTTAGAGATCACAACCATAAAACAAGAAAAGTGACGCAAGAATATGATATTCAAACAATAAGAGGTTCTTTGAAGATAGGCCAGACTAACACATCTAAAGATGTAACTCTTTCTATGAATCAAACAGGACAGATTATAAATAGAGGTTTGCTAGCGCACGATAATCAGCTCAACAATCAAATGAATCTAGTTCTTGAACACTATGAAAGCATTAGCCTATCTTTGATGAAGGAGGTTACTAAATGCAACGAACAATCTAATAAACTAGAGATAGAAATGCAATCACTCATGGAATTGTTTCAGAGTCAAGAGGAGTTTGATAAGAAGATGCTTAGAATTCATCCAATTGATCAAGAGATTGTAATTAAATCGTCATGTAGATCAGAATATCAAAAGCTTGAAGCACTAAAAAACGCTCTTGTACAACAGAACAAGCCTCTTTACGAATCTATTCTGTTGAAGCAAATGGGAGAATTGGAACAAGTAAACTTTTACAAGGAAATAGCTCTTCAGTATCAGAGTGACAATGCAAGAAATAGTCCTTTATTAAATCTATCAACAATAATTAATCAATTATTGAATCTTAATCAAACTAGCAATGCCGAGGAGACCGCTCTCCTTCATATGAACTATAGAGGGAATGCCTTCGAGGATGTGACTCCGGAGACAAATACTGAGACTGACCATCCGTTAGATGATGCTGAGATCACTCTGGGCTATACAGTAGCAATGCCTAAGAGTATTTTCGAGGATGTGACTCCGGAAGAGCGAGAGACTTTGATTGTATTTTTAATGATGACAATCTCTTTTAGACAAAACTCTCTTGCAACTGAGTAACATACTATAGAATATTCTGTGTCATGAGTTCTTTTTGTGTACTAGAGGTAAGTTTCTTACCCTCGACAAGATCTGAGCTGGCGTATATATTATTGTACGAGCTATTAAGCGATTAATTAAGGATTATATAGATAAAAAACGTGTTTATTAAAACAAATATCATTATATTAGTATTTGATATAATAACAAGGACGTCCCAATGACGGGCGTAATGCATACAGTTACTGTAAATCAATTAGAAGCATATAAACTGCTTCTATACCCCAGAGGAAGTGCGTCATATCATATTGATTTTTTTACAACATTTGATTATTATTTCATTGATGTAATAGGATCTTATAACAAAGACACTGACGGTACATGGGAAGGCGGAATAATTGTCAAAGTTATCGAAATATTTATTAAATGTATTTTTATAGCATTATTTACAGTAGTAAAGGTAATTCTTTTTGTAACAGTTATTACTCCTCTAGTACTGAAAATCTTTAGCATGTATCACAATAGATCAGCCACTGCTGCTAGCCACGATTTCGAGAAAAAAGCTGTTGCTTTTGTCAAAGCTTCAGAAGCTTATAGCTCTTTTGGTTGTTTAGAAGATGCAGTCAATGATCAAGCAAACCAGAATAAACATCTGCTCATTGATTGCTCTCAAAAAAATGCAGTTACCAGCGGTGTAAAGACAGATCAACTCATAGATGAAATTAATCAGAACTTATTAGATTCGAATCACGCATTGAGAACTCTTGTACAAGATAGAGCTAGTCATTTAGCGGCAAATGCAGGAAGAAAAATCAGACTAGATTTTTTTAAATTTGTAGTTCAGGATCTAGAATCTAAAGGAAGTCGTTCGATAGTTGGAATGAATAGCATTAATGCAAAATATGCTATGTTTGAAAGCTTTATAGATTTCAGCATAAAAAATTTAATTACAAATAGCAATATAACAGCAGAAACAATTAATCATCTCATCGAAGATTGCCTATTCTTCTTTCCCTGCACTAGAAAAGATCTTACTTGTCAACAAATTATAGCAAAGATTATGTCTAGACCAGATCTTCAACATGCCGTTCTTATGCGTACAGATACTATTCTTGCTGAAGTCGCTGAGTTTAGAAATTTAGATTCGATTCTGGCATCTATTCATTTTAAATTAAATACGGTTGAAGATCGATTATTAAAGATAGAGAAAGAGATTGCTCAACTCCAGTCCTCTAGCCCAAATCACTCCATTCACAATCCTAGCAGGCGCCCTGCATCTTCCCCTAGAAATTCAGCAAGCAATATGACACCTCTACAGACGCTTCAGCACAACCACAACATGATTATTGCGGAACTGTACAGGATTGAACAATCTATAGTTCAAGAAGCTATTAGCCGTGAAAATGGTGTTACTAATAGCGATAATATTGTAATATTTAAAGGCTGCTTTCACCTAACTGAAGAACTTCGAGCTTTTGTTAAGCTATTTTCTGATCAACCCCAATCTGAAACAATATCTTATATAATTAACGCATTAAAGAAGCTTGATAATTCAAGTTATAAAATTAATCTAGATCTTCTAAGGAATCAAAGCACTAGAACAGAATCTCAAAAATTAACAGCACTACACAAAGCTGTGCAGGCAAAGAGCTGCGATCTTTATTCTTTTATTCTTCAGACGCAAATGACAGATCTAGAAAGAAACACCCTTTATAAAAAAATAGCTTATTACCACGATTTGCATGGGTCTACAGAAGATCTCATCACTGAAGGGCAGCGTCTAGCACGTCCTGCATATATCTTCAGAACTACCAACTCAAAAGAAAGAAGAGATGATTTGCTTTCACATATAAATTTAGCAATTATTTCTAGACAAACTTATATCTAATGAGAGCTCTGAAAAGAACAAAACTGATCTGATTTCATGACAACGCTCATGTAGAAAGGTCCAAATGATGAGGAGTGTCTACATATGAATGGCTTTTTTAGAGAGTATCAGAGCTGCTTCTTTGAGAGCCTCTGATAACGTTGGATGAGCGTGACAAAGATTTCCGAGTTCTACCGCTGTTACTTTCTTCTCGATCGCGATTCCCGCTTCTGCGATCAACTCCCCTGCGTGGGGACCGATAATATGCACTCCGATAATTATCCCTGAATTTGCTTCAATAATCATCTTTACAAACCCATCATCTTCCCCGCTACATCTCGCTTTTGAATTTGCCTTAAAGGGGAATTTTGAAGTTTTTATTTGAAGCCCCATCTCGTTGGCTTGCTTTTCGGTTAGTCCCACGGATCCTACTTCTGGGTAGGTATAGACAACGCTTGGGATGGTCATATATTCGATATATGGCGTCTTACCAGCGATAATCTCAGCTACTGCAACCCCTTCTTCTGAGGCCTTATGTGCAAGCATAGGTCCATCGACGACATCGCCGATTGCGTAGATATGGGAGTTTGATGTGCGAAAAAATCCATCGATTCCAATCAATCCTTTGTCTGTTAGGGTAATATTAACTTTGTCTAGGTCAAGCCCCTCTGTATAGGGACGGCGTCCGATCGCAACAAGGACAGCTTCTGCGTGATAAGTGCTTTTTGAGTGATCTGGGCCCTCAACTCTGAGCTCAACCCCAGATGGAGTCTTATTCGCTCCAATTACTTTGGAAGACAGCAAAAACTTCATACCCTGCTTCGATAGTAGTTGCTCTAGGGCTTGTGATACACTTGTATCAAGTGACTGACAGACTTGATCGAAAAACTCAATAAAAGTGACTTCTGTGCCTAGTCTTTGGTAAACCGATCCGAGCTCAACTCCGATTACCCCTGCTCCGATGACTATCATTGTTTGAGGGACTTTTTTCAAAGACAGGGCTCCCGTTGATGTGAGCACCTGAGTTTCATCTACTTCTAAAAATGGAAGAGAAATGGGCATCGATCCTGTAGCGATGACGATATTTTTTGCTTCAACTTTTTCCCCACCAACCTTAAGCGTTGTTGCATTCACGAAGGATGCGGTGCCCCTAATTGATGTAATCTTATTTTTTGAAAATAATCCAGTAATCCCCATGTTAAATCCTGCAATCACTTTGGATTTTCGAACCATCATTTGATCAAAATTAAAGGAGTGATTTTGGATGTCAATCCCATGCTCTTTTGCTTTGTGATTGATTGTGTAATAAAGCTCTGAGGATTGAAGTAGTGATTTTGAGGGGATACAGCCAACATTGAGGCAGGTGCCTCCAAGTGTGGAAGACTGTTCAATACAGGCCGTTTTTAAACCCAGTTGAGCGCAACGAATGGCTGCGACATACCCACCTGGTCCCGATCCGATAATTACAACGTCAAATTGTTTCATGTTAAAGATCCAGCATAAGGCGTTCAGGGTCTTCAAGATTCTCTTTCATATGCATAAGGAACGTGACAGCCTCTTTGCCATCAACGTTTCTGTGATCGTAACTAAGGGCGAGATACATCATAGGACGAATTACCACTTTATCATCAATGGCAATGGGTCGCTTGAGAATCGCGTGCATACCGAGAATTGCACTTTGTGGAGGATTAATAATCGGTGTAGAAAGAAGTGATCCAAAAACCCCTCCATTTGTAATAGTAAAGCACCCTCCTTGCAGATCATCAATAGAGATTCCCCCTTCTCTTGCTTTAAAAGCAAATTCTTTGAGCTCCTGTTCAATCCTTGCAAAAGAGAGTTGATCACAATCGCGAATCACAGGGACCATCAGCCCTTTTTCTGTCGAGACAGCTAATCCAATATGATACGTATGATTTTGTACAATTTCATCCCCATCGATGAAAGAATTAATTGAGGGGACAGTTTTAAGTGCGCAAACGGCTGCTTTTACAAAGAAAGACATGAAGCCGAACTTCACACCATATTTCTTTTGAAAATCTTCCTTTTCCTTTTTCCGAATCTCGATTACCTTAGTCATGTCCACTTCATTAAAGGTTGTGAGCATAGCTGTTTGATTTTTGACTTCGACTAATTTTTTTGCAATAATACGACGAAGGCCGCTCATCCGTGTGCGCGTTTGTCCTTTCTGGTTTTTTGGTGCGGCCTTTAACGCTTCTGTCTTGGGTTCTGGTGGTGGAGCTCTCTTATCTTCACTTAGAGATGCAATAAAACTTTCGGTAGTATGTCTGACTGTTCCTTCTTGTACAGGCTCTCCTTTTGAGGCTAGCTCCTCTTCTTTCTTTGGTTTGAAAGTTGAAGCTGGTGGCGGTATGACCTTCCCTCTTCCTTCGGTATCAATGGTGCCTATTACTTGATTAATGGTCACCTTGTCATCCAACTTAATGGTCAGCTGAAGAGTGCCCGTATCAGGAGCATAGATTACTTGATTCACTTTGTCTGTTTCTAGCTCGAGCAGTTCATCGTCTATGTTCACAAATGACCCGTTAGGCTTTATGATTTGTGCGATGGTAGCTTCTGTAACTGATTCTCCAGATGAAGGAACTTTGATTTCTACTTTCACTTTGAAAACACCTGATTTAAAAATTTTTCAAGTTCTAATTTATGCAGAGCATGTGTCCCAGCTGCTGGGGATGCACCAACCTCCCTTCCTATATAATCAAATTTAACTTTCTCTGGAAGCAGCTCTTTTAGAATCGGACTGATGTAAGTCCAAGCTCCTGCGTTGCGATGTTCTTCTTGCACCCAATAGCACTCTTCAACCCCTTTGTACTTTTCTATAGTTGCTTTGAGTGTATCCATATGCAGGGGATAGAGCTGCTCAATACGTACAATTGCGATGTCACTTATTTGTCTTTTTTCTCGCTCTACAGCAAGGTCATAATAGACTTTTCCTGAACAGAACAAGAGTCGTCTGGGTTTCGTTACTTGATCGTCAATAATTTCTTGAAAACTTCCTTCATAGAAATCGGCAAAGCAGCTAAGCGTTGGAGCATATCGGAGGACCATTTTTGGTGAAAATACAACAAGTGGATGTTTATGATCGCTCAGTCCATGCCTCCTGTAGATATGAAAGAGCTGCGCTGGAGATGTAGGATAGACAATCTGCATATTTTCTTCAGCTGCCAGTTGCAAAAACCTCTCAATCCTTGCTGAGGAATGTTCAGGCCCCATCCCTTCATGACCGTGTGGGAGCATAAGAACAACCGAGCTTCGCGTATCCCACTTCTGCTCAGAAGTGGCGATATATTGATCGATCATCACTTGTGCACAGTTAGCAAAATCTCCAAACTGAGCTTCCCAAATGATGAGAGATTTATCGTAGGAGATACTGTAGCCAAATTCAAAGCCCATCACTGCATATTCAGAAAGATGAGAGTTGTAGACATCGAATTTTGCTTGATTTTCACTAAGATGAGCGAGTGGGTTATACCGCTGTTCTGTGTCTTGATCCACTAAGATAGCATGGCGATGAGAGAAGGTTCCACGAGCACTATCTTGTCCTGATAGACGTACATGGATCCCTTCAGCAACAAGAGATGCATAACACAGGGTCTCAGCCATTCCCCAATCAACAATATATTCACCAGGGTTCCCTTTTATCATCTTCATCCGGTCGCTAATAATTCGCATGAGCTTAGGATGGATATTAAACCCTTCGGGAATTGTACAAAAAGATTCAGCAAGTTTCAGTAAAGTATCTCTATTTACTGCAGTCTTTTCTGGTTTGAAAAATTCGTCAATTGAGCTTTTTCTCATGTCAATAGTCTTCACTTGCCCCTGTGCTTGCTTTGATGACTGGGTTAATTTAAAGGCCTTGTTTAGACTCTGATTAAATTCTGTTTCTAAAGCTTTGACTACACCTTCTTCTAAAATATTGCTTTCAATCAGATGGTCTCGATACAAGTCTCTTATATTTTTTTTCTTCTTAATAATCTTGTAAATACGCGGCTGGGTAAAGCTCGGCTCGTCTGTTTCATTGTGACCATATTTTCGATAGCAATTCATCTCAATAATCACATCTGTTGAGAACTGCTGTCGCAATTGCATAGCAAGTCTTGCTGTAAATACGCACGATTCGGGATCTTCCGCATTGACGTGAAACACAGTAATCCCAAAAGCTGCTCCAATATCTGATGAGTGTACTGTAGAACGGGATTCATTAGGCCTAGCTGTAAAACCAACTTGATTATTCACGATGATATGAATTGTGCCTCCTGTGCTATAACCTTTAAGCTTGGCAAGTTGTAAAGTTTCGTAAACAACTCCCTGACCAGAAAATGCCGCATCGCCGTGAATGAGGATTGGGACAATAGAATCAGTTTTGCTATTGGCCTTGATCTCTTGAAGTGCGCGAACTCTTCCTTCGAGCACGCCATCTACTGATTCAAGGTGACTCGAATTACAACAAAGACCTACATGAACTTCTCCTCCGCTCGGAGTCTTCACATCTGATTCATAGCCTAAGTGATATTTTACATCACCACTTCCTTCAACCGATTCGGGAATGTAATCGCTTTCAAACTCTCGGAAGATCATCTCATACGATTTGCCAAGCACATTCGCAAGGACATTGAGTCTTCCCCGATGAGCCATCCCAATCATCACTTCTTTTACCCCTTGCTTAGAACCCGTATCTAAAATCTCGGTTATGATAGGAATCAGTGTTTCTCCCCCCTCTAAGGAGAATCGCTTTTGACCGGGGTATTTCATTTGAATAAACGATTCCATAACCTCTGAACGGTTGAGATCACTTAAGATACGTCTCTTATCTGCGGTCGAAAAATTACATTCAAAATTGGGTTCAATCCGCTCTTGAATCCACGCCTCTAAATCACAGTTATTCCTATCCATATACTCAATCCCTACCTTGCCTGTATAGGTACAATCAAGTGCTGCGATAATGTCTTTGAGTGGAGCGCTGGCCCGATCAAGAAATCCATATGTGGAAAATTCATTTTCTAGATCAGCTTCAGAAAGCTTATGAGTCTCTAGAAAGAGCTCTTTTGGAACCTTATTCTCTGTCGTACAAATAGGATTCCAATGCACAGCACAATATCCATATACGCGGTATGCGTGGATAAGAGAAAGGACACGCAGCTCAGAACTTACTCCGTTCGAACACCCCGAAGTGATCACCTGCTCTTCAGAAAATTTCATTCCATTAAAGAAGTGCTTCCACGATGAATCAACCGAGTCGGGATTGTCTAGAAACTGAGAATATAAATTTTCGATATAATCAATATTCGACAGATTTGCATAGTTAAACATAAGCCACCGTATTAAATATTTTCTATAACACAGGTGCAGACAAATAAAAAGTTGTTTTTTTATTTACCCTTGATGCATAGGAAAAACAAAAGGATAAAAAGTATAACTTTTCAATATTTAGCAAATTTTGTAAGCTAACGAAACTTTTGTAGCTTCTTAAATTTTTTTGAAATAAGGCATAAGAAAATGAATCTGAAAAGTGAACGATTAAGAAAGTTGGAAAAAGAGCACGAAGATCTCAAACAATGGTTAAGTCTTGGGCTCGTGCCAAAGAAGGATCTCGACAAACATCAAAAAGAGATTGAAATACTCATCCTCAAAATTGCAGATGAAAAGCACCGTCTTCAAGAAGTTAGAGAAAGTGGAGATGTGGAGGAATATACCACTCCCAAGAAACCCCCTTCCGGAAGACATTCCTATCAAGAACCACATACCATGCCTGGAATATATGGCGAATCAAGTGGCATGACAGAAGCTGGTCTGGATCTTGAATCTGAAGTATACGAAAATGACTCTTCCACAGAATCTGAGGATGGAGATGGGGATGAAAATACAATAATTGAGGAAGTTGAAGAGGAGGATCCATTTAGCGATAAAAACAGATGGCGCCGCGGAATCCTTGCTGATCCAGATTCAGATTCGTGGTAGAAGCTTCTCTCTATTTTCATATACCTTTTTGCACAAAAAAATGTCCCTATTGCCATTTTTTTGTGCTTCCCAATCAACAGCGATTTAAAGACGATCTTCTCATTGGTCTTAAAAAGGAATGGAAAACCAAACTATCCCAGATCAAGTCCAAAAAAATCGTATCTATCTATTTTGGTGGAGGCACACCCACCCTCTTTGTAAGTCCAGGCATTAAAGAGATCTTAGAATGGACACAAGATCTTGATCTCAGTCCGGACCTGGAGATCACAGTAGAAGCAAATCCCGAAACCGTAACGGAAGACTTAATAAAAGAGTTAAAAAGTTATGGCGTCAATCGGATCAGTATTGGTGTACAATCTCTTAACGCCTCATCCCTTAAAATTCTAGATAGAACCCATTCAGCTACAACAGCGATTAAGGCTATCTATGCTACAAAAAATGCTGGTATTGACAATATCAGCATCGATCTAATGTACGATTTACCCCATCAAACGATAGAGAGCTTTTCGCATACATTCGATCAGGTAGCACAACTCCCCATCACCCACCTCTCCCTGTATAATCTGACATTTGAGCCTCATACGGCTTTCTTCAAACATCGAAAAAAGCTCATTTCCTACGTTCCGAATCAAAAGCTTTCTCTAAACCTTCTTAATTTAGCCTGCGATCGGTTAGAGTCCATGGGTTTAGAAAGATATGAGATCAGCGCTTTTGCTCGTAAAGGAACCATTTCAAGGCATAATACAGGCTATTGGACAGGTCGACCTTTCCTAGGCCTCGGACCCTCTGCTTTTAGCTACTGGGAAGGAAAAAGATACCGTAATATCGCACATTTAAAAAAATATCTGACACAGGACTCCCCCATCGACTTTGAGGAGCAACTTCCCTACCCCGATAATCTCAAAGAACTTCTCGCTGTTGAACTGCGTCTTCTTAAAGGAGTTGATCTAAAAAAATATGACAATTTACCTAAATCAACGCTAAATGAGTTAAACAAACTTCATGATGAGAAATATCTTAAAATCTCGGGATCCAATGTAAAACTTTTAAACAAGGGCTTACTCTTCTACGATACTGTTGCAACAAGGTTAATTTAGAAATAAATGGATCTAAGATATTTCAGAGTTTTGCAAATTGTTTCATTTGAATGAGCTTGGCCAGTAAGACGTCCCATAAGATTGTTTGAGAAATAGAAGAGGATTTAGAAGTAATTTCCATTTGGTACAGATTAAGAAGTCCGTCCCTGAAGTAATGGGAAGTGTAGACCTGAGCAAGTCGTTTATATTTTTCGAAAGAGTTTGGACGGAGTTTGGCAAGGCTACTTGGGATATCTAGTAAAGGATTTTCGACAAGGAGCGCAACTTGCAAACCTATTTGAAAATAATAGCGCAGCTGTCCAAGAAGAACAAAGAACTCACTGCTATCTTGCAGAGAAACAAATCCGGTCTTGCCCCAAACGATCTCTTCACTATCCTGCCACCCTGTTTGACCTTCCCCGATACAAGAAATCATTTGCACATCTTGCATCGTAATCCGATCGCTCGGATAAGCATAACAAATGAGCTTTTCCGATTCCTGGAGTAATTGAGACAAATCGAGCCCATTGGAAGATAGCAGAAAACTCAGGGCATTTTGATCAATCGTTTTAAAAGAGCTCTTAAAGTAGTGAAGAACGCTTCGCTCTAAACGGGTTTTGCGATCCCAGGGCTTTTCAGCAGAAAGATCGAGAACAACCACTTCTTTCATCATCTCTTTAAGAAAATTACTATGCACTTGAGCTGAGCTCCCTGTCATGACTAGATAAGTACTTGGAGCAAGATTTTTTAGAACCAAAATCAATGGATCTAGCCCCCCTTTTTTAACCTTTTCAATCCCTTCAAAAATAACCACTTTTTGCTCTGCAAAGAGAGAGGTTGTTGCGAGCTCATTAATGCATGTTTCCACAGAACACTCATTCAAAGTAATCACATCAGCGTTCTTGAATCTGCTTGTTACTTTATTTGCAATCCACTTTTGTTCATAGGAAGAAGGGGATAAGACTACATAGTAAGACGATTGATCATTTGGAAAGGGATCTTCTAAATGGTTTTCAAAAGCTTCTAAATTTTGAAATTTCATACACCCCACATTACATGTAATGTCTTTCTAAATTTCTGAATGTAAACTGAATAGATCCGCATAATCGTTAAGGAAATGCTTCTCTTCTTTCGGAAGCTAAAATAGCAGAAAGCCCTATGCAATACAAGAAAACTTCCGACAATGAATTTTCCCACTTGATGACCTTTTTACCAATGATTAACCGTTAATCCCCTTCACCCATGTCAGCTCTATTCTAAAGCGTACTATCTAAGAAATTAATTTAATGTAAAATATATTCAAATTATAAATAACTACAACTAAACTTAATAATTATTGTATTAAATAAAAGTTTACCTTATTGATTTTTAATTATTCATACATTACAGTGCATAAAAAGCACGGGGGAAAGGAGGATGCATGAAAAACCCAGAAGTAACGATAAGTAAGAAGTTTACCCCCTTAAAGACAGTAAAGGTAAAAAAACCTCTTACCAAAGAATCAAAGTTAGAATCACGGAAAACTGCTTCAAGACTGATTACAGCTGAAGGCTGGTATCGTCGTAGCTTGTGATATTTATAGTTTTGATTTATAGTAGTTGGATAAATATAACTAGAAAATCAGGTATGAAATTGATTAATTTAAAAGGTAAAAAAGCTTTCATTGCCGGGGTTGGCGATGATCAGGGCTACGGTTTTGCAATTACTAAAGCACTTGCTGAAGCAGGGGCTGAAATCCTCATTGGGACATGGACTCCAATCTTAGATATTTTTACAACATCTTGGAAGAATGGCAAGTTTGATGATTCACGCAAGCTCTCTGATGGCAGTCTGGTACAATATACCAAGGTTTACCCCCTTGATGCGGCATTTGACAAACCGGAAGATGTTCCAGAAGAAATTAAGGAGAACAAACGGTATAAAAAAGTAACGGGCTATACCGTTTCAGAAGTTGCAGCTCAAGTCGAACGGGATTGTGGAAAAATCGATTTCCTTGTTCACTCCCTTGCAAATGGACCGGAAGTGAAAAAAAAACTTCTTGATACTTCAAGGCAAGGCTACCTTTCAGCAATGAGTTCATCAGCCTACTCATTCATTAGCCTTCTTGCTCATTTTGGACCTATAATGCACCCTGGTGGCTCAGCGCTTAACCTCTCCTATATAGCTTCAGAACGAGCTATTCCTGGATATGGCGGTGGCATGAGCTCAGCCAAAGCAGCGCTTGAAAGTGACACACGAACACTTTCATGGGAAGCTGGAAGAAAGTGGGAGCTCCGTGTAAATTCTATTTCTGCAGGACCTCTTGGAAGCAGAGCTGCAAAAGCAATTGGATTTATTGATTCTATGATCAATTATTCTAAGAATAATGCACCACTACAGAAAGATCTTACGGCAGAAGAGGTAGGCAATACAGCGTGTTTCATGCTATCACCCCTTGCATCGGCAATCACAGGAACAACCCTATATGTCGATAATGGCCTTCACGCAATGGGCCTTGCATCAGATAGCCCCGCTCTCGCTCAAACCAAGTAATTTTATTTGCATGCGCATCGTAAGATGCGCGCTTCTCCTTATTGTTCTAATCCCTATTTTATAGTTCCCCTCAGCATTAAAGCTAAGATGCCCCATAAAGATCCCTTCCCCTAACGTCACTTCAATATGGATTACAACACAATGGTTAGTTGTTCGAATTTCGACTTCATCAGAAAGCTGAAACGTTGTGGATTTGACTCCATTTATAAAAATATTCGCGTTAGACTCTGTAAAAATACTCAACTCTATCCCATAGTCAATTTCTTCTGGATAGATAAACTTTTGATCAACTTTCATCACCTGCTTTCGACAAACAAGTGAGTGAAGATTATTTTTATCTCCCCAATAGAGCAAATTAGGGTCTTTTTTCCACTCCAGGGTAATAGGAAATAGCAGTGCAGCTTGCAAATGGATCGGTTGTATCTTTCGCAACCGATCAGGGAGCTGGCCGCAGCTTACGCTACAAAACAAATCCAATAGCGTGACAGAAGAAGAGTATCCTTGATATACACAGAGATCTTCATTCCAAAGCGATTTAATGCTCTGCAGTCCATTTTGCTGCTCTTCTTTATAATCGATGAGCATCTGCATTGCTAAAATAAGATGAGACCATTCTTGGGAGGACCCGGTTTTCCAAATAAACGATGCAAAAGGCTTCCACCCCATCTGTATACCAAATGCTTCCAGTTTTGTTGACATGACCCGAGAATATTCATACTTGCAGCAATAGACATACAAATTTTTCATCACCTGCAGTAGCATCTTTCTCAGTGTTGAAGTGAATATTGATTGATATTTTCTGTAAATCCAAAAAAGAGGCACCAGAATATTTACACCACAGCGCGGATCTCGAACCTTGGGATATTCATGCAGGTAGACAGGAAATCCACCCGTATCATTCTGAAAGGCCAGCAGCTTTGTCATGAGCTTAATACCCTCTCTCATATGCTCTCCAATATGAGTGTTCATTAAAGTAAAAACAGAGCAAAAGTTTTCATAAGTAGGGATCATTCTAAGATCAATATGAACAAATCCTGTTCCGTCTTGCTTCCACTCTTGATAGGCCTTTAAAGAAAGTTCACCTAACATACGCGATTCATTGCTTCTTTTAGAGCTGGGATGATTCCACAATCATTTGCAGGCGGTGCAATGATGTCTGCGATATCAAGAAGCTTCTGAGGAGCTGAAGGCATCACAATTTTCACATGTGCCTCTTGAAGCATTGACAGGTCATTGTTGTCATCCCCAGCACAAATAAGTGCCCCTGTCAAAGAAAACTGTTTCATCAGTTGGCGTACTGCGCACGCTTTGGTTGCGTTTTTATGAGTGATGAGTAGCAGATAATAGTTTCGATGTATCACATCGTGAATTACCGAAGTATGAATCCCTTCAATTGATTGAACTTGTTTATCAAGAGCCTCCATTTGGGTTTTACAACCAACGCATTTGATAAGAGGAAAACTCTTTTGCGTTAGCTCATTAAAACTATCAACTTCTTCCCAGAGAGCTGTTGTGAGATTTTTTAACCTATCTAAATAAAGAAGAAATTCCTGAGAAAGTTTTTTCGGGCAGTAGTAACAAAAATCTCCTGACTTAAATCCTGAATAAATAAGCATGTTTTCGTGTAGATTAGAATAGAGAGCGTCCAACGCGTGAACAATTTCAACCCCAAAGTAACTTTGGCCTAAGAGAGTTTGCTCTGGCATCTGCAATAGATCCGCACCATGTTGGAGCGCTAATAGATAAGGAAACTGCATCTTTTGAATGGAACTGAATGCAAAAGAGAACGTACGTCCTGTGACCAGAATAATCTGCCATCCCTCATGGAAAAGCGATTCTAAATAGCATACGACTCTATCTGGAATCACGTGATCATCTCTTGTGATTGTTCCATCAATATCTAAAGCTATGACGCCTTTCATCAATAAAAACCGTTGAATTAATATCCTTATATTTTATTATATTAGACCTTTACTATCAAGGAGAGTCCATTGAACAAAATATTCCTTTTTGTCTCACTCATGTTTGTTACTGCCTTATTCGCTAAGCTAGACTCAACAAATATCATAGAAACGATCGATCAAACAAATAGTAAGGTGCTTACAGAAGCTGATGGAGAAAATTTTCCCATTAAAAAGAAGTCAAGTATCCAAGCAACCACTCAGTCGTATGAATCAGCTTTTATGAAAACAGTGATGATCCTTATCTTTATCTTAGCTCTTATTGGCTTCACCTTTTGGATGTTTAAACG
This sequence comes from Chlamydiales bacterium BSEPT1, assembly GCA_964212665.1. Lineage (GTDB taxonomy): Bacteria > Chlamydiota > Chlamydiia > Chlamydiales > Simkaniaceae > DAOWHK01. The sequence goes on along the minus strand of OZ156466.1, from coordinate 467,848 downwards.
TCTCTCTCAGTCTCGAGTAAACCAACTGAACTACATGAAGTCGATCAAGATCCTTGAAAAACGACCCATCAGCCCGAAAACAATCCTTTATCTCATAGAGATTTCGGGCAAGCAGATCCTCATCGCAGAATCACAAATTGAAGTGCGACATATTCACAAGTTTGAATGGTCTACAAAAGAACCCACCTAATAACCATCTCATTGAGGAATGCTAATTAATCAATATAAGGGGGGGTTAATATCTCATTGATTACAACTAGGTTTCTCTTCGTTTTCAGGCTTCTCACCAGAGATGAAATACGAGTGATTGAAAAGCTTGATGTTATATCATAGGCAGTATCATCGATAGAGATCTTTGCTTTAAACCCCTCACTGATGAGCTGTGTCTTTTCCTCTCCAAATTGAGTTACCAACTTCTGAGAGGTAATTGTAGACTTAAGCGTCCTATTTTCAATATCTCGATGAAAGTCAACTCCCCTTTCAGAAATTTTCTGAATGGGTTTTTTCTTGAGCTGTTGAGGAGGAGGAGGAAGCCGTGATAACTGTCGAGAAAGAACCTCTCCTTCCTTGATAGGCTGCATCTTCTGAGTTTTTTGCCTCTCTAGTTTCCGAGCCTGTTCCTCTTCCATTTGCTTACGTTTCTTATTTTGAGCTTTCATTCTAAGCACAAACACAAGAGCAATAATCCCAAAAGTAATTAGCTTTTCGTAATACATATTATCTCTTCTCTTGTGAGGGGCCTTCGTCTTCAGAAAGAGCTTCTCTCATTGCTGTATCTGACTGAATATTTTTCAGACGATAGTAGTCCATTATTCCTAAATGCCCTTGATTAAAGGCTTGTGAAATAGATTGCGGAATGAGTGCTTCTGCTTCAACAACTTTAGCGCGCATCTCCGCGATCTTTGCTAGGTTTTCTTGTTCTTGGGCCACTCCCATAGCTCTTCGTCCTTCAGCAGCTGCTTGTGCAATACGCTTATCAGATTCTGCACGATCTGCACGAAGTCTCGCTCCAATATTTTCTCCGATGCTAATATCCGCAATATCAATGGATAGAATTTCAAATGCTGTTTGAGAATCAAGTCCTTTATCAAGAACGAGTTGAGTGATCTGCTGTGGAGATTCAAGTACTTCTGCATGGGTATCTGAGGATCCAATCGAGTTGACAATTCCTTCTCCAACACGTGCAATAACTGTTTCTTCAGTCGCACCACCCACAAGTTGTTGAATATTTGTGCGAACAGTTACAAGTGCTCTACATAAAAGTTGCACACCATCTTTCGAAACGGCTGTGATATATTCTCCTGGATTTGTACTTGGACAAATGATCACTTTCGGGTTGACTGATGTTCGTACCGCATCGAGGATATCTCTACCTGCAAGATCAATTGCTGTGGATTGACGCCAATCAAGTTTAATGTTTGCTTTATCAGCAGCAATCATCGCACGAACGACTTCGAGGACGCGACCACCTGCGAGAAAATGCGTTTCTAAGTCTGCAACAGTAATGTTCTTCAACCCTGCCTTAAAAGAGTTAATACGAGCATTAACAATAATGCGCGGTGGAATCTTACGAAGACTCATTCCAATGATATTAAAAAGAGGAATCGGGGTTCCTGAAACAAAGGCTTGAAACCATAGCGAAATAAATTTTCCAGCTACAGCTAGAAAAATGATGCCAATAATAATAATAATAAAGACAAAGAAGTACACCCCCCCTGACAATTCAATTTCACCTAATATATTCTGCATGTACTGTTCCTATTTTAAAGATTTTACAATAAGCCTAGAACCTTCTCCACGAATGATTTCGATAGGGACCCCTTTAGCAATAAACCGACTCTGAGAAACAGCTTGGTACTGATCCCCATCAACTTGTATGTAACCAGAGGGCTTTAGATTCGATAACGCAACTCCTTTCTTGCCAATTAATGCCTCGTCATACATAGAAGCGCGAAATCCCTCCTGATTTTGATTAGAATAGAAGGTGTTTTTTGATTTTGAGGCTTCAATTCTCCATAAAGCCATTTTAACTACTAAGTACGTCAGAAGTATCTCTCCAAGTATAAAGGTAATGATCCAAAAGGGTCCCGGATTTTCTAGAGCAAAAAGGATCAATCCGATGATCATAAGTAGCCCACCAACCCCTCCGATAACCCCTCCAGGCAAATAGAATTCTGTAAAGAGTAAAACAAGCCCAATAAGAACAAAAATAATAGATAATATGATCATAGAACTTTTCTTACGACTACCTTGTTTCCTTCAACGCTTAGTACTACGACTGATGAGTTTTTCTCAATGAAATTTCTTTCAGTAGTGGCTTCATAAAGAAGCCCATCAATTGTAATTTTTCCAAAGGGTCTAAGCTCCGTATATGCATTCCCTTTCGCCCCTGCTTTTGGAAGGTTTCTAGGTCCTGATACATAACCATCTTTAGATTCTTGTTCACCGGTTAGTACAATTTTTGTATAGAGGTAGATTTTCGGCAAGACAAATCTTGCTAGAAGGACAATAATAATAATGGACAGAATCAAGGCGCCTAACAAATATTCCAAGCGTTGCCTCACTGACCCTTCAACTAGTTGAAATGTATCCATATTAAAAAAATCAATGACGCCAATACCCGGGAGTAGCAAAACAAACATTCCAATGATCATCAAGAATATTCCTAAGATTCCAGTGAAACCAAAACCGGGTATAAGAAAAAACTCTATCAAGACAAGACCTATCCCCATGCTCAAGATGATGCTCTCGAGGACTCCAATCGTATAAATGGCAAAACTGTTTAAAATAATCAGTGCTAAGCAAGCGAGTGCAATGGAGCCTGCGACTCCAAAGCCAGAGCCGCTCATCTCAACGTAAAATCCGATCATAAGGCCCATCATGAGAATGGAGGCTATCACCGGATTAGATAAAATTGAAAAGAAAGTAATCTTCCAATTTTTATAGATGAGTACTGATGCATGAGGGATCGAGCTTAGAAAAGGGTTCTGCGCGAGAAGACTCTTCTCAAAGGGCCATTGCCCTTCTTTTAACTCTCTACTTGAAATGGGTTCAGTTGCCTTTATCGGCACCATAAAATCTGCAACTCCATAGTCAAGTATCTCCTGAAAATTCAATGTCAGTAACTGTCCTTTCTTCGAAATCACCAGATCGGTTTTTTTGATTTCTTTATCATCTTCCAATTCAATAATTTGATGGTTTCTTCTAACTAAAATAATATCTTTACTAACCATCGCTTTAGCAATCAACGGATCGCGCTGATAGTAACTTGCTAAACTAGCCATCTGAGCGCGCAGTGCTGAATTGATTTTCTCTGAAGCGGGTTCTATCTCTCCTTTATTTCCCATGAATACAGGTTCGGCAGCTCCCATGATTGAGGATTTTACAACTCCAATATAACGGCAAGAATAAGCCAGGATAGCACCAGCGGAGATTGCCCAATTGTCAATGAAAGCAATCACTGGGATACCATCTATCAGATCGACTTTTTGAAGAAGTTCAGCAATTTTTATCGATGCAAGAACTTCTCCTCCAGGCGTATCAAGATGGAGGATGATAAAACGGACCCCTTTCTTTTTAAAGTCCTCGGTAGCAAATTTCATCTGAATATAGGTCGATTGATCAATAGAAAGATCTTTCTCAAGATGGAGATACCCAATCAGGTTCTCCTCCGTTTGTGAAAAGACAATATGGTCTTCCAAACGATTTTGCTGCGCAAACAGAGCAGGCAGAAAGAGGCAGAGTATCAAAGTCAGTTTAACCATAGATAAGAGACCCCTCAGACTCTTTTTTCTTTCTTGTTATATTGAGTATCAATAAATGCTAAAATGCAATCCCGTGTGTATTCCAAATGTTCTATTGTATGCACACTGGAAATAAATGAAGTTTCATAGGCCGATGGAGAGAGATAAATCCCCTGATTAAATAGTGTTTGAAAAAATGTCTTAAAAGTATTTTGATCAAGCTGATCCAGGTCTTCTTGACATGTGACATCTTCAACACCCCAAAAGATAGAGAACATCGAACCCACTTGATGAATCGTTGCTAAATGGCCTCTTAAAGCCTCTTTTACGGGCTGTGTAATGATGTTGGTCTTTGCTTCGAGATCTTGGTAGAAAGACTTTTTGGATATTCCTCTAAGGGTTGCAAGGCCTGCCTGCATTGCAACGGAGTTGCCAGAAAGGGTTCCCGCTTGATAGACATTACCAAGAGGAACGAGGTGATCCATAATTTCTCTCGTTCCACCAAGTGCTGCTGCTGGAAATCCCCCACCAATGATTTTCCCAAAACACGTTAAATCTGGCTGGATATTATAAAGGCTTTGAGCACCATGTGGACCCACTCGAAATCCTGTGATCACTTCATCAAAAACGAGAAGCGAACCATTGCGCTCTGTTTCTTCTCGCAGCATTTCTAACCATTCTTTCTTAGCAGGGATCACTCCCATATTGCCAGCAATCGGTTCCACAACAACTGCAGCAATCAGGTGAGAGTAAAAAGGGTCCCTCATAATTTTTCGAGATAAATCCATATTATTGTAAGGCAGGGAGATAGTATTTTTGACCGTATCAGCTGGAACACCGCTTGAAAATGACGTTTGATCTAAGCCGATCACACCAGATCCCGCCCCTACAAGAAACTTATCAGCGTGACCATGGTAGTTGCCATTGAACTTGATAATGACAGGCCTTTCTGTATACCCTCGTGATAGACGAAGAGCTGTCATCATTACTTCAGTTCCTGAAGACATAAATCGAATTTTTTCCATCGAAGGTATTTTTGAGATGACAAACTCAGCTATTTCACACTCAATGCTCGTTGCAGTCCCAAATGAGCTTCCATTTCTCATCTGCTTAATAGCAGCATCTACAACCATTGGGTGCGCATGCCCAAGTATTAACGACCCCCATCCCATACAGTAGTCAATATAGGACCTTCCATCGACATCAAAGACCTGATCACCTTGTCCCTTGTCTACAATAAGAGGAAGCATATCTAGCCCTTTAAAGGATCTAACTGGAGAGTTGACCCCTCCAGGAATTACCTCACACGAATTAATAAATATTCTTTTAGTTGCTGCACGGATGGCCACTTTACTCTCCAGGTATAAATTTGTTACGACAACGCTACTCTATAACAGATTTCTTAATAAGGAAAAAAATATTTTGTAAAAATAGAGAGTGAAAGTATGATACCTGCAATTGATATAACAAAATAATTAAACCAACGCATCTATATTGCAAGAATCATGATGAATTATTTTAATCACCTTCAAAATTGACATAAAACAAGTCAATCAGTATAAATTAGGTCCAAATGAACTGGATCACGTTTATATAAGAGGTTAATGTTATGGTTTTAAGGATTGCAGAAAACAACCCAGAATTAGACTTATTAAATCAAGAGCCCCCAGTTTCTCCTGCGCAAAGAAAGCTACCTATACAGAGTGGACAAAGGTATTTTCATGGATATAACCTTGGTATGTATTCTAGCCAATTACAATCCTTGTATGACGAATATCACAATGAGAAACTCGTTGGACTTACAGAAAAAGCGCAGTTAAATAACAACCACTTATCTCTGCTTACAGAGATACTCTCTTGTTTATACACTGAACTCAAAAATCATCCCGATGAACCTATCGATTTAACTGAACTCCAACCTTCAATCAATCTCCTCAGAGAGGTTTATAATGAAATGGCTAAAGAGAATGCAGAGGAATTCAGCTATTATGACTCAAATTGCCCTTTCCCAGAAAATATTGCAGATTTAAAACCTGATGCTATTCGTGAAATTACTCAAAAGCTCGAGTCCCTCCGTACACGAAAACAAGGACAGTTGCCGCAACTGATGACAATGATGCAAGAAACCGGACAACTTCTACTTGCTATCGTAGAGATCACGAAAGACCTGACCAAGTCACTTATTGACGGGATAAAACATGTCACAAATAATACTGCGAAGGGTTAATGCTAAAAGAAGATCTAGATCTAAATCTATTTAACGCAACCAAAATCGTCAGAAAAGATGAACCTTTAAACAGTAAAGATTGTTCTAACGAAGATGTTTCAGTGCTCTATTCACTTGGCTATAGCCTTTATGAAGCGGGAGACTATGCACACTCAAAAAAAATCTTTCAGCAATTAGTTATCTCAAAACCACTTGAGCAGAAATATTGGTTTGGGCTAGCTTCCAGCCTTCAACTTGAAAGGCATTACAATGAAGCTCTTATCGCTTGGAGTATGTCTGCACTCATCCTTGATGAAGACCCTTTCCCCCATTTTCACGCTGCAGAATGCTTAATTTCACTTAACCAGCAGGAAGAGGCAGCAAAAGCGCTAAAAGCCTCAAAAACCCGCATTACAGCAACTCCTGAGCATTTAAATATCAAAAATCAAATCGAAGTAATGGAAAAAGCCTGGGGACACAAAAGCGAGAAAGTTGATGGTTAATGCAATTCAAAGAAATATTGACACTCTTCTAACCACTCTTGGATGGAGCATGATCGAAGAAACTGGTAAAGAACAAAGTATAAAACCTCTCAAGGAATTGCAATACATAGACCCACCTGAACCAAGAATAGACCTAAGAACAGAAGTACCTTGCTTTCAACGGCCAACACTTTCTCCACCAGATACTTCATCGAAACCATTTCAAAAGGCATTAATTCAACTCCTTGATGATGTTGAACTCTCCCGAACTAAAACTCATCATATGGATTCTACACGTCTGCATTTAAATACGTCTGAGCTACAAGCTATCCAGGAAAAACGCATTGCTAACATACATGACACGGCACTTAAAGCACAAAGTGTGGATAACTGGGCTTTCTTACAGCAAGTAGCCTCAACTCTTTTTGGTGCTGCATCGATTCTGACAGGAGTAGCCCTTATCTCAACCGGAAAGCAAGGGGTCGGTAGCATGATGGTAGGCGCCGGAGTTTCATCCGTCGTCAGTATCCTGCTAAGTGAAATGGCAGTCGATAACAGAATTACAGGAGCTATTGCGTTATCCAGCGCAGCAATGAGCCTTCTCTGCGGAGGCTTAAATTTTGATATTCTAGCGACTCACCTTCCGCGGCTTATGCTCACGATCATAAGCGGAGTGATTAATATCATGAATGGTGTAGCTCTCTTCGGAAAACAATATACTGAATCAGAATTAACCTGGCTTAAATCAGAAAAACACAATTTTGATATGATGCTTACTCGTTCCCATCGTGAAGCTGAAGAGATCCAAGATGATGCAAAACGTGCATCTAGACAATTAGCCTTTACAAAAGAGGCTGCACATTTATTAAATGACCAACAACGAGAGATCACAACGATCACCTCAACTGTTGTTTAAAATAGAGGAAATAATGGGTGATTTAGTAGTAGAGTCCAAACAAATACAAGGTACTGGACCAACAACAATTCTTAAAGGAGGTGCAGGTTCTCTTGCATCACTGAACAATATTGATAAAAAAGTAGATGCATTTGCATACCCTTTAGTTTCAGAACACGGGTACAGATTTACGGAAAAAGCTCATCTTCCAACAGATAAAGTTCATCTGACAAGAAATGCCATTATCTCCACTCGCGAATTTAATGATATTGTGGATGAGTGTCTTGAAATTCTTAGAGCTTCTCATTGTCAATCGTATGAAAGCGCAAAGGCCCAATGGGAAAGATCTGGAGAGACCACAAGTAGAAAACTGCATGCTCAGTCCTACTGGGAAATAGGTTTTGCAGTCATTTCCTTAGCTTTTACTCTTGCTCCTTTTGCTATTACGCAGGCTAACTTCCATAATATGCCATTTGCTACACAAGGTCTTACTAATCCAGAGCAGATCAGAGCGGCAGTAAATAGACATCAAGATAGTATAAGAAGTATTGGTACAAGTGTTATACCTCAGGTTTCACAAGCCTGGAGCAAGTCCTATCAAGCACAACTAAATACCTTGCAGCAGGTCAATACTGAAGCACGTAACATGTATGACCTGGCAAAACAGGCAGCGCAACAGGCTGAAAGACGCAAAGAAGACAACCATCATGCCACAGTTCAAAGTATGAGAGAAGCTAAACAGGCAACATCTAATCACTAATTTTTCTTTGACCTGAAAAGACCCATTTTACTATCATGCAAATTTTATATTGCATTTCAGGAATATGGGTTTTTTAATTAGAAAACTTCATTTCTTAGTCATAATTGGCGAGTATGTTGCCATGATTATTGATGTTTGCGTCGAGACTCTGAGAAAACCTCCCAGCTGGTCACTGATCCGTGAACAGCTTTACAATATTGGCGTCTTATCTCTTCCCGTCGTTGCTATGACTGGATTCTCAGCAGGCCTTGTACTCGCTGCACAGTCATTCTTTCAGCTGGCTGATAAAGGTCTAGCTAGTGCCACCGGTCTTATGCTAGGAAAAGCTATGATCACAGAACTCGGTCCTATACTGACGGCATTCATGATAACCGGTCGCGTTGGAGCTTCGATATGCGCCGAGCTTGGTATGATGCGTGTCACCGAACAAATCGATGCTCTGCAGACTATGTCGGTCAATCCTAATGGCTATTTGATTGCCCCAAGATTTATTGCAGGAGTTCTCATGACTCCTTTCCTTACAATCTTTAGTATCTTTATGGGGATTTTTGGAGGATATCTTATTTCTGTTTACTTTTTCAAAATGGCCCCAAGCACCTATTTTAATCCAATGCCTATCTATATCACTTACTTTGACCTAGTAACTGGAATCGTAAAATCACTCATCTTTGGCTTGTTTATCATCAGTGTCTCCTGCTTCAAAGGGATGACAACATCTGGGGGTGCTGAAGGGGTTGGTCGGGCAACCACGAATAGTGTCGTCATCTGCTATACATGTATTCTCCTCTTTAACTTCCTCATTACTCTTGGACTTAATCTGATCTATACTAAAATTGGTAGGTGACTGGTGTGATAAAAATTCGAAATCTATGTAAAAAATATGGAGAAATTCAGGTTCTTTCTAATCTTAATTTAGATGTGGAAACGGGTGAAACCCTTGTAATTCTCGGTCGATCAGGAGTTGGAAAAAGTCTCCTTCTCAAGCACATTATTGGTATTACACAAGCTGAAAAAGGGACCATTGACATCGATGATGTACGTATTTCAGGACTTAGAGAACCACAACTGCTTAATATAAAAAAACATATGGGCATGCTTTTTCAAGGATCTGCTCTTTTTGACTCCATGAACATTGAACTCAATACAGGGTTTTATCTCAAGCAGCACGGTGATCGAAATACGGGCAATCCCTATACGAAAGCTGAAATTAAAGACATGGTTGACTACGCGCTCGAAATGGTAGATCTCCAAGGTATACAAAAAAAAATGCCTTCAGAGCTTTCTGGAGGAATGAGAAAACGTGCAGGACTTGCAAGACTTATTGTTTACAGACCTGATTACTTACTTTATGACGAGCCTACCACAGGTCTTGATCCTATTACTGCCATGCAGATTAATGAACTCATTGTGAAAACTCAAGAGGAGCTTAAAGCTACAAGTATCGTTGTTACTCATGATATTACTTCGTCACTTGTCGTAGGTGATCGATTAGCACTTCACAAAGATGGAAAAATCGCGTATATCAAGAAACCAGATGAGTTTCTTAAAATCGACGACCCAATTATAAACTTCTTAAGGAAAACGGTCCCTCAAGATCCACGGGCGTTTAGGAGAAGATAGAATGATCAACTATACCAAAAATATGTTAATCGGACTCTTTGTATCCATTGCCTGTATTCTCCTTATTGGCATGATTCTATTTTTTGATCCAAACCTTGGAGATGGGAAAGAAACTTTAACTATCCGTTTTTCAAACATCAAGGGCATTACCGTCGGAACACGAGTGATGTTCGCAGGAAATCCTGTCGGAGAAGTTGTTGCGATCAAAACGATTCCAAATGCAAGAGAACAACCAACTTCAGAACTAGGTCATATTTATTTCTATGAACTTCTACTCCATATTGATTCAAAAATCAAAGCTTATAACACCGATGAATTCACAGTTCAAACATTCGGACTGTTGGGTGAAAAATCAATTATGATCATGCCCAAATCCCCCCCCAAAGGAGTGATCCCCAAACCCGTTACTGAAAATATGCCCATTTATGCCCAATCCATCGATCCAATCTCTAGCGTTTTCAATGAGCTCAATCACCTCTCCAATAAATTTGAAAAAGTACTTAATAAAGCGAGTACATGGATCGATCACAGTGGATATGAGATAGATTCTGCTATCAGATCCTTTGATGATGTAGCATCAAGGGCTGCAACTACCCTTAAACAAATAAATCAAACCAATCTCATAGATGATATTCAAAAAGCAATCCATAGTTTTTCTATGTCTATTGATGAAATGCGAGAGAATCAGGCCTTTACAAATATCGGGGAGACCCTTGTAAATCTTAAAGAAACTAGTGAATCAATTAAAACAATCACAAGAGGTATTGGAGATGGTAAAGGCAGCATTGGTAAACTCCTTCAAGATGGTAATGCCTACCTCAGAGTGACTGCGATCCTAAGTAAAATCAATACATTAATGAACGATGTCAACCATTACGGTGTCTTCTTTAACCTCAATAAAGAGTGGCAGCGCACAAGACTTAAGCAAGTTACCTTCCTTAATGCGCTCAACACTCCTGAGAGCTTTCGCAATTACTTTGAAAAGGAAATCGACCTCATCAACACATCAATGTCTCGTATCTCCATACTTATTAATCGTGCAGAAGCGACTCCAGAGCGAGAGGCAATACTCGATAAAAAACTCTTTAAAAGAGATTTTTCTGAGCTTTTTCGTCTTACAAAAGAACTCTCTAATAATTTAGAACTCTACAATGAACAGCTGATACAAACCCAAGAAAATTAAATGATGAATATCCCCTATTCACAACTCGCCAAAGGAACACTGCTTGTTGCCAGCCCTGATCAAGAGCTAAATATTTTTTCAAGAAGTGTTATCCTTCTATGCGATCATAGTAGCATTGGATCCTTTGGCCTAATCATCAATAAATTCATTCACGTCGAACTTCCCGATGACATCTTAGACCCAGTACAAACACTCAATCCCCATATTCAAATGCGTAGAGGCGGAGCCTTACAACCCGATCAGATGATGATTCTCCATTCTTCCACTGATCTTGGCTCTCAGGCAATCAATATTTGTCACGGGGTCTTTCTCGGAGGAGATCTGCAATTTCTTCAACACGCAAGCACGCTTGTCGACGGCCCTTCACTTCTTCTGTGCTTTGGCTATGGTGGTTGGGGTTCCGGTATTTTAGAGCGGGAGTTTCTCGATGGCTATTGGTTTTTACATCCTGCAAGCAGTAAATATATCTTCGAGACCGCCCCTGAAAAAATCTGGCAAACCATCCTTCGAGATATGGGGGGAAAGTATCAAACTCTATCCATGATCCCCGAAGACCTCTCACTCAATTAATCCACTCGACAAGCAATAATCTACAAGAACTAAACTGAATAGTCACTCCGTTTGTACCTCTTCTGAACGCTCATCGTAAGTGGTCGTTAATAGCTACTTAAAAGATGACTAACCTATTCCAGTCCACTCGAATGATTACCCCTAGCTCGACGCAGTAAGATGCATATCTGTGAAAATAGTGAAATCATAGAGTTTTTGAAAAGCCTCTAAAATTTCATCCTTCCTCTGTCTAAGCTCAGCATTAGTCACAGAAAGTGTACTAACCATACGGTTCAGCCTATGCATGTCAACGACCCGTTCTCTAATGAGTAGAGCTGGTGCAAACAACATCCAATTCATAAATTCTCGATCTACTTCATCAAAGGTTGGTTGCGTACTCATGATCTTAAGAAAGGCATAAAAGCTTCCAGCTGCTGTCGATCCAATATCAATCCCGTCTTTACAACTAAAGCTCACGAACTGAGCACGTGTCATATCAATCACTTTCATCATAAAAAAATGATAAAAGATTTCAATAAAATCAAGGCGGTTTTTACGGGTTAGGTTCTTTTTGTTCATGAAGAAAAGCTGATGAATTAAGGGAATAGAATCCTTGATAAAGCAATTAATCTCAGTCGAAGAAAGTGAGAGTGGAAAATAAAAACCACACTCTTCTCGGCTTTCAAGTTGCTCTTTTAATAGCCTTGTGAAGTCGCTTGCATCATTGACCGCCAAATACACATCCGTCTGATAATAAAAATCTGTTTTCTTAGGCAATGTCACAACGAAAAGGTATTTAGAAAACTCTGCATCATGCTGCAATTCTTCAATGACTTTAGCCCTAGCATGCTCTTCCCAAGTGGTTCGATCTTGAAAATTAAAAATAAGGAGCTTTTCCTGTTTTTGATTAGCAATCAGGTGACGCAAGTATCCTTTAAACTCGTTAAGAATAATAGCTTTATTGATAACCGATTGTTGCGTCGGACAGGGTAGTTTCAGACATGTCGATTGAAGGGATTTACTAGAAAATTCATAGAGTTTCTGTGGATAATTCTCTTGCCCAATCGGATCAAAGATCAATGATTCCCTACTCGAAAAAAAGTCTAAAGCTCTAAAGAGGGGTCCATTGGGATATCTCTTTAGAATATTCATTGTATTCTCATAGTTTTCAAGGAGAGTATTCAGAAAGAAGATAAAATCCTTTATTAAAGCTTTCTCTCCTCCAGATCCTTTTTGAATTAAATCGTAAATATATCTCGTGGTATCCTGTTTCATTCCCCTATGAGTAAAAAAATAAAAGCACATCACATGGATAAGTCTGAGAGTTGATTGGTTGAGATGATCTGACTCTTCTGGAACATTGCTCATCCTGTGAAGGTAATCCTCCGAGTTAAGTACCTCTCTTAAATAAACTTGAAAATCATATAAATAGATTTGACAGTTTTTTCCACTAGTATGCTGCAAAAGATTGAGGGGATTGGTAGCAAGCATAAGAGCCATTACAGCTTTATTAGTTATTGAAATAAGTTGATTGTCTTTGTATTTAAGAGCATTACGATAGAATTCCTCAAGATAACTTTCAATATTCATGCGTATGTCTCTCGCCGTTTCATACGCATCTTTATCTTTCAGTAATTGTATTTTCAGAAGTGGATCATCTCCTTCAACATTGAAGATCACTTCATCAAAATCGCTAACAAGTTTAATATGACGAATCAGGTTTTTATTAAAGTAAGGATTCCCATCCTCCTTCCTGATAAAGAAAAGTTCATATTTACGATCTCTTTTAACCATCTCGAGATCTCTCAGTCCCACCCTTTGAATATCGCGAATATCCTCTTCACCTGTTTCCCATTCATCTATCCATATCTCTTCAGACTGCAAAACATCGTGAAACCGTTTGATTGTTTTCATAAAATAGAATTTATGAAGGTTTCGGTATTCCTTGAACTCACTTACCTTTTCATCTTGAACATTTTTAAAGCATGTATCGATCTTCTTAGCAGCTTCCCCCGCAAGAACCATGATTGATTGAATGCCCTTTTGCATTTCAATGTCTGTGAGATACTTATTGTCCTTGTTGTAGATATCTTTAAGATAGTCATGCACAGCCTGAAAAGTCCCTTTCACACGAGTCATAGCTTTTTCTTTATGCTTAGGATCAAGCCATCGATAGGGGTTGACCTCCTCCTGAGGAGTATCCTTTGAAGAAATCTTCTTTTCATCTAATTCAGCCATATCCGATAAGTTATCGACGGCTTCCATGATTGTCATCTCTTCTAGAGTGTTCTTTTTCATAAACTCAATCACTTAATTGTTAATTAAACTGTATTATAATAATAATACTTTTATATTTAATTAATCAACTCAATTACTATTTAAATAATTATTAATGTAACTAACTGGTAACTAACCGTTAAATAATCATGTTTATATAGTTTAAAGAGGCTGATGAACAAAAAGACTAGGAGGGTCTTGTTCTAAGGATTAAAATCAGGGACATTAAAAGATTAGATAAACAAAAGGGTGCTATTTTATGCTTATCTTTCTCTCAATAGAGTTGAAAAGTCCTGGGACACTGCGATTGTCTTTATCAATCAGTTCCATATGGATTCGGTGATCTCCTTTGGTAAGCCCATATATATAGTATGGAGTCCACTCTGTAAGATTTCCATATTCCTCCCGATTAATTGAAATTTTCACCTTATATCCATCTGGGGATAGTTGGCAGTTCGTGATATAAAAATCAAGCAGTAGGGGGTTAGACTTTTCTACAGGAAAACTCCCTTGAGGCTCATTATAGGTTAGATAAGGAGCTTTAAGATCTACATTAGAATTATTTGTACGACGCTTGTCTTGCACGTAAAAGACACTTGCGTCAAAACATCCACGATTTTTCAAACTTTCATTATATGATCTGACGGGAAATACACGGATGATATGCTCTCCAGGAGAAATTATAAAGGGAAGTTTAAAACCAATTATTTTGTCGGAATACCTCCTATTTTCATTAAAGTTGTTTTTAGACGATTGATTAAGAGCAATATAAGGATGGTCATCGATAAATACATGAACGGTTTGCCCATCAGGATTATTAAAAATTTCTTGTGCACGATCAAATGGGCTCATCATACCTAAAGGAAACCCCTCTAAACGCAACCGAGAATTAATAGGGAGTTTCTTCTTATTTTTATAATTTTGGGGGAAGATAATAGACAAATTCACTGCATCAGGCTCTGGAGTTGACTTTACAGGAACAATATATACCCCTGATGATCTAGCTTCCACCTGTGATGAACAACAAGCACTTAAGCATAATAGTAGTGTAACACCCAACTTAAGAATCGATTTCATTTTCTTATTCTCCCTAAATCATAGTTATCTTACCAATAACGAATCCAAGATTTATTGTAACCTTAGTTAACCCCGTTACCCATAAAATAATATTACCGGATTGAGTGGAAGTCAGAACATTTAACTGAATATTAGTAGGTTTTCCTACGATGATACTAGGAACATCCTTCTTGGGTATGTCCCTAGAATACCTAACATTACGGGATCAGTTCGAATGTAGATTGATAAAAATCACTCAAACCTGTTTGAATAACTTAATGAATAGTCAGCAAAAACTCTAGAGAACTTCTCATGAAAAGACCCCTCGGATTTGCTACTTCACTTTTCGTCATTCTTATCATTATTGGGGTCGATAGAGGCTACCATTTTCTTGCAGATGGTTTTGACATTCAGAGAATTCAATCTGATGTCTATTATGATCGTCGCTGGGATATCGTCCATTCTGATGAAGATCAAATAGCGATGCAAAATGCCCTAGTACAAAAATACACTTATCTGGCAAGTGGCAGTCAAAGCTATGTCTTCGAAAGCGAAGATAAGCAGTATGTAATTAAATTCTTTAAATATCATAAATGGAGAACACAGCGATGGCTTAGTAAAATTTTAATGTTTAAAAAATGGAATGATCATACTATTCAGAAAAACCTGGAATCACGAAATAATGCATTCCAAAGTTACCTCACCTCCTACGAATTATTCAAAGAAAATACGGGAATCATCTACATCCATCTCAATAAAACAAAGGGATTGCACCCCGATCTAACTATTATCGACAAACTAAAAACCTCATATACAATTAACCTCGATCAATTTGAGTTTACCCTTCAACGGAAAGCTGTCACCACCAATCAAAAACTTCTTGCACTGAAACAATCGGGAGCTAATATGGAAGCTTTAAACAGCATTGCACAGCTCATTAATTTTATGATAATGCGGTCCGAAAAAGGATTTAGCGATAAGGATCCTCATCTCATTAGAAACTTTGGATTTCTTGGTGATAAAGTGGTAGAAATCGATATTGGCGGATTTCATTATGACCCTAGAAAAAATAAAGATTACTTCTATGATCATGAGCTTATTCTCGTTCAGTCTAAATTGTGTGGCTGGCTAAAGCAGCATTATCCAGAGCTCATCCCTCCCTCTCAAGCCTTGATTAAGGAGATTAGAGCAAACCGCAATTATCAACCTATTAATATTAGTCAACTTTCCCTATAATTCTATCTATGAATAAATTGATATATCCTATTATTTCATTACTCATTCTATGTTGTATATCTTGTGGCAAACCTACAGCAGATTCGAATCCCAATAAGAAAACCCTTAGAATTGCTTTTGCCTACGATCCCTTATCAATCGATCCTAGAAAATGTAATGACCCAGTCTCCTGCAATTTCTGTTTTATGTTATATGAGGGGCTTACTCACCTTAATCCCGATGGAACCACTGCTCTTGCAGTCGCAAACAAGGTTGAGATCTCTAAAGATTTAAAAACGTATACCTTCTATTTAAAACAAACATTCTGGACAGATGGTTCCTTACTCACCGCTCATGATTTTGAAGCTTCCTGGAAAAGCATCTTAGATCCTCAATGCACTTCCTCTTCAGGGCATTTACTCTTCCCTATCAAAAATGCAAAAGATGTCAAAACTGGTCACTTACCCATAGAGAAACTTGGAGTTCAAGCTCTCGATAACGAAATTCTCATTGTTACTCTTGAGCGGCCTACTCCCTATTTCTTAAACCTTCTTGCATATTGCTCCTTTTTCCCCATTCACCCCAACAATATCAACGGCATCATTCATAAGGATTCTGTAATTTCTAATGGGCCCTTTAAGCTCGGATATTGGAATTATAATGATGAAGCCTCTGTCCGAAAAAACTCTAATTATTTCGCAGCTCACAAGGTAATTCTTGATGAGATCCATATCAGTATCATTAAAGATGAAAATACATCGCTCCAAATGTATGAAAATGGTGAGCTCGACTGGATTGGTGGATTTATCTCTCCAATCTCTTTAGACGCACTTGAGCATCTCTCCAAATCAGGAGAACTTCTCCATAAACCGATCGGAGGAAGCACCTTTTGTACTTTTAACTTGGAGCGCTTTCCTTTAAATAACCGCAATATTCGCAAAGGACTTTCTTTGGCAATCGACCGCCATTCGATCGTGAAGAATATTACATCGACAAATGAGGATATTGCAACAGGCATCGTTCCTCCAGTCTTAAAAAGACATGTTCCATCTGTTCCTTATTTTATCGATGCTCACACATCTTGCGCAAAGCAATATTTTGAAAGAGGACTGAAAGAACTGGGCATGGAGATCAAAGATTTTCCTATTCTGACATATAGCTACTTTGCCTCTGAATTGCAGAAAAAAATAGCCCTTGCGATCCAGAGTCAATGGCGTCAAACTCTCGGAATTCATGTGCAACTACAGGTGTTCGAGCTCAAGGTCTTTCTAGACCATCTTCATAGACGCAACTACCACATCGCCCATATGTCTTTGATTACTCAATATCCAGATCAAATGAACGTCTTAGAGCGTTTTAAATATCTCACAGAACACAAAAATTACTGTGGATGGTCAAATCAACAGTACATCGATCTTCTGGATCAATCATATTTTTCTGTAAATGAAGATGAGCGCTTACAGCTCTTGAGTCAAGCTGAAGAAATTCTCATTTGTGACATGCCCATCGCCCCTCTGTACCACTACACTCTGTTCTACCTACAGAAGCCTATGGTCAATGGAATTGAAATTTCTCCTCTTGGACACGTTCAATTTAAAACAGTATTTCTCGAGAAGTTATGAAAAACTTCCACATCATTCATTTCTGATACTTAAAAATATTAAAAATTAAATATCCTTGACTCTCTTATACTACTGATTCAATATCTATTCTCGATAGCATAACGCATATTCTTATCGACTATTTAAACCAGGTCATTAATTACTCAGACCTCAAAATACCTCAAGAGCACTCATAGCAAGCTCAGTGTCTATGACATCCATTGAATAAATTACGGTAAGAGTCATAAGAATATAGATGATTCAACGATATATCGTATTTTCTTATATATCCTATCTACAATTGCAATTATTAAACTAATCTGTATCCTTATGAGACCTAGTGGCTTTACAGTAGATGAGATCACCTCATATCACCCTTCTAATTCCAAGTTGGGTGTAGGTTCTTTAACTATAGTTGAAAAAGATAAACTCCTACATCAATCCTTTACTGACCTGTCTAATTGTAAGCACTGCTACATCATTCAATTCTTCAAGAAAAAACAGATTCGAACTAAATAAAGCTAAATAAACGGATCAAACTGAGAGATGAAACCTAATAGTAGCTATAGTCTTGCCTATAATTACATTAAAAAATAAATTGGGATAATTGTTCTCCATTTGAATAAGTCAAAATACCTCAATAACACTTATTAATCAAAAAGGACACAAGCACAAGCTGTATATCTATAACTTCGAGTTTCTTATTTAGAAAAAGATAATTATGAGATTCAACATACTATATTCATTGATTAATAACTATTAGATCAAATTAGCGGGTGTCCTTATTGACTCCATTTATAATATCATTATTACAAGAACAAAAAAAGCTGCAGATACAAGCATACACATCTATAAAAACTTTGGAGTCGTCAACAAGTACACGACCAAAATTGATATTAATACGCTTAAAATCAATTACAACTCCAAAGCACACTGCAGAGACGACCTAATCTACATTTCAAATCAACTTAATAACTGGATCTCTATCTACTATCCCCAATCTACTCGATCAACTGAATTTTCTAACCACTCAATCTCTGCCATCCTAATATAACCCTTACTTCTTGTTTATCATCCATTAATAAAGAAACCAACAATACAACGACTATATCGGGCTTACATTCTGGTAATAGATCTATAATCTTCATGAAAAGGATTAGAGAATAAGGGTATTGCAATAACAAAAAGAGTTCTGATTTTCCTAGTCATCAATTCATAATTTAAAGTAACATCAAAAATCACCTTTAAAAGGGGATTTAATTTGCCTCAATACAAGACCCACACAAAATTCAATTTATTTCTCGCTCTTCCCATGCTACTTACAGGACTGTTTTTCTTTATTCATCCTCAAAGGGAGTATGCGGTCACATTTGCAGGAACATTTATCTACAGTACCCTTTTTATGAATCCGGACATGGACCTTGCCTATCAAATCAAAGTAGGATCGCTGCGTGGCATTTTATCTCTCCCTTTTCGCCTTTACTCCCGTATTTTTAAGCATCGAGGTCTGTCTCACTCTCTTTTCTTTGGATCTCTTACTCGAGTGCTGTGGCTATCGGCTATTGCGCTTTTTGTCTTCTACCTCACTGATCAAATATTGCTCTCTAAAGCCTCCTTTATCAAATTTTTTTACCAATATGACCTTTTCATATTATTTGGATTTTTTGGAGTGTTCATTGCCGATACCTGTCACCTCTTGCTTGATATAAAATGGAAATAATAGACTACCCTCTCAGTATTAAACATCTCTCTAAATCATATGGTGATTTCAAAGCTCTCGACGATGTCTCCTTCCATATAGAGCCTGGTGAAATTTTCGGATTGCTAGGCCCTAATGGCGCTGGAAAGACTACGATTGTTTCCACCATCGTCTCTCTTGAAAAAGCAAGCTCGGGCACTATATCTGTTTTTGGAAAGGAAACCACTTCAAACCCCCGGTTTATCAAAGAGCAAATCGGATTTGTCCCCCAAGAACTTGTACACCATCAATTTTTCAATATCTTAGAGATTCTTACTTTCCACTCATCCTATTTTGGGATGCTCAATAATAAATCTTATATAGAAATTCTCTTAAGAAAAATGCACCTCTGGGATCATCGCTTTAAGTTGGTAAGCCAACTCAGCGGTGGAATGAAGCGAAGATTGCTTATCTGCAAAGCTCTGGTACATAAGCCAAGAATTCTTCTTCTCGATGAGCCTACAGCAGGAGTAGACATTGAACTCCGCTCTACTCTGTGGGAATTTGTTCTCAATCTTAGAGAAAAAAACCTCTCTATTTTACTGACGACTCATTATTTAAAAGAAGCAGAACTCCTTTGTGATCGGATTGGAATCTTGCAAAATGGCAAACTCAAAACCGTTGATAAAACAAGCAACATACTTAAGCTAACATCACGCAAAATCACAATTGTTTTAAAGCACCCCCTACCTCCCCTTAGCCACTCTTATCTTATTGAGCAACAAGATCTTCGCCTCGAGTTCATTCTTCCCTCAGATATCACGTTAAGTCATCTACTCAGAGATCTTCCATGTGAACTGGGAATGATCAAAGATCTTTATATCCGTGAAGGGACTTTAGAAGATGCCTTTCAACATATTCTCAAGGAGTAAAATGATCTATTTCAAGCAAATCCTCGGTCTCATAAAAAAAGAGTGCCGTCGATATTTACGAGTGCCTTTTCAGACGATTGGTGCTCCCGTCGTTAGTGCATCTCTCTATTTCTTAATTTTTGGTATCAATTTAGGGGCTATGCTCCATTCGGGTTTCGAAGATCCCTACCTAGTATTTCTCATTCCAGGAATCGTCGCAATGAATATGGTTAATACTGCTTTTGAAAACTCTACGAGCAGCTTGATTGGTGCGAAAAATGTGAACGAACTCCAGGATTTACGAACTTCTCCTCTTAGTAAACAACAGATCATCTGGGCAAAAAGTCTCGCATCACTCTCACGAGGGTTTTGTGTCGCGCTATTCACCTTTATTATAGGCGCTACCTTCTACTATATACAGTCAGGTATCATTCTAACAATTGCACACCCATTTGTGTTGATCTTCTTTCTCGTTGCAGGAACCCTTACCCTTGCCCAGCTTGGAATCGCCATCGGAATGTGGGCAACGAATTTTGAACACATTTCAAGAGTCAGCTCTTTCATTCTTACACCTTTCATCTATTTAGGTGGTGTTTTCTTTACCCCAGAGCACTTGTCCCCCATCTGGCAAAAAATCTCCTTATTCAATCCGCTATTCTACATCATTAACGGCTTTCGCTATGGAATTCTTGCTAATACAGAAATTAACCTTACAGCATCGATTATATTTACACTGACGTCTTTACTTGCTTGTCATCTCATTGCATTGCATACTTTAAAAAAAGGATCAAACTATTCTCACCACTAACTTTATTTCAAGGAGAAGCCGCTATTGAACTCATATGGAACATGGAAATCACCCATTACATCAAATCTTATCGTTTCTGAATCCATCAAGCTAGGACAAGTTCATATCGATCATGACACCATTTACTGGAGCGAATCGCGTCCTTCAGAAAAAGGACGCTCTGTTCTCATGAGCTGGAAAAATGGAACAACTGAGGAGATATTACCACCTTCTTTTAACGCACGCACTACAGTTCACGAATATGGAGGCGGTGCATTTACGGTATCGAGTGGCAAAGTTTATTTTTCAAACCTTAAAGATCAATTTCTTTATGAGTACCCACCAAGCAATCCTATCACAAATGCTCACCGATTTGCAGACTACATCAAACACCCGACACATGAAATCCTCTATGCTATCCAAGAGAAATACTTGGAAAATGGAACAATCGATAATTGCCTGGTTACGATTAATCTAATCACTAAAGAAGTCGATGAAATTCAAACGGGACATGACTTTTACTCGTCTCCTACGGTTACGGAACATCTAGGAGAAACACTGCTTGCATGGCTTACTTGGGACCATCCCAATATGCCTTGGGATGGGTCAGAACTCTGGGTTCATCAGCAAGAGGATAAACCCAAAGTCATTGCTGGTGGAAAAAATGAGTCAGTCTATGGGCCGAAATGGGGGCCTGATGGTAATCTCTATTATGTATCAGATAAATCGGGGTATTGGAATCTCTACCGCTGGGATGGTAGCCAGTCCACACCCCTCTATCCCATGGAAGCAGAATTTGGAGAGGCTCAATGGATTTTTGGCAGCTCACGTTTCGACTTTATTGAAATAGAAAATAAAATGCAGATCGGATGCATCTATACAATCAAAGGGATTGATCATTTAGCGATTCTCGATCCAGATACCAAATCTTTGACCGTTCTAGACCTGCCTTATCAAACCTATAGCAATCTACATGCAACTAGCACTCACTTGATCTTGCAAGCAGGTTCTCCAAAAAAGCCCGTAGCACTGATTGCTTTGGACCCTATCACACTCAAGATCCAAGTCATCTGCACAAGTCAATCGGTAGCTCTTGATTCTGGATATATTTCTGAAGCAGAACTTATTGAATTTCCCACAGAAAATAACCTCACAGCCTTTGCCTTTTATTATCCTCCAAAAAATCAAGACTACGAAGGTCTATCTAGCGAATTGCCACCACTTATCGTTAAAAGCCACGGAGGGCCTTCAAGCCATGCCAAATCAACATTGAATCTCTCCTATCAATTTTGGACAAGTCGGGGCTATGGAATACTTGATGTAAATTATGGGGGAAGTACAGGTCATGGTCGTGCTTACCGAGAACGTCTCAATAACAACTGGGGAGTTGTCGATATTGATGATTGCGTTAATGCTGCTTTATTTCTAGTTAATAAGCAGCGTGTTGATCGGAATAGACTCATCATCAAAGGGAGCAGCGCTGGGGGTTATACGACACTTGCTGCACTCACCTTTCGAGACATTTTTAAAGCAGGCACTAGTTATTATGGGATAAGCGATTTGGAAGCTTTAGTAAATGACACCCATAAATTTGAAGCAAAATATCTGGATAGGCTGATCGGTCTCTATCCAGAGCGAAAGGATCTCTATTTTGAAAGAGCCCCTATTAAACATGTCGATAAGCTTTCATGTCCATTATTATTTTTCCAAGGAGCCGACGATAAGGTTGTGCTTCCTGAACAGTCTGAAATGATGTATCAAGCTCTCTTGAAGAAGAGCGTTCCCGTAGCCTATCTCCTCTTTGAAAACGAAGCGCATGGATTCAGGATGTCCGATACGATCAAGAAATGTTTCAAAGCAGAGCTTTACTTCTATTCCAAGATCTTTCACATCAAACTATCTGAAGAAGCCCCTGAAATATCCATTAGCAATCTAGATTAATTTTTCATTAAGAATTGAAAACATAACAGCATCTATGCGCAACTCTGAGGTCGATTTATAAAATTCGAGTTCAAGTTCTCCTCTTTTTTTTCCATTCATCTAAAAAAGCCCTGTTGCAAAATGGGTTTTTATTGGTACAATCTCGGCGTTTCTTGACATCTTTAGACATTACAATGCATTAACACCTATTATGGACGTAGTTAGATTTTTAACCTTTTCATTTCTCATACTCTCCGGACCCCTTACTGTTCAATCAGAAGAAATCCCATTTATCAAACACCTGGACTATGAGCTGCCTGAGGAGTACGTCATTAACTTTGATGATGTCTCTATCGTAGAATTCATCCGATTTGTAAGCAAAATTTCTGGGGTTAACTTTATCTTCGACGAAAAGATTCTCAATTTCACCATCACTCTTGTCTCGGGAAAGCCGACTCCAACCGATCATATTCTCAATCTCTTGATCGACCTTCTCAATCAGTATGGATTTAAAGCTCATCCCAAAAATCACTACTTTTTAATCGAAAGAATGGATACCTCTGAGATAGCCTTTTACAAACATCAAAAGCTCCTTGCAAACGTTCCTAAATTAAATCATTTGAATGGCGAGTACACCCTTGTAGAAGAGACCCTTAACGGGGATAACATTTTGACTCCAATGAATTTCCTAAATCTTGCTGAGAATAAAAGTGAATTCTATGTCTATAAATTGCAGTATAATCGAGGTTCGGACATTGAAAATGCCATTAAACACATGACGTCAGGCCTGTCAGAGAATAAAGAAGATGAAAATCTCAAACTAGCAATCAAATCGATGCAATGGGTGGAGTCAACAAATTCAATGCTCTATTCTGGTTCAACAAAAGCTTTAAAAAGCTTAACAAGTCTCATTAAAAGTGTAGATGTTCCCCAAAAGCAAGTCTTTATCGAAGTACTCGTCATTGAAACTGATGTAAAAAATGGTTTAGAATTTGGAATTCAGTGGGAAGGCGGAGGGAAAATCCGAGATAATGTAGCTTTTTCAGGTGGTAATTTTGCTCCAGGAGTAAAACCTACTGCCTTTGCAAAAACAATTAATGCTCCATTAGAAACAGGCCAATTCCCTGTCGGGAATGGATTTGGTCTAGGAGTGATTGGAGATATTATCTTCCACCGTGGTAAATCCTTCCTGTCTCTTGCAAGCCTCGTATCAGCCCTTCAGGAAGATGGAGATAGCACCATTATCCTCAACCAAAAAATTATCACTCAAGATAATAAACTCTCTAAAATTTTTGTGGGGGACAATATCCCTTTCACAGGTTCTGTCATTGAGACTATTGGTTCGACGCAGCAGACAACAGCCAATATCGAATACCGTGATGTCGGGGTTAGTCTTAACATCACCCCTTACCTTGGTGATGATGATATAATTACCCTTGAAATTTCAGAGGAAATTACAGAAGCCACGAATAATCTACTTCATACTGCTAATCATATAAATGGCATTCAAACAACGAAGACCAATATGGTCACAAGAGTTCATGTACCCGACCAGGATTTCCTCGTTCTTAGCGGAATGATCCGCAATACGAAAACACACCAAAAATTTGGAATTCCCTGCCTTGGTGGACTACCATTCATTGGAGCCGCCTTTAGTAAAACGACAACTGGTGCTGAAAAGCGGAATGTGATCATCTTTGTTCATCCTAAAATTATCAACAATATCAAAGAATATGAAGATATTACCGTGGATCAAACGAGGATCTTCCAAGGTCAATCAGGATCCTTAAAAGAATTTGAAAAAGGATTACAGACCAATGGAACCAATCACCCAGAATAGCCAAATAGACATCCCTAAAATAGAGAGAGAATCCACAGGTTTTGATTATTTCTTTAATTCCTTCACTCCTCCCATGGAAGATCAGAGCTCGCGTAAGCAGTTCATGAAAAATCTCCTGAATTTCATTTCACAAGATATGAATAAACAAATGCGTAAGATGAGAGAGTCGATCAAGAAAATGAAAGAAAATCATTAACCCTTCTGGAATTGGAGGCGTTCGTATCTGACTCGCTCGAGAAGTGTATTAAGGTACTCGAGGCAATTAAGCAGCGTAATGATAAGCTTTTTCTTCCTTTCAAAGTAGTTGGCAAGAGTTTTTTCGCCCATTTCAAGGAACACCTTTTCCACTACTCCTTCAAACTTTTCAAGAACAAGCGTAATATCAACCTTAGGTAAAATCTGCATGTTAAAAAAC
The DNA here is from genome assembly GCA_964212665.1 of Chlamydiales bacterium BSEPT1. Lineage (GTDB taxonomy): Bacteria > Chlamydiota > Chlamydiia > Chlamydiales > Simkaniaceae > DAOWHK01. Next base: position 442,710 of record OZ156466.1, on the reverse strand, counting down.
CTGTTACCCTGTTGCTTACAACCTTTAGGTGGATCAAAAAGGGCCCAGGAAGTATGCCCTTGGTTCATTTCTAGGAGTTTATCTGTTTCGGATTCAACTGGTATGATAACAGCAATTTCAGTATGATTAGGAATCCATTTTGCTTCTTCAATGTATTTTTTTTCGTAAAGCTCTGCACCTTTAGCATAACTCACATAAGCTTCTTTATCTAACCAATCAATTGTTGTTTTCTGAACTGCATTTAGCATGTCCGATTTTCTCCTTACAGTAATTTTTGGGCACTATTAGTATAATGAACCAAGTAATAATTCCATAGATTTTGTTTACGCTTACTTTATTTCATCTTCTTCAATTGTTTGAATTTAAATAGGGGTATCGGGTAAATGTAGGAAAGAAAGGGTTCTGCTTATGACCCTGGAACTCGGTTTGTCTACAGAGTTTTGGAATGGGATGTGGTCATTACTTAAGCAGTGATTACAAACATCAGTGGGGATCATGTCGCGAAATCACAAAAGATAACCAATAGATTTTACATTTAGAGCGTGGTTGACTCCTCATATATCTATTCTTAACAATGAATTTCCCTATGCATTTTTTCAAATACTCCACTGAAACAGCTATTATTCGGATGTACGGAAACCTAGGAATTCATCCATAAAATAGAACCATACTTCATAAAATCGATATCACTTATGATGTCATCCGTACTATCAACACTCATAGCGAATACAGCACATAAAGCTTTTTCTACCTCAACAATACATGATTTTCCAATATCTACTTCAGAGTAACACCATCACGTACTACAAAGTATTGGAATGCAATCAAAGACTCATTGACTAAGCACCTTATCGTCAAAGGAAATAATGTCGTTAGGTCAACGGAATAAAGTGTTGAGTAACCTCCCAGAACATTAAGGAAAGAATAAAATTCTTATTTTCTAAAAAGTAGCCATCCTTTATAAATAGAATAAATGAATGAATGAACCATTCTAAGTATATGAAATCGGAAGTCAAAGATAATCTGTTACTTTTTTCAAATCAAAAACCCCTTCTAATTAACTACCAGTTAGGGCTTGAACGAGAAGCACTACGAGTAACCGAGCAAGGACAGCTAGCTACAACCCCTCATCCAAAATCATTCGGAGCAAAGCTCACACATCCCTTCATCACAACTGACTTTGCAGAAGCCCAATTAGAGTATGCCACTCCCCCACTGTCTTCTCATAAAAAAGCTCAAAATTATTTAATGACGCTACATCAATTGACTCAATTTAATCTAAACGGAGAACTCCTTTGGCCATCGAGTATGCCCTGTATACTACCATCTAACATTCAAATTGCAGAGTATGGAACATCATCTATAGGCAGGAATCAAGAAATCTATCGAAGAGGTTTGACCTATCGCTATGGAACAAACATGCAAATGATTTCAGGTATACATTATAATTTTTCATTTACAGATTCATTCTGGAAATATCTCCATCGTAAAGTAGGGTGTCAGCTACCGCTTCAAGATTTTATTTCTGATTCTTATCTTAAAATAACACGAGCTTTTCTTTGTGAGGGTTGGATTCTGACCTATCTCTTTGGGGCCAGTCCTCTTCTTCACACCTCTTACCTCGCAAAGCACCCATCTCTGTCTTTTCTTGATAAAGAAACGCTGTATGGAAAATATGCAACCTCCCTGCGGATGAGCTCCATTGGATACTACAGTCGAGTTCAAGAACGGCTTACAATCTCATACGACGATCTTAAAAGTTATATCCAAGATCTAAAGCATGCCATATCAACACCTAACGAAAAGTACAAACACTTTGGCAACAAGCATTGCAGACATCCCAAACAGCTAAGTACCTCAACTTTACAAATAGAAAATGAGTACTATAGCTGGATTAGACCTAAGCGGATGCCGAAGCAACATGAAACATCCCTTCAAGCACTCGAAGCACGAGGCATTGAATATCTTGAAATCCGGTCCCTAGACATCAACCCCTACCACCCTCTGGGAATCAACATAGAGCAAATGCAATTTCTTCATGTATTTATAATCTATTGCCTCTTCAAAAAAGAGAACTCCCTAGAATCTTCCCAAAGAAAAGAGCTTATCAATTACCAAGAACAGATTGCCCTCTTCGGCCGAGATCCTAAATTCCATCAAGTGAGAACATGTGGATTAAAGATTCTTGATGACATGAAACCAATCGCTGCATTTCTTGGAAAAACTTTAAAAACTGAACAAGCAATGCTCGTAAATCCAAACCTGACTCCATCGGCTAAGATCTTGAATGATCTACAATCTAGTGGAAAAAGCTATCAATCTTTCTTCTTAAACCTGGCCAAAAAGCACCAAGAATCTTATCTTAATCCCCCGATATCTCCAAACAAGTTAAAAGCTTTTGAGTCCGTAGCTCAACAATCGATCCAGACAGAGCAACTGCTAGATCTACAATGCTCATTCATTCTCGAAGAGTATAAAGATTTAGAGCTATCCACCCAAATCATTATCCACGAAGCTATCCGGCGTAACATCAAAGTCGAAGTCTTAGATTGGCAGCAGAACTTCATTCGACTAACTCAAGGAGAAACCATTGAATATCTCAAAGAAGCCACAAAAACGTCAAGAGATAGCTATATTTCAGCCCATATTATGGGTAACAAGCAGATCACCAAACAAATTCTTAGCGAACATGGACTGCAGGTTCCTCTTGGAGAAAGCTATCAATCAATAGCCGACCTTACCGTTGACTACCACAAATTTGCCAAAATAAAAACTGTAATCAAACCCAATTGTACAAACTTTGGTATTGGTGTAGATTTTAGTGAGCCCGGTGATAAGAAACAGTTTTTCTCCTGCGTGCGTCATGCCTTTAAGCAGGATACGACTATCCTCATTGAAGAATTTCACCCTGGTAAAGAGTACCGATTCCTCATCATCGGGAACAAAATTATCGGCGTACTCAAAAGAGAGCCCGTAAATATTATCGGGGATGGACAGCATACCATCAAACAACTCATCAAAATAAAAAACAACTGTCCCAAGGGTTATACATCTCTTAAAAATTCCATTCAACTAACAAAAATAGAAAAAGCAGTGATGAAACAACAAAATCTTTCTTCCACAACCATTCTGAAGAAAGGAGAAATGATTTACCTCAGGCATAATTCGAATACCTCAACAGGAGGAGACCCCATCGATGTGACTGATGAAATCCATACGGATTATAAGCAATTAGCACTAAAAACGACTCAAATCATAGGGGTAAATATCTGCGGTGTGGATCTCATCATTACAGATCTAAAACAGCCTGCGCACAGTTCCAATTATTGTATACTAGAAATGAATTTCAATCCCATGCTCTCTATACATTCTTATCCCTATAGAGGAAAAGCACGAAATACTGGAAAAGCCGTTTTAGACTTTCTTGGATTTCTGTAAAAGTGACCTTTCCTTCTCAAAGCGCTGCATTGCTAGATTGATTAAATGATCAATCAGTACAGAATAGGGCATACCACTCACTTCCCAAAGCTTTGGATACAGGCTAATTGTGGCAAATCCAGGCATAGTATTGAGTTCATTAATAAATAGCTGACCATCATGGCATAAAAAGAAATCAACACGCGCCATTCCCTCGCAGCAAAGCGTTTTAAACGCGCTAATTGCCATCGATTGTACTTTTTGAATGATATCCTGTGGAAGATCCGCCGGAATTTTAAGTGTAGCTCCCTGTTTCATCAGATATTTTGCTTCATAGGAATAGAAGTTGCAATTTGGAATCGCTTCACCAGGAAGCGAAGCCATGAGGTTATCATTCCCAAGAACAGAGCACTCAATCTCACGGCCAAAGATTTTTTCCTCAAGAATTACCTTCCGATCGAAGTGCAAAGCACAACAAATAGCCTCTTCTAGTTCATTCACATTCTCGACTTTAACAACTCCCAAAGAAGATCCCATATTGGCCGGTTTTACAAATAAAGGAAGACCGAGCGTATCGATAATCTTCTTTTTATCAACGGAGTCTGACTCATAAAGAACAATAAACTTTGGAATGGGAAGTTTAGCGTCTCGTAAAAGCCGTTTCATTACATCCTTGTCCATCCCCACAGCAGAGCTGAGAACTCCTGCGCCCACAAAAGGGATCTCAGCAAGCTTAAGTAGACCTTGCACAGTGCCATCTTCCCCCATCGGTCCATGCAATATCGGAAATATGACATCGATAGTTTCTCTAAGTAATTTAGGGAGAAATACCAGAGGTATCTCATCACCTACTGGATGATAACTTGGAAGCGTCTTCCCTTCGATCGATTGAAAAAAATCAGAGGATTTGAGAAAGTGCCACTCCCCCTCTGTATCGATCGCAATCGGCAGTACATCATATTTGTCTTGATCAAGATGCTCAATAATACTTTTCGCGGATTGAATGGAGACTGCATGTTCGGCTGATTTACCACCAAAGAGAATTCCAAGACGAATTTTTTTAGGTTTCTGAATCATGGTATGACAGTCCCTGAGCTGATTATACAAGTATCAATATATCAGTATCAGGTTTTTTTGTTCTGATTTTCTCATAACTAAACCGCTTAGCCACTTATGCTTTTCTTGTGTTAAAAAAACTCTTGTATGTCATACAATCTTAATTAATATCAGAACATATGTTCATCTATATTTATGATCCTCTATTCTTCTACATATATCACCTTTATCAACCGGCTGAATATTCTTGCCAAAAAAATTCTCAGTCAAGAGATGCACCTCCGCATACGTGGCAACCGGTTTTATCTTGGTAATTTCTCTTACCCACTACAAATAGTGATCTTTGAAGATCCCCAAAGACTTGGCTACTTCAAAGCAAATCTTTATGAAATCGGAATCAATAAGGCTATCATCACAGCCAAGTTAGATGTTTTAATGAACCTCCTTCGCCATGAGATTGCCCACTATATGATGTATATTAAATATGGCCAACTCGAACCTGATCATGGAACGCAGTTTCGAAAACTCTGCAAAAGCTATGGGTGGAATCAAGAAGCCTATCTCGCACGAATAAATTTAGAAAAGGAAAATACTCTCGATGAGGTCACTGATAAGATTCTTTCTAGGGTAAAAAAACTTCTAGCTCTCTCATCAAGCTCTAATACCCATGAATCTGAAGCTGCCACTCTCAAAGTAAATGAGCTCCTTTTGAAATACAATCTTGAACATATGGATACTTTTAATAATCTCGAAATGACCCTGCTACGTGTTCTCAAAGAAAAAAGAACCTCAGCAAAACTGCAAGCAATTTCCTCGATCGTACGCTCTTTCTTCGTTTTTACAGTTATTAATCATGGGAAAACCTCTGTCTATCTCGAACTCTTTGGTAGTAAAACCAATGTCAAGATCGCTGAATATGTTGCCCATTTTCTCAATCATGAGATGGACAAGCTATGGAACGATAAAAAAAAGAGTAACCCCAAGCTGAAAGGCCTATCCAGCAAAAATTCTTTTTTTAGAGGGCTTGCAAGAGGCTATAAGACAAAATACATGCAGAAAGCGAGTGATAAAAAAGCCTTACTCACAATCGCAGCACACTTAAACGAAAGTATCCAGATGGCATTCCCTAAGCTTACCCGCTCTTATTCCTCCTTTAAGCATTGCGAAGCCAGCTCACAACTAGGCATACAAACTGGTCAACAGCTTCAAATACGCCCAGGAATTAATTCGACGTCTGATATTCCAACTTTTTTATTAAAATAAAATACAACATTCCTTCTGCTCTGAAAAATTGATTTCCCCAAATACACTTTATAGGGATTCATCTAGGGATGAAATAACCAAAAAAGATTCCTTTCTACCAACAATTATAACAACTAGTTTCTTCCATCCATATAACGCATCATTATTTTATTATAGTCGCTGAACGTTACAAAAAGAAATTTACAGAGATTTTCTGGAATGCCATTCTAGATATTAGAGAAACAACTGAATGAGGGAATCAGGGCTTAAACACTATTTAAAGTCCTACTTGAGGTTAATTCTCTTGCTTCTTATTTGAACACTTTGTAAAATAAAAGGTGATCTATTTCTGTATTCATTTGGGTCTTTTATTACGTATTATTTAAGATCTTCCCATAGCATATAAAAAAAGAGTATCGCAGAACATACCCCATATCATGAAGAATTCCATCCTTATAGATTCAGCCCTATAAAAAGGACGATATACTGCAATAAATCATGCCAATTAAAAAAGAAACCCTCGATATGTTACAGATAAGAATGGGTAAGCTCAAGATTTCAAGTAAAGATCTTATAGAAAAATTCATTTTGGGATCAGGAAAAGGGGGGCAAAAAGTCAATAAAACCAATTCCTGTGTCTATCTCAAACATATCCCCTCAGGCATTGAGACCAAATGCAGTAAGAATCGCTCCAGAGAAATGAACCGCTACTTCGCAAGAAAAGAGCTCTGCGAAAAGCTAGAAGAGATTATCTTCAACGCTAAATCAAAAAAAAAGAGCCTGCAAGAAAAAATCCGAAGGCAAAAGAAAAGGAGAACTCGGAAACAGAAGGAAAAAGTGCTTGAAGAAAAGAAGAGGCACTCTAAAATTAAAGAACTCAGACAACTACCTAAAGATTAATCATGGCCCCTCCTTCTCCCCCTCTCCTTTACACCTTTAACCGCTGCCCCTATTGTATTCGAGCAAGGTTGGCCCTTGCCTACGCAAAGAATAACTACATTATCCGAGAAGTGATTCTCCGCGACAAACCGAAAGAAATGCTCAAAGCCTCTCCAAAAAGCACCGTTCCCATCCTTGTTCTTCCCAATCACAAAGTGATTGATGAGAGTGTTGATATTATGAAATGGGCTCTTCAAGGAAGTAATCTAACCCTAGATCAAGACCATGCCCTCATTCAAATGAATGATAAGGAGTTTAAAGTCAGTTTAAATGGCTATAAATGGCCTAAAAAATACTCTGAAAAATCTCAATTAAGGCATCGTCTTGAAGGAGAGTCTTTTCTAAAAATCCTTGAAGAACTACTACATGATAAGCCCTATCTCGGAGGAAACAGTCTGACCTTTATTGATCAAGTCATTGTTCCTTTTGTTAGACAATTTCGCCTGGTCGATATAGAATGGTTTGACCAGTCTTCCTATCCTGCCGTTATAAAATGGGAAAATAAAATCACTCAATCACCCCTTTTTAAATCAATAATGTTCAAACTAGATCCCTGGAAACCTAATGCTTCCATCATCACTTTTAAAGATCTCGATTGCTCAAATTAAAGTTAATAGACTATCTCCCAAGGAAAATCTGGAAAAGGGATGGGCCTATATGAAAGAAGCCGCAAACCAGGGATCCGATCTCATAGTCTTTCCAGAAATGTGGACAAGTGGATTTAACTATGACAATCCCACTCTGCACACAGAAATGCTTGCACAAATTGCTCTCTATGCTAAAGAAGTCAAGCTATGGGTGGTAGGTAGCACACTCTACCTCAAAGAAAACTTAAGACTGGCTAACAGAGCTACCCTCATCTCTCCAGAAGGACGCCTCGTCGCTTCATATGACAAGACTCATCTTTTCTCTCCAATGAATGAAGATAAACATGTTGAAAGGGGTAATAGCATTACGATTTACGATGCACCTTGGGGTAAAACGGGATTTAGTATCTGCTACGACATTCGGTTTCCAGAACTCTATCGGGCCTATGCACACAAGGGTGTCCTACTAATCTTTTGTCCGATAGCCTTTCCTCATCCTCGTCTAAGTCATTGGAAAGTACTCTCACAAGCACGTGCAATCGAAAACCAAATCTATCTAATCAGCGCAAACCAAGTGGGGCAAGATCGTGATTTAACCTACTTTGGTAGCTCTGCAATCATCGATCCACAGGGTAATATTATCCTGGAAGGGAGCGATACTGACGAAATGTTACTATCAGCGGTGATTGACATCAATCATGTTCAGCAAACAAGGCAACAACTTTTCTACCTACAGGACAGTCTCTTCCGCATGCCAACAGAGTATTCATCACTTTCAAAACCAGTATTGAACCTTTAACTACATATTTCTAGAGACAATTTTAAAGCTGCGTAACCTATGTACAATATTCTTGTGGCTCCACCAGCGAGTCGCTCAGTAATTCTTGCTGATCTCCAATAATTAATCTAGGGATTCGAATGAGAGGAGCACAATTATAAACACTCATAGTCATTCTTATTTTATTCTAGATTTAGAATCCAAAAATCGTTCTGAAATCTGAAAAACTTTCTCTTGAGCACAAAAAAGGCTAAATCTAATGAAACTCTCGCCTGAAGGACCAAATCCAGATCCAGGAATAGTTATAATCTGTTGATTTTCAAGGAGTTCCTGAAAGACTTCCCAAGATTTCCTCTTAGAAAACCGAACCCATATATAAGGGGCATTCTCCCCTCCGTAGACCTCATATCCGAGCTCTTTAAAGATCTTCTTCAATAGATGAGTATTGTCGAGATAATATTCAACAAGTTTGCAAGCCTCTTTGAGCCCTTCTTTCTCGAGAGCTGCGAGACCTCCATATTGAGAAATAATAGAGGCTCCATTGAAGGTGGTCACTACAAGTCGCTTCCAATCCTGAAGAACTGATGATCCATCATCAAATTTAAGCTCTTCAGGAACGACGCTCCATCCTAAACGAACGCCTGTGAATCCCACAGATTTAGAAAAGGAACCGAGCTCTATAGCAATTTCTCTAGCACCTTCAATTTCATAGATTGATTTAGGAATGTTTGGCTCTTGAATAAACTGTGCATAGGAAGCATCGTAGATGATAATCGAGCGATTCTTTTTAGCTATGTTAACAATGGACTCCAGCTGATCTTTAGATAGAGCGGTACCGGTCGGATTGTTTGGAGAGCAAAGATAGACAAGATCAGTTCTAGGAAAAGCTGCTAAATCAGGAAAAAAGTCATTTTCGGGCAAGCATGGAATATTAATGATGTTTTCAATTCCCCTAATGACACTCCCATCGAAGAAGGCTGGATATCCAGGGTCTTGGATGGCTATGGATACTTGGCTGCCAAAAAGGGATTGGAGCCTTCCGATGTCACAAAGTGAGCCATCAGAAACGAGTATTTCAGATGATTTGACTAGATCCTTGTAATATTGACTAGCGAGCTTTGCCCGCAGCTCTAGCATTCCATACTCACACCCATAGCCTGTATAGCCTTCCTTTGTTCCTAAAGCATTTACGGAACTGAGTAAACCTTTCAATACATGAGGTGTTAGGGGCTGCGTCGTATCTCCAATGCCCAGATTGATTAATTTTGCATTAGGGTATTTGGCTAGATATTCTTCTTTTCTTCGTGTGATTTCAGGAAATAGAAACCCATCTTTAAGCTTGGAAAAATGATAATTTCTTTTAACCACGAAAGGCCTCGGTTTGTTCTGCAATCAAAATACCCCCACCGGCAGCGCCTCGAATAGTATTATGAGAGAGTGACACAAAGCGATAATCTAAAACAGGGCACTCTCTTAGCCGACCTACTGTCACGGACATTCCATTGCCAGCGAGCCTGTCAAGCCTGGGTTGGGGTCTATTTTGCTGTGTTTGATAAATAATGGGATGCTTGGGCGCACTTACCAGATCTACGCCTTGAAATGATTTCCACAACATTTCGATCTCCGATGCTTTTGTTTTAGATTCTAGTTCAACAGATACCGTTGTGAGATGTCCATCAATCAATGGAACCCGATTGCAATGAGCAGAAATTTTTATGGTATCGATTGGTATAATTTTCCCATTGCGAATGTGCCCTAAAATTTTTAGGGGTTCAATTTGTAATTTTTCTTCTTCTCCTTCAATGTAGGGAACGATGTTATCCATCATCTCAAGTGAAGTAGCCCCAAAGCAACCACCTCCACTGACCGCTTGCATTGCAGTAATAATCAGTTTTTTAATTCCGAATGTTTTATGAATCGAAAAAAGAGGAATGAGATAGCTCTGCAGTGTACAGTTGGGTTTGGTAATGATAAATCCTTGGTCCCATCCTCGATTTTTCTGCTGCGTTTCGATAATCTCTAAATGCTCAGAATTGATCTCCGGAATAATCATCGGGATATCTGAAAAATGTCTATGATGCGAACTGCTAGAAATCACTCGTAAGCCAGCACGTGCATACTGTTCTTCCCACTCTTTTGCCTTTGAGTTTCTAAGTGCAGAAAATATATACTTGCACATGCGTGCCTTTTTAATCTCTGCACATGAATAGAGAGGCATCGACCTAATCTTATCTGGAAGAGGTTTTGGCTGCTGCCATCTCTCCTTGATATTCTTTGCATTTGATGATGTCGCAAGAAAGACAACTTCAAATTGGGGATGGTTTTCTAAGAGGCTAATATAGGATTGCCCCACCATACCTGTTGCACCAAGAATTCCAACGGGTATTTTCTTCATAAGCGACCTTCCATAATATCCATTTGAAAAAGAACCTCTCTCAATAGCTGTCGATTTTCTATCGACATAGAGCAGAGGGGAAGCCGGCATTCTCCTGAAGACATTTGACACAGCCTCATTGCTTCCTTAATCGGGATAGGATTGACTTCGAGATTAAGAGCTTTAAAGAGGTTACTCAAAGCATAATGAGCATGTCGTGCTTTTTCGATATTTTCAAGAAGTGTTTCATCGACAAGATATTTCATCTGGGTGGGTACAAGATTGCTAGCAACAGAAATCACTCCATCAGCTCCCAAACAGATTAAGGGAAATGTACACTCATCACAGCCGCAATATACTGCAAGCGAGGGAATCCGTTTTTTAATCTCTTCCATTTGAGAGAGATTCCCCGAGGATTCTTTGATTCCTACAATATTGGGAAGATTACTAATGCGCTCCAAAGTTGAGACATTTAAATTGACTCCTGTCCTTCCAGGATGATTATAAATAATAATCGGGATATTTACTGCATTTGTAATTGCCTGAAAATGGCGGAAAATACCCTCTTGAGTTGGTTTATTGTAATAAGGAACAACGATTAGCACTGCACTAGCATTCATTAGTTCTGCCAGTAAAGTCTTATCTAGAGTTTTCTGAGTGCTATTTGTTCCGGTATTTACGATGAGGGGAACTTTCCCCTTGGTTTCCTTAGCAGCAATCGAAATCAACTGGATTTGTTCTTCTTCGGTAAGCGTCGGAAGTTCCCCTGTTGTCCCTAAAATTAGAAGACCGTCAATTCCTTGATCAATTTGGTAACGGATATTCTCAATAAAACCTTGCTGATCAATCTGGTCGTCAATAAATGGAGTAATCAGTGCGGTAATAGTTCCTCTAATATGCATGTTCCCTCATACAGTCTTCAAAGGTATAGAGTCCCATTTTTCCATGAATAAATCTGGCTGCAAGTAAAGCTCCTTTTGCAAAACCTAATCGATTTTTTGCTTGATGTTTGATCTCCAGCCCATCTTCTTCAGAATCAAAATGGATAATATGGGTGCCAGGGATCGATCCACAACGAATACTTGAAAATTGGAGAGTCTCGACACGGTCAATATTTGACTGAATGATCTGTGAGAGTTCAAGTGCAGTTCCCGATGGCTGATCACGCTTTTTGTTGTGGTGGTATTCGACCCCAGCAATATCATACTCCTCAAAGCAATTGACAAGCTCTGCTGCTCTTTGTAGGCACTCTTTAAAGAGAAAGAGACCGACGGAGAAGTTAGCTCCATATAGCAGGCCTATGCCCGATTCACTCACAATTTTTTTTACTTCATCGCAGTGCTGGTCCCATCCGGTTGTTCCAACGACCATGTTTTTCTTAAAATTAACACATCTTTTGATGTTATCAAGAGCGCACTCTGGCCGAGTGAATTCAATACAGACATCAGCATCCTTGATTTGATCAACGAGGCAAAATCCTTTTGATGGGGCAATCTTAGTGATCATTTTCCCCATTTTCCCAAGGCCAATAAGTGCTATTTTCATAGTTAGACTTTAGCAGACTCTTGCTGTTTTACATAGACTCTAATAATTTTTTGATCATCCAGAGGTTTGTCTCTTGGGTCTTTTTTGACATTTTCAAGCTTTACAATCACATTATACCCAGTAATGACTTCACCAAATATCGTATGCTTCTGGTTAAGCCATGGAGTTTCTGCTGTTGTAATAAAAAACTGGCTACCATTGGTATTTGGACCACGATTTGCCATCGCTAGAATGCCTGGCTTATTGAATTTTATATTGACGTCATATTCATCTTCAAATGATTTTCCCCAGATCGATTCCCCACCAGAGCCTGTTCCTGTTGGATCTCCCCCTTGAATCATAAAATCTTTAATGATTCTATGAAAAATGATTCCGTTATAATAATTTTTCTTAATGAGCTTGATAAAGTTCTCACAAGCTTTAGGTGCAATTTCAGGTTTTAACTGAATTTCAAATATACCCTGCGTTGTTTCAAATACGACGATGTGTGATTTCATTTCTTGACCCTCCAACTTTGTAAAGTGTGGAAAGTATATCAATAAAGCACAAAGAATCAGCAAAAAACATTTCATTGATCTTACCATACAACCCTCCTGTTAAAAAAGTTAACTATTATTCAGCTTTTTTTATTTCCTTCAAAGAAGAAGCTAAAAAAAGCTTATGGAGGTCTAATTATATGATGGCCTTAAATAAAATTAAATATCTTTTATTGATCTGCCCAATATTTCCATATACCTATACAGAGAGCTGTGTCTATAAACATCATGCCCTAACAACACCCATCATCCGAAGAACTGGATCATTAGTACTCCAATGATCACTGTCGAGCAGGATCGTAGTCAATAGTAAAAAATACTTAGAGCAAAAAAAAAATCGAAATGACTCTCTTAGTCTATTACACCAACGTTTATCACATCACCTTTCTAGAGTTAGTCGTTGCCTTCTCGTAATCCAAAAGAAGACTGACAGTAAAAGAAGTCCCCCCAGAAATATGGTTGGAAGGGACATATATTGAGCTAAAGGAATCATAACTAAACATCCCAATCCAATGAACCCATTACTTATATTGATAAAACTCATTACAGATGCAGCGCTGGCTTTATCAGAAACTGAACGAAGCGCAAGTACAGACCCATTAGAATAGATGAGTGGAATACCCAAGTAAACCACAAACACTGGGAAAAATAATGTGTAGATATTGACTAGGCCTATCAACACTAGCAATGTAAAAAACCCTATAACACCTATACAGATGATGATAAAACCGATATTCATTGCTTTCCAAGTAGTCATAGAACTTGCAATTCTTGCAGCAAAAACATTCCCTAAGACATATCCACTTGCTGGAATGAGATTGAGAAATCCATACGAACTTGGACTCACATGCAAAACATCTATTGCAATCAGTGGAGCTGAAGCAATAAACGTATAAATGAAAATTGTAGCTGTTCCAAACATAAACGAACAACAAATCAGAGGCTTAGATTTAAAGACTTTTTTATAACGCGATATCATCACCAAGACATTTGTCGCTGTTTTGTCATAAATAGTTGATGTCTCAGGTAGGCGCCTACAGAGATAAAGAAGCAAAATGGAATATCCAGAAAGAAAATAGAAACAGCTTTCCCATCCAAAACTAGAGACTAAAACCCCTCCTAAAGCAACTGCAATCCCTGGAATGATTGCAAAAGCTAACAGCACATGTGCAGTGATTTTTCTTGCATGAAATTCATAAAAATAATCATTGATAATAGTAAATACAAGATTCAAGCCACACCCTGCTCCAAGAGCCGTTATCAACCTGCCCCAGAGTAATAGAACATAATGATTGAGTATTCCTGCTGTTACACAGAGCAAAGACCCAATCAGAGCAATTATAATGCCACTATAGAGTGCTGGTTTGCGTCCAAAGCGATTCGCAAGTGGTCCATAAATAAACTGTCCAATCGCATATCCAAACATATAGATTGTAATTAAAAGCTGTGCGATGCTTACAGAAACATTAAATTCATTGACAACCACTGGAATGGCTGGAGAGAAAATCGAGGCAGCAGTCGCTCCAAAAGAGATCAATAAAATCAGAATGAAGGTATGGGGTTTCTTCATTTGTAGACGATATATTATTGAAGGCAACCCTAATGTATTTTTTTTATCCATCCATTTATCTCTAAATCTGTTCATGCACCATCTGATATAACGCATCTATCCACCTAGGATGATCATTTAAACTTTCGACATAATCAAGTCTTTTTCCACCTGCATCTATAAACTCTTTTCGATACTCAATCCCTATCTCGTGTACTGTCTCAATACAATCAGCTACAAATGAAGGGCAAAAAACAAGAACTTTTTCGCAGCCTTCCTTTCTCAGTCGACGTAAAACTTGATCTGTAGCAGGTTTTATCCAAGAGCCTTTACCAAGCTTTGATTGAAAACAAATGGTATATCGCTCTTTGGGAAGGATAAGTTTCTTGATCATAGCCTGTGCATTCAAGTGACAATGGGCCAGGTAGCAATTCGCAGGATCCTCTACGTTAAGATGTTTCTCAGGAAGTCCATGGAAACTAATAACAATATGATCGTAGTTTTCTAAGGAGTAATCTTGCGCTCTAGCAATCAATGCATCAATGTATGCAGGATGATCTGCAAATTGATGAATAATCGATAGTGAAGGGATGAATTTTTTAGACTTGAGCTCCTGCATAACTTGTTGCACTATCGATCCAGTCGTTGCAGAAGCATATTGTGGGAATAGTGGAATGACCACAAGTTTACTGCACTTTTCCAAATGACTCAGCATATTTCCAATGGATGGGATCTGATAGCGCATGGCGAGCTCCACTTGAAAGTCCTGACCAAGCTTACTTCTCAGAGCATCTCGCACATTGAGTCCGTAAGCCATAAGTGGAGACCCTGTTTTAGTCCAAATCATGGAGTAATTTTTTGCAGAGTCTTTGTATTTTTTCGGGATAATGATGCCCCTAACAAGGAAATTGCGAAATAACCAAGAAAGATTAATTACACGCTTATCGAGCAGAAATTCGATAAGAAAACGACGAACATCCCTTGGCATTGTTGACTGAGGGGTTCCTAAATTAACAAGTAAAACACCAGTTTTCATAGTCTCATTGAGTTCTTAATATATTCAGGTAGAGAAAGTATCTCTATATGAATTTTTGGATTATAATATTTCATGTGCAATTCTAAGTAGTTCTGAGAAAAAGGTTCATTGATAAACCTTTCTATATAAAATAAAAAGCGATTATAAGAAAACTTAAATATCAAGGGAAGTAATTTTCATAATAATCTGCAAAAGATCCCTATGAATAAGCATTCCTACGAGTTTTGAATCTTCATGACTCTTCGAAAAAATCTTTTGCAATATTTTTCACTTTCGTATCAGGGGTTGCAGAAAGAATGCTTTCGACCGTGATATCGCTGACTTCGGTCTCTTCCGACTATTTTTCATTCAAATCCCGTGCTGTAATCAGGTCAACAACCCTTAAGATGCTGTGCTTCTTCACGAAAGTTGCCCAGAGTAAAAAACACTTTGGAGAGGTACAAAATCTGCTTAGCAACCAACGATGCTTCTTTTTTTTATCTATGTCTGTATTCATTTATATGTATGATGTTTTTCATCATCGAGCTTTCTATTCACCAACTCTTTTTTATGCTTCTAAGATATTTCTGTCAAAATACTTGAACTAAACTCAATAATTTAAGATATAAAATAGAAACTACCATTTATAGGGGCGTTATGAAAAGAATTGGTAATACCTGCATCAAGTTTTTTACAGGACATTTTAATACGCTCCTCCTCTCCCTACTACTTCTTTTTGCGTGTCGACCCTATCATCGAGGAGGAATATACATGGGGATTTGGCAACTACTTTTTATTGTCGTATTTTTCTCCTCAATTTTTAATTGTAAACATCCAAAATACGTCAGCACTATCTCTATTATCCTTGGAGTTCCCGCTTTGATTCTAAATTGGACGGCTGTTTTTCATCAAACAACGCTTGTGGTTACGTTGTATCTAGTTCTAGTGCTCATTTTTATTCTCGTCTGTGCAAGTTCCATTATTTATAAAGAAGTAATTAGTGCTCGAGTAACACTTAATACGCTTAAAGGAGTGATATGCGCCTATTTCATGATTGCCTTTGCTTTTGCGTATTGCTATTTCCTCATTGAAACTCTTTTTCCGAACTCTTTCTTTATAGCCAGCCCTGACATTAGCATCGTAAATCCCCAAAGTTTTCTTTCAGAAATGATGTATTTCAGCTTTGTAACACTTCTCACCACAGGATATGGGGATATCATCGCAATACACGAGCTCTCCCAAACATTTACCATCTTTGAAGGGGTCATTGGACAATTCTATATCGCCATCTTAGTCGCAAGACTCGTTGGAGTCTATTCATTCTTTTCAGAAAAAACACTATTAAAGCAAATAGAGAAGGGAAGAAAAAAAAAGTCTTCTTAGCCCTCTTGTTCCCATGTCAATTGAGTATAAGGTTTATCCTTATAGATCAATTTCGCAACAACCTTTAGACTCTCTGGAGTTAACTTCTGAAAATTTACTTCATAATCAACAGTTTCGTCCATGAATATTTCATCTTGAAGCTGGTTGAAGATAATCCATTCCCATCCTTGATTCGTTTGTATCAACTTTTTCTGAAAGGTTCGAGTGATGCCCTTGCACTTTTCAATTTCACTGTGAAGAATCTCTCCTGTTGCCAATCGCTCTACTTCTTCTAAGATAATGGATTGAACCTGTTCTTTCTTTCTAATATTCGTTGTTACACTCACTTCAATAATATTATTAAAAACATCGGGAAAAAATGGAGAGTACTCAGATACTGTTATACTATATGCCGCTCCCAATTCACGTCGGACTCTTTCCAGTAATCTTGTTTCTAATATGGAGTTCAGTACAGCCATATGACCTGAGAGGTCCTGCCGACTTATCGATAAATCGTAGGGGATATGAAAGGATGTTACAATATCACATGCTTCATGGTAACCACGATAAAAACTCTTAACAACCGTCTCCTTGGGAAATAACTCTGCAACTGCATGAAACTCAGTATGCGTTTTCACTGGTAGGATACTCCCTAAATAAGACAATATTTGTTCTTCAATTAGATCAACCTCAATGTTACCCACAATGACAAAAGTAAACTCTGATGGATCTGTAAATAAAAGTTCAAAGGCTTCTTGTGCCCTCTGTGGATCTACGCGATCAAGATCTATGACCTTCATTAATTCATGATCCTGAAAATTAATAGCATTAACAAAGTCACAGAAAGCATTTTCTGGATCATTTGAGCGATGGTTCAACTCCTCTTTCATATCGTAGCAAACACGATCCCATACAGTTTCATCAAAGTCTATCGCAGTAAAAATTCCATGAGTCGCCTGAAACAGAAACTCCAAATGCTTTGGAGTACAAGATCCTGAAATAAACCGGGTTCTATTACCTACATGGTATGAAAAATGCACAGATTTTTTATGGAGAAAATCTAATATTTGAAGAGCAGAAGAGTCTCCGATCCCTGACTCTATTGCATAGTTTACAGCCATTAAAGCTGAATCTAGATCACTCCCTTCAAAAGCATTTAACCCACCATTTGCATAGCCATAAATGACCACCTCATCCTTCTTGAATTCTGTAGGCATTACAATCACTTTCATACCATTCGAGAGAACATATCGAGTCATTTCGAAAAGTGGATCCTTTGCCTTTGAAAGAACTTCTCCCTTTGGGTATTTAGGCTCCAGGATTTTTGAGATTTCTTGTGTACTTTTATACGGACTAAGTGTTTGCTGCTTTACCTGTTCAATGACTTGAAAAATATCTTCTTCATTCACATGTATCTGAGCATTCGAAGGGTAGGATAAGCTAATAAGCCATGGTTCTAAAGTCTCTAGCCTTACCCTCTTATTAATACCCTCAAGTGTAATTTTATTGAGTTCTCCAAGTATAATAGCACACCCTTGCTCAAGAGTTGGAAAAGCCCATCCGCGTAGATAATGGTTAATATACTCATCAACAAATAACTGATGAGGAATTTTATCCAGATTCTTTAACTCTTTTTCTATATTAGTTGTGATCCTTTCCTTCTCATTATCGAGTTCTTGCTTCGTTAACCCATACTCAATTATTTGTCTTAGTTGCTTGAACTGGGCTTGTAAGCCTTCTAAGAGGCGTTCTTCGTAACACATTGACCATAGCCCTAATGTAGTATGATAGAGCGTTATGAAACTCTTGAATATGCTAGCACCCCTATATTGAGGCACAGGTTCTTTTGTAAAGGTATATAAGCGCCTATTAAATAGATCTCTAAAGATCTGTTGCTCCAAGGATATTTGAATTTGACTCGACTGATCATCCTCAAAAACATTATAACAAGGATTAAGAAAGCGCATCATTGAAACACTAGAGTCCGTGAGTTCAGGATCGTGCTGAATGAGGACCTGGTTGTCAGCAGAAACATCAACATTAAAAGAAGGATATTCCAGTGCACAATCTGAATTTTCTAATGAAGAGAACTTCTCGTGGATCATCCGCTCTACCTCATACTTATCAAAATCTCCTACCGCAATAACTGCCATGTGTTTTGGTTGATACCATCTCTTATAGAAATCACGAATCAATTCGGAACTTGCTCTTTCTAAAACAGAAAGTTCACCAATGGGCCAGCGCTTAGGATAGTCAGAGCCTTGATAATGAAGATTAAATATATTTTTATTAAGTCGATGATTCGCATTTCTTTCACCCAAGTGCATTTCTTCGATGACAACACCTCTTTCTATGTTTATCACCTCCTCAGATAAGGTAGCTCGACCAGCAAAATCACTGAGAATTAAAAGGCCATTCTTGAGTACCTCTAGATTTTCTATCGTCAAGTCTAGTTGATAGCACGTGTACTCAAAAGTAGTATATGCATTGTGATCAGCTCCGAATGAACAGCCTACAGATTCTAAATACCGATGCAGCTCCCCGTCTAAAAAATGCTCTGACCCCCGGAAGGAAAGATGTTCAATGAAGTGAGCCAAACCTTTTTCATCATCTTTCTCGTACATTGATCCCACTTTCACGACTAGCTGCATTGCAGCAGTATTTGCAAGGTAAGAATTTTCCCTAATATAGTAAATAAGTCCATTTTCTAAATACCCGATAAGTACTTTAGGATCATTTTGTAACATAATGGAATCGCTGCAAAAACCCAATACAGAATAGGTTGCAATAAATAAAAATACACATATCTTACTAATCATAGCGGTTCCCCGAGTCAAATTCTCGCAATCCTATCCTAATCAAGTTTTTATTTGCAATCCAATTTAGAATTATCTAATATGCAGTCAACCACTTAGGAATAAATAACATGGACTATTCACCGCTACCACCCATAATTTTTCAGGAGAGAGTACTTATGACAACAGAAAACCCAGAGTATCAAATGAATCCTCTTCTACATACCAATGGGTTTCCTCTCTTTAATCAAATTGAAGCAAAACATGTGAATCCTGCAGTGGTTAATCTTCTCATGGAATTAGAAGAGGAAATCAAAGCTCTTGAAGACCTTCAATCACCTACCTGGGAAACCTTAATTACTCCTCTTGAAAAAATTCAAAATCGGATCCATCGCGTTGTTGGCCCAATCACGCATTTACAAGGAGTCAAAGACTCAAATGAGCTTCGCATGGCGTGGGCAGAAATTGAACCTCTCATCATCAACTTTGATCTGCGAATTAAACAAAGCACGGTCCTCTATGATCATATGAAAAAGCTGGTACAAAGTCTCGAATGGGAAAGCTATGTTCCGGCACAGAAACGAATCCTACAAAAAATGATTCAAGCCGCAGAACTCTCTGGAATCGCACTTGGAGCACAGGATCAAGTCCGTTTTAATGAACTGACAAATAAACTTGCTGAACTCCAAACCACGTTCAGCCAAAACGTTCTCGATGCCACCAAGAACTTCACCTTAGTCATCGAAAACCCAAAACAGATGGAAGGACTGCCTGAAAACACTTTTTTCTTTACTTCAAAAGCATACAAAAGAACGCATCCCGATCAAAAAACGTCAGCGGAAGAGGGTCCCTGGCAACTCACACTAGATCCTCCCATTTTTACGTCGATCATGAAGCACTGTAAATCAAGTAAAATACGTAAAACACTCTACCTGGCATTCATTACAAGAGCCTCATCTGGAAAGATCGATAACAGCGACAATCTTCTTGAGCAGATCCGCATGAAAAAAGAAATTGCTCATATTCTCGGTTATGATAATTATGCAGAAATGAGCATCGCCACAAAAATGGCTCCTGATGTGCCCTCAGTTGAGCAACTCCTTGAAGAACTTCGCGTTGCATCCTGGAATGGAGCTCGCAATGATCTGCGTGAAGTTCAAGAAGTGGCAGAGTCCTTGGGTCATTACGGACCTTTAAAACATTGGGACATTAGCTACTACTCTGAAAGACTTAGAGAGATCCAATTTAGTTATACGGAAGAAGAATTGCGATCCTATTTTCAGCTACCAAAAGTATTAGAAGGTCTCTTCGACATCTCCTTCAAGCTTTTTGGTATTACAGTAGAACTCTCTCAAGCCCCTCCTCCACTATGGCACAAAGATGTCTCGTACTACATCATCAAGAATCAAGAAGGGGTGCAAATTGCCTCATTCTACCTCGATCCCTATTCAAGACCTGAAAACAAACGGGGAGGGGCCTGGATGGATTCTTGTGTAGATCGAATGATCATTGATGATCAACTACAATTACCCATCGCCTATGTGATTTGCAATGGAACACCACCCACAACAGACCATCCCTCTCTCATGACCTTTAGAGAAGTCGAAACATTATTCCACGAATTTGGCCATGCTCTACAACATATGACAACTAAGGTGGATTATATGAGCGCTTCGGGAACAAATGGCGTAGAATGGGATGCTGTTGAGCTTCCCAGTCAATTTATGGAAAACTGGTGTTACCATAAACCTACACTCATTGGCATGACAGAGCATGTTGATACAAAAAAAACTCTACCAGATGAGCTCTTTGCAAAAATCGTAGCCTCTCGAACATTTCAGTCAGGAACTGGAATGCTAAGACAGCTACAATTTGCTATGACAGACTTAGAACTCTTCTACCGTTACGATCCAGATCAATCGGTACTATCCCCCTTTGGGGTCATGCGAGAAATCGCAAAAAAAACATCTCATCTACCCCCTCTTCCTGAAGAGCGATTTCTCTGCGGGTTTTCCCATATCTTTGCAGGAGAATACTCAGCCGGATACTATAGTTATAAATGGGCAGAAGTGCTCAGTGCAGACGCCTTTAGTGCCTTTGAAGAAGCTGGGATCGACAATCCACAAAAAATCGCAGAAACAGGCCAAAGGTTTTTGAAAACAATCCTAGAGCTGGGAGGCAGTCTCCATCCCATGGAAGTCTTTGTACAGTTTAGAGATCGTAAACCAACAGTGGACGCTCTGCTTCGTCACTCTGGGTTAAAATAGTTTTTTCGCTAAAGAAAGCTTCCCATTCATAGAAAACAAAGTTTTTCTCATTATCATTATGGCAAACGATCAGCCCACAAGGGAATTTCGGTGGAATTGCGGTAGAAATCACTGCAATTCCATTAGTTTTGAAATCTTTTTGAGGCTCCACACTTTTCACAAAAGCATTATCTCCAGTCCTATCATAAATATTAAAGCTTGAAGTTCCCTGACTAGACACGACTAAGTACCCTTTACCCTGAGCTTCCTTATAAAGACCGAGTCCTGCCCTCTCTTCTCCAATCTCATCACCAATTGCAAACCTAGATATAAGATGTTTAGGCATTTCAGGATTGGTGTGATATTTTAATATCGATGATTTCCCATCAGAACAGTACAGAACCTCCAATTCATCGTCAGCAATCATCTCTTTTACGAAACCTTCTTGATCTTCTTCTCCGAATGATCGGATAAAGATGCCTTTGATCTTACCAAACAGATCATCTTCAAGTCGAATTTGATGAACATCAAAACTTAATTTTCGAGAAACAAATACAAAAAAATCATTATCTTTAAGTCTCTTATAAAGAGCAATCCCATAAGTAGCACTTGAAAACCCCGTCCGAATACCCCCGAGCGTCGTTACATCTTTCAAATGCCTAGTTTGAGGATCAATAAGAAACACTTTGAGTTCATCAGTACTTCTAAGTCCACAGACTACAATATCAACAATATTCCCCCCCAAACTAAAGCCCGTTCGCACATCAACTCCAACAGGTTGGTCAAGAAGGGGTGTCTTATAGATCTCACGCCCCTCCATATCCCATACATGAAGAGCTCCATCAGAGGATTTATCATTTCCAATTAGAACACTAAGAGACTTGTCTTTAGGATGAATCCACAACACACACTTATCGGCATCACCATCTACAGAAGACGAGATCAGCACAGGAACAGCTCCATTTTTTTTTATTTTCTCGAATACTTTGGAACAACTTAACAAAGAGAAAACAAAACATAGCATTAAAATTTTTTTCATCATTCCTATTTCTATATCAGATTATTCCTTTATTCTCATAAGGACTTTGAGAACCCGATTAGAGAAACAAGAAATCTTATGCGTCAGAAAAAGCAGGAGTAGGTAGTGGACAACTAACAGAAAAACTACACAGAAAGACAACTTGCTTATATAAAAAAAATTAAGAGCATATAAGACCTTCTATAGGGTTTAGCCCTCTGACCACATGATCGCAAGGTTCATACAAGCCCCTATTTTATCCACAAATACTGGCAGTTTATGCACAACCTCGACCTCAATCGCTAATTGATAACCAATGTTAAATCCAAGAGCTTTTATACATAAAACAGGGATCATTATGCGCGCAAACATTTCAAGCGCATACTTTATGATGCTACCAAGTAGAGATCTAGATTCCCCACAGACCTGATTTGAAAGAGTAGTAATCAGCGGAGTCACCAGCCCATATATCGCTCCATACCCAAAAGCCAGTTTAGAATCTATAAAATCAAAATCATCTGAAGCAGCACTTAAAGCAAGAGCCCCTAAAGCTCCAATCCCCATATAACCCACATGAGTAACAATAGGTTTGGAGATATCAAACACGGCTTGTTCGCAATAATTACTCATAATATAACTCCAGATATTTTTATTGTAAAAAGTAGATTGATTATTCAATAAAACAACATAACAGTTAAATACTTTAATGTCAAGTGTAAGTTAATAGTACTTCTAATCTTTTTTGAGAAACTATCTATAAGTATCTAATTATAAATAATTAAATATATAATATTGATGAATATTCGTGCGTTTGCTACAATCTGAAAAATAACAATTTACGCTTTGAGAGCCAACATGAATCTAGCTAAACTAACATTACTTATCATTCTTACATTTAGTACTTTCAGAACAATAGAAGCCACGGAATCTTTTCCTCAAATCCTGAAATACAACGTATTAGATTGCATTAAAATGGATACCCAACTCGAAAACATTCAGAATTTAGATATTGAAAAAATAAACACTTACATCACTACTCTGTGCGATCAAGGTTATGCTGAAGTCACCGGCACTGACCAAGAATGCCGAGCTGTCTGTGTCATTGCTCAAGGTGCTATCGAACAAACTCTGGCAAAAATGCTTCGTTCAGGTGAGGTTTTCCCCTTGTAACCGCATTTTTCCTCACCCCTCTACCAACCACGCCCTTCAGAAAAAATGGTGTTACAGATCACTTTATCCAGCGTCTATTTTGAACCAGCTCGGAAATATACTTTAGATATGAGAGAACATACTCTAAGAGCTCTGCGTGAGGCAGGTTCACTTATTCTCGCCGCTTATTCTCAAGAAGCTTACGACACGCTTGTAGAGAATCAAGACAGTGGTAGTCAAGAACAGGTGAGAACTTGGGAAATAGAACGTCAACACCCATTCGTATGCGACATACCGTTAAATAAAGACATTCCGGAAGAACTCATTGGAGCTCTTTACATTATTGCAGATCAATCTGGTAAAATGTACTATTTACCCGTCCAGGCCATACAAGCACAAAATGCAAGTGAAGGGACAGCGGTCTGGAAAAAGTGGCTATGTCGGACTAGTGATGATGAACTTGAAGGGACGATTCATGCACTACAAATGCTGGAAATTCATGCACTAAAACTACCTTAACCATTCATACTTCTTGCCAAGCGGTGACCTTGAATACTTGTTAAATGGACAAGCGCAACGGTCACCCCAACGGCAGATACTCATAACCGCCCAAGCCTCTGCCTTAAGTCTTACACATTCCCGTTATAAGATGATGATTTTTTTAACTAGAATTTCATTACGATATGATGAGGGGTTGCCATCAAACTCCAGAGATTCTTACCTCATTTAGAACGCTAGTTATCGATACTCTTGATTGTAAAATCGGAAGAGGAGGGATTCGAACCCCCGGACGGTTGCCCGTCATCTGTTTTCAAGACAGACGCAATCGGCCACTCTGCCACTCTTCCTTATCACTAGCTAACTAGTTCAGTATGCATAAACCCCAAATTTTACATTCTCTTAGAGAAAAAATCAATTAAATTGCTTTAGGAATCTCATATCATTTTCTGTAAAAAGCCTGATATCACTGATTCCATGTCGAAGCATAAAAAGTCTCTCAATTCCACAACCCCAGGCAAATCCTGAGTACACTTCAGGGTCAAGTCCTCCCTCTTTGAATACTTCTGGATGGACCATCCCCGCTCCTGATACTTCCAGCCAGCCTGTTTTCTTACAAACTACACATCCCTTTCCTCTACAGCAGGTACAGCGAATGTCCACTTCCATCCCTGGTTCTACGAATGGAAAATAGCTCGGACGAACACGCATCTGAACTTTTTGATTAAATACTTTCGTTAAGAACTCTTCTTTTGTAGCCAGAAGCTCTGCGAAGGTCACCCCTTTATCAATGTAGAGTACATCTACTTGAAAGAAAAAAACATGAGAGCGAGCTGTAATTGTTTCATTACGGTAACACTTGCCTGGTGCAATGACTCGGATAGGAGGTAACTCATTTTCCATCATGCGCTGTTGGATAGATGTTGTGTGAGATCTGAGTAAATAGTCTTCTGATAAATAGAAGGTATCTTGCATATCGCGTGCTGGATGATCAGGTGAGTAATTAAGACCACCGTAGTTGTAGTACTCAGATTCGATTTCAGGAGAATATTGGACTGAAAACCCCATACCTATCAAAATCTCAATTGTTTCATCGAGCATTTGAATGATGGGGTGTTTGCGACCTAAAAAATGGAGTCGCCCCGGGAGAGTGACGTCTATAGATTCATTTGCTATCCGCTCGTGTAATTCGGATTTTACTAAAGAATCAAAACGCTCACCTAGCTTTAGAGCAACCTCTTCTTTTAGCTTATTGATCACTTTTCCTACCTCAGGACGATCTTCTGAGGTATAGTATCGAAGACTCTTCATTAAAAGTTGGATTGAACTTTTCTTGCCAAGATACTTGATTTTTAACTGTTCAATCTCTTTTGCGCTTTTGACTCGTGTCATGTCGCTTTCAAATTGGTCTCGAAGCTCAGCGATCTTTCCTTCCACGAAGTGCCCTATCTACGCAGCAAGTGCGGTCTTAGCTGTTCCTACGATTTCAGCAAAACTTTTTGGATCTATAACTGCTAGATCAGCTAACATTTTACGATCAATTTCACATCCAGCCTTAGTCAAGCCATAAATAAATTTACTATACGAGATCCCGTTTATTTTTGCAGCAATCCCAATTCGAATAATCCAAATACGACGAAAATCTCTTTTTTTCTTTTTGCGATGCATATAATTGAATGCAAGAGCTTTCATCACTGCATCTTTAGTCTGCTTGATGTGATTCTTACGATCTCCAATAAATCCTTTGGCTCTCTTTAGAATGCGCTTTCTACGCTTTCTTGAAGCCACTGCATTGGTCACTCTTACCATGATTCTTCTCCTAATGCTTAATTCTTACGATGCGCCTATCAAATGCTTATAGAGTTTTGCAAACCCACTAGCTGTAACTGCTGGATTTTTAAGTTGTCTCTTTCTCTTCGAAGATTTTTTCGTCAAAATATGACGTTTCCCTTGTTTGTGACGCATTAATTTTCCAGTTCCTGTCACTTTAAATCGCGCTTTTACGGCTTTTTTTGTTTTCATTTTAGGCACGGTATTACTCCATTTATTTCTTTTTTCCAATCGGTGCTAACACCATGGCTAAATTACGACCGGTGAGCCTTGGCGAGCTCTCAGTTATGGCGTCTTCTCGTAATCCTTCAAGAAATCGCTTAATTAACCGTTCGCCAACTTCTGTATGTGCCATCTCACGACCCCTAAAGGTACAGGTCACTTTAACTTTATTACCCTTCTGTATAAACTCGCGGGCTCTTCTTAACTTAACCTGAAAATCGTGTTCGTCGATATTCGGCTTCAACTTAATCTCCTTCAGCTTAGCTTGTTGCTGAAGTTTCTTACTCCCACGTTCTCTCTTCGTCAGTTGATAACAATATTTTCCATAGTCTATAATCTTACAAACCGGTGGCTCTGCTTTCGGAGAGATTTCTACTAAATCTAGCTGATCTCCATGGGCTAGATTTAATGCGTCTAAGAAAGCAACAACCCCTACTTGTTTTCCATCTTTGTCAATCAATCGAACTTGCGATACTCTGATCTCTCTATTAATTCTCAAATTTATTCCTGATTAATCGTAAACTTCTACAGGTTACATGAAATTCGATTTTTCGCGATAGATCTTTCATCGTTTGCTCAAGTTTCTATTTTCAATAAACAGTCCTATTAACCTTTCTAAGGACTTAAATGCAGAAAGCTCGATATGCGTTTTATGTTGTTCGATCTTAAAACAAGGCCATTTCCTTCCATAAAGATCCGCAACCTCAACTGATACCTGTTTCCCCCTAACGATGAAATATTTAAGGTTCATAATTCTTGAAATCCCTTCAATAAAGTGCAAGGAAGATCTAGTTTCCATTTCCCTATCCATCTCTTTGCAGTAAATATAAGCTTTATTTGTCAGGGATTGCCCAGTAGTTATTAAGTTAGTAGTGGAAGGATTATTTTCATACACATTCCAAACAAAGCGGTCGATCCCTGAAACGTCATGAAATCGTTCTGGATCACCAGAGATTTTCACCCACTGAAATCCGTTCTCAGTATATTTCTTGCGTATCATCGATAAGATTTCTTGATAAAGAGCTTCCCCTTTAGGCAACCAGTAAAGAGATTTACCCTCTCTTCCGAATAGACCCTCTTTTTCCCCATGAGTCATATGCTCAAGATGTTTGTTTTTCTTATAAAATGTAATAAAAAATTTTAAATCCCGTTCATCTTCAAATGCTGTTCCTTGAATTCTTACATCACCCTCTATTTGATTAATCTTCTGAATTTTAAAAGCGCCTGGAAACCCCTCTTTAAAAGGCTCTTTACAATAATCAACCATTGTTCCCATTCGAAAGATTTGAATGATCTGATGGTGAGATGCACGAGCCGCCTTTGCCCTGTGATACTGCTTATGATGCTTTAATAACTCTGAACCACTCTTCGGGACCATCTCCATTCTTTTAATAGGAGTACCCTGACGAATTAATACATGCATCCGCTCTTCGATATGGGGAATCATTTCATTAGACAAAGGGTCTTTTAAGCTAAAATCATAATAGAATCCTACACCTGTAGCTGCCCCTCCAAGGAGCTGCGCTCCCGGACACAAATCAAGCACCGCAGCAGCTAACAACCTTGAAGTGGTCGTCCTCAATCTTAGTAGAGAATCAAACGTCATCATATTTTTCAGATTTGGGATATAGCTGACTCGAACAGCTGACCTCCACCATGTCAAGGTGGCGCTCTAACCAACTGAGCTAATACCCCATGGTTATAGGCATAGATATTAACCTAAAAATAGTTTATAAAAAAGCTTTAATTATGAACCATATACATCTAGCACATCAATATTGGGATCTTCACCTTTCACCCGAAGACGTATCAATTGACGCAACCTGTGGAAATGGATATGACTCTCATTTTCTAGCTCAAAGATGTCGCTCTCTCTATTGCTACGATATTCAAGAAAAGGCCATTAAAGCTACAAGAGATCGATTAAAAAAATATCTTCATAAAACCCACTTCCGTCATCAATCTCATCGGCAATTTTTAAATATTTCTACTCCAATTCACCTGATTGTTTATAATTTAGGTTATTTACCCGGAGGCAATAAGAAGCTCACTACAATGGTTCACCAAACGTTAGAAAGTCTCCAAAACGGCTTAGATTTGATCGCAGCGGGTGGGATGCTCTCCATTACTACCTATCCTGGTCATGCAGAAGGCCTCAGAGAACATCACGCCATTCTCGAGTTTTGCAAACAAGTCAGCCCTTATAAAATAATCCTTTACCATCATCAACGCGTGAGTAATCCTTTATCCCCTACTTTATTTATTATAAAAAAATTACTGCATTAAACATATATTTAAAGATGGATGTTAATTCAATTTATATGTAAAATACAACAAGTTAATTATTAAATTCTTGTTAATTATACATAAATACAATCAGGTGATTATTATGGATAAAATAGATTTCACTGACTATTTCGGAGTCAAACCGATACTTGATTCTGCCAAGCAACAACTTTCTTCTCAATTTGTCGACACAAATAAAGTGTTTAGCGAACTAAATCGTGTTAATAAAATTTTAAACCAAGTAGGGGGGGAGTCATTCTCAGAAGAACTCGGAACTCTATGGGAAAAATGTCAAGATCGTACGCTTAATCAACAGATTGATAATCTTGTAGATAAATCAAGAGATCTGACAAAGCACTTAGTCTTAGATACTGCACAACACCTCAAGAGTACCATTAAGAAACTGTTGCAGCAGAACGCATTAACCTGGGAGAATCTGCAATTTATTGGTCTCGCTAAGCAGCTTCTAGCAGAGGCTGAAGGAATCTTTACCAAACCCCTTATAAAATCCACTATCACTACTACTTTAACAAGCAATGACATTACTGAGATTGCCTCAAAACTCTATGAGATTGCCGGGTCGATCTACAATAAAAGAATTAACGAAGGAATGAGGCTTATTAAAAAGCTCCAGTTAGAAGAGCAAGACACTTTAAAAAAGCATATTGAAATGCTCGGAGGTTCTTATGAATCTCTATATATCATTGATGATTCAGCTAAACATGAAGAAAATTGTATGCTGATCATTCAAGGACTCCTCGGAATGGCTAAAGCTACCGCAGGTCTTAACGACCCCTATCCTACAATAGAAGAAATTGAAGATACATTTGAGGACTTAGAACGTATTTCACTCATCATATAGAAAGAGCCTGCAATGAGTAATATGGCTTGCTGCTTCTTAGTACAATCAATCACTTCACTTAGGGATGAGTGCTGGGTAATGTTAAAAAAATCAAGAGTTTGAAAGACCCTTTCTAGTTCTTTGTTCCTCATTAATTTGGAGTGACTCATTTCCAAAAGATGGAGGTGAGCCACTGTCTTTTGAATAACTTTTGCGCACTGAACAACCTCTTTACCTTCCGAAAGAGCAAGAAGAAGATGAATCTCCTTTCCTGGAAAACGTTTTTTTATCGTCTTAAATAAAGCTTCAAAAGCTGCGGGATTATGAGCCACATCAAGGATGAGACTTCCATATGTTTCAAAGCGACAGGGGAGCCTCACTTGAAGACCTTGCTCGAGGACACCCTCAGATAAGGAAAAATACTGCAGAACCCTCCTGGCCACTTCTCGATTTTCGTCATCATATTCATCATAGTTCGCTCTACATTGAACAACCTCTGCATTCAATTGCCTTGCTTTTTCTATAATGATTGGATGATCTGCTGTGGGACCAAGAATAAGAGGCACATGGAGCTTAATGATCCCAGACTTCGCCTTAGCGATATCTTCGAGTGAATTCCCAAGCACCTGTGTATGTTCAAGAGATAATGTCGTGATCACCGTCAAGATAGGATCTATTACATTTGTCGCATCAAACTCTCCACCAAGTCCTGTTTCTATAATAGCAATATCTACGTTTTTATGAGCAAAATAATTCAAAGCAAGTAGTATACTGACTTCAAAAAAATGTTCTGCATTATTACATAATTTTAAGGTAGATAGGACGCTTTTTTCTGAGATTCTTTCACCATTGATTGAAATTCTCTCACGAAAGGATTCGATATGGGGTGATGTAAAGAGCCCAACGCGAAAACCTCCCAGCTCTAAGCTTCTAGCTATTTTCGCTGCAACAGATCCCTTACCATTGGTTCCTGCAATATGGATGGAAGGGTATTGCAAATCGGGGCTTCCTAAATCCTTATATCCCTTACTAAATAATTCAAACCGATCCTGAGGTACAAGGCTAGATCGGCGCTTAAAGAGATTTTTAATAACCGTTTGATAATCTTGCATCTTTAGTCATGTATAATTTTTAGATAGGCCTCTTCATCTATCCAAGAAGAAGCTATTGAAACCTGTGGTTTCACGAATCCGTGAAAATCAGAACCTCCACTGATTTGAAGATCGTATTCTTTTGCTATATCAAGCCATTTTTGTTCTTGATCGCGTGGCATCATCGAATAGTAACACTCAATCCCATCAAAGTCCATTTTAAGAAGATCTTGAATCACTCGATTTTTCTTCATGAGATGAGGATGTGCAATAAATGCCTTTCCTTTTCCAGAATGAATCTTTTCAATCGTTTCCTCCACAGAAAACGACTTGCCAGGATCGTAACAAGAGGCATGGTCCCCCAAGTATTTTTGAAAAGCTTCTCGGAAGTCTTTTACAACCCCTTTTTTAATAAGAAGGGTTGCTATATGAGGCCTTCCAATCACCTTTTCTGGTTCCATAGTTTCCCCATACAGTTCCCTTTCATCAATTACAATACCTCTTTGTTTGAGCTTAAAAAGGATAGTGAGATTACGATCTCTTCGGCATACTTGATGCTCATAACAAAATCTAGCAAGGTCTTTCTTAAAGTGATAGCCCAGAATATGAACATTCGTTCCCTGATGTCTACACGAAAATTCTACCCCTTGACACAGCAGAACTCTAAGTTTTTTAGCTTCTTTCCAGATCTCCTCGGAGTACGCTTCAACGGTGTCGTGGTCTGTAATGGAAATCGCAGAAATCTTTTTTTTACTAGCTAGATGCAAGAGTTCAGAGGGCGTCAGTGAACCATCGGAGCATGTCGAGTGCATATGCATATCTGCACGAAATTTTCTTTCATTCATAAGGAATCACTTTGACTTCAGCTGTTAAGTCAGCACCTGTTTTTATCTTTACTGTACTTTTTACAAGAGAGATTAGTTCTAGAATTTCGCTAGTCTTAGCGCTCCCTGTATTAATGATGAAATTCCCGTGCTTGAAAGAGACTTTTGCACCCCCAACTTTAAGACCTTTCAACGCGCTCTTCTCAATCAAGGCACCTGCACTTCCCTTTGTAGGATTACGAAAAATGCATCCTGCTGAAGCCTCTCCGTAGGGCTGTGTTTTCATTCGATATTTCATAGTTTCGAGCTGATTCTTGCGAGCCTTTTCTGAGAAAGAAAGAGTAAACCCTACCGAGACAATGATCACCTTCATCTCATGGAACGAAGAGTAACGGTAAAGAAATGTCAATTCCTCTTTAGTGCGTGTCACTACCTCTCCCTCTTCACCGATATAACTTACATGAGAGAGCACATCACACGTTTCCATCCCATTTGCTCCTGCATTCATATAAACTGCGCCCCCTACCGTTCCTGGAATCCCAGATGCAAATTCCAAACCACTCCATCTCTTGCGAGCTGTTCTTACTCCTAGCAAAGAATAACTAAAACCAGACCCCACTTCAAACTCTGCGCCATTATTTCTCAGAAAATCGATCTCATTAAGGATAATTAACCCATTAAATCCCCTGTCATCAAAGAGACAATTAGATCCTTTGCCAAGAACCATGAATGGGCATTCTTCAGACTTGATGTACTGCATTACATCAAGCATCATATGGATAGAATTAACGGTGATAAATTCGCGAGCCGGTCCACCTACTTTTAAAGTCGTATAATTTTTAAGGAGCACCCCTCTTTTAATTTGCGACTTAACTGACACTCTTTTTTCCTATATAAATCGCATCGAGAATGGCATTAACAAACGAGCCTCCCTCCGGGGTACCATACTTGCGGGCGAGTCGAATAGCCTCTGAAATAGCTACTTTTGGGGGAGTCTCATCATCGTAGACCATCTCATAAGTTCCCAGTCTCAAAATATTTTTCTCTATATGAGAAATCCGTGAAAAATCATATTCTGGAGAACACTGGGCGATTCTCTCATCGATCTCTGTGCAATAAATAGAGACCTTAGAAGCTCTTGCCTGAGCCTCTTTCATATCTTTTTTCGAAATCATGCAGTGATCTAATATAGAGAAGATTTCGTAAGACTCTAGAGAGTCGTTAAAATCCCGACTATAAATAATTTGAAACACCAGCTCACGGGATTTTTTTTTAGGAATTGGAGCCATCAAGAATACCTCACTTATCAAATGAGAGTTTATCAGATCACCTGCTTATAAATCAATTGACACGTTATTGATAAATAGGTAAAAATAATTAGATATCTGTATTAGGTTCAGGATGAGCCGGAAAAAAGGCCCCGTCTATTCAGACTATTCTCATTTCACCCCCTTTCTGTCTGGATCACCCAAACATATCATCGCCATCATTTTAGTTTAGTGATGATAATCGAGATGATTAAAACAACCTAACGACCTGTAGCATTCAAAATACTCTGTCGTCATCCTTATAAGAAGTTATTCAGCATTTCATGGAGGGGTCTTTTAGCTTCCAGTACAGGGTTTGCATCTTCAAATAAATCGCATAGAATGTTTGAAAGCATATTATAAGATTTTTCTTTTCTTTTCATCAATCCTAACATTCATCAGGTTCATCATTCCCCCTATGTATATTATATTCTTGACACCTTGAATCAAGGATTGCAAATTCTTCGCATTCTTGTTACATTGAAATCTATGATTGGTATATTTCTCGATTCAGAAACAAATGGATTAAACTTTCAAAGACATCAAGTCCTCGATATCGCCTACAAGCTTGTGAATATGCTTAATGGTCAAATAATTTCTGAATATGACTCACTCATCACCCTGTCTAGTGAAGAGTGGGGAAAGAGTGATCCTGATAGCCTCAAGATAAATGGATTTACCTGGGAGGAAGTACAAAAGGGCAAATCTCAAGATGTCGTTGCTAATGAAATTACACAAGGGTTTCAGGCAGCTGGAATAGAACGGGGCAAAGCTGTTTTCATTTGTCAAAACCCCTCATTTGATCGCGCTTTTTTTTCTCTGCTGATCAATGCTGATGTACAAGAGAGACTCAACTGGCCCTATCACTGGCTAGATTTAGCATCGATGTTCTGGACACGATCGATGATTGATGCTAAATCGGGCAACTCCCCCTATCCTTGGGAAACAGGCTTTACAAAGAATCAGATAGCCACCTATTATAATCTAAGCGAAGAAGCCCACCCCCATCGAGCAATGGCTGGGATCAACCACTTGATCCACTGCTATGAAAGTGTCGTCGGATACCCATTTTCTACTACTAATTCATAATTAATTAGTGAAGCTTTTCTTCCTCTAACAAACAAAACACATTTCGACTTCATCACAAAAAGCATTCAAAGAATGGATTAAAACACCCTTTTATTTCAGATGGTTCTCAAGAAAAAACCTCTCGATGATATGAGGTATACGAACATTAACAAGCATAGCTTGCTTAGCATTTTTGATAGAGTAATGGATTTTTTCTAACACAGGAATTTTGCATTCTAGACAGGACTGCAGCTCTTTTTGGTAGGATTGGAAAAATAAAAGCTCCATTGGTGCATCATGCATCATCATATTCAGATCGCGATACCAGTAAAAAATCCCACTGAAGACCTCATCAATTTTTGTAAGATCCTCGAGAATTTCATCGAACTTTTTGAGCTTTATAAGCAATTCTGGATAGGATCCATGAATCCCACATAAAAGAATTTCTACAAGATGTGCTGTGAGCCCTTCATCTTTATTTTTCATTACATCGATAGCAGCTTGAAATGACCCATGTGCCGAAAAAATGATCTGATTTCGTTCTTCAGGTGAAAGATCACTTTTGCTTTGAATAAATGAATCCATAGCATCGTCTGAAACTTCGGTAAAGCGAATAGAAAAAGTCCGCGAAAGTATCGTTTCAAACATGAGCTCGGGGTGATCTGTTAGGAGAATAAACCGAATATCCTCCCCGGGTTCTTCTAAAACCTTGAGTAGTGCATTACTACTAGAGGGGAGCATGCGGTGCGCATCGTGTATGATAAAGAACTTCTCAGCGACTTCAAACGGAGGTATCTGCGTCTGTTTAATGAGCTCCTGCATTTGACTCATTGGATGCATAAGCGTTTTCCCTTCAGGAAAATAATGTCGGATATCTGGATGGGACCCCGATTCTAATCTTCGATCTGGTCCATGTTGTTTTGTAAAAAGTTCCCTAACGAAGCTATTAGCAAAAGTAGACTTCCCAACTCCTTTAGGTCCTGAAAAAAGCATAGTATATGGGATTTCCCTTTTATGAATGATTTTATTCAAAATCCTTTTCACGAAAGGATGCCCAAACGTCATATTCGATCCAATTTCTTGTCTAAAACCTTAATGGCAGTTTTTAAAACCTCTTCGGGAGGCTCGCTTGCATCAAGGACTACAAATCGCTCTGTTTCAGCCTCTGCTAAGGCTAGAAATCGACTTCTGACTTTCTCGTGAAAGACAAGCCTCTCGGATTCAATGCGATCTAACTTTTGATGGGTTTTATAAGCTCTCTTCAATCCAACTTGAGGATCGAGGTCGAGAAAAAATGTAAGATCTGGTACGAGTTCTGAGGCTGCAAAGGAACAAACCAAATGAAAAATATCCTCATAGCCCTCTCCTACTTCCCCTTGATAGGCAAGAGATGAATCCGTAAAGCGATCGCATAAAATGATTTCATGAGCTTTGAGTTTAGGTGCAATCAGTTCTTCAATATGCTGAGCACGATCAGCTAAAAAAAGAAACAGCTTAGCTCGATTGGAGATGGGAATTTCATTCTTATGAAGAAGTAGTGACCGTATATACTTACCCAGAGGACTATCCCCTGGTTCTCTCGTTAATGTAACAGAGCACCCCTCCTCTATGAGATAGTGATGAATGGATCCAATGAGGCTTGTTTTACCAGACCCTTCTCCCCCTTCAAAAGTAATAAGCATTCCTTTACTTAAACTTGGATTTGGACTTTTCAACCTCTATCTCTTCTGTTTCAATGTGTTCTATTTTTTGGAGTGCAACAAGATCATCACTTGCTCGTAAATTGACAACTTTGACGCCCTGAGTAGACCTTCCTATCACGCGAAGGTCTTGCATACACATTCTAACAGCCTGGCCAGAAGAAGACATCATTAAAACGCTATCCTTATCACTGACTGAAATCGCACCAATGACTGCGCCATTTCGTTTACTTGTAATGATAGAGCGCACACCAACTCCACCACGATTGGTCTGCCTAAACTGCTCAACTTTAGAGCGTTTTCCATACCCATTTCCACAAACAATAAGGAGTGTTTCATGACCAGAAACAATAGCTGAGGATACAACGCTATCTGTTTCATCTTTCAATTTAACACCACGAACACCTCTTGCCACACGACCTATCGGACGTACAAGAGATTCTTCGAAACGAACGGCCATTCCCCATTGAGTGAAAATCATAATGTGCTGACCTTTTCTAACAAGATGAGCGCGAATGACTTCGTCATCCTCATCGATATTAATAGCGTAGACCCCTTTTCTTCGTGGAGAGCTAAAGGAACTAAGAAGGGTTTTCTTTACAATACCTCTTGCAGTCGTAAGAAGGACAGAAGTATCTGATTCATCAAAAGATTTTACGCGAAGAATAGCTGCAATTTTTTCATCACTTCCAAGTCCTTCAAGTAGGTTGACAAGAGGCCTTCCTTTGCTGCGTCTTCCTCCTTCTGGAATTTGCCACACTTTGAGCCAATGACAGCGACCAAAGCTTGTAAATATAATTAAGTGATCATGAGTAGAAGCAACATAAACTTCTTTGATGGCATCAGTTTCTTTTTTCATATCCATTCCTATCACACCTTGTCCGCCGCGACGTTGCTCCCGGAAAGTGGCCATCGGCATCCGCTTAATATAATCGTCATTAGAAATGGTAATGATCACAGCTTCATCAGCAATGAGATCTTCCATTTGGAGCTCCCCTTCAGCTACTATGATTTGAGTTCTTCTCTCTGATTTTACGCCTTTTTGAATATCACTGAGTTCTTGAATAATAATCTCACGAACGAGAATCTCGTTCCCGAGAATTGCGCGTAAGCTAGCTATTTTCTTTTGAAGTTCAGCATATTCATGTTCAATTTTTTCTCTTTCAAGTCCTGTAAGTTGATATAAGCGTAATTCAAGCACTGCAATCGCTTGCCTTTCCGAGAATTCATATTTTGCAATAATCTCTTTCTTTGCAATTTCTCGGTTAGGACTGGATTTGATCATTTTCACAAGATCATCAAGATGATCCAGCGCTTTGAGATAGCCTTCTAATAGGTGTGCTCTTTGTTCTGCTTTATTGAGTTCAAATCGAGTACGAGCTCTAATCACTTCAATACGATGATCAATCCAAGCGATAATCATCTGCTTTACATTCATTACGCGAGGAAGGCCTTTATCCAAAGCAAGCATATTACATCCAAATGTAACATGCATATCGGTGAATTTGTAAAGCTGGTTGATCGTAACATCGGGAATCTCATTACGCTTGAGTTCTAAAACGAGTCGCATGCCCCGTTTATCAGATTCATCGCGAATATCAGAAATTCCAGTCATCACTTTATCATTGATCAGTGCTGCAATTTTCTCAATTAATCTCGATTTATTGACGTTGTAAGGAATCTCATCAATTACAAGGCGTTGACGATCACCCGATGTGCCCACATCTTCTATATTAATAATTCCTCTTAGGATAAGTTTCCCTCTACCTGTATGGAAAGCTTCTTTAATGCCTCGGTAACCACAAATCACACCACCCGTAGGGAAATCGGGTGCTGGCATTACTTCCATGATTTGATCAACAGTCGTATTTTTATCGTCAACCAACATCTTTGTAGCTCTGATCAATTCCCCTAGATTATGAGGAGGTATATTTGTTGCCATCCCAACAGCAATCCCTGAAGATCCATTACAAAGTAGGTTAGGGAATTTTGCGGGGAATACAGTCGGTTCTTTTTTTGTTTCATCATAGTTAGGAACGTATTCGACAGTTTCTTTATCAAGATCTTCCATAAGAGCCATGGATGCTTTCGTAAGTCTCGCTTCAGTATAACGCATCGCAGCTGGAGGATCTCCGTCCACAGAACCAAAATTTCCCTGTCCTTGGATAAGCTGGTAACGCATCATCCAACTTTGAGCCATACGGACAAGCGTTGGATAAATAACAGATTCACCGTGAGGATGAAAATCCCCAGACGTATCTCCACAGATTTTTGCACATTTACGGTGCTTAGCACCTGGAGAGAGATTGAGTTGACGCATAGCGTATAAAACACGGCGTTGAGAAGGTTTTAATCCATCTCGCACATCAGGGAGTGCTCTCGAGATAATGACAGACATCGAGTAACGTAAATAACTTCCCTTCATTTCTTCTTCGACATTGCGAGGAATAATGGTTTCACCTTCGGTATATGACATCTACTGTTCTCCTCCTAAATATCTAAATTTTTGACTGAGAGCGCATGGCTTTCAATAAATGCACGACGAGGCGCAACCTCTTCACCCATGAGCATTGTAAACATATGATCTGCAGCCACTGCATCAGGTAATGTCACTTGCATAAGAGTGCGTTTTGCAGGGTCCATAGTAGTGTCCCAGAGCTGGTCTGCATTCATCTCACCTAGGCCTTTATAGCGCTGAATTTCAATCCCTTTTCTACCATTCTTACGAAGAAAATCAATCAGTTCTTTCAAGGTATAAATGGGCGTTTCTATCTCCTCTTCATCGCAGATATTAAAGAGTGGTCCCTGATCAATCAGATATTGGTCAAAAGAGGCACTATAGAGAGCTAGTTTTACTTTAAGAGAACGAAGTTTCCCCTCTTCATATAGCTCGATAAACGGAACCGATTTCGGTTCAAAATGCTTCATTTCTTCGGTTTGTTCTTCTTCTGGAATAGAAGAGAGAGTTTCTGTATGAAGCTGCCGTTGAGCTTCTTCGTTGAGCTTCTTGACATCGGCAACACCATCTCTAGAATACACAAATTGGTGCGTGTTAGCGAAATGAATAAGGTAGTGAGGAAGAAGCCCTTCTTCATTTTTCGATTCAATAAACTCTCTAAAAGGGACCCCTTTTCTTTCAATAGATGAAATGAGTTGTTCAACCTCTAGAATTGTATAGAGAAGGCTTTTGACCTCATCTTTTTCTAAGGCATCATTATGCGATGAAAGACAAATGGTAAGATCGCTCATTCCTAAATTAAGCAGGTATTCATCCATATCTCTTTCAGAGTGGATATACTTGCTAAGCTTCTTACGGCTAACCTTATAAAGCGGCGGCCTGGCGATATAAACGAAATTATTCTCTATAAGTGCTGGCATATGACGATAGAAAAAAGTGAGTAGCAGAGTTCTAATGTGCGATCCATCGACATCAGCATCCGTCATAATAATGATGCGGTGATACCTGAGTTTTTCTAAGTTAAAACTGTCTTTTCCTATACCACATCCAAATGCAGCAACCATATTCCCGACTTCTTCGTTCTGAAGGACCTTTCCTAACCTTGCCTTCTCCACATTCAGGATCTTACCACGAATCGGAAGAATCGCCTGGAAACGGCGATCTCGTCCAGATTTAGCAGATCCACCCGCAGAATCCCCCTCTACGATATAAAGTTCACACTTTGCAGGATCTCTTTCCTGGCAATCTGTGAGTTTACCTGGAAGTCTGCCACTATCTAAAACAGTTTTTCGTAGAGTCATATCTCGCGCTCTTTTAGCAGCTCCTCTTGCTTGAGCAGAAATAATAGATTTATCAACAATGGTCTTAGCAATAGTGGGATTTTCATCAAAGAAGGTGGAGAGCTCTTCACCCACAATTTGTTGAACAACTGACGCAACGGAGCTATTTCCAAGACGTTGTTTTGTTTGACCCTCAAACTGAGGGTTGGCAATCTTCACGGAGAGGACGACAACAAGCCCTTCACGCATATCTTCTCCAGTAACAGAGATTTTCATGTTTTTTAGTAGATTATTGTTTTTAATGTATTGGTTTAACACTCTCGTTAGAGCAGTAGAGAATCCTGTGACATGAGTTCCCCCATACTTGGTCGAGATATTATTAACATAGGAGTGGATCGATTCAGAATAGGTGTTATTCCATTGCATAGCCATTTCAAACTCAAGAAGCCCATCATCCAGATTTCTCTGTCCTTTAACATAGATAGGTTTTTCAAATAAGGGCGTCTTATTTTCGTTGAGATAAGCGACAAATGAAATAAGTCCACCTCCATAATTAAAAACGATTTCCTCATGACCGGGTTCCCTTTCATCCTTAAAGAGAATATTGATCCCACAATTCAGAAATGCAAGTTCTCTCAGGCGCTTTAATAGGATGTCGTAATCGAACTCTAAGACGTCAAAAATCGTTTCATCAGGCCAAAAAGTAATTTGAGTCCCCTCTTTTTTAGTTTCACCACCTTCTTTCAAAGTTTTGGAAACGTCACCTTTAGAGAATTCGATTACATATCTTTTGTGATTTTTAAAGATTTCGACAATCATCCTTTTTGAAACAGCATTTACACAAGATACACCTACCCCGTGAAGTCCTCCAGAAACCTTATAAGTATTTCTGTCAAACTTACCTCCAGCATGAAGAACGGTCATCACTACTTCAACAGCAGAAACATCCCTCCCTTGCTTCTTGGACTCTTTCTCATGCCTTCCAATTGGGATCCCACGACCATCATCTGATACCGTAACCGAATTGTCGTCATGAATAATCACAGAGATCTCGTTACAAAAACCAGCCATTGCTTCATCGATACAGTTATCAACCACCTCATAAACAAGTTGGTGAAGACCATTTGACTGAGTATCACCAATGTACATTGCCGGCCTTTCTCGTACAGCTTGAAGGCCCTCTAGTACTGTAATTGAGTTTGCTGTGTAGTCTTGATCTTTCGATTTTCCCATCTAGTTTATCCTATCGTAAAGCTAATATTCTTAATCTGATGAGAAGGGAATCTGCTTTTAAATTGCTTAAGTAACCTTGCCTTTTCATGATTCGCAAGGAGACTGAGCAACGTAGAGTTTTTCACCTTCACTTTTACAATTCCTGAACTAAAACTTACAACCCGACTCATGCTTGCTGTTTGCTCACCTACCAGTTCAGGCCATGCGGCGAGAATTCTTTCTGACTTAAGATTAAACCTGTGATCGTACTCATCTAAAATCAAAGGAAAAAGAAATTTAATTTCTCTTCCCGTTGGCTCTAAACCCTGATAGTTCTTAGGTATTCTTTTAATTAATTTTCTCATCTTAGAAGTATAGTACCCCATTATAAGTCCAAGAATATCAGGTATAGAACAAAAAAGCGACACAAAAAGACGCTGAAATTTTATGTTTTTTTTATAACAATCCTTGTCCTAAAGCAGGCGTCGGTTAGGGAGTCAATAATCGCGCACATAAACTCACCACCCCTTCTACTTAATCATGCACCCCCGACACCATCTTCCTTCAATATTTAATACGCAAACTCATTAACCTTTCGTAAGTCATATAACCTTATAGTATCAAAATATTAGATTAGAACTTTATCACACCCACACCCTTCTCAAAAATCTTGAATGCATACTTATTTAACCCCTGGCTAAATGTTCTTATATTAAAATACAGAAAAGAGTCCTGGATTTTTATGGTATTTCTTGGTAACATTTTTGAACCTTAATCCATAAAAGTTAATGACGGAATCCATGCAACATCCAGAAAAAATTCGTAATATTGCTATTATCGCCCATATTGATCATGGGAAAACAACTCTTCTAGACAGCCTCCTTCATGCATCTGAGATTTTTCGAGAAAATGAAGTAGTTGCTGTAAGAGTAATGGACAACTACGAGCTCGAAAAAGAGCGTGGAATTACGATCTTTGCCAAGCACACCTGTATCTTCTATAATGACTATAAAATTAATATTATTGACACACCTGGACACTCGGATTTTTCAGGAGAGGTTGAACGGGTTTTAGGAATGGTCAATTCAGTACTGCTCCTTGTAGATGCACAAGAAGGTCCTATGCCTCAAACTCGATTTGTGCTCTCATGTGCCCTTAAAATGAACCTATATCCCATTGTAATCCTCAATAAGATCGACCGCCCCCACGCCAACCCTGATGAGGCACTTAATAAGACCTTTGACCTCTTTGTTGAACTTGGGGCCAATGACCAGCAACTCGACTTTGCTTATTGCTACGTCTCAGGACTAGAAGGTTATGCAATCAGTCAGATGGGTGATAAAAAAACGAATATGAACCCTCTCTTTGAAATGATCATCGATAAGGTTTCACCCCCTTCTGGAGATCTCACTCTTCCATTCCTTATGCAGGCTAGTAGCCTGTCCTATGATGACTTTGTCGGAAGAGGAGCCACGGGAAGAATCCTTGAAGGAACCGTAGAAAAGGGACAAGAAGTTGCTCTAATTGGTAAAGATGGTCATCCAATAAATCATAAAGTAATCAAAATCGAGAGCTATCTTGGATTAACAAAAGTAGATATGGACAAAGCCGGAGTGGGTGATATTGTTAGTATCTCTGGGATGCCAAATGTGAGGATTGGCGACACTCTCTGCTCACCTGATCATATCACTCAACTCCCTCCAATTACTCTTAGCGAGCCAACCCTCTCTGTTAATATCCTAGTAAATGGAGGTCCCTTTGTTGGGAAAGATGGCAAGCACGTCACTATGAATAAACTTCGAGAGCGCATGAATCGAGAAAAAAAGGCCAATATTTCCCTTAAAATCGACGACGTATCTGGAGCTGAAGATGTAATTAGGATGGCTGGACGCGGCGAACTGCATCTTTCAGTTGTTCTGGAAGCAATGAGACGAGAAGGCTATGAATTCCTCATTTCAAAACCTCAAGTAATCATCAAACACATTGAAGGAATAAAGCACGAACCTGTTGAACTTGCTCATCTTGAAGTTCCAGAGGAATTCTCAGGAGCTGTCATTGAAAAGCTCAGTCAACGTAAAGGCGAAATGCGCAATCTCAGTACCAACGAACATCAGATTACCTCACTCGAATTTCTCATTCCTACAAGAGGTCTTATTGGATTCCGAAATGACTTTCTTACGATGACCAAAGGGCAAGGAATCCTCACTTCACTTTTTAAAGAATTTACTCCTTGGAAAGGAAGTATCCCTACTCGGAAAAATAGTTCCCTTATCTCAATGAACCAAGGGCGAGTCACAGGATATGCCTGTTTTACAATTCAGGATCGAGGATCCCTATTTGTTAAACCTGGAGATCAAGTCTACGAGGGTATGATTATCGGAGAACATTCAAGGGGAAATGATCTGATCGTAAATATTACAAGGGAAAAAAAACTCACAAACGTTCGCGCTTCAAGAACGGATGAACACATCATCCTAACGCCCCCTCACATCTTCAACCTCGAGCAAGCCATCGGATGGATTCAGGATGATGAATATGTGGAGCTTACTCCTAATTTCATCCGAATCAGAAAGCAGTTCCTGATCGAGCACGAACGCAAAAGAAGCAAGGAATAAAGAACTATTTCCTTTTCCTCTTGCTCAGTTTTACTATGCTTAATGCTGATGTAAGCCATTAGATCTATGAATCCTCTACTGTAGAAGCTTCTATCAAGGTCCGATGAATCAAATGGAGCATCGTTCCTTGAACCTATTCATTTCATGATGATTATCACTTCTCGTTTCTCAAGGCATTGTGTCAAGTAACTTACAGATATTTTACTCTTACTACAGGTCAAGATCAGGGTTATTCAATAATCCCACTTGTATTTATAATCTTTATTTTGTAAAAAAGTGCTTCTAAAACTGATGGAGGATACGAATGCATGTCAAAGAATCAATTGACCTTCGCAAGAAGGATATATGGAAGATGTTTGACGACATC
Organism: Chlamydiales bacterium BSEPT1; assembly: GCA_964212665.1. Classification (GTDB taxonomy): domain Bacteria; phylum Chlamydiota; class Chlamydiia; order Chlamydiales; family Simkaniaceae; genus DAOWHK01. Next base: position 399,503 of record OZ156466.1, on the reverse strand, counting down.
TCACCGACTTATGACTTGATCAATCATATCTTATCTTTTGGTCTCGACATCTATTGGCGCCATCAAGTTTTATTTTATCTACCAAAGAAAAGCCATTTGAAGCTCCTAGATCTCGCATCAGGGACAGGCGATCAAATCTTCTCTTTGATGAACTTTTCCAAAAAAATTCAGACAGCCATTGGGATTGATCTCTCTTCTGAAATGCTCAATATTGGGCGCAAGAAGCTAAGAAAAAAAAAATATGCAAATAGAGTTTCATTTTCCGTTCAAAACGCAACAGAGTTGAACCTGTGCAATGCTTCCGTGAATTGTGCAACCATGTCCTTTGGGATACGCAATATTCCCGATGTGTCTCTTTGTTTACGTGAAGTTCACCGTGTGCTTTCTAAGGGTGGAAGATTTATGATTCTCGAGTTTTCTCTTCCAAAAATCAATTGGGTAAAAAAGGTACACCTTTACTACTTGAGACATATTCTACCTAAGATTGGCTCACTAATCTCAAAGCACTCTCAAGCTTATACCTATCTCAATCAAACCATTGAAACGTTCCCTTATGGGGAAAGTTTTTGTCAATTAATGAGGGATGTTGGATTTAAACAAGTCCGAGCAGTACCACTTACCTTTGGAATTGCAACCCTTTACATAGGAAACAAGTGAATCAATCTACCACGACCCAGGTCAGTCTAATTCATCAATTCTCAGAAGCATTAAAAACCACCTCACCTAAGAGCTATGTCATTGGGGGCATTCCCCTTTCGATCATTAGTTTATCTCTGGAGTTCCAGCTTTCAGATATGATGTCTTGGCTTCATCATCAATCGCTTTTTCCCAAGGTGTATTTTAAAAGTCGTGATCAAGAAGAAGAAATTGCAACAGTAGGTGAGCTCTACGTCACAAATCAGATCCCTGTATTTGATACTTCACATGCTAATTCACCTCTATTTTTTGGGGGAATGGATTTCTTTACGAAAAAACGGAAATCTGAGATTTGGAATGGATTTCCAGAATGTTACTTTTTTATTCCTCTGATTGAAATTCATAACAGGGGTAATAAAACAACGATGACTCTAAATCTTACTCCAGATCGCAATATTAAGGAGATTATTGGAGTACTGAATTTTCAAGACAGTCCATTTGATGAAAGAATTCAAGCACCCTTGCAGCGATGGAATAATCCTGAATATGCTGAGTGGGAAAGAGAACTCGAAAAAATCTTAGGGATGATCCGTACCGGATCCCTTGAAAAAATCGTGATATCACGATCCACAAGACTTCAATTTCAGCATACAGTCAACCCCCTTGCAGTTCTTAAACAGCTGGAGAAAAATGTGCATAACTCCACCCTCTTCTGCCTCCAAGTATCGAAGAGCAAAAGCTTCATTGGAGCAACACCGGAACTCTTTTACCAAAGGACAGGTCAGCATATTATCACAGAAGCTGTGGCTGGAACGCGACCACGCGGTAAAACTCCAAAAGAAGATCTATTACAGAGAATGGATCTCCTAGAAAATATCAAAGAACAACACGAATTTCACGTAGTCAAAAAGTATATCGAAAACCTTCTAGATTCCTACTGCTCAAAATTTTATTGCAAGGATGATAGTCGAGTGATTCAAACCTCAACCGTACAACACCTTTATCTTACCTATGAAGGTGTACTCAAGGATAATATTTCTGATTGTGAACTTATTCGAATACTTCACCCCACCCCTGCGACAGGAGGGATGCCTGCTAAATTTGCAACGGAAAAAATCTATGGTCTTGAGTCTCATGATCGCGGCTGGTATGCAGCCCCATTTGGATGGATTGGTGCCCACAAAACGAACCTCTTTGTTGGAATACGATCCGCCTTGATTGATCAGAATAAAGTGTACCTTTTCTCTGGAGCCGGCATTGTTTCTGGATCGATTTCCAAGAATGAGTGGAAAGAACTCGAATACAAAATTTCTCAATTTCTTAAAATATTTTAGATTATGAATAACAATACTACCGGTTTTCAAAATCAGCTATGGGCAACATTGATTATCAAAGAACTGCTGCATCATGGAGTATATTACTTTTGTCTTTCTCCCGGTTCTCGCTCCACTCCACTTATAGAGGCCATTGCCAAACACCCTGTAGCTGAAACGATGATTCATTATGATGAACGGGGCATGGCATACCACGCACTCGGTTATGTAAAAGGATCGAGGAAGCCTGCTGCCATCATAACTTCATCAGGAACTGCAGTTGCAAACCTCCTGCCTGCTGTGATTGAAGCTTCCATGCAACAGCTCCCTTTGGTTATCCTCACAGCAGATCGCCCTCCGGAACTCAGAAATATTGGGAGCAATCAAACGATAGATCAGGTTAAAATTTTTGGAGACTATGTCAGATGGCACGTCGATATGCCCTGTCCAGATGTTCAAATCCCTACGCGCTATATAGGGACAATGATCAGCCAAGCCATGAGTTTTATGAATGGCGTTCCCAATGGTCCTGTTCATATAAACTACATGGTTAGAGAACCCTTCTCTTGCACTAGGGAAGTCTCGCCAATTTTAGAGAAGAACACTTCCCATTACTCCCAAGTCGTAAAAACATCTACAAAATTTGTTTTCAAAGAGAACTCTCTTAACCATCTTGCTAAAGAACTCAATAAGTCTGATCAAGGCCTCATTCTCATTGGGTCCTTAAGCAAAGAGGAATCTCTCAATGACATCCTCACTCTTGCTACACGTCTTAAATGGCCCATTTTCCCGGATATCTTGTCTAATATACACTGCAGTATAGATGAATCTGAACTCATTCGAAATTTTGACCTTATCTTACACAGCATCTCATTGAGCAAGGACATACATCCGAAGGCTATTCTTCAATTTGGTGAACGGTTTATTTCGAAAAAACTCTTTCAATGGATCAACGCCTTTCCACCAGACATCTACTGTCATATTACTCCTCACCCGGTCCTTCATGACCCCATTCATCGACTAACAAATCGTATTGAATGTACAGCGGCTAATTTCTGTGAAAGTATTCTCCCAAAACTTACACAATACAATGAAGAGAAGTGGATTAACTTTTGGAAATCAAAATCAAAACAGATAGAGTCTCATATCTCATTCTTCTTTGAAAAGCAACAAGCCCTTTCTGAGCCCTATATTTTCCATGAACTCTCCAATCATCTTTCGGAAAACATAGCACTATACATTGGAAATAGTATGCCCATCCGAGATGCGGATGTTTTCCTATCTCCTAAGTCAAAAACAGCTCCCATCTTCGGTAATCGAGGAGTGTCTGGGATTGATGGAAATATAGGCACCACAATTGGGATTGCAGCCGGATGTGGAAAACCTGTGATCTCAATACTCGGCGATCTCACATTTCTCCATGACTTAAACTCCCTGGCACAATTAAGGCAGTCAAAATTTCCTGTAATCTACATCGTAATCAATAATCATGGGGGAGGGATTTTCTCATTTCTTCCAATATCAAACCAGGAAAAATATTTTGAACCCTTTTTTGCTACACCCCACCCTTATAATTTTAAGCATGCGGCTAACCTATTTGATCTCCTTTATTTTAACCCTAAGTCAGCTGACGACTTTTCACGAAACCTCCAAGATGCAAAAGAGAGTACCCGATCTTCCTTGATTGAAATAACGACTGATCGCGCTCTAAACCATAGCCTGCACAAAGAAATTAGAAACATGCTGATTCAAGCACTCACATCTAAACATTCACTAGTTTTTGTATGAATGCCCTACTCATTCATGGCTTCATGGGATGTGAAAAAGACTTTGGCCCGCTGATCTCACATCTGAATTTCCACTGTCATACTATGCAACTTCCTTTGATATATACGTTGGATGCAATGGTTAACGCGATTGAAGATAGGATTCAATCAGAGCACCTTTCTCCTTGTATTTTGATCGGCTATTCAATGGGGGGAAGGCTAGCTATGCTTCTTGCTAATCAATCCCCTCATCTCCTAAGCCACCTCATCGTACTCTCCGCAAATCCAGGCATTAAAAATCTAAAAAAACGAAAGCTCATAGATCAGAGCTGGGCACACTGTCTTCAAGTGGAGGGAATCGACACTTTTCTGACTAAATGGTATGATCAATCTCTCTTTGCTTCACTTAAAACCCAAACCTCAGTTTTCCAAGCTATGCTCAAACGTCGACAAGCACAAAAGACTGAGATATTAGCAAAAACAATCATTCATTTAAGCATTGCAAAGCAACCATCTTTGTGGAGAAATATCCCATTTTCTTTACCAAATCTTTATTTATTTGGAAAGAAAGATGCGCAATATCTCCCCATTTTTAATAAATTAAGAGGATTAAAAAAAATAATAACAACCTATACAGTATCCAATTCAGGACATGCCCTTCATTTAGAAAACCCTCAGGAATGTGCTGAACAGATACATGCGTTTATAATAAAAGGACATCCCAATGACACAATTGACTACAGATAAAAATCAATACCAATGGATCGAAGCCAATGATTATTCTGATATCAAGTATCATAAATACAACGGCATCGCAAAAATCACCATTAATCGTCCAAAGGTTCACAACGCATTTAGACCTCTTACCGTTGATGAAATGATTCACGCTTTCTATAATGCACAAAATGATGAAAACATCGGCGTAATTATCCTCACAGGAGTAGGAGGAAAAGCCTTCTGCTCAGGCGGCGATCAAAGCATTCGAGGTCATGCAGGATATAGAGATCATAAGGGATCATTCCGCCTAAATGTTTTAGAATTTCAAAAACAGATACGCCAGTGCCCTAAACCAATCATCGCTATGGTTGCTGGTTATGCAATTGGTGGTGGACATGTTCTGCATGTAATGTGTGATCTAACAATAGCAGCAGATAATGCTGTGTTTGGGCAAACTGGTCCAAAGGTTGGCTCCTTTGATGCAGGATTTGGTTCGAGCTACTTAGCCCGAATTGTGGGTCAAAAAAAAGCGCGCGAGATTTGGTATCTCTGTAGGCAATATAACGCACAAGAAGCTTTAGATATGGGCCTTATCAATCATGTGGTTCCCTATGAAAAACTCGAAGATACAACTATTGAGTGGTGTAAGAAAATGCTTGAGCATTCCCCTCTTGCACTGCGCTGCATTAAATCAGCTCTTAACGCAGACTGCGATGGACAATCAGGTCTTCAAGAGCTCGCAGGAAATGCAACACTGCTCTATTATATGACAGATGAAGCAAAAGAAGGGCATCAAGCTTATTTGGAAAAAAGAAAACCCAATTTTAAAAAATTTCCGAAAAGGCCATGAATAAGATAAGTATTTGGCTAGAAGCTGCTAGGCCAAAAACACTCATTGCTAGCGTTGCTCCTGTATTAATAGGGACAACAATGGCAATTAAGGTAAGCAATTTCTCTCCTTTCATTTTTTTTTGTACGCTATGTTTTGGGCTTTTTATTCAAATAGGGACAAACTATGCCAACGACTACTTTGATTTTATTAAAGGTGCTGATACTGAATTCAGAAAGGGTCCGAGGAGAGTAACTCAAAAAGGTCTTGTCAGCTTGCGAGAGATCAGGTGGGCCACCTTCATCTACTTTTGTTCAGCAGCGCTCATGAGCTGTTACCTCATTTATATTGGTGGATGGATCATATTACTCCTTGCAATCTTAGCAATATTTTTTGGGATTCTCTACACAGCAGGTCCTTTTTCTCTAGCATACATGGGGCTTGGCGACATCTTTGTTTTCATCTTTTTTGGTCCTGTTGCCACAGCGGGCACCTACTATTTACAAACACTATCCATGTCGAAGGAAATAATCATTGCAGGATTTTCTCCGGGTCTTCTTTCCATGGCAATTCTCCTTGTCAATAATCTCAGAGATATTGAAGAAGACAGGCTTGTGAATAAAAAAACCACTCCTGTTCGCTTCGGCAAACGGTTTGCTCAAATACAATATCTTTTTGCGATAGTGATCTCAGCAATCATCTCCATGATCTTAAAGAATCCACTCGCTACCATGTCTTTAATTGTATCTATTCCTTCTATTAAAGTGGTTTTTACGACCAAGAACCCTCTTGAACTTAATACTGCTCTCGCAACAACAGGAATGATCCTAGCAACCTATGTTCTATTCTTTTGTATAGGGTGGGTATTATGAAGAGTGTAGAAGGAGAAATTTTTTCCTATCAGATTTCCTTAAAAAAAACCCTACCCAAACAATCATCTCCTATTAGAAAAGGATTGATTCTTCAATTGAAATCAATGGATCGAACAGCTTGGGGAGAAATATCCCCCCTTCCATCTTGGAGTCAAGAAACCCTTGTAGAAGCCAAAGAAGAAATGACAAAGATCCTTCCCAGATTTCTTAAAATCGACTGGAAACCCCGCTTCTGGAAAAAGCAATTACATCGCTTTCTTTTAGGACTTTTCCCCTCTGTATCATTCGGTATTGAATCAGCAGCATTGGATCTATTTGATCCTATTACAGAACCCATCCCCCCCTCTCCTTTGAGCGGATATCTCTCTGGTACATGCACAGAAATATTCACGGAAGCAAAGGCTTTGAAAAGGCTTCATTATCAAGTCGTTAAGGTCAAAGTCAATCAACTAACGCTCAAAGAGGCCATCGATGTTTCTCGATACCTCAAAAACCAGTTTCAATTACGCATTGATGTTAACAAATCATGGCCACTCGAACACGCTCTTGAGTTTTGCCGCATGTTTAAAAAGAATGCTTTTGAGTATTTAGAAGATCCTGTAGATAATTTTGAAGATCTACAGTACTTCTCAAAAAAAACAGGATTTCCTATTGCAGTCGACGAATATTTTCGAGAATCCTCCTTTAAACAGCTACTTAGACTTCCTTCTATGAAGGCCATTATTGTCAAACCCATGTTACAAGGTAGCTTCTCCCTTTATGAAAAGAATTTTCCCCTTCTCGCTCAAAAAAAAATCGATATCGTTCTCAGCAGTTCCTATGAAAGTGGGCTCGGAATTCTCCAATTGATTAAAAGAATAACACGCACTCCCTCTCTCATCAATCACATCGGAGTAGGTACCTATCGACTGATCAAAGAAGATCTACTAAGTACACCCCATCGAATTATAAATGGACATCTTCATGTCAGCGAAAATCCTTATCCTTTAGCTAGCAGACTTTCTCCATGAACTTTGAGTGCCCTTTGCATAAACAATCACGAATCAGACCCAATCAAGTGGCGATCATCACTCCTGAAAAAAACTGGACTTACATAGAATGTGAACAAAAAATTCGTCAAATATCTACATGGGTTCATTCCCTAAATCTGCCCCCCTTTGAAAAAATTGCGATTATGCCCACTATTCATGTAAAAACCATTTTGCTATTCTTTACTCTACTCCGTATGAAGCACCCCATTAGCCCGATTAATCTAAGAACTCCGAAGGCGGAAATCCCCCCATTATTAGAAAGACTAGGGACATCTCATTTAATCCAATTCAGTGACATCAAGGACGCTCCCGAAAGAGACACTCCCTATAGTCTACGTGAAACTGACATAGCTACTTACTTGTTCACCTCAGGATCCTCAGCTACACCAAAGATCGCCTGCCACAGTATCGGCAACCATTTTTACAGCGCCCTGGGATCGATTCATCATCACAACCTCGTACCCGGAGACAGGTGGCAACTGACCCTGCCATTATTTCATGTTGGAGGGATCGCCATTCTCTTTCGTTCATTTCTTGCAGGATCAAGCGTGATCCTCTCTAAGACGATGAATAATGCTACTCACCTATCCCTTGTACCAACGCAATTCCAAAGAATCCTGAACAGCAGTCCCAAAGGATATAAATGTATCCTTCTTGGAGGAGCCAAAACCCAGCCCTCCTTATACAAAAAAGGACTTGAACGGGGATTTCCACTAGAGCTTACATACGGAATGACTGAAATGAGCTCACAGATCATCTCCAACAATCAGCTACTTCTTTATCGAGATCTGAAAATTCAAAAGGATCAAGAGATTCTAGTGCGTGGCAAAACTCTCTTTCAAGGATACTACTCAAAAGAGTCTGGTCTTAACCTCCCTCTAGATGCTGAAAAGTGGTTTCATACGAAAGACTTAGGAAAGCTCAACCTCAAATCAGGAATACAATTTCTAGGACGTAAGGACCGGGTCTTTATCAGCGGAGGAGAAAATATCCAACCTGAAGAAATAGAAAATGCTCTTTATGCATTACCTGGAATGGTAGAAGTCTGTGTGATTCCAACTCCAGATAAGGAATTTGGAGAGAGGCCCATTGCGATTATTCACTCAAAAATAGAGTATCAAGAAATACAGCTAAGAAATATTTTAGAAAAGAGGTTTCCTAAATACAAAATACCCATTGCCTTTTTTATATCTTCAGACTCTTTAAAACAAGGAGGTGTCAAGTTAAATCTTAAAACAATTAGGAAATGGGTAAAAATAAAAAATTAATAACTACAGAGTATGCAATAAGTTTACAGTATTACAAAAGATTATTCAAATGATGAAATTATTTTAATAATACTATCGGGTATTTGGATTGATTCTTTTGTTTCTCGAGACACTACAACATGAGTTATTGAAACTGTACCAACGGCTTCTTCCCCTTGGTAAAACTTGAAACTTAAGGTAAAAGAAGTCGTACCAACTGATGCAACTCGGAGCTCAATATCCAATTGGTCCCCAATAAAAACTGGAGAAAAATACTCAGCTTCAGCATGTCTGATCGGAAGAAGAAAGTCTCCTTTAGTAATCATGTGCCTAAGGGAAAATTTATAAGAATCTAAATAAGCCTCAAAAGCCTCTAGAGCGATTTGAAATTGATTTGCGAAGTACAAAACACCAGTAGCATCCGAGTCTTGCATCCGGATGGTTCTTTGATACCTAAAAAGCTTCATAAAGTTTAATTTTAGATTAAGATCTATTTTGTTAACATCTTTAGCCTAAATAATACAAGAAGTATCAAATATATTTTTTCCAATATTTTGCATTTTATTATCCTTCAAGCCATTGTCTAAAAACTCCTATTTTCCTATAATATTTATCTTTAGAGAATACAAATCAGGAGTGTCCATGTACAAATCACAGCCAATCAAGTACCCCATTTGCTCCGATTTCGAGACAAACCCACCTGTCCCTTACCCACCTCTCCTCGCCATTGAAACAGAGAATAGCTCAGACATGAGTGAAAAGCTCCTTAAGACGGGTGAACTTCGACTGCTCCATGGAGATATCTTTGGTCTTTATTATTTCGATATGGCACTCAAACTCGATCCCTCTAATCCACAGCTCTATCTCACTCAAGCTCTAGCTCTCTTCGAATATGGAAGTGCAGAAAAAAACAAAGAAGCGCTTAAATTGGCAAGTAAACGTTTTAAAGTGACAACACGCATGAATCCCAAGTCTTTTGACGCCTGGCATGCCTGGGGCAATACCCTATATCTACTCGGTCAAAAAAATAATGAAAAACATTTTTTTTATAATGCCAAAAACAAATACCAAAAGGCAATCGCACTTATTGATAAGCAGGCTCCTGGAATCATAGCTGATCTATACTCAGATTACGGAGATCTTTGGATGAAGCTTGCAGAATTTTCTGGAGAAGCTATAGATTACCATATCGCACTCAAATCCTACGAAACAGCAACCACCTACCTTGAGGATCTCCCAACTGAATTCTGGAAAAACTTTGGCCATGTCTATATTCAACTAGGGAGCTTAGCTAACGACCTTCGATTCTTCATCAAAGCGATTCATTGTTATAAAGAAGCGATTTCCATCTCTATCTCATCATATGAAAGTTGGTTCGATCTAGGGAAGGTGTTAAAAATCATCTATTCATACACACATGATGAAGACCACTTCTTACAAGCAAGCGAATGTTATGCAACAGCTGTCAATCTCAATCCAAAAGAATCTAGTTTATGGATAGACTGGGCTATCCTACTCAATGACTCAGGAAAAATATCTAAAGATACAAAATACTTAAGATCAGCGATTGAAAAATGTCATAAAGCCTATGCATGCACTCCTCAAAACCCACTGGTTAAGGCTATTTGGGCAGAAGCTCTAGCTAGGCTTGGCCTACAGACAGAGCGCCTCGACCTCATTCATGAAGCTCAGAATAAAATCATCGAAGCCACCCAATCCAATGCTGAGCTCCCTGAGATTTGGTATTCTTATGGCGTTACTCTCACTGCACTAGCAACCTACTTCAACGATCTCGACTACTACTACCAAGCAATCGAAAAATTTCAAGTAGGAATTAGCATCAATCGAGCTTGTCATAAAATCTGGTTTGCCCTTGGAAAAACCAGTTACATCACCGCTCAAATTGAAAATGAACCAAAAATATTTGAACGCACCTGTCGATTTTTTCAACGAGCAATTAGCTTGCATATTTCCAGTGAATACCATTATAACTATGCACTCACACTCTCCAGACTGGGCGAGTTGAATCAAAACGAAAAGATCATTACACTTGCCATCTATCACTTTGAAAAGGCCATTAATTTACAAAAAAATGCTGAGTATCAACATCCTGACTGGCTCTTCCACTATGGGTGTACACTCGATCTCTACAGTGAATTTTCCGACAATGAAGCTAACTATATCAAAGCAATAGAAATTCTTAATCATGTACTCATATTCGAGCCTGAGTTCCCAGAAATACACTATCGCATCGCCCTTGTCTATGCCCATTACGGTGAACTCGTTCATGAATTAGGACTCTTTCATCGCGCTTTACAACACTACCGTTTTGCCCATCAGAGAGATAAAGAAAATAGCCAAATCATCCTCGATTGGGCAATTACCCTAATCAATTTAGCTGATCTTTTTCCTGATACTAATAAATCAGATCAATATTTTAGAGAAGCTGAATATAAAATCATTCAATCCGCAAAGCTCGGAAATGTTCATACCTATTTCCATTTAAGTTGTCTCTATTCACTCAGAGGACAAAACGAGAAAGCCCTACAGTTTCTTAACAAAGCTCACGCATTCGAAGCTTTGCCATCTAGGGAAGAACTACTGGAAGATGATTGGCTTGAAAACCTTAGATCAACCGAAGGATTTCAAAATTTGATCGAGCATATTGAGTGTCAATCAAATAGCCAAGACTCCTAAAACCCTCATATTCCTTTTTTGTTTATTTTTTATATTCTTTCTGATACCCTCTTTTTACAATATTTTGAGGGAATCCATGAACAAACGCAGTCTAACCATCGTATTCGGACTAACAATTATCTTTTTTTTTATCAACCAATGGTTTTCAACAAAGAATGAAAAGAAAACAGCCAAACAGCACGTAGAGCACCAAGCACAACTCCTCCATGAGAAAGAACAAAAAGAATCCGAAATTAAGCAGCGTTTGGCTCCTATTTCATCCCTTCCTATCGTTAAAGTCTACAGCGATTCTTCCGGAGAAGACTTCTTCACATGGGCCATTTCTAACAATAATCAATATCTCACACTAGGATGGGATAAGACACTCCCAAATGAAGTCTATGTCACTGGTCGCGGATCAACACTTCAAAAAGCAAGTTTGCGTATCCAGGGCAAGGATCTAGGAGACCCTGTACTCTATTCCAACTCATCCAATGAAGTCCTTTATTCAGCAGAATTACCTTTAATTGGTATCTCTGATATTCAACTGGTTAGTATGACTAATCCAGCAAACGTAGAAGTTATCTTAGGTACATACGAGAACACACATCTCTATTTCCCAGGAAAAGTCCCAACTCATGATTCGATAGCTCTCTACAAGTATAATAACGAATATCTCCCCATAGGTTTTTACAATGCCAAACACAACCGATTCGAGCCTATCTCACGATTTCCTGACCTCAATCATATTGCCTCCTATCAAACAGTAGACATTACAACTCCTGAAGACTCAAATGAGATTTTCTATGTATTAGAAAATGATTATCAACAAGTCGTTTTCTCCAATCTCGGTGGAGCAATCGCTGAAATTAACCTTCCCTTTCCAAGAGAAGAAAGGGACAAAAGCGTCGTCCTTCCAATCGGATTCGATCGCGATATCGCAACACAACACCCAGATAACAACTACTTTCCCAATAAGCCCTATTACATAGTCGATGCTGAGCACTCTGAGCCTTTCATTAAACAACCGACGGTTGGAGATTATACTCCTTTGATCCGTAGATCACGCGAAAAAGGACCTCATCATAATACTTTCAATGTTCTTCCTAGATATTACACCCTAAATACCGTCTCAGATTATCCAGAAACATCCCAGGTAGTTTTCAGTCTGAAACGCTTTACAAAAAATCTCATTGAATTTGAAGCCTTAGAACATAACCGTCGCATTACCAAAACTTACTCCTTTCCTGAAGAGATCAAAGCTCCTTATACAATCGAACTCGAAATAAGAGTTGAAGGCGACTCACGAGGTCTTTGGCTTACCTCAGGTATTCCAGAAGTCGAGCTGATTTCAGGAACCCCTACTCCCGTCATTAAATATCGCACTACACAAAACTTTAAATCTGTTATAGATAAGATCTCTCTTCCCAAACAGACATTTACATACAGCATAACGCAACCCGACTGGGTCTGTAATTCCAATGGATTTTTTGGGATTATTCTTGATCCACTGACCAGTATCTCCTCCGGGTTTAAAGCGAATCATATCCCTGGAGAATTAGCCCCGACAAGACTCTCAATGATTGATGCCGAGTATGACATCTTCCCTGTCAATAAATATCCTGGATATGAAGTTCTACTTCCTCTGCAACAGTCTTCAGGGTCATTAAAACTGAGAATGTTTGCCGGACCCTTTGACAATAAAATTCTCAAACAAGTCGATGCCGCATATACAAATCCAATTACAGGAGTCAATCCAAATTATATAGCATGCCAAAACTTCCACGGCTGGTTCTCATTTATTTCAGAACCCTTTTCGAAGTTTCTCTTCCTCATTATGAACTTTTTCCATAGCATGACCCAATCCTGGGGATTTTCAATCATCCTTCTTACACTAGTACTCCGAGTTATGATGTATCCTCTTAACGCATGGTCAATCAAATCCAACGTACGTATGCAAGCCATCGCTCCCGAAGTGTCTCAGATCCAAAATAAGTATAAAAATAATACTAAACGGGGTCAAATAGAAACGATGAAGCTTTACAAGGAAAAAGGAGTCAATCCCTTTACCGGCTGTATTCCACTTCTCATTCAGCTTCCCTTTCTGATTGGAATGTTCGATCTCTTAAAATCCACCTTCGATTTACGCGGAGTGGCCTTTATTCCAGGATGGATTAACAATTTAACCGCACCAGACATTTTATTTAGCTGGAAATACCCTGTTATTTTCTTTGGAAATGAATTTCATCTACTCCCCTTTCTACTCGGAGGAATGATGTTCTTGCAGCAAAAGCTCTCTCAAGCAAAGCATGATCCTGCAACAATAACAGACCAACAAAAACAACAACAGAAAATGGGACTCATCATGACAGTAGTCTTTACGTTCCTCTTTTACAAATTCCCATCGGGACTCAACCTCTACTGGATTTCTTCAACTAGCCTGCAGATACTCCAGCATTGGTATACCTCAACAAAATACACTTCAAAAAATACACACGTACAGCTTAAAAAATCAAGATAAGCAATTGCAAAAAAGAAAGCGGTCTGATTAGATTAATCCATACTTAATTGAAGGATAGTATGGACTTGTGGAAAGAGTTTTTATTAGGCGAAGAGAAAAGGCTCGGATCTAAGACTACAAACGAATGGCTCCGCTCTCTTAAAATTCTCAAATTTGATGCTTGTAATCTGTACCTACAAGCCAAAGATCCATTCCATATTCTTTGGTTTAACGAACATGTCAGGGCCAAGCTGCGCAAATCTTTTTATAACCACAACGGACACCTGGTCAAAGTCCATCTCATTGCTTCGAAAGAAGGAGCTTTACCCAAAAAGTGGAGAATCAAAAATACACCAGCACCACCCATTGCAGAAAGCTACTCTCCGGATCCTATCGAATCCTATGCCTCATTTTCCCAATTTATCTCCGAAAACAAACTAAATATTCCCTACCAGATCCTCGCAGATCTAGTCGGTTATAACAAAAAGACATCTACCTTTGAAACACCTAAAATCCAGATTGGAAAATACAACCCAATCTACCTCTATGGACCATCAGGTTGCGGAAAAACTCATCTCCTCATGGCAACAGCGCAAGCCTATATCCAGAGGGGATTTTCCACATTTTATGTTCGAGCTGAAACATTTTCAGAACATGTAATTCGCGCTTTTCGAAGCACTACTTTGCATACTTTTAGACAGAGCTACCGCAAAAATACTATCCTAATCATTGATGATATCCATATTCTTTCTCGAAAAACTGCTACACAAGAAGAATTATTTCACACCTTTAACACCCTCCATACAGCAGGAATGCAGCTCATCTTCAGCGCTAACTGCGCTCCTCGACAATTAAAAGAGATCGAAGAGCGCCTTATTAGCCGATTTGAATGGGGATTAGCGCTACCATTCGAGCCCTTAAGCAACTCTGAAGTAAAAGCGATTGCTAAAATGCGCTGTCAGCTTCTTAAACTCCCTCTTAACGAATCCCTTACTGCTTACTTATTATCTACCTTCAAGAGTCTCAAAACACTCCTTATAGCTATTGAAGCGCTAGCACTGCGTACCTATCAATCCAATATCATAAAGCACTCTACTCATCTTACAATATCAATTGCAAAAAACCATTTGCATGATCTTATTGATCAGGAGACCTGTAATCAGTTAAATCCTGAAAAAATCTTAAAACTGGTAGCAAATTCATTTGGAATAAGAATCGAGGATATTGTTGGAAAGTCTCAAAGCAGAGATTGTACGATCCCCAGACAAATTGCCATGTATCTTTGCCGCACAAAACTCAACATGCCCTATCTAAAAATTGGAAGCATCTTCGCCCGTGATCACTCCACAGTGATGACTAGCGTTAAACTTGTAACCAAAGGAATAGAAACAAAGAATCATATGATTATATCACCCCTCCTTGACATTCACACAAAAGTTAGTTCATTTTAGCATGATTGTTTATAGAGTAGTTCAAAGACTAGTGATATCTTGTAGAAAAGGAGCAATCCCATCCATAATCTCTAAAAAACAACTCTCTCAGTTGTACATATAAATATCTCTAGAATCTATGAAGTGGACTATCATGAAATACTCGTCAGAAAATCAAAAAGCCACCCTGATTAGAATGGCCTTGAAAGATTTAAATCTTCATGAAACGATCTCCGGGTTTCGGCATATCGCTAAGCTTGTCTCCTAATCCAGTGTTTGCATCTGGAGCCGGTGTACGACCTTCAACGATATCTTTTGCTTTCGTCCTCCATTTCTCAACAGATTCCACGAAGAGTGGTGCAAATCTTCTAAGTGAAGAGGCATCTGCACCTGATCCCATTTCGAGAACACAATGCATTAGAATCAGTTCCTCTTTAAGTGCTACACCAATTCCGCCACCAGCCATCTGCCCCCCAAGCATTGATCCTTCTAGAAGAGCTTCATATAACTTTGACTTAATTTGTTCGTCTTTGGGAAGACCGTCCAATATCGGTGAGTATAAATAGAGTCTATCAGAATTAGGTTCGTAAGTGAGGTGTAGTGAAAAGGCATTATCAATTCCTAAAATACATGTGTGATTTTCATCAAACGCCAATCCTTCAAGATTGAGTTCCTTGCCAAACTCTCGCAAATTCGCTTTGGCATTTTCCAATGACATTTAGCATCCTCCTAATAATTTTAATTTTTACTCGCATCCAACTTTATTTTCATCCAGTTAAATTAGAAGCTTTCCAAGGATATATAAAAATAGCAACATAAATATTCAAAATATTGCGTCGAACGCCACTTTAATGGATTCTAACATGATTAACTCATTAAATATCAACTGCTTTTATTTTATTCCAAGAACCTTTACTAAAATATTAACAGAAGTGCTTTATCATTGGCTTACAATTCATTCATCTTTTCTTCATTTAGGAGCGGATCTTCCTTGAAGAAAATCTATCTTTCATAAAAAAACCCGGAATATTTCTTTCCATAAATTCATCAGTACAAAAGAATAGAACTTCTAGACTGGACCAGAAATGTTTGGTTTACCAATTCGTAGGAGAAAAACATGTTACCTAACCTAATTGTAATCGCTTTAGCCATCGTCACATTCGGGTGTGGAAACCATTCTAATAATCAAATGGTAAAATGTCATGATGATGGAAGAGCCAAACCCATCGTTGCATTTGTCCCACTTTTTGATCGAAGCGGCGCTGTGATGCCTTGGAATCTCTCTGAAGAACTCTCCTACACAATGCAACGTCGTCTAACAGAAAGAGGTGAGTGTTTTCTCACAGATAGTGATGTCATTAAAGAGATTACCTCGAAGCTCACAGACGCACACAATCCCTTTGGAAATGAATTAGCCTGGACAAAAAATGCCTTTTCCTACAATGAATTTGTCGTTTTTACCGAACTAATTGAGCATCAGATACACCCAAAAGAGCTTCGTAATTCCTTCATCGACAAGATCACCCCCTCCTACCAGCTTGATATGACAATCCGCATTCGCGTTATTGACTTACGCTTTGAAAAACCTCAAGTGATCCTTCAAGAACTTGTCCAGCAGTCTCACCTCATCCCCAAGCCTGTATATGAACCGAATGGAGAACAAGATAAGTGGAAAAAAAGAACCTATGCTGTTTCCCCTATTAGTTTTGCGCATTTGCAAATGACAAAGAATATAGCACGAAGAATCGAAGACTACATTTTACTTGCTAAGACAAAGTAAGCACACCCTGTGGAAAAAGAATTCATTACCTCCCATTTGACCACGGCGATAATATTCGCTTTAATCGGTGGTATGGCCAATTATTTTGCCTATACCAAAGGGTTCTTTACCCTTCCTTCTAACAATCTCAGAAGACCACAAATATCTGTTAAACAACTCCTCATCGTCTTTGTTATCTACATCAATATATCGATCTTCATCACCCCATTCATCCTAAAACTGATCCACACCATATGGATACGACGAACTCTTGCTCTGGAACATGAATCCATTTTTTTAATGACAATTGCTCAAATTTCAAATTTCGTGCTTACCTTTTTTCTTCTTTATATCTTCTCGATGAAACAAGATAGAAAAATCATGAAACTTCTTTGGAAAGACCTCGCAAAAAATAACTCAACAACCATTGCCTTTGATGTGTCACTAGGTGCGATGGTATGGATACCTAGTTTCCCTATCATTATTCTAATTAATCATCTAGGAGAGCTATTCATCTACTGGATTTTTAGCTCAAAAGGATCTCTTCAAGTGGCTGTACAATATCTCCAGAGGTCGCTAGACTCACCGCTATATTTTTCGATGGCGCTTATCATCATCGTTATTCTCGCTCCGATCCTCGAGGAATATATCTTCCGGGGATTTCTACAATCCTGGTTTAAAAATCACTTTGGAACCACTCTCTCTATATTACTCTCTGCAATATGCTTTGCCCTGTTCCATTTTATACCCTCACAAGGGTTTAGCAACCTCCCCTTGATCTTTTCTCTCTTTATTTTTGCACTTTATTTGGGTTTTATTTATGAAAGACAGAGATCGCTATTTGCACCAATTGCACTCCATATGACTTTCAATGCGGCAAGTGTGCTTAGAATCGTATTTATAAACAGCGGAATATAGATGCTTTTAACACCATACAAATTTTCTCATTTTGGCCTTTCAGACATCGGATTATCGAGACAAAATAATGAAGATGTCTGGTCTCACAAACTCGACTACTCCTTTTTTGCCTTAGCCGATGGGATGGGAGGTCATAAAGCCGGTGAAGTCGCAGCCAAAGAAGCTGTCTCCTTCATGTGCTCATCTATTGAAGATATCTTTGTATCAACCGATATTCACTGGAAAATCTCAGAACTCAAATCCTACCTTAAACTCTTCATGGAACACACCAATAGCTGGGTCTATCACCTCAGCAAGACAACCCAAAAATTTCACGGGATGGGGACCACCCTCTGCACTATCCTCTTCTATGAAAAAGAGCTTATCCTTGGACATGTTGGAGATAGCCGTATTTACCTTTTTCGGGACCAAAGACTCGATCAATTGACCAAAGATCACTCCCTCAAAAATGAGCTGATAACCCAAGGAAAGTTCATTGATACCGAAAAGCATCCTTTTCTCCATAAAAACATTCTGACAAGAGCCATAGGATCCCATAAAACCGTTGTTCCAGAATTAGATGTTGTTCCAGTTCAGCCTGGTGACGTATACTTAATGTGCTCAGATGGCCTTTCTGACTATGCTTCAGATACCGAAATTGCCTCCTTGATCAAACAAGAAAAAACGCCAAAAACAGTCAGTACCGCACTTATAGAAACAGCTAAAAAAAATGGAGGCAATGATAATATTACAGTGATCATTATCAAAGTTCATGAATATTCCGAAGAAAAAGATCTATTTAGATAATAATGCCACAACGTCTCTCGATGCACGTGTCCGTCAATCTATGCTAGAAGACCTTTCCCCTCACAATCCCTCTAGTGTTCATTCTTACGGCCGAGAAGCTAAAGAGAAACTTACAGCGGCCCGAAATACCATAGCAAATTATCTTGCCGTCAAACCCCACGAAATCATCTTTACTTCAGGTGGTACCGAAGGGTTAAACTTACTCCTTAACAATAGACAAGGACACATCATAACCTCCAGCATAGAACACTCTGCAATCTATGAAACTCTCAAACAATACAGTGATGTCACCTATCTCTCGCCAGGATTTTGGGGAGCACCAACACTAACTCAAGTCGAAAGCGCAATCAAACACAATACAAGCCTCGTTGTGCTCTCAGCGGTCAATAATGAAACGGGTGTCAAGCTCGATCTCAAAGCGATCGCCAACCTATGCACACTCTGCTCCATTCCCCTCATAATCGATGGCGTGGCCCTACTTGGTAAAGAACCCTTTACAATCCCCCACGGCGTCTCAGCAATGGCCTTTTCAGGACATAAATTTCATGCGCCTAAAGGCACAGGATTCATATTCAAACGCTCAGGATTCAAAATCACCCCCCTATTCTACGGAGGTTCTCAAGAATTCAACCTGCGTCCAGGAACAGAAAACCTCATTGGAATCATCGGTCTTGCAAAAGCAATCGAACTTCTTCATAGAACACTTCCCCAAGAAGAGCTTCGCGATTATTTTGAGTTTAAGCTTAAAAAATATATTCCAGGTCTCGTCATTAACGGAGAGGGACCACGCATTTCTAATACAAGCAACGTGGCTTTTGGAGAAAGAGATGGAGAATCTCTCCTTATAAATCTAGATTTGATAGGAATAGCGGCATCCCACGGTTCCGCCTGCTCATCAGGAGTAGTTGGACCTTCCCGTGTGCTTCGAGAAATGGGATACAAAAAAGAGCGATCTTGCGCATCTTTACGTTTTTCGCTTAGTCGTTTTACTACTCGGAAAGAGATCGATGAGACCGTGCGATGTCTGATTCAGTTATGCAATGTGCCAGTATAAACACACTCTAAAACATAAAAAATCTAGCTAAAATGATCCGCACAAGCCAGATATCTTTTCGAAGAAGCTCGAGATTATAGAAGTTTTCATAATCAGTGTCCTCTGAATAAAAGATCAATACCGAAGGACTCCATAATAATTATCAAAAAATGACATCAGCAATTATAATTACACCTTAAGTTTAAATAAAAAAGCAATTGATATTAGAAAGGTACTATTAATAAATAAAACTAATGAATCGTTTATTTAAAGATTGTACGAATAACAATTATCATACCTCCAAGAAGGGTAGATTCCTCGATGGTAAATCCAAAATCGTTAATCTGGATCGTTTCACCTACATCTGGCCTTCTACCAAGATGTTTCGTAAGTAGTTTTTCAAGCGACTGCTCTGGATCTGCTGTAAGATTGATGCGTAGTTCTCGATTGATTTCATCAACCTTGGTATCTCCATTAAAAGAGCGATCTACATAGATCTGCCGTCTTTCAGACAAGTATTTACCAATGGATAGCCACTCGTCTCTATCTCCAAAAATTTCATCAATGATAGCATCGAGTGTGAGAATGCCAACTGCAGATCCTTCTGCATTAAGGACAAGGGCTAAACTCTGATTATTCCGTCTGAATTCTTTAAGAATTTGGAAGATCGGTATCGATTCAGTAATAAACCAGGGTGGACGACAGTGGGGTCTAATTTCTACATGAGGTTCAAGAAGAAGGAAATCTCGAGGAAAAGCGATGGCGACAATGTTTTCCTGAGTTTGATGGTAAACAGGAAGGAAAGTAACGGGCTCAATGCCCATAGCCTTGGTAAGATCCTCAATATTTGCTGTCGAAGAGATGAGTTTAAAGTGTTCGAGGGGATCCATCAGTTGCTTTGGAGTTTTATTTTTGAAAGAGAATATATTTGCCGAGATACTATCCACTTCCTGTGAATCAAAAAAACATCCCCCATCTTCTCTAGCTTCAATAGCTGTTTGTAGCTCTTCTCTTGAGACATTAAACCCTGGTGAAGTGACTATCCCAAACATATGATTAAAGAGGCGACAGATGGCTTCTAAACACCAAATCAATGGTGTCATAATGATTGAGCAAAGATGGAGCATGGGCATGCCGAGCATAGTAACATTTTCCGCATAGCGTCTCCCTGCGAACATGGGCACGAGTTCGGCAAAAATAAGAACAACCAAGACTTGTGTAACAGGTGCCCAATCGGGACTGAATCCAATGGATGTATAGAGCTGACGAGAAAATTCTGAACCAAATTGCAGCGCTGTATTTACACCAATAAGAGTCGTCCCAAAAAGCCTTGCGGGATTTTTCAGAAGTTTACTCAGCCATATGGCTCGTCGATTGTTTTTCCCAACAAAATACTGCAACCTGACTTTATTAAACGACACGGCCGACATCTCCATCATGGAAAAAAAGGCCTGAATGATCAGAAAGAGAATGATATAAACTAAGATCGTTTGCCAAGACCTAATCATGATCCTCCCCTTTTTTTCCGTTTAGTAAGATGAGGATTGAGTCGTCTAATATAGACGCGCCGTACGCGATTGACATCAGATGCTAGAATATAGAATAGAAAATCTTTAGTAACGTGCTTGACTCCACTTTTGGGAATATCGCCAAGTTGCTCAGTGAGCCACCCTCCAATTGTTACCATATTATTAGGGGTTTCAAGGTGGATATCAAAGATTTCTTCAATCGTTGCAAGCTCCATCTTTCCACTCGCGATGATCACTCCAGGTCCCGACTCTGTATAGAGAGGTTTCTCATTACGCCGATTAGTGATTTGACCAATCACATCTTCTACTAGATCTTCTAAAGTAATGATTCCTGAAACAGACCCATATTCATCAACAACAAACATCATAGTCTCTTCTTTCTGATAGAATTCCCGAAGAAGCTGCTTCCCTTGTTTTAATTCGGGAATAAAAATCGGTTTCTTTAAAAAGGGCAAAATATCCATCGAATTTTTAATTCGATCGCGATGGAGAAAAAACCCACCACTTGTGATGACTCCAAGAACCTTTTCAAGGGATCCATCACAGACAGGAATACGCGTATATTCTTTATTGACGAAAAGATGCATAAGTCGATCGATAGGTGCATGAATATCGTAATAAAATACTTCTTGCCTTGGACACATCATCTCTTTGATAAGATCTTCTTCTAAATTAAGATATCCACGCATGAGTGCAGCCTCTTCTTCCCCTAATACTCCACAATCTTTTGAAGTCCGGAGCGCATGCTTGAGCTCGGCAACTGAAATAGCACTCTCTTTCTTAAGAAAGAAGCATAGCCGGAACACCCAAAGCGTTAAGCAAGTAATCACATTTCGAATAGGACCAAAAACCCTTTCCAATCTCTTAAAAAAAGGGGCTACGCTGTAGGCGATCTGAGCATTATTCGCAAGAGCTACCGATTTTGGAACCACTTCACCAAAAATTAAGGTAAGAAAGAGAGGAATTCCAACATTAATAAACCAGGAAGAAGAGCCATCAAAAATGCTTGAAACAACGTTTTGAACCAAGATGTTTATCAAAACATTGAGCATTAAAATAAGAACGAGTAATTTTTGAGGGTTTGCAAGAAGATGGGCGATGACATGCCCCCGTTTATCCTCTCCATGCTTATAAGCTCGAACCTTCATGGAAGACAGTGAAAAAAATGAAGTCTCAGCAGCAGAAAAAAAACCCGAAGTGAAAATAAGGATCACCAGCAGAATAATTAAGAATATGGATACCATTAGAACAAAGCACCTAAGACATTCAATATCATTTTTGCAGATCAATTTTAAAACATCATCTATTTTTTATGAATTGGTCTGGGACTGGAACTGAATCTTGATCTTCCCCTCTGGAACAACACCAAGTTTTTGCATTAATGTTAGTTGAATCCATTCGATATCTGAAAAACTATCAAGCTTAAGAAGTAAATCCTCCCGCTCTTCGAATGCATTTAGCTTATCCTGTTCTAGGTTTGAAAGCGTAGATAGCAGTTGAGTGTGTATCAATATTTTTTTCTGAATACTTTGAAAATAAATCATATAAGAAATGAGTGTTATGGCAATAACCCACCAATACTTTAAAAAAGCAGCTTGAAATACTCCCTTCTTAAAAGATTGATAGTGACGAGATCTAAATAAACGATTTGTTATTATCATTATACTTATTCAACATTTATCTACTTTAACAAGTACCACTTTTTATTAATAACCACAATATTAAATATTGCGGTTATTAATAAACCAGGAGAAAGAGTAGTAAGCTATGAGTGCCAGTAGATTACACCAAGATTTTCAATGACTATAATCATGCTTAGTCAAATGAAAATTGCAAACACTTTTCAAATTTTCTCAAGACTTAGGCAATAGGAACGGTGATCCCTTCTTGCTTCATGTATTTGCCACAGCGATCTGCATAAGAGGTCTCACATACTTGCTCTGTTTTAAAAAAAAGCACTTGAGCAAGCCCTTCATTTGCATAAATAATTGCTGGAAGTGGAGTAGTATTTGAAATTTCAAGAGTGACATAACCTTCCCATTCTGGCTCAAAAGGAGTTACATTAACGATAATGCCACAACGAGCATAGGTTGATTTTCCAACGCAAAGGGTCAATATATTACGAGGAATGCGAAAATATTCCACACTTACAGCAAGAGCAAAGGAATTAGCAGGAACAATACACTGATCCCCTTCAATACATACAAAAGCATCTTTTTGAAAATTCTTAGGGTCTATAATCGAATTATAAACATTTGTGAACACCTTAAATTTATTCGATACTCTAAGATCATACCCACAACTTGATAGTCCTGAGCTAATGACTGGTTTGCTACCTATAACACGTACTTGCTGATCTTGAAAGGGTTCAATCATTCCCTTTTCTAATGCCATTTTACGAATCCACTTATCTGATTGTAAACTCATTGACAGGTCTCCAAGGTTAACTTTTTTACATGTATTACTATCCTTCATTTTTTCTTTTTTTGCGATTAGATATAGCCATGCAATTGTCATTCTTGATAAAGTAGGATGTAGGAATTTGTATAATAGGAAACCAGTTGTGGCTGATACGTATGTTGAATCTTCTTGGAAAAAACAAAACCCAACATTTGACAAACAACTGCGCCCTCAGAAGCTCACAGATTTCATTGGTCAAACATCTTTAAAAGACAAACTAGATGTCTATATTGGCGCGGCAAAAAAACGCGCTGAGCCTCTCGGACATTGTTTATTCCACGGACCTCCCGGACTTGGTAAAACGACCCTATCTAACATTATTGCCAATGAAATGGGTACAAATCTCGTCATTACATCTGGTCCATCCATCGAAAAACCTGCAGACCTCGCCGGCATCCTTACAAACCTACAAACAGGTGACCTTCTATTTATTGACGAAATTCATCGCCTTAGTACAAATATTGAAGAATATCTCTATTCGGCAATGGAGGACTTTAGACTTGATCTTACTTTAGATTCTGGACCGCAAGCTCGCAGCGTGCAAGTCACACTCTCTCCCTTCACTTTAATCGGAGCAACCACCAAAATTGGCCTACTAAGCAATCCCATGCGCTCCCGATTTGGCTTCACGTGTCGCCTAAACTATTACCCAGCTGATATCTTGCAAAATATTCTCAACCGATCTTCTTCTATCCTCGATATTCCTATAAATATGGATTGCCTTCATGAAATTTCCAAACGCTCACGCGGCACTCCTCGCATTGCAAATAATCTCCTAAAATGGGTGCGCGATTATGCTCAGATGAGGACTCACAATAAATTAGACCCTCTAATTACAAGAACCGCTTTAGAGATGCTCGACATCGATCATCGAGGGCTCAATGAGATGGATAAAAAATTCTTAAAAACTATCATTGATCATCATGAAGGAGGCCCTGTCGGGATTAGTACGCTTGCCGCAGCTCTTGGTGAAGAAATCGTTACCCTTGCAGAAGTCAACGAACCTTTCTTAATCATGAATGGTTTTCTTAAAAGAACGCTCCGTGGAAGAGAAGCGACAAAGCTCGCCTATGAACATCTAGGCTGTGTTCCTGAAAAAAAGTCGACTAAGGAAGAAGGTTAATGAAGCATTATTGTATAACACTCACACTTTGTCTCATGGGATTCTTAATCAATCCAACATCTATTATTGCAATGCACTCGAATTTAAGTGAAACAGTCAGCGAGAATGCAAAACCAGTGACAATCAAAATCTTACTTAATCAAAAGATTTCTGGTATTCTTCTCGAAGTAAAAGGCTCTTATGAAGTGCGCGATCCCCATCAGAAAACAAAACTCAGCTGGGGTATCATCGGAAAAAGATATTTCCTCTATCCTCATGAAGATGGAATCAAATGGGGAGAAAATTTTCCTGGTGTCTATCAACTACAAATTATACCAACTTCTGAAACAACAACAATTCTTGTCGATGGAATCCAGTATCGAGGAGCGATTGAGGTCTATAATATAGATAATAGCCTGAGTATTGTAAACGAAGTCGAAATTGAATCCTATCTTAAGTCTATTTTACCTCTGATGATTCATCATAAATACCCCACAGCTGTTGTAGATGCTATTGCCATTATTGCAAGAACAGATGCCTATCATAACGCCCTGAGTAATCAAAAAGCCTTTTGGCATCTCGAAGCAGCCGATGTAGGCTACAGTGGCTATGGTCTTAACTTTAATAATACAAACATCGACAGGTCCATTGATAATACACGCCATTTGATCATGACCTATGATGAAAGACCTTTTGCATCCACTTGGAATAAGAACTGCGCAGGAAAGACGGCGAGTTTTCAATCAATTTTTAGAAAAAACACCCGCACTCCTAGAGGTGTAGAGTCTCATCTAGCTGCGAAAGATCGCGAAGAGCACCATTGGTCCCTTTCTATCGAAACAGAAAAGCTCGCAAGTATCGCTAAAACAAATAGAGTTACTGAACTTAATCTATTTGTTGATCATTACTCAAATAAAGTCTATGCAATTCGTGTTAAAGACGGATCCCACTCAGAAGATATTGATTTTATTACCCTTCAAAAAGCCCTTGGTAAAGACAATCTCCTTAGCAATGACTTCACTGTCAGTCTAAAAAGAAACATGATTATCTTTGAAGGTTATGGAGAAGGAACAGGCGTCGGTGTCTGTATCTATAGCGCTTGTCAAATGTCAGAGAGGGGTGATCTAGCCCCTAAAATCCTTGAGGCATTCTACCCTTATACCTATTTGGAAAAAGTCCAATCTCTTTCTAAATACAGACCTATTACAAAACATATGACTCAGGTATTTGAAATTAATGAAGATAAGTCAGGGAATAATTTCTAAGTCCTGAAAAAGTACAGACAAAAAGGAAGAAAATATTAATAATCCAGGTGCATTGCTTTTTTAACGGCGGCTAGAGTTTCTGATGTGACTTCAATCGCATGCTTAGTTCCTTTCTTTAGGATATCCATGACCCCTTTAGGATCTTTTGCAAACTCTTCACGTCTTTTCCGAATAGGCCCAATAAAAGACTCTAACTCTTCTAGGAGATGATTTTTCACGATTGAGTCCCCTAATCCCCCTTTTTCATAGTGGATCTTTAGCTCCTTAATTGTCTTCGTATCCTTACCAAAGGCATCGAGATAAGTAAAAACTGGATTCCCCTTAACTTTTCCGGGGTCCGTCACGTGCAAGTGGTTGGGATCGGTATACATTTTCTGAACCTTCTTCGCAAGAGTCTTTTCAGATTCTCCAAGGAAGATGGCATTTCCAAGGGATTTACTCATCTTTGCCTTCCCATCTATCCCAGGAAGCCTGGCAAATTTAGGAATCACCGCTTCAGCTTTAACCAAAACATCTGTCTTATAGGTATTGTTGAATTTACTTACGATCTCATTAGTTTGCTCAATCATCGGACGCTGATCTTCCCCTACTGGAACAAAATTTGCACGAAATGCTGTGATATCTGCCGCTTGAGAGATCGGATAAGTCATAAATCCAGCGGGAACGCTTTCTCCAAACCCCTTTTGTTGAATCTCCTGCTTAACGGTTGGATTGCGCCTAAGCCGATTCCATGTCACTAAATTAAGGTAATACTGAGTAAGCTCGGAAAGAGCTGGAATGAGGGACTGGATAAAAAAAGTCGTTTTCTTTGGATCTAGCCCAATAGCCAAATAATCTAAGGCGACTTGAAGAACATTCTCTCTTACTTTTTCAGATTCACTAGCATGATCCGTAAGAGCTTGGGTATCAGCAATCATTACAAACTGGTCATATTTTTCTTGAAAGTCGAATCGCGTAACAAGCGATCCAATATAATGTCCAAGGTGCAAAGGACCCGTTGGGCGATCCCCAGTCAGTACAATTCCTTTTTTTTTCATTAAATTCTCCTTTCTAATAAGGATAACTAACAACACACTTTAGTTGAATATAAATGTACCTTATGAAAGTATGCTTTCTGCAATATGGGATCTCTATGACAGAAGTAAAAAAACTTGGTAAATATCGTCTAATTCACAAAATCGGACACGGAGGAATGGGAGAAGTTTATCTCGCTGAAGATCCCCTATGCGAAAGATTAGTTGCTCTCAAAAAAATTGTTCCCAAACTCAGCACCTACCAGTCCATCCGTAACCGATTTCTACGAGAAGCAAAAATTGCCTCTCAATTTTCTCACCCATCAATCATGCCAATCTACTCCATTCATCAGGAGGACAACGAGCTCTACTACACCATGCCATATATCAAAGGAAAGACCCTCAAAGAAATTTTTACTCAAGCACAGCTCACTAAGACGGAGCCCCCTCTATCTACCCAGGTTCAGACCTACCTTAAAGTTTGCCAAGCTATCGCATATACCCATGCCAAAGGTTACCTTCATCGCGATATTAAACCCGATAACATCATCATTGGACGCTTCAATGAAGTGCTCATTCTCGATTGGGGCATTGCGATCTCCATCGAGCAGTCAAAAGAGGAGATTGTGGAAGATGTGCCTACTACCACTTCTGACCTCACGGCGGCTGGAAAAGTCGTAGGAACAATCTCCTATATGGATCCAGAAAGAGCTCAGGGCAAACCCTCTTCAAAATCCACTGATATTTATTCACTTGGAGTCCTACTCTATCATATTCTCACCTTACGCCTGCCTTTTATAAGACCTTCTCTCAAAGAATTCCAAAGGAGGTACAAACATGAAAAGCTCATGGATCCTGAAGAAATCGCACCCTATCGAGATATCCCTAAGCAACTATCTCAAATCGCTAAAACATGTCTCGCACCCTGTCCTAAAGATCGCTATACATCTGTTGATGAGCTCATTATGGAGCTTGAAAATTATATTGAAGGCGTTCCTGTTTGGAATAAAACATCACAACTACAAATTTCCTGTAAAAAAGACTGGGAATTTCAAGAAAATATTTTACTTACGAAACACACTGCTCTGTCACGAGTTACTGAAGTAATGGAATGGGTCATGCTCATGGTCTCCAAAGAACCCTATTCTGGAAATATTAAACTTGAGACCACGATCACACTTAAGGCATACTCAAGCGGCATTGGATTCCTTTTAGGAATCCCCGAATCCTCAGAAAGAAAAAGTGTAGAGGACGGCTACTGCCTTTGGATTGGACCAGATGGGTGCAAGCTCTATATTGCAAACGTCGAATTACTCAGTCTTTCAGAAGTTTCTCTTCAGCCTAATCAAACCTATGTCATCAGCATAGAAAAAGTCGACAAGGATTTTAATTTCGCAATTAATGCAAAGAAAGTTCTCTCATACAACACCCACATCCCTATTATTGGCGCGCATATTGGGCTGCTGTACAAAGATGCCCATTTTGATATGGATCCCCTGAATATCTATCTAGGTGCACACAATGTGATGGTTAAGTGCCTCTCCATCCCCGATGCTTTTTTTAACCGCCGCGATTTTGATAATGCCCTTGTTGAATATCGCCGTATCGCTCATTCTTTTCCAGGTCGCTCTGAAGGACGGGAAGCACTATTTCGCGCAGGAATCACCCTGATTGAGAACGGAGAAAAGACCCACAACACAACATTTTTTGAACTCGCCCTTGATGAATTCGAAAAACTTCATCAAACGCCCGAAGCGCCTCTAGAATATCTCGGAAAATCTCTCGTATACAAAGCAGGACATGATATCGATGAAGAAGTCAAATGTCTCGAACTTGCACTCCGTAAATATAAAGAGCATCCCCTAATAGAAATTATAGAAAATCACATCGACTACCGCCTGCATGAAACCTCAAAACAAGATCGCATTGGTGCCTATCACTTTACGCTTCTTGTCATCCGTCAACTGCCTCATCTCCTCGAACGCTCCGACTGCAAAAAGCTCGTCGAGACATTGACCAAGCATTGGGAACCCCTCTATTTTTTGAATGCATCCAAAAATCAAGACAGCTTACCTATTTATCATAGCATTGTACTTGCTTTCTGGCTTTCCAAGCCAATTACTCTAATTGAGATCTACAATTCACTTCCAAAAAACATTCCCGATCTAAGACTCCTCATCGAGAATATCCATTTTGCACTACTTGTCATAGGATATAAGGACGAAGCGAATAAAATTCAGTCCAGTCCATCCGACGACCGTTTTGAGCGCTATCAATTCGAAAAAGGAATCATTCGGCAGACCACTCTTCCCATGCAACGTATTTGGGCACTCCTCTACTCAAATAAACTTGATCTTGCAGGTGAGCTTCTCAAAAAAGCGAATTCCAAGGACCCTTTATTTCACCTTCTCTATGGCATCTATCTCTTAGGTAGAGAAGGGCCAGAAATCTGTCATATTCACTTTCAACAACCTCCAAAAAAAAACCCTACTCCCACTCATCTCCTCCTGGGGCAGTATCTCCAGGGAAACATTTCCTTTGAAGGGCCTTGGAAACCCTTTGCTTGGGAAAGGCTTCAACTCTATAGACAGCTCTCTCTCTATCATAAAGTCGCTGGAAATCTCGAAAATAGCCTAAAATACGAACAATTAATCTCTTCTTCGAACTCCACTAACCATTTATTACCAACTGTTTAAATGTTAATTCTAAATAATTAGTCACTCATTATAAATTATTTATTACTAACAAACCATAAATGCAAGTGAAGCTCATTTACCACCACACTAGCAGAGTCTACTCTTGACACGACATTTGATCCTATCTTGCAACGCCTAATAAATATTACTGATACCTTCCTTCACTTAATAAACCTCATATTGTTACAGGTGCTGCTTTCAAAAGTTCCTCACCTGTTTTCGAATGAACTGCTCAAAGTATTTCATACATAAAATCAAAGATCCCCTGCTTCATCAGGTCAAGACCGCTAAAAGACTATGTAGGAAAGAGCTCATTTTTACTCTACCAATCTTTTATCAAACCTGTTAGTTTCTTCTTCTATGCAGACATTAGATAAAGCATACAACCCCAAACTCGTTGAAAAAAAGTGGTACACACTCTGGGAAACTGGCGGTTTTTTTAAAGCAGATTCAAAATCCGATAAGCCTCCTTACTGCATTGTGCTCCCTCCTCCCAACGTCACAGGCGTTCTCCATATGGGTCACGCCCTCGTTAATACGCTGCAAGATATATTAATCAGATGGAAGCGTATGAGCGGCTTTGAGACCCTATGGGTCCCCGGGACAGATCATGCTGGTATTTCAACTCAAACGGTGGTAGAACGCCACTTAATGATCAAGACAGGAAAGAGGCGCACCGACTTTAGTCGTGAGGAGTTCCTCTCTCATGTATGGAAATGGAAGGAAGAGAACGAGTCCCATATTCTCTATCAATTAAAACAGCTTGGCTGTTCCTGTGACTGGTCTAGACTTCGATTTACGATGGATGAAGAAGCCAACCAAGCTGTTCGAACTCAATTCAAAAAAATGTATGACGACAAGCTGATTTACCGAGGCAACTATCTCGTTAATTGGGATCCCGTCACTCAAACAGCTCTTGCCGATGATGAAATCGAATATGAAGAAAAGGATTCCTATTTATGGTACTTCAGATACCCGATTGAAGGCAGTAAAAAGCATCTAATTATTGCTACAACTAGACCTGAAACATTGCTCGGCGATACGGCTATTGCTGTTGCGCCCACCGATGAAAGATTTAAAGAATTTGTCGGAAAAAATGTACTGCTTCCGATTATCGGTCGTAAGATTCCAATCATCACAGATCATTATGTCGATTCTGAATTTGGAAGTGGAGTTGTCAAAATCACCCCTGCACACGATCTTAACGACTATGAAATGGGAATTCGCCATCATCTTCCAATGATCAATATTATGACACCAGATGGAAAAATCAACGAAAATGGACTTGAATTTGCAGGCCTCTCCATGCTAGATACCAGAAAAGCTGTTGTCCAACGGATGAAGGATTTAGGTCTCATTGAAAAAATTCAGCCTCACAAACACCGTGTCGGCATTTCCTACCGATCCAAGGCAGTTATCGAACCTTACCTTTCTGAGCAGTGGTTTGTGAGAGTCACGGATTTCAAAGAAAGACTTATTTCCACTGTAAAAGAGAAAAAAGTCACACTTCTACCGAAACATTGGGAAAAAACCTATTACCACTGGATAGAAAACTTGCGCGATTGGTGCATTTCCCGTCAGCTTTGGTGGGGACACCGCATTCCGATTTGGTATCACAAAGACGATCCTGCAAAGACCATCTGTTACGCAGGTAATGGCTCGCCTCCAGAAGTCGAAAAGAACCCCGATGAGTGGGCTCAAGATGAAGATGTTCTCGATACCTGGTTTTCCTCTTCCCTCTGGCCGTTTAGCTCTCTTGGCAGTGCTGAATCTATTGAGAAATTCTACCCAAATGCAACCCTGATTACAGGTCATGATATCTTATTCTTCTGGGTTGCTCGAATGATCCTTATGGGTGAATATACGATGAAGGAAGTTCCCTTCCGTGAATCATTCCTTCATGGACTCATCTACGGAAAATCCTATTGGAGACAAAAAGAAGGTCATATTCAGTATGTTAATTCCAAAGAGAAACAAGAGTTTGATTTTGGTACAAAGGTTCCTAAAGATGTGGAGTCAAAGTGGGAAAAAATGTCCAAATCAAAGGGTAATGTGATTGACCCGATTGAGATCATTCATCTCTATGGTACCGATGCTATGCGCCTGGCTCTTTGTCAAAGCGCTACATGTGCCCGACAGATCGATCTCGATTGTAGACGTTTCGAGGAATTTAAGAATTTTGTAAATAAGATCTGGAATGGAGCTCGCTTCGTCTTTATAAACCTCGAAAGCCTCACTACAAGTGAACTAGAAAAAGGACTTGATCTTGAGTTACTCACTCTTGAAGATAAATGGATTTTCTCTCTACTCAATCGCACGATCAAAAAAATGAATGTAGCTCTAACCACATACAGTTTTGACCAAGCAGCAACTCTCGTCTATGGATTTTTTTGGAATGAGTTTTGCGCTTACTACCTTGAAATAGTAAAACCAACCCTCTTTGGCAAACAAGGCTCTTCAAAGCTTCGCATAAATAAACAGAAGATTCTCGTGATCGTTCTCAGCAATTGCTTGAGATTGATGCATCCAATTGCTCCATTCATTACTGAGGAGCTCTATCATCACCTACAAGAACACTTCTCTGGTATTAAAAATACTACTTCCGATCCCTACACCAATGAAACTTTAAGAGCTCTCCAATCGCCAGCTTGTATTACTGCACCTTTTCCCAAAGTAATCAATGAAAACGATATCAATCCTGAAATTGAACAGCAATTTGCATTCATCAATGACATTGTCTATGCCATCCGTAATATTCGTGCCGAGATGCAACTCCCTCCAAATATGGCAACAGACCTCCATATTTTACCAACAGTGCAGGATGATGCACTCACAGTTGTAAAATCCAATCAACACATTCTTTCTTCGCTTATTAAAATTAATCAGATGACGACTGGTAAAGCAGAAAACATCTCTATATTTCACTCCTCTGTCATTGTGGGAAGTCTAAAGTTGATCATTCCCCTTCCCCAAGAGATGCAAAGTAAGGAAAAAAAACGGCTTCAAAAAGCACAGAATAAGCTCATTACCCAAATTTCTGGATTAAAAAGCCAGCTAGGTAATAAGAGTTTTGTCGAAAGAGCCCCTGAAAAGCTCGTCATTAAGACACAGAGTAGTCTCTCTCAAAGTAAATCTAAACTAAAAGAGATCGTTCTTAAATTAAAGTCGTATTGAGAATGTATGACAATGCTTATGCGATGACCCAAAACCAGTAGTAATAAATAGGCCCTCTGAAGGAGGTCTAATTATCAACATAGACGTAAGTACGCTACTAATTCTTAGTAAATTGTGATATTTCTTTTCCATCTGCTATTTTTTTAAAGAACTTGCTAGCTTGATGATACTAGTAACAGCATTCCTTTCACCAAGCCAGCAAAGTTTAATTATCTTCTTCAATACCGAAATGAATAATGTTAGCCCAGTGCGTCATAGGATCCTTAAAGATCTCCTGTATAGAATTCTTACTCAGGGATAACTCTTGTAACATTGTGTACAATGCCTTCGCTTCTTCTTTACACCCAAGCTTCGCCATAGAGCTGAGTATCCTAGTGATTCTTAGTAGATTATGATTTTCCTTATTGATCCAT
The DNA here is from genome assembly GCA_964212665.1 of Chlamydiales bacterium BSEPT1. Taxonomy (GTDB): domain Bacteria; phylum Chlamydiota; class Chlamydiia; order Chlamydiales; family Simkaniaceae; genus DAOWHK01. The sequence goes on along the minus strand of OZ156466.1, from coordinate 366,338 downwards.
ATCTTACTTCTTTCATCAAAATTGTTCGCTTTGCTGATGACACCAGTGTTAGTGTCTCTCTTCAATCCATAAAATTTAAGCATCCGATCAAAAGAAATTCTGAGATTCGTTCGAAGCTCTACATCATTTAGAAATGCTTGCTGGATTTCGGGGGTTATAAGAGGGGATGCAGGAGCTACGCTACTTATAGTAGAGTCAATAAATAACCATTGAATATAATAGTGATCACGCTCAAGTCGTTCATCGGGATAGTTCCAGATATCATTGAGACTCACTTTACGGGTATCATTGAGACTCACTTTAAGAGGATTGAGACCGCTCGGCTTGTAGAACTGGCAAAAAATTGCACTGTTCGAGCTTCTCTTCTCTTCTAATCGATTCATATTCTGAGTAGATGGGGACTTGCTTGCTTTTGACATCAGATGGGACAGCGTATTTGATTCATTAATAGCTTTTTGCACGCTTCCATCTGACCCCGTCTGATCAGACTGATCAGATACCGTGCCTAAGTTATAAATCGCCTTGCCTGACTGATAAATCACATCTGAGAACAGAAAAATAGGAGTAACTATAGCACAAATGAGCCCTACAACTAGCGTTAGTGACATTTTAAGGAAATTACCTATGTGTTTTATACCCGAGGTCAAATACGAGTCACTAGCATCGATTCTCCAAGCATCTTGATCATACTCGTTAGACATTTCGTCCCATATTGCTGTAGTAATGAGAAATTCCATATTATACCTGCATTTATATTTTTAATTATATTCTGTTAAGTATTAATTATACTCTGTTAAGTATTAATTATCAATTTAATACTAAGTGTTCATCTATGATTCTAGTATATATACTCATAATACTATGCCATAGGCATGGATCTCTTAATCCAACTAGACCTAAATTACCCCAGTATGAATCTTTTTAACATCATCATCCTAAAGATCATAAAAATTGTTTATATTCATATACAAAACACCTGCATAAAATGGAGCTATTTGAGACCTTAAACGGTTTAAAATTACCATGAAAGACGTCTCCATTCTGATTCTATTCATTTAGATATGGCCCTTACTTGGACTATTCCAGACATCATACACATTCATGGATTCAATATCCAAGCTCTATGGAGAAGATCAAAGCAACGGTTGGATTCGGCAATGATGATGCCAGGTAATGCCAGAGAAACCCGATCAAACTAGGAAAGGCCATCAGTCCGTTCATGATATCCAGAAGAGGATACAACAATATCAAGACTTAGCATTGTTTCAATGGAGACTTCTTTCGAAGAGATTGATTGCTTTTCCGATGACACCAGTCAATACTATCCCCTTTTAAATCCAGAAGATTTAGGGACCTCAAAATCAGTGATCAAAGAGACCCCTACAGTCGAACAGAGGAACCTTGAGACATTGGTTCCCTGTAAGCTCCTCAGTCTTCTGAGATAACTCTTGTAAAACTGTATAAAAGGCCTGCGCTTCTTTTAAACACCCGAGCATCGACATACTTATAAGGATCCTACTAATTCTTAGTAGATTATGATTGTCCTTGGTCATCCATAACGGCCTTCTTTCCTCGAAATTGTTCGCTTTGCTGATGATACTAGTCCTAGTATCCCTCTGAAATCCATAAAATTGAAGCATCCGATCAAAAGAATGTATTAGGTTCGTGCGAAGCTTTACATTATTTTTAAATGCATTCTGAATGTCGTACGTTATAATAGGGGATGAAGGATCCTCTTTACTAATAGAATTACTAATAAATAACCATTGAATATAATCATGCTTATTCTCAAGCTCTTGATCGGAATAGTTCCAGATATCATTGAGACTCACTTGATGAGCATTATTACCCTTATTCTCGTAGAAAGCGCAAAAAATTAAATTATTCAAGAGTCTCTTCTCTAGTACTCCATCTGACCCCCTCTGATCAAATACCTTGACTAACTGATGAGTTACATCTAAGAGCAGAAAAATAGGAGTAACGATAGTACAAATGAGTCCTGCAAGTAGAACTAGTGACATTTTCGAGAAATTACCTATATGTTTTATACCCGAGTTAAAATACGGGTCACTATCTTGAATGCTCCAAAGATCTTGATTATACTCTTGAGAAATTTGTCTCCATATTTCTGTAGTAACTAAAAACTCCATAATAAACCTATAATAAACCTGAAATAAATAATTCAATTATACCACGTTAAGAATTAGTCACAAGTTAAAGTATTTATTAACAAGTTAAAGTATTTATTAACAACAACTATCACTACATATATTATTTACTATATATACTTATAGCACTATCCCATAGAAGTGGATCTTCCAATCCAACTAGGCATAAATTATCCCAGTATAAATCTTTCTAACATCATATCATGTACAAAATACCTTCATAAAATGGGTTTATTTGGGATCTTAAAAGTTTGAAATTACCATGAAAGGAGTCTCATGAATTTAGATAAGACCCTTACCAGGACTATTCCAGATATCACACACATTCATGGATTCAATATTCAAGCTCTCTCTGAGTTATTTTCTCATTGGAGAAGATCAAAGCAACGGTTGGATTCGGCGACGATGATTCCAGATAATGCAAAGAGCCCGATCATATTCGAAAAGGCCATCAGTCCGTTCATGATATCACGAAGAGGATAAAATAATCTCAAGACTTAGCACTGTTTCAATGGCGACTTCTTTCTAAGAGATTGATTACTTCTCCGATGACACCAGTCATACTATCCCCTTTCAAATCCAAAAGATTTAAACACCGCAAAAGAACTGCCTGGAGAGATTCCTGCAGTAGATTAGAGGAGCTTTGAGGAGTTGCTGCCTTTTGGGCCCCCAAGTTTCCTGAGATAACTCTTGTAAAACTGTGTACAATGCCCGAGCTTCTTTTGAACAGCCAAGCATCGACATACTTATAAGTATTCTACTAATTCTTAGTAGATTGTGATTTTTCTTGGTCATCCATAGCTTACTTCTTTCATCGAAATTGTTCGCTTGGCTGATGACACCAGTGCCAGTGTTCCTCTGGAATCCATAAAATTTAAGCATCCTATCAAAAGAACGTATCAGGTTCGTTTGCAGCTTTGCACTGTTCAAAAATGCATTCTGGATTGCGGCCGTCATAGTAGGAGCTGAAGAAGAGCTCTTACTTACATGACTGTTAATAAATAGCCAATGCATATAATCCTTATTACTCTCAAGTTCTTGATCGGAATATTCCCATATATCATTAAGACTCACTTGATTAAGATTTTTACCCTTATTCTGGTAGAAATCGCAAAAAATCGAGCTATCCAGTTGGTTTTTCACCTCTCCTTCAGGAAAAGATGTAGGTATGTTACCTGTTTGATTACTAGGTACGCGCTTCTTTTCTATTGGAAGTCTATGATGGAATCGCTCATTATTAGCTTCTTGCTGGCTTTTACCTGAACCCGTGCAATAAAACGCCTTGGCTAACTGATAAGTTACATCTAAGCACACAAAAATAGGAATGGCGATGATACAAATAAGCCCTACAACTAGAACTAGTGACGCTTTCGTAAAATGACCTATCTGTTTTATACTTGATCTAAAGAACGGATCACTAGATTGGATAGTCCATAGATCTCTATCATATTCTTGAGAAAGTTTACTCCATATTGCTGCAGTAATGAAAAACTCCATAACAAACCTTTTAATTATACTATTTAATTATACTAAACTTATAATTAATTACATATTTATTATATTTTTATTAAATGTAGTTAATCTTCATCCATAGAAGTAGATCTATAAATCCAACTAGGCGTAAATTATCTTAGTATAAAGATTTTGATTATCTTCCTAAAAATCATAAGAATTCTTTGAATTTAGGTGTGGTCCTCACCTGGATTCCAGAGATAACCCACGTTCATGGATTCAATATCCAAGCTCTATTTGAGTTCTTTCTCTTGTTGAAGCAGATTAAAGAAACGGTTGGATTCGGCAACTACGATTCCAGATAATGCAAAGAGCCCGATCAAGTTCGGAAAAGCCATCAGTCCATTCATGATATCAACTAAAGGCCAAACAATATCCAGACTTAGCACTGTTCCAATAAATATGATTACGCAAAAGATCAGCCGATAATAGATGAGGACTCCTTCTCCGAAGAGATACTCAATACATTTCTCTCCATAGTAAGCCCAACCGACAATAGTTGAGTAACCAAAAAGAATAACGCCAATTGTAACCATACCAGCTCCCCATGGAAGCGATGACTGAAAAGCTCTCATGACAAGCGCTGCTCCATTCAGAATACGACCATCTGCACCTACATCACCAAGAACGCCTGTCACGGAGATCACAAGAGCTGTAATGGAACAGACAACTAAGGTAGATAAAAAGACGGTAGCCATGGAGATAAGTGCTTGGCGACCTGGAACGTCAGTTTTAGCGGCTGCTGCTGCAATCGGGGAACTACCAAGTCCTGCTTCGTTAGAGGATACACCGCGAGCCACTCCATATTGAAGGGCTGCGATAATCCCTGATCCTAAAACTCCCCCTTTGATAGCTGCTCCTGTAAAAGCGCTTGTAAAAATAAAAAGGAAGCTTCGAGGGACCTCTGAAAAGTTTATGACTAAAATAGTAAGCCCCCCAATTATATACATTCCCGCCATGATCGGAACAAGGTATGCACACACTTTACCAATGCTATTGATTCCTCCGAGAATAACAACAGCTGTTGCTAGTGTCAGAATAATCCCGGTCCAATAATGGGGAAGATTAATGAGACTATATATCGCTTCAGCAATCGAGTTAGATTGGGTCATATTTCCACCAAAAAATGCTGAAAGTGCACCAAAGAAAGCAAAGGTAATTGCAAGCCATTTCCATTTAAGGCCTTTTTCGATGTAATGCATCGGACCACCACACATCTGTCCACGATGATCTACACTGCGGTACTTGACAGCTAAGATCGCTTCTGAAAACTTTGTGGTCATTCCTACGATTGCAGTAACCCACATCCAAAAGACGGCTCCAAACCCCCCCCCTACAACTGCAGTCGCAACCCCTGCGATACTGCCAATTCCAATAGTCGCTGCGAGAGCTGTCATCAGTGCTTCAAACTGACTAATATCCCCTGGAGCATTGTTATCCCGACGAGTGAATGCAAGTTTTAAAGAGTAACCGAGATAGCGAAATTGCATTCCACGTAGACGAATGGTGAAATTGAGTCCGAGAGCAATGAGTAGGAATATAAGGATTTTACCCCACATCCAACTGTCAATTATGTTTAAAACATCTATAAGATGTTTAGAATAGATAGACATATTATCCCTTATACTTAATTACTATAGTTTTTACCTATTGAGTCCAAGAGCAATGAGTAGGAATATAAGGATTTTACCCCACATCCAACTGTCAATTATGTTTAAAACATCTATAAGATGTTCAGAATAGATCGACATATTATCACTTATACTTAAGTACTTAATTAATTACTATAGTTTTTACCTTCTGACCTTAAGATCCTATCGAAATCTCTTGTTTCTTGCTCCACAAGACCTATGATTATCCTAGAGATTGATAAGGTTTAAAAATATCAGGAGTCCATTCATCAGATTTGTAATACCCCAGACGATATCTAAGCTAAGCATTGCTCTCAGAAGGTCAATGAAAGTAGAAAAGTAGAGATGATTCGATACGCTTTAAGCATACAAATGTCAAAGAGAGGCTCAACACATGTATCCCCGTAATATACCCAACTCAAAATTGTCGAATAGGAAAAAGGGAATGAACTAGGTCAATGGTAACCATAATTCCTCCAAAGGGAATAATTTGATTACATGCGCCTAAAGCCAGGCTAGAACCTTCAAAATACCTGACCACTGGAATCCATAGCATCTATAACGCCTGAGGCTGCGAGCAAAATCCCTGTAATAATACAGTCGATGCCTGCCATTATAAATACGATACACATGGAAATAAGGAGTGACCGTACTGGTGCAGCTGCTACAATCGGATAGCGTACACGGTCTGATTCACTGGAAAAAACTCCTCTAGAAATATCCGCTTGAATAGCTAGAATCACACAAGAGGTAACAAAACCGCCATCTTCTCATTTACTTCGAAACGCAGATTTAAAAATCAAAGTTAATAATTCTTGAATACCCTCAATTCTAAGGCAGATAATCACCACTCCATCGACGATGTAAAACACAGTCATGACTGGAACTAGAAAGCCTACGATTTGACTCATTTGTTTAATCCCTAAGAAAAACATCAAAACAAGTCCAGATAAAAATGAAGCAATATTAAAGAGTCCTTGCAGGCCTGAGATACGGAGATGGATTGAACCATATTTCTCGTTCCAAGAGCTGTAGTCACTGTAAGGATTGAAAAAGTGATAACAAGCTAATTGGATTAAGCCCCTTTTTCCATGTAATAATAGGGAGCTCCACACATCTCCCTTTCTTCATTAATAATGGGGTATTTAATTAATAGGATTGCTTCTGCGGATTTTGTAATCATCCTCCATAAAGGCAAGCAAGCCACGTCCAAAAGAAAGCTCCTAAACCAGCACTTGAAAGTGGTGAGTATCTCTCCTTAATACTATTCATCATACCTAAGAAGGCAAAGGCATGGACTCGCCATAAATAACGGAATTGAATTGTAGTTGTTCGTCAAATCAGATAAATGCCTGCTGAAACGATCTATATTAGAAGAGGAGGGCTCTAAATCCAATCATTCAAACCTGTAATCCCGTACTGTATTTATTCCATTTATCCAGGGGTTTTTGGATTAAATAGTTTCATGCCGCAGCGTAACAGTTATTACTTTTTGTACTTCATGATTTGTATTGTTTAAATGGGAATCCTCTTCTAAAATTTACCTAAACTTTCTTCGATTTGATGGTCTGTTCGTCAAGTCATCTGTCAAATTACAGCTACTCCTTCCAGACCTCGCATAAAATACGGAATCTGAGATGATTTTCAATGGGTAGTGTTTTAGCATAAACGACTTACCACAAAAATAGCCCCCTTGCTCATCGACTGTGCGCATAGCAATAACCTTTCTCATAGCAAACAAAGGCCTTGCTTCAGTATTAGAACCAAAATTTTAAGGGAATGCCATATCATGGACATGATGATTGAACAACATATACAAGGAAATAGCCCCTCTAGGCAGAGTCTATTCAAATTCAAAAGAAATATTCTCTTGATCAAGTGCAATGAGATCCACCCATAATTGCTGCTGCCAAAGATCCAAGACCTCTCCCTCATTATTTTGAATTTCTGCCTTGTACGTCAGAAATCCTTTAGTCTCAATATATCTAGCATCGAGTAGAGAATAGATCTTAATGCCTCTCCTTTTAACAATAGGAAACTTCAAGACCTCCTGCTGATAATTCTTGTAGAGAATATGCAGAACGAGTTTTAGCTCTCTTTGGTTTTTTGGTACGCACCAGCTAATAATGAGCCGCTCTCCAAGGGGAGGGCTTTTTTGACGAACATCAGGACTTCCCACAAAGGTGCTTGCAAGAGACTCTCGATTAACAAGTTCCTTCTTGACTAAAAAAGTATATGGATGACAACCTAAAAGAAATATAAGAATAATTGGTATGGTTCGTAACATTACGAGAAAGAATATAGATGAAAAAGCATTCAAGTGAAAGTGTAAACGCGGTTGTTTTTGATGAAACTAGATCCAATGTGCTTCTTATTAAACGACGCGATGTACCCGTCTGGGTTCTTCCTGGTGGCGGGATCGATCTCAAGGAGTCCCCTGAATCGGCCGTCCTTCGAGAACTGCAAGAAGAAACAGGGTGCAAGATGAAAATCCTACGCAAAGTGGGCGAATACACTCCGGCATGTCGCCTAACAAACTTCACCCATGTCTACGAATGTCAAATCATTTCTGGAAACCTCTCTACTGGTCAAGAAACGCGAGACATTCGATTTTTTCCATACAACCATCTACCTAAAAAGTTCCCCCTACCTTACCCCCATTGGCTCCAAGACGCCATAGAAAATCATCCTTTTCTGTTGAAAAAGAAAATTACTAGCGTATCATACGGCGTACTTATCAAATATTTCCTATCACACCCTATATTGGTTATACGATTTTTATTAGCCAAGATCGGACTTCACATTAACTCTTAATTTATTCACCTGAACCAAATTTGCAATTACAGAAACCTCAAGCTTCCTATACTACAACAATAAACCGTTAATTACAAACCAGTCAGCATATAGCTTTCAAAACCCTCTTATGGGAATCATAAATATCACAGACTGGGCCCCTTCTTTCAGAAAAAAAGATCATTCCGCAGTTCCACAATAAAACTTGAAATCGAAAGGCATGCCTGCCACAACCCTCAAACACTCGAGGCTATAAAGGTAATAGAGAGACAGAACGATCAGATAAGATCAAAAAAACACCCTCCATATTGGACTTCACCCCCCATTTCTATTATAAAATGGCTAAGATTATATCCAAATATCAATATTCCAATACTTATTTATCAAATGAACAACCAATACAGAGATGGATCAGTATAAATTTTCGAAGAGATTTGACAATAGCATCAAGTTGATAAATAGTCATTTGTAAACACCTATTCTTGAATGTATCCCACTCTTATTTCAACTAAACGCTTGCGGAAAAAAACAACCAGTTTTTACTAAAACCCCACCATTCTTTTAGGGTCCACGATTTCATCAAAGAGATCTGCAGTTAAGAAACTCAACTGTAGAGCTGCTTCTTTTAAGGTGATTCCTTCGTTATATGCCTTCTTCACAACCTCCGTTGCTTTATCATAGCCAATTTCTGTATTGAGTGCTGTTGCAAGCATAAGAGAATTGTTAAGGTTCTTCTCTATCACTTCATAGTTTGGCTTGATGCCAATAAGACACTTACTGGTGAAATTTAACGCACTATCTCCAAGAAGTCGTATCGAATGGAGTAGGTTATAAATCATGAGTGGACGATAGACATTCAGTTCAAAATTGCCTTGAGAGCCTGCAAAGCCAACCACTGCGTCATTACCAAAGACTTGTGTTGCCACCATTGCCATCGATTCACTCTGAGTTGGATTAACCTTTCCTGGCATGATAGAAGAACCTGCTTCATTGGTAGGAATGATGATTTCCTCGATTCCACATCGAGGACCTGAGGACAGAAGCCCGATGTCATTGGCTATTTTTAAACAAGATACAGCAATACGCCTTACACTACCGCTCATTCCTACGATGGCATCACTCCCTGCTAGAGCTGCAAACTTGTTAGGAGCTGTGATAAATGTATGATTGGTCGATTCAGATATGACTTCGGCAACTCGCTCAGCAAATTTTAAAGGACAATTCAAGCCCGTTCCAACAGCAGTGCCTCCCAGGGCAATTTCAGATAAGTGTCCCATAGCCTCTTCAACACCTGTGATTCCATGACTGATTTGTGCAGCATAACCCGAAAATTCCTGTCCCAATGTAAGTGGAGCCGCATCCATGAGATGAGTACGTCCGATTTTAACAATTCCCATGAATTCTTCAGATTTTTTATGCAGCGCTTCCTGGAAGGTCCGAAGATTAGGTAGGAAGGAATTTTTCAATTGAAGAACTACTGCAATATGCATTGCTGTAGGGAAAGTATCATTAGAAGACTGCGACTTATTAACATCATCGTTGGGATGAATAGGATCTTTCGAACCTAGAGTCCCATTAGCTAAATGAATCGCATAATTACTAATTACTTCATTGACGTTCATATTTGTATGAGTGCCTGAACCTGTTTGCCAAACGAGAAGAGGAAAATGATCATCGAGCGTCCCTGAGACGATCTCCTCTGCAGCTTTGACGATCAGGTTCTTTTTTTCTTCTGAAAGAAGACCAAATTTGCAATTAACGATTGCCGCGGCTTTCTTTATATAGCCAAAGGCATGAATGACCTCAATAGGCATGAGTTGAGTGCCTACACGAAAATTATTCTTTGATCTCTCAGTTTGGGCTCCGTAAAATTTATCACTTGGAACTTCTACTTTGCCCAATGAGTCTATTTCTGTTCTCGTCTTCAAAGGTCCTCCATAGATACTCTCAAAAACTACACTATAAAATTACAGCAGTAATAACGCAAATACAAATGCAAAAAGAGAAAACGATTCTACAATACCTAGGGCAGCAAAACATTTCCCATAAATAGCGGGATTTTTCGCTGAAGCTTGGATACCCGTTGCCGCACACATTCCTTGATAAATCGAAGAAATCATGATAGCAAGTCCAACAAATAATCCAATGCCAATTCCACTCATTGCAGAGAGCGATTGAGCCCTAATCGCATCTTTCATCATAATCATGAGAACAAAAGCATAAATCGCCTGTGATGATGGGAGCGCAGACATCCCGATAAATTTCCCGTGATTTTCTTCTACACGGCTCATAACACCGTGTGATGCCATTCCAGCAATACCACATCCAATCGCGCTTCCTAATGACCCAAGTCCTAAAACTATTGCTGGGCCGACCATACTGTAGTCCATTGATTTTTCTCCTATTTATATTTTAGTAATCTTAGAGGCTTAAAAAGCTTGCCGCCCCCTTCAAAACTGTAGTGATACCATTCGATAAAGTTAAGACGAAGACCATGAATAATACCTCCCATCGCTCCGATCACTATATTAATGATATGTCCTGCGACAATGATAATCACGCCGATTACAAATCCGATTTCTTCTCCGAGACTATTAAATGTAGATGCTAAAATCATGCCTGCAAGGCCTAAAGCATAAAGACGGAGATAGGAAAGGATATCTGCAAAGATTTCGACTGTACGAGTGAGTTCAACGAGCCCTGACCAGCGGCTGCGAATGGAAGCAATCAGAACAGCCATGCAGATCCCCCCAAAGAGCAGTTGTTTCCCAATTGCTGTACTTACTGACTTCGTCATCCAACCCATGATGTGTATGAGAGACGTCGCGTTGAGTAGGTCTGGAAAGAGTAAATAAGCACCCACAATAAATCCAATCCAACCTATTCCGGAAAAGTTCCGGGGCAAGTATCTAATCAAGGAGAGAGAGATGTGGATCACTCCAATCATGAGAGCTATTTCCATGAGAATGTTATCGTAGAACTCATCGAGAATTCTGTATTTGACTTTTCCATCTTTAATGGAAATCCCTCCTTCTAAGAAGGCGATCCCAGAATTTTCCTGAGATAGTTTTGGATATTCTTTTATCCAATCCTGATAGACATCATCTTTGACCTGTATATGATATTCTGCTTTTTTGACAGCCAGTGCTTGAATCGCTGAATATTTTTTTACAGGGTTTGTTGGGCTGATATCCATCCCAAAGTAGGAGGCTGTAAGAACTCCCCAAATGATTATATTCACAGAAAGAATCTTAAGGAGTTTTATAAACCGTTTCATGACCCCTGTCACTTTTAGACATTTCCAATCCAGTAAGAACGCACCTATCAAATAGATTAGCCCATAACCAGCATCTGCAACGATAACCGCAAAAAAAAAGGCAAATGCCCATAGAACCCACTTCGATGGGTCACGATCATTGGTTGCAGGGGTATCGTAAATATGAACGAGATCTTCACCAATTTTTCCAGTTTTTTTGTTCATCATGCAGGTCGGTACTCGATCTTTTTTTCCAATTGTAATTTCTTCAGAATGAATACCGAGTCCTTTAAGAAGGTTGAACAGTTCAAAGACCTTATTCTTGGGAATCCACCCTTCAATAGCAAAGAGTGCTCCATCCATGTGATGAGACACTCCCATCTTAGCAAAATCGAGATGATAGGTGTTGAAGTGCTCTGTAAGCTGCTCCTGTAAGAAATCAATATATCCCGCAAATGCCTTAAGCTCTTCTTCATAGCTTGCATATTCTTGGTTAATTAAGGCTTGTTCCTCTTTGAGTTCGTTAAGGGATTTATCAAAGTACATTTCAATCATCCCGTGACCTAACATCATAGTTTTTGAAATACTCAAATAATAATTCATTTCATAATCAGTGCCGATAGAAATCATCTCATCCGGAATGATAATATTCTGTTTTTTAACGGTTTTTATACAAAAAAATTGTAGATAATAGCCGCTTAACCCATGAATAACTTCAATCTCTTTGGGGGAGAATGTACCGAAAGGGGTGATCCGAGCTACCTCCACTTGAAGATGTCTTTGGACCGTTTCTAGTCTCTCAAGCTCCTTTTTTAAATAGATCACTCGACGAGACACTTTCATAGCGTCATTAATATCGATCACGGCATAGGGTTCAACTTTGCGTTGCTTTTTGAGAATTTTGAGTGCAGAGAGGATCAAACCTACATGTTCAGGATAGGTATTCGTTCTTCGGCTACTATCTGCGATAAACTCAATAAAGCCTTTCTTCTGCGCGCGATTAAAAAATCCACTTAAGTCTTCTTGAACGCCAATGAATAGGTACCTTCTCATATTGACAATCATGCGTATGCTTCCTGTTTACGGAGTAAAATCTTCTGTTTTGCAACTTTTGATGTCGCAACAGCTGCGAGCTGTTGGTCTCCCAAAAACACTTTAATCTTTTTGATGTGTTCGAGTGTTCGGGGAATCATAATTTTTTCAAAGAGATTCACTCGAATGGAGACTGCACGAAGCTCCTGTTCCAAGGCTGCTTTCTTTTCTTCTTCAACAAGAATTTTTTGCCAGGCTATCAAAAGTTCTTTAAGTTTTTCGATTCCCTGATCGATCCAAAAAGGGGTATCAAACAGATTATATGTAGGTGGATAAAAGATCACAGCTTTAAGTGAGGGAATATCCACACCCGCTATATTCTCATATTCCTTGATTACCTCATCAATCTCTACAGCAGCTAGCAGACTTAAAGCATCACATCCTATCAGCAGGGATTGAAAATGAGCTACTCTTTCTTTAATCACATGATACTCAGATATGCGCTTCGTAACCTCTATTTGAGCACAATTCACCTCAGTTTGCAGCATTGCTTTTTTGAGTTGCAACGTCGGTAAATATTTTTCAAGTTGACCAAGCTTGAACTGCTGATCGCGAAGTTCATTTTTTGTAAGCTTAATTTGAGCCACTCGAGACTCCCTTCGGCCAATATTTATCGGTCAGAGATTTCTTAATTCCCACTTCCTGAAGATCAAAACACTCAGAGAGCATGTCCCATCCAAGATCGAGAGCTTCTTCAATAGGAATATTTACTTCAAGGTCCATCATCCGCTTTTCAAAAAGAAAGGAGTAGTTCAAGAGTTTTTCATCCCATTTTGAGAGCCTAAAGCCCATACTTTCCCGTTCTCTCGCTTTTTTAGATTCGGCATAAAGACGAATCTGGGCATTAGCGAGATCTCCATGATCTTGACGCGTAACTTTCCCAATCACCTGTTGCTTCAGACGGGAGAGGGATCCGAATGGATCAATACTTCCTGAGTGAAGGTAGAATTGTCCTTCTGTAATATATCCGGTATTATCAGGAACAGGATGTGTGACATCACCACCTGACATCGTTGTCACCGAGATGATTGTAATAGACCCACTTCCATCAATATCCACAGCTTTCTCATAGCGAGATGCTAAATCAGAATACAGTGATCCCGGATATCCCCGATTTGAAGGAATTTGGTCCATTGTAATCATGATCTCTTTGATCGAATCAGCAAAGGCTGTCATATCCGTGAGGAGAACAAGTACATCTTTATCCTTCATAGCAAACTGCTCAGCGCAGGCAAGAACCATATCCGGAACAAGTACACACTCAACGGAAGGCTCTGTTGCTTTATGAATATACATGACTGTTTTTTCCATCGATCCCGATTTTTCTGCATTGTCAATAAAAGCTTGATAATCATCAAACCGAAGTCCCATTCCACCAATGAGAACTACATCAGCATCCGTTTGGTTAGCAATACGCATCAGTAATTGATTATAAGGTTCCCCTGCAATGGAAAAGATTGGGATTTTTTGCGATTTTACAAGGCAGTTGAACACATCAATCATGGGAATATTTGTACGCACAAGTTGATGAGGGACAATACGGCGAACAGGATTAAATGAGGGCTGCCCAATATCCACTGCCTCACCGACCACTTTAGGTCCATCATCGATCGGATCACCAAGACCATTAAATCTCCGTCCTAAAAGACTATCTCCAGTCATCGCTTGTACTTGTTTTCCAAGAAAGGCAACGCGATCGCCCGTCGAAATTCCCCGCGTGCTTTCAAAAGTCTGCAAAGTGATCTTTGCACCATCGATACTCAGAACAGATGCAAGAATATGTTTTCCAGAACTACGCTTGATTTGCGCTAATTCTCCAAGTGAAACCTTCTCGGCATTCACTGTAATAAGGTTCCCTCGAATATTTATAATTCTATCATATACTTTATTCATTGTTCACCTGCGTATTCTATGCGCTCTTTAATTTCCTTAAATGAACTGGTATAACCAGTCGAGTTAAAAGGCATAAAATTCATATTTTTTATGTCATTTTGAAGTGTTAAAAAGTAAGTCCGTGCTTCATCCTGCGACTCAAATAAGAATCGTTTATCAAAGATTGTATGCAAGAGTTTAACAAGAGCGATTTGTCTATTTAAAGGGCAATACTCATCTTCCTTATCAAAAGCGTTCTGTTGCAAGTAGACAAACTCATATAGCTCTGATTTCAAATAATCAATCAGATCATCGAGCGTGACTCCCTCTTCACCAACAACCTCCATTCGTTTGCCAATTTCATCTCCCTTGCGAAGCAGTGCTGCAGCTTTATTAGCCATCTCTGCCCAATTCCCAATCCGATCTTTTAAATCTTTTCCAACATCATCGATATATTTTGACCAAGAGATTAAAGGATCAATCGCTGGATACTTCCTAGCATCTGATCGCGCTCTTGAAAGAGCATGAAATGCGCCAACAACAGCTAGTGTGGCCTGAGTAACAGGCTCTTCAAAATTACCACCAGCTGGAGATACAGTTCCTCCAATTGTCATCGAACCGCATTTACCATTTTTCAAAGCAATGACACCGGAGCGTTCATAAAATGCAGCAATGCGAGATCCTAAATACGCAGGGAATGCTTCTTCTCCAGGAATTTCTTCAAGACGCCCTGACATCTCACGCATCGCCTGAGCCCATCTCGATGTAGAGTCAGCAAGTAGGAGGATGTCAAATCCCATTTGACGATAGTACTCAGAAATAGTAGCGCCCATATAAACAGAAGCTTCTCGGGCAGCAACCGGCATGGAGGAAGTATTACAGATAATAACTGTACGACTCATTAGCGATTCGGAGGTGTGAGAATCGATAAGATAAGGAAAAGTCTTTAATACCTCTACCACTTCACCAGCTCGCTCTCCGCATGCTGTAATCACAACAAGATCAACGGAAGAGAACTTAGAAAGATGATGTTGCAAGACCGTTTTGCCCGCACCAAAAGGACCTGGAGCACAAAATGTTCCCCCTTTTAAAACGGGGAATTGGGTATCGATAGAACGACTTCCCGTATCCATCATTTTTGTTGCTTTTACTTTCTTTCCAATTTGCAAAGGTGCTTTGATAGGCCATTTTTGAACCATTGTGAGCTTTATTTCATTCCCCTGTTCATCTTTTGCAGTAGCAATTTCAGTATCAATTGAGTAGGAGCCCGCGGGTTTTCTTGAAGTGAGAATATATTTACCCTCTAATACAAATGGAAGCATTATTTGATGATGGAAACGCCCTTCCATTACAAACCCAATCTCATCCCCTCTTTCAAGAACATCTCCGACCTTAGAGGTAGGCTGATAGTTCCAGTTTTTTTCCCGATCGAGAGGAGCTATATACGTTCCTCGAGATAAAAATAACCCTGTAGCATCAGCAACTTTCTCTAAAGGGTTTTGGAGCCCATCAAAAACCGTACTGATCAGTCCTGGTCCAAGTTCAGCCTCGAGAAGATGGGTGGTAAATTTTACGAGGGTCCCAAATTGAACACCCCGTGTGTCTTCAAAAACTTGAAGTTTCGCTTCATTTCCAGCAATTTCAATCACTTCAGCTTTCAATGAATCGTTGCCAATCATCACAAAGCCCAATTCTCCTTGAGAGATGTGACTATCAAAGTGCACATGGAGTAGGTTACCAAATGCTTTGACTACGTGGCCAGTTGATCCTTGATTCTTAGTTGTATTACTTGTCATACAGATTCCTTAACAATCTGGTTTAATAATTCTTTCCCCTTTTTATCATCCAAATCATGCCAATCATTTACTAACATGAGTCTTACTAAATAAGCAAGCAGTTTGTCAATTGAGAAGGGGGCATTTGCAACATAATCTCCAATCGTATCAAAACGGTACTTCAGCATAAGTTGATACTGATCCAGAGGCTCTCCGCTACTTCGTGAAAGAAGCTGTCCTAAATCTTCATATTCATACGGAAACTTAAATTGCGCAGTATCTTTTTGCGCTAAAATTTCTGCTACAAAAGGCTCTGTTAACTCTTCATATTGCAGCTCTGCGATAAGATCACGCCCAATCTTTTTCGCGCGGTATCCTACCATCATGAGCCTCCATTCCCTTTCAAAGTTCAGGTAAAACTTTAGAAAACTCCCCTTCTGCATCACAGTATCGGAGAAAAACTTCACAATCACTGTCGAAAAATGCTTTAAGCGATCTTCGGTAGTGTCAAATTTACCAAAAAATTGAAAGACATATTTCGGCAAGTTTTCCTTATTCAAGAGGGCTTTATCCAGATCCTTTTCAGTTAAGTTACCTCGAGGATCAATTTCTTTTTTCAGAAGTAACCACCTAATATTTTCTAAGTCGATGAGTGTCCGAATAATGACGACCTTTTCCAGATCCACTCTGTTCAAATTCATGCGAAAGAGAGTCATTAATTCTTGGAATTGAATATCTGGAGGCATGTCAATCACAAGTTCAGGAAGGACAGCCCCTAAAAAGTAATAGTTACTCATCTAACTCTCAAAAAGAATAGCTCTAAAATCACTACGAAGGAAAGTTCCCAGAAGTGTAGCCAAGGATTGATCGGAGATATCCAGGGTCATTTGCTTATTGAGCAGCCTCACTTCAGCTCCTCCAGTAATTTCTCCAAGAATAACACTTTTCTCTTGCAGTTTTTCTAAAACCCCTTGCATGAGATGCTTATTCACCTCTTCTTTCGAGACTCTGGATGAAATAACAGCTTGTAAATCAACATCAATCCCCTCTTTTTCAATTGATGTGACAATAGCAGAAATGAGATTAGCAATGATCTTGGGATCATTGATGAATTGATCTAAACTTTCTCCAAGAGCTTTATTAAAAATCTTATTTTCAATATCTTGCTTAAGAGTAGCCATCCCTTGCTTACATGCTAAATTAAGTGAAGCCTGAAATAAACTCCGCTCCGTATCAATTTCGTGACGGGCTGTTGATTGCATTCTTTCAATTTGCGCTTTCGCTTCTTTAATCAACAACTCCCCTTTCACACGTGCATTAACAATGATTTGCTCTGCTTCCAGTTTGGCTGGAGCGAGAGTCTCCTTCTTAAGCACATCGCATATTTTTCTAACTTTGTCTTTACCTGTATCAACTGTTTTCATGATCTTGTATTTATGGGTATAGTTTTGCAGATATAAAAAATATACTCCACTTGGCAACAAAAATCAACTGAAGAATCATTTGACAAATGATTTGTGATAAAATCTGGTTTTTTGCAATATAAAAAAGAAATAGTAAGGAAGGACGTTTCAATGAAAAAATGGATTAATCGTGTTACTTTGATATTACTTAGTTCAAGTTGCATGGCCCTTTCAGGACACAATACCCCAGGCCAGCTTGAGTACTATACCGGAATGGGGGCTGTTGAATCCTGTTATGAATCTATTTCAATGTCTATGCTTAGCTGGGGTTTTGGCTTATTTGGTGGAATTGCCGTTTTAACAGCTCTGCTTAAACAAAGTAAGCCATCATCTGGGACTAACCATAACGGAGCTTCTCATGCGCACTGCTGTAACTAAAGAGACTATTAAGAAGCCCGCTCATGCGCACTGCTGTAACTAGAGAGACTATTAAGAAGCCCGCTTTCCATAAATGGGCGAAAACTTTTTATGTAAAACTTGCACATTTACGAATCCATTGGAGAATTTGTGAACTTTTTCAAAAAGATCGGCCAAAACACGGGAACGGACTTTTTCCATGGATCCTTACCTGCTTTTTTCTGCTCTGCTTAACACTCCACAGCGAACCTTTCTACTACTTTGTTCCTTCGGCAAAATGGCTAATTGTTGATCCAGAATTCCTTTCAAAAAGAGTTAAGATTGGTTTCCTGGACCACTCACATAAACCCTTTTCTCCCTCCATCAATCTCGCTTTAGAGAAAACAGACATTACCCAAGCTGAATACATCAAAATCGTCAAGCAACTGCACCAAGCTGATATCTCTAATCAATGGAGAGATCTAGGTTATCTTGAAACTCATAGCGGCAGTGCGCATCTCGCCCAAATTGATCTTAAAAATCGCTGGGGTCAACTCAAAATACTCCAGTCGATTCTCGTCCGGGATGGATATGCTTTCATCATGACAGGAGTTGCTCGGCAAAAAGATTTCGCTAAATTTCAAGAATCATTTTTAGCAATGTTCCGATCTCTCTCGGTCACAGAGGATTGCTATGCTTCCATTGAGGATCCTAAGAGAAAAAGTATTTTAATCAGGCAAATAAGCCAACTCAAAGAGGTTTGCCTTGATCAAATCTCTGAAGCACTCTCTAAACCAAATCTTAGTGAAAAGGATAAATTCCTCGTTATCAGTCACTTATTTGAAGAACAATCTTTCTATACAAACCACTTATTACCATTTGAAAAGTTCTTAAATAAGAACTATAATAGAGAGGGATTATTTTGGCAGACCCATGTAATTCATCACATTCAAAATGAAATACTAAATGATACTCTAATTCAAACTAACTAGAGTCACTTTGCGAGTAATCATCCCACTGGTGAGTGGAGTCGTGATATTATCCATCAATCTACTCTACTCTTACCTAAAAGACTTTATCACTGTTATCATTTTAGGATCGAAACATCCTACTATCCACTTTGATCCTATTCAGTGTATTTTATAATACATCTAAAAGTCACTTCCAAGATCCCCTTTCTCTAAAACCAACCGAACAAGCAGATGCAAAATCCATATAAATGACCAAAACCTGCAAAATAACAGTCGCTCGGTGAATTATCGAAGGCCTAACAATCGCAATAACTGATATTCTACTCGCTTAACATAACCACAATTGACCTAATTCGTATTAGATACTTAGTCTGAAATATTATAGGTTGCGATTAAATTCATGCCTCTTAGGAATTTACGGATAAACTATACATCATACTTTTGCAAATGAAGCCTTGTGATAGCTCTTCCACCAGCATTAAATGTTTCAGTTTATGTAGCTATACTGATATTTCCTAAAATGGCACAAGTGCATCCTTGAATACGGATTAGCAAATCGACTAAAATTAGAAAATATCTCATTAATGGCCTTGGATTTTATTACTGAATTACCTATCTTAACAAATAGTTATGATGAAATCCATCGGGAACAAATCTAAAGGACCACACAGCGATAGCCTTTATTAACCATAACGCATACAGAGAAGCCGCTAATAACAATACCAGCTGAGCCTATAATAATATGAAAAACTCCTCTTATCACAGATTCAATTCTATCCCCATTTTTTTCTCTAGGCACTTTCTGTCTATAAAGAAGAATCTCCTCGTAGCGAAGCTGTGAAGTATTCCGCAATTGGAAAAACCACAGAACTTCTTCGCATCACAAAAACTTCCCATCATAGTAGTAGTGAATATTCAAACGGTGGCTCTGTAGATCATAGTGAATAAAGCACTCTCTTTTATCCCTCTTGTTTTACTAAGTGCATGTACACATCCAGACCCCTGGATCAATTCATCCATTCCTTCTGGTACCTCGGATTATAATTTTTCCAAACTTTCCTACCCCCCTTCAGACGTTGTGAATGGATTTCAATTAGAATTGACCTGCAATCAAAAAGATCTCCACCTCTATCTCAATATATTTACTCATCCAATTTCCCGAAGTTCCTCAAAAGTAACAGTTACCTTCTCATCTAAAAATACAATATACGAGTGTGAATCGGATCTACTTGAAGGAGGACAGCGTATCCGATTTACACAAACGCAACTTCCCTACATACTAGATCATTTACTCCTGAATGAAGAAACTACAATTCAGTTTGCCTGTTATGAGCAAACACTAGATACAGCTCGCTTTCACAAATATCTAAAACAGTTAAAAAAACACCCGTTATTACTCTTTTCCATATAAATGGATTAATCTTTCATTTTAATCTTTGATAGTTATAACATCATGTAAAATAGGAGATATTTACTATGAACAAAATGGAACGTTTAAAAGAGCTTACAATACTCGTTGCTGATACTGGTGAAATTAACGAAATCAAAAAATACAAACCCACAGACGCGACAACCAATCCATCACTCATCTTACAAGCTTCTCAACTCGAAGAATACCAACCCCTTATTCAAAAAGCTCTTGATGATGGAAAAGGCAATCTTGACCTCATCATGACCAAGATTTTTGTTAACTTCGGGGTTGAAATCCTCAAGATCATTCCCGGACGCATTTCCACAGAAGTCGATGCCAGACTTTCTTTCGATGTTGAAAAAAGCCTTAAAAAAGCTCATCAATATATCGATCTATACAAAGCAGCAGGAATCGAAAAAGAAAGAATCCTCATTAAACTTGCCTCCACATGGGAAGGTATTCTCACTGCAAAAGAACTTGAAAGAGAAGGAATTCACTGTAATATGACCCTAATGTTTAGCCTTGGCCAAGCCGTAGCCTGTGCAGACGCTAAAGCAAGCCTCATATCCCCTTTTGTCGGACGAATCCTCGATTGGTTCAAAAAGGCCGAAGGGAAAGAATCCTATCCAGGTAATGAAGATCCAGGTGTCCTCTCAGTCGTTCAGATCTTCAACTATTACAAGAAGTTCGGTCATAAAACACAAGTCATGGGAGCTAGTTTTAGAAACTCCGAGGAAATTCTTGAGCTTGCAGGTTGTGATCTTCTTACCATTGCCCCTAAGTATCTGAAAGAACTTTCCGAAACTGAGGGAACAGTACCTAGAAAGCTCAGTACAGAAGCTGCTCAAAAGGCAGATATAACGCCACTTCAGCTAGATGAGAAAACCTTCCGCTGGATGCTCAATGAAGACGCAATGGCCATAGAGAAACTTTCTGAAGGAATCCGTAACTTCGCTAAAGATACTGTAAAGCTCGAAAATCTGATCCAATCCCTGATCTGACTTACTATTAGCAGTTTATGCTTTAATAAAAAGCTAAATCAACAGTTGTATATCCCTGGAATAAGAGTTTGTATTTTTTACCCCATGTGTATAATACCAACTACTTTAAAAAAACTAACTTTATAATAATATTTCAATTATAGAAGAATGTAATAACGCTAGTATTTTACACAGAATAAGAAATCATAATACCAGATCTCAAAGAGAGAAGTGATCCGATTTATCTACATGCAACCCGCCTATACATGAGGTCAGGACTTCAAACAAGCGTTAGTAGAATCAGGCATTGCTATAAATAATAAAAGTCCTTCAGACATCAGTCTGTCTGCTAAAAGGAGCTCATGCAATTATAATAACACCATTTTAATTGATTAAAACCTTAGGTTTTTTTCTAGAACCATATATCAGACAAGTTAGGTAGAGAACTGTTCTCTGGAAAGTTATTGTGATCGTTCTTGTGATAACAGTGGGGACGATTGGCATGACCAACAAGGCCTCTTTACCAAATTTATTATAAGACGACAATAAACTAGAAAAATATGCAGAAAACCTCAACGACTTCTATTTCTGAAGTCCCTCGCTGATCTCCATAAATCAAATTATAACCACAGATTTTACATTAAAAGGGTTCGTAAATCTTAATATATTCATATTAAATATTCTTTATCCTTCTTTAGCAATCATCCCAGATTAACATTCAAATTTTTATTATATCAACAACAAAGCTTGGAAAAAACCTTCCAAGCTTTGTTAATTTAAGGTTAGACTATCAAAAGGTTTTCTTGACAACCTTTACTCTCTTAATCGGAAAAAGTAAAGTCTAGTATATCGTCTGATTCTTGACCAATAATCTTCTTAACTCTCTGATTATACTCGAAAAATCCAGTTCCTCCTGGAATGACATGCCCCATAATGAGATTAGCCTTAAAATCGAGCAGATAATCCGTTTTACCAGCACATGCAGCATCTGCAAGAACCCGTGTAGTTTCTTGGAATGAGGCAGCTGATACGAATGATTCTGTTCCGAGTGAAGCTTTAGTAATCCCGAGTAGCACTGGTGTGGCTTGTGCAGGTTTGCCTCCTTCTTCGATCACTTTAGAGTTTTGTTCATGGAAGGTTTTTTTATCGACATTTTCCCCAAAAAGAAGCATTGAATCACCTGGATCAGTCACACGTACCTTTTGAAGCATCTGACGGACAATAATCTCAATATGCCGATCATTAATATCAACACCTTGAAGTCTGTATACTTCTTGAACTTGGTTTACAAGATACTTCTGAAGTTCACGTACACCGCAAATTTTGAGAATCTCTTGAGGAACGACTACTCCATCAGTGATCTGTTGACCTTTAACGACATTATCTCCTTTTTGGACGATCAGGTGCTTAGTCAATGGAATCAAATGTTCTTCTTCTAGCCCTGTATCTTCATCAACAACAACTACAATACGTTTATTTTTCTGAACGCCTCTAAAGTCTACAATACCGTCAATTTTAGCAATCTCCGAGGCGTCACGCGGCTTTCTCGCTTCGAGCAGCTCTGCAACA
The DNA here is from genome assembly GCA_964212665.1 of Chlamydiales bacterium BSEPT1. Lineage (GTDB taxonomy): Bacteria > Chlamydiota > Chlamydiia > Chlamydiales > Simkaniaceae > DAOWHK01. The sequence continues at coordinate 343,509 of OZ156466.1, read as the reverse complement.
CGAGGCAGTCCCCCCGTAATATCTTTCGTTTTGATTGCACCACGTGGGAGTCTTGCAAGCACCAACCCTGCTTTGACTTGATCCCCATCATCAACAGAGATAATAGCTCCTGATGGAATAGCATACGTTCCAATAAGTTCTCTATAGTCTTTATCGGAATAAATCACGATCTGAGGATGCAATTCACTGCGGTGTTGTTTAACTACAAGCTCAGTTTGACCTGTTTTCTTGTTGACATTGCGGTGAGTTGAAATCCCTTCAATAAGATCTTCATATTTGACATATCCTGGTTTTTCACAAATGATTGGAATATTGTGCTGTTCCCAGATACCAATTTGGTCCTCTTTTTGGACTTTGGCACCATCTGGTAAATGAATACTTGTTCCTAGTTCAACCGTAAAACTCTGGAGGGTTTCAATCGATTTCGTACTCAGAAGTTTTTTGTACTCTTCAAGAGATCTATTATCATCGCAAACAATATGCAAAAAACCATTCTTGTTGAGTGCAAGCCAAATTCCTTCATCATTTTTAACCGAGCGGACATCTTGATAAACCAAGATACCCTCATGTTCAGCTTTAAGATCAGGAGTTGCATGAGCAGAAGCAATTCCTCCAAGGTGGAACGTTCTCATCGTAAGCTGCGTTCCTGGTTCCCCTATCGATTGCGCTGCGATAATTCCAACAGCTTCACCTTGAGCTACATATCTACCATTTGCTAGGTTAATTCCATAACATCTTGAGCACACACCTCTTTTTGTTTCGCAGGTAAGCGTCGACCTAATTTTAATACTTTCAAGACCTGCATCATCCATCGCTTCAGCTTGAGCTAGTGTAATCATATCTTCAGCTCTTGCTAACAGAACACTTTGGTCTCCTGGTTGATACACATCATCACATACAGTTCGACCGAAAATACGATCTTTGAGAGGAAGTAGTTCCTCTTGACCTTGTTTAATAGGCGAAACTTCAATTCCATTTAAAGTACCGCAATGCTCTTCAGTAACAAGTATATCTTGAGCAACGTCAACGAGACGACGAGTGAGGTACCCTGAGTCAGCTGTTTTCAAGGCTGTATCCGCGAGTCCTTTACGAGCTCCGTGAGAGGATATAAAGAATTCTAAAACACTGAGACCTTCTCTAAAATTCGCAGTAATCGGTGATTCAATAATTTCACCCGATGGTTTGGCCATAAGCCCTCGGAGAGCACCAAGCTGTTTTACCTGAGACTTATTACCGCGGGCTCCAGAATCCATCATTAGAAAAAGAGGATTAAGTTCTTTTGAGTCTGGATTGCTGATTAACTCAAAGAGTTCTTCAGCAAGTTCCTCAGAAACTTCTGTCCAAATACTAATAATCTTTGATTTTCTCTCTCCATCTGTAATGACACCATCTTCATATTGTTGGATTACTTTAGCTGTGCGTTTTTGAGTATCTTCAATCAGCTTTGGTTTTGATTTAGGAATACGAACATCTTTTGTTCCCATAGAGAGTGAAGACTTTGTTGCATGAGCAAATCCAAGATTTTTAAGATCATCAAGGAATTGCACACAGGCTTCAAGTCCAACCTTTTTATAAACCCTTAAAACGAGCTCACTCATTTTCTTTTTGCGCAAAGAGTAGTTCTGGAACCCGAGTTCTTTGGGGATAATCGTATTGAAAATAACACGTCCAGGTGTCGTTTCAATAATACTATCACCAATTCTCACTTTGATCAGTTCATGAATACGAATACCAAGACCTAAATCATCGCGTCTTGCTTCTTCTTCTCCTTCGTACCAATTATAACTTCCTGCTGCTGAAAGAGCATGCAATACTTCTTCTGAAGAATGAAAGCTCTTGATTTTTTTTCCAGGCTTTGCAGAGAAATTATTGGGATCTAGCATAAGATAATACAGCCCTAAAATCATATCTTGAGAAGGGACTGCGGCAGGCTTTCCAGAAGATGGTAAAAAGATATTATCTGGAGCCATCATCAGTAGTTTTGCTTCGATGAGAGCTTCCACGGATAGCGGAACGTGCACGGCCATTTGATCTCCATCAAAATCAGCATTGAAGGCTGTACAGACAAGAGGATGAATCCGTATTGCTTTTCCTTCAATCAAGATAGGTTCAAAAGCTTGAATTCCAAGTCTGTGTAGCGTAGGAGCACGGTTAAGAAGAACAGGATGTCCTTTAATGATTTCTTCAAGTGCATCCCATATTTCTGGATCTCCGCGATGAATCATTTTCTTAGCTGAACGGATTGTATAAACGAAACCTTTAGCTTTAAGTCTTTTCACAATAAACGGCTCAAAAAGATCAAGAGCCATTTTTTTCGGTAGTCCACATTGATTCAACTTGAGTTCTGGACCGACAATAATGACAGAACGTCCTGAATAATCAACACGTTTACCTAAAAGGTTTTGACGGAAACGCCCTTGTTTCCCCTTAAGCATCTCTGAAAGTGCTTTAAGAGGTCTGTTACCAGAACCCATGATAGGATGACTATGGCGACCATTATCAAAGAGTGCATCAACAGCTTCTTGCAACATTCTCTTCTCATTACGAATAATAACTTCAGGAGTTTTAAGCTTGAGAATAGATTTTAAACGGTTGTTTCTGTTGATTACTCGACGATATAGATCGTTAATATCTGAGGTAGCAAATCTTCCGCCATCGAGGGGCACAAGAGGGCGTAGCTCAGGTGGGATCACAGGAACACAAGAAATAACCATCCAATCGGGATTGTTCGGTGATTTTACAAAACTGTCCATGATTTTTAGAGATTTAGCGAGTTTCATTCTCGCTTGCATCGAACGAGTCTTTTTGAGTTTGTCCTTTAGTTCAATAACATTAGCAGCGAGATCTTCTTTTTCAAGAAGTTGACGAATAGCCTCGGCACCCATCATTGCAACAAAAGAACCCACACCCCACTTCTCTTGAGCTTCACGAAACTCTGCATCATTAAGAAGTTGCTTACGCTCTAGAGTCGATCGACCTGGATCAACAACGACATATTCCTCGTAATAGATAATCCTCTCTAAATCAGCAACAGACAGTCCGAGTATATTCCCAATCCGAGTAGGTTGTGTTTTAAAAAACCAGATATGAACGACAGGAACAGCCAGCTTGATATGAGCCATCCTCTCACGTCTTACCTTAGATAAGGTTACTTCAACACCACACCGGTCACAAACAATCCCTTTATGTTTAATCTTCTTGTATTTCCCACACACACACTCCCAATCACGAGTTGGTCCAAAGATTTTCTCGCAAAACAGACCACCTTTTTCAGGTTTAAATGTACGATAATTAATAGTTTCAGGTTTCTTAATTTCACCTCTTGACCAAACATTGCGAATTACATCATCAGATGCGATCTTAATAGTCAGTTTGTCAAAACGAGCCTGTTTAAATTCTTCTTCTGCCATGAATTAACTCCAAGGAAATATAGCTTATATCAATGTACTTTCTTCTTCTTCACATTCTGCACGAACGTCAAGGCACAACCCTTGCATTTCTTTCACCAATACGTTAAACGACTCAGGTGTACCCGCTTTCAGCGTGTTTTCCCCTTTAACAATCGATTCATAGATTCGGGTTCGTCCGGAAACATCATCTGATTTTACCGTGAGCATCTCCTGAAGCAGATATGCCGCTCCATAAGCTTCCAGTGCCCATACCTCCATCTCTCCAAATCGTTGCCCCCCCATTTGAGCTTTACCCCCAAGTGGCTGCTGAGTAACAAGAGAGTAAGGACCAATGGACCGTGCATGAATTTTATCAGCAACTAAGTGGGATAGTTTAAGCATGTAGATGTATCCGACAACTACATGATTATCAAAGCGCTCACCCGTTCTTCCGTCATAGAGATACACTTTACCATCATCAGGAAGGCCTACTTCGGCCATCATGGACCAGATCTCTTCTTCAGGAAATCCTTCAAATACAGGACTCTTGACATAGATGCCTTTTTTACGAGCAGCAATCCCAAGGTGAGTTTCGAGCAGTTGCCCCATATTCATCCGAGAAGGAACACCAAGAGGATTAAGAATGATTTCAACCGATTGTCCATCTGATAAATATGGCATGTCTGCTTCAGGAACAAGATTTGAGACGACCCCTTTATTTCCGTGGCGCCCAGCCATTTTATCTCCTACTTGGAGCTTACGTTTAGTTGCGACATATACTTTAACTTGTCTAATCACTCCTGGATCAAGCTCTAAATCCCCTTTTCTCATAAATTCGATTTCAGACTTATGTTGCATTTGCAACTTCTGATATTCTAAATTATGTTGAGTAAGAATAATCTTGAGTGCCTCATAAATGTCGTACTGGGGAATGATTAGATTATCAGGATTCTCAGCTTCTAACCGTTCCAAGCTTTCTTGAGTGATCACTAGACCTTCTTGGATGACGATATCACCAGTAATACGATGCATGATCGATTTCGGAGCTATCTCATCAAGTAACAATGCTCCGATCTTTTCATAGAATTGCACGATTAAATCAGATTCTTTATCTTTATACTCTTTATGAACATCTTTAATGCGTATAGCTTCTTCAACAAGCTCTTCATCAGTTTTAGATAACCTGTCTCTACGACTAAAGACCTTAACGTCCATAACAACCCCTTCTGTTCCCGGGGGTACTATCAGTGAAGCATCTTTAACATCAGTCGCTTTTTCACCGAATATCGCTCGAAGCAGTCTTTCCTCAGGAGAAAGTTCAGTTTCCGTTTTCGGCGTGATCTTACCAACGAGAACATCTCCAGGTTTCACTTCGGCACCCACTCGAATGATTCCATCATCACTGAGGTTAGCTAAAGCTTCCTCAGAAATATTCGGAATATCACGAGTAATTTCTTCCTTGCCAAGCTTAGTATCCCGAGCAGTGAGCTCGAATTCTTTAAGATAAATCGAGGTGTAGTAATCTTTCTTAATGAGTTTTTCAGAGATAATAATCGCATCTTCAAAGTTGTAACCACACCAGGGCATAAAGGCCACAAGGACATTCTTACCTAGCGCCACTTCACCTTTATCAATAGCGGCACCATCAGCAATTACATCTCCTGCAATAATCTGATCTCCAACATTACAAAGAGGAGTTTGATTGATACAGGTTCCAGCATTTGATCTCATGAATTTGTTAAGAATGTAATTCTTTTTATCGAGTGGATTAGACTTCGCAGCTACAATAATTTTAAATCCATCAACATATTCAACCACTCCATCTTCTTCGGCAATAATCACAGCACCAGAATCTCTAGCAATTTTTGCCTCAATTCCTGTACCGACAATAGGTGCATCTGTAATGAGGAGAGGAACCGCCTGTCTTTGCATATTAGACCCCATCAGGGCCCGGTTAGCATCATCATGCTCAAGGAATGGGATCAGCGCTGTGACAACAGAGACTAGCTGTTTAGAAGAGACGTCCATGTGCGTCACCTTCTCAGTCTCGATTTTGAGTGGCTCTGCATGGTATCTCGCCCAACAAATGGGCTCGACAAACATTGCAAGATCATCCAGTGGAGCTGAAGCCTGTGCAATCACGCATTTTTCTTCTTGATCCGCTGTCATATACTCAATTTCTTCGGTTACCACTCCATCTCTCACAATGCGGTATGGCGTTTCAATAAACCCAAATTCATTAAGCTTTGCAAAGGATGATAAGGATACAATCAAACCAATATTAGGCCCCTCAGGAGTTTCAATAGGGCAAATCCTCCCGTAGTGACTTGAGTGAACATCACGAACCTCAAACCCTGCTCTTTCCCGGTTTAGTCCACCTGGTCCAAGAGAAGATAAACGACGTTTATGAGTCAGTTCTGCCACTGGATTAGATTGATCCATAAATTGGGAGAGCTGTGATCTTCCGAAAAAGTCCTTTAATACCCCTGCTAAACCTTTTGCCGAAACGAGCTTTCCAGGTGTCAGTGTATCAGACGAAAAATCAAAAAGGTTCATTCTCTCTTTGATAATTTTTTCCATACGAGCAAGACCAATACGACATTGATTTTGAATAAGTTCTCCAACTGAACGAATACGACGGTTGCCTAGGTGATCAATATCATCCACATATGCGTCCTCATTCCCCGCTTTAAGTCGAACAAGATATTTAATCGCATTGACAATATCTTCCTTCTTCAGCGTGACTATTTCAAGCTCTGCATCAGAAATCTCAAGTCCAAACTTTTTATTCAGCTTATAACGACCTACCTTTCCTAAGTTATATCGTTTTGGATCAAAAAAAAGTCGCATGATGGTTGAACGGGCATTTGAAATTGTTGCTGGCTCACCTGGACGTATTTTGCGATAGAAATCCTTAAGGGCTGACTCATAAGAGTCTGTAGGGTCTTTAACAAGCATCTTAATGATTGGATTAGTCTCATCCGCATCTTCTGCAATCTTTACAGAGCGGACTTCAGCATCATACATTCTTTTAAGCATCGCTGTTGTTAACTTTTCAGACGCTTTTCCAAAGATAACACCATTTTCTTCATTGACCACCTCTTCTGCTAGAATCTTACCAACAAGCTTTGTAAAATCCTCTTCAGAACGGATTTTCACTCGACAAGTATTGAAAAATTCTTCAATAATATCTGCATCTGTAGAGTATCCAAGTGTACGAATAAACGAAGTTGCTAAGACTTTTCTTCTTCTTTTTTTTCGGTCGAGATAAATATAAACAAGATCATTAATGTCAAAAGAAGCTTCAAGCCAACTACCCCTATATGGAATAATTCTAAATGAATAGAGAATATTGCCTTTTGAGTGTTTAGTCTGTTCAAATGAAATCCCAGGAGAACGATGGAGTTGAGAGACAATGACTCTTTCAGCACCATTGATAATAAACGACCCCTGTTTTGTCATCACAGGAATCGTTCCCATGTAGACTTCTTCTTCTTTAATCCCCGTTTCATCCGTCAATCTAAAATTAACTTTCAGAGTGACGTTATAGGTGATACCTCTCCTGATAGACTCTTCAGGATTGTATTTTGGAACTCCTAAATTATATGACAGGTACTCTAAAACAGTTTTCTCATCATAAGATTTAATAGGGAACAGTTCTCTAAAAACCTCTTCTAGACCAACATTTCCTCTCTCATGAGGTAATTTATCTTCTTGAAAAAACTGCTTAAAAGATTTAATTTGAATCTCAATAAGATTCGGAAGATCGATAATTTCTTCTTGTTTTTTAAAACTCACCCTATTTGGGGATCTTTTTAGCATGGACCGTTCTCCCTTCTTACTTATTTCTAACTTCTAATTATTCTAACCTGGTCTATATCGGATCGATAATCACCACTAAACTTATTAAGTGCTAAATATCAATAAGCAGAACTTCGAAAAGAAAAATCCTACTCCTTATTAACACATCTTATTGTAAAACAGTATGAGTTGTTAATAAATTTAAAATGGTATTATAAGCCCTCTAATGTAACTTTTCCACCAGCTTCAGCAACTTGTTTAGAAATTTCTTCCGCTTCGGATTTTGGCGCTGAATCCTTAATAGCTTTAGGAGCTGCTTCAACAAGCTCCTTTGCTTCTTTCAGTCCTAATCCTGTAACCGCCCTTACGATTTTAATGATCGCAATTTTCTTTTCAGTAGGGTAAGACTGTAAAATAACTTGGAAATCTGTTGACTCTTCAGCCGCAGGTGTATCACCAGCGGGTGGAGCAGAAGCCATCATTACAGGTCCTGCAGCGGCTGCTTTTACATCCCACTTTTCCTCTAAAGCTTTTTTTAATTTTGACATGTCAAGTACAGTCATTTCACTTAACTGGTCGACTAGTTTTACTATTGTTTCTTCACTCACAGTTTCTACCTCGTTACTTTGCTTTTTTAAAATTTTTACTTACTTAGCATCTTCTTTGTTGCACTTATTTTCAATACAGTTAACGACACTTGTAAGAATAGCTTCAATCGTTGAAACTGTTTGTACTAGTGGTGCCTCAAATATAGCTAGTAGTTCCGCTCTCATTTGTTCTTTATTGGGCAATTTTGAAATTTCAAAAACTTCTGCTATAGAGCAAATCTTCTTATCAAAATACCCTCCTAAAATCTTCAATAAGCTTTCGTTATCTTTGGAAAATTTACAAATGGATTTCGTTGGGCTAACAGTATCTCCTTTTGCATACACAATACCTAAATGTCCATCCAACTGATCATGCGAAAATTCAACTCCAGCTTCCTTTGCAGCCTTCAAAAAAATACGCTTTTTGACGACTGACAACACTCCACCACTTTTCACAATATTCGCACGTAATTCTGCAGTGGTATTTGGGTTAATTTTTTGATAACTGACAAGGATAAATGCATCGCTATTATCTATATTATCTGTAATATCATCAAATAATAATTGTTTTTCTGATCTCATGTTATTTCAATTCCTTCATTTCAGGTAATCAGGGTATTAATATCAAGTTTGAACCCAGGACCCATCGACGAAGATAGGGTTGCTGATTTCAGATACTGTCCTTTAGTTGTTGCTGGCTTCATACGCATAATAGAAGAGATAAGTGCATGGGCATTTTCAACAAGGTTCTGCGTTGAAAAAGAAAGCTTTCCTACAAGGTTATTAATCAACCCTGATTTATCAACTTTGAATTCAATTTTCCCCTTTTTCAAATCTTCCACAGCCTTCTTAACATCTTGAGTAACAGAGCCTGCTTTTAGAGTAGGCATTAAGCCTCTTGGACCTAAAATCTTACCTAATTTACCTACTTCTCTCATCATATCTGGTGTTGAAATCACAACATCGAAATCGGTCCATCCACCTTTGATTTTTTCAAGGAGGTCTTTATCTCCAGAGAACTCTGCTCCAGCATCTTGCGCTTCTTTGAGTTTGTCTCCTTTAGCAAACACAAGCACTTTGATCTTCTTTCCCGTCCCATGAGGCAGCAAAACAGTACTCCTCACTTGTTGATCCGACTTTCTAGGGTCAACCCCCATTTTAATCGAAATCTCTACAGATTGATCAAATTTTACAGGAGGACACTCTTGTAAAAGAATAATCGCTTCCTCAAGTGAGTAAACTTTTCCGCGATTAAATTTCTTTGCAATTGCCTTAAATCTTTTATTTAATTTTACCATTTTAACCTTCTACACTATCAATACCCATCGATCTTGCTGTCCCCTCGATAAGTTTTATCGCGGCTTCCTCTGAACTTACACGGAGGTCCGGCATTTTCTTTTTGAGTATTTTTTTAATTTGAGATTTGGTGATTTTTCCAACTTTTTCGCGATTAGGAATCCCAGAACCAGATTTTAGTCCTACCTCTTTAAGTATTAGCTCCGCAACAGGAGGCTGTTTTGTAATGAATGTAAAGCTTTTATCGGAAAAAACTGAGATAATTACAGGAAGCGTCTCTCCAACTTTATCCTGAGTTTTTGCATTGAATTCTTTACAAAAAGCCATGATATTTAATCCAGCAGCACCAAGTGCAGGACCAATCGGTGGCGCAGGACTAGCCTTTCCAGCAGGAATCTGCAATTTAATTTTTTTAATTAATTTTTTTGCCATCTATTTTCCTTAAATAATTTTTACACGTCCGCTTCAGCCGTCAATTCTTCAACTTGCCAAAATTCTAAATCATCAATTCGGGTCTCTCTCCCGAAAATCAATACCATTGCACTGAGTCTCCCTTTATCGTAAAAGACTTCTAAAACACTACCTGTGAAGTTTACAAAGACCCCATCAGTAATTTTTATACGGTCTCCCGGAGCGAGTTGATGTTTATGAACAACCTCATCTTTTCTAGAGCGCAGATCTTGTAATATTTCATTAACTTCCTCATCAGAAAGAGGAACAGGCTTACCACCACCTATAAAATCAATTACATCATTTGTATTTTTGACATAAATCCAAGCCTCATCCGTAAGATTCATTTTAATGAGGACATATCCAGGCCAAAGTCTCTTTTCGCTAACCTTCTGCTCGCCTTGCTTCACCTCAATAACATTTTCTGTTGGAACAACGACTTCCTGAACGAGCTCGTCCATCCCATTAGCTTCTCGGTTCTCTTCCAAATTTGTCTTAACTTTTTTTTCCCGGCCTGACATGACCTGGAGCACATACCACTTGTACATAAAATCCTTTCCGACTATTGAACAATAAAATGGGTAATTCTTGTAATTCCATGCAAAGCTCCTTTAAGAGTTAAATCAACAACATAGATCCCCATTCCTAGAACAAAAACTACTCCTAGAACAATTTTCGTACAAATTTTGATCTCCTCTCTTGAAGTCCAAGAAACTTTTCTCAATTCTTCTTTGATGTCATGCAAGAAACTCGTTTTCTTTTTTTTCTTCTGAGCTTGAAACTCAGCAACCTTCTGTGAAATACTCATTGTTTTTTCATTTTTTTTATTCATGAGTCCTTAACCTAATTCTATTAATAGACTCTAGTTCGAGTGCGGAGGGCCTTGAACCCCCGACCTGCGACTTTGGAGATCGCTGCTCTACCAACTGAGCTACACACCCAATATTAATAAGATCATTATCCAAAGTACGACCGACTCCTCTATTACACAGAAACTTTAATCACTTTGGGTTAAGAGATTAAAAACTCTTCGTTCTCAACCTCTTCCAATTTAGGTCGGCAGTTATTGTACAATCTTGCTAACAGTCCCTGCTCCAATAGTTCTACCACCCTCACGAATCGCAAAACGCATTCCTTCTTCCATTGCTACAGGGTGAATCAACTCTCCAGAGATCTCCACATTATCACCTGGCATTACCATTTCAGTTCCTTCTGGAAGGGAGAGAGTTCCTGTGACGTCTGTTGTTCTAAAGTAGAATTGTGGTCTATATCCAGTAAAGAAGGGCTTATGACGTCCCCCTTCTTCTTTTTTAAGGATGTAAACAGTTCCTTTAAATTTCGTATGTGGTTTACATGATCCAGGAGCTGCAAGAACCATCCCTCTTTCAATATCATTTTTGTTTACACCACGAAGAAGCACTCCAACATTTTCACCAGCTCTTGCTTCGTCGAGAAGTTTATTGAACATCTCTAGACCAGTCGCTACTGACATACGTGTATCTTTAAGTCCGATAATTTCAATTTTATCATTGAGTTTAATCACCCCTTTCTCAACACGTCCAGTGGCTACAGTCCCACGTCCTGAAATAGAAAAGACGTCCTCAACAGGCATAAGGAAAGGTTTGTCCACCTCACGCTTTGGAGTAGGAATATTCTCATCGACAGCTTTCATTAACGCTTCAATTGTTTTTTCGTACTCTGCATCACCTTCAAGAGCTTTTAAAGCAGCCCCCCTGATAATTGGACAGTCCTTGTATCCTTGCGCTTCTAAAAGCTCTGTCACTTCCATTTCCACGAGATCAACAAGGTCCTCATCTCCTTCGCCGATTTGGTCCATTTTATTCAGAAATACAACAATTGATGGCACACCAACTTGATGAGCAAGTAGTACATGCTCTTTCGTCTGAGGCATTGGACCGTCTGTTGCACCAACAACAAGGATAGCCCCATCCATTTGAGCAGCACCTGTAACCATATTTTTAACATAATCAGCGTGACCTGGACAATCTACGTGAGCGTAGTGCCTAGAATCTGTTTCGTATTCTACATGAGTTGAATTAATTGTAATCCCGCGCGCTTTTTCTTCAGGGCTATTATCGATAGACGCATAGTCTCTTGCCTGTGCTCCGCCTTTTTTAGCGAGATGATTGGTGATTGCTGCAGTTAGTGTCGTTTTTCCATGGTCGACATGGCCAATTGTTCCAATGTTAACGTGTGGCTTTATTCGTTGAAAAGCTTCTTTAGCCATTATAATCTCCTTTCGCTAATGCTCTCGTATAGGTATTTTCGATAATAATCTTTTTTGACTCGTTCCTTGCCCAAAGTAGGATTCGAACCTACGACCACTTACTTACCATGCAAGTGCTCTACCCCTGAGCTATCTGGGCACGATCTTAAATATTTAAACTCAGTGCAATAAAGTCTATCTCCTTGAAAAAAAAAACGCAACACCTTCTATCGCAGGTATGTATTTTTTATCGGTGACGATAAATGATTCTAGCTTTGGTTAAATCATAAGGAGACATTTCTACCGTTACCTTATCCCCAACTAACACACGGATATTTCTCATCCGCATTTTCCCACATAAATGCGCTAAAACTCCCATTCCATTCTCTAATGACACTCGAAATGCCATATTCGGAAGTAGTTCTTCGACTAATCCTTCAAGTTTTAACGTGTCTTCTTTTGCCATATCCTGTAATTTGTTGAATTAAAAACTCTAGGTTAGAGTCAAACATGTCACCTTAAAATTCAAGTCATTTTAGGTGTTATTCTAAAATGTCCACATCCTACTCCTCTATTTCACAAAAAATTTAACCAAAAATGCATTTATATGAAAGAAAAATAGCTATTTTTCGGTATTTCATGATAAAATAATTAGAAAAATACTGATTTCATGGAATATATAAGCTGCCTTAAAAAACAGGAAAAGATAAAACAAGTATTCACCCCTCTATCCACTCCCGAGGAAGGATATCAAAAAATCATCTCCCTAGGTCAACAGATCTCAAAACTCGATCAAAAATACCTTATTCCAGAAAATCTCGTCGCAGGATGTCAGTCTAGGCTCTACCTACGCTCCCATTTTGATCAGGAAAGGGTCTATTTTCAAATCTATTCTGATGCTTTAATCTCAGCAGGGCTAGCCGCCCTTTTATTAGAAGTTTACAGCGGAGAGCCTCCTAAAGCTATCCTCAAGTGCCCTCCAAATTTTTTAAAGGATCTAAAAATTTTTGCAAGTATTACACCGAATCGATCTAATGGATTAACTAACGTATTTAATAGAATGAAACAACAAGCTTTATTTTACTTAGTTAATAACTAAAACAATATTCAGTGTTGAGTAAAATAAATAGCAACTTATAATAAAACTATTATAAGTAAAAGGAGAACTATTATGCCAGTACAAGGAGTTGCTTTCTGCTCTTTTACTCACCTACAATCGACAGATCCAGATAAGACCCCCCCCATTGACTACATTTTCTAAAACTACTATACACAACGAGTTTGCTCTTATTTCTAAGGCTAATCTCATTTCTAAAAAGAATAGCTACTCTCCTATGGTATATACCACTTTGAAAGTCATTCTAGTTGTGCTTAATATCCTTGTATTCGGTGCATTAGCTATATATCTTTATACAAACTACCATGCTCGATTGTATACTTTATTTATCCAGTTACTCGACGAATTCGAATAAAACAATAAGACTTATTATATTTAATCAAGAATAAAATATTTTTTGTCTTTGATGTAAATATACACATTGACTTATACTGAATCCAATAATAACAAACTGAGGTCGTATTATGGCAGTACAAACAGTTTCTGTAAATTCTTTCCACAATCTAAAAAAGACTCATCCAAATGAATTTCAATCATTAAATAAATTTGTTAGAATTGACTTAAACCAGGAAGCAACTCGCCTTTCTAAAAATGCTAGATACTATTCTATGATATCTACAGCTTTAAAAATAACTTTTGCTGGGTTTGGAATCGCCATACTCATTCCATTGTCTATGTATGTTGCGACGCCTTACGTCTTTATCTTTCTCAATCTCTATACAATCGTCCTCTGTCCAAAAATCAATCAAATCATCAATAAGCATTTCAAAGATCCTGCTCAAAGCTACTTAGAACACTCCAATAGAACACGTGATATCATCAATAAAACAAACCAATATATATCACCCACATCTAACGATCAAATGACACTCCGCCTCAAAGAGATCGGTCTTTGTTCAGATGCCATTAAGCATCAAGAAACTCTAAAGTTGGCCGATTCTACAATACATTTGAAACCATTAATTCCTCTTATTACAAGATATCAGCACTGGGAGGAAACTGCTAATCAGCAAAAAGATCATTCGATCGAACTTTTTCAGCGCGCAAAAAAAATAGAAGAGGAACTTGTCCCAAAACGGATAAATCTTCCATTGGAGACCTCTGATAACAAGCCTTTACTGCAAGCTGAAATAACAAAACTGGATCACGAAAAAAGGCAACTCCGAGACCAGGCCTATAAGCAAGAAGAGTTCCTCTGGCTTCCTCAGAAGATTCAAGCGGCCTATCAGCTTGCTCTTATTAGTGATATCAAGATGCAGGACCATAGCACTGATATAGGTTGTCTCATGCAGTATAGCTCCCCTCTAATTCGCGCACAAAACATTGAATATAATGAACCTAACCCCTACTTTATTTTTAAAGACCCGATGCGGGATCCTGTAGATCGCGAATGGATAAAAAGCGCAACAATTCCAATGATTGCACAACACATTTTCAAAGCAGTAGCGATTATAAATGAATCAGAAGTAGCGATTATAAATGAATCAGAAGTAGCGATTATAGATGAATCAGAAAAGGCCTCTATCGCAACTGTAGAAAACACACAAAATAATCCTCAGTCCTAGTTTTCAGGATACATTTATCTTGTAAAGAAATGTTTACTTTGACTGTTCCCTCTAAGACCATGAATAATTTCGTAACGTATGCCAGGGCCAAATCAACAGTCTTGAATTACTGTTCTATAAATGCTATTATTTCATATTCACTCACTTCTTTCTTAGCCGTAATCAAATCTCTAGCAGCTCTTACCCTCTTCGTATAACGGAAAAACTCTGCTTATTTTCCCATAGGTATAGCTTCAGATACTGATACGCACGAGATGTCAGAAAACACACTACCTTCTGCTTCCTGCTTATACCTTAAATCTATTAACATAAAATCTTATTTTTTCATCTGGAAAGACTTTTCTTTAGTTAATGCATAGAGAGAATCCTCTAAATTCAAAGTAATACCGCAAATAGCAGGTCAATCGGTAATGCACTCTTTTTTTTTCAGCATCTTCATAATAATCTGCTGACATCCTATTCGGTAATTCTTGTTCCCTCTTAAGGAACCATCCGTTATTCCCTTGCTCATATAGACCCTTCTATGCTTGCTGTATTTTCATAGACTCCTAGTGATAAATACACTGGATTAAAGATGAGGCAGCAACAAGCCTTAATACCTGAAAGGGTTCTTCAAGAATCTCAATCAGAAAGGGGATAGATTTTTTTTCCCCTAAATGCCCGAGAACATTCAGAATGTGAATTTTCATCTCACGGTCAACACTTGTATAGGTGTCTTGAAGGGTCGTGAGGCTATCTTCGGTACTTCCTGCTAAAGCAAGGGCCAATGCTGCCTGAACTCGTATGGTTTCGTTAGAATTGCTTAATAAATCATTCAATAGGGACAGGGCATCAAATCCTCCTTCTGCTAGAAGTGTTGTCGATGTCATAAAAGTGACCCCTTTGATATGGTTGGTCAAAAACTCTTTCACAGCTTGCTCTGCCTTAGGAAAGCGCTTCATTACAAGAAGATTGAGTACGTCTAATCTTGTAAGCTGGTCGACCATCATCGGATATTGAGAGATCTGATGAGTATATTTAACTTCACTTGGTGCAAGGGTTCTAAAGAGAGGATGCACATGCGTTTCCCACATAATACGATTGCCCTCTGCAGCTAAGAAATAATAAAGGGTCGTGCATGATAGGTTCACATCTACTTCTTGGCCAATAAGTCCAAGAGCAATATTCACCTTCACGTAAGAATCAATACTCGCTCTTAAAACAGCTCTTCCTAAATCTTGTCCATAGTGTCCGCTTTTTGCAATAGCAGATGCTGCAACACGCCTAATATCAGGATCAGTGTAAAACACCCATTTTTTTAATATCTCACATCCTACTTTAGGAGCAAAGCGCAAGGATAAAAATGCAGCAGATATCGCAACCATAGGGTTATAATCTTCTGTAAGACTTAAAATCTTTTCTTGCAAGGATGGAGCAAGATCACGATCGAGAAGTCCAAGAGTGTTTAGTGCTGATATGCGTACATCTGAAGAAGAATCGTTTAATAATAATGCTACTGAATCAAGATGCTCTTCTAAGTCAAGGTGAGTAATAATATCACAGGCAAGTTCTCGGAGTCCTGCTCGATTGCTGCTCAAAAGAATGTCAAGCTCTGATTTTTCTAAGTCCCGATACATCAATACTAACGAGCCTATCGCTGCTCTCTTTTTCTCAATGGAACTGCTAGGATGAGAGACCATTTCCTTGAGCTCTTTACTCGCTTCTTTTACTTGCATTTTACCAAGGGCTTGAATCACTTCCAATTGAACATGCCACACTTTTTCGCTATAAAGCATTTTCTGAATTTCTTCAATTAAGACTTGATCCCTATAATTTGCCGCGAGTTTAACGGCCGCGGCACGAAGAAGCGCATTAGAGGATCGAAGTTGTGTAGCAAGCATTTTTACAGCCCGAACATCCTGGGTATAACAGGCACCCATCATAGAAATTATACTGACCTGAAGCTGAGCTGAGCTTTCACATCTTTCAAGCACACTCCATGCAACAGTTTCTAAAAGTGACAAGTTATTCTCATTATATTGGAAGTAATCAGTTGTTTTTTTCCAATGCTTGATTGCTCCTGTATCACTTCCACTTTCGGCAAGGGCTTGAATCAGAGCTAGGTGAAGCTCTTTTTTCTTAGGATCGACTATAATACCCTGTTTACACTCTTCAATTGCCGAGTAATAATCGTGAATTAGCATATGGGAGCGCACTTTGCGGATCACGTTTTCTTCCGCAAAAGACACAATGGGCAGCCATAAAAAAATTAACCATTTCATGACTGCGTAATATAACCGATCGACTGAATAAGATATATTAATTTCTATATTAAACACTTATTATCAAGTATATTATAACTACACAAGTTCGTGATATCACTACTCTTATCAAAGATCAGAATAAAGCAATATAAAACAAACAATCTTAGGAATAGACGTATTATTTAGCGTTGTTGATGGGATTAAAACTTATATTTTGCTCACATGCGAAGTAGTGGCAAACTAGGCCATGGGTCCTAAAGTTTTACCGCCAATAAGGTGAAAGTGTAAGTGATGAATCGTTTGCCCTGATTTTGAACCGACATTTGTTAAAAACCGGTAATCGCCCTCTATTCCAAATTCCTTTGCAAGGTTTTGAGCGACTTCGACTATTTCACTTATAAGGCTAAAATCTCTTTTCGACATGGTTTGTAAACTAGAAAATTCTTCTTTAGGCATGATGAGTAGATGGACTGGTGCTTCTGGATTGATATCCTTAATCGCAAGTATTCTCTCATTTTCAAAGACCTTCTCGGCTGAAGCTTCTCCCTGAATAATTTTCCCAAAAATTGTACTCATATTATTTCTTAGAAACCAAATCAAGGGCCTTTAATACGGCTTCTTTTGTTTCCCAAATAGAAATAAAGAGCCCCTTGTGGCAAAAAATTGCGCCTTCTATTCCTGATACTTTCTTGAGATCCTCATCAAGAAGCCCACCCCATTTTTCTGGAAATGAAATCCGCACTTTCATTCTATCTTCAAATGTTGGAGGAATTCCTCGTAACTTCCAATGCTTTCCTGATGGCATGACAACAAATTGAGCAGGGTGATTCACTCCCCCTAATCCAAAAAATGCCTCCATCCACGGCATCGGCACATCGAAGTATAGAAAGTCTTTATTGGGATCCATACTCGCTTTTACAAGCTCTTTACAAGAAGCATTATAGTCATACCGCTGAGCAAGTCTTTTTAGATGACCGTATGCAAAATCTAACGCATCAAAAAAGGCGTTATTGAGATCCTTATCATTAGCTGAATAAGTTATAGGCACAAAATTGGAAATGATACTTGAATAGGAACAATGGCCCACTCGGGGTGTAATACGTCCATTATCGATAGCATCAACTCCTAATATGAGAGATCTATTGAGAAAAGAGTAATACTTCTCATCAATCACTTTGATAATTTTCAGATATTTTAATACCATTCCTGCGCTGCTAAGTTTCCCGCGATATTCCGCTTGGTGATGATCAAACCGACGTCGCTTAATTTCATACCTTCCTCCAACATCACATACATATTCACAAGTATCAATCACTCTAGGGTCTCTTGTTCGATAGATCTGCGCCCGATCGATTAACCCATAAAACTGAAGCATCGCACATGCAGTCACTTCATCAGCATGAAATGTTCCATTATGAGTGGCACAACTTCTAGGAATAACTTTATTGTTCATATGATTAAATTCGCACTCAGTGTAAACTCATTGAGAGTATCCTCTCTCCGAGATAATACTCAAGACAAACCTTTAAATCACTGCGTATGCATAAAAAACCACCAATTATTCCGATATCTTTATTGAAAAGACTTCTTCGGATTTTATGGGTTTTCAAATCAATAAGAGTCTCAATTTATTTAACTTAAAGAGTGCTTTCGACCAACTTATCATCCAATTCATCTAGATCAGTCAGTCAATTTTTTCTCTCAGAAAACTCTAAGAGAAAAATGAAGGGGTGTTCCCCAACAAGCGTAAAACCATTGACCCTTCCCAATTTTCAGATTCAAAAACTCCTTTATCCATTCCCGATAGCTATCCGGAAGCAATCAACCTTGGTAAAGAATTTAAAACCATATTGTAAATGAATTTAGGGGATTAAAGGCTAGGCAACAAGCCTTTTGTAGCCGCAATTTGGAAGAAAATCACAACGATGGACCCAATGAAAATCATAAGAAGCACAACCTTACCTCCTGGCACTCGAAATTCCCCTTTTACTTTCTGCATATAACGTCCTTTCCAAGCCATGATTACGGGGAAAATACCATACAAAATCGCCACGAATACCCCTGCATATCCAATGGCTAAAAGGAAACCAGACGGGTAAAAGAGCACAAATAGAAGCGGCGGGATAAACATGTTAGCCAGCAAAATGATCTTCCCAGTAAAATTTTTTCGAATACTTAGTCCATCTGCTAAAAAATGATAAAGGCTTAAAGCAACACCAAAAAATGAGGTTACAAGAGAAAAAAAAGAAAAAAAACCTACAACGATAGCGATCCAAGGAGATTCAAGAGCCGTACTAAGAGCTGTTATCAGCTCTGAAACAGGATGAGGTTTCTTTCCGATCATTTCTAATCCGGAGGGCCCAGATAAAGGCAATACAGAGATAATAAGAAACTCCCACACAAGATAAAAAATTAAAGGAATAAAACTTCCAATAAGCAGAGCTCGCTTTAACTGTTTAACATTTCCCCCAAGATAGGTTCTGAGGCTCGGGACAATAATATGTGATGTAAATGATAGGATCACAACGGGAACAGTGGCAAAGAGGTATTCGGGCTTGCCAACGGTAAAATGAGGAATTTTTGCATAGGGAGCTGCCAAAAAGAGAATCAAGATAAAAGCCCCAATAAGTCCAAACATCAAAAAGCGATTGATCATATCTATAAATTTTGTTTCAAATATCACAATAAATCCAAATATAATCATGAAGATCCAAACCCCTAATATTGATGAAATTCCAAAGACTTCACCAATGAGAGAGCCCCCCCCTGACAAATAGGCAGCAGCGACAGAGTAGAGAAGGAGTAAAAACGAGATCCAGGCTATTGTTTGCCCTACGATTCCAAGACGTTCTTTGACGAGAGTAATTAAATTTGCAGCCTGATTTGTGGACCATAGGTTCACTTCTAATAAAAGAAAAACACTAAAGAGCATAAATGTAAAACAGACCAGTAGAAGCAGTGAAGAATACCAAAATCCTGAAATGCCTGTTGTAATAGGGAGAGCAAGCATCCCTGCACCAATAGTCGTACCTGCAACAATGAGGGCACTCCCCATCATTTTACTCATTTGCAATTTCATCTTGTACCATTTATATTAGAATTCTCCAAAGACAGCGAAAGCCCAATAGAACGTTGAATCTTTAAGAACCCTATCCTTCTGAATAACTATGGTAGTAGTTTATAAAAAGACGAATTTTTCTACCAGTCCCTTGTAGCTTGCTCTATTCCTCGCCAATCATGTAGATTCCATCGAGTGTCCTCTGAAGGATTGCCAGGTCCTTATATATCGTTAAAAAACTGTTCCGTAAAGCTTGTGGTACAAGAGTGTTCTCTCACACATATGCGAATTCCTCCTCCCACTCTACATAGAGAAAATTCATGTAGTAACTGCTATCACTCTGAAAGACAAAACCAGAACCAACATATCAACGAAGGTATTCATTGACCTAACAGGATGTAAACAAACTAATTGCTCTAATATTAGGATTTTTTCTGACTACGTTAGAGTATGTAAGCATATATTCATCACCTAAATGAGTGCATAATAATAATAATAATAAATTTTCAAACGAAATGCCCATTGACAAAGGCGTATGATACTGGTCGCCCTATCAAATAATCTGTGTTAACAAGTACTGAATCCTCCACATTACCTTTTTTTAGCCATAAGTTAAAAACAGACCAACCAGCAGATTAAATATCAATCTGGAGATCTTTTTCCACCTTAAGACATTGAACCAACGAAAGAACGGAATACCCCCCCCCAAAAAAATGATCTGCAAAGAATATTACTTATTCAGAATAGATTGTAATTTTTGAGAAAGGTTAAATAGGATCTTAATTCCAGCATAAAAACAAAAGGCCATACCAAAAGTAAATGCCCCGATGGGGCCAAAAAGAGAGCAAATCACTCCCCCAATGGATGGAGCAATGCACCCTCTAAGTCCCACCATAACGACATTCACCCCACTAAATATTGAGCTATCTTCTCGACCCGCAAAAAAAGGGCCCGATAAGTTCCAAATCAAATGGCTTCCTCCATTGGCAATCCCATAAATGAAATAAGCAAGATACAACCAAAATAACTGGAGGGGTGCAAGAAAGAGAATCATAGGAAACAGCCCGAAGAGAATCAAGATATGACTCATCATTTTGGCAATCGAAACCTTCTGCATGAGCCTTCCCCATATGGGAGAAGAGAGACTTGTTCCAAGACCCTTACAGATGAGGATTGCAATCGATAGATCAATGTATGAGAGATGCAAAACATCGACAAAAAAGATCGGCAGTGCTGGTTGAAAAAGCATCAACCCAAATCCTCCAAGCATAAATGCCCATTGAAACCTAGAAAAATCAGGGCGAGTTTTCATCAGGCGATACCCTTCAGTCCAAGGTTGCATCAGCCTCATTTTCAGAGAGGGCCTTTCCTGCTGCCCATCAGAAATCTCATTTTCACCATTAATCGGAACTTGAAACTGAATATAAAGTCCGAGAAGGCTGATTAGGGCTCCCCAAAAGAAAAGATATTTCCACAAATACAGATAGTGATCAAGTCCCCATCCAAACCCAATAGCGATGATCACTCCAACCGCAAATCCGACAGAAGTCCCTATCGAATAGAGCTTTTCACGGGATGTTTTCACAAGATTGAGCTTGATGATCTCTATCCAAGCGGGATTTCCAGCACGATAAAAGAGTGTAAAATTTGCACCAGCGGCGATATAAAACCACACATTTTCCACAAATGGGAACAAAAGAAATGGTAATTTCGATAATAGGCCCGCAATAATGAAATTTGCGCGCAACCGATGCTTTCTTCCTGAAACCGATGAGCTCCAATAAAAGGATAGGATGGCCACCGTAGGTCTCAACATAGTCAGCAGAGAAATTTGGAAAATGCTTGCTTCCAAATCTTTTCTGAGAATCATTGATAAAAGACCATAAATGTAAAAGAACGGTTCATTGAGAAAGTTAGTTACTAAAATTGCAAAACGCGTCTTCTGATAATAGACACCTTTCTCCTTTGCTCGAACTTCGAGACTCATGTACAACTTCCCATTTTTAACACTTAGTATAAAGAAAATCTGCCTGCAATAAAAGGGGAATCATAAAAACCTAACCATTAATAACATAGCCATAGTGCTCTGTAGTAAAACAGGTAGAGGATCTAAAATAAGAATATTAAAACCTTGCTATATCAACAGTATTTTACGAGAAGTCCTCCAGACAACTGCCATAAATTTACTTTGATAGCCTGTTCTAGCAATCTTGTATCTATTTGATACGATATATCTATGCATGTACCCCCTCCTTTTGTTTTGAGTTATATAATTCTAAAGCTATAATAATTTTTACATTTCTATACAACATCAATATTTTACTATAATGAGATGCTGCGATAAGATTTCTCGATGATTATGCGATCTCTATCTACTCATAGATCTAGAGTGCTTATCTTTTATCAAGCAGTCTAATTGTGTACACCCCACATCAAAAAAGACAAATCGAAGCTTTCTGGTGTAAAAACAATCCCTTGATCTTAGGACTTAAAAGAAGTACACTTTCTATGATTTGAGGGGCAATAGCTCAGTTGGTTAGAGCAACGGACTCATAACCCGTTGGTCGCTGGTTCAAGTCCAGCTTGCCCCATTTTCTTAAGCCATTCAATTTACTCGAGTTTTGAAAATTTGGCCTTGCTTGAACATAAAGTTAAATTTTAAATAGATAGCACGCGGTACAATGACAGTGCAGTAAAGAACACTCTTACCAACACGCTATCCAACCAAACCTAAAATTACAACAAAGGTTGGCACATGGCATCTATTTTCAAACGCAAAAACAAAAACAGCACCACAGTCTAGCACGCCATCATCCGTATCAAAGAATATCCCACAATTTGCGATTATTTCGATCGCAAATAAGAAACTGAAGATTGGGCACAAACAATTGAATGGCAACTCAAGCTAAGACCATTCAAGTTCGACCAATACAAAAAACTCCATACATTCAAAGATCTCACAGAGCGTTCCCTCCAAGACGGAATTCTAGGGCATCACCGCTCCACCAAAGATACCCGCCGACATATTATCTATTGGCAGTCCCGACTAGACCCTTACGCTCTGATTCATATCACTCCAGAACTCATCGGCCAAGAAAGACACCTCCTTGCAGGTACCCCCACCCCAAAAGGGGGTAAGAGAAACGCCGCTACCACTAATCGGTATATTACCACCCTTTCTCTTAAACAACTCAAAGAAAATCCCGGACGTGATCGGATCCTTACTAAAGAAAAAACCTCTCGTTTTCTTGTTGCTCCAAGAGCAAGTAAATCCTCCTATCTCTACTGTATCACCCTTATTTCGCTTACAACCGGGACTGTCAAGGAAAACCCTTAAGCCTCTCGCATTCGCAAACAAAACAGCCTTTGGGCGGATCGATATCAAAAAAGGTAACATCAAAAATTACAGCGCCCATAACATGCACCATACCTGCTGAACTTTCTCTGCAAAAAAAAGGCTTCTAACCTCCAATTGGCCACCGCCACGGGGCACAAAACTTTGGCCAGCTTTGCCAGTCTACCAATTATAGCGCAGTAAAGAAAAAAAAAATCTTCTATAGGCCATGCAAGCACATTCCAGATCCGACTAACACAATGAACTTTGCTGACGATCTCCAACAGCTCGCTACTATTGTATCCAAGGCAAATGAGCATCGTGATGTTTGGATTGAATCCCTTCTATGTTTCCTATAATTTTTGCAAAAAATACGGATTTAGATCAGTTGGGTTCCCTTGAAGTTTTGTTTCCCTACAAGTCGGAATGTCGAGAAGATCATTTATTTCAAAGCAAAGACCAACCAATTGAAAAGTTGATTATCAGCATATTTTACGCCGGATTGAGGAAGACGCATATCCCATTGATATATGGGTGGCCTCAGCAATTGTTTGGAATTTAGTCGAGCACTACTAAAAGGAGGTCCTAATACTCAGTAATCTGCTGAAGAGGCATTGGGCTTTACATGGCGATGTCACGCTGTTGGCTCCTATGGCTTAATAACCCGAGGGTATTGTTTTTTCTACTCCTCTATCGAAACTGCAATCCCCAGACCCAATCAAATACAAGAATCTTTACCGACCTAATTACCAGATCGAAATTGAAAGCTTCTTTGGGCCAATGGAACAACAATCACGTTAAAAATTGCTGCTTTCGTATTCGGAGGAAAGGAAATAACCCATACTTTGAGAGCACTCTCCAAAAGAGCTCTTTAAAAACCTATAAATTTGTTATTTCTTCTGTAGCAGAAGAAAAAGCCAAATCTGTCATATGTCCTTCATTGGGAAGGCATCGAAAAACCTTATTGTCTGTTATCCCTTTTTGAATAAGCGCATAACCTAAGCTAGCAGTCTTCATAATGACACTATCTGTTATAAAATCTTCTAGAGACGGTAGCTCTTCTTTGGGAATCGCTCGATTACTCGCCTGTATAATAACTTCCTGAATACCCTCCTTCTGCAATTTTTTTGAAGCTTTTACAGAGTCCATTTCACAACCAGAAACCTGAATAACTTTTGCTACAACCCATTCCGGGAAGGATGACATTTGCCCCACCATTTTTGCAGCGATATTGCTGGTACAATCAAAGGTCATTTGCTGAACTACTAGATACTTCACATCCTTCTTAAAATGATGTTTTAAAATTGCTAGGCCAATTGCTGCCCCACCTAAAGAGCGTCCAGCAATCACAATCTTTTTTGCTTTGAGCGCTGTTTCTAAGTAAGAAATTCCAATATCTTGGGCATCACCCATAGTACTCGGTGTAGCTGTCCCCTGACTTTTTCCTACAGATGGTCCATTTATCATCAATATATTGAATTTATCTTGATAATAAACCTGAGCAGTATGTTCTATTAGGCGCTCTATCGACTCACCATTGC
This sequence comes from Chlamydiales bacterium BSEPT1, assembly GCA_964212665.1. GTDB lineage: Bacteria > Chlamydiota > Chlamydiia > Chlamydiales > Simkaniaceae > DAOWHK01. Next base: position 318,901 of record OZ156466.1, on the reverse strand, counting down.
CAACGGCTTGTAGAGCCCAATTGCCATTGTGAATGGTATCTCTATGACCCATAAGCATTCCGCTATATCGCACTCCATTTTTCTCGAGAACAACATCTCTGCAAATAAATTCGTTTGAAGATTCACCAATTTGCTTTCTTTGAAGATTTAAATTTTGAACGCTTAAATGAGGAAGAGAGAGTCGACGCAACAAGCAACTTTGTGCTGGATAAATAAATGTCATTACGACACGTTGCACGATATATCGCAGAGTTGTTGAATAAAAAAGAAGTTTTAAAGCTACATTCCCTATTCGCATAACAAGAGGGAATAAATTTTGAGACTGTCTTAAAAGACTTGGGGTCATACTATTTAGAAGAATTTGAGACATTCGCTGTAATAGATCAGCGCCTCCAAAAAAATAAACTCCAGAGACAATCACAATAACTTTCAATGTCAATTCTAAAGCTGATTTACCTAGGTCTACCCAAGTTGTGTCACATATTGAAAAATCTACTGAGCGAGCTGATAATGACGCTTCACATTCTTGAACTATATTTTCAAAATCTGTCCAATCAACTGATTCAACTGATTCCGAGGTATTATTTGGAAAATATTGATTATATAAAGGTAAATAAATGGGATTTATAGACATGAAAATAACCTCTAATAATTTTCTTTAGCACTGAAACCATTTATAGTAGTTTTATTAATTTACTTTAATTCCGGAAAGTTACCTTGGTTTCCAAGTTTCTAATATAATAACAAAATAAAGTGTTCTTTCAAATCCTATAAAAAATTTTAACTTTTGGAAGATCTCTACTTATGCTTTTTAAACAAACGTGTGCCTGCTGATTTTTTACCAACAACTTTCTTTCTACCAAAAGCTTGATATTGAAAAGGTTTTTTCTCGCCATCTATGCGAAAATTACGCCCTCTTGAAGACTTGCCTCGTCCAGATCGTTGTTCTTGGAATGCTAGTTTTCTTAGTTTGGGCTCGAAACCCTTAACTGTGCAAACCTCCATCGGATCACTGAGTAACTTCTCAATTTTTGAAAGATAGGCGCCCTCTTTGTAGGTAGCAAATGTGATGGCTACTCCCTTCTCACCCGCTCTTCCTGTTCTGCCAATGCGATGAATAAAGTCTTCCGGATTATACGGGAGATCAAAATTGATCACATAACTAAGCGATGGGATATCAATGCCGCGAGCGGCAATATCTGTAGCGATCAGAAAGTCAATTTTCCCCTGTCGTAGACCATTGATCGTACGTGTGCGTTGCCTCTGATTGAGGTCGGCGTGAAATGGTTCTGCATAGTGTCCTTTCTGCTTAAGATCTCTAGATAAAATATCAACTTGACGTTTGGTCGAAGTAAAGATAATCGAGCGCCTATAAGTTGCATCTTCAAGTAAAACATTTAGAAGCGCCGTTTTATGCCTAACATCGTCGGTATAATAGATTTTTTTCTCAATATTAGCTTGCTCAGCATAAAGCTCTTTTACGCGAATCTCTTGTGGATTATTTTGAAATTTTCTAGAAATATCCAGAACCTTTCTATTAAGCGTTGCTGAAAAAAGAAGGGTCTGTCTTTTAGGAGATGTTTGGGAAACGATTTTTTCAACTGGAGCAATAAATCCCATATCGAGCATACGATCTGCTTCGTCAAGAATCAGCATCTCTACTGAAGATAGATCGATTTTCCCTTGATCCATTGTATCGATGAGACGTCCAGGTGTCGCTACGAGAATATCATAGGGTCTAGCGAGAGTTTTTCTTTGCTTGTAGTAGGGCACGCCTCCGTAGATTGAGACAACCCTCACATGATCAAGGTTTTTTCTGTATTTCTGGGTCTCTTTTTCCACTTGCATGGCAAGTTCACGAGTGGGAACGAGCACAAGGACTTTTGGGCCTCTATACTTCTCTCGATTACTGCTCACAAGTATATGGAGTGATGGCAGCATAAAAGCCGCTGTCTTTCCCGTTCCTGTTTGAGCACTTGCAATGATATCTTTTCCTTGCAAAATGATAGGAATTGCCTTTTCTTGTATAGGGGTCGGCGTGTTAAAACAAATCTTTTCGAGTGTCTCTAAGAGTCGTTTATCTAAATTACACTGGTCAAATGATGGCATTAAAATAATTCCTTTGTATGCATGTCAGTAAAGATTAGGAGAATAACAACTCTTGAAGAGGAATTTCTCTCTAGCATCTTTGATAATATCACAAAAACTCTACCAAACTAAGCGATTCTTTGTAAGAAAATACTTATTTTTAATAAAGTGTAACATTCAACCATGTCAATCAATAAACAACAATGAACAGTAAGTGACATTATTTTACACCCCTAATAGAGAAGGGAATACCTCAGAACAGCATGTGTCTATCTTTCTTATTGTATCGCTTTCCTTACTTGCTTGATCATGTATCCACTGAAGAAGATCTATGCTATTCATAAAAAATGGTAAAATATTTACACACAGAAAAATAGCTCTATCTGTTCTTCCAACTAGCCAATGCTCTTAAGAAGGAACCTTTCCAAATACACCCCAATCATCCATATAAGACTTAGGTCTGTTAGGAGACTAAGTCTATTGTTTTATAACTCCATTAGACCCCTCTTTATATTGCTTAAATTCATCACAAAAAGACTCTCTGAAAATATAAAGTCCATTATCAGGCATTAGATAGAGCTCTTCATCCAAGAGTACACAGCAAGGAGTTGGAAGGGGCATAAAACTCATTATTTATAGATCAATAGGTATGTCTCTAATACAATGACAATGAAAGAACAAAATGTAAGCATAAAAAGGACTATCTTCCCTCCGAAACAATAGGCTGTTGACTCCAATTTGCAAACGTATCTTCCCAGATAAACAAGTGCAATTGGAAGAAGTCCGTTGAGAAAAACTTCCCCATATCCTCCAGCAATACCTAAAGCAGTATCAAAGATATTCGGGTTAAGCGTCGAAAAAATAAATGGAGGAGCAAATGTCAGCATCGTTAGCCCCAGCCTGCGCACCCCAACTCTTTGCTTCATGTTCATTCCATCACCTAGGAAATCCACCATGGAAAAAGAAACCCCAATAACCGATGTTACAATGGCAAAGAAAGCAAAAAACTGCCCAAGCATCCCCATCCAAGGATGATCCAGATTCTCCTGAAAGGCCACTGTAATCGGCTTCCCTGCACCTAGCGTTTGCTCAATAATATCTTGTGGAATTGAACCGATAATCAACCACTGCCACACCAGATAAATAACAAGTGGAATGAGGGATCCTAATAAGATCGATCTCCTCAGAGCTTTGAGATCGCGCTTTAAATAAGTACATAGAGAAGGAACCACGTTGTGAAATCCAAAGGCTCCAAAAAGTATAGGTGTCGCAAACAACATTGCTTTCCAATTGGAGAGTTTCAAGAGTTTTATGTCAACTGAGCTACTTCCTTTGCCGACAAGAAAAATCCAAGAAGCGACCATCCCTACAGATAACATAATATTGATGCGATCAATTGACTTCGGACCAATGCCCACAACTGTTCCAAAAATGAATCCAAAGACAAAAAAGGCCCGCCAACCAACAAGATTCAAAGAAAAAATACTATTGATTGCCTCAGCTAAAATCGGAGCTCCAGCTGCAAAATAGGCAATCATCAAACAGTAGTAGAGAAAGAGAAATACACCCCCAGAAACATACTTTCCCTTCCTACCTAAAAACCGCTGTGTCATTGATAGAATATTACTTCCATCAGGCATCCACAGTGTTACTTCTAAAAAGAGCAGTCCTGTACAGAACATAAAAAACCAGACAAGAATCGTGATAACAAGACCTGGAATAAAACCAGAAACCCCCGTCACGAGGGGGATTCCAAGCATCCCAGCTCCAACTGTAGTCCCTGAAATCAACAAAGTCCCACTGACAATACGCATTAAACTAACTTTTTGATTATCAATCATGAACCCCTAATAAATTGTATAAATAGAAAAATGGTTTTAAATAGAGGATATCAAACGCCCTGAGGGGCATGATAGATACGACTAGAAGTCGTAAAATGGTATGACTTTGAAAAGTATTCATCCTATCTGTATTTCTAAGTCATTTTTGATATTAGTGCAAATGCAGACAAATGTCAACTCAGGTTCTTCAACACGTACATATTTAAAGAAGCACTAAGCTCATTCATCAGTGACTAGGTTTAATAGCACTTGATTCTTTTCAATATACCATTCTGACATCCAGTAGTATGCAGTTGTATGTCAGTTTTCAAATGCACCTGAGCTTTGCTTATGGATTAATCCCTAATGCTTGTGCTAACATTAGAACATGATTATAAAGGGCTCTTGCTCTGCTAAAACATTGATTAATCATCTGAAGATTCACCTATACACAGTAGTATTTCTGTATCATGACCTCCAAATGATTCTATATTGTAATATCCCAAATGAAAAAAACCAGACAAGGCTTCATCGTATCGAGTTCGCGCGATAGATTCTCTTAAAATCATCCGGAACTATATATGTCTCAATCTAATTCAAGATTACACAAATAGTTAATTTCCAATGAGAGTCTTTGAATGAATAATATTAACCCCAAACTGTTGCATTTCTTTGAGTGCTTTTTCATCATCCCCTAGCTCCAGATTCACGGCACGACAAGCATTCTGGATTACGTAAACCTCAAATCCAAGTAATCTAGCATCAATCGCACCATACTTAACACAATAATCTGTTGCTATGCCTGCGACATACACTTTATTAACCCCCTGGCTTTTGAAGTAGTCCTCAAGGCCTGTAGCGCGAGTTTTGTTATTATCAAAAAAAACACTATAACTTTCGATCATAGGATCGACGCCCTTATAGAAAATTTCTGCAATCTTTTCTTGATGTAGCGAAGGCGCAAACCCTGATCCTAGAGTATTTTGAACGCAGTGAATCGGCCATAGAGTTTGAGGGGATCCATTGACATCGATGACATCTCTTACAGATTTTCCATGGAACTCTGCAAAACTAATATGATTTGTCGGATGCCAATCTTTCGTCGCAACCACTAAGGGAAAGCGCTTGATCAGTTGATTGATAAGAGGAATGATTTCATCCCCATCAGAAACGCCTAGAGGCCCTCCTGGAAGGAAATCATTTTGTAGATCAATAATTATGAAAGCTTCCATCCAAGTTTCTATGTAATCTCTTCAATGAGAGCAATTTTAGTATTATAAAGTGTTTTTTCTAATCCAACAAAATATGGATGAGGATGTAAAAACCGACAAACGCCTGGAGAAAACATCTCTAATTGGGACTTTGTATAATTTCTTACTTTATCAAGTGACGGTGGGTTATAGACGAGTTTTCCTTTTTGAAAGATGGGAACAAGAAGATCTTGGTACTTTACATCTGATGAGGGCTTAACATTCTTAATAGGATCAAGGGCATCAACCATAAGAGGATTTTCTGGAATGCCTAACTCTAAATCATAAATCATATCATAAACATTTTTTTTATGGTCATAGTATCGACGCACCTGCTGAATCCCTGGATTTGTCACTTTAGCCATCTGTTCTGAAATTTTTAGACGATACCTCCATTTTCCAAATTCATCCCGCATAGCAGATAGTTTATACACACCATCAAGTGCTGGTTGATCTTTTGCCGTAATCAAATTGGTACCCACTCCCCACAGATTAATCTGACTTCCCTGTTTTTTCAAATCACGAATAATGAACTCATCGAGTTCATTACTCGCCATGATCTTAGCATTAATAAATCCAGAAGCATCCAAGAGTTTACGAACTTCAATACTCAAATATGTCAAATCTCCAGAGTCAATTCTCACACCTGACATAGCAAATCCTTTCCCTCGCATGGTTTCTGCGACTTCGATGGCTTTTTTTACGCCTTTAATCGTGTCATAAGTATCGACCAAATAAATACAATTTTTAGGGAGTACATTCGCGTATGCTTCAAAAGCTTCCTTTTCATCATCAAATGCCATGATCCAACTATGAGCATGCGTTCCCTTGACTGGAATTCCAAAATATTTTCCTCCGAGAACATTGGATGTCGAATGACACCCACCGATATAAGAGGCTCGCGTTCCAGAAAGTGCCCCATCGATCCCTTGCGCACGTCTTAGCCCAAATTCAATAACCTCATCTCCCTCAGCTGCCGCGCAAATACGCGCTGCTTTGGTTGCGATAATCGTTTGAAAATTGATGATGTTTAACAGGAAGCTTTCGAGAAGTTGTGCCTGCAAGATAGGCCCTTTTACACGCAAAATCGGTTCATAGGGAAAAGCAACCGTTCCCTCAACCATCGCGTTAATATCACAAGTAAACTCCAACCTGTGAAGATAATCTAAAAATGGCTGTTCAAAAAGAGGAAGCCCATCGTCGGTCTCTAGTCCCTTAAGATAAGTAAGGTCAGATTCATCAAACTTAAAATGCTCAATAAATTCGATCACTGTTTCAAGGCCTGCGATAATCGCGTAATTCCCTTTAAATGGTTTTCTTCTAAAATTGATATGAAAGACGGCTTCTCGATCTTGGATTCCAAGTTTCCAATAACCATAAGCCATTGTAAGCTCATAAAGGTCTGTAAGCAGGGCTAGTGATTGTCTAGTGTATTTAGTAATCGGCTTGACCGTTAGGTTGATTTTCAACACTCAGAGTATAGTTGATCCCTCGCTTTTTGAAAATCTCTTGTTTTTTTAGATCCGAATCTATTCATCTATTGATATTGAGAAATAGAATCCACTTCCCTAAATAGACTCCACTTCCCTAATATGATTTCAATAAGCCACTTGAAGCATATTCTCTGACAATAGTAAAATCCCATCACTCCCATACTCATACTTTCGACTAGATTAGAGATGAATTATTGATGTACTAAAGTAAAATTGAATAACTAACATTCTAGGAATTAAGAATTAAAAAGATCAAATATTTGATCATCATTACTTGCTTAGATACGCTCAATATCTGCACGGATTTTAAAGAATTTATTCTTACTCTCATTGCCATAGAGGTTGCAAAGCTTTTTCAAAAGTCTTTGATAGTCTTATAAATACAAGCTCACTGAAATTTCTAGGAACCCTTCGACATTCAGAACCTCGTATCCTCTTGTTCTGTATCCTCTCTATACAAGATCTATTACGGATGAGAAAGTCTTCCAAAGACATCCTCTTTACTAAATACAAGATTCCCCACTCTACAATTGAAGTTGCTCCCTCGTAGTGCTACACTTATAATATGCTATTTAGACTCCTTGTCATCTCATTTTTCTTCCTATATTCCAATCTATTTTCTTTAACCCTTAAGAAAAAATTCCAACTTGCCTCCCCTGGCGATTACATCGTAACAGAACAAAATCGAATGTACACCCTCCTCTCTCTCCATAAAATCACAAAAAACACTCTCATCTTTGAGGAGATCTCAATCCCCTCCCATCGGCTATCATCTTCGAGGATCAATTGGAGGGAGTGGGTACGATTACAAGCTTCAGGTCATACATCATGGATCATGTATGAAATCGATCTCGACCAAAATAAAATGACTGAGTGCTATTCCTTTTCAAGAAATGCTTTCCTCTCACAGGAAGGGAGAGACTCCTTTCTTTCAACTCTTATTCAGCTTGATTTAAATGAATTAACTAACGCTGAGAGAAAAAAAATTGGTCCACCTCCTTCACCTGGAGAATCTGACTTTAGAAAAGTATGGAAGCCAACCCAGTATATCGAGGGAATAAAGATAAAAAACACTCACTTTGATGCCTATTGTACTCAGTGGCCCCGAGACACAACTGAGCTGTCTCAAAAGTATATCCATCTCTACTTTGATTCCAATCATCCAGATTTTCCCTTCCCCTACTGGATACAAATCAGTGATGGCACTCTCTCCTTTAAATTACAGACCGTAGATTCTGGGCGTCAACTCAATTCACCCAAAAAGAAGTTCCCTAGGAAGCCTCCTGAATTTATAGGAAGCCCTCAAAAAATAGGATCCATCTACCGACTTAATTTAAAGGCTCCCTCCTACTTTACCCCCTTCCATTTATTTGCTGTCGACATCAGCTCATCACCGCAAGAATCGATCCAAGTCCCTTTCCAGACGCAAATCAGTTCAATCTCTGCGCTCCACTCTATCGATATCCAAAAAGAGAGTCTCATCCACTATCTGAAAAAAAACCATGACTATATCTGGGTTGCCATATCTCAAGATAATCCAGACCTTTACGCAGAAACTGAAATTCCAATGCACTTATGAACAAACAAAAGAGGATTCTAAGCTCATCTATTGACACTTCCATTAGCGACTGATTTTAAAACACTTATAGATTAAAACCCTTTCTTGAAAAATTAAAATATCTTCTTTAAATGCTCTTTATAAAATTACTATCAACAAGTTTTCCACATTGAATCTATTTCCTGAATTCAAGTAGACTAATTTAGAGTTAAAGTAGGAACACATGGTATACAAACCCAAGAAATCTAAAAACATACTGCTTCACACATATCACCGATTCAACCGAAAGAAAAGTAAGCTGACACCTTCAGTTCAACTAGAACTGCGCACTGCAATACTTTCACTGCAAGAAAAGGTCATTGCAGGCGATCGAGAAGGAGCATATCACTGTGCAAAATCCACTGAAACACTCACAAAAATCCATTTAGCCAAAACCACCTTCGAAAAATTCCGTGATCTGGTTGGCTCTCTTATCTTCGCACTATTTATTGCTGTTCTCGTGCGTTCAATGCTGCTCGAACCCTACGAAATTCCTTCTGGTTCGATGCGCCCAACCTTTCAAGAACAAGATAGACTTGTTGTTTCCAAGACAGACTTTGGAGTAAACGCTCCCTTAATGCCAAAACACTTCTACTTTAATCCCAAGTTAGCAATGCGCGCTGGTACCTTTATTTTTACAGGCGCTAATATGGATATCCACGACGTCAACACAATATATTTTCACCTCTTCCCTGGAAAAAAGCAATTTGTCAAACGAATGATGGGAAAACCTGGAGATACTCTCTACTTCTATGGAGGTAAGATCTATGGAATCGACCAAAATGGGAAAGAGATCACACAAGAGCTCGAACCGGCCACTCTCGATAAAATTAATCACATTCCCTTCATCCATCTTGATGGTAAAGTAATCACAAACTCAAAGCTATCAAACGGAATCTATTCCCCAATCTATATCACACAAATGAATGAGAAAGTTGCCAAATTGGAAGTCACCCCATTTAATACCATTAAAAGTACAATGCTTATGCAGAAGAAGCACCACTATTTTGATCTCTGGGGATTTAAAAATTATGCTATCGCAAGACTTCTTACCAAAGATGACTTGAATAACATTCCAAATATGTCTAATGATGGAGAGCTTTACTTAGAACTGATTCATCATCCAAACTTAGAAAATTCTGTTATTGAACGCGATCCCTACGGAAGAGTACGACCAGCCCTTGGTCACTTTAGCTCAATCATTCCACTGAATGAACCTGAATTGAAAACGCTCTTTAGCCAGCTCTATACGGCCCGCTTTGTTGTCAAAGATGAAAAGGCCTACCGTTGGGGAAGCTCCTCTAAACGAGATGATCGCTACTCTCCTAGATTGACTGGTGTGCCCAACGGAACCTATGAATTTTTAGATGGAATAGCCTACGAAGTCCAATGGGGCGGTATCCTCAAACAACTTCCACTCAAACACCCTCTTTACATATTTGATCTAGAGAGGATTCGAGTCTTTTTCAATATTGGCATGGAATTTGATAAGCGATTCTTGCCTGAATTTTCAGGAAGCAACTTCTTGTCTTCAAGATACGCCTTCTTTAGAGATGGTGACCTCTATGTCATGAACGCACCCCTCTTAAAAAAAGGGGACAGCCTGCTCGAAGCCTTCCAGATTGCTGAACAAAAGAAAAAAAACGAAGCATCCACATATTCTCTCTACCATCCCTTCATTGATGAGGGTGCACCAACAGTTGCCGATATCAAAGAGTATGGGTTAACGGTGCCTGATAAGCATTACTTGGCACTTGGTGATAATTACGCTAATAGCGCCGATACACGTGATTTTGGATTTGTTCCTGAAGATAATATTCGAGGAGCACCCTCAGCTATATTCTGGCCTCCAGGATCCCGATTAGGACTGATCAATCAACCCCGTTATTCACTTTTCACAGGACCAAGCACTGTTCTTTGGTCATTTACAATCTTGATCATCGTGATATGGACCATTATCCATAGAAGGCGCAATAAACTACCATTAAATCTTAGCTAAGGAGATAGAGGTAGACTCACCATTGAGATCCCACTTCGTTCCATTGCAAGGTTCGAAAGTGAATTTTTTAGCTAAGACCTCTTTGCAGATGTAATCATGATGGGTAATATAACACTCTTTAACCCGATCTGTCGTTTGAATTCTCACGCTTACTCGATCACTCACATCAAACTTATCGTTACGTCTCATCGTGTTGATTTTATTTACGAGCTCGCGCGCCAAACCTTCTAAAAGGAGCTCATCGCTCAATTGCGTGTCAAGAGCAACAGTAATGAGCCCTTCGCTTGTAGCGATAAGTCCCTCACGAACTTTTCGCTCAAGCTGAATGTCTTCATCTACCAATTCAATGCTTTTTCCGTCTATTATCACAACACGCTCTGCAGCAGGATCAAGTTTTTCAATCTCCTCTTTTACTCTGTTCATAAGAGGTCCAACCTTCTTGCCAAGAACTCGAAAGTTAGGCTTTATAGAAACTTTCACAAAGGAAGACTCGTCACTATGAAATTCTACTGCTTTCACATTAAGCTCATCGAGAATTAAATTTTTTTTCGATTTCAGCTCTATCAAGGTCCGCACATCAGCTGAAATGAGGTGCGCAGTTTGTAGTGGTTGCCTCACTTTAAGCTTATTTTCTTTCCGGAGAGCATGCCCCATACTCACTGCTAATTGTGCAGCAGCCATTTCCCCTTCAAGCTTAACATCGCGCCATTCTTGATTACAGGCAGGAAAATCACAAAGATGCACAGATCCAGGATCCTCCTCTCTTCGAAGTTGCAAATAGATTTCATCGCTTAAGAATGGAATGAAGGGCGCTGCAATCTTTGTCAGTGTTATTAAAACGGTATAGAGCGTTTCAAATGCCTCTTGCCGACCTTGAGTTGCTTGATCTGACCAAAAACGGCTGCGACACCTACGAATATACCAATTGGTCAACGATTCAATAAAATTAACGAATGGAGCCACAGCATTAGATAATGTATATGCATCCATCCCTTTTTCTACATCGGCAATTAATTGTTGCAGTTTCGATAAAATCCATCTGTCAATATCTGCTTTGGGTGTTTTACAATCGTCTGGCTTCCAATCATAAATTGTTGCATAAGTAGCTAAGAAAACATATGAATTCCAAAGAGGGATTAAAAATTGTCTAAGAACAAGCTCAACCCCCCTTTCTACAAAACGAAGATCTTCTGCATAAACGGCTGAACTATGGAGTAAATAGAGGCGAATCGCATCTGCACCATACTTATCAATCACAAATGATGGCTCAGGATAGTTTTTTAGTTTCTTAGACATCTTATTGCCATCTTCAGCAAGTAAGATCCCATTTACAATCACATTCTTAAACGCCGGTTTATTAAAGAGAGCGACAGATAAAATATTAAGCGTATAAAACCAGCCGCGCGTTTGATCGAGCCCTTCAGCAATAAAGTCTGCAGGAAGCCCAGCCATGGTTTCTTTCCCCATTTCAAACGGATAGTGATTTTGTGCATAAGGCATCGATCCCGACTCAAACCAGCAATCAAACACTTCAGGAATCCGTGAATAAGTCTTGCTATTTTTTATAAACGTGAGATCATCAATGAAATGACGATGCAAATCCTTAATTTTTTTCCCTGTGAGCGTCTCTAATTCCTTAACACTACCAATCGCTTCGATGTCCCCATCTTCACTTTTCCAAAGAGGAATTGGAGTTCCCCAGTACCTGTTGCGGCTAATCGCCCAATCGCGCGCATTCTCAATCCATTTACCAAAACGCCCCGCTTTCAAATGCTCCGGAACCCAATGGATCTCCTTATTCACTTTAATAAGCCGCTCTTTGATTTTCTCTACAGAAACAAACCAAGTTTTCACCACTTTATAAATTAAGGGAGTATCAGATCGCCAGCAGAAGGGATAGCGATGACATATTTGACCATGATGGAAGATGAGCCCGTCCCCTTTAAGTTTCTTGATGATGTCCTTATTAGCATCTTTAACAAAAATCCCCTCATATTCAGGAACCTCACTGGTGAATTTTCCATTCTGATCAATTGGACAGATCACTTCAATTTTTTCACGGGAGCAAACAAAAAAGTCAACTTCACCAAATGCTGGGGCCGCATGCACTATCCCTGTACCATCACCATCACTTACAAAATCATCTCCAAGAACAGTAAAGGCGTTAGGGCTTGCCTTATTCACAAAATAATCAAACGGCGGAAGATAGGACTTTCCAACCAGTTCAGACCCTTTAAATGTCTCGATGACTTTAAAATCCTCTTTGAAATTCTGTGCGACGCGATTCTTCCCTAAAATATAATAATCATTCCCCAATTTAAGTTTTACATAATCGAGTTTTGCATTCACAATCGTCGCTAAATTCGAAGTCAGCGTCCAAGGAGTCGTAGTCCAAATCAAAAGAAAAGTGTTTAGCTCATCTTTTAAAGGGAATTTAACAGTTACAGAAGGGTCATTCACCTCTTGATAATTGAGATTCGCCTCAAAATTCGAAAGCGGCGTACCTAGTTTTGCTGAAAAAGGCATTACCTTGTAACCTTGATAGATGAGATTCTTCTTCCACAACTCAGAGAAAACCCACCATACAGACTCCATAAAATTCTTATCCATCGTCCGATATATATTGTCAAAGTCGACCCAACGGCCTATCCGATGGACAGTAGTTTCCCATTCTTTGGAGAACCTCAGAACAATCGATCTGCACTCTTCATTGAACTGGGAAATTCCAAACATCTCAATCGATGCAGCACCAGCAAGCCCCTTCGCCTTTTCAACTTCATTCTCAACGGGAAGGCCATGACAGTCCCAGCCAAACCGTCTCGGTACATAACGTCCCTTCATCGTCTGATATCTAGGAATCACATCCTTAATAATGCTAGCTAACATATGGCCATAGTGAGGAAGACCCGTCGCAAATGGGGGGCCATCATAGGTGGAAAAAAGAGGAGCATTTTTTCTCTGCTCAATGGACTTTAGAAATATTCTTTCTTTCTTCCAAAAATTAAGTATTTTAATTTCCTTTTCAGGAAACCCATCTTGATCTATCCAAAACATAGCCCCTATTTTCATAGATAAGTACTTAAAATACAAGCTATATGCTGGATAATACATTCCCAATCTCGATTCCAAAAAAACTTAGCTGCTCACAGTGAGTAGGTGTTGTAATGGTGCAAATAACATTCTATTTGAATCTGTGAGTTGCAAGATGCCCTAGAATAAAGCTGTTTCCGATGAGCTTGAAAAAGTGGGTGACCAGGTAAATAGATTCGTTCCTGATAGTGAACCTTCATTCATAAGTTTAAACAAGTACTATGCATGGAAGCACTCTATCCAAAATTTAAATACCACCCAGTGCTAAATACTCCCTTCCCATTTTAAAAGATTTATAATCGCTTTCTTAATAGGGACAATGGTACTCCTATCTATTTATCACACTAGCTTATCAATTCACATGAAACTACAGTACAGAATCTCCGCTAAATCACTACTGTTAGATACCTGCGTATAGAACCGGGGAATTACAAAAAAACTTTTCCCTAATAACCATCAGACTTGCTCTAAAAACCCTTAAAAAGATAAAATAAGGTTGTTTATCTAGTATTTAGAGACAATACCCCACATACCATTAACTATTAGTGGATTAGATTACCACTTTACAGTTGGATGATAAAAAGGGAATGTGATATAATAATGAACGGGGGTGCACTGGTTTCGACTTGGAAATGAAGTACTAGTGGCATGCGGAGGACGTCGGTTGGCCTCCTAAAAAATCCGATAAAACCACAATTGCAAAAAAGCAATCTAAAGTTATTGCCCTTGGTGCAAACCAAGACGTAGAGCTTTTACAAGCTGCTTAATACCTAACCCGTTTTAAGCGCCGATAGTATTAGAACCTGACCAGGAGTGCTAATACTATCGTTATTAACCCTGGTATGACTGCCTGATTTGACTTCTAAATTAGACAATTCAAGATTTTTAGAAGTGATGCTTTCTCGAGTGTTGCACTTAACAGCAAGAAAGACTCTAAAGTAAAAGTGCTAAGCATGTAGTCATTATTATGGAGTTTGCTAAGGACGAGAGTTCGATTCTCTCCACCTCCATTGTAGGGAGTCTTTTCAAAAGCGGTTACCAAGAAAAGACTTCCTTAACCTATCCTTCAATTCAAGTGTGCGCAAACCCTGAATGCGATTGCTTTCAAAAAGCACGGAGTTCTAACTGATATAAAAAGAATAAGTCAATGAGCATATTGCTTCAAATCAGTCTGGTTGATATATGCTAATCAGGAAAAAATACAGCAATTACTTCAGGAATCCTTGATCTTTAGTTGATTAGAAATACGTTTTCTACTCACCGTCAAAATGATAGTAATAATGTTTGAGTGTACCTTTTACACTTAATCCTATCTTCACTTCATTGAAAAAGTTGTGATCGAATAACCTTTATTGATACACTATCTATATGGGTTTACTTTTTAACTGCCAATCAATCTCAAAATCCTACGTAGGAACGAAACGTCTTTTCACAGATTTAGAAATGAGCATTTTTTCTGGCGATCAAATTGGGCTTGTCGGCCTCAACGGATCCGGAAAGACGAGCCTCCTTAAAATACTTTCAGGTTTTGAAAGTCCTGATTCCGGAACTCTATCTCCAAAAAGAGGTTTAACGATAGGCTATGTACCTCAAACATGTGAATTTGCTCCTCTAAACCCAAAAGAAATCTTGATTGCGGCCCTAAGTAGTGAAGTGCCCCAATACGAAAGAGAGTACTTAGCTGAAATGCAACTCAGTCGACTTGACTTTACAGGAAATGAACCCTCTGCAGATCTTCTTTCAGGAGGTTGGCAAAAACGACTGCGCATCGGAGTTGAGTTGATCAGATCACCAGACCTTCTTCTTCTTGATGAGCCAACGAACCATCTTGACCTAGAAGGTATTCTTTGGCTGGAAAAATTCCTAGCAAAAGAGGCCCTAACCTATTTACTAGTGAGCCATGATCGTTATTTTTTACAACATGTGACAAATAAGATCTTTGAAATTAATAAGGCCTATCCAAAAGGATTTTTTGTCAGCGAAGGCTCCTATAGAGTATTCCTCGATAGGAAAGAACAATTTTTAAAAGGACAACTCCAACAAAGTCAAAGCCTTGCTACAAAAGTACGCCGCGAAACCCAATGGCTCCGAGCAGGTACAAAAGCAAGAACAACAAAAGCTAAATCCCGGATCAGCGAAGCACATGAGATCGTCGAGGCCTATTCTGATATCAAGGCTCGCAATAAACAACAAAGATCTCAGATTGATTTCGTTGCAACTGAAAGGAAAACCAGCGCGCTTCTTGTTACAAAAAACATTTCAAAAAGTCTAGGAGGCAAGTCTCTATTCAGAAACCTTGACCTCAATCTATCCCCCGGTGCTCGAATAGCCCTAATGGGACCCAATGGCTCCGGTAAAACAACGCTTCTTCGCATACTCGCAGGTGAGATCACTCCAGATCGCGGCACCATTAAGCAAGCAGATGACCTAAAAATCGTCTATTTCGATCAACATAGAACAAAACTTCCTCTGGATATATCTCTCAAAGAAGCCCTTTCACCAATTGGTGACTTCGTGACTTTCCGAGGAGCACAGATTCATGTTAACGGCTGGTGTCAGCGCTTTCTTTTCTCGCCGGATCTTCTCGGAATGCCGATAGGGACTCTCTCAGGAGGCGAAAGGGCTCGCATTGCAATTGCCCACCTCATGCTTCAGCCGGTAGATATCCTTCTCCTCGATGAACCGACAAACGATCTCGATATTCCAACACTAGAAACCCTTGAAGAAAGCCTTATTGAATTTCCAGGAGCAGTTGTTCTGATTACACACGACCGCTTTATGATCAACCGACTCTGCAATTCAGTTTTAGCTCTTGGTAATCCAGAAAAAACTGAGATCTTTGTCGACTATACTCAGTGGGAAACCTCCATGAAAAAGGCAACCAAACTAGCAGAGGAACACAAGAGCTTAACTCTCACAAAAACTGATAAGCCCACAAACAAGAGCTCCTATAAAAAAGGAAAAGAACTAAGTAGCATAGAAGGGAAAATCGCGAAACTTGAACATAAAGTACAATCTCTTAACCATCTTCTTTCAGAGAAAAAAATTGCAAACAATCCTAAGCGTCTTTCAGACATTTGCATAGAAATTGGCCTAGCCGAAACGCAAATCGAACATCTCTATCTCCACTGGGAGCACTTAGACAATCAATAGTAAAATATTTACTTGCCTCTATTTTCCGGTAGATACATGGGCAGGCAACTTGTTCTTCGCTCTGCCAACCCTCTGTTATTCAAAGGAATGACTCTCTGTGCTAAAATCCCAAAGTATTCCTTCTAACACACACCTGCTTGGGCTCTCTTTAGTTCGAGCTCTATGATTTTTAATCATATGTAGAATAGATATGCTAAATATCCAGAGTCTCCCTTAAGAACTTTTGAATCATTTACAACTCAGTAAAGCGGATTTAAAAACATCTAGAGTATGTCCATTAAGAACAGTGTCGAGCGGTGGCAAAGCGGGGATGAATCTCTTTTCCTGTCATACGAAGGCCTCCTAAATTCCAGATAGTAGCAAATCCCTCTACCAATGAATATTCGAGTAACAGCCGCCTCTACTTACTTACCTTGCCATAAAGCTATATCACCCACATATTCTTTGACTTTTCCCTTGGATACTAACCCACACAGTCTCTCATCATTCACCTTCTGCTTCACAGTAACGGAAAAGGAATAAAGCTACGATGACTTATCAATAAGTTGAACATTACCGGTTTTCAGATCATAATATCCACCGACAATAATCGGTTTATGCTTTCTAGATAACTGTGAGATAAACGAGGTGTTCTTTAGCTGAGAAACCACTGATTTAACATTGTTTTTGACAGCCATTTCCAAAGAGGTAGCCCCCTCGATGGCAGATGTGATATGCTTTGCAATCACCGGAATAGTCGAAGCTTTATTATCAAACACAGATCCCACTGCTAGACAGTTTTCATGACCGAGAACCATGATTACAGAAGACCCAAAATTCATTATAGCCAATTTAATACTTTCGAGTTCAATATCACCAATGACATTGCCTGCAATGCGAATGACAAAGAGATCACCAACCCATTGGTCGAAAAGTACCTCGGGCACCACACGTGCATCTGAACATCCAACAATAATCGCGAAGGAAGTTTGACTGCTTGTAACCACGTTTTTCCTTTCATTCATCCAATTGGAGTGATCTAATAACTTCTTAGTGTAACGCTCATTTCCTTCCATCAACTGTTGAAGTGCTGTTTCTTTACTCATAGAATACCCTGATAGATTTTAATTCAACGAAACACGAAATAGTAACGAAAATAACAGATTATTCATAGCAGCAACTCTTTTTATTACATGTGGAAGAATTCAATAGATATACTCAATAATACGCCTTACAATCATTCAACCCACCTCCGCATCAATCCCTTGCTAGCATGATGACATCATTATTGTGGAGTTTTTTTGAGTGCGTCTCAATCGTTCAATAAGACATTCGTATCAAAAGAAAGGTTTTTCTAAAGATTCAATCGTATCTCCTCATTACTGAGTTATTATGCTCTGAAAAATACCTTCCCAATGTAGATGATTATTTAAATGACCCTCTTAATAACGAAAAGTCCTATAGAGAACAATCATAGGTAATGATTTAAATTTTAACGGGTTATATTTCACCCAGCAATCTAGCTTAGAGAGTGCTAAACCTGTTGACATTGACTTTAAATATAAGTTATAATAGAAATATTAATCATAATGAGAGGATGATACAGAATGAAAATTAATCAGAACATACTCAGTATCCCCCCCCATATATCCACAGAATGGAAGAATATTGCCACCTTTCATATTCGAGAGGATAGTGATAGTGGACGCACAATCCTCATCGTAACCCTCTCTAGCGGGTCTTGCATTGAGGTTCCCAATCTAAACCAAACAACCATCGAAGAAATTTTTGCAGCCCATGCCCGTTATTTAGAGTCTGGATCACAAGAAAAATCCCCGGTGCAATTGCCAAAAAATAATACCCAAATGAGTGGGGGTCTAGATTCAAACCTTCTCAACTTTCCCTTTTCAATGGGAACCGATGGCCTATCTAATCTCAACATGATTATGCTTCATAATCAAGAGCAGTCACATTCTGTGGATTTGCCTCCTGAAATCTTAAAAAAAACCATAGCAATGATAAAAGCTCTAGGGATAGACAGCGTGTTAAACAACATGCAAAAAGCTGAGCCTCATTGTAATTGTTTTTACTGTCAAATTGCTCGTAGTTTATACAGCGATGTTCACACGCTAGATGAAAAAGATACACCCAGTGAAGAACTCGTGTCTGATGAGGATCTAAAATTCAAAGATTGGATCATCAATCAAATAAATGACAACCTCTATAACATTACCAATCCCCTAGACACTCAAGAACATTACCAAGTCTTTCTCGGCAAGCCTTTAGGATGTACTTGTGGCGCAAAAGATTGTGAACACATTCGCACTGTATTAAATAGTTAATTTTTTGGAACTGTTTACATAAATGTTGTAGAGACACAGCATCATTTTAAAGTTATAACAACCATTTTTATGCTTTTAGAGACAACACTCGTTCGTCCAAGGCATTTTCTTAAGGTCATTCCAGTTATTACTCTTTTTTTACTCAAGAGTATCTGTACCAGTTTTTTAAATTATATAAGGCTCTAAAGGGCGGCTTTTCCTAAGTATAATCTAGTCCTATATAACATTCACAAGTCTCATTAAATTTCTAGAATACTGCAGCATTACAGCTACCTAGAACCCATACCACAACTCTCTCTAAAGCACACCAGTACAGTGATAATCCAAGGCTTATTGTTTTAAAGCTCATAAAGTAGTAGGTCTTACCAAACTTCATTGAAACATCCCTTATAATATTTGTCGGATAAACACCCTCCTAAATCACACTAGATTCAGATAACGTGTCGATTTGTTCGGCGTTGATTGAATGGATAGCTTCTTTATGATTAATGACTAGTTCTACCCTATCAGGGACATCAGGTGTTATTTTACTAGCGTAAAATGAAAAAAGGGCCCATCTAATGATAGGCCCTAATCTCCGGATGCAAGATTCGAACTTGCGACCAATTGATTAACAGTCAACTGCTCTACCACTGAGCTAATCCGGATCAATATCTAGGAATCATAGGAAAATCACCTATTATTTGCAAAGCATTTCGGATGGCAATAAATCAGATATCTTCTCTCATATGGAAATTGATACTCTATTATATAGAAAAGTATTCATGAAAAACGCACTGTGGATCATAGTCATACAAACATCACTATTTGATAAATCTTCTGATAGAACAATTCTATCAAGCAATATCGTAATGCATTCCCTTTCTCTTGAAGTTCTCTATATTTAGGTCGCATTAGAAATAGCTTCACAAAGGATTTAATCCTTAAAAGGCATACCTCTTTGAACAACTCTTATATTTGATTCAGAAGTGAGGTGAATGCTTTTTCCTATACTCCCGGATCCTGATATACCAAATCATAGGGATAAACAAGAAAGAATAAAGTGGTTTTACTCCCTTCCTACCAACCTCTTGTTCCCCGTTATCCACGCTACTCCCTCTGCATTTTAGGACCTCTAAAGAAAAGATTTATTGCGAATATTACTTGGCAAAAACTCTACAAATAATATTTACCACAGTGAATACAGAGGAAAGTTGCTATATGAAAATTTATTCGCTATAATTTTTAATTATGGAAGAGAGCGTTACCGGTTATATTGACAGTATTCTTTTTATTAGTGAAAGCAATGAGTTTACTATTGCGAGGCTTAAAGAACCCCGAAAGAACGAACTGACAACGATTCTTGGAGAAATACCTTCCATAAAGGAGGGCGAAACTATTCATTGCAATGGAGCCTGGAAACGACATCCCAAGCACGGCCCTCAGTTTGAAGTGAAATCCTTCGAATTAAAAGCTCCTGAAGACCTATATGGTATTCAGAAATATTTAGAATCAGGTTTAATCAGAGGTATCGGCCCTGTTTATGCTGAAAAAATTGTCAGACACTTCAAACTTGATACTTTAGATGTGATCGATAAGACTCCTTATCGTCTATCTGAAATTTCCGGTATTGGTCCCAAGAAAGTTAAACTCATTCAAACCTGCTGGCTCGATCAAAAATCGATTCGCAATTTGATGATTTTTCTTCAATCTCATAATGTCCGTTCATCTTTGGCTCAAAAAGTATACAAGCTGTATGGAGACAGAAGTATTGAAAAAATCAAGGAAAATCCCTACGCTCTTGCTAAAACAATCTTTGGCGTCGGTTTTAAATCTGCTGATGATCTTGCACAAAAATTGGGTATTGCTCTCGATTCTCCTCACCGGATTCAGGCTGGAATTACATATCTTCTCTGGGAACTCAGCTCGTCAGGTCATGTTTGCTTTCCCGAAGAGGATCTAATTTTCCGTGTAAAAGAAATGCTTCTAATCGCTCCTGATCTCATTGCTGCACAAGTGCTACTCTTGGAAGAGTCGGCTGATATTGTACGGAATAAGCTCAAAGACATCATGCACCTTTGGATTAAACCCCTTTACCTTGCAGAAATTGGCATTGCACGAGAACTCGCGCGTTTAACTGAAGCTCCTTGTTATTTGAGATCTATTACGCTTGATAAAGCAATCAACTGGGTTGAAGACAAGCTGCATATTCAACTCGCTCAAGAGCAACAAGAGGCCATTACAATTAGCACTCAAGAAAAACTACATATCATCACTGGAGGTCCAGGTACAGGGAAAAGCACCATTACTATGGCAATCCTTCGAATTATAGAAAAACTCACTTCAGAAATCCTGCTAGCAGCTCCCACCGGTCGCGCAGCAAAACGGATGACTGAGATCACCTCTAAAAAAGCCTCAACCATCCATAGTTTACTTGAATTTGATTTTACTCAAGGGGGATTCAAAAAAAATAAAGAGAACTCCCTTTCTTGCGATCTCATCATCATCGACGAAGCAAGTATGATTGATACGCAACTTATGTACAGTTTACTAAAAGCAATTCCTTCTTCGGCACGCGTAATTTTCATTGGGGATATCGATCAACTACCAAGTGTTGGACCAGGCAACGTACTCAAAGATATCATCCATTCTGAAAGAATTCCCGTTACAATACTGAAGCAAATTTTCAGGCAAGCACGTGGCTCACGTATCGTACGCAATGCACATAGCATCAACCAGGGTTACTTCCCTGATATTGAACCAAAAAAGGGAAGTGACTTCCTTTTTCTCGAAATTGAGGAACCAAATCAGATCCTTGAAAAAACCATTACACTCATTAGGGATAGGATTCCTTCCCATTTTAAATTTAATCCAATCAATGATATCCAAGTCCTCATCCCCATGAAAAAAGGAATAATAGGCACGGAAAACTTCAACCATGTATTGCAGCAAGCCTTAAATCCCCACCCACACCCTTTGATCCGAATGGGAAAATGTTTACATCCCAATGATAAAGTGATGCAGATCCGCAATAACTACGATAAAAAAGTCTACAATGGCGATGTGGGTCGAATCAGCAATATTGATGTAGGTGAGCAAGAGCTGACTGTAAAATTTGATAACATGGATGTGTTTTATGATTTTTCAGAACTCGACGAGTTAGTCCTGGCTTACGCCGTTTCTATCCACAAGTATCAAGGGAGCGAGTGTCCTTGCGTTATCATCCCTATACATATGTGTCACTTCAAACTCCTCTTTCGGAATCTTCTCTATACGGGAATTACACGGGGGAAACAACTCGTTATTCTACTTGGCAGCAAAAAAGCCCTTACCATCTGCGTAAAAAATGATGAAGTAAGACAGAGACATACTGGGCTCAAACAGATTATTCAAGAAACACTCGTTAGCAAATAGTATATCCTTTTTGAGTTTTAAGTGCATGAAGAAGTTCTAATCCGTCAGGGCTCTCTGCAGAAAGAATCAGTCCTTCACTCATAATTCCCATTAGTTTAACCGGTTTAAGATTAGCAACGACAGTAACTTTATAACCGACCAATTCCTTATATCTAGTAAAAGTCTCAGCAATTCCAGAAACAATGGTCCGGTTTTCAAAGCCGAGATCCACTGTCAGCTTGAGGAGCTTTTTAGATTTAGGAACTTTTTCTACGTGAATGATCTCTCCAACACGCAGGTCTAGTTTTTGGAATGTATCAAAAGTAATTAATTCTTTCAACGGTGGAAATGTTCCTGTTCTAGCTTTCACAGCAAGTTTTTTAAGCTTCTCAAGTTCTTTTTCTATGACATCATCTTCAACTTTTTTAAAGAGTATCTCTGGCTTAGCTAGTTTTTGACCAGGTCGAAGTATCATCTCTAGGTTCCACTGCATTGCGCTTTCTAAACCTAATAGTTTCCAAACTGTTGCTGCGGCTTCTGGAATAATAGGTGAAGAAACAAGTGCCAAAATTTGGAGTAAATAGAGGCTGCATCCAATGGTATTTAGGGCATCTTGCTTATCTGTTTTAATTGCTGTCCATGGCTTCTTCTTATCGAAATAAACATTGCCTGCTGACGCAAGTTCCATGATTTGCAATGCTGCCTTGCGAAGCTGGAAATGTGCATAAGAAATATGTATTCTCTGTGCGATCTCTTTGACTTTCTCTAAAAAGAGAAGATCTTCTTGGGTTAGGTTTTTAGTCTCAGGAACTTTTCCATCAGAGTGATTTTGTGAAAAGACAAGAACCCGATTGGAAAAATTACCATACTTGCCCAAAAGTTCAGAATTACACCGGAGTTGGAAGTTTTTCCAGGTAAATTCAGAATCTTGATTCTCAGGAGCGTTAGCTGCAATAGTATAGCGGATTTGATCAGGTGCAAACTGTGTAAAAAATGTTTCTAGATCAATGGACCAGCCAGAGGATTTACTAAATTGCTTCCCTTCAAGATTATAGAACTCATTGGCTGGTAACTCGTCAACCAGTTTGTAAGGAGTATTTTGACCCATCACCATTGCTGGGAAAAAAATCGCGTGAAAGGGGATATTGTCTTTACCAATGAATTGGACATATTTAGTGTGTTCGTCCAGCCAGTAGTGTTTCCAGGCGTCAGGATCCTTTTTCTTTTCAGCCCATTCTTTAGTAGCAGAAATATACCCAATGGGCGCATCAAACCAAACGTAGAAAACTTTTCCCTTAGATCCTTTGACGGGAATGGGAATCCCCCAATTGGAATCACGTGTGATCGCTCTTGGATGAAGTTCATCGATGTAATTTTTAACGAAATTCACAACGCTCGGCTTCCAGTCTTTTGTTTCAAGCCAGGACATAAGGCGGTCTTTGAATTGATCAAAAAGGAGGAACCAATGCTTTGTTGGCTTCAAGATAAGCTTAGATCCTGTAAGTTTTGATTTGGGATTAATGAGATCAAGCGCTTCGTAACTCGCACCACAATTTGTACATTCATCCCCTCTCGCATTCATATAGGCACATTTAGGGCAGGTGCCAAAAACATAGCGATCAGCTAGAAAGCGATTCTCTTTTTCTGAATATAGCTGGTTCGTAACCTTTTCTTCGATATAGTTATTCGTAAGAAGGTCATTAAAAAATGCCTGGGTAAACCCAATATGTCCTTTCCAAGTCGTTCGTGAATAGTGATCGAAGGAGATACCGAGTGTTTTGAAAAAATCACTATTAATTTTGTGAAAGTGATTCACTTGTTGCTGCGGAGTCCTATTCGCTATTTCCGCACTAAGAGTCACTGCGACTCCGTGTTCATCAGATCCACAAATATACAGCACATCGCTACCTATTAGCCTTTGAAACCGCGCATAACAATCAGCCGGAAGAAAAGCTCCGGCGATGTGCCCAAAATGCAAGGGGCCATTGGCGTAAGGAAGGGCAGATGTGATAAGTATCTTTTGCAATGATTACCTTTCGTCAGATTCTTTATCTTTAATATTGTCGATGATGTATTGCGCATCTGGATTTTTCTGTAGCTGTTCAAAAAGATCTGTAAGAGACACTTCGTGACCAGCTTCAATACTCCGTTTTGCAATACGGATCGCTTGAATAGTAAGGTGGAAATTATCCTCAAAATGTTTTGTTAGAGCTTCATTAGTCAACTGAGGTTTTAATACCATTGTTTTTTCCTGTGTTGTTTATGTTCTTCTGCAATAAAAATACTACGCAGCACGCTATAAGCAGTCTCTAGATCATCATTTACGATATGATAATCGTACTCTTCAATAAGTAAAAGTTCAGATCGTGCTAGCGTCAAACGCTTTTTAACATCTTCTGTATTCTCTGTTTTCCTTTCTTCTAATCGCTCGTGCAAAATTCTTAAAGACGGAGGGGCTATAAAGATGAATACTGCAGGTTCTATCTTTTTGATTTGCAATGCACCTTGAGTATCGATCACCAAGATGACGTGCTGTCTACTCTGCTTTCGTTCAATAAGCGTCTTCTTGGGCGTACCATAATTATACCCGTAGGTCATAACGTCTTCTAAGAACTCGCCACGCTCTTTCATAGACGCAAACTCTTCTTCAGTTATAAAATGGTAATCCTCACCATGAGACTCTACTTTTCTCTTGGCACGGGTCGTACAAGTAACGCCGCGAGTAAGCTCATCAGGGAATTCCTTCAAAAGCTTTTTTACAAGAGTTGTCTTCCCTGTTCCAGCAGGAGCACTGATTACAAAAACCAATCCTTCAGATAAATTCCCCAGTAGTTTACATTTTTCACTCAATATTTTGAACCTGTTCCCTGATTTTTTCTAGTTTACTCTTAATATTAAGTACATTTTTTGAAATGTTGATCTCTTGAGACTTAGATCCAATGGTGTTAACTTCCCTGTTCATCTCTTGAATGAGGAAATCGAGTGTACGTCCAATCCTTTTTTCTTTAGATAAACAGTACCCTTCAAATTGCAAGATATGAGACTTTAAGCGAGTCACTTCCTCAGTGATATCCACCTTCTCGGCATAGATCATGGTTTCACGAGCAACTTTATCTTCATCCTCCTGAGTCAAAGCAGAAAGCTCTTGAATCTTCTCTAAGATCTTCTTTCGATATTTCTTCGATGCATAAGGGGCTAGCTTTTCGATTTCACACAAAGCTGTAGCGATAAGTTTCAGGTGCAGTTTAATATCTTCTCCAAGAGCCTTTCCTTCGACGCCTTTCATTTTTTCGAGCTCACTGAGTGCTTTGTCAAATCCTTTCTTAAACTCGGACAAAAATAAGACCTCTTCTATCACCTCCTCATCAAGAGCCTGTCTCTGCATCTGCTCAGTGAGAAATTGCAAAGAAATAGGCTGATCCACACCAAGCTCTTTTGCATACGCTTCCCACTTTTTCTTGAGTTTTTTTAGAATATTAAGATCGGGTAGAGCCAAGTCTAGATTTGGCGCCTTGGAATTTCTCGTTACGCGAACGAAAATACGCCCCCGCTTGACCGTTGCAGTAAGCCATTTCCGAATTTCAATGTCGGCAAAAAGGATTTCTCTAGGAACATTCACCACAACATCGAGGGTCTTTCGATTGACCGAGTGAATTTCAATGACAAATGAGTCATTTGGAGTGATTACATGAGCTCTACCAAAGGCTGTCATACTTTTAAGCATCATATATCCGAGATTATAATTGAGGTGATTTTAATATCAAATTATATAATATATCATAGCATATTACCCGATTGATTTCTACTCTTCAAAAGATTTTATTGGCTTAAAAGTCTTCCGATGGATTGAAATAGGACCAAATTTTGCAAGAGCTTCTAAATGAGAGGCTGTTCCATATCCCTTGTGCCTATCAAAGCCATAATTGGGCCATAGCTGATGATACCTGAGCATCATACGGTCTCGAGTTACCTTTGCAATGATAGAAGCCGCTGCAATACTTTGAGATTTTTGATCTCCTTTGACAATTCCTTCAGAAGGAATTGTTGTATGAGGACAATGAAGACCATCAACAAGAAGATAACCTGGAGGGCTAGAGAGATTTTCGATAGAAATAAGCATGGCCTTAAGTGAGGCCTGCAGAATATTGAGCTTATCGATATCTACGGGTTCAACAATCCCCACAGCAAAGATAATCTCTGGATTAGATGTGAGAATTTCAAAGAAAATCAGTCTTTGTTTGGGAGTTAGTTTTTTACTATCGTTTATACTAGGGATAATCATGCCTTCTGGAAGGATGCAGGCAGCGGCAACAACAGGACCTGCAAGAGGGCCCCGGCCCACTTCGTCGACCCCTGCAACGCATTTATAACCGTTGTGATAACACCTGTCTTCATATTCTGTAAGTGAACTATCAAGTTCTAGCATAACGACTACCATAGTTCATCTATCGACACACTAAAGGACATTCATGAAAAGTGCCAAAAAAAGTTCATACAAGTAATCCTGCATGAACTTCTAATTCATAATCAAAGATAATGAAATTACTCTTTCTCTTTCTCTTTCTCTTTCTCTTTCTCTTTCTCTTTCTCTTTCTCTTTCTCTTTCTCTTTCTCTTGAGCCTCGTCAACTTTTACTTTTTTAACTTTCTTCTTAATCTCAATTCGCTCTTTTACTTTAGCAGCTTTACCAAAGGCTCCACGAAGATAGTAAAGTTTCCCACGACGAACCTTTCCGGTACGTACGACTTCGATTTTAGAAATATTTGGGCTATTGATACAGAAAACTCTTTCCATACCTGTACTGTAAGCGATGCGGTAAACAGCAAATGTTTCAGCAGCTCCAGACCCTCGTCTTGCGATTACAGTTCCAGTGAAAACTTGAATTCTCTTTTTCTCCCCTTCAATAAGACGTACGTGAACACTAATAGTGTCTCCTACTTTAAATGAAGGATGGTCACTTCTTAGATGTTTTTTTTCAACTTCTTCAATAAGAGCTGTGTGGCTCATTGTATAACTCCTTTCTAATTAAATCTGGTCTGATACGCCTGGTTTTCTCCTGACCTTTTGCCTTTCTCCATGAGTCTATCTTAGCATGATCACCACCGAGCAGTATCTCAGGTACTTTGCGATGTTCAAATTCAGGAGGTCTCGTATAATGAGGTGAATCAAACACCCCGTCAGAAAATGAATCCTGATAGACAGCATCTTCGTGACCAATCGCACCCGGAATAAATCTCGTAATCGCATCAACAAGAACTGTAGCTGCAGGACATCCGCTCGTTAGAACATAGTCTCCGATGCTAAGCTCTTCATCAACCTCAAGGTCAATCACACGTTCATCAATCCCTTCATAATGACCACAAAGGATAATGAGATGCTGCTCACGTGCCAGCTCTTCAGAACGCTTTGCAGTAAACGGCTTCCCTTGTGGCGAGAGATAAATCACGTGAGACTTACATCTCCGACGACTTCGGATTGCATCGATAATTGGCTGTGCCATTAAAACCATTCCTGGTCCTCCACCATAGGGTCTATCATCAACTTTGCGATGCTTTCCTATAGCAAAGTCTCTAATATCAATAGCATTGATATTGATTAACTTTCTCTCTTCCGCTCGTTTTAAGATACTTACATCAAAGGGCCCCCTAAAATATTCAGGGAAAAGCGATAAAATATCTATGTCCATTATTTAGCTTGTATAGCTCGTTTCTTTCTCAGCGCGCGTCTTTTCATGTTAAGTTTTATTTGTTTTGATCTTTGCTTTTCGTGCAATTTCTTTGTGATTTCAGGTGCAAAACGAGCAACAAGTGAATAAGCATTTTCTGAAAGAACCGCACCTAGATCAAGCCAATGCTGGATCCTATTGCTTTTAATTTCAGAGTTCTCTTCATTCGTTAAATGAGGATCATACCAACCTAACATTTCCAAATACTTACCATCACGTGGCAACCGGGAATCAGCAAGAACAAGTCGGTATGACAGACGGTTTCTTCGACCTTGTTGGCGTAATCGAATTTTAAGTGCCATATTTATATCTCCACTAAAGGTAAAAAGAATTTTTAAAACATGGAAACAATTGTATCTTATTTCAGTATAAATACATATAACTATTTGAGGAGATTAAGATGTTTCTTAACGTTAGGATCTTTGAAAAAGGATTTTTTAAAGTTGGGCATTTTCTTAAACATCTGCTTAAGACGCTTAAAGCCTTTGATCATCCGATTAACATCATCAATCGTTGTTCCGCTACCAGAAGCCAGTCTTCTACGACGACTAGGAAGCAGCTCTTCGTCTCCAAAACGTTCTGCTGGGGTCATAGATAAAATGATCGCTTCCATTTTACCCATATCTTCTTCTGAAGCTTCCACATCACCCATATCAGGCATACCGGGCATCATTTTTAAAAGACCCTTAAGCGATCCCATCTTTTTCATTTTACCCATTTGTTCGAGGTAATCTTGATAGGAGAATGTTGCTTTGCGTAGCTTCTTTTCAAGCATAGCGCTCTCTTTCTCATCAACATGTTCTTGGGCTTTCTTAACGAGATTGATGATGTCACCCATACCTAAAATACGGTCAGCCATCGAATGAGGGTTGAAAACTTGGAAGTCTGAAATTCTTTCTCCAGTCCCTTCAAACTTGAGTGGCTTCCCAGTGACTTCGCAGATTGAGATGGCAGCACCGGCTCTTGTATTTCCATCGAGCATTGTCAAGATCGTTCCGGTGATCGGAACGCACTTATCAAATTCCGCAGCAATTTTTACAGCATCTTGACCCATCGTACTACTTGCTACAAATAGAACCTCCTGTGGGTTCACAGAAGATCTGATCTCTTCCAGTTGCTTCATGAGCTCATTATCAAGATGAAGCCTTCCAGCAGTGTCGAGAATAAGAACATCAAAGCCTTCTTTATTGGCCTTTTCGAGTGCCTTCTTAGCTACTTTCACGGGATTCTTCTCCCCTTCAATAGTAAAGACTGGCACGTCGATTTGCGATCCCAGCTTTTTTAATTGCTCTATAGCAGCTGGACGTTGCAAATCACAAGCAACCAAAAGGGGGGTTTTTTTGTAATCGGGTTTCTGAAGAAAAGCAGCAAGCTTCGCAGACTGCGTTGTCTTACCCGAGCCTTGGAGACCACAAAGCATCACAACCGATGGCTCAGACCTCACATCAATTGTAGACTCTTCGCTTCCCATCAAATCGGTCAGTTCATCATGCACAATTTTTGTAAATTGTTCTTGAGGGGAAACAGACTTGATGAGCTCATCACCCAGAGATTTTTCTTTTACTCTCTTAATGAAATTCTTTACGACAGTATAATTGACATCGGCATCTAATAGAGCAAGACGAATCTCACGGACAGCTTGAGAAATGTTCGCTTCAGTCAGGTTTTTTTTTCCGCTGATCTTTGCAAATAAATTTTGAAATCTTTCAGTTACTTTTCCAAACATGGATTTATACTAAGGCCCTTTTCCTTGAAATTCAAGTAAAAAAAAGCGATCATGACCAGACCAGTCTTCTAGGCAACTCTTTTTTTTCCAGTGACTTCCATTAAATATACGCATTAGATCAGCCCCTTGACTCGCTCCAATTTCAAAAAATAATTTTGCATCTGGATTTAAATATTCTGGAAGGTCGCAAGCAAGCCTTTCATAACACTCCAGTCCAGTGGCCCCACTAATGAGTGCCATATGCGGTTCAAAAGCATTTGAGCACTCTGCCTCACTAATATACGGAGGGTTACATATAATAATATCCGCACGCTGACCTTGGAAAGGAGCTAAAAGATCTCCCAGATAAAGTTTCACATCGAGTTCATGATACTTTGCATTCCTCCTGGCGACTGCAAGGGCGTCTTCCGATAAGTCCGAAAGCGACACTTCTAGCTCAGGTCGTTTACTTTTCAAACTAAGTCCTAAACAGCCAGATCCTGTGCAGAGATCCCACATCACCCTTTCTTCCTTGATCTCTTTATCAATCATCGATGCAAAAATTTCAGTTTCCGGTCGAGGAATGAGCACACGAGAATCGATGAATAGATCTAAATCATAAAACATTACTGAGCCAATAATATACTCCACAGGTTGCCCTGTTGCTTTAAGGACGAGCTTTTCTCGAATTTTCGTTAGCTCTGCTTCCTCGATAGGTTCTTCGAATCGCAGATAGAGATCCATCCGTTGACATTGGAGAATATGGGAGATAATGATCTCACTATGTCTGCGAGCATAGGGATCTCCTTTTTTTTTGAGATACTCTGATGAAAGAATAAGGATATCGCGAATGATTTTCATGCCTGAGAAAGCTTAAGCTCGTAGAAATATTTTACAAGGGAGCGTGTAAGTTCATCAAGCCCCCCTTCCATAATTTGACCGAGCTTATACAAGGTTAAATTGATTCGGTGATCAGTCACTCGATTTTGAGAAAAATTGTAAGTGCGAATTCTTTCTGAGCGATCGCCTGAACCAATTTGAGAAAAGCGCTGAAAAGCCCTTTCTTCCTGGGATTTACGAATCTGCTCTTCGGCAAGTTTAGCGGAAAGCACGCGAAGAGCTTTCGCTTTATTTTTATGTTGAGAACGCTCTTCCTGGCAGTAAACGACGACGCCAGTTGGCATGTGTGTAATACGCACTGCAGAGTCAGTCGTGTTCACATGCTGCCCACCAGCTCCAGAAGCTCGGTAAGTATCGATTTTCAGATCCTTTTCATCAATCTCGATCTTTTCTTCTTCATTAGGCTCTAATAGGATAGCTATAGTAATTGCTGAGGTGTGGACCCTCCCCTGTGTTTCTGTGGCGGGAACGCGTTGAACGCGGTGGGTACCAGATTCGTACATCAAAAATCGATAAACATTTTTTCCTGTGATTCCCATAACATACTCTTTATAACCCCCTGCGTCAGAACTCGCACAGGAAAGCAGTTCACAGTTCCATCCCATTTCATCTGCAAATAGGCGATACATCCGCACGCAATTACCAACAAACAAAGCGGCTTCATCTCCACCTGTTCCAGCACGGAGCTCCATAATCACATTCGCATTGTCGTGAGGGTCTGAGGGAACGAGCAGCGTTTCGAGCTGGATTGTCAAAGATTCCACTTGAGATTCAAGAACACGAGTCTCTTCCTTAATCATCTCCAGAAGATCAACATCAGACTCCTCTCCCGCAAGCGCCCGATTACTCACTAAATCAGTTTTGACTTTTCGAAGTTGAACCCACACGTCTTTCACGTCAGAAAGATAGGAGTGCTCCTGTGTGAGCTTGCAGTATTTTTTCTGATCTAAAACAACATCTTGCTCACCTAATTGCTTTTCAACATCTTCAAACCGGTCAAGTAACAGCTTAACCTTGTCTTGCATATGTCCCTATTCTTTTAACTGCTTTGGAACTTTCCTAGAAGAGTCGGTCTTTAGAACGGCATCCTTCTTTAAAGATATTTTTTTAGGAGCCGCTTTTTTCTCTTTGAACTTCTCAATCGCAGTTTTAGGTTCTGCTTGCTTTACGACGGGTTTTTTTCCGTAACGCTTCTTAAACTTATCCACTCTTCCTTCAGAATCTACAAACTGCTGGCTTCCTGTAAAGAATGGGTGAGATGCAGAGGAAATCGGAACGCGATATACAGGGTATTCTTTGCCTTCGAATGTATCAGTCTCTTTAGGTTGTAATGTGCTGCCGCAGACGAATTTATGCCCAGTCGCTGTATCAACAAATAAAACATTTTGGTAGGGGGGGTGAATATTCTTTCTCATCAAAGTTCTCCGATTCTATGATTCCAGTCACATATTAGAGTCTCTTTTATAATTAATCACAAGAAAAAAAAATCTATTGTTTTATTTCAAAAACGTCCTATAATGGACGTATGCGCAATTATCAATCGCAATACCAACTAAAGCCTACCCCCCCTCCTAAACCCCTTAAACATCTCCTTCTACTTATCGCAGGGGTCAGTGTCTGCTGTGCATTGTACGACCATTTCTTTACAAACTTCTTTGGCGTGCCTAATCCCTCTATGTGGTTTAGCCTTTCTACTTGGGGCATTAAGCACTTTTTTTTCTGGGAGCTTCTAACCTACCCCTTTGTCCATTCTAATATAGGGTATGGGTTATCATTTAGATTTGTAATCCATCTCCTCTTTAACCTCTACCTCCTATGGGTCTTTGGAACAGGAATCTACGAGCAACACGGAAAAAAAGGCATCTACGGGCTCTTCTTTGGAGGAACTCTTGTTGCAGGTCTTGCCGCCACCCTCTTTACAGCACTGTCCCCTTCTCACTTGATATTCTCCGGGGCATTACCACCTCTATATAGTATCATGATTGCATGGGCCGTTCTCTTTCCTGGAAATACCCTCCTCCTCTTTTTCTCATTCCGCATCAAGGCAAAATGGCTCATTCTTAGTCTTCTGGGGTTCGAACTCTTTCTTAATTTAATCAACCGCAACCTTCTCTACTTTTCAGGGTATCTCGCAGCAATTCTTTTCGGATATTTCTACGCACTCACCGTGTGGCACATCTATGGGCCCTTTGCGAGGCTCCGCCCCTTTGAAAAAAAAATCATCAAATCCTCGTTTAAATTCAAAAAACTATTTGTTCTCTATAGCCCTAACTCTAAAATCGTTGATATCAAAATCGCGCAAAGAAGTCAGAAAGAAGACGAGTTCATGGACTACTGCCTGTCTAAAATATCCAATAAGGGCAAAGCCTCTTTAACTTGGCTAGAAAAAAGACGCATGAACAAAATTTCAAAAAAGAATCAGCAATTTAGAAGGTAAGCCATCTTAGCTGTATGCATCCCTTTTAGAACCCCTTCTTCGTACCGAAAATAAGGGTGGCTTTCCAGTTCTGGAAAATCATTGGGCTGTAAAATATCATCCGAGGTCAGACAAGGAATAATCTCATTTGCGCACTTTAGAAGCCTCTTTTCTTGACACTCGATGAGTTCATTAAACAATTCTTTCACATCATCCCGTTGCATTTTCTTCTCGCCTCATTTGAAAAAATTTTCTTAATAGGTCTGCCGACTCTCCTTCTAAAATGTTGCCTACCATTTCGATTGAATGAATCGGACTAACACCAGCCTCTCTCACCCCATGTCGAATGTCAGGTGCGCTCCAAACCACTTTCCCTACTCGAGATAGCATGAGCGCTCCAGTACACATGTAACAAGGCTCTAAAGTAGTATATAGAATCGTATCAATCAAACGCCATGCATTCAAGTACTTCATTCCCCGTCTTAAGCAAATCATTTCTGCATGTTCTGTTACATCATTTTTAGATTCGACTTGATTAAAACCACGAGCAATAATTTTATTATGGTACACCAAGACAGCTCCCACAGGAACCTCGTTTTGATCGAAAGCTCTTTGCGCCTCGACAAGAGCTTCTCGCATGAAATCTATCTCACTAAATTCTTTATTTATAGGCATCTCAATATTTTATTCTAAGCGTATTTATTTATCCATTGAAGTCTAAATCAGCACATGTTAAAGTTAAAAAATTGAGAAAAAAAATAACGCAATCCTTAGTAATACTATTCCGGTCGAGGAGATTTTTTAATGTCTTTAGATAAAGGTACCAAAGAAGAAATTACCAAAAAATTTCAGTTGCACGAAAAAGATACAGGATCTGCTGATGTGCAAATTGCTATTTTAACTGAACGTATTATAGAGCTTACAGAACACTTGAAACTAGCTCCTAAAGATCATAGTTCAAGACTAGCTCTATTAAAACTTGTCGGACAACGACGTAAATTACTTGATTATCTCAATTCTACAGATACAAAAAGATATCAAACGTTAATTACACGACTGAACCTTCGCAAGTAACTCTTTTGTAGCGCTACAAACATTCTGTTTCGTAGCGCTTTTGTTTCCATTGATTGTTTTTGACTTTGCTGTTAGACTAAACCAGCTCACAAGAATTATTTCAATATTATGGAGAAAATCCGAATGGACAACAAAAAACTAACCGTCTCGATTGGTGGCAAAGACCTAACATTCGAAACCGGAAAAATTGCTAGACAAGCTAATGGAGCCGTCTTACTAACATCCGGTGAAACAATTATTTTATCAACCGCATGCGCAAGTTTCGCACCAACAACTGTTGATTTCTTACCTCTTCGCGTTGATTACACAGAAAAATTCTCTTCAGCCGGTAAAACTCTTGGTGGATTTATCAAAAGAGAAGGGCGACCGACTGAAAAAACAACTCTCGTTTGCCGTCTCATTGACCGCCCCCTTCGCCCTATGTTTGAAGAGGGGTACTACCATGAGACCCAACTCCTAGTGACCGTCTTATCCTACGATGGCATTCACTCTCCGGAACCTCTTGCAATCTGCGGAGCCTCTGCAGCGCTTGTGATTTCTGATATACCCCTCATCAAGCCTATAGGAGCCGTTCGCGTTGGTATGATCAACGACACCTGGATCATTAACCCAACCTTTGAACAACAACAAACATCCAAACTCGATCTTATCCTAGCGGGAACAGAGGATGCGATTCTTATGATTGAAGGGTACTGTGATTTCCTTACAGAAGAACAATTGCTTGAGGCTGTTGCAGAAGGACACAAGTCCATTCAAACAATCTGCAAAGGCCTCTCTGACTGGCAAAAAATAATAGGTAAAGAAAAAGTGCGTGATGGCCTCAAAGTCATTCCTGAAGAACTGACATCTACCATGCACACTCTCGTTGCTCAACCTGTGAGAGCTGCTATGGAAATTAACGAGAAGCAAGCAAGAGAAGCGGCACTTGACCTTATTAACACCACAGTCATGGATAAATATTTCCCAGAGGGTGAAGATCCAAAATATAGCGAATTCGATGTTAAAGCCGTCTTCAAGAAGGTTAGCGCTCATTACATGCGTCAAATGATCCTTCAAACACATAAACGATGCGATGGACGCGCTTGCAATGAAGTAAGACCGATAAGCATCGAACTCGATATTCTTCCAAGAACTCACGGAAGTGCACTCTTTACACGTGGAGAAACTCAAGTTATTTCAGTCTGTACTTTCGGAAGTGATAGCATGGGACAACGCTATGAAACACTTGATGCGCATGGCAGCAATAGTTTCTATGTCCAATACTCATTCCCCTCATCCTCCGTTGGAGAGGTGGGTCGCGTAGGACCTCCAGGACGAAGAGAGATCGGGCATGGCAAGCTAGCTGAACGAGCTCTACTCGCAACTATTCCGTCAAAAGAAGACTTTCCCTATACAATGCGTCTCGAAGCTAACATCACTGAGTCCAATGGATCTTCATCCATGGCTTCAATCTGTGGGGGTTGCCTATCGATGATGTCAGGTGGAGTACCAATCAAACGTCCGATAGCAGGAATCGCAATGGGACTCATTCTCGAAAAAGATAATTACGCAATTCTATCAGACATCCTCGGAGTAGAAGACGCTCTCGGAGATATGGACTTTAAAATCTCAGGAGACGCACAAGGAATCACAGCATTCCAACTCGATATTAAAGTTGAGGGGATTACACATCAGATCATGCAAGCGGCCTTAGCTCAAGCAAAAGAAGGCAGAACTCACATTCTCAATAAAATGCTAGCAGCATGCCCAAAATCAAGTGAAAAACTCTCTAAATACGTTCCTAAAATCGAAGCAATTCGGATTAAATCTAGTAAGATCTCGATTGTAATTGGGCCTGGAGGCAAGCAGATCCGATCTATTATCGAAGAAACCGGTGTTGATATAGATATTGATGATGAAGGAATCGTAAATATCATTTCAACTGATCAAGATGCGATCGATCAAGCAAGAGAAATCATCCTTAACCTCACAGAAGATGTGGAAATTGGCGCAACCTATACAGGTAAAGTAGTTTCAATCAAGGATTTTGGAATGTTTGTAGCAATCCTTAGCAAACAAGGGCTCTGCCACATCTCTGAAATCGATCATGCACGCATTGAGAACATCAATGATCACTATGAAGAAGGTGACACTGTCGAGGTAAAAGTTCTCGACATCAACGAGCGTGGACAAATCCGTCTCAGCCGCAAAGCTCTTCTGAATAAGTAATACTATAGAACGTTTGGCCTGCGCACGCAGGCCAAACCCTTCTTAGAAAACTTTCCTAATTTGACATCGATTCCATTCTAGACTTACCATCTCATTTAGATGTATAAAAACTCATAAATATGGGCTAACATACAGAATGGATCACCCTCAGGAGCATCACTAGAAGGATAGTCGCATGTTACAATGAACTCTTATTCATAAATCAGCTGTTTTAAATCACAATGATTCCAAATACAATGACTCGTTTGAATGGTCTGAAAAAAAATACAGTTCATGCATTGCTTACTGAAATCCCCATCCCCTTACACAAATAGATCAATTCAAAACATCAGCTTTACGAAAGAGTCAAATCAACCCCTCCCTTGCTTCTCTCATTGAGAGCTGTATACATTCAGAGCAGATACGACAATTCTCATTCGATATTCCTGGAATTGTAATCAATGTATTTGATACACAACACCTCATCGCGTACCATTACCCGATGGATACTACAAGCTCATAACAACTTTTGTTTCATTGTACTGGGATTTTTCCACATTAAAATTGACTTGTTTAAGAAGAGTTAAAGCAGCGCATCATAAAGTATATAGCTAGTACTTTTACACTCCATAACCATATGATAGAAATTCATTATCATTTAAACCGATTGAGGTATTGGATCAGTACCTTTATCTAATTTTATGTCTTTTGGTAGAGGCGGTGGAGTTTTACGATGAGCATGGATCGATTTTTCTATCTTGGATTTCTTCTTTTCAATGTCCCATGTACCATCAGCAATCGCTTTGACATCTACATGATCAAGCGTTTCAAATTCAAGAAGCATATTTGTCATTAACTGCACTTTTTCTTTGTTATCTGTGATAATCTGTATCGCTTGCTGATTCGCTCTGTCGAGAAGCTTTCTAACTTCATCGTCTATGTTTTTTGCGGTCTCTTCTGAATAATTTTTCCTACTTTCCCCAGGCATGAAGTACTGGCCTTCTGAATGACTCTCTTCATAGGAAACCGCTCCAAGAGCACCTGTCATGCCCCATTCACAAACCATTGATCTGGCAAGACTTGTCGCTTGCGTGATGTCCATTTGAGCACCACTTGAAAAATCACCGATAAAAATATCTTCTGCAACTCGCCCTCCCATGAAAACAGCGAGCTTATCGAGAAGTTCTTTTTTCCAATAGCTCACCTTATTCGTTTCAGGAACAAAATGAGTCGCTCCAAGAGACATCCCTCGAGGTACTATAGTGACCTTTTCTACAGGATCTGAAAACTCTACGAAAAGGCCTACGATAGCGTGTCCCGACTCATGGTAGGCAGTGTGAAGCCTGTCTTTCTCTCTAAGTTCTAAGCTACGTCGTTCTTTACCATAACGTACTTTATCGCATGCTTCGAGAGCTTCGGGTCCCGTCACTGAAGATCTTCCATACCTAGCTGCCAGCAATGCTGCTTCGTTGAGGATATTCATTAGGTCTGCACCAGAACATCCGGGTGTATTGCGAGCAATTGCCATCAGGTCGACTGAAGAATCCATTTTAATTTTTCGAACATGCACTTTGAGAATTTCAAAGCGTCCTTTAAGATCTGGTAGATCAAGCACAACTCTTCGGTCAAATCGTCCTGCTCGAAGTAAAGCTTTATCAAGAACGTCAGGTCTGTTAGTTGCCGCAATAAGAATCACTCCTTCATTCGTACCAAACCCATCCATTTCAACAAGAAGTTGATTGAGTGTTTGTTCCCGTTCATCATGTCCACCACCAATCCCTGCACCGCGATGACGTCCAACTGCATCGATTTCATCAATAAAAACGATACATGGAGCCTCTTTCTTTGCTTGTGCAAAGAGATCTCGGATACGGCTTGCTCCCACTCCAACAAACATCTCAACAAAGTCAGACCCTGAAATTGAAAAGAAGGGGCGGCCAGCTTCACCAGCAACAGCTTTCGCAATAAGCGTCTTTCCTGTTCCTGGAGGTCCCACACAAAGAACCCCTTTAGGTATACGTGCACCAAGTGCTGTGTATTTCAGGGGGTCTTTCAGAAACTCGACAATCTCTTCAAGTTCCTGTTTGGCCTCATCCACACCTGCCACATCCTTAAACGTCACTTTCATAAGGCTTTGTTCAAGTTTTTTCGCTGGAGATTTCCCAAAACTCATTGCGCCAGATCCCATCCCTTTCATCTGCCTAGAGAAGATAAAATAGAGGAGGAAGATAACGAGGAGTGCAGGCAGAATGGTAAATATATAACTCAGGTAATTTGGTGAAGACTCTTGACTTTTAAAGGTTTTTTCTAAAACAGCACTTCTCGGTTGATCGGGTGCTTTAAAAACGGTTCCTCGATTTGTTGAAAATGCCATCCACTCTTGCTTTGCATGAGCAAACCAAAGCCCATACTCTTCCGTCTCTTGCCGTTCTAACGCTTTAGTCGATAACTCTTTGTTATTGAAAAACCAGACAGCATCTATGATACTTTGACGCGCTTTATCAAGTTCTGCTTCATTTTTATCTACAGCTACAATCGTATGATTATACTGATTTAAATCAACAAGGTAATTTCTAACATAACGCAGTTGGAATAGTCGAACATTGTCTTTTTCAGCGTCAAGTAATCTGACAATGCCACTAACTCCCGCTGTTGCCATCTGATAGGTAGCAAGTTTCTCTTCAAGAGTAAGACTGGTTGCCGTAAGGGATTCATCCACCTTATGATTGAGATCAGTGAGTGTTTGCTTCAGTTTTTCATCACCAATGCCCAGTGCAGACGATCTAAAATTCTGAATAAGTACAGAGAGATCTTTCCCCACTCGATCGATATTTGCAACAGTAGGATGGTCTATTGCGTGAGTCAGTCGACTATGTACACCGACCAAGTTTACAGTGCTGAGTTCTGAGAGAGATTGAAGCACAATGCCATTTTCTCTATCGTCAGTGTCATAGACTGGACTAACCACAACATAGCCCCCTTTCAGAATCGGAAGCCCACTTAGTTGAAGAAATCTTTCAGCAGAGTCTCTTACATTTTGATCAAGTGTTCCAAGGGCTTTAGCAATACTTTGCTTCCTTTGTAACAGCTCATGATTCTCATTAAGAAGTTCTAAAAACCGGTATCTATCTTTGGCATCAGTAGTTAAGCGATCTTGAAATTTTCCATTAAAAGTCACTAAATTATCATTAAGCGCTGTTTTTCGACTCTCACCTTTATGAATAAGGTCTAAGTTGACCAAGTGCTCCACCTGATGAGTAAAAGAAACTTTTCCCCCTTTATCAGAGGATAGGTGTTGCACTGTCAATATGACAAGAATAGCGGCTAGTAGAAAAAGAAGAAAGCCCCCAGGGAACCGTTTTTTTTGTTCAGAATCTTTTTGATTATTCATATGTTTATTACATCTGTCCCGCGTCTTTATTTAATGTATTACATTATTCAATTACTTAAACAATACAAAAATGACTATTTATAATTAATCACCTAAACCGTTTAACCAAGAGGAATTAAATAGTTGTATTAATGTGAACATCCTATCTCAACCTCTAAGTTCTGACCAAAGACTGTGATCCGCCAATCTTTCGACCCAATCATTTTATTAAATGATTGGGTCTCAAGTAAAGAAAATAGTGTCTCCACATGAGAGTGTGACAGAGAGAGTCCGTTTCCTAAACAGAATAACTGTATAAAATGTTTAAATTCAACTTTTTCTAAAGGATAGAATGAGGCGAGTCTAATTGAATAACCTTTTTTGATTTTCTGAATCCCTGAAAAATACCTTTCTACCCGTCGATCCAGATAGGTTCTTAACTCTTGAAACGAGGACCCTAAACGGTGAAGATTTCGGCCAATACCTTTTCCAAACTGCTTTTCAATGCCTGGAAAGATCACTTCTCTCATTCTAGCACGTAAGTATTTAGTATCCCGATTCGTATAATCATCAATCCCCTCGAGCCTCTGGTTTTTTAAAAAGTTGAATAGTTCCCCTTTTCTAAAGGGTAAAAGAGGGCGCCAAATAGTCATCTGACCAAAGCAACTAATTTCACTCAAACCACCGAGATGGAGCAGACCCGATCCCTCAAAGAGCCTTTTCATTACAGTTTCTGCCTGATCATCAAGATGGTGAGCTAAAAGAAGCCCCTGACAGTTGATCTCTGTATAGACCTTTTGAAAGAATTGAAGTCTTTCTCTTCGGAATCTATCTTCAAGGTTTGACTCTCCCTCTTGGATTGTAGTAATTTCATGCAAATGAAATGGAAGTCTGAGTCGTTTAGCCTGTCTTGCAAGCTCTGTAGCTTCAGATGAGCTCTCTTTACGCCAATGATGATCTATATGAGCTAAGTGAAGCTTAATATCGCAATCCATCAGTAGATGAAGGAGCGCTAAAGAATCTGTGCCCCCCGAGTATCCAAGAAGAATTGGCCTACTTGCAACAGAGTTTCTTTCAAGGAAAGTTTTTACTTGATGATAAAGAGGATCTTTTTTCATAGGAAATCATTCTAAGTTCTTCTAAAATTGGTTTCAC
Source organism: Chlamydiales bacterium BSEPT1 (assembly GCA_964212665.1). Lineage (GTDB taxonomy): Bacteria > Chlamydiota > Chlamydiia > Chlamydiales > Simkaniaceae > DAOWHK01. The sequence continues at coordinate 278,186 of OZ156466.1, read as the reverse complement.
TAAAAAAAGAGATCTTATTTTATGCCCATTTTGTGGAGATACTTACTCAAAAAGTATCTTCAAACCTTTTTCCTTTGCGTTTGCGGCTTTGTTGCGATCCTGATCCTCACCCGACTACAAGATATTGCACGCTTTGCATTACTTGGACCCACATGGAACGACACCCTTCTCTTTACTCTATATCAGATTCCCTACATGCTACCCATCGCTATTCTAATCTCAGCACTGATTGCCGCGATGATCCTCATGAAAACCCTTTCCAACACTCATGAACTCACTGCAATACGTGCGAACGGCCTTGGCATTACAGAACTCTGCTTCCCTATTTTCATAACTTCAATCATCCTTTCAATTGGGAGTTTTCTCATCACCTCAGAACTCATTCCCTATTCTCGTTTACAATCTCACCAGATCACCAATAAAGTCATTTCGGTGAATCCCCTACTGCTCATGAAAAAATTGACACTCCTTAAGCTGAAAGATTCCTATGTTGATATGAAGATACAGCAGATTGGAAAAGAAGCCACTGACGTGATTCTCATCATGAATAATCACACGAACCAATCGCTCAGCCTCCTTCTTGCAAAGAAGTTCTCTATCGAAAACCAGCTTCTTTATGGCACGGATATGAGTTATATTTCCTGTTCTAAACCGGAAAAGCCAGGCAACTTTAATAACCTCCTTATTGAAAATCAGCATAAGATGCAAATGAAAACCTTGACCTTTGCAGAGATTTTACAAAAATCAAGATGGGAAATCGCTGTAGAGCGTTACCCACTTCAACCACTCATTAAACGTGTCTTATTTAGCAAAAATATTACCCCAGAACAGATTAATAAAGCTCAAAGTGAGATTTGTAGACGCTTCTTTTACCCCTTGGCAACGATTTCTTTTACCATGATTGGGCTCTCTTATGGGGTTCAAATTGGGAGGTCCCCAAGAAACCGGAATTTTTACATTGCGAGCTTACTTGCTGTCTTAGTATTCGTCTGTTTTTTGATTGGTCGTTCCTTTGACCTTGCTCCTCTTAAATCTGGGATCTTCTATTTCTTGCCTCATCCCCTCATCCTGCTCTTGTACTTGAAAAGACAAAAAAAGATTGAACGAGGTTTCGAATGATCTTAAAAACCATCTGGGAGCGCTACCTGTTTGTTGAAATCATTAAAATATTTCTACCATTTTTGGTCGGATTCTTTCTTCTATATACACTGATGGATTACTCCATACATATGCAAAAATTCACAACATCCGACTCGGTTCAGGTACTCGATATTCTTCTCTATTATGGCTCACAGTTTATCAAGAAACTCGAGCTCTTGCTACCTCTCGCACTACTAATTGCGAGCATTAAAGTTCTATGTTCACTGAATAAACATAATGAACTTCTAGCCTTTCAAATTGGAGGGATCAAACTCCAAACACTCATGCGGCCCTTCTTCCTTATGGCGCTCTTTTGTTCGTTCCTTACTTATTGCAATTCTCAATTCTTTCTCCCAAGTACGATGAACTATATCGATGAGTTTCAACATTCTCACTTCAAAAAAACTACGAAAAATAATCGCTTAAATAAAGCTTTTCATGTATTCCCCCTTGAAGACGGCAGTCGTCTTGTATATCAGGGTTATTATTCGAAGGAGAAGACTCTCGAAGAGGTATACTGGATTACATCTATAGATGAAGTCTATACCATACAATCCCTATCATGGAAAGAAATGATCCCTGTTGGAACCTTTGTCGATCATCTGAAACGGAATAATCAGGGGGTTATCGAAAAGGTCAACTCCTACTCCACACTCTCTTTTCCTGAAATGAACATCACCTTTCATACTCATCCCAATCTCTTCATCCCCTTTGAAAATCGATCCATCTCAGATCTACTCTATCTTATCAAAGATCAATCAAAACTCTTTACCGATAAAAAAGATCAAATCAAAACACAGCTCTACTTCAAACTAGTGATGCCACTTATCGTATTTGTAACTATCCTCGCATGCATTCCGGTTTGCGTACAATACTTACGTAATCTCTCCGTATTTTACATCTACACCGCCTCTATCTTTGGGTTCATTGTCGTCTTCACAGTAATGGATGCCTGCGTACTTCTAGGAGAAAATCAAGTCATCCATCCCCTACTAGCTATTTTCACGCTTCCGATGATTCTTTTCATGTTTTTCGGGAAAAAATACCTCAACCTTTGTTAGTATCGATCCTGATATGACTACAAACCTTTACGTATCAGATTTGGCATACGGCTGGAATTTAAAAAAACTTCTCCTCCCCCCTTTCATTCTTATTATACTCATTTTAAGCTGGTGTTTGCCCTTCTTTCATTCATTATGGGATACTTTAGATACCCAAGCATTTTACTTCTTGAACAGCTGGATTTCCAAAAGCTATTTTTGGCAAAATTTTTGGGCCATCCTTAACCATAATAAATTCGCTTGGGTGCATGATGCAATCATGTTTTTCTTCTTTTTCACCTATATACGTAAGGGTACCAAAGGACAAAAATTACACCGCACCGCTCAATGCATCTTTAGCCTCCTCTTTATTGCATTGGTGATCCTGTTTATTAACAAAACCCTCATTCATAAATACATTCAATTTTCAAGAGAGAGCCCCACACTCATTTTCTCTGAGGTAATCCCCCTCTCTAAGCATGTAACCTGGCTATCAGTAAAAGATTATTCAAGGAACTCATTTCCTGCAGATCATGGCACACATGCCTGTCTATTCACAGGTCTTGTATTCATTCTAATAAGTTGGAGAGCGGGGGCTGTAGCATTGCTTTATGCCGTCTTCTTTTGCCTGCCTCGCCTTATCGTAGGAGCTCACTGGATCACTGACATTCTCCTTGGAGGAGGTTCAATTGCAGTCGTAACACTAAGTATCGTATCAGGTTCCCCCTTAGCCTTTTGGGTGATTTATTTCATTGAAAAACTTCTAAGAAAAAGTCTCTTTAGAAGCTCTTTTTCTATAAATGATCCAAAGATATGTGAATAAACATTACACATTTGAAAACTAATATGTATGATTATAAGCAATATCCAATTAATTTTAAAATTTATAAAATAAACTTCTAAAAAATAGTGAAATTATAAAGCACCAGACATCTATCGCCTGTTATTCTAACTGTAGATTTAATTCCAAGTAAATACATAGCTATAAGATGATATTGTTGAAGTTCTTTCTTAATGAACTTCACCCATGAAGTAATGAGAATTGAGTTTAATAGTTCTAGTCTTGATTGTACATTCAACCTCTTTTATGAGATACAACACCTCGAACCAACAGGATAGATTATTTTACAAGAGAACTTATCAATGAGAAGCTACAAGTGAACTGTCTGATAAAGCATGCAATGAAAAAGTAAATGATCTAATCCTGACTGACTATGCGCTTAAAAATTTCTATACAGCTCCGTTCCGTACATTAAAAGCTTCAAACAGGGATCATAACCTAAAAGTTGAAAAATATTCGGAAAAAAATCTACTTGCTCGCATGACACTCAACACCAAATACACCAAGATCTAAAAAAGAGTTGCAGTTAAACTGCAACTCTAAAATTAGTAAAAACAAAATCCTGAAGGTATTTTAAAAAATAGCAAAAGTTATCTCTTAGAAAACTGAAACTTCTTTCGAGCTCCTGCTCGACCGTATTTCTTTCGTTCTTTTTTTCGAGGGTCTCTGGTAAGAAACCCTTCTGCTTTCATAACTTGTCTTCTCGTTTCATCATCTTTCACAAGGGCACGCGCAATTCCAAGACGCGCTGCAATCATTTGTCCCTCTATACCTCCACCCTTGACACGCATGATAATATTATAATGAGTTGTAAATCTGAATTTTTCTAAAGGAGCTAAGATCGTTGTTCGATGAATTTCCAGTGGAAAGTAATCTTCAAATGCACGTCCATTCACTTTAACTTTTCCTTCCCCTTTCCGTAAACGGACAGATACGACCGATGTCTTTCTTCTTCCAGTTCCAATAATTTCATTCTTAACGACCATTTTGTTTTCCTTAAATTGCAGCTATTATAGGTGTTTGCGCTTCCATCTGATGCTGATCATCAGCAAAGACACGTAATCTTTTAAGTTGAGCATTTGCTTGTTTTGTTTTAGGCATCATCCCTTTCACAGCATGCGTAATAATGAACCCAGACTTCTTCTCTTTCATCACACGGTAAGGAATCTCTCGAAGACCACCAATTTTACCTGTATAATACTTATAAGTTTTTGTGATCTCTTTAGATCCAGTCACTGTCACTTGAGCAGCATTAATCACGATCACTCCATCTCCATCGTCAATATGTGGAGTATAGGTAACCTTATGCTTGCCATTTAAGATCGTAGCAATCTCTGTTGCCAGTCTCCCAAGAGTCTTGCCAGCTGCATCTACAAGAAACCATTTTCGATTGAGTCTTGCAGTTTCCGTCGTTATAAATATTGTTTCGTTTTTCTTAGATTGTGGCATCGGTCTGTAACCTTAAATAATAAAATTCAACATGAACTCAAAACTATACCCTTTCTGACCTTTTTTGCCAAGTGTCTTATTGAAGACTAATCAAATTTATTGCTTATACATCAGGAAGAAAAATAAGTTGCAATCCTCAGTTAAAAACTTTATACTTTTTTTCTATGAAACACCTAAGTACTTTTTATATACGTACGTACGGCTGTCAGATGAATGAGCTCGATACCGAGATCATGGTTGGACAACTTGAGCATAGGGGCCTTAAACGGGTTTATGATGAACAAGAGGGTGATCTACTCATCTTCAATACCTGCTCCATCAGAGATCTCGCTGAAAGAAAAGTGATGGGTAAAATAGGACAACTAGGCCGGTCAACGAAAAATCGTCCCATGATCGGAGTCACAGGGTGCATGGCCATGGCTAAAAAAGATTCCCTTTTCAAAAAACTTCCTCATATCGATTTTGTCTTGGGAACTAACAATATCACAGACCTCAACGATGTCATTAGCGAGGTGCTAGAAACAGGCGTTAAGGGCCTGCGTATAGATAACCAATTTGAAGAAAATTTGGACTATCTCATCGCTAAAAGAAATAACCCTGTCAAAGCCTATGTTTCTATTATTCGAGGGTGCGATAAATTTTGTACCTACTGCGTAGTACCCTATACTCGTGGCCAGGAGGTATCTAGGCATCCTCTTAACATTGAGGAAGAATGTCGCAAACTCGCTGGACAGGGATACCGTGAAATCACACTTCTCGGACAAAACGTGAATAGCTATGGAAAAGACAAACCAGAATGGAATGAACTTTTTCACGATCTCCTTTACCGCTTAGATAAAATCCCAGGTCTTGATCGAATCAGGTTTATGACAAGTCATCCTGTAGATATTACAAAAGAACTGATGCTGGCAATCCACGATCTCCCCTCTCTCTGTGAATTCGTACACTTCCCTCTTCAAGCAGGATCAAATCGAATCCTACGTAAAATGCACCGTATTTACACCAAAGAAATCTATTTTGAAAAGGTATCTATGCTAAAAAACATTATTCCTAATGTTTCGCTCGGTACAGACATTATCGTCGGATTCCCGACAGAGACTGACGAAGAATTTCAAGAGACCTACGATGCCTTGAAAGAAATCGAGTATTCAGTAGCATTTCTTTTCTCCTATAGTGCTCGAAAAGGCACTCCTGCCAAAAGATGGCGCGATGATGTCCCAGAAGAAGTCAAATCTGAAAGACTGCAACGACTGCTAACTCTTCACAATGAAATCTCAGCAAAACAAAGACAAGCAATTCTGGGTTCCAATGTTGAAGTACTCATTGAGGGAAAGTCAAAAGATGGTCAGATTAAAGGACGAACCCGTCACTGGAAAAATGTAGTCATGCCAGGAAGTGAAAGTCTCGTGGGAACACTTCAAATGGCTAAGCTTCATAGCTATAGCCATCAAACACTCCACGCAGATATCCTCACCCCAGACTTGCATTCTATCTAATGCAAAACATAGAGTTTATCATAATCCTCTCTTCATCTCTACTGTACTATTATCTGTCAGATTCTGAAATCTACCCCTCTAACACAAGTGTTCTGATCTAAGATCTCTATAATAATGAATACCATCGGAAAAACCACACCAAGTCTATACGGGCACATTCCCCATCAATGCCATGCTTTTAGGTCCTTAATCATAATACAAAAAATGAAGGGCAAAAAAGTGACAATGAGCATCATATAGTTCTTTTAAAAGATTCTTCATCTAAAATAGCTATGCCCAATTTTTTAGCTTTAACGTATTTAGATCCAGGATCATTCCCTACTAAGAGATAATCTGTTTTTGAACTGACTGATGATGAGACCTTACCACCACGCTTTTTAATGAGCATACTTGCCTCTATTCGAGTGAACTCATCGAAGCCTCCTGTCAAAACAAATACCTTTCCTGAGAAAGCATGCTCTATTCTCCTGTTCTTCGTTATTTCCTGAGGCTTGACTCCGAGCTCAAAAAATCCATCGATCTCTTGTATATGAATTTCATTATCAAAATAAAGCTCAATTGATTGAGCAATCTTCTTTCCAATTCCCTCTATTTCAACTAGCTCGTCAAATGTTGCTTGTTTCACCTTCTCCATGGTTTCATAATGATTTGCAAGAAGCTCTGCTGTTTCAATGCCAATATGGGGAATACCAAGCGCGAAAATAAACCGTGCAAGCGTTGGTGTTTTTGATTTTTCGATACTTTCTAGTAAATTCCCAATCGACTTCTCTTTAAATCCCTCTAGCTGCTCTAAATCTTCCACTCTGAGTCGATAAATATCCGAGAGCTTTTGGAGCTTGCCCTGATCGATGAGCTTAGCAACAATTTTCGATCCCAAATCGTCAATATCCATGGCCCCTTTTGATGCAAAAAAGCTAAAGCGCCGATAAGCTTGCCCCCCACATTCACTTTTATTGGGACAGCGTACAGCCACCTCTCCTTCTACCCGCTCAACAGACGTTCCACAAACAGGACATTTATTTGGCATCTTCCATGACTTCAATCGAAATTCCCTACTTTTTAAAACAACTCCAACTATTTTTGGGATCACATCACCCCCTTTTTCAATAACAACCCTGTCTCCGACTCGAATATCTTTTCTTTGTACTTCCACTTCGTTATGCAATGTAGCTCTTGAGATCATTGATCCAGCAAGAAAAACAGGCGTTAATTCTGCAACTGGTGTAAGCACGCCTGTCCTTCCTACTTGAACGGTAATAGATTCAATCCTTGTTTCTACTTTTTCTGCCGTGAACTTATATGAGGTAGCCCACCTTGGTCTCTTGCCAGTCGATCCCAGTCGACTGTGATAATTGAGTTCGTTGACTTTTATCACCACCCCATCAATTTCAAATGGCAAAGAGGACCTTTGCTGTTCAATTTTATTAGCAAAAGCAAAGATCTCATCCACACTGCTACACACAGTGTAATGCTTTTCATTAGCAACAGGAAGTCCTTTACTCTTAAGGTACTTATGCACAGCACCTTGAGTGCTTATTGATCCCAATGTATCTTCTGCAATTCCATACAACACAATACTAAGATTTCGTTTGGAAAACTCTGATGTATCGAGCAGTTTAAGTGAACCCGCCGCCATGTTCCGTGGATTCGCCCATTTCTTATTGACATTCATTTTTTTAAAGTCTTTAAGCGGAATATAAATCTCACCACGCACTTCAAGTACATCTGGAGTGTTTCTTCCTTGTAGTTGCCGTGGGATCGTCGGAATAGTCATCACATTTGCCGTAACATCATCCCCCTTTTTCCCATCCCCTCGCGTCACAGCCCTCACAAGATTCCCTCTTTCATAGCGCAGAGAAATCGCCACTCCATCTATCTTTAATTCCACAGAAAACTCCAATGAGGTCTTCCCAATGAGTTTATGCACTCGTTTTACAAAGTCCGCGACTTCCTCTTTGGAGTAGGTGTTGCTAAGAGATAACATCGGGGCAGCATGGATAACTTGGATGAAGCCTTTGGAAGGTCTTTCTTTTCCGACTCCTTGCGAGGGTGAGTTTTTTAAAACCCACTCAGGATGAGTCTTTTCAATAGATTCAAGTAACTGAACAAGCTTATCGTATTCCCAATCGGGAATTAATGCCTTATGCTCATCATAATAATGTTTATCCTGCTCTCTAATCATTTTGATGAGCGCTAGGTATACCTTCTTATCCAAACTTTGCCTCTAACACGATTGTACTCAGAGGGGGAACCATCAAGAGGATCCTTTCATTTTCAATCTTGATCTTTGAATTGATGAATCCTAACCCTTCAAATGCTTTCGCATCAGAATTAAAGACCTCTTGTACTTCAGCTATACCCTTTACAGAAATCGAATAATCTTTTATAGGTTCTTCTGAAAAGTGATGGATACAAATCATCTGAGAGGTCTTTCCCTTCCTCCAGTAGCTAAGCACTGTTTGTTCGATCCATTCAAAATCTACCTTCTTAAAATCATGTTCCCAAAATGCATCATGCATTAAATAGAGTTTATTCATCTCCGCGACGCACTTCTTAAGCCCCGCATGATAGGGATGTTGCAAAAGATGCCACTGGATTTCATCTTTACAGAACCACTCAGTCCTCTGCCCAATCTCCCCACCCATGAACAAGAGTTTCTTTCCCGGATGACACATTTGATAACTAAGGAGAAGACGCAGACCAGAAAATTTTTGACACTCATTGCCAGGCATCTTAGATAAAAGACTCTTCAATCCATGAACCACTTCATCATGCGATAGAGTCAGCACAAATTTCTCCGAAGAGCACCCCTCCATCTCGCTCGTGATATGTTTCATTTCAGAGTGGCGGTGCTGAAAGTCACACTCAAACACTTTTAACGTATTACTCATCCATCCAATACCCCATTTCATATCAAATCCAAGACCTCCTTCATTTACAGGTTTCGTTACACCTGGATAGGATGAAGAATCCTCTGCAATCATCAGAGCTCCTGGAAATTTTTTATGCACGATTGTATTGATATGCTTTACAAACTCAATTGCCTCCAGATTCTCATTTTTTCCATCCTTATTAGGAGTCCAGTCCCCACTTTTTCTTTCAAAATCTAAATAAAGAATGGAGGCTACTGCATCCATCCGAATCCCATCAATATGCATCTTTTCAAAATAAAATAGAGCACTTCCAATCAAGAAGTTCGAAACCTCATTCCGACCATAATTAAAAATGAGTGTATTCCAAGAGGGGTGAAATCCTCGCTTGGGATCTTCATACTCGTACATGCAAGTCCCATCCCATTGAATCAAAGCAAAGGCATCCATCGGAAAATGAGCGGGCACCCAGTCGAGAATGACCCCAATGTCATGCTTGTGCAAATAATCTATCATGTACTGAAAATCTCTCGTCGAGCCAAAACGACTTGTAATCGCATAGTATCCACTCACTTGATAACCCCATGACTCATCAAACGGATGCTCAGACAGTGGTAAAAACTCCACATAATTATAGCTCATCTCTTTGCAGTACTCGACAAGCTTACTAGCTAAGATACGGTAATTGATAAATCCATCCCCTTTCTTCATCCAAGATCCAATATGGAGCTCATAAATATTCATGGGTAATTTATCATGCACTTTCACTTGACGCTTGGCCATCCACTCTAAATCACCCCAAGTATAACTATCCACATTGCTGATCTTCGATGCTGTACCTGGACGCACCTCATTATAATATGCATAAGGGTCTCCTTTCAGTAAAATATGTCCCTCAACCGTCTTTACTTCAAACTTATAGAGATCCCCTTCTTTGAGTCCTGGGACAAAGAGTTCCCAAACGCCTGATGCCCCAATTCTTCGCATCGGATTTAGATTCCCATTCCATTCATTGAACGTTCCTACAAGAGCCACCTGAAGAGAGCACGGAGCCCATACAGCAAACTTTACCCCTCCGTCAATCAATCTTCCACCAAGAACATAATAAGTTTCGTAATGAATGCCTCGATTAAAAAGTTCAGCATCGTAATCTGTAAATGTAGGTAAATAGGAATAAGGATCATAGTTTTTCATCCCGCCGGGATAATACACTTTATAACCCTGAGATTTGCTTTCCTTAGGAACTTTGCACTCGAAAAGACCCGAATCTTCCACTTGGATGAGTTCAGTTATCTCATGCCCAAGTTCAATATGCACATTTGTATAACCTGGGCGAAACAGTCGAATCACCTTGTGATTATCAACCTCATGAATACCAAGAATCGAGTGAGGATTTGGATGCTCCCTTTTTACAAGCAGCTCAAGGCCCTCTTTTTCTGCATACATATAACATGTCCGCTACTTAGATCGGTTACGAAAATTTATCAAGTAGATAGACCTTAGATTGCTCGAGCATCATAGATCTGTTTGCATTTTGCACCTGTTTGCGATTAACGCGAAAGCTTTTAATGCTAGAAGGGAGCTGAAAACAGATTTCAGTATTCTGTTTGGAACGCAGAACCATTTTCTTAAGTGTTTTCTTAGACCATTCAAGATCCAAAGTAGCCTGTTTAAGTTGGACATTGGTAAACCGACCTGCATGCAGACCTACAGGAAGACATGGGAGCACAGAGATCAGACTACCTTCTTGAATAAATAAACTTCGAATCAACTCAGTGGACTTCTTCAGAAAACCCAAGGCTGAACCTTGAGGCACCGTTAGCCCAATATGCCCATCATTGCGAGTTTTAGGAACAAATATACCCTCAAATCCTGCTTCGAATAGATTCATCAGCGCTTGCTCAATTTTCACACGGTTTCTGGATACATTCAACGTAGGTTCGTCCTTAGAAGAGAATTTCTGCCCTAGAAAATACCAAATAGGCAGAATCTCACTGAGATCTTTGCGACGATTAATTAGCTCCACATCCTGCTTCTTGTGATTACCAAAGCTTAACCTCTCCATCTCCCGATCTACCGTTATTTGATCCTGATCAGGAAACGTAATACGTTCTTTCGGAAGCAATAATGTTTTACCGAATCTAATTCCCTCTTTCGAACCTTTTTCAAGAAGCAGCACATACTGATTATCTTTTGCGTAAATCAAGTAGGAAAAATAGCATTCTAAAGCAAATCCAAATACACGCACTCGATCCTTCTCTAAATCTTGCATCACCGTAAAACCCTTACAAGGTCCTTGAAGATGAACTTCTAGAGAGTTAGAAGTTTTTTGCTCCATATGGGAAAAGATCAATTTCGTCGGAAAAACTTTTACTTTCCATAAACTTCTAGGAATCAACACATCCATTCCTGAAAGATGTGTAAAAGGGCGGTATCTATTTAAAATCTTAATCATGTTTTACACCAATGAGACCATCTGGATGATTTTCTAAACATTTAACCTTCACAATTTCGTTCGATCGCACTCCTTTACTAGGGATTGACACCGATAAAAAATTATCTGTATGGCCTACAATATATCCCTTGCGATTGGGATCTTCTTTTTCTAGAAGAACAGCTCTTTCCTGCCCCACATATTGCTGTCGATACTTAAAAGCGATAGTCTCTGTAGCTCTCATGAGTTCCCCTTTGCGAGCCTTAATGACTTCTTTGGGAACAGGGTCATGAAAACGATTAGCCCGCGTTTTTGGCCGTAAACTAAACGGGAATATATGCACCTTGGCAAAACTAATCTCTTTAACCACATCCATCGTATCCTGAAAGTCCGCATCGGTCTCCCCAGGAAATCCAACAATCACATCAGTTGTAAACGTAAAATCTGATCTCGATTTCAGCAATCTCTCAATCGTAGTAAAGAAATCTTGCCGCGTGTACTTACGGTTCATCCGCTTCAGCACCAGGTTCGACCCCGCCTGTAGTACAATATGCATCGAAGGACACGTCGTCTTTCCGTTTACAATAGCATCGAGCAAATCATCACTCACTTCATCCGGATCAATTGACGAAATCCTAAGTCTTTGCAGTCCTGGTATCCTATCAATAATCCTAACAAGATCACTAAGCACCTTGTCATCTCCATCGAAATCGCCAATGTTAATCCCCGTTAGTACAACTTCTTTATACCCATTACTGATTAGCTCTTTCACTTCGGTAACGATCTCTCCTACTTTTCGGGAACGAGACCGTCCCCTCACATAGGGAATAAGACAGTAACTACAAAAAGAATTGCACCCATCTTGCACTTTTACAAATGCCCGCGTGTGCGCCTCAAAATTCTTAATCGAGAATTCTGGAATGATCTCCTCAGGGTAAACCAAATTGAGCAACTTCTCTTTATTCTTATTCGGCACTGTCAGTGTAGCTCCTGGCACCTCATGATTAAATCGCTCAGACATGCAACCTGTTACAATCATTTTTGCTTCCGGGTGCTCAGTGGTGAGCTTGCGGATCTGATATAAACTTTTCTTATCTGCAGACTCCGTTACCGTACAGGTATTCACAATGCAAATCTCAGCAGCTTCAGAGCCCTTGGCCTCTGTAAATCCCATTGAGCTTAGCTGATCAATATAGGCTTGCGATTCATACTGATTAGTGCGACATCCGAGAGTAAAAACTTTATACTTTTTCATGATTTAAAATTATGACATAAATCGGGCCTTTTATTCACCCAAATGATCAAATTTTCCTTTAGAAGCAATAATTCGATAATATAATACCGGTTAGTTCTATTTTCACGTCGACATTCCTTTGTTCATTCTAGATGTCATAAGAAACCCTCTTCCTCTTTATTGGACTCCTCAAAGATTTGGACCTTCACAAACAGCTTTTCATCATTCTATGAGCAAAGCTCATCGCGCTTACCATTTTATGCCTATTTATTTTCTTGAAACAAAGGTTCTTCGACCATTGGAATGAGTAACAGAACACTCCTGATCATCATCAAGGTGATCTAGTAGAGATCATTAACTAATATAATAAAATTTTTAAAATCATCTATGATTGGCTTACCTATTTAAGAACCGTGATCAGGATGAGACATTATTTTCCATTTAAAATTACCTCTGCTTAAAATACAGTTTCGCTCTTTTTTGTATCCAGAAGCGGTTCAAAAAAGACAGAAATGATGTACCTTTGATACCGCTACCATCGATGCAGAATCAGAAACTTGGTCCGTATGGTAAAAAAAACCTGCATCTACTGACTTGGGGGATTTTGATCAACAAACTGGGTGACTTTATATTCCAGCTGGGTAGGGATCTCCACTGTAAGAAGAATATCATTCCCATCATAATTTGTCTCAATCACGTTCCCCTCCTCCATCAGCTGAGTCACAAGTGCGTAGTGTTCTTGAGGAATGCGTAGTGATGTGGTGATACGGAGCTTTTGCACTTCCTTTTGCATTAGCTCCATTAATGACTCGAATCCATCATGCGTCTTAGCTGAGATCGTAATAGTGTCTGGATATTTGGCTTTGAATGTACTGATGACTACTTCGTCATCACAAAGATCCATCTTATTAAGAACAGTAATCACAGCCCTATCCTCAGCTTTCAGATCTCGAAGAACTTCGTAGGTTGCTTCAGCTTGTTCTACAGCAAGTGGATGATGCGCATCAACAAGATGGATTAGAACATCTGTGAAAAGAGCTTCTTCAAGTGTGCTTTTGAAGGCTTCAACAAGTGTATGGGGAAGTTTGCGGATAAAACCAACAGTATCAATAAGCAAAACCTGCTGATGATTAGGAAGGGAGAATTTGCGGGCAGTTGTATCAAGTGTAGCGAAAAGTTTATCTTCAACAAGTACCCCTGCATTGGTAAGTGCATTAAGAAGAGTAGATTTACCTACGTTTGTATAACCAATAATGGCAAATGTTGGAATTCCACAACGCTGACGCGCTTTTCGTTGAAGAGCTCTGTATTGATAAACTTCTTTAATATTACATTGCAGCTTGTTAATACATTTGCGTAAAAGACGTCTATCAATCTCAATCTGTGTCTCCCCTGCACCACGCAGATATCCCTGACCTCCACTCCGTTGACGAGAAAGGTGAGTCCAGAGCCTTTTGAGGCGGGGCAACTGGTAACGGGATCTTGCAAGTTCAATTTGAATCTTCGCTTCCTTGGTTTCTGCTCGTTGAGCAAAGACTTCTAATATGAGTTCTGTGCGGTCAATAAGAGGTTTTTTAAAGGCAAGCTCGAGATTGCGCTGTTGATTAGGTGAAATCTCATCATCAAAAATAATAACATCGGCTTTATACTCTTTAGCGAGTTCAACTAGCTCTATAATTTTACCCGAACCGAGATAGGCTCTTGCATCGATTTTTTTTAGAGGACAGAGAGCTTTTTTGACAACTTCAAAGCCATAAGTATTAGCTAAATCTTCAAGCTCATCAAGATGCTCTTTGCAATTTTCTAGATCTCTTGTTTGAAAGTAGACACCAATCAAAAATACAGTTTTAAGATCTGTAATTTCATATTTAACGTCTTCATAGAGTTTCTCTTCGCCTTCTTCAGTCATACTTCAATTTCTAATCCATCATAACTTAGAGCCATGCAGGCAGGGAGTTTCTTGCTTGTCGTCTCATAATCAATATCATGAGTAATATGCGTAAAATAGGTCTGCTTAGCACCAATTTTATTAGCAAAGTCAATCGCTTCATCGAGACTAAAATGTACTGGCGATTGTTCCCATCTAAGAGCGCTTACGACGAGTGTTGAAGTCCCTTTAAGAAGATTAAATATCTTTTCAGAATACTCGTGAATATCTGTGACGTAAGAAAGGTTATTGCATCGAAATCCATTCACCTTCATGCCCGATTGAGTGTAGCTGATGTATTTAAGCCTCAGATCGCCAAAGGTCACACTACCATTGTCATCAGGAAGAGTTTGAAAATCAAAGTTGGCGGAATGCATTTCATTTTTCCCTGGACTAAACAAGTAATGGTAACGGACTTTAAGCTCTTGGAGAGTTTCCTTTGAGAGTAAGCAGGGAGTTGGCTTTTTTTGCCTAAAATGATAGATGCGAAGCTCATCGAGTCCTGCTATATGATCATAATGGGCGTGAGTGATCATCACTCCATCGAGATGGTTGACTTTGTGCTTAAGTGCTTGAGCATGAAAATCAGGACCAACATCGATCAGGTAATTTTTATCTCCGAATTTAAGGAGTACAGAGGGTCTTGTACGCTTGTTCTTGGAAATGCTTGATGTACACACTTGGCAATCACAACCTATGATGGGAACACCCATTGACCCGCCAGATCCTAAGAAAAGCAAACTCCTTTTCATGCCATACCTCTTATAATTTCTTGAGCCAACTCTTTTCCGAGCAAGCTGTGATAGAGCAGTCCGCGCGATCCCATCGCTGTCATTACAAAATGTTTGGAGCCAACGCGCTCTACAATAGGATGATAACTTTTGAGTGAAACCACTCTGATTCCACTGTAACAATTTACCACATCCACCTTTGACCCTCGAGGAAAATATGTTTCCACTTGAGAATATATCTTTTCCTTAGCAATGGCGAGATTTGGTTTCACATCTGTGAAAGTGTGTTCATAGGTCGATCCCAAATAAAAATAATCGGGGTCTGGGCTAATTGCCACATGACCTTTAGCTACCACGCTATAATCAAGTGGGGGAAGGTCACTTGGTCTTTTGCAGTAAAGGGATTGCCCCTTTACAAACTTAAGAGGAAGATGCGCGCACTCTTCAAAAAGCTTCACAGAACTACCGACTGCAAAAACAACCTGATCGTAATCGGAAACCTCCTTTGAGTTGATGATCTTTTGCTTAACGAGCTTGGCCCCCATTGATTTACACACTTGCCATAAACTTTGCAAATACCTTGCCGGGAACACCGTCATTGCTGACTCAATGAGCTGACGCGGTTGAGGAAGGGAGAAATAGTTACTGTAATGAGTGTCTGTAAGTTCCCGTACATCCGTAAAACGAGTGTGGTGATCTCCCCAGCTAACTACCTGCTTGGCATTTGCTGAGATGTGCATGATCCCCTGTTTGTAAACAGGTTGACCAAGCCACTTTTCAGTTAAGTCAAGTAGTTCTTTTGCTGCGACCATTCCTTCATGGGCGCGATCACTACATCTCCCATGTTCTCCAAAATAAGGGTTGAGAAGTCCTGACGAAGCACCTGAGGCACCACTACCGATGTCGTTTGCTTCAAAAATGGTGACATACACACCGTGGCTATTTAGTAAATGAT
The DNA here is from genome assembly GCA_964212665.1 of Chlamydiales bacterium BSEPT1. Lineage (GTDB taxonomy): Bacteria > Chlamydiota > Chlamydiia > Chlamydiales > Simkaniaceae > DAOWHK01. Next base: position 262,069 of record OZ156466.1, on the reverse strand, counting down.
AACATAGTGCAAGGCCGCTAAACCCTGCTCCGATGATAGCAACTTTCATAAGTAAACTTAAGCTTAGATTCTGTAATTTTTTGATGATTAAATACATAGATCTCGCAAGAGATAATAAGCTCTCTTAAGAGTGTTGTCAATTCTCTTTAAAATGAATCCTTCGCCTCCTCGATGACAGGAAGTTCCTCTACCGCCATATCCCATAGTCGATATAGTCCCCCATAACAAAGGCCTTTAGGCAACTCTGGGTATTTTATGAATATTTCGCAAGAAGTTAACCCACTTAATTCACCTAATTCGAGGAAGTCAAAGGATGAGCTTTCTACGTAAGTGGTTCCTCCATATTATGAGGCAGTATCATAAGCGCCCTGCTCAGATAATTCAGATAATAAGGCGCCTGCTTCTTTCTTTAGAGGAGAGCCCGCATCATACTTTATTTACTTTTGTAAGGATATTTTGGACGAATAATAGGGGTTCCCTTGCCACCCCGCGCTTCGTTTCTTTCATAAATGATTTGGGTCGATACTCCCACTACTCTCGAAAGGCCAAAAAGTAGGATGAAATACTGAGATTGTGCAAATCCCACAGCAGATAAAGCAGTCCCTGAGATCGCATCAACGTTCGGGTAGGGATTGGAGATTTTTGAATTTTCTCTGAGCACTTCAACCGCGGCTTCTCGCAGAAGCAGGGCAATTTTTACAAGAGGGCAGTCAGGATAATTTCTTTGTACAAATTCATAGAGAATAGTAGCTCTCACGTCTTCTGCGCGAAGCACAGCGTGACCAAATCCGAAAATCAGTTTTTTTTTAACAAACCGTGTGCGTATTATCTTTTTTACACCTTCAAATGTCGCTTTTTCTCCAACCTCTGAAAGGACCTCTTGCACCAGCTCCAAGCTATCTCGATTAGCATTTCCATGTCTTGGGCCTCCAAGAGCCAGCATAGATGCCGCGATAGATCCATACATATCTTGTAGTCCTGATGCCACCGCTTTCCCAACAAAGGCAGACAAATTCCCTCCTCCATGATCGTAATGAAGAATATTAAAAAGTTGCATCATCTCTGTGAGAGTTGTTTTATTGCAATCCGGAGCATTCAGCATCATAGCAAAGTTTTCCATATAACCAAGCTTAGAATTAGGCTCTGGTGTTTTCCCCCAACCTGCATGATAATTAATGACAGTTGCAACAAGGTGGGGCATTTTTGCAATCAAGTTCATTTGATCTTTTACGTAATCTTTGGTGCCTTCAAGCATGCCCAGCATCTGAACAGCCATACTAAGCAGCTTCATAGGAGACCCTTGGCGTGGAAGGGCTTCGATGTGCTCAGTTAGTATCGTGGGGATTGCGGCGTTTGCAGCAAGTACCTTCTTTAAAGCTTGGACATCTCCACCTTTCCCATACATCAACAGAGAAATCACCTGTTCAGGATCATTTTTATAAAGTTTGGAAATCGAAGATCCTTTGTAGAAAACCCCTTTAATCGGATCAACATTAGAAGTAGTGCAATAGCCAATTGGATATCCTCGCATTCCAGTTTCTAGGTTGTCTACTTTAACTTCGAAAATAACTTCACTATCCGTCATATTTCTCTCCTTGATATAAGAATCATTTTTTACAAATAAAGGCTAATAAAGGCTTACATTTTTCTTGCTATTTGACACATCAGGTATCACACAGGCAGTAGAACCTATTTCTCTTTCTATAACCGATATCATAATAAGTGAGATACTAAATCTCTTTCTTCAAGAAGTTCTTGTTCTGTACGCAGAATCTGTGCTTCAAGAAATTCATCCCATTCAAACCCTGGAACGATTTCTACTTTGTTTTTAGAGTTCCATTTGCAAGGAAATGAAAAAACAAGTCCATCATGGATGTTATAAGGGTTGTTATCAGACCAAATACCTGAAGAAAATAGATGGTTTGATTTCTGAGTATAACTATGAATTCCATCAATGATAGCGTTTGCAGCAGAAGCCGCTGAAGATTTCCCACGGGCCTTAATCACTGCGGCCCCTCTTTTTTGAATCGTCTCAATAAAAGTGGTTTCCAACCACCTGCGGTCTTTAATGACTTCACTAACAGGCTGATTATTGATCGTTGCATTGATAAAATCTGGCACTTGAGTTGCGGAATGATTCCCCCAAATGATCACCTTATCCACATCAGTAGTCAAAACATTGGCTTTTAGAGCGAGCTGCGTGTAGGCTCGATTTTGGTCAAGCCTGGTCATGGCACAGAACTGATTCTTGGGAATATCTGGAGCATTATGCATCGCAATCAAACAATTTGTATTGCAAGGATTTCCTACTACAAAAACAAGCACATCTTTTGCAGCAACTCTATTGAGAGCTTTCCCTTGATCAACAAAGATTGTACTATTTTCTCTAATGAGGTCGTTCCTCTTCATCCCTGGTCCTCGAGGCTTAGATCCCACGAGAATTGCGTAGTTCACATCTTCAAAGAGCTCTTCCATACTGACCCCAATGTTGATTTCCTGAAGGAGTGGAAACGAACAATCTTCAAGTTCCATTACGACGCCTTTGAGAGCCTCTAATGCCAGTGGAACGTCTAGAATATTTAGTGCAATGGGCTGGTCTGCCCCGAAAAGTCCTCCACTTGCAATTCGAAAAAGAAGATTATAAGCTATCTGCCCACTCCCGCCTGTCACCGCTACGCGTTTAATCCCTTTCAACATATACCCCCTAAGTTCATAAAACTTATGTTATTTGGATCTAATTCGTTTTATGATCGTAATGTGTCCTATCAAAAATATACTACAATACTTTCTTGTCAAAATCAAAGGGAAATCGTCGCGACTATCTTGGGATTTCTTACCGACATAAAGAGATTCACCTTCACATCCTTATCATTATATAGATCCCTCGATCAACCGATGTTTTATTCGAATCCGCTTTTGAAGTTCATAGGAAAATCACAGAAGATGAGGTCGTGCGAGAATGTCCGCTCATTGCTGAGCGTTTTTCGCTGACCTGACAATTGCATAATCAAGCCTGCCGCCCCAAAAAGATCAAGGCTTGCCTCAATGAACCTCCCTATACGATGCTCTACTGAACTAACTTGCATCTGCAATTTTCTTAAAAGGCCATTTCGCTCCATATCGATCAAAGAATGATCCTCAATAAAAATAAAACAGCTGTCTTTTCTCGTACTTCCTATACAGAAATGATAACATGATATCATGTCTAAAAGGAAGCATAGTAGAACCTGCGTAAGCATCCTCTGTTGATTCCATCATTTTCTTGATTCTACCAATCAGGAGAGCTTGATCATCTGCAAAGTGATGACCAACCCTGCATGAAGGCCCCTTGAAAATGAGTGACAGCGTATTGCACCCCCGTCCTTACTTATGTAACATACCAAACCAGTCGAATCCATCCCATCACTAAGAATCTCAATCAGATAGAAGTAAGACATTTAGCATATTAAATAGTCCATAGATCACCAGATCATCAAAAAAAAAAGATAAACCCTTCTTTTTTTTTCCGATTGTTCCTATAATCGTTATGTGAATCAATCTGAAATAATAAAAACTAAAATACTAGAGACACTCAGCGATGCTGAAGTGCATATTCTCGATCCTAGAAACGATGGGGTACATCTCGAAGCGATTGTAATTTCAAAACTCTTCATGGGTATTCCCCTGTTCAAGCAACATCAATTAGTGATGAACAGTTTAAAGGATCTTTTTGAAACTGTTCTTCATGCGCTAGCACTGAAAACATATACCCCCCAGCAGTGGAAGGAAAAAAATGACTGAGATTATCAAACAGATTAAGGAAGAAGTAATGAAACACCCCGTACTCTTATTCATGAAAGGATCCAAGCTCATGCCCCAATGTGGATTTTCTTCACAAGTAGTAGATGTGCTTAACGAACTTAATATCGATTATACAACGCGCAATGTGCTTCAAGATAATGAATTACGTCAGGGGATTAAAGAATTCTCTAACTGGCCCACAATTCCTCAACTTTATATTAAAGGTGAGTTCATTGGAGGTTGTGATATTATTATTCAGCTTCACGAAGCTGGGGAACTTCAAAAACTCTTCTAACTAGAAGGACAGTATATCAGCTAGGAGCACTTAATAATCTAAACTTAACACTGAGTGATCATACCGAATCCAGATACATCACCTGGAAAGAAGAACGCAAAAAAGCTTGGAGTTAACACAGATATGAACGAGGGTATTGGATAAAACTCCATAATGATTCCCCAAAATTACAATTCGATCAAGTGAAACACAAAATGCGTAAAGCAAAAATCACAGTCCTTGCTGATCTGATTAAAACTGACAGCGCTTACAAATACAAATATTCATAGGGTGAACAAATTGAGTCAAATTTGGCTAACAATCATGAAAGTAACGCATGGGGGAGATTGGTTTATTCAGGTTTTTCTAAGCCTCCTCTTTACACTTATTGTAAACTCTGTTCTCTCCCGAATAATTCAACGAGTTTTATTTAAACTTAAAAAAACTCATACTATATGGGATAAAGCCATTGTCAATGCGCTACAACGCCCCCTGAAAGTCTTCATCTGGATCATTGGAATTAGCTTTGCTGGCATAATTATCTCAAGAACCCCTGAATACAATATCTTATTCCACTCGATTTCCTCTATTCGTGACCTAGGGATTGTCGTTACTGTCATTTGGTTCTTCCTAAGAGTGACCCGAAATATCGAAACTTCTGTAATCGAACGACAAAAGACTGCAGAGGACAGGCTAGATACAGCAACCATAGGATCGATTTGCCAACTTTTCAAAGTAGCAATATTCATTACTGGTATTCTTATCGCTCTGCAAACCACTGGAGTCTCCGTCTCAGCTGTCCTCACCTTTGGTGGTGCGGGAGGTTTAGTAATCGGTTTTGCAGCAAAAGACCTCCTTGCCAACTTCTTTGGTGCACTCATGCTCTTTCTCGATCGTCCCTTTACAGTTGGTGAGAAGATTAGATCCCCCGATCGAGACATCGAAGGAGTTGTCGAACATATTGGATGGCGCCTTACACGAATCCGCACATTTGATAAACGCCCTCTCTTTGTTCCCAATGGAATCTTCTCCATGATCTCCATTCAGAATCCATCCCGTATGACAAACAGGCGGATTAAGACAACGATCGGTATTCGTTACGATGATGCAACCAAAGCAGACCAAATCCTTCTCGATATAGAAAGAATGCTTGCTGAGCATCCTGAAATCGATCAAAATTTAGTAACCTGTGTCAAAATAATTGAGTTTGCTCCTTCCTCTCTCAATTTTCAAGTTTATACATTCACTAAAACAACGGACTGGGTAAAATTCCAAGGAATCCAGCATGAGGTATTCTTGAAAATCATTACAATCATAGACTCTCATGGAGCCGAGTGTGCTTACCCTACAACCACTCTGCATGTGCCTGAAGGTATTGCAATCAAATCATGAACGAGATCATCTTTTTCTCCCACATCTTCATTATGATTACCTTTGTATTTTGTGCTTTAAAACTCGGAAAAGAAGCTCTCATTGCATCCTTTGTTCTTCAAGCGATCCTCGGCAATCTCTTTATTATCAAACAGATAGAGCTATTCCACTGCACGATTACCTGTAGCGATGTATTCACCATAGGAGCCTTTCTCTCTTTTAGTCTTCTTCAAGAATACTTCGGGGAAAAAATCACTCAAAAAACCATGTGGATTACCCTATTTTTAATGACATTTTTCTGTGTAATGTCAGAGATACACCTGTTCTATCTCCCCAGCCCTCATGACACAGCCCAAGAGTCCTTTTCACAAATTCTATCCGCTACTCCGCGTATCATCGCTGCTTCCACATGCTGCATGCTTATTGCACAGAAAATTAATATAGCAACTCTATCTTGGATGCAGCGGATCGGAATGAGACCTCTAGCCTTGCGCATTGGATCCGCAACAGCTATCTCACAACTCAATGACACCCTCCTTTTTAGCTTTCTCGGACTCTATGGCCTCATCCATAATATGCTACACATCATTTTAGTGAGCTTTATGATCAAGTTAATCATCATTATATGTATGACCCCTCTCATATCTTTCTCTAAACGGGTGATAAAAATATGACGGCATTCAAGTTTGAAGTACTATATAGATCCACTAAATCTAGAGCACGAATTGGCAGGATTCATACGCCTCATGGTATCATTGATACCCCTAACTTCGTCGCCGTAGGAACAAATGGCACGCTGAAAGCACTCGATAACAAAATGGTTTCTGAAATTGGCCTTCAACTTATGTTCTGCAATACCTATCACATGATGCTCCAGCCCGGAACCGATTTGGTCAAACAAGCAGGCGGTCTGCATAAGTTTATCAATCGTAATATGCCGATTATTACCGACTCTGGGGGCTTCCAAGTATTTAGCTTGGCATATGGCTCTGTTGCGAATGAACTAAAGAGTAAAGGCAAGAAAAAAAAAGGAGGGGGTACCGTCCTCAAGATCTGCGATGATGGTGTACTTTTTAGATCCTATCGCGATGGCGTCAAAGTGCTCCTCACACCAGAAACTTCAGTTGCCGCACAAAAAGATCTCGGTGCAGACATCATCATCCCATTCGATGAGCTCCCACCTTACCACATTCATCCAAACGCGCTGAAACACTCACTCGAGCGCACACATGTTTGGGAAAAACGATCACTTAATTTTCACTTGAAAAATCCCAATGGACAAGCAATGTACGCTGTTGTTCATGGAGGAGTCGATCATGAACTGCGCAAAAAAAGTACCGATTTCCTAACAACTCTTCCTTTTGACGGGTATGCAATCGGCGGAAGTATGGGCAAAGAAAAACAAGAGATGTATGACCTACTAAAAGTCACCATACCCCGCCTTCCCGAAAATAAGCCCACCCACCTTCTTGGAATTGGGGATCTCGCATCAATCAATCATTGCATTGCTCTCGGTATTGATACCTACGATAGTTCTTATCCCACCAAAGCCGCAAGACACGGAACCCTACTCACAAAACAAGGAATCTGGAGAATCAGCAAAACTCTCAACTCGAAACTTTATACTCCAATCGAAAAAACCTGCTTCTGCTATACGTGTCAAAACTTTTCATTAGCGTATCTACACCATTTGTACAAAGCCAAAGAGATGACCTTCATGTCTCTTGCTTCCATTCATAATCTCTATTTTATGGTTCAACATATGAAAGATTGCCGTAATGCAATTATGAATAAAATTATTTAAATCCCTCATACACTGAATGTTTGATACCACTATATTTTGATACCACTATATAATATAGTGTTGTATACTAAATAACAGAGATCAGTATCTTTACATTAATAAGTATTACATTCAGTCCAGAAGCGACCCTACACACACATCCATGACAATAAAACATGACAGTATCATAGTGATTATTTGAATTGATCCACTAAATCAAATATGTTAAGATGTTCTTTTTTCTAAACGGAATCAAAGCATGTCTGTCTTCTTTGTAGCATTAATGTACGCCATTTGGTCAAGCGCCTTCTCTTTTGGAAAAATAGCCCTTCAACACAGCCCTCCTATCTTCCTTACTGGATTTAGAATGCTCTTTGCCGGAATACTTCTGATAGGATTCCTTGCTATCAGTAAACCAAAATCTCTAAAAATTGGAAAGAAACTCATCCCCCCCCTTATCGCCCTCGCTTTTTTCAGCATCTACCTCACAAATATTTTAGAATTCTGGGGACTTCAATACCTTTCTGCAGCAAAAGCCTGTTTTATCTACGGACTCTCCCCCTTCATCGCAACAATCCTCTCTTATATCCATTTCAATGAAAAAATTAACAAGCGAAAAATACTAGGCATGCTCATTGGAATGCTGGGGTTTTTTCCAGTGCTTCTCATACAGAGCGGATCAGAAAATCTCTTTAGAGCGTGTAGCTTCTTATCCTGGCCAGACATCGCCTTGATCGGAGCAACCTTTTTTTCGATCTACGGATGGGTACTTCTACGTATGGTCGTTAAAGATGATACGGTTTCACCACTTCTAGCAAATGGCTACAGCATGCTGTTAGGAGGAACGCTTGCTTTAATACACTCGACCTTCGTTGAATCCTGGAATCCCACACCAATTGTACTCGGACACACCTCTGAATTCTTATCCATTGTGGTATTAATCATACTCATCTCAAATGTTATTTGCTATAACGTTTACGGATATATGCTGAAAAAGTTTACAGTAACATTCCTATCCTTTATGGGACTGCTTAGCCCAATCTTCGCCTCCTTGAGTGGATGGATGATCTTAGGAGAGAAGCCATCCTGGATAATCTTTGTATCCACAGGCGTGGTTTCATGCGGCCTATGGATCATCTATCAGTCGGAGCTCAAACAAGGTTACATCAGAATCAAAAAACCCACAGCAGAAGCCATCTCCACTTAAATGTACATAGTCCTTACTTACTGCCATCTTCGAGAGCACCTACATAAAAACCGACCGCTCCAGTTGATCCAACCCGAGTAAACATTTCTAGGAAGCTAATCGCTTACTATCATTTTATAGTTGTATCCACCACTTCCTCTGTTTTAAAAAAACCCCGCACTCGTTGGATCATTCAGCTCAGATGGTTTGAAATATAACTCTTGGTTTTCTTAAGGGAAAATAGACTAGTTGTTCTAATTACATGCCGATCTGAATGACGACTACTGAGAAATCAGATCACAACTCTTTTTAAAGCATAACTCATCACTTGAACTCAAAGTAGCACATCTCATCGAATATGCCTACTTTACCTTATTTTGATGTACAGAGGTCTCGGATTGCACAAAAAAAATTTAGGAGAACACTCTCTCAAGTGTTTATTGAAAAACTGCGGAATGATGCGGTTACCAAGATTTGAACTTGGGACCTCGACATTATCAGTGTCGCGCTCTAACCAGCTGAGCTATAACCGCATAGAACTAGTCACTCTTAAAAGTTATGTTCCGTTTTCAAGAGCCATCCAAGAATGGAGATTAGGAGAGTCGAACTCCTGACCTTCTGGGTGCAAATCAGACGCTCTACCAACTGAGCTAAATCCCCTCATACGTTTGACAGTAGGAAAAAGTGATGATTCTACATAATATCTCAATCATACATCGAGTAGATTGTTCATAGAGAAAGTATTTTTATCTCTCCCTTTAACTCTTCTCTCCTTACGATTGGACCAAAGATTCATATAAAATTAACTTCTATAATGTAAGAAGTTGTGTGTACAAAGGCCAAAAAACATTCTTACTTCATTATTAGCCCCTCCAATGTTATGTAATCGAGTTGCAGACTACACATCCGAATAAGATCTGTTTTCCAGAGGTACTCTATGTTGAGTTCCAAGATGTTCCATAGAGAATAGGAAGGACAGATGTACTCCTCATTAAAACATATAATCCTTAGATCGAACTCTAAACACTATCACCACTTTACTTCTACTGTCAAAATAGCAACCCCCTATAAATATGGGGCTTTTCTTTCTGAAAGATTTTATTACAGAAAGAATATAACAATACAAAATCCATCCATTTCATGCAATTTTTTTCTCTACAGATTTATTGAAGGATTCTATAGGATACCTCTAAGAGGTATTATAAATATGCATCAGATGAGAGCCAGTGGATTAAAAGCTTTATGGGGAATCTCATTTTCATTAATGATCTCTTTCTTCTCCATGATGTCGATGCTCTTCGTCGACCGCCTCTTTCTAGCAAACTACTCTGCTAACGCGCTCAAGGCTGCAGCCAGTGCTGGAACGCTTTTTTGGTCAGCGCAGCTCATATTCACCACACTTGCTGCAATAGCACAGGTATTTATCGCTCAGTATAATGGATCCAAACAATATAGGAAACTTGGATCGGTTATCTGGCAAATGATCTGGCTGGCAGTTCTCTCCATCTTCTTTTTCATTCCTCTTGCCTTTTCTGGAGGTTCTTTCTTATCTCAAATGAATATTTTCAATGTTAACGAGCTTACCTACTTTAAATGGAATGTTTGCTTTTCACCACTCTTTACAATGCTAGCAGCGCTTTCTGCTTTTTTCATCGGACAAGGAAAAACGAAAATTATTCAGTGGCTTGCAATCGCTGGTAATCTTGTGAATATTATTCTAGATCCCATCCTTATTTTTGGGATCAAGGGATGGATTCCCTCTTATGGAATCCCAGGTGCTGCAGTAGCGACTGGCATTGGCATCTTTGTACAGATCTGTATTCTCAGCTATGTTTTCTTAAAACCTCAGAATAAAAGAGAGTTTGGGACAGGTCAATGGCGATTTCAGTTGGGTCTCTTCTCTAGGATCCTTAAAACAGGCCTACCGCCTGCTATTTTTATAGCATTTGAAGTCTTTGCTTGGGCGGTTTTTTATTGGTTTATGGCTAAAATTAGCGAAGTCCATATCCTCGTTGCGAGTATCTGTCAGAGTATCCTACTTCTCTTTCTCTTCTTTGGACTCGGCTTGGAAAAGGGAGCGGCCGCACTCTCTGGAAATCTCATTGGAGCAGGTCAAATAGGTGAGATAAAAAAAGTTCTTCGCTCAGGCTATTTACTCATATCCATTTTTCTACTCTGTATATCGATTTTCTTGATCATTTATCCAGATCCTTTGATTCACTTTTTCTTTGTAAATCCTGAAACATTACAGCATTCGGGGATACTAGAGACACACATGAGCTTTTCTGAAATCAAATCACTCATTAAATTTGGTCTTATTGCAACTACTATTTACATCACCTTTGAGAACCTACGTTGGTTGTACTCAGGAATCCTGACCTCTGCTGGAGATACCATGTTCCTTTTAATCACCGGTACGATAGCCATCTGGGTATTCATGCTCCTTCCTACCTATTACTTTGTTGTCAAATCGAAAGGCTCCATCAAGATAGCGTTCTGTATCTGGGTGTTTTATAGCATTCTAGCAACCTCTATTAACTATATTCGCTATCTTCAAGGAAAATGGAAAGAGAGAACTCTGATTATCAAAGAATAAATCAAAATTGCTACTGACTAATTTTCTGATAGAAATTAGGTGCAAACTGATCATGACACATCATTTGATACTTTCCCTCTTTATAGAACCTAGTTTTTTTCAGATCATGTTGAGAATTACAGATTACAATTATCCCATCCGAACTTAAGATCTGGTCAAACTGCTCAATCTGATCTTCAAAATAGGAAAACAAATAAAGAGGGTAAAGGTCTGGGTGCTTTACATCACGTACAAAGACATTGAGCGCAAAAATCAGGTTATAGGGGGAAAATTTCTTGAGTAAATCAAACCGACTATGAATGAACTGCACTCCTGGGTCGGTATTACAAACCTTACACTGATTGACGAGGATCTGATCAATTTCACAACCAACTACCTCTGAATTCGGAAAGTATTTCCTAAGCGTATAACACTCTTCGCCCGAAGAACATCCAAAAGAAAGAATCTTACTGGGGGGGATTTGAACAAGATCCACCGCTTTCCGAAAGAGCTCTGGATACTTGTCAAATTTTGTAGAATGCGACGGTTGATGAAGAATAGTGAAATATTCACCCATATTACACCTCCTAATTTCTATATAGCACATGAACTAAAACCCTTGTTACCTAATTTCTCTACATAGAATTTCAGCAGTTGCTGTATTAGAAAACAATGGATCCCCCTCCCCTTTGAATACAGTAGAACTTCATAACCTGAATAATTTCCATTCAAAAATATACCGGGGAAAAACCCAACTACGAATTTCATAGAAAATCTGCAATACAGATAATATTCAATATACCAATAATTATAGAACTAATATTTTCTACTAAATTTCTTCACCTAAAGAATGTTCTTACTAAATTTATCATTATACATACTTTTCTTTCATCTGCATCTATCCTATATTAGCTTGCAATCCCAACAGTACTATCTTGAATTACATTTTATTAGACATCAAAATTAAAAAAATTGATTTTTATTTTATTTAGTAATACAAGGATAAATATAATATAATTGATGTGTGGTTATGAAAAAAACACGTATTGTCATACTTGGCGGAGGTTTCGGTGGCATCTATACAGCAATGTATCTAGAGAAGTCCCTGAAAAAACGCACTGACATTGAAGTCACTCTTGTAAATCAAGAAAATTATTTTATCTATCAACCAATGCTTGCTGACGTGGCCGGTGGCTCAATAGGGCCTTTAGATACAATTAGTTCCGTGCGCCACCTCCTCCTTAAAACAAAACTCTATTTTCGTAAAATTGAGAATATCGATCTTGAAAAGAAAGAAGTGATCCTCACTCCCCAGTTCACACATTCTCCGGATTATGTCTATTATGATCACTTGATCTTTGCTTTGGGGAGGGTGACGGATTTTCACACCAATTCAGGTCTTCATGCACATGCAATGGCTTTTAAGAACTTAGCAGACGCCCTCTTGATTCGCAACCGAGTGATCGATGCCATAGAAACAGCTGCCAATCTTCCAGATGGCGCCATCAAAAAGCAAATTCTTACCTTTGTCGTTAGTGGTGGTGGGTTTTCAGGAACAGAAGTGGTAGCCGAAGTCAACGACTCTGCTCGAAAATTAGCGAAAACCTACTCAACGATTAAACAATCAGATATCCGCGTTATTCTCATTCATAGCAAAAACCGCCTAATGGACCGGGAACTCAGCCCTTCTCTTGGTGTATACGCAGGAGAGACTTTACAAAAACGAGGGGTCGAAATTCGTTTTAATACGCGCTTACAAACAGCGACTCCAGAAGAAGCCATTTTAGACACTGGGGAGAGAATCCCGAGTAAAACGATCATCTCAACTTCCCCATCCTCCCCAAACCCTCTCCTACGAACGATTAACCTTGCAAATATCAAAGGGAAACTCAAAGTGGATCTTGAACTTCTGGTCGAAGGACAAACGAATATTTGGGCACTTGGTGATTGCGCCATGGTGCCTCAAGCAAAGCTAGAGGGATTCTGTCCTCCCACTGCGCAGTTTGCTATCCGAGAAGCAAGGGTGCTCGCTCATAATATTGTAGCTACCATCGATGGTAAAAAGAGAAAAATCTTTAAATTTGAAACTTTAGGAATGCTAGGAGCACTCGGACATCATTGCGCCGTTGCTCAACTTTTTGGTAAACTAAAGTTTTCTGGTCTCACCGCCTGGATACTCTGGCGCATGATTTATTTAATGAAACTTCCGGGATTCGGAAGAAAAGTCAAAGTGGGACTGTCTTGGCTCCTAGAGGCGATGATCCCCATTGAACCCGTTCAACTGAAAATCACACCAACACAGGGTGTAAGACAACTCCACTTCGAAGAAAATGAGATCATCTTTCATGAAAATGACTTTGGAGACTTTCTCTATATCATCATCTCAGGAAAGGTAGGCATTTTTAAAACAATCGATGGAAAGAAGTCAGAAGTGTGCACCCTCAGCAAAGGAGAGTTTTTTGGAGAAATGGCACTTCTTAATCAGAAAAATCGGAGCGCAACCGTATGCTGCCTTTCTTCGGTAGATCTCATTGCCCTTAGAAAACAAGACTTTGGATTACTCATAGAAAATTTCCGAGACCTTCGTTCTTCCTTTGAAAAAATAACGCAAGAACGAGAAGAGTCATCCAGCTAATGAAATTCTGCTGTGAAGCTCTCTAATTTTAATGAAGTGAGTTCCTGAAGCGATCATTCTAAGTTGTTATGTGTCGTAGTCGTTGGCCTGATGAGGCAATGATGAACACAAGACTTTCTCTAAACGAGCTCCTACTTCAGACCTCCTTCTTTTTCATAGAGAGGGATCCTTTAACAATGAAGGCAAGAGACCGAAGGGTTTTCTAAGCTTTCTTGATCATAGAGATTGTAGAGAGGGGGTCATGGGGAAAGTAAAATCTTGCTTCTTTCTAACTACGTTATTCAGCAAGATAATTTTTCTATCTAACACTCCACACCTCTGTACCGAAATTCCTTTATCGAAGGTTTTTCCATGCCCAGTCAGTTCAGTATTTGTCTCATTTAAACCCTAAGCAGCACTGTTGTATAAAATTAATGTTACCCTGTTATTACAATTATGTATAAAAGAAAAGTTATGATGATTGAAGAAATTTTATTTAGAGAACTCATTTCTGAAAGCGAACTTAATAAGCTTAATGTTCCCCTTTATGCTTACCCCAAACCCATTTCGCAAATACCACAGTTCGGTTTTTCAGAGCTCATTCGTTCTTATATTGACAATACGCTCTTGAGCTTGTATCGCGATGTAAAGCTACCTAAAAATGTAAGAGTCATGCTACTTACTTTTGTGATTGGTGGATATGGAGATTACTATGCTCAACTTGAAGTTGCTAAAATTCTTAAAAAGGCTTTTCCCCAGATTGAACTGGACTGTATACTACTGCTTCATAAAGATCGCAAAATCAATCATCCCCACACCTGCCACTTGATCCCCTATATTGGTAAGACATCGAACCAAGTCATCTATGAATATCCATCAAATCAAGTAAGAGGTCTTCTAGATACCGCTGATTTAATCTTCCAAGTCCCTACTTACTTCCCTCACATTGCAGAACTCTCTTCTCACGTGGAATCACTCGGTGAATGTGGAATGATCGAAACGAGAGACTTTGAACCGCGCACAGGCAATCGTTGTATGGGTTTTCATTTTTTAGAAAAAGGGGTCCTCATTAAGGAAGTTCCAGAAACGAGCTCTTTGGATTCGATTGTAACCCAAGAAATCACCGACTGGATGCAGGAGGGAGCGTCATTTAATATGAGTTATACAAGTAGCAAAAAAGGTAATCAGGAGTTTCTTATTAAGCTACTTGAACTTCTGGAAGATGACAAAAGAGATGTCGACCTATTAATGCTCTCTTTTCCTGAATTCGATCCTAAAACCTTGAATCTAGAGAAAATAGTGATCTACCACAAGGGTTATCAGTCTAAAATTAAAATCAACAAAAGGGGTAAGATTCTCAGGGTCTATGTAGCTGATCATATTCCCCACTGCGATTTTGTAAAATTCATGAGTCTAACGGATACTCTCATTGGTTGCACGGGTGATGGATCACTATTTGAAGCCATCAGCACTGGCAAGCCTTTTTTCTATGATGCATTGGAGCATAAACGGTCGGCCTTAAGATATCTGTGCTTTTTAGCAAAAGGAAGCGCTAAAGCCTTTCTAGAAGGCATGTCTTATAATAGAGAGGCCTTGAAACAGGATTTTCTTGCGCTCAGCTTCCTGATTAAAGAGCGTTATTCCATTAATGAGCTGATTCCTCTGATTGTCAAACGGGCGATCATCCATCAACGATACCCTTCATTGCGAGCCATTGAGAAAGAAAAGATGAATCGATTTGCAGACGGAACCCTATCTTGCTATAAGACCCTACTAGATATTCATCAATGCCTATCTAAGATATAAAAAAGGTTCGAGCTACCTACCCCATAATCTTCTTCAATGAACTGGATGATCTTCTCACTTGCTCTGTCTTCCTATTCCTATGCATATTTTTTCTGAATGAGCCTCATGAAGGTAATCCCTAAATTCATTCACTTGTTGGAATACTTTATCTATTTTATTAGTTCTAAGGACACAAAATGCCACTGATTGTAAGCTGAGTCAATTCTCTAAAGAGTCTTGGAGCCGTTTCTTTCTGGTGAATTATGGTCATATCAGAATCTTATTGCATTTCCCATCACCAAATAGCGGTAGGTACACATGCTTGGTAAGATGCCTAACTACATCATGATAAATTATCACTGCGCCTTGTTATGTTTCCCTAAGACTACTCCACTCACATTACTCTTAGCCCTCTTTTCTTAATGAGAATAAATATTTCTCACTAAGAAAACTCCCCCCACCCCCTTGTTGAACATTAATAGTCTATTTGTTATCATAATTTTATAACACTAAATCACGAGGATACAATGGGCGAAACATTAGTCGTAGCTAGTAAAGTTAAAGTGTATATTAAAAATAAATCAGGAATGAACACCTCATCATCAGTCATGACCGCACTCACAGCAGTTGTTGAAAAAGCATGTGATGATGCGATAGCAACTGCTGAAAGCAATAAGAGGAAAACTGTGATGGATCGCGATTTTAAAGAGTAATTAAAAAAACAAGTTAAATACTATTCTGTGATAAACTCCTTAATATAACCAAGGAGTTTATTTATGGAACCTATAAGTATTAACCAATCCCCTATCATTCAGAAACAAACTATTGAAGACAATGCGTGCCTTAAAATTCCTTATGATACGCGCCCCTTCAAAGGACAATTACAACCCAATGAAGAGATTACTCTGCATGGTAATATCACTATTGTAAATGACACCAATCAGGTCATTAATCTCCGCATTCAATTTACGCTGCCTGAAGGCTACCATCTCTATATACAGGATTCAGATTCAAACATCATAGGCAGCGCATCTGTCAGCATGCAAGCGACCTATGCGTTCATACGCAATAACCAAGGGCAATTTGAACTGAATTTATATCGTAAAGAGTGATACATCCAAGATCGTTTCTGAAACGTGACCAAGCACTTTGAGTGAAGTTCCAGGCGTTACAATCTTACCGATTGTAACGCCTGGAACTCCTTTTCTTGTCTGCTTAATTATAGCTAGATTTTTTACCATCAGACCCGCAGAGCCAATATCGGTAATCAAGAAATAATATTTATTAAAACTTTTCTCTGTTCTAATGTAAATACATGTTGTACAATCAAATCACTCTGCCTACATCGAATCTTCCAAATAAGTCTACCTTAAAGAACAATTAAGCCTTTGATGACCCCCCTTTCCTTGTCCGAAACTGATTAGCTCAGCATCTACTTGTTCTTCGGATGCGTATGCGTCAATTTTAAAAAGTCGATTTTCACTGTGCAATGTAACTAACTCTCCATAGGGGATATGATCCGTAACCAATGAAAGGCCTCCAATTCCAAAATGGACATAGCCCCCATCTAAGAGACCTCCAACCACCCATATTTTTTCAGGAGACATGCTTTATTCTTTTTTTACTTGCGGGTTTAACTGGATAGAATAATAATTATATGAATCATCAATAAAAACATCGAGGATACAATGACATTTAAACAACCTAATCTCCCCTACGACCTTAAAGCATTAGCACCTTTTGTTTCTGAAGAGCAGATGGATTACCATTACAATAAGCATCATGCGTCTTATGTTACCAATCTAAATAAACTTGTAACAGGCAAACCAGAAGCAGAAAAATCCCTGGAAGACATTATCAAATCCTCAAGTGGCGGAGTGTTTAATAACGCAGCGCAAACTTGGAATCACACCTTCTTTTGGAACTGTATGAGCACATCAGGTGGAGGATCCCCAACTGGCAATCTCAAAGCAGCAATTGAGAAAGATTTTGGAAGCTTAAAAGCCTTCAAGGAAAAGTTCTCAAATGCCTCAGCAACACTCTTTGGCTCAGGCTGGGCATGGCTTGCAAAAGATGCTTCTGGAACACTCGAAATCATGCCTCTTAGCAATGCAGATACCCCTCTCAGGCATAACAAAACACCGATTCTTACATTAGATGTTTGGGAACACGCTTATTACATTGATTATCGCAACAGACGCCCTAACTTCATCGAAGGTTTTTGGGATGTGATCAATTGGGACTTCATCTCTGCATCATTTAGTTAAGTCTTTCATGAATATGATATGCTTTAGATCGATAATACTTCCAAGCGGCTCTGCACTCATCGTAGAACTATTAGTTGATATAGAGGAATGTATTACCAGTGTGCAGAAGTTCATGACTCTTAAAAAGCTGATATCATGATATCAAAATACAATGAACCTATCTCTCCAATCGATTTTCAGCGTATGATAGTAGACTATAAACTCAAGAAACTTCTATATAACATACAAAAAAGTGTAAAAAAGAGCGCAAAGCATTGATCTGGGATGTACTAAACCTCAAACAGTACAACATACATTCATGAGTTTCGTATATCGCAAGAGCTTATAAAGGAACTAACCCATGAAAACAGTATGATCTTTGTTCCTGAGGTCTCGTTTAATCTTAAGAAGAAAAAATTATATACCCGATAAGCCCTAACTGAATTTTTCTAGGACTTAATCACTCAATGATGTAAAAAATTTTGTAAGCATCCGAGCGGCCCCTTGGAATTAGGGAAATCATATTTTTGAAAACATCCAGAAGCTTATCATCTGGGTAAACCAACTATCTGACTAGGAAATTTATGGGAAAGATTTTTATGCGTGGGCTAATTGCCATTGCACCGATCGTCATCACTATTGCACTTATTGGTTGGCTCTTTGGCTTTCTCGAAGACACCTTTCGAACCCCCATCCAAGCGTTGATTGGGCATAAATATTATTTTCCTGGACTTAGTATTATAATCGCACTCGTGTTGATATTTATCATCGGAGTGATTATTAACAGCTGGATCATGCAGAAGCTCTATACACTCGGAGAAAAAACCCTTAAAAAAATCCCCCTTGTAAAAACTCTCTATGGATCTATCTGCGATATCATGAGCTTTTTTACTGTCAAAGGGGGAAGTAAACACGAAAAAGTAGTCACAGTCGATTATCAAGGCATGCGTCTTATTGGTCTAATCACTCGAGAAAATTTCAACGGCCTTCCATCAGGAATTGGTCAAGAGAATGAGGTGGCTGTGTTCCTTCCTTTTAGTTACCAGATTGGAGGTTTTACCGTTATAATGCCAAAATCTAAAGTTACTTCTATCGATATGACAATTGAACAAGGCATGAGATTTGTCATCACTGCAGGGGCACCAGGAGATCAGGAAAATGAAACATCTTAATTTTTAATCTATCCTTTGCACTCTCTTACCCCTTGTCTTTGCATGTGCACTAGATATCTAAGTTTTAAAAGTTCCTATAATACCCAAGATTTTTCACACAATCCAAGATAAGGTCCAGCTTAGCTCAAGTATATTAAGGGCTAATCTGTGGATTTGGCCAGCGCTTTTCAGAGCCACTTTCAGATCATTTCGGACGTAAAAAAGCTACATTGATCTCCCTCTGTTTTTACCCCTGGATCGATCCTGTACTTTTTCTCTACCCATCAGATTTTTGATTGTGACTTGTTTTGTTCAAGCATTGGATGCCTGTGGAATAATGCTCACGCCTTTTGCAATAGTCCGCATAGATCTACACTTCTTTAAATGCCACCTCTTCATCTATCAAAACGTTAATTTTAGAACGTATGTATACTAAGCGCTTCAGGAATGAGATCTTTTTTTCATGCCGTTCTGTTTAGAGCTACCTAATTCATGCTCGATTTTTCCGTAGACAGAGTTGCTCTATACTATCCAGTAACAGGCACTCGTCACCCCTCACTCACGATCTTAGTTTTAGGATTTTTTTACTTAATCACATTATCAAAAAATAAATTAAAGTTCTTGGGTTGATCAAAATTCTCCTATGATTTATTTTTTCTGTTAACGTGGAATATATCATGCATCAATATAAACATGTCTTGCTCGCTACAGACCTCAGTCCTCATGATCATATCATTGAAGATAGAGCCTATGAGATTGCTCATGCAAATAATGCAATTCTTACTATCGTTCATGTTGTTGAATACTTTTATACATGTCGAGGCCCGTGGCACCCTGATAACTGCAAAGATGGACAAACTGAGCTCTTTCAAGAGGCCAAAGAGAAGATGAGTCATCTGGGTGAGAAGTTCAACGTCCCACTCCCTCGCTTAATTCTCCATACTGGACAAACAATGGAAGTAATCCTCCATACCGCTGAGAATATTAGCGCAGATCTCATTGTCGTAGGGCGCCATGGAAGACATGGGCTAGGCCTTTCTTTCTTTGGATCAACTTCCAATCGACTCATTAAGCAAACTGAATGCGACGTTCTCTCTGTCCATATTGGCACCAAGGCGGCAAAAAAGGAAGGAGAGAGTCTATAACATTCCCATTAAACACTCTTATTTTATTGAAACATCAGACTTTTTATACAGACTTTTGCCTCTCTTATCTACTTCAGAAGATCAGGGCGTCTTACTCAAAATACTATAGCTATATAAACTCACATGTTACTTCCTCTAATAACTAAAAAGCACACCTAGAACCCTTTTATTAATATCTCTACTTCTAATAACGGCTGCTTCTTTACACTTTTTATAGCGCTCTATTGATCATTCTTTATATTGATTTACAGAGGCTTAGGATTGCATAAAACATTGTTTAGAAAAGCCCTTTCAAAGTTGTTTAATCCATATTTCTCTTTGTAGAAAAAATATCCTCGACTATAATTATATTAAAATCTATCGCAGATATGATTTTTCTCCATTTACCATTTATCTTTACTTATTTTACATTGATCATGTGTACTCAGCAAAAAAAAGAAATCTTGTTTATTATCAATCCTAAAGCGGGAGTAAAAAAGACAAACACCACCGAGACCTCTATCATTAAACATCTTGACCACAATCAATTTAATTATAAGATTGCTTATACCAAAGCCCCTAGACATGCCACAACAATAAGCAGGAACGCCATTCAGGACAAGGTTCATTTCGTCATCGCAGTGGGTGGAGATGGCACAGTTAATGAAGTGGCAAAAGGACTCATTTCCAGCAATACGACCTTAGCGATTATCCCCAAAGGATCGGGTAATGGTCTAGCCAGACACTTAAAAATCCCCATGCAGGAGAAAAAAGCGATTCGGGTGATCAACGAAATGAACTCTACACGGATCGATACAGTTCGCATTAATAACGATTCCTACATCGGAATTGCAGGAGTGGGCTTTGATGCTCAGGTGAGCCTTGCTTTTTCAAAATTCGGCAAGAGAGGGCTTTCTTCCTACCTGATGGTAATCATTAACGAGTTGCATCGGTATCAGCCTAAAAAATATGAGCTAATCATCGATGGAGAGCCAGTTACCGAACAAGCTTTTTTGATTACCTTTGCAAACTCGGCCCAGTATGGCAACAATATCGTAATTGCTCCACAAGCAAAAATCAATGATGGACTTCTCGATGTAATAATCGTCAAAGACTTTCCCAAACGAGCCACTCCGCGGCTCATCCATGCACTCTTCAATAAACAACTAAATAGTTCCAAATATACTCAGACATACAAGTGCAAGAAAGTGCTCATTAAAAAGCCATTTAGTCAAATCCACATTGATGGAGAGCCCGTCACCTATATCGGCCCGATATTCATTTGTATCATACCCTCCTCCCTAAAAATCCTTATCCCAGGAATAAAAGGATAACTCGATCCTTTTGTTAACGATCGGGCTTACTCGGTTGTAACACCTAGATTAAGCTGTGCGAACCTCTTTGTAAGGGAAGCAACAATGATTGCATATCGATACCAGTCTAAAATTATAGTCCGCTTTTACAACCCCAGAATATGTACTGGATCTTAAAAACTATCATTCTCATCTTTTATATACACACTCTCTTAGTGATTTCCTTATAGGACTGGTGGCAATCAGAAAGAACAAGAAGCAAGATCAGGAGACGAATGGGGGCGGTGTGACTCGAACACACGAAGACCGAAGTCGAGGGAGTTACAGTCCCTTGCAATTGCCGCTATGCGACACCCCCCGAATTGAGCGCTTAAAAACATTGCTGGCGAAAGGAATTGAACCCTCAACCGTCCGATTACAAGTCGGGTGCTCTACCTATTGAGCTACACCAGCATACAACTTAGATTCGAGTATACCAAAGGATTTTGTTTGCCTCAAGTCTCTTCTTTCTCTTCTTTCTCTTCTTTCTCTTCTTTCTCTTCTTTCTCTTCTTTCTCTTCTTTCTCTTCTGCAGTAGGTATCGCCGGCAAATCTGGCTTTGTTACTTTATCCTTGAGTACAGTAGAATGTTTTGGGTTCAGTTGATTAGGCATTAGGTTCTCTGTAATATTTTGATGAAACAGCCCGCTAAGTTTTAAAACTTCAGGAATCTGCGAAGCGCCTTGCGTAGACGATGCTGTGGTCTTATTGGCCAGTTTCTGCATCGGTGTCTTCATCGCACAACATCTCTTATATTTCTTACCTGATCCACATGGACAGGGATTATTTCTCCTAACTTTATCCATTTTTCTTCCTATATATATGTAATGTAGAAAATTGTAAAAAAAACATAAATTGAAGTCCAATATTGATTTTTTAAAACTTGATGTCATACTGTAAATTATCGAAAAAAGAAGAATAGTATTCCACTGTTCTATCCGCTCACTAAAAATAGAAACTCTGCTTATAACTATGCTCCATATGGCGCAATTCTCTAGCAATATCCTAAAAAAAAATATAACATTTGCAAAATTAACAAGATTTGTTAGGATCTCGTTTCAAGGCCTTATCAACCAAAATTCTAAGAGCTGTGTTACCAAATACTCTCTTAGATTAAACAAAAAAGAGCTTTTCAAATACGCGAATAAACCTACACACCAGGAAATGTCATGCCATTTTCGGAAATTATTGCCATAGTTATCTATATTTGTATCCTCTTTGGAATTGGATTTGCATCGTATAAACGAGATCTGTCTGCAGATGATTTTATCATTGGATCTCGATCGCTTAATTATTGGGTGACTGCCTTAGCCGCCGGCGCAAGTGATATGGGCACTTGGCTATTCCTAGCCTTTCCTGCTATGATTTTTACAACCGGTCTATTCAGTATATGGCTTGCCGTTGGACTCGCAATCTTTATGTTTCTTAATTGGCATTTTATTGCTCCTCGACTCCGTACGAAAACTGAAGAATATAACACCTTAACCTTATCCTCCTTCTTTGAAAGTCGCTTTGCTGACACTTCAGGATTCATTCGTATTTTCACTGCGATTGTTTCTCTCATCTTCTTCACAATCTATGTCTCAGCTGGAATTGTGGGTGTTGGCTGGTTGATTGAAGCTCTCTTTGGAATCTCCTACCATATTGGAATTACCGTTGGGATGTGTATCGTCACTCCGTATCTCTTTATTGGAGGTTATCGAACACTTGCTTGGATAGACCTTTTTCAAAGTATATTTCTCCTCTGCATGATTCTCTTTGTTCCCCTTTACATTCTGCCAAAAGTGGGTGGGTTTCATGAAATTTTCCGAGTGATTGATCAAAAACACTTGACGATGTCTCTCATTCCCAGCTTCACTTGGACAACGTTTCTACAAATTTTCCTTAACGTCTGCGGATGGGGACTCGGCTACTTTGGTCAACCCCACATTGCCACAAAATTTATGGGGCTTGCAAACATCAAAGATGTGAATAAATCGAAATATGTAGGAATCACTTGGCAAGTAATCATCTTATGCGCTGCTATTTTAGTAGGACTTGTTGCTATTTCCTATTTCCAAGGAGGCATTGAGAATCCAGAACTTGTCTTTGTGCAAATGGTTAAAAATTCCTTTACCCCATTCATAACCGCCTTCATTCTCTGTGCGGTACTTGCTGCCACCATCTCGACAATGGACTCACAAATCCTCGTATTAGCATCGAGCTTAACCGAAGACTTTTACAAGCGTATTTTTAGAAAGGCTGCCTCTTCACGTGAACTCCTTATTGCCTCTAGAGTATTTGTAATTCTCGTGACCCTTATTTCTTACCTCATTGCCTTTTTTAAACACAGCAGCACAATCTACTCCCTCGTTATCTATGCGTGGTCGGGACTCGGGTCCTCTTTCGGGCCGGTTCTCGTTTTTAGCCTCTATTCAAAATCTGCAAACCGCTACGGTGCATGGGCAGGAATTATCACAGGATGCGTTATCTCTGGACTTTGGCCAACTATAAATAATATGCTCCCCATCATAGAAATCCCCTCACTTATTCCAGGATTCTGTTTAAGTAGCTTTGCCATTTGGTTTGTCTCTCAAATGACCAAAAATAATCACCTTCATCAAAAGCTCACGTAATGAATCGGAAGCCACGTATCTTGATTACAAATGATGATGGCATTAAAGCTGCTGGACTCAAAAGTCTCTGGGAACCCGTAAAAGATTTCGCCGATGTATACATCGCTGCTCCATCCACCGAGAAATCAGGCGTAGGAGTTGGGATTACTTTCTACAAACCTGTGCATTTTCAACCGGTACAGTGGCTCGATGATACTCCTGCCTGGAAAATTGATGGCACTCCCGCTGACTGCGTAAAAGTTGCCCTCGGTGCGCTTCTCGACTCCCCACCCAATCTCATTATTTCTGGTGTCAATCAAGGGTCAAATGCTGGAAGAAATGTTCTCTATAGCGGAACCATTGGCGGAGTGATTGAAGGTGTGTTACGGGGTATTCCAGGAATTGCTTTTTCCTACTCTAATGGAGACACAGAACATTTTACTCACGTCAAAAAATTCATTCCAAGCCTCGTTCAGCACTTCCTTGAGTATCCAATAACTACAGGCTCCTTTATCAATGTGAATTTCCCTGACTTTCTCGAAGAAAAGATCAAAGGCTACCGTATGGCTAGACAGGGAAAAGGCTTGTGGATTGAAACTCCTGAAATCAAAACCCGTAACGATGGAGTCTCTAATTATCTGATGCGCGGAAAACCAGGAAAATATGATGAACATGAAGACAGCGACATTACCTTACTGGATCAGGGATATATTACGGTCGTTCCGATTCATATCGATGAGCTGACAGACCACAAACTTCTCAAGTCACATAAATCTCTGTTTGAAACGAGTCTTAACAAGCACTTTCCCCCGATACCTTATCCCCGTTTATAGCGTTGTAAGAGGTTTTTTTGAGTTTTTTCATAAGCATCTAGTTTATGAAGTGCCTCTCGTTGAAAATCTTCCATCATAGCTCGAGCTCCATCAAGTTCATAAACCCTCTTATACTCTATAAGCAATGAATCGCTAAAGGGCTCGTGTTCGTAACCCGCTTGGAGCTTTTTAGCAATGATCATGATGTCAACAAGCTGCTCATAATACTTTTTTAAACTTGGCCCCACCTCTGCGAGATCTTCCTTCGTCTGCACATCTCGGAGATCAGCAATGATCTTCTTAGCAATGATGAAGGCTTCATGATGACACTCATCGACAGATGAGGGAGAACAACCTACGAAAAAAAACAGTAAAACCAAAAGATATCTCAATAGCTAAGCTCCTCGAATCTGATATTTTTTAGCAAATAAAACTCCAAATTTTCATCATTAAAAAGCCTTCATCCCGTCAGCAAAGGAAGAAATCCAGCCTCAAGAATCATCTTTTCTAAAAGCCCTCGACTGCCAATAACATCTCTGTTGCAAGAAAAAGTAGCACAACCTCCATTTTCTTTACTTGTGAAAAATTCTTCACTACTATACATTAAGTAGATCATATTTGGGGCGTGTAGCTCAGTTGGTAGAGCACCTGTTTTACACACAGGCGGTCATAGGTTCGAGTCCTGTTACGCCCAGATATATTACATGCTGAACCTCTATGCGGGAGTAGTTCAATTGGTTAGAGCACCAGCCTGTCACGCTGGAAGTTGCGAGTTCGAGTCTCGTCTCCCGCGATCTTTTGTCCATTACAGATTCTAATGGAACAAACCCTCTTCCCCTGCTACTTTACTTGAGTAATTTTTCATTAACTGATATTTCAAATCAGGAAACCCTATCCAAATGACTAAATGAATATTTTATTAAAATGGACACCACACAACAGAACCACTCCATCGATCTCTATGCTCAATGAGTCCCCTGCCGCAAAAACTTTTTTTTACAAATCCTCCGCATGCAAATTCTGCAAAGTAATTGTACCAATTTACACGAGAATACCATTACCTCTCGGCATTACAAAGCTACAGATCAAGTACCACTTTTTTCTCTCAAGATCAACTTAGGTCTCTATTATCAACTAGGAAAACGAAAGTATTTACGTCGTCTACATCCCTCACAAGTAAAACAGGGAATCATTCCATTAAATTTCAGAAAAAATAATAGACAATGAATTTTATTATGGATTCCTCTAAAATGACTAAATAGGGGTATTCAGCATGTCAGGTTCACATAGTCATTCGAAGACACTCACTCAATCTGTCCAATCCTATTTTTGGACATTGGTAGGGGCTCTTTTAGCGGCATTATCGATTAAAACATTTCTCTATCCAAATGAATTAATTGATGGTGGGATTATTGGTATTTCAATGATCCTCGCACGTCTTTTTGACGCAACCTATTTCCCGATATTTTTTATCATCCTTACGCTTCCATTTACCTACCTATCCTATAAATTTATTCGAAAGACATTTTTCATTCAGATGACCATTGCTGTAATCTTGTTTACTGTCTCACTTAGTATTCTCGAATACTTCCCTCCATTTATCGGTGATCCCCTCGAAATTATCGTCATCGGTGGTGCTACTCTCGGAATCGGAGTAGGCCTTATCATTCGTTTTGGAGGATGCTTAGACGGTACTGAAATCCTAGCGATCATCATTAATCGTAAAATGGGTTACACAGTTGGCCAAGTCGTGATCTTTATCAATATCTTCATTTTTTCCGCCTATGGACTGATTTTCTACGATTGGCATATCGCTATTCGATCCCTTCTCACCTACATTGTTGCCTTTAAAATGATGGATCTTGTGATCGTCGGTCTAGATGAACTTAAATCTGTGATGATCATCTCCTCGAAACCGAAAAAACTTACCCAGGTAATCATGCATGAGATGGGTCTTGGCCTCACGGTAATGTATGGACGCGGAGGTTACTCTGGTAACGCAAGAGAGATTCTCTTCGTCATAGTCGAGCGTCTTGATTTATCAGACCTCAAGGAAATTGTTTTACGTGAAGATCCTTCCTCATTTATAGCTATTGAAAATCTCCATGAAGTCGTATACGGAAAAACGGCCCAACCATTTAGCAAGAAAACCAACTAAAATGTGTAAGACTTAAATATGAGGAATACATAATTATGATAAACACATCTAAACAAATCATTTTTGGTGCAGAAGCAAGACTCAAACTTAAAATTGGAATTGAAAAACTCACGAATACTGTCAAAATTACACTTGGACCAAAAGGACGCAATGTTGGACTGCAATCGAGCTTTAGCCCGCCAACTATCACAAATGATGGGTATAGCATCATTAAAGATATAAATCTGAGTGATCAATATGAGAATATGGGAGCTGCTATGGGGAAGCAAGTTGCAGCAAAAATCAAAGAAACATCAGGAGACGGCACGACAACTGGGATTATTATTCTTGGAGCTCTCGTAAAATATGGAATCAGAAATATAACGTTCGGTACAAGCTCTATCAAGATCAAACGGGGTATTGAACAAGGTGTATCAGCCATTCTTAAAGAACTCGATAAGCTATCGATCCCTATAGTAAACCAAAAAGATATCGAAAAAATTGCTACTGTATCTGCTTCAGGAAACGAAGAGATTGGTACAGCTATTTACGAAGCAATCACCTGCGTTGGAACAAAAGGGGTCATCTCTATTGAAGAGGGGACAGGAACCGAAACAAGTATTGATATTGTCGAAGGGATGCAATTCGACAGAGGGTATACCAGCTCCTATTTCTGTACAAATACGGAAAAAATGATCGCGGAAATGATTTCCCCAGCGATCTTAATCACTGATAAGAAAATCACCTCAATTCACGAGCTCCTCTCCATCCTGCAATCTATAGCCTCCTTGGGCAAAGAACTCATTATCATTGCCGATGATATTGATGGAAATGCACTATCCACCCTTGTCTTCAATAAAATACGGAAAACACTGAAAGTTTGCGTCATTAAAGCTCCAGGATTTGGAGATCATCGAAAAGCAATGCTTGAAGATATTGCCATCTTAACAGGGGCTCTTCTGATTACAGAAGATACAGGAATGCAACTCAATGATATAACAGATAAAGTTTTAGGCTCATGCGACAAGATCGTCGTTACTAAAGACAGTACGATCATTGTCAATGGGAATGGGGACATCCCTTCCATCGACAATCGAATTAAGCAACTCAATAACGAGATTCAGAACGCCACAAGTGCCTCTGACAAAGAAAAACTCGAAGAACGCCAAGCAAAACTCTCCGGAGGTATTGCTGTCATTCGCGTTGGAGCGCCAACAGAAATAGAAATGAAGCAAAAGAAGCAAACCTTCGAAGATAGCCTCAATGCAACAAGATCTGCAAAAGAAGGGGGATTTGTTCCTGGAGGGGGTGCTGCTCTTCTTCACTGCAGTCAAATTTTAAAATCTCTAAAACTTACCAAAGATGAAACAGTCGGAATAGATATTCTCTACCGAGCTTGTGCAGCTCCCTTTAGACAGATTGTCAAAAATACAGGCCTCGATAGCTCTATTATTTTAGAAGAAGTCCTCCGTAATAAGCAGCACGTCGGATTCAATGCACATACCGAACAAGTAGAAGATCTTGTAAAGGGAAATATCATCGACCCCACAAATGTGGTGAAACATAGCCTTCAATTTGCAGCTTCTGCTGCAAAAATTGTTCTCATCTCCGAAGCACTCATTGGAAAAATATCTGAAGATGAGAACGACTAACTCATGAAACAAGCTGCAATTCTCTGTGCCCAAGGCATCGGTGATGCCCTACTCATGATGATTACATCATATCAACTGAAAAACCAGGGCTACACTGTAACGTTCTATCATATGAAAAGTACTGAGCTCTCCCATTTGTTTAGCGGAACAATATTTAAGCCTTACCCAAAACTTGATGAATATGAGAAAGTCTTTGCCTCCAATAATCTCGTAATCGTTGAAAATGACAACTCCGAAAGAGCTTGGAAACTCTTCTCTCTACGAGAAAAAAATCTTCTGAACAATTTAGTCTTTTTTTTTCCTACACAAAGCTCTAAAATTACAAAAAAAGATTTTCTTTTTGACCCCAACCTTCCCATTGCATCAAATATTGCTCTAGCCTGCACCCACCTATTTAAACTTCCAGAAATACTCAAAGACAATGGCCTAACCCTACCAAGCAACCATCAGTACCGAAAACATCCCAAGCGAATCGTGATCCACCCCACAAGTAATCACCCTCACCGAAACTGGACCCGTAAGAAATTTCTTAGCCTTGCTTCTATTCTGCAAAAAAAGAACTACCAGATTTGCTTTGCAGTCAGTCCTCAAGAAAAACACGACTGGAGCTTTATAGAACAAGAAGGGTTTCGTCTTCCAGAATTTTGTAACCTTCGTAAACTGGCCGATTATATTTACGAATCGGGGTTCTTGATTGGAAATGATTCTGGACTCGTCCACCTAGCCTCCAACTTAGCTATTCCGACATTAACCATTTCCGGAAATCCTAAACGGATTCGCCTCTGGCGCCCCGATTGGCATCATGGAGCAGTCAGCACTCTCTCATTCCCGCTTCCTAATTTCAAAGGAATTGGTCTCTCCTTAAGAGACAATCATTGGCAACGCTTTATTTCTATAAAACAAGTTCTGAAACAATTTATCCTACTCGAGAAACGTGTCTCATGAAACAAAAAACAGCAGCCATCATCACTTCTAAGGGTATTGGCGATGGTCTTATAATGATGGTCGCTTCCCATCGACTTCTCCAAGAAGGCTACCTCGTTACTACCTATCATAACCTATTATATCAGCTCAGTGATTGGTTTGAAGGTCATCACTTCAAAAAGGAGCCACATTCTTATGAACATGAACTACCATCCTACGATTTAATCATCATGCAAAATGACAACTCAGAGAAAAGCCGATATATTACCCAGCTCTTTCAACAATCCAAAATCCAGAGCCTCAGCATCTTTTACTCCAGTTACGAAAAATCCAAACATGCCCCTCTTACCTTTTGGGATCAAGTATTTCACCCCGACTGTCCCATAGTAGAAAATATCGCAAAAGCAATAGCGACCCTTCTTCAAAGCAGACATATTTCAAAAAATAATGGGATCACTGTTCCAAAGGGACTGACACATAGAAAACACAGAAAACGGGTGATCATTCATCCGGATGCGACAACCGATGACCGCGTATACACCCAAGTAAAATTTCTTAAGATCGCAGCTAAACTAAAAAGCAATGGGTATGAGCCTAGTTTTTCAGTCAGCCCCAGTGAACGGCTTAAGTGGCTCGGAATTCTCCAAGACAAATATCCCCTCCCCTCTTTTTTAACTCTGAAAAAATTCGCAGCATTCGTCTATGAATCAGGATATCTCATCGGCAATGACTCAGGGCCCTCTCATCTCGCATCTAATCTTCAAATTCCCACACTTGTAATCGCGGGAAATACAAAACGAATCCGATTATGGAGGCCGGGCTGGCTACAAGGCTCTGTAATCACCCCATCCCCATTGATTCCCAATTTCAAAGGATTTAGATTTCGTGAGAGGCAATGGCAACGATTCATCTCCCCAAAACGGGTTCTTTCCATGTTTAACAAACTAGCAGCCAAAAATTGACGCAATAGACTGTCGTCTCATTTCATCACCCGTCACATTTGTCACATTTACAAACCCCTTCTTATCCCGGTACAGCTGCATCTCTTGCAGCCTCTTTACATCCACCTTAAATGGATCGTGCAAAGGATCCACTTGATCATACCGTAAATTGAAAAGACCATCTTTCCCCGAAAAAGGCTGAGAAAATTCAGACTTAATTTCACTAATCCAATCCCGATCTTTCTTATGCCCCCATAGACGCACTTTATTCAGAAGTTCATCCTCTGTCCTTACCCAACTGTAATGATGAACAAGCGGTGTAGAATTTAGCCCAGCAGTGTTTTGCAACTTTCGTCCTTCGAGATCCATAAACACCCCATATCGCTCAAATACATTCAGTAAATGCTCGTGTTCAATGGCAGATTTTTTCAAAAGTAGACTGAGAGGATGTGTCGACTGAGAGCGGTTAGATGCACTGCGAAAATAAAAATAACTCAACATTCGCAGTGCATCATATTTGTGATACTCTCCGCTGTCCAACCATGTCTTAAACCTATGGCCATCCACAATCTCATCCACATCTAGAAATAAAAGATATTCCCCCGTTGCAAATGGATAACTTACATAACGCCCCGTACTATGCCAATAATGGGTCCAGTCTACATGTTTCGGATCAATCGTTTTATAAGAGCCGTAAACTTTGTTAGGATCGTATTTATACTCAATAAATTTACAGTCGAGATGCTCTGCATAAGACCGGTGAAGCATCTCTCGATTTTCTGGCATACCATTAAAGAAATGATCACACACATTGACTAGCACTTGTTTAGAAAAGCATCTAACCTCATTAATACAAATGCTTAAATATCTATAGTCATTTGTACAATAATTTATTATCGAAGTTATATCATCCTTCTTCATTACATCACTGAACTATTAGGTTAATACCACATGTATCATGGTTATGTGATTATTTTAAACTATTCAATTAAATATTTCAGAATCAATAGAAACAGCAAAACTAAAACTTTCAGGTAATTTTCTGTAAAAACCTGGTTTATCAGGGATTAAAACAAAACGTTCCTTCATCTTGACAACTTTAGAAGCAAGAATACCACCTAGATCTGGATCAATCAACTTAAAATTACGACTCCAGGGGCATCTTCGAAAATACAAACCAACCCCTTCGCATCATATGAAATCTTCTGAATGCAAGATGTAAATAGTTCAGAACTCCTCTCAAAAAAAGAGGATGAAAAAGGATTGATACAAATAAAAGCCTGAAAATCATTTTTCAAGATCTTGAAGTCGACACTGAACTAGCCAATCAGAATCACCGCATATGCAGAGAATTTTTGCAGATTCTGAGGTGGTCAAATATTCAATCTCCTACTGGAACTTTATACCGCAATGATTAGTCTTCTTTTCAAAAGCACAACTTGACAGTAAATAAGTCTCATCGTAATTAAGATTTTAGAATTATCTCTATGATGTTCTGTCATCCCATTGATAAACAGACGTATTGATTGATAGTGGATAGTAGACTTCTTTAAAAGCTCTTGGAAAATCTTTATCTTTCAATCGCACAGCAGACTTACCCTGAAATAGATCTCTCATAGCAGGAGGAATCGATACCCCATAATTTTTCATTTCTACTTCTAAAAACCGGTCGTGAAATATCACTTGGTTGTCTTGAAATTCAACAACCACAAACCCTGTTTTTGAGTTAAATAGTTTCATATGATCATCCGCATGAACGCTGCCTAATAGAGCTGATAGTAGAGCTCCCACAGCTAGTAATAGTTTCTTCATCATTTACCTTATTTATTGCACTATCGACCATCTTAATTGTAATGTTGTCTTGCTGAGCAAGCTCTCTTAAGAGCGCCACTCTTTTCATGAAGGGCGATATGGCATAATCCATATTTAATACAGTAAAGTGATCTATAATTTTATGCGTAGGAATATTTGCAATGATCCTTTTAGCTTTATCAGAAAGAGGTTGCTTACTATTGTCAAGATATCTAAGCGAATTGCGATATTCTGTGTGTTTATCCGGGAAAGAAAGCGAATTATCAATCTTCATAATTTTAAATCTTCCATCGCTCTGAGGGATTACCAAAAAGTTACCCATATGACCATCGGTTTCATAAATAAGCCACATAAAAAGCATCACCATTTCGTAGTTGTCTTGATCAAATTGCTCTGCGATCTCAAGGTCGCTAAGACCCTTTTCCTGCAATTCATGTAAGAATTCAAAAAGAGAGAAAGCACCAGGAATGAACTTCTGAACAGAGCAGAGCTTCTTTAAATCAGCAGGTGGATCGACATCATAATCTTGAGAAATATCATAAAATCCATCTAAGTCAAGCATCATAATCACTACTTCTGGAGTAACTTCAGGAATTCCAGCTTCTATCATTAAAAGGTGGGCCATCATATCGGCTTCAGCAGTGCGATAAGGGGGAATGGAATCGATCACTCTCACATCAGTGCTAAAGATTCGTAGTCCCTTAGGGTTATTTAACGAATGAATACCCTCATCCATCGGTTTTATAATAAATTGCGTCGTACCATCTTGATCAATTAAAAAATAACTTCCACTTGCCCCATCTGTAATTAGCTCTAGATGACTATAAGGGAGAAGTTCTTTCACCTCTTGATATAATGAGTATTCACTCTGAAATTGTTGAATCGAACCCTGTATTCGCTCGATTAATTTACTCAGGAACTTGCGCACTGCTTGAATTTGATAGATTTGATGATCTGGCATGCACTTCATTCTGAGTTGTACATAAATTTCACTATCCAAATGCTGTTTAATTACAGCCCAATCAGACGTCCCAAACACATGACCAAACATCATCAATATTTCTATACCCCGACTATCGAATATCCAATCAGAACCCAAAGTTGGAGATGCACTTCTTTCTAAGTCTGTTATTTTCATATTTATTTGATTTTCCATTTACACTTAACCTAACATCATCTCTAGTTAACTTCAATTATTAAAAATGTTATTAATATAATAAAAATTAACATAAAGATATACAGATGTATTTGTCACAGTTACACCCTGAACTAAAATAAGAATGGGAGACTTACCCCCATCATAGAAAGCAATAACACAATAAAGAGTCCTGAAAAGCCCAGCATATCAAATCAAAAACCGATTCTATAAAGCGGCCGAAAAACCCGTTAAAAAACCATGCTCACATGGACAACAATCATCCACTCTTAAGGAGGAAAATGGAATAGAGGAGTCAATACACAGTCATAAGAAAAGCTTCAGACCTCGAGAGCTAAATAAGACGACATAAGAAGACATAAGAAGAGTAAATAAATCCTAAGGACGGTACACTGAAAGATTATGAGTTTATTACGTATTGCTCACATTTCAGATTTGCATTTTTCAAAAGTGTCTTTTCACATCGATCAGATCTTTTCTAAAAGATGGATCGGGACATTTAATTCTATTTTTTGCAGAAATAATTCCTATCTGAATGAGCGCCCTTTCACCCTATTCGATCTCTTTGAGAAAAAAAAAATCACCGATGTAATCATCTCTGGAGATCTTTCCAGCACATCACTTGAACAAGAATTCTCCATTGCACAAAGATTTATCAAAAAGCTCAAAAACCTCGGCATTCGCATCTTTACCATCCCCGGGAACCACGATCACTACACCCGTAAAGCCTACCGCAATAAACTATTCTATGACTACTTCCCCAAAGTGTTCTCAGATGATTCCCCATTCAACCTCAAAGATCACGGAGTGACATCTACTCCGCTCAACAGTGATTGGATTCTCATCGCCCTCGATACTTCCCTTGCTACGGGACTCTATTACTCAACCGGAGAATTTTCCCCATTTATAGAGAAAAATTTCCGTAAGCTTCTCTCCACACTTCCCAAAAACACAAAAATCCTTCTGCTCAACCACTTTCCTTTTTTTCAGAACGACCAGCCACGTCGCCGCTTAAAGAGAAGTCATGCACTACGCAAAGTGATTTCCGAGTATGCCAACATCGTCCTCTATCTTCACGGTCATACACATCGTCAATGTATCGCTGATCTGCGATCCAATCATCTGCCAATCATTCTTGATAGTGGCAGCACAAGTCATAAAACAGGAAGCTGGAACCTAGTTGAGCTCACAGAAAATAGCTGTGATCTCGAGGTGTTCAAATGGGCAGACAACTGGAAGTCGATAAACACTCATCAGTTCAAGTGGCCTAATAACAAATAAATTCTCTTTTTCGTATGAAGATGGTTTCACTCTCAAATATGCCCGCTGCGGCATATGTTATATCAGAGCAACAAGATACCTCTGATTGAGTGCAGAAGATATCGAATAAATGGGCAGATCCCTCCAGCTCTTCCTTGCAGATCTCCTTAATTTCTACTGTGAAAAGACCTACCTAAGAAGACGTTTCCACCATCCCCCGTCCAAAAATTCAAAAAAATCTCGATCTTGATTCCTAAAATCAGTATAGTCAAATTGTGGACAAACAGATAAAAGCAAAAATCCAAGAATGGCTTGATGGGCCCTACGATGAAGAGACTAAAAAAGCCATCCGCACCCAATTAGAACAAGATCCCATCAGCCTTGAAAACGTCTTTGCTAGAAATCTGACCTTCGGAACAGGAGGCATACGTGGCATTATGGGTGTTGGAACTAACCGTCTTAACATCTATACCATCAGATCTGCAACTAAAGGGCTCGCTAACTATCTGAGTGATCAACCCACAGACAATGTCAAGCACTCCGTCGTAATCGGGTACGACTCTCGATTTAATTCCCAAACCTTCGCAAAAGAAGCCGCCAGAGTGCTCGCCGCGAGCAACATTAAAGTCTATCTTACCCCTGCATTGCGTCCTACCCCCTTCGTCTCCTACGCTTGCCGTTATAAACAAGCAAGTGCCGCGATCATGATCACTGCCTCGCACAACCCCTCCGAATACAATGGATTTAAAGTATACTGGAATGACGGCGCACAAGTCATACCACCCCACGATCAAGGGATCATCGATGCAGTAAACAAAATCCAACATCCCGCAGCCATAAAAATCACAGCACTCCAACATCCTCTCATCACATACCTCACCCTTGAAGACGATAATGCTTACCTCGAAGAAGTCACCGCCTTGCAAAATACCCCTGAAGACAACAAAAAACTCGGTCCAGACCTACACATCATCTATTCCAATCTTAATGGCACAGGCATTACATTACTTCCAAAAGCTCTAGCCAACTGGGGCTTTACCCATCTATCCTATGTCGAAGCTCAGAAGGAGCCCAATGGTCATTTCCCAAGCGTCACTTCACCTAATCCCGAAAACAAAGACACGCTCTACCTTGGCATCAAAGATCTCACTACAAAAAAAGCAGACCTTTTCATCATCACCGATCCAGACGCAGATCGCATCGGCATTGTCGTCATGCACAAGAGTCAATCCCACATCCTGTCTGGAAATCAAATCGCAGCCATCTTCCTTTTTTACATCGCAGAAACACTCACTATGAATCACACTATGCCAGATAATGGTGCCTTCGTAACTACCATCGTGACCTCAACTCTCCTTTCAAAAATAGCCAAGTCATACGGTAAACCTTGCTTTGAAGTGCTCACAGGATTCAAATACATAGGAGAAAAAATCAGACAATGGAAAACAGTCGAAAAAGGGTATCAATTTCTCTTTGGGGCAGAAGAGTCTCACGGCTATCTAATTGGAACACACGCACGCGATAAGGATGCCATTATCTCAGCCTGCCTTATCGCAGAAATCACCTCTCAGCTCAAGAAACAGGGTAAAACTCTAGTTGACTATATGCATACGATCTATAATATCTACGGAATCCACCGCGAAAAACAGCTCTCTATCACCCTCACACCATCTAACATGGCATCTCTCATGGAAAATCTTAGAAATAATCCACCAAAAGAGATCCTTGGGGAACAAATAACCCATATGGAAGACTATCTAACTCACTTGAAAACTAATCTTATCACCAATAAACAAGAAAGGCTCACCCTTCCTAAATCGGATGTCTTGGTTTATCTCCTTGCAGATGAGAGTAAATTAGTTATTAGACCTTCTGGAACGGAGCCTAAAATCAAAATCTATGCCATGGCAGTTCAGAAAACCTATCCTTCCATGACTGAAGGAATCCAAACTTGTGATGCAAAACTCGACAATCTTCTTTCATCAATGAAAGAAAATCACCTTAAAATCTAAGTCTTCATTTGATATTAGATCTATAATGGATGTGCTAACAGTAGAATATCCAAAATGCATAGCACTTCTTTATTTTCTGAATTTATGATTACTCCAGAAAGTTCCTCCTGCTTGAGCTACCAGTTTACTTCTAGAAGTTCTTACTTCAAACTCCAGCTGTACCTGTAACAATCATTGGAGGCAAATTATATTTAAACCCTTTCGGGGTATGTTTTAAACAACCTCTATCTGAACAACATATGAAAAATCATCTCTGTTACCAGACACCGTGACAGTGACAATATATTTTTTTGACAGCTTCAAGAGGAATCTTACACATCTAACTAAGTGTTTAAGAAAAATATCCTATCGCAAGTCAACGAAACTACTTCAATGAAAGATCAAACAATCTTGATATTGAATGAGCTAAGCATCGTTGTCCTAAGTGAAATCAACAAGCGCCTCAAGAAAGAGGTTCTCTATTTTTTATAATCAATAATGTTTAGAACAATAGCAGTCAGTTTTCGATGAATTTGATCACAGACCACCCAACAGATCTACTATGACATCTAAGAGCTTCAAAATGAGCCTACCTTTCAACAACAATCGTTCATCGCACAGCCCTAAATCTACATTCTAAAATCAGACCTTATCTCTTTATGGGGTATTTAACGCGAAGATGTCGAGTGACAACTAGAGTTTGAATAATCTTTTTTTTGACAATGCCTAACTCTCTAAATGTTAAAAGGCAATTATCTAACTGCCCTTCGTCCACTTTATCTGCAACAACCCTATCTACAAGCTTCGTAATAACTTCCTCTGTGACTTCTTCAAGCGAGCGAGAGGCCGCTTCAACCGTATCAGCAATCATAATAATTGCTGATTCCTTCGATTTAGGTGTAGGCCCTGGATAGCGAAATAGCTTCTCATCAACGGCATCCACGTCCCCTCCCATCTGTTCTACCTGTTTACAATAGAAATAATAGACGAGGGTTGTGCCATGATGTTCTCGGATTACATCGATAAAGCCTTGAGGAAGGCCGTGCTTGCACGCAAGCGATTCCCCCTCTGTGACGTGAGCGATAATTACTTGCGTCGACTCTGCAGCAGTGAGAAGTTTGTGAATGTCAAATCCACCCACTTGGTTTTCTGTAAAGTAGTGAGGGTTAAAGAGTTTACCAATGTCGTGATAGAGAGTAGATACACGGCAAAATAGCCCGTTAGCACCGATTGCCTGTGCAGCAGATTCTGATAAACTTCCTACGACAAGACAATGTTGATAAGTGCCGGGTGCTTCGATACTGAGTCTACGCAGAAGTTCGTTATTAGGATCCATGTATTCCATGAGCGTAATATCTGTCATAATGTGAAAGAGCGATTCGAAAATTGGAAGGACTCCTACAACAAAAATCGCGGTCAAAAGCAAAAATGCAAAGGTACTTATGAGGTCAGTAATAATTACATTACTCCACAAGATATTTTGTATAAAGTTATAGACAAAAAGTAGTGGAATGCAAAGAAACCAGACTTTTCCGCAAATGGAAAAGACCTCCTTTCTCTTACGAAGTGATCGCGCAAAGAGAATCGCAATAATCCCTGCCAAGAGATTTATGACAATAAATCGACTGTAATCAACAGCAAGTGAGAGACCCAGAATAACGGAGAGTAAGCATGTGGAGAATAAAGAGATTTCCGCTCCAATCAGAACACAGAGGAGAATCGCTACAAATGGAATAAAAAGTGGATAGCGGATCGTTTCTATTAGGTTCGCTTCATTGCGGAGAAGGAAGTACTCTGTTACCTTAGCAAGGATCAGGGTAAGGATAATAATTGTGGCAAAGAGAGATAATTTCTTTAGTGATTGAAAAAAACCTTTGTGGATCAACTTAAAATAGAATAATCCAGGAAGTGTGATTGTTAAAGCAAAGAGAAGGCTTCCTAAAAGCGTAAGTGGGTGCCAAAGTTGCCGTCGTTCACCGAGAGAGTGTTTCATGGCTTGAAGCATCGCTAAATGACGCGAAGTAACCCTTTCCCCCTGATCGAGAATCCGACTTCCCGCATGAACCTTGGTGTACTTCCAAGGAACATCATCTTTGATCGCTTTGCGTAGGAGCCTTTGGGTCATTTGATCATCAACAAGCTTCCATAATGATGCACTGAAATAATCGATAATGAAGTTTATGGTAGAGGGATGATATTTCTTATCGATATGTAACTGCGTTTTGACGGTGTCCCAAATCTCTTTACTCAGACTGATCCTCTTGTCATTCGTTCCATTAGAGAGGAGAAAGAAGGGGTGTTGCGAGATCTTCATCAAGTGAACCATTTGCAGAGTACGTTGATCGGCAAAGCGCATATTGAGCAGTACGTTCTTTACACTGTGTGAGCCTTCATAAATCTCTTCAAATGTCGTATGAGTGAGGACCTTTCTCCATTGAGGATTTTTGATTAAATAATTGCCAAACTGCATCCTGAGCTCATCGAGCTCTTTAGTATCGATCCGATATACGTCCCCTATATCGAGAGCTGACTCTTTCTGAACAAGCATTGTCGCTTCTGTGTCTGGAAAATTAAAATCCACTTGAGCAACCACATACTTCTTTGCTATGCTGTTGAGCTCCAGAACCTCAATACGTACCTCACGAAAATGAAGAAAAAGTGCGAGAGAAATAAGAATGGCAAAACCAATCAAGAGGCGACTTCCGAGTTGCCCTTCTTTCCACCACTTTTTCCACGTGCTTTTCTCTTTTTTTCTTCCCTCAGACATCAATTATATCCTAATTACGCAGCGAGATTTACACCAACACTAACAAATCTCTGATAATTGCTCTCCTACTTTTTCTTCTTTGCAATAAATCATTGTCATTAACTGCTTATTGTAAATGACTTAATGAGATTTCAATCTTTTGCATCTATCTCTTTCTTTCCTTCTAAATGAGCGAGAAAAAATAACCAAGTACAAAGTGGATTTTTTTACACTTATTTAGTTAAATAGGAGCTTCCTGAATCAGGCTCCGAGTATCCAATGGAAAAATATCAAATTATCGCCAATAAATTTCGCCCTCAAACATTTAAGAAGGTGTGTGGTCAAGTAGCCATCATCCGAGCGTTGAAAAACGCCATTCACATGAATCGACTAGCCAACGCCTATCTGTTCTGTGGATCTAAAGGAACAGGAAAGACAACGCTTGCAAGAATCCTTGCAAAAGCGATTAACTGTGAACAGCCATCAAGCGAGCAAGAACCGTGCAATACCTGCACCTCTTGTCGTGAAATCACTTCCGGTCACTCTTTTGATGTCATTGAAATCAACGGCGCATCCAATCGGGGAATTGACGACATTCGACAGCTCAGTGAAACAGTAGGTTATGCGCCAGCTGCTGGGAAATATAAGGTCTACATCATTGACGAGGTGCATATGCTCACGAAAGAAGCATTCAATGCCATGCTCAAAACACTCGAAGAACCCCCTCCTCATGTGAAATTTTTCTTTGCAACAACAGAGGCCCATAAGGTTCTTCCTACCATTATTAGTCGCTGTCAAAGATATGATCTTAATTGCCTTTCAGTGCAAGTTGTGTATGGCAAACTTAAATTGATTAGCGAGGAATTGAAAGTCAGTGCTGAAGATAAAGCACTGCATACAATTGCAACACTCAGCGAAGGAAGCCTTCGAGATGCAGAATCTCTTCTCGATCAAATGCTCTGTCTGAATGATGATACGATTACTTATGAGACTGTTCAAGAAATGCTTGGCCTGCAATCAAATGAGATCTTTTTTAAACTCGATATTGCGATTCATGCAAAGAATCTATCCTTTGCATTTGAGCTGAGCAATGAGTTGTTTTCATCGGGTTCTCACCTCATGCATTTTGTGGAAAACCTCGCCGAGCATTACCGTAATCTTCTCCAAGTTAAATTGAACATAAAACATGCTGTATTTGATGCAGAAAAGTACAAAACATCTGCATCGCTTTACACAACAGATCACTGCTTATATCTTTTGGATTATTTAGCTAAGTGGATTCAAGAGCTCCATACGTCTAGCTTCAAAAGGATTAATATCGAAATGATTTTGCTCCATCTATTGCAGAGCAGAGATCGCGTCTCCCTTGATACGCTTGTGCAGCGCCTTTCAGATCTTGAAGAGAAGCCTCTACCGGAGCCAGTGCCTCCTCCTGTGGAAAAGAAGGAACTTGAATCTAACAAATTTTTCTTTAAGCAACAGCAACGCTATGATACTGTCATGCGTTTTGCGAGTGTAGAGCTCAACGGCAGTGTCAAAAAATAATGGGTTTATTGGGAGAGTTGCTTTCAATAAATCAGTAACCATTTTCTAAAAATACCGCTTGAGATATAGAGAAGACAAAAAAACAATCTTTGAATTTATTAGTCAATATGCTACAATTATTAAAAAATAACCCATAAGGAATAGACATGGGAAGTGGTTTCTCGAAAATGAAGAAACAAGCGCGTCAGTTTGAAGAGCAACTTCAGAAGATGCAACAAAACTTAGAAAGCATCGAAGCGAAGGGTCAAGCAGGCAATAAACTTGTTACAGTAACCCTTAGTGGAGAAAAAGAACTTAAAGAGGTCTCTATCAAACCTGAATGTGTTGACCCGGATGATATAGAAGGACTTCAAGATCTTATTCTTGAAGCAATGCACGATGCTTACACAAAGCTAGAAGAGAGCTCTCCATCGATACCAATGAGTGGCCCAGGACTCCCCTTCGGCCTCTAGATCGTTCCTTGTCGTTAACAATACCGAGCTCCTTATAGACACAATCTCACAGATTCACAATCAACTACAAATAAAACCGCAGGAAATGTTACTGATCACGACCTAGGTTAAATATAATAAGAATCATTCGAATCGAATATTTTGAACGTAGTAACAGTCTGATGTCAATGCAAGGGCCTGTAAGTTATTAAAGGAAACAACTGCTTCTAGGTCTGTTCAATCAAGCCTCCTAGTATCAGAACCCTCTTCATCTCCTTATTGGAATAAATAACTTGTCGGTTTAACCTCTCTGAACATCAAGCAGCGCGATAGACATCCTCTCTTTCCCACTCTGAGATCCACTAATACAATAAGTTTTTTATGTTATTTGAATCATTTCTATTAATTGTATTCATATAAGACACAATTTTCGCTGTACACGTCATATCTGTTGTTGTAGAAACAGCCATAATTACATTATATATAATTTACGAAAATATACTTTCTAAACATTTACAACACTTCTGAACTAATTCAGTTATATTTTATGCATAGTGTAAGTATATTAATACAAAACAACTGCAAATAAGACCATAAAAAATATTAGTTATTACGACCTCCGATAAATACAAAGTCATCATCCCTCTTCACATCTAGGTCAAATTCTTTGAACTCTTTAATTAACTCTTCTCCATATACTTGAGTATCAAGTGTAATTTTTATAGACTCTCTGAGCACAGAGTAAGCCTCATTCAATCGCTTTACAAGAACATCTCTATAGGGCGGATAATCCTTTAAAAACACAGTAATGTAGTGTAAGTTATTGAAGGAAACCACTGCTTCTAGGTCTGTTAAATCAGACTTCCTGTTTTTAGCCACACAAAGGGCTATCCTTTCTTCAAGAGTTCTAACTCTTGTTTTGGATCCCGCTTCTATAACTGCAAGTAGTTCCTCATTTTTTGCACAAGCGCTTCCCCCCTCCCCCTTTTCTTGTTCGAATAAAGCAATCACTTCTTCTGTTAATACCTGCATATCCCACATATTTATTTTTTTAAATAAACAAGTAATTCGTTGTGAACATATCTGAACATCAAGAGCTCTTCTTACATCATCGGGCAGCACACAGTAAATAGGTAAAACACGAGTGGCAAGAGAAATAAACTCATTATGACATGTTTGATTAGACAAAATCGAAATTAAATTATTATATGCAATCAATTTTTCTACGTTGTTTGAGTCAATTCTGTTAATTTTATTTATATAAGATACAACTCTCGATTCACGATTTATATCTGTCATTACAGAAACTACCATAATCTCCTCATGTATAATTTACAAACACTTCCTCTATTCATATACCAATCCTTGTTATAGGATCAGTGTAGCATAACTTATCGAAAAATTTGCTACAAATAATTTAAATAGACCATAAAATTAAGAAATCCGGAACCACAATAGAGGACGATTTTTCCCCCTTCTTAGTAGATTCACCGTCTTTAACTTCTAACTACATTATCAAGCGACAGGTCTGATCAGTTGAACTTCCTAGCAAGAATGAAATTCTCGCATGGATAGAAAAAAAGGTTTCTAAGGAGTTTATATAAAATAAATCATAAACCCGCACGCAAGCTGCTAAGATATAATTTTAGCTTTACGCGTCATATCTATTGTTGTAGAAAATGCCATAATTACCTTATATATAATTTACGAAAATATACTTTCTAAACATTTATAATACTCATAAACTAATTCAGTTATATTTTACGCATATTATAAGTATAATACCACAAAACAATTACATACAATAGTAATAATAAATGACAGAAGAGGATTAATAATTTAAACACGTAAATAAAATACTGTAAAAAAATACAAGTGGATCCGCTAAAAGGCATCAGTCACCACTGATAGATAGCTTCCTCTTAATCTAATATGAAATAAACTCCCAAACCAACTGCAAATAAGATTATCAAAAATGTTAGTTATTACGATCTAGGCCAAATAGAGAGGGATCACCACGCTGCTCATCTAGATCGAATTCTTTACACTCTCTAATTCTCTTTTGTCCATATAGTTGAGTATCAAGTGTAGTTTTTACAGACTCTGTAAGCACAGAGTAACTCTCTAACACCCTAGGCGTAATAAATTTCCCATACGTCTTCGTACATTCTGGGATCGTTGTAAGAACCTGTAAGTTATTGAAGGCAATAACTTCTTCTAAATCTGTTAAACCAATCCTCCTAGTCTCAGCAACACACAGGGTTATTCTTTCTTCAAGAGTTCTAACTCTTGTTCCGCGTCCAGACCCTATATCTGAACCAGCGTTACCTTCCCTCTTTCCTTGTTTGAATAAAGCAACAACTTGTTGTGTTAATCTCCGAACATCAGGCGCGGCTAGGATTGAAAATTCCCTGTTTATATGTTTGAGTATATCAATAGCCCGTCGTGTAAACACTTGAACATCAAGCGCTGTTCTTACATCCTCTGGCAATACACGGTAACTAGGAAAGACATTCATTACAAAAGAGAGCACTTTATCATTAAATGTTTGATCAAATACAACCGTTATTAAATTATTAAATGCAATAAGTTTTTTTACATTATTTGAATCATTTCTATTGATTATATTCATATAAGATACAATTTTCGCTTTACACGTCATATCTATTGTTGTATAAACTGCCATAATTACCTCATATATAATTTGCGAAAATACACTTTATAAACATTTATAATACTCATGAACTAATTCAGTCATATTTTATGCATATTATATAGTATAATACCACAAAACAATTACATACAATAGTAATAATAAACGATAGAAGAGAATTAATAACTTAAATACGTAAATAAAATACTGTAAAAAATACAAGTGGATCCTCTAAAAGGCATCAGTCACCACTGATAGATAGCTTCCTCTTAATCTAATATGAAATAAGCTCCCAAACCAACTGCAAATAAGACCATCAAAAATGTTAGTCATTACGATCTAGGGCAAATAGAAAGACATCACCACGCCGCTCATCTAGATCGAATTCTTTACACACTCCAATTCTCTTTTGTCCATATACTTGAGTATCAAGTGTAGT
The DNA here is from genome assembly GCA_964212665.1 of Chlamydiales bacterium BSEPT1. Classification (GTDB taxonomy): domain Bacteria; phylum Chlamydiota; class Chlamydiia; order Chlamydiales; family Simkaniaceae; genus DAOWHK01. Next base: position 217,735 of record OZ156466.1, on the reverse strand, counting down.
TTTTACAGACTCTGTAAGCACAGAGTAACTCTCTAACACCCTAGGCGTAATCAATTTCCCATACATCTCCATACATCCTGGGATCATTATAAGACCCTGTAAGTTATTGAAGGCAATAACTTCTTCTAAATCTGTTAAACCAATCCTCCTAGTCTCAGCAACACACAGGGTTATTCTTTCTTCAAGAGTTCTAACTCTTGTTCCGCGTCCAGACCCTATATCTGAACCAGCGTTACCTTCCCTCTTTCCTTGTTCGAATAAAGCAACAACTTGTTGTGTTAATCTCCGAACATCAGGCGCGGCTAGGATTGAACATTCCCTGTTTATATCTTTGAGTATATCAATAGCCCGTCGTGTGAACACTTGAACATCAAGCGCTGTTCTTACATCCTCTGGCAATACACGGTAACTAGGAAAGACATTCATTATAAAAGAGAGCTCTTTATCATTAACTGTTTGATCAAATACAACCGTTATTAAATTATTAAATGCAATAAGTTTTTTTACATTATTTGAATCATTTCTATTGATTATATTCATATAAGATACGATTTTCGCTTTACACGTCATATCTATTGTTGTAGAAACTGCCATAATTACCTCATATATAATTTACGAAAATACACTTTATAAACATTTATAATACTCATGAACTAATTCAGTTATATTTTATGAATATTATATAGTATAATACCACAAAACAATAACAGCAAGTACTCCTTTGTTTTCTGCACAGGCGCTTCTCTCCTTCCCCTTTCTTTGTTCGGATACAGCCATCACTCGTTGTGTAAATACCTGAATATCAACCCTCTTCATTTTTTTAATAAACAAGTCATTCGTTGTGAGCATATCTGAACATCAAGAGCTCTTCTTACATCATCAGGCAGCACATAGTAACTAGGTAAAAAACGAATTGTAAGAGAGATAAGCTCATCATAAACTGTTTGATTAGGCAATCTCAAAATTAAATTGTTAAATGCAATCAATTTTTCTACGTTGTTTGAATCAATTCTGTTGATTGTATTCATATAAGATACACCTCTCAATTCATAAGCCTTATCTGTCATTGCAACAACTGCCATAATCTTCTTATGTATAATTTACAAAAATTCCTCATAGTATAATTACTTACCGAAAATTTGCTACAAATAATCTAAATAAACCATAAAATTAAGAAATTCGGAACCACAATAGATCACGACCCCCCCCTTCTTAGTAGATTCATCGACAGGTCTGATCAGTTTAACTTCCTTAGCAAGGATGAAATGATCGCATGGATAGCAAAAAAAGTTTCTAAGAAGTTGGTATAAAATAAATCATAAACCAGTATGCATGATGCTTATAATAAAGACATTACACGAAATAGATGCGTAATAAATTAAATTGCAAAAATCACTTTTAAAAAAATGATTTTTGCACGTGCTATTAATAGATCACACGAATAATATTCGATTGATTATGACAGTTCTTGGGCATTGTATGGACACCCTGATCCTATAGAGCTATCATCACTGGTATTCGAATCCATCTCATCATCATCCTCGCTGTCTTTGATCTTCCCTTCCATCATTTTACTATATTCTTTAATCTCTTTAAGAGACCGATTAGATAAGTAAATTTCTACATCTCCGAATTTCTTTCCAAAAACCCTCTCTAAACTATCTCTCATTCGATTCGGTTTATAGAGAATCACACGACGAGCCTCTCCACCTTGGATTTCTTGATCATCTATTTGATTGAGGAGTGCGTGGAAAAATGTGAATTTGTGTGTTTCTTTAAACAGATCAAACTGCTTTACTGATAAATCCTTAACCTGCTGAGCAAATGTTTCAATCATTTCAAAAGCAACTTTCGTGTTTATTGCTCTCACGACAAACTTAATCTCCTTCCCTGTTTTACTGCCTTTATCATCTGTAAGGGCAACAGATATGCGATACTGTTTGAAATTACCACCAGCGTCTTCTTCGTGTATCCCCTCTAGCACATTAAAGTGAAGAGAGTCCATTGATCCTAATACGTGTGCCATTTTATTTCCTTAATAAAGTTCAAGCTAAGGGAGGTATGCTCTTAGCTTGAAATAAAGTTATTACCTTACTTTTGCATATGCCTGGTAGAATCTAGTGAAACTATTTCCAGTATTTGCGGCCGTTTCATTTGCTTCAGAAGGATCACGAAGGTGCATTTGCGACGTGATCTCTAATTGTTGCTGAGCAGACATCTCTTTTCTCGTATTGACGTTCATACTCATTGCAAGAATGCTATATGCGATTTCATCATTAATCGAACCGGTATTCAATACACCACTCAAATCTTTAATTTCCTCAAGTTCTTTCTCATACAGCACGATCCAGTTATCTTGAACCTTCATTTGATCAGCAGCCCCTGTTTCTTGCTTCCGATTTGTATTCATGATTGTTGCAAGCACCATAATGGCTGCAGATGTTGATCCAATTGATCTCTTTTGAGCTCCCGCATCTGATACAGGATCTTTTCTTTCAGATCCTGCTACCTGTACATTTACGCTTCCTATCATAGTCATTATCCTCTTGATGCAGCAACACTCACTACGTAAGTATCACTTGATTGTTGAGTGTCTCTTACGAGAGCATTATTACTGTCATATAGCTGACTTATACTTTTCTCTGCGCTAGTCGCTGTTTGAGAAGAAGCTTGCTTTCTAGTGACTTCAGCTTGCTCAGAGGCTTGCATAAATTGCGGAAGCATCGATCCAGAATATTGAATCGTTTGCGATAAAACATTTCTCATGTTGCTCTTATCACCAAGCTTTTGCTCTGCCGCTTTCTTCTTACGAAGAATCTTATCTCTATCAGCTTCAAGCGATGCTGTCTTACGGTCATTTTCCGCAAGCGCTTTCATGCGATCTACTGCAGTAGATTCTGCACCACTATCAATGCTAAGTCCTTGTCCTTCATTAAGTGCTTTTTTGACATTTGATGTTTCATCAAGTTCATTTTGAACTTTAGTAAGACTTCCTTCTGGCCCTTCATATTCTGTTTGAAGATTTTTCCCTTCTTGAAGTCCTTTCATGGAAGCAGATCCCATTCCTAAGAATCCTAAACCCATCACTCCTGTTCCGATTGCCTGATCAACCCCTGACATTACCTGGCTGAGTGCGGCCGCAAAAGATGCTTTGGTTGACTGCACCTGCATCGTTGCCATTGTATGAGCCAGTTCTGCATTAGTGTCATTAATCTTCTTTTGAAGAGTCGCTGTCATTGTGGCAACTAACGCCTGTGCATCTTCAGGATTCATTCCTGCTGGAAAATTTGTATTACTTGACATATTATTATCCCCTTTTATTATCTTGCAGTATTAGCTGACAAATTATTACTTATAACTTCAGTTGATACTGTTGCAAGTGCTTCCTCACTTTGCACAGTATTTGACATCGATCTTGTTAAACGGCCTGTCTGCATATGCACTAAACTAATGCATGCTTGTGCTCTAGTAATATTGCCTTCAATAGCACCTTGCTTGGCCTGATAGGCTGCTTCAGCCATTGAAGCGCCAGCAGTTCCGAAGCTACTTAATCCACCGAGCACTTTCAGTGTGGGTTGTGCAAATTTTACAACTCTCGATGCTGTTCCCTCTTCAGCAAAGAGACTTGCTCCATCAGCTGCGGCACCAAGACCCATGGAAATCATCGTTACCAGCATTAATGTGGAAACCACCGTTTCTAGCGTCCCTAACTTCTCTTCATTTAAAAAAGATTCATTAGCTGTTCTCGCCATTGATTGGTTAATCTCCAGGCTCGAATCCTGCATCTTTTGCGCTACATTGATGGCCGAGATTTGGAATGCTGATTCCGCAGATATCGCCATCGACAACGCTTTAGTTACATTGTCCATTGAGGATGCTTGTACCATAATATTTCCTCCCTTAATCTTACGATTGGTTTTGATTGATACTGTCAACGCTTACCATGCTTGTGAAAGCTTGAGCAGCTTGACTAGCAGCAGCCTGGTTTTCACTCGTAATATTTTTGATAAGTGAATACTCTTCTTGCATATTATTATTCGCCTGAGTACCAATATTATTAAGGTACTGAGTCGTTGTAGATTCAGCGTTTAATGCTTCTTGAGCTTTCAGCTGCCCTGATGAAGATGAACTGCTCTTAGTAAGCATATAAATTCCACCGATGCCCATTCCCGCCATAACAAGTCTTGTTCCAAGTGTTTTAGCAAGACTCGCAGCAAATTTCCCTGGATTTTGCCCAATACGGTTGATAATATTTTTCGACTTATCTACCATTTTCTCTAAAGCCCGTTTTAGCTTGCTTGAACTTTCTTGTTCAGTTTCTTCAGTTGTTTCTTCAGTTCCTTCAGTACTTCCTTCTTCTGTAGTCTCTGAAGATATTTCACTTGTGGTTTCAGCTGTACTTTCACTTGTGGTTTCAGCTGTACTTTCACCTGTGCTTTCAGCTGTGTCTCCAGCTGTGTCTGCAGCTGTCTCTTCAACTGAGCTTGTAACTGTCTCTTCCACTGTAGTCTCAACTGTAGTCTCAACTGTACTTTCAACTATGGTTTCTCCCACAATTTCTGGAGCAGCAGCTGTAAGAGCAGGTAAATCAGAACCACAAGTAACAACAGTAACAACAACCAAGATAACGACAGCCACCGCTATCAGAACCCAGCCCCACCAAGGCATACCACCAGACTTCGACTCCGCTTTCGATTCACTAGCTTTCGCTTGAGCAGCTGCGCCTTCAAGGGCTATATTCACAGCATTCATCTTCGCTTGCTGAGCTTTTATCTGTGATAAACGTCCAATTTGAACGCTCTCTCTAGATTCAACCCCTGCTTGCAAAAATTTCCCGATGGTCATGAAATAATTCATAAGCTGTCTTTTTTGAGCACCATTTCCGCTATTCACTCCAGGGTTGAGATTATTATTGCTCTGTTTCTTGTAAGCCTGAATTTGTTCGGGTGTAAATCCGAGTTTTACTAAAAGAGAAATTGCCTTTTGTTCTGTAAGATTACTCATGTTTTCTGTAAGTTTATTGATAAGCCTCTCTCTTGTGAATACAGTTTTGTGTGCTCGAAAGGTGTCTTTACTCATGATTGCTCTACTCTTACCCGCTCCTTTTGCTGGTGTACCGCTATCAGCAGCTGTTGCTGTTATTTTACTTGTTCTATCTAATGCTATTTGCAGTTTATTAAGCTGCAAATCAATATTAGATATATTATTATTATTATTATCAATTGAAAGTGACATCAAATTATCTCCTATTAATTACACTATTATTAACTCTATATATTGCCCATAAGAACATATATAAATCGATTATTACTCAATTTCTTGATTTCATGACGTTGGGCAAACAGTTTAGTTAATTGCCAACGACAACGGTTATCCTTATGAGGATTTCTGATTTTGAACAAAAACTGTCAGCCCTTGACCGAAGCTACTAATGATGGATTGTCCCGTCTTATCATCACTCGTTAGCTCAGAGTTTGCCTGCTGAACCTCTTGCGTATTCTGCTGGTTTTGCGTATTGGAAAGTGACTGAGCGGTACTTGTCGCATTGTATATATTAGCAATCGTAGAACCAGTAGGATGAGATGTACCACTTCCTGCAGAGGTGCTTGTCGAGCTCGGATTGTTATTCTCATAGTATTGAACTGAGATCGTATCCAAATCCTTTTCAATTTTAATTAGATTTACATCTGTTGGATCGTCTATATACCTTTGTAACTCATTTTTGAAATTACTAAATGTACTACATTCTGCCCCACCTTTATGATCTGGAACTTTAGATATTCCCACATTTAAATCTTGCCATAGACCATTCGCACCTGTCTCAACAACCGCATCATTCTGTGGATTGTAAAGCTTACTCATGGCATGACCGACGAGTGCACTATAAGTCGCTGCTGATGTACCTGTACTATACTTTTTATCAATCTCATATTGCATTTTCATTAACATATACATCTGAATATCGCTGATATCCCCTGAAGTCTTGATATACGATCCAATTTTACCACCACCTTGTTTGATATTACCCCAAAACTTAGCAAGCATCTCCTTTGTCAACTTCTGATTCTCAGCTTGACTCATTCCAGGAAAGTAAAATTGGAATTTTGAAAACGTTCCGTTCGCTTTATCCCCATCAAAATACTTTTTAAATTGAGATATAAACTGTTTTAGCTTCGAAGTATTTGTAGTAGCACTTCCCCCTGTCCAGAAATTAGAAGGCAGTCCCCCTCCATCTCCAGAAGTACTTTTACCATGTCCTTTCACTTCACTTTCAATGTAACTAAGAAAGGATCCAAGATTAGTATTATCATTTTGACCTTTAGACCCAGCATTCTGCGTGTTGGCTAAGTCAGCAATTTGCAGCTGCAAAGGGTTCATCCCCATAATAGTCATTACCTGAATCACAATATACTCAATCGACACCTTACGAACGTCTATACCGATACTTCCAAGTTCCTTATCCATAGCACTCTTCATTGTACCCAAGACTGCTTTCTTTTCTTGATCGGCATTTGAATTCTGATTTATTACTGGGTTACTCACAATTACTCCCTCGTATTATATATAAATTAGTTAGTTTAATTATTAAAATTAAAAGGTTCCGTATTAATTATATCATAAACCTTTATTTAAACGATTTTTATATATAAATTTTTAATAATTATATAGATTCAACAAGCTTAGAATAAACGGTTTATACGACTATATGTACTTACATTAAATAAACAAAGTATTAAAATTATATAAACAAAATACAAACATCGTTTATACAATGTTTGCATAGAAAGAATGTTTAATAAAAGCGTAAATATCTTACCATAAGTTGATTAAGACTGGTTTGTAATAAATTCATCAAACAAAAAAAAAGTTTACATTTTTTTTGAAAAATAAGAAAATAGTATGATTAATTTTGATTAATTTCATAAGATATTGATTGTATATGATCTATCAATGTTATTTACAGAGTGTATATACAACAACAAATCTTAGAATAGATACATTATTTATACAAAATAGACTTATAATATATTAAATATTATATAACACATCTGAAATGAGCTGGTTATACATTAAAAGAATACATAAGGGGTTCTGATCACTTCCCATCTAGAATAAAGAAGTGGTTAGGTCATATACGCCTACTACAGGCTAAACTAAGTCAGTATTTAACATACTTGCAAGTACTCGCCTTATCTATGAATGGGATACCATGTAATTCGTTAAATAAGAAAATACATCCAGGATCCCCATATTAGTCGCTTTTCCCCTCTTTCGGCTTTTCTTAAATACAATTTACACGTGTATAAAAAAATATAGAATTTTTAGGCTTCTTACATGCATTACACTGCTACCAATTAAAGCTCTTACTCGGCTCTTCATAGCTCCCAATAATCTCAAAAGCTATTGATTAGGACCTCTAACAACAAGTTTTTTCTTATTTCCAATATACCTACATAGTGCATTTATTAAAGCCAGTAATACCTGGTTTGATAAATGCTCAACCATCGTATGAAAACACATAAATTAGATATGATTGTATATGATCTATTAACGTTATTTACAGAATTGATATAAAACAACAAACATTAGAATAGATGCATTATTTATAAAAATAGACTTATAATATATTAAATATTATATAACACATTTGAAATGAACTGGTTATACATTAAAAGAATACATAAGAGGTTCTGGTTACTTCCCATCTGAAGTCTGATAATATGAAGAAGCGATTAGGTCATATTGATAAGGAGTCCTTTTACGCATACTCTAGGCTAAACTAATCCAGTATTCAATATACTTGCAAGCACTCGCCTTATCTATGAATGGGATACCATGTCATTCGTTAAATAAGAAAATAAATCCAGAATCCCCATATGGGTCACTGCTCCCCTATTTCTTCTTTTCTTAAATACAATTTACACGCATATAAAAAAAATATATAATTTTTAGGCTTCTTACATTCATCACACTGCTACCAATTAATGCTCTTAATTGATTCTTCGCAACTCCCAATAATTTCAAAAGCTATTGATTAGGACCTCACAACAAGCTTGTTCTTATTTCCAATATGCGTAAAGCAAGCAATACATGGTTTGATAAAGGCTCAACCGTCGTATGAAAGCACATCAATTAGATATTTCAGTATTTCTTAATCCAAATTCGTTAGCCCACTCATATCTGTCTGAACATTTCCGTAAGGTCCTTAAATACATGCAATAAGTTTTTCAAATTTTACATACATATAAGTACATGTAAAAACTCTCTTAGTTTCAAGACAAAAAGCCCCTCAATAAAATGAGGGGCTCTATAAAAAATAAAATATAATTAAATTCTATCGGTTAATTCACTCTATTTAAATCAGTTAGAGAGTCCACTACTTTCTACTAGAAGGTAGAGCACTACTACGCGCGAGGTCTCCTATTAATGATTCGAAAGAATTTTCCACATCTTGAATTTTAGACTGCTCACGTGTATCAGAGCGAAGTTTGAATTGCGCGACAGCAGCGTTAGTTTTTCCACTATTCTCAAGTCTTGATACTAGATTGTTCTGAGCATTTGTACCTTGAGCGACTAAGGATTTATCTTTCTGCAGAGTCTTTGTATCTCTGTTGAATTTTGATTTCTCTAGGGCTTTCCTCATTTCGGCAACGCCTAAATTTGCATAGAGAATAACAATGAGAGACGCTTCATGCACACACAGCGCACCAAGAGCCGCCCCTTCAGCTACTCGGCTTGCCCCAATAGCGGCGTCAAGAGCTGCATTTTCTGCATAAGTCCAAGGCTCATACCAATGGGTTGCTACTTTCTTACTTTCTAAATACTTAATCTCCTTCTCGAATGTATCTTTGACAGCCTTCTCTGCAGCCCCTGATCCACTTTCAAGCATTTCAATCGTATTTTTATACTTTGTTATATTAGATGAATAGGTGTCTAGAGTCGCTTGATCATTTTTCAGTTCTACAAGATCCGATTTAACACTTGCTTCAGCTGCAATCATTGATTTTGATTCATCTGAATTCTTAAAATTCTTTATTTGAGATAGTTCGTTCTTAATCCAAGCTTGCATACTAGGAGAATACCCATGGTCATTTTGTTGCAGTTGAGTGAGCCAAGTTTCGAGTTGACCAAAATCATGAATGTCTTCCATTGCTGTCTCAATCGCTGTCTTTAAAAAATTCTCTTTCTCCTCTTCTTTTTGAGCTTTTGTTTCGTGAGCATTACTTCCTAAAACATCCCCCATCATGAGGGCCATCATATAGCTATAGGAATCTCCTCTATTTTTACCTTTTTCACAATGAGTCTCCGCCTTAGAAGGCTGGAAGGTAGCGATCGGTAAAGTTACATCATATGTCATATTACAACCTATTTTTTATTATAAATACAAAGGAGTCACAAAGCTCCTACGTTAATTATACTAAAAATCAAATTAATAATCACTATAAATAAAAAAAATAATTGTACTTTCGGAGCACCCTAATACATTAATTTTAGAATGAAATCAGAGTAATGTCAGAATTATTGAAAAACCATTAAAAAGAATAGTAATTAATAGACATGCATAAAGTACTGTATATAGAACACTTAAAAGAAGATAAACTCATTAACCACTTATTAAATATAAAAAATACTATATCAAAACAGAGTTAATTCAGATCATCTCATTGCAAAAGGTGGCTCAATATCTATCAGTACAGAAGCAATATTCTTTTCAGAAACTTCGATTTCCGATTGCTTACTTTCAGAAGTGGATAGCCCTTGTTTCGCATTCTTCCCTTAAAATGATCCCCTATTCTCATACTAACTCATCTGAAGAGACCCTTTTTGTCATTTACAATGTTTAGACAAAACTAAATGCGCAAAAATTAGCCTGATGTATCAAGGACCCCTTCATAGAATTGAAATTAGTTAATATTCTCTTAACAATGGTTTACGATCGTACCCATCCTGCCCGTTTTGCCTTAGGTCCTTTTTCTTTTTTGTAAGGAAGAGGCTTATGTTCTTTAGACTTAGATTTTTTAAGATTAATCAATGAGGCGATATCTCTCGCTTGCTCTTCAATCTTCGTCTTAGCACTTTGGATCGAAGACCATTGATCTTCAGAGAAATTATCGGGATCTGTAGAAAAAGATTCTAATTCTGCTTCAGTAAGGCCTGTCGTCTCACAAATTCTAGAGGTCTCAGATTCAAGCTTATTCTGAAGAGCTGCAGCATGCTCAATCATCTTCCTTTTTTGCTCAGGCGTTCCTTTTTCGATAATGTACTTAAACTTCTCAAAAAATGCGATCGAATCATCGAACACATCGTTGAGATGACTTGCTTTTTCCTCTGGATCCATAGAGAAAAACTCTAAGATCTTTTTAAACTCATCCGACATAAACACCTCCAATTAGCCTTAATCATATTATACAATAATTTTGAAGAAAAATCAAAGAAAATTTTACACTTCTTAGGAAATATCTTCCATTTCAAACTCAACCACTCTTATGACTAAAAAAGGACTCCTCATGATCCATCAATAAGTCTCCTTTATATAAAAAAACGTTGCGTTCTAAAAAGTCATATGTACTACCAGTGTAGTAGCAGATTATTTAATAAAAAATCACATATTTGCACCCTTCTGCCCTAAATCCAATCATTCTGATATTTTCTATTTAGGATTCCTCCTGCAAAACTATTACAGCGTCGCTCAATGCTTCGATGGTTGCTCGTCCCTGAAAAATTTCGTATTTTCTGAGATTCCATATATCAAGTAGAGTTATTAGCTGAAACAACGTATCCTATATCCTGATAACCTATAAATGTGTGGGTCCTAAACTTTCGAACTTCATTGTGGAAGCCTCAATATGAAGACCAATCACTAAAGATTCATGACAGTTCTCCACATTTCCTACATACGCCCCAGCTTATAGAGTGTTGATAAGAAACATCTTCATAAAAACCACATCAAATTTATGAGAAAAAATAATAATGAAAAACTTATTTAATGAACCTTAAGAATTATTTATTTGCTTTAAATAAAAAAAATCCTTACATCAATGAATTAGAACCTTTATCTCTATTCGATGTGACGAATTGAATTATGCTAAAAAAATTTCTACAAGAACTCTATGAGAAGTTCGAAATCCAAGCGACCCCTAATAAAGGGAAAGCAGGAGTTTATGAACTCACTTTGAATGCACAACATGTCATTCAAGTTGAGCCACTGACTCCAGGGTTTTCTTTATCGAGTTCAATTACAGCCCTTCCTCATTTGTCACGCGAAGCTTTATTTATATATCTCATGAAAGCGAACTTTTTGGGACAAGGGACCGGAGGGAGTGTTATCGGAATTGATCATACGGAGAAGTTCTTAATACTCTCCTTGACTATCCCTTATGAATTAAATTATCGCATGTTTGAAGAAAAGTTAGAGAACTATATCAATTTCTTAGAATACTGGAGAACAGAAATCGAATATTATAACAACAATTCGATTCTTTAGAGTTAGGTTTTTAATGAAGAACTGTTATATGCTGTTGCATGACCTGGAAAAAAAAGTGAAACAAGTACGATGTCTAGTTTTTTAGTTGCTGAAAAAGGTCCACTTGCAGGACTCATTATTCGACTTGAAGAAAATGATGAATGGATTATCGGTAGAGATCCTGATGTTTCCTATCAAGTAATCGAAGACCCCATGGTTTCTAGAAAACATGTGCTCATCAGACTCACTGATCAAGGTCACGTCATTGAAAATTTAAGTGCTACGAATCCGGCAAGTGTTAACGGAACATCCATTGAAGGAAGCGTTCTTCTTCAAGAAGATGATACGGTCCAGATTGGAAATATTTTCCTTCGCTTTACTGAGCAAGATCCAGCAATGCACCTTGGAAGCACACACAATGAAACCACTTCGGTTGAAACGCCCACTCTTTTCGAAGAGGAACAACCGCTTGATAGATTATCTCTCACCGGAGATATCGATGCAAAATGGCTGGTTAAGGTCATCTCAGGACCAAATACAGGTGCTGAATTTGGCGTACATCCAAACAGTACCTATATTATTGGTAAAGATTCTGATTCTTGCGACATCGTCTTTCAAGACTTAAGCGTTTCGCGGCAACATGCGAGACTCAGTACGGACGAGTTAGGCGGTATTTTTATTGAAGATCTCAATAGTTGCAATGGTGTTCTAGTCAATGATATAGAAACTAAAGGAAAACAAGGGCTTATTTCACAAGATCGAATCGTACTAGGAACAACAACCATCCTCATTATAGATAGAGAACAAACTAGTGAAACGATTGTCTCTCCTCTACCTTTCACCAACGCCAGCTACCCTGAGTTTGTCACCAACGAAAATGTAGAAAGCAAGACAAAACTGCCAGAAACTTCTCTTCCAAAAAATTGGAAAGAGATGTTTATCCCGACACGTCATATCGTAGTCGGCGCGGTCTTTACCCTCTTCATTGCACTTGGTGTATGCGGGGTGTTCGCTCTATTTCATTCACAAACGATTACAATTGAAAAGAGCGATGAGTCTGGAATGATCAACACTAAAATGAGGCAATTCCCAGGCATTGAGTTCTCATTTAACCCCTCTAATAGGAAACTCTTTCTTCTTGGTCATGTCCTCAAGGAAATTGACCAACAAGAGTTATTATACAATATCAAGTCGCTGCCCTTTATGGTTAGCATCGAAAATAATGTTATCATCGATGAACTGGTCTGGGAAAGCTTTAACGACATGCTCCATAAAAATCCAAACTGGTACGGTGTTACTGTCATTGCGATAACACCCGGGAGTTTTGTACTGCGTGGTTATTTGGAGAGCACAGAGGAATCCACAAAACTAGTCGAGTATGTGAATACACACTTCCCCTACTTAGACCACCTTGAGAATCAAGTCGCTGTAGAAAATATTTTAGCCACTGAGATCCAAAGCATCCTCCTCGTACAGGGCCTTGTCAATGTCACATTCCAACTCAATAATGGAGAAGTTATTTTGTCTGGAAGAGTCAACCAAAAAGCAACCTCTCAGTTTGAATATGCGACTACTTCAATGAAAAAGATTACTGGGGTGCGTCTTATTAAGAACTTTGTAGTCATCACAACTGAATCAACTGAGCGGATTAATATTTCAGATAAATACCAAATAACAGGAAGTTCTAAGGTTGGAAATGTCAATCAATACATTGTCATTAACGGTAAAATTCTTGCAGATGGTGATAATTTCCAGGGAATGCAAATTACAGATATAGAATCAAATGCAGTTTTACTCGAAAAAGATGGCATAAAATATCAGATCAATTACAATCACCAATAATTAGAGAAATCATAGAGGAAAGGTATTTGCACAATGTTTGGATTAGAAAAAAGAAAAGACAATGGTAATGAGCCTTTTAAATTCGATTTAGAACAGGATTTAAAAGACAAAGGTAAACGAAAAGACATTAAATTAACCATCGATTCTCATATGAGCGAAGTGAAGTCTGCTCTCAAAAAAGGAACCGCCCCAGAAAATTTTGATAAATGTGGTGTATTACTACATGGATATGCGGCTCTGCAGAAAGTAATTGAAAACGTTAAATAACCCTATAAGGAGGATTCTATGGCAGATTCAGTATGGGCAACACTATCTTTTAAGTCGTTGATCAGTCAATACATTAAGTTGCAAAGTGCGATTGTATCACAAGTACGTAACATTGCAAGTAACATTAGTGCGGCAACTCCTGGTAAATTCCTACTCCTTCAGTTTGGTATGTCACAGGTAACGCAAATTGGTGATTCGATTTCGAACTTAATTTCTCAGGTTAATTCAATGATTAACAACGCAGTACGGAATCAGAAAACACAATAATTTTAATACATTTACAAAGGATAAAGGATTATGACCAGTCTAAAAAAATACAAAGATGACTTCTTCTTATTCTTAGAAGCGGGATTCATTGCTGTCAATCAAGCAGATGAAGACTCTGCAATAAAACTCTTTCGCGCATCAGAACTACTCGAACCTAAAAATACAATGGCAAAAATTGGGATGGGATATCTCCACTTACACAAACTCGAAGTAAAACAGGCTTGTGAAGCATTCCAAGAGGTCTTAGACAAAGACCCAACAAATGAAATGGCACGTGCGCTCCTGGGAATTAGTAAAACTTTCTCACCAGATAAAGTAGCAGAAGGAGAACAATTACTTAACGAAATTGTTACAAAATCAAGTGATCCGGCAGTTAAAAAAGTTGCAGATACATCTATTAAATTCGTAGAAGCTTTTGTTAAACGAAACGCTTCTCCAATTACAGTAAATAAAGTAGATAAAAAATAGAGCATTATGGTCAAAGAAATACCTGAAAACATCCCACATACTCCGAGTATTGGTCCACAACAACCAATAGAGGAGGGACAGCAACAACCTGGTCACTCATTCGAAACATTTATGAACGACAAGACAACTAACAAAGGGCCAGATTCTACTCCTATTACTCCATTTGATTTAGCGCAAGGCCAAGCGCAGCACATGGGAGCACCAAGTCATGCGACGATTCAAGCTCAAATGAATAGCACCTCTGGAGTTCTTGGAGATATTCAGCAGCAACTACAAACAAAAAACCTTAAACTCAAACAATCACAGAAATACTTACTTAGCAATAAACTCTCTGATGCCAATTCATATATTCGCTCAGCAGCTGGAAAAGTCGGTGTAGACACGGGAGAGCCCCCTTCAAAACTAACAAGGCAAAGCCCAATTTCTAGATTTTTAGCACTTGTTGCAGATGGACAAAATCAAATTGACAGTTCTCAGCAACAAATCGCACAAATGACTAAGGGGGGGAAAAAAATGTCCGCTGGTGATTATCTGTTAGTTCAAGTAAAGCTTTCTAAAGCGCAGCAAGAATTAGAATATACATCTGTACTCTTAAGTAAAGCAGTGGACGATGTTAAGATGCTCTTTAATATCCAAATATAACTCATTAAAGCTCATGGATAACCTACCTGATCTAAAAAATCTTGCTCTCGGAATAGATGCCATGGAGCTTACAACTGTTCACGGCCGTATTACTGAAGTGATTGGTATGCTCATTAAAGCAGTTGTACCCCAGGTGAAAATGGGTGAAGTTTGCATGATTAAGCGGCACGTAGGTGAGCCCCTTATCGCAGAAGTGGTGGGTTTTACACAAGAGGAGGTCTACTTATCTCCCCTTGGTGAACTGTCAGGCATTGGTCCCTCTTCTGAGGTGATCCCCATGCGATTATCTCTACATATTAAAGTAGGCCCTCAGCTGCTCGGTCGCGTTTTAAATGGTCTAGGCGAGCCTCTCGATGTTGATACAAAAGGACCCCTCGAATTAGAAGAGACATACAATGTGATCAATCCCCCACCAGACCCCCTAAAACGAACAGTAATCACAAAACCTATTTCAGTGGGAGTGAGAAGTATCGACGGGATCCTCACCTGTGGTGAAGGACAAAGAATGGGAATCTTCGCTGGATCTGGAGTCGGTAAATCAACCTTGCTTGGAATGATAGCCCGTTATGCAAAGGCCGATATTAACGTCATCGCACTGATTGGGGAAAGGGGACGTGAGGTTCGTGAATTCATCGAACAAGATTTAGGTGAAGAAGGACTCAAGCGCTCAGTTATTATCGTATCCACTTCCGATCAAGCAGCGCAACTTAGACTCAATGCAGCATACGTAGGAACGGCCATTGCTGAATACTTTCGAGAGCAGGGAAAATCTGTGATCCTGATGATGGATTCAGTCACACGTTTTGCAAGGGCTTTGAGAGAAATTGGACTTGCCGCAGGTGAGCCACCAGCCCGTGCTGGTTTCACACCATCTGTATTTGCTACGCTTCCGAGACTTTTAGAGCGCTCTGGAAATTCAGAGAAAGGATCGATCACTGCATTTTATACCATTCTTGTTGCAGGTGATGATCTCAACGAACCTGTATCTGATGAAGTACGTTCTATTCTAGATGGTCACATCATCTTATCCAACCAGCTTGCTAGGCAATATCATTATCCTGCGATTGATGTACTTGCATCTATCAGCCGCATTCTCTCACACATTATCAGTAAAGAGCATGGACAACTGATTGGAAAAGTTCGAGAGGTGCTCGCTAACTACAAAAAGAATGAACTCCTCATTCGGATCGGAGAATATAAGCCAGGTTCTGATAAGGGTGCTGACTTTGCGATTAAATATATCGATAGAGTTAATCGATTCTTGAAACAACAAGTAGATGAGCGGTGTTCATCTGAAGAAACTTTGCAGCAATTAAAAGCCTTATTCCGATAAGAGGTGTTATGGTACTTCCTGAATACCCTCTGGAACATCTCGTCATAATCAAACAAAAGCGTCTAGATGAAGCAGAAAAGCATCTTAAAGCAATGAAAGCTTCTCTGCAAAAAGAAATCGATCAAAAAACGCGTCTCGAGCAAGAAAGAGATCATACCAAACAACATAAAGAGGATAAACTGCAGCAGTTTCGAGAAACAATTGATAAAGGGACCACAAGTGATAAAATCGATATCATGAAAAAGTACCTTAAGGAAGTTGATCTTGAACTCTCCCAACGTGAAAAAAAGGTTATCGAGCAGCAGAAAAGAGTCCAGGCAGCAGAAAAAAAAGTAGAGGAAGCTCGGAACAACTATATCAAAAAGCAACACGATATAGAAAAGCTGAGTATTCATCGAAAAGAGTGGGTAGAAGAGATCCAATCTGAGCTCAATTATAAAGAAGCTGTCGAAGCGGATGAGCTCGGCGCAATCATGTACTCTCGTAACAAGAAGAAAAAATAGGTAAAGCAGATGTCAGATAAGATTAAAGATTACACCGGAGCCCTTCCGCCCCCAGAGCCAGATAAAGAATCCGAAATCGATCCTACAAAGTTTAAAAAAGTCCTTAAAATCGACGAGTCTGAAGAATCCCAAAAGAAGGATAAACGGCGACTAAAAAAGAAGGAAGAAGAAGGAGAAGATGAAGAACAGGGAGTCGATGCTCCGAGTCTATCCACCACATTTAGCGATTTTATGCAGCAAAAAGATGAAGTCAAAGGCCTATTTGATGTCCAGTCTTCCATAGGGCAAGTCAGAGAATCATCCACAGACAAGCCCATCCCATTCAAAACCACCTCTACCAGAGAGAGTCCTCCTATAGATCATGAGAATATCCAGGGACATCCCGCAAAAATGATCGGAAATCTAGGAGAAGCCACACCTAGTCAAACATCAAAATTCGGAGTCGAAGAGCCCCATCCACTTCCACCGCCACCAATTGTAGAAGCCAACGGCTACACCCAACAACAGCCCCCTCCAGAAGAGTTTCTGCCACAATATCCACAACGATCTCCTGGAAAACTCTCTCAAGAAGAGTCTCCACCACAATATTCACAGCAATTCCCTAAAACGCCCCCTCCCCCTCTATCATACAATCAAGTAACTAATCAGGACCAGAAAGAAGCGCCAGAGAAAAAAAAGAAAGCAGTCGACACCTCATTACTAGCTGGAAAAACAAAGAGAATCGCTCGAAAAAAGAGTAAAGAAGAAAAAGCCCCCATCTATATAAGAAAAAAGCAAAATGCTGAGCTAGCACCTTCAGAAAAAAAATCCACTTCCAAAGAAAAGCTTAAAGTCGTAGCAAAAAAAAGAGTAAACCGTACTCCCAAGCAATCCGCTGCTCTTGGCAAACAAAAAAAAACCTCTCAAAAAAATCCAGGAGACACAGTCACTAATCCCACATCAAAAAAGCTTAAAGTCGTAGCAAAAAAAGGAGTACACCTCACTTCTGAGCAAGCCGCTGCTCTTGGGGAACAAAAAAAAACCTCTCAAAAAAATCCAGGTGATACAGTCACTAATCCCACATCAAAAAAGCTTAAAGTCGTAGCAAAAAAAGGAGTGCACCTCACTTCTGAGCAAGCCGCTGCTCTTGGGGAACAAGAAACATTCTCCAAGAAAAACCCAGACGATACAGTCAATAATCCTACAGCTACATTTGCTATTGAAGGAGCTATTACCACTCCAGAAGGCATTGTCACCAATACACAGTCTACTGAATCACCAGCCTATACCAAACTCAACCCTCAAGTCTTTGAACTCTTCGAGAGAATGATTGGTGTATTAACCATTCAACAACACACAAATGTAACGACAACGACAATAACGATTAGTATGAAAAATTCTGTCTTTAATGGTTCAAAAATTACTCTCGATCAATATAGCACAGCTCCCAACTCTTTTAATATTCGACTTCAGGGTACACCCGAAGCAATACAGCTCTTCAATGCAAACCTCGGAGAACTGATGGCAGCATTTCAACAAACCAAGTCTCCCTATACCGTCAATATTCTTAACCCATCCCTGCTAAAAAAATACCGCACGGTTAAGAGGCGTGGAAAAAGAAACAATAGTGATCCAGATCAAGAGCAACAAAAGTAGAGATCTATTCTCCTACCTGGTAAACTCGTGTGTATTATGACGTACAAAACCGACACAAAATATCAAATAGACACAAAACCCATTTCATCTAAACACGATGACGATGTGCCCAAGCGTTCTTTCTCAAAAATTAAAGAACGTCAAAATAAAGAAAAAAAAGAGAAGTCCGAGCATAAAAATATCTTTGAAGTTGCTGCTGAATTCTACACCAATCGGCAATCAGTAGATGGCTTAGTAAAGTCTGTCTATGCTCCTTTGCAAACGGCACTTTCCTCTGAAGTCTTAGGGCTCATCGACAAATTTATTCAGGTGATCGAGCACGAAACAAACAAAGGAATTTCGATAACCACAGTAGATATACACACGAAAGATGAAAACTCTCTCTTAAATGGAACACTAGTGGTTTTTGAACATTACGATACAGCACCCGATTCATTCAACCTTGAATTTAAAGGAACTGCAGAAGCAATTACCCATTTGCAAAATAATTTCCCCCTTTTAGAAACTTCCTTGAAAGAGCATTTTCCTCAACATCGCTTTCAATTTCGCTCATCTCTCTCCCAGAAGAAACGAAGAAAAAAAATCAGTTCACAAATTGAATTAAATCATATACTTTGATTTCTTGAAGGTTATTAGATTAAACTAGATTAAATTATGGAAAAAACACCAGATCAATGGATTACAAAACTTGGATTATTAACTCTTGAATCAAGAGAAATCCCCATGTGGGGATCCCCTCCTGATTTTCCATGGGAGGAATTTTCAACATCGCTTGGATCGGCCTTAGGCGTAAAAGATTTTACTTTATCTCCTAAGACTGCCGATTGGAAAGACAAGTCAACTTTTCTCGAAGGAATAGACTCTAACCCGATCGTGATTGGTATCGATTGCCTACCACTGACAGGGCATGTTCATTTCATCATGCCATTTGAAGCAGTCTCCAAACTCTCCTCATGGATCTTAAACCCAGACAATCCCAAGCCATGGTTCTCCGATCCCGATTTGCAAAAAGGGTTCTGTCAATTTTTGACAATTCAAGCTTTAGCATCAATGGATGAGCTTCAAATCTATCCAGAGCTATCTCCAAAAATCATTGAAGCCCCTCTTCCTGACACTACAAGTTACGTGATCGACCTCTCAATAAAATACAAACGAAAAACACTCCTCGGCAGGCTGATCTTATCCCACGTATTTCAGAAGTCCTTTAAAAGGCATTATCAAACAGCGCCTATACTACCTAACAAATTGCTTTCCTCTATCGATGCTCACCTCCACTTAGAGGCGGGATATACCGAGCTCTTCCAAAACGAGTGGACTAACACAAACGTAGGAGACTTTGTCATTCTTGATCGTTGTGGGTATCATCCAGATACGAAAAAAGGCATCATGCAACTCACCTACCTAAATACACCGCTCTTTCAAGTCAAATTAAAAGATGATCATCTTAAAATTCTAGATTACGCCTTATACGTTGAGGATAAAAACATGGCCGATAAAGAAATAGAAAAGCTTCCAGGTTCTACGGAAGAAAAGCCAGGTATTTCAAAAGAAATTGAAGAAAAAGTGCTTACTGAAGCAATCGAAGAAGAAAGCATCGAAGTGCCAGAATGCGCACAGCCCGAAGAGTTGATTTCACCCCAAAACATCCCCCTGACATTGACTGTTGAAATCGCACGTCTTAAAATGTCACTTGACAAGCTGATGAAACTCAAACCAGGAAATGTCATTGATCTTTTGGTTGCTCCTGAGCAAGGCGTCCATCTAACAATCGATGGGAAAAAAGTTGCTCGTGGTCAGCTTCTCAGAATAGGAGATGTTCTCGGAGTGAAACTCACGGAACTCGGTTCCTGATGGAAAAACAAGGATTCTATAAGCAGTCTACCCTCCCTCATCTAGGCATTGATAACTCCGCCCAAGATAAGCTCCCTGAAAAAATTGGTCCCTACAAAATTGAGAGCCTCCTGAGTACAAGCGAAATGAGTCTGATATATCTAGGGATTGATCAGCAAACACATACACCTTTTGCCCTAAAAGTGCTCTCTCCAAAACTTCTAACTCGTCAAGAAATGGTCAACCAATTCCTCAAAGAAGCTGAGATCATCGGAATGACAGATCACCCAAATATTGTCCAGCTACATGGACAAGGCGAATGGGAAAAAGGACTCTATATTGCAACCGAATTTATCCACGGAGTGCCCCTTAGACAATTCATTATTAAACAAAATCTCTCACTCAAAAGCGCTCTTGATATCATCTTGCAAGTTTCTTACGCCCTACTACATCTGCATACGCATGGAGTCATCCATCGAGACCTTAAACCAGAAAATATTCTGATCACGGATACAGGCCGGGTCAAAGTGATCGACTTTGGAATAGCACAACTCTCACTCGATAAATCACAAGCACTCGAACAAGGCAAAGGAAGACTGATCGGAACGCCAAACTATATGAGTCCCGAACAAAAAAAAGACCCCATGAATGTCAACTTCCAGGCAGATATATTCTCTCTTGGGATTATCACATATGAACTCATCGTCGGCAAGCTCAGTTTTGGATCGGTTCAACTCTCGCTCCTCCCCAAAGGAGTTCAACGGATTATCAAACAAACACTAGAGCCCTCACTCGACAAACGCTATCAAGATATCGTTGACTTCATTACCGATCTTTCAAAATACATCAAAGAGATGTCTATCGACTCAGATCGCATTGGACTCGATGAGGTTAAGGAAATGAAAAACAATCTCAACTCTATTTATGGGTACCTCCTTCCAAAGGAGGTTCCGCAATGGTCACAATTTAACATAGCCCTCTCATTAACTCCCGGAGTATTTCCGCTTGGCATCTATTATGACTTCATCCGTCTTTCTGGACCAAGATATCTCATTATTATTGCAGATACACCTCAGAAACAAATGGAATCAATTCCACTCATTGGAATTCTCAAAGGGATGATACGTGCCCTATCCTACAAATATTACACCACCAACGACACATTCAAAGCTGGGGAATTTGTACAAAGGATTAATCAGATGCTCATCGAAGACAAACGGTATAAGCCCTTTGCCTTTAATCTCGTGTACCTCTCCCCTCAACACAACCAATTCACTATGATTAATTGTGGATTTAGCCCCTGCATACACACCACGTTCAACAGTCAGTCCCCAAAACTTCTCGAACATCAAAACCCTCTACTTGCCAAAGAGTACACCTCCGATTTCTCTGAAATTACCGATAATTGGGAAGAAGGTGACTCTCTCTATTTACATACATTTAACAGCGCGATTAAACCGACACACGAAATTGCCGATCTTGATCAAAAACTACTTTCAATAGTCGCAGAAGTCACAAACTTACCATCAAAAAAACAATCTGAAATGATTTTAGACAAGATGAATCACCAAATTCATGCCTCACATGAAAGCGAACCGAAGATCGTTATCACAATTGAGCGTATTTCATAAAAATTCTACAGACGGATAATCTAAAAATGTTTATAAAAGAAGTGTTTCACCATGAGTACTATTTAGCCAAATAACTGACATATGACGATTTATTTGCATAAATACTACAAATTATTTTAGCATGAACTCCATATTAAACAGCAGAAAGATATAGATGATACAACACCCGTTTCTCCAGAAACATTTAATACTAACTCTCCTCACACTGTTTCAGTTTTCTGCATTTGCAATCACAAGTCCCAGTCAAATTTTACCTGAGGAGTACAAAAGTTTACAGTCGACAATCGACTCCGGCCCTGGATATACAGTGAACTTCACTGACGTATCAGTGATCGAATATATAAAATTCTTAAGCAAAATCGCTGATCTTAATTTCATCTTCAACGAGGAAGATCTTACTTTTACAATCACCATTGTTTCAGAAGAACCGACAGCCTTATCCAATTTAATCTCAGCTCTCGTCCAAGTCCTCAGAATCAATGGGCTTACACTGCTCGAGGATGGCAGCAACCTCCTCATTCACAAAAACGATACTATCAAGCAAATTGCTCCAATCATCTCCCAAGAACATCCCTTTCAAGGCACTTCAATTCCTGTACTCATTACACGTGTTTACAAGATTAATAACGGCAATCCTACAAACATAGCCCGCGTGTTAAAACCCATGCTGTCAACCACATCACTTGTGGAAGTTTCTGAGGATACCAGACATCTTATCATTTCAGATACAATGGCTAATATCGATATGATCTCCTCACTACTCTTAAGTCTTGATTCCCCTCAAACATCTCTTGATATTGATGTCTACACTGCAAAAAATAGTTCAGTAACTCCTCTACTCCCACTCGTTACTCAAATTATCACCCCCATTGCAGAAGGGAATCCCGTAATCTTGGTTCCTCAAGAATCAACAAATACGATGTTTATCATTTCAACCCCACTCCTCATTGAAAAAACTTTAACCATCTTAGAAGACCTCGACGCTCCCCCCGTACAGATCGGAGCAAAAAAACAACCATCACTCTCCGGGGAAAATATTTTATTCTACCAGATCAAGCACAAGTCTTCAAATGCCATTGCAACCGCACTCCGCCAAATTGAGAATAATTTAGATCAGGCTGGTTTTACCACATCGGGACTCACCGCAACAATCTCCAGCATAAGATACATCAAAGCTAGCCATACGATGCTCTTTACTGGCGATCCTCAATCTCTCCAAGAAGTACAGAAGTTACTCGCTACAATAGACACTCCGATCACTGTAGAACAGCAACTCTCTCAAAGCCAAATATTAATCTACAAGATTGAAAATATCTCCGAAAAGCAACTCACAGTTAATTTAGAGAAACTCGTCCAGAGCTTAGATCCAGAAGACTCCTCAAATGAAGAACTTATTCAGACCATTACCACGCGGCAATACCTTACTGATTCCAACTCATTCATCTTCCGAGGATCCCAAGCCACTATTGATCGTCTGAAAACCATTCTTCAGCACCTAGCACCAATTCCACTAGAGCCTGTAAAAGAAACCTTTTTTCTCTACAAACTCAAATCCGTCCTTGGAGAAGTGATCCTTGATGATCTCTCTAAAATGATCACGAATCTCAAAGCTTCTGATATGAATCCTCAGCTCGTTGCTACACTACAAAATATTAAATGGATTCAGTCGACAAACTCTCTTTATATCACGGGAAGTGGAACTTCTATTGAAGAAGCTAGAGCCCTCATCTCTGAATTCGACATTGGGCGTGTAGAAGAGAATCATATTGACAAATCCTCCATAATTTTCATCTATAAACCAAAACACTCCACTCCTCAAGAGTTGATAGCAATGCTCAGTAATTTATTCAGAGAGCTTCAATCATCAAAACTTGCTAACCCCGCACTCCTCTATACGATTTCATCGCCACACGTCATTCAGTCATCAGAGTCAGTCCTTTTCACAGGAACACAGGAATCGATTACAGGACTGCAGGCACTCTTAGGATCCATAGATGTCCCCTCTAAAAACTTCGGCCTGCTTAAGCAAGTTGGGGAAACAAGCTTCT
The DNA here is from genome assembly GCA_964212665.1 of Chlamydiales bacterium BSEPT1. Lineage (GTDB taxonomy): Bacteria > Chlamydiota > Chlamydiia > Chlamydiales > Simkaniaceae > DAOWHK01. Next base: position 193,805 of record OZ156466.1, on the reverse strand, counting down.
TCATCTATAAAGTGAAGTTTGTAAAAGGTCCAATACTCATGCACTCACTGAGAGAACTCATCGGTGATCTCAAAAGATCAGACAAACCCGATGATCCCCTTATTGCAACTCTCTATAACATCAGATACGTTCAAGATACCAACTCAATCGTCTTTACAGGAACACCTGAAGTGCTTGAAAAAGTCCAAGGTTTACTCGAAAAATTTGATTCCTCAGATCTTGCCACCCCGTTGATTGCCGCCCCAAGAACCGCACCTTCGGGCTATCTACTCTATGAACCAAAGTATGTAACCGGTCCCGCACTTATCTCCCTTATGAAAGATTTTGAAGAGAACCTTATGAGTTCTGACGTCGATGATAAAAATCTTTTCGACGTGATCAATCACCTACAATGGATGGAAAAATCAGCATCGATCCTGGTATCTGGGGAGGCAATATCAACGAAAAAAATCGAAGAGCTTCTAGTCAAATTCGATGTTCCAGAAAAAGATCCACTTAAACACAGAGGGAAAACAACCTTCTTTATCTATAAAGTTAAGTTTGTAAAAAGTCCAATACTCATGCACTCACTGAGAGAAGTTATCGGTGATCTCAAAAGATCAGATAAACCCGATGGTCCCCTCATTGAAACTCTAGACAACATCAGATACGTTCAAGACACCAACTCAATCGTCTTTACAGGCACACCTGAAGTGCTTGAAAAAGTCCAAGGTTTACTCGAGAAATTTGATTCCCCAGATCTTGCCGCACCTTTGGTCGCCACCCCAAGAATCACTCCATCAGGCTATCTACTCTATGAACCAAAGTATGTGACCGGTCCCGCACTTATCTCCCTTATGAAAGATTTTGAAGAGAACCTTATGAATTCTGGCGTCGATGATAAAGACCTCTTCGACGTAATCAATCACCTACAATGGATGGACAAATCAGCATCGATCCTTGTATCTGGGGAAGAAGTATCAACGAAAAAAATCGAAGAGCTTCTAGTCAAATTCGATGTTCCAGGAAAAGATCCATCCACTTTTATCTATAAAGTTAAGTATGTAAAAGGTCCAGTACTCATGCACTCACTGAGGGAAATCATTGGTGATCTCAAAGAATCAGAAAAACCTGATGAGCCCCTTATTGCAACTCTCTACAACATCAGATACGTCTCAGATACCAATTCAATCGTCTTTACAGGAACACCTGAAGTGCTTGCAACAGTCCAAGGTTTGCTAGAAAAATTTGATTCCCCAGATCTTGCCCCACCCTTGGTCACCGCCCCAAGAATCACACCATCAGGCTATCTACTCTATGAACCAAAGTATGTTACTGGTCCCAAACTTATCTCCCTTATGAAAGATTTTGAAGAAAACCTTATGAATTCTGGCGTTGATGATAAAGACCTCTTCGACGTGATCAATCACCTACAATGGATGGAAAAATCCACATCGATCCTTGTATCTGGGGAAGAAGTATCAACGCAAAAAATAGAAAACCTTCTAGTCAAATTCGATGTTCCAGAAAAAGAGCCATCCCATAAACCCTCTATTGAAACGTTCCATGATACGAGTTTCCTCATTTACAAACTGCAATATCATAAGGGTAGTGAAATTGAAGCAGCCCTCCAAAAAATTGGAACGGAAATCAGTAAAACGCAAAACTCCATAAAAGACACAACTCTCGTTAGCGCCATCAGGGCCACCCAGTGGCTTGAAGTCACTAACTCGATCATTAGCTCAGGAGATCCTGCAACACTCAATAAACTCAATGATCTCATTAAAAGTATTGATATCCCTCTTAAACAGGTATTTATCGAAATCCTCGTTATCGAAACAACACTTAGTAATTCCCTCGAATTTGGCTTAAGATGGGGGTCCCAAGGAAAATACAAGGATCGCTTTAGCTTCGGAACAGGAAGTTTTCCTAGCTATCCAGATACCAGAGGTGCTGACCCTTTAGGAAAATTCAATTCAAATCTTGCTAGCATTAATCCTCCGACAGTTAACCCTACTGGTCAAATGATCCCATTTGGAGTTTCTGGATTTGACCTTGGAATCATTGGAGATCTCATCCTCCATAAAGGCAAAACTCATGCAGCGCTTGGATCCTTCATTCATGCCCTTCGCGTCGATGGAGATAGCACGATCGTCCTCAACCAAAAGCTCATTACGCAAGACAACAAAAACTCTACTCTTTTCGTTGGAAGCAATCTCCCTTTCACAGGATCAACGACAACAACGACGGGAGTGAACACGGCAACAACCACAAACCTTGAATATCGCGATATTGGCGTAAACCTAAGTATTACACCCACAGTTGGAGATGATGATATAGTCACTCTCCTCATCGATCAGAAAATCTCAGAAGTCACAAATAACCCCAATAATACGGGAAATGTTTCTGGAGGGGTCAACGGCATAGCTACCACAAAGAGTTCTACATCCACAACAGTCACGCTGCCAAATAAACATTTTGTTGCCATTAGTGGCATGATGAGAAACACTACTACTCATGCCAAACAAGGGATTCCTTGCCTAGGTGGACTTCCTATCGTCGGTGCTCTTTTCAGTCAGAACGATCGGCTGAAGTCAACTGCCAATGTCCTCGTCTTCATCAGACCTCACATTATTAATACCTCCCAAGAGTATACAGAACTGACAGTTAAACAAGAGGAGCTCTACCGCTCACAATCAGAACCTGAAAATTTCGATGCAGGACTAGAACTAGTCAAGACCCCGGATGATGAATAAAGTAATCGTATTCCTTACCCTACTCATTCTTCAAACCTCTTGCTATCGCATACCCAATAAGATTGAACCCCAAATTCACTACGCCGTCCAAGACCGCTACCTGAAAAATCTCAATTCACCCTTTCCTCCCTTATCTCATACAGAAAAGCAAGAACCCTGGGGACTCGAATATATAATCGGAGATTCCTTTGCCAAAAAGCTTGATCTCTACCGCGCTATCTCCACCTTCAAACGCGCTGAAATCCTCATGAATCCAAGTAACACAAAGCGTATCGTAGAAATTCAATACCTAATAATACTTAGTTACTATCTAGGGGGGAAATATGAGTGTGTCCTGGATACCTTTCAAGGTTCTCTACTTACACGCGTTGATACATCTTTTGCTGCCTACCACGATCTCCTTCTTATACTCTATGAAAGTTATCGGGCAACCAATCAACCAGAAAAATCCGCCTATATCCTTACTGTGATCGATTACTCTTATCCAGAAACCTCAAAAAAACTCACGCTTTCATCAGCACTCCTAGATGGAAACATTAAAGAAATCAAAGAGATCTCTAAAGAAACCCCAGACCAAACTAGGCTTTCTCATCTAATCCACACCTATGAACTCGAAAAAAAAACAATTTTAAAAGCTCAAGCACTCAATAGCTTTCTTCCTGGAGCTGGTTACCTCTATCTAGGCCAAAAGCAATCTGCAATGACAGCCTTCCTACTCAACGGGCTCTTTGTTGCAGCAACCGTCCACTTCTTCAATCACAAACAATATGCAGCGGGTGCCATTACCCTAAGCTTCGAAACAGGCTGGTATTTTGGGGGAATCTACGGCGCAGGAGAGGCTGCTAAGCTCTATAACGAACGCATCTACGAGCAGCACACCTACGATGTTCTCAATCAAAAGAAACTCTTCCCTTTGCTCATGTTACGCTATGGATTCTAAGCTAATAATACCTGTTTTTTGTTTCTTAATATGTATTCATGCAATAATTTTTTTTAAATACAATATTATTTTACATAATCCAACTCTCCATATACAGTTTATAGTCTGTTCAATAGCTCACTTGATTGTAGAATTTCCGTAATATTTTAGCATTATAGCTACCTAAAACTCATATTATCTTGGTCTTTTAATTCCAAATTAGTTTCCTATTTATCTTTAAGTTAATACCTTATTAAGGATCACATACACGAATATCGAAACTATTTAAGAAATGTACTTACCCTCTTTTCAAGGAGCTCATTATGTCAGCGATAGTATCAAATCCACAAGTCACAACCTCTAGTCCATCAGAAACACTAGTAAATCCTACAATGAGTAAAAGTACATTAGATACACAAGCTATTGTAACACAAGTGTTTGCAAAACAAACTTCTACAACAACACCTGATCCAATACCACCTGCTCCAACACAAACTTCTAAAATACAAACTTCTACAATACAAACTTTTACAACACAATCTCCTATAACAACATCTTTTATAACACCATCTTCTACAACAGAAACTCCATCATCTGCTAAAACAGGTTGGGATATAATTGTAAACGCAGCATCAACTATTTGGGGAAGACTTACATGAATATGGGATTGCATTATTTCATTATTCTCTAGCAAACCATCTGAGGTCACAGAATCTACGACATCAACACCTTCTTTCACTGAAAAATGTCAACAAATGGCAGCTGAGAATCCGACTCACCATTTAATTTTTTATCTCGATGGAATAACGGGTTTTTTAGGGAACTTTTATCCCACTAGTATTCACTATAACAAGATGGACTTTCAATGCGCAGAAGCGGCCTATCAGTCAAGAAAATTTGATAATTTCCCTGAGATTCAACAACAATTTTGCGCAATAAATGGTAACGAAGCCTTCAGATTAGCTCAAAGATTTAAAGAGCACATCCCAAAAAATTGATTCCAGATAAATCATCAGATTATGACAGATGTGATAGATGCCAAATTCACTCAAAATGCAGAGTTAGCCGAACAGCTCCTAAACACAGAGAAACTTACATTACGTGAAGAAACACAAAAAAAAGGCCGTGATACCTATTGGGCGACCGATCCAAATCCAGATAGCGAGGCTAATATTCAAGGGCAGAACCAGCTAGGTATCCTACTGATGAATCAGAGAATGAAAATGCAGAAAGCTATCAGTACCCACAAGTAGACTTTGCTCAGTTAAGGATTGTAAGATAACCATCCAATGCTCTAAGGTGCTTCTGGATAATCTCTCGCACAGAAATATAAAGCATAAGCAGTCATTTAGTCTGAGTATTCAACTCCTTTTCCAATACAATTAATAAATAAAGTTGTCATAAAAAATCTATTTTAAAATCTAAATTTGGATAATTGCAGATTATCTTGGTCTTTTAATTCCAAATAGTTTACTATTTATCTTTAAGTTAATACCTTATTAAGGATCAAATACACGAATATCAAAACTATTTAAGAAATGTACTTACCCTCTTTTCAAGGAGCTCATTATGTCAGCGATAGTATCAAATCCACAAGTCACAACCTCTAGTCCATCAGAAACACTAGTAAATCCTACAATGAGTAAAAGCACATTAGATACACAAGCTGTTGTAACACAAGCTGTTGTAACACAAGTGTTTGCAACACAAACTTCTACAACAACACCTGATCCAACACAAACTTCTACAACACAAACTTCTACAACACAAACTTCTACAACACAAACTTCTACAACACAAACTTCTACAACACAAACTTCTACAATACCACCTGCTTCAATACAAACTTCTACAATACCACCTGCTTTAATACAAACTTCTACAATACCACCTGGTTCAATACAAACTTCTACAACAACAGCTTCTACAATACAATCTTCTACAACAGAAACTCCATCATCTGCTAAAACAGGTTGGGATATAATTGTATCAGAAACACTAGTAAATCCTACAATGAGTAAAAGCACATTAGATACACAAGCTGTTGTAACACAAGCTGTTGTAACACAAGTGTTTGCAACACAAACTTCTACAACAACACCTGATCCAACACAAACTTCTACAACACAAACTTCTACAACACAAACTTCTACAACACAAACTTCTACAACACAAACTTCTACAATACCACCTGCTTCAATACAAACTTCTACAATACCACCTGCTTCAATACAAACTTCTACAATACCACCTGCTTTAATACAAACTTCTACAATACCACCTGGTTCAATACAAACTTCTACAACAACAGCTTCTACAATACAATCTTCTACAACAGAAACTCCATCATCTGCTAAAACAGGTTGGGATATAATTGTAAACGCAGCATCAACTATTTGGGGAAGACTTACATGGATATGGGATTGCATTATTTCATTATTCTCTAGCAAACCATCTGAGGTCACAGAATCTACGACATCAACACTTTCTTTCACTGAACAATGTCAACAAATGGCAGCTGAGAATCCGACTCACCATTTAATTTTTTATCTCGATGGAATAACGAGTTTTTTAGGGAACTTTTATCCCACTAGTATTCACTATAACAAGATGAACTTTCAATGCGCAGAAGCGGCCTATCAGTCAAGAAAATTTGATAATTTCCCTGATATTCAAAAACAATTTTGCGCAATAAATGGTAACGAAGCCTTCAGATTAGCTCAAAAATTTAAAGATCACATCCCAAAAAATTGGTTCCAGATAAATCATCAGATTATGACAGATGTGATAGATGCCAAATTCACTCAAAATGCAAAGTTAGCCGAACAGCTCCTAAACACAGAGCAACTTACATTACGTGAAGAAACACACAAAAAAGGCCGTGATACCTATTGGGCGACCAATCCAAATCCAGATAGCGAGGCTAATATTCAAGGGCAGAACCAGCTAGGTATCCTACTGATGAATCAGAGAAGGAAAATGCAGGAAGCTATCAGTACCCACAAGTAGACTTTGCTCAGTTAAGGATTGTAAGATAACCATCCAATGCTCTAAGGTGCTTCTGGATAATCTCTCGCACAGAAATATAAAGCACAAGAAGTCATTTACTATGAGTATTCAATCCTTTGCCAATACAATTAATAAATAAAGTTATCCTGAAAAATCTCTTTTAGAATCTAAATTTGGACAATTTTGCTGACGAGCTAGTTCTCTCTGAAATAAACATAATAAGTGAGTAAAGACAGATTCTCACAACAGATTCCAATACTAGAGACCTTCGGTTAAGTAGTAAGGAAAAAACTATTAAAGAACATTCCTTATCGATATTAGGTAAAGCCTGGCTCATCCTTAATAGGATTTAATGGAAGATTGCTCTATACTGAAAGGTTAATTCAAGGATTTCAATGATCAAGAACTTTCTCCTCCTACTCCTCATTCTACCAATGATGCACATCTATGCTACTGCCGGCTATTTCGAACCTTGGGGTAATGACTCTGATCTGATTAAACAGCCTGAAAATACCAATGCCAATTCTCTCAAAAATCCTATGACCTATCTTGCTGAAAAGATTATTCTCTTTCATCAAAATATCCTATCCCCTGTCGATGGCCCTCGTAGCCACTTCCGTCCAACTAGCTCACGCTATATGCTTCTTGCCATAAGAACACACGGCTTTATAAAAGGATTTGTAATGGGATGTGACCGCCTCCTTCGTGAGAACAAAGAAGTGTGGGTATATCGCACGCGTATAATAGATGGCATCGAATACAAATGGGATCCAACCTGTTCTAAAGGCTAGACGTTGGGGACTTCTGGGGTTTCTGTCTTGGCTTTCGTATGAGTTTTTCCTTCACCCTTCTTAAGTTTTCCTTTCAGATCAAATTTTAATGGACAGCCCGGAAATTTATAAACTTTGCGAAACTGATTTATAATATATTTCTTATACGACTGAATCATCAGATTTGGATTATTAACAAAGAGTAAAAAACGGGGTGGTGTAATAGCAACCTGTGTTAAATAATAGATCCGTAGCCTTTTCCCTTTGATCTTTGGTGGATGATAATTTTGTAGTACTTTTTCGATAAACTTATTCAGTTGCCCCGTGGAAACTCTCTTATTCATTGCTGCATGTACAGATTGAATTTCTTGGAAAAGTACAGGTACATTCTTCCCGGTCTTTGCTGAAGCAAAGACTGCTGGACAATAATTAAGAAACGACACTTCTTGCCGAATACCTTGCAAACAGTGTTCCATCCGAAACCCTTTAATCAGATCCCACTTGTTGAAAAATAGAATACATCCTTTTCCCTCTTGCTCAATCTTAGTTGCAATCCGCTTTTCTTGATGAGTCATTCCTGATTGCGAATCGAGAACAAGAACACAAATATCCGAGCGTTCTATGGCAGAATTTGTGCGTATAGCGGCAAATTTATCAACCACTTCATGTTCTGCGTGCTTGCGTCTAATCCCTGCTGTATCAATGAGAATATAGTCCTGCTCATCGATTGTCACTGCAACGTCAATATGATCGCGTGTAGTTCCCGGTATTGAACTAACGACGCAACGATCTTCATCAAGTAGATAATTAATCAAGGTCGATTTACCTACATTCGTTCGACCTACAATGGCGACTTTGATTCCCTTAGCATCATCATCAATCTTCTCTACGGGAAGACAGTCTTCAATCGCTTTTTCAAAAAGCTCTACGATTTGAAAGCCATGATGCGCTGAAACACCTATCATTTTAGGAATCCCAAGTGCATGAAAATTATGGACCAAATCGTGCTTTGATGGATCATCAATCTTATTGATAGCGACTGTGATTGGCTTATGAGTCTGATGGAGAATTTTTGCTACTTCTTCGTCGAGCTGCGTCAGGCCAATGCGAGCATCAACAACCATAATAATGCTATCGGCCTCTTCGATTGCAATTTCCGCTTGCCTTTTCACCTCTTCGAAAAAAAGAATCTCTCCTTTCGCATCGATACCACCAGTATCAATCACTTCGATCGGCAAAGAAAAAAAATCCACGATATGATAAAGTCTATCTCGGGTCACCCCTTCCATTTCATCAACTATGGCAATTCTTTTTTGACAAATCCTGTTAAAGAGGGCCGATTTCCCCACATTGGGTCGCCCAACAATAGCTATCTTTAATATACTCATAACGAAAGATGTTAGTATAAGATTACATATTTTGTAAGTCTTTATTTATTTTTTTAAATAAGTCCATAACTTCATCGTGATTTAGTTTTTTAATTTGATCTTGATCATCATACCCGATAATTCCATCGGATAATTTCTTCTTTTTTTCAATAAGATGGTGAATATGTTCTTCGATTGTGCCTTTGGTTACAAGCTTAAAGACCTGAACCCCTCGGTTTTGTCCAATTCTATGAACACGATCTGTGGCTTGATTTTCTTTAGCAGGATTCCACCAACGATCGTAGTGGATGACAACTGATGCCGCAACGAGATCCACGCCGACTCCAATAGCTTTAAGCGATGCGATAAAAACTTCACATTCAGGATCATTTTTAAATCTATCGAGTTCTTGTCGACGGTTGATAGTTGACCCTCGAACTGCAGCATATCCGACCCCTTCCTTCGTAAAATACTTTTCAATGATTGTAAGCATATCGAGATATTGAGAAAAAACAACGAGTTTCTGGCCACTCTCTCGCGTTTCTCGAACGAGTTCTAAAAAAAGGTTCCACTTCCCACTCTCATAGTTTTCATAATTATCAACATCCTTGAGTGGCAATGCTGGGTGATTACAGATTTGCTTGAGTTGGTCTAGAAGTGCAAAAACGTGCAGAAATGGAGAGCCTCCCTTTTTATTCTGGATCTCATCTACCAGGGGAGTTCTTTTTTTCAGATAAGTTTCGCGATAGAGTCTTTTTTGCTCATCTAATAGGTCGCACTGAGAGATCTCTTCAATTTTATCTGGAAGATCTTTTAAAACATCTTGTTTTTTTCGGCGCAGGATGAAGGGGTGAATGATTTTTGATAGAAGCGCCTTCTTCTCTTGGTCTTGATATTTTTCAATCGGATTAACAAAGGTTTCCCGATAAAGAGCCGTTGATGGAAAGTAGGATGGAAGAAGAATATCAAAGAGCGCTTTAAGGTCGTAAAGGTTATTTTCGATGGGCGTACCCGATAATCCTATGCGTGTCTTGGCTTTCAACATTTTTAGCGAACGGTGCGTTTGAGATCGGGTATTTTTTACAAATTGCAGCTCATCGTAGATCGCGACTTCAAAGTTAATTTTTCCAAGGGCCTCTTTTTCACTGCGCATCGTTCCATAGGTGGTCAGTAAAATGTCTGAATCCCTTCTAAAGTTAATAAGAGTGCGTTGTATTCCATAAAAAAGATGTACTTTGGCTTTGGGTAAAAATCGTGCAAGTAGATCTTCCCAGTGATACATCACTGAAGTAGGACAGACAATAATGAATTTACAGCGTTTTGTTTTTAGAAAATTCTTTACAGCAGCAAGTACTCCCATCGCTTGGTGCGTTTTCCCAAGTCCCATGTCGTCGCATAGAATTCCTGATAGACCATGACAGTAAAGAAACCACAGCCAATCCACTCCTACCTTCTGATAAGGTCTCAGTTCACTCTGAAAATTACGTAAATTGAGTTTGTCCGTAGTCCGATACAAGCGGATTTCCTCAAGAAAATTGCGTGATTGTATGCTATCTGGATCATTCCCTTTAGGTTCGATAACCTTTTCAAAAAGACTGACCTTTATCCAGTCTAAAGTACTTAACCTAATAGATTTGTTTTTATTAATAATCGAGTCTCCTGACAAATTTTTTAGCCAATTAAATCTTGTATTGCCCAAAAATATGAGTCCTGCATCGGTCAAAGCATATGGTTCATTAGCATTTAGCTTTTCATAGAGTGTGAAGGTATTTTCTGCTCCGAGTTCACTAACATAAGACAAGTTAAACTGCCAATCATTTCCCTTTCCCTTCTGGATTTTTTCTACATTGATCACAAGTGATTGGGGTATTTTGAGTTTAGGATCGAGTTTTAAAATAAAAGGTTTTAACTTGGCTAGCTCCACAGTGATAAAATAAGACTCTGATTTTTTTTCTATCACTGTCATTTTTGGGTAAGCTTCTAAAAATTTGCAATGCATAGGAATTTCAGAAAACCCTTCATTTTTAACAAATACGTAGTCTCCAAAGGATTCCACATTTTTCCCTTTATAACCCGGGTAGAAGACAAACTGCGGATCGACAACAATTTGATTATTCTCATTGAGATAAATGTGCACTCCTCCTAATTTAATAGGAGAATTATCAGCAAAGAAATTCTTTACCTGGTCAAGTTCCTCTTTGTGGTCATTTATAAATGCTGAGATCTTCTCTTTGCTGACTTTAAGACCACTTGACAATGGATTCAGACCACGCCCAGAGAGTCTATGATAAAAACCACGATTTTTCAAATAAATCCAATCTCCTAAGTCGATGACTTCTCCTTCTGCATCCTCAAAGAATGGGACCTCACTTTCAAAGGAAAGAGATCTTTCATCATCCAGATGATAAATCACATGAGATTTAACATTAGACACATGGGTTTGAAATCCTTCATAATCACTAAGCCAAAGTTGGTGTTGCTCCACAAAACTCCCAACTTTATCTTGAGGAATGAGAGTTTCAACTTCGTTAAAGAGAACTCCTTTAATTCTGTAAAACCCTTTCTTTTCTAGATAGACCCATAAACCAAAAAATGCAGAGTTCTTTTTTTGGAGGTCTCCAGGCTCAAAAAGGTAACATGAAAAGCAGAGGCTATTTTGGGAATCAAAACGGAGAATATAGGATGCTTTGATGGATTCGTGGTGAATTTTTATTCCTACGAGAAACCGTTCTACGACCTTGTTATGCCGTTCGAGAAAGGTTCCCATGCTCTCTTTTGGAATTTCATTCATTTTCAATAGAGAATCGATATGCTCTGGAAAGCATCCTATTGCCTGATGAAATCTCCAATAACCGAATTTCGACAGAGTATCTGGCTGAACCTTTGCGATTTTCTTGCGTAGACCTCTAATTTGCACTGAATCAATGGTCATCGATTTTAATGATTCATTATAAATCATTTTATGAATATCAACCTCCTGAAATTCATAGATGTGAATAGGTGACTTCACTTCTCTCAGTGTAGGAATGATCTCGGACCAATTCACCTCGTCAATGGAAAAACCAATACGTAGATCACCGAATGTGATGATTATTCCTTGAGGGACCTTTTTAATATTCATACGAAAATCAATCCGATACTCAAGTTTATTGTCCTGATTGATCATCATCCATTTAGCGAGGTCCGACCAAAAAGAAAGCTCATAACGGAGCTTGTGACTCGGTATTCCTTCATGCCATAGTGAGAGTTCCTCTTGAGAAATATTGAAAAATTTCAACGAAGTTTCTTCTGTCTCTAAAGCCCGTTCATAAATCATCTTGTGAAGAATCCCTTGTCCTTTGTCATTGAGAAACTGTATGAAAAATAGAAGAGTTCCTGTAGAGGACTGGCAGATGAGTGAGTTTTTTTCACCCTTTTTTAGAGCACTCGTTGCATAAACATTCCTACGAGAGGCAATAATACATAGCTTATTCCATAGAGAATTACGAAATCTCACATGAAGGGGTGCAATATGATCCCGAAAAATCTGCATGAGGGATGCAGAGAGGTGAGGACATGTACCTACTTCTTCAAAAAAAGTACACGTACAAAAAAAATCATAAGGTTTTCCTTCATCATCGATTTGTAAAAAGGGCCAGAAGGTTTCCTGACCATCAAAAACTTCAATCTGATACGTTCCTTGAGAGAACAGAATATTTTTACATCCACCAGATTGAATGATAGCCCTAGCTATACCCAAGACGTCATCTGAAAAAGAGAACTCTATCATTGATGGCTTCCAGTCTATATTTCATAAACACTCCATAATATCTTGAAACCCTTCGGAATGCTACAAGATATTTTCAAGATGATGATACTCATCACTTCAGCCATACATATTAAATCTTAAACAAACCCATTTATCTTTAAAAAATTATTTTTAATCCTAAGGAAGGTCTTGTATTGGTGAGTCATAAAGGAGCTCCATGCTTAATCGATCACCATGTTAACAATCACAGAGCCTGACTATATCTGGTTCACCATCTCCTTTGTAATCTATTTTAGCACGAGTCTTCCCTGAATTAATACAGCATCAATTACAAGATCAGCTTCTAATACCCATTCTGCTATTGAATGCTCTAAGTTTTTCGAGTGTCCGATTGAAGATAGTTGTATAAGTTCCCAAATTAATTGCAATTTCCCCCATATGTCTATCTATAATTCCTCCAGATAAAATCATTACATTACCAGATGACACCCCAGAAACTCCTCTAAAAAGAACCTCCATAGCTCCAGGTTGAATCGAGATACGTTCAGCAACCTCGCATATTAAAGAGCAAATAAGGAAGGTTACCCGCTTTATTAATCACAGTCTTATAAACAGTCGCACTGACTCAATACTTACTATTATTAATTTACCCAGGTCTTTTAATCATCATACAGGTAATCTCTTCAGTTGGATTTGCCCACAAAACACTTTCTTAGCAGACCCAGTCATACGGATATTTTCTATCTGAGAATCCTGTTCATGAAATTGAACCGTTAGGGGTTGTGCATGTAAAAATGAAACCTTAATTGTCCCAGTCATTCCAAATCGTTGCCGAGCAGCAAGTGCCGAAGCTGCAGCACCTGTACCACAAGCCATTGTTTCACTTTCAACCCCTCTTTCAAACGTACGTATACCTACCTCTGTAGGAGAGATAATTTTAGCAAAATTCACATTAAGACCAGCAGGAGCAAAAGCGCTATGATGCCTAATTCCTTTTCCTAAATACATCAAACCATTTTGGCTTAAATTCTTAACAAATACAACTCCCTGTGGAACACCCGTGTTTAAATAATGTAAATTAATTTTTCTATTATGGATTTTGAGAGCATTATATATCTTAGAAACTTTCGGCTTACCCAAATCAATGGAGATCACATGATCTTCAAATGTACACAGGTGAATGCCGAACATCGATTCAACGTAACACTGCTCATACATAAGAGCAAGATCATGGAGAAAAGCAACCAAACAACGGAGTCCATTACCACACATTTCCGCCTCACTGCCATCACTATTGAAAATGCGCATTTTGAAGTCAGCAGAAGAAGAAAGTTGCAGCAAAATAAGTCCATCACCACCAATTCCAAATTTCCTATGGCATAATTGTTTAATCAGAGTTTTATCAGGACAGGGGAACTCTAAAGAACGATCATCGATAAGGATGAAATCATTTCCTGACCCATGATATTTAGAAAACCTAGTCAAAACCCAGCTCTTTATAGCTCGCAACAACGCCGTCCAGCAAACCAAAATCAAGAGCTTCAGATGAGCTCATCCACATATCACGATCGAGAGATTTTTCAATAACTGAAGGATCCTTACCAGTAGCTTTGACATAGACATCAATAATTCTATCTCTAGTTTTGATGATCTCTTTTGCTTGAATTTCTAGATCTGTTGCTTGCCCTTGAATGACACCCATAATTCTCGGTTGATGAATCATGATCCGTGAATTAGGAGTGGCAAATCGTTTCCCCTTTGCTGCACAAAGACTAAGAACGGAGCCCATTGAAGCCGCCATTCCCGTAACAAGCGTTGTCACAGGAGAGGTGATCATTTGCAGCTGATCCCAAATAGCAAACCCTGAATCGACAGAGCCACCTGGAGAGTTAATCACAAAGAGAATGGGCTTCCCAGGATCAGTCAGTTCTAAATACCAAAGTTTGCGAATCAGATCATTTGCTGATTCATCAGTAACTGCATAAGAGAAGAATAAACGTCTTTTACTAATCAGTAGATCATCAATTTTCTCGTCAATACTCGACTTCTTTGATTCTTTTTCAGTCATTTAAAATCCTCCATAATTAACCTAAGCTCCTGAATGATGACTCGGTTTATTTTCCAGTACGTTAATAAATTAGATGATATGCAAGCTGAGCTATGAATGCAAGGTTGAATCAACCAAGCTAAAAGAGTCTAGAGGCAGAGTGGCTAATTGAGTAATAATAGCAAATGAACCGGGTACTCATCAGAGGCTTATATATGAACATACTTCGTTTGTTCTTAAAGATCTAATTCAGGATAAAGAGGGAATCCGCTTAGCATGTCAGTGACCTCTGCGCTTACCTTTTCTAAAACCGTCTGATTCACATCAACCTTGGCGCGACTGGGCAGACCTGTGTGCTGCACGATTTTAGGTTTGGCTGTTTTTAGAAGATCAACAATGAAATCTGCAATCGTCTTCATTTCACCCGTCTTTAATCCACGTGTCGTCAGTGCAGGTGTTCCCAACCGAACTCCAGAAGTATACCAAGGCCCATTTTTATCAGAAGGAATGGTATTGCGATTCACTGTGATCTTAGCATCGCGAAGAACAGTTTCAGCTTGTTTTCCCGTAATCGAAAAACTTTTTTCAACATCGATCACAAGTAAGTGATTATCCGTTCCATCAGTAATCAGCTTCACTCCCCTTTCTATCAATCGTTTTGCCAATGCCTGTGAATTTCTCACAATTTGCTGAGCATACTCTTTGAACTCAGGTTGATTCGCTTCTCTAAATGCCACAGCTTTTGCAGCCATTACATGAGGAAGTGGACCTCCAAGAACAAGAGGACATCCTTTATCGACCACTTCTCGGTACTCCTCTGTACAAAGTATCATCCCTCCACGAGGACCACGAAGCGTCTTATGAGTCGTCGAAGTCACAATATGGGCATAGGGAATAGGGTTGTACTCCCCTGTCATCACCCCCCCTGCAACAAGTCCTGCAAAATGCGCCATATCTACCATAAATGTAGCCCCCACTTGATCGGCAATTGCACGCATTTTTGCAAAGTTCACACGGCGAGGATACGCCGAATAACCCCCAATTAATATGAGGGGTTTTTCTTTCTTGACCTGCTCTTCAAGGACCTTGTAGTCGATGAGTCCCGTTACAGGATTCACATCGTAAGGGTGTGACTTCATCATCTTCGCAGAAATATTATGAAGATACCCGTGTGTCAAATGGCCGCCTGAACTTAGTCCAAGACCCATCATTTTTTGCTGACAAAGAAGCATTCTTACGCGTTCATATTCTTCTGGGCTGAGCTCATCAATACTCTTTTTCCCAAGCACTTCAATTTCTTTATTTTGCACTCTATGAACCAAGATCGACCAAAATGCAACCAAGTTGGCATCCGCACCCGAATGGGGTTGAACATAAGCATGATCAGAGTGAAACAATTTCTTCAGTTCTTGGATGGCT
The DNA here is from genome assembly GCA_964212665.1 of Chlamydiales bacterium BSEPT1. GTDB lineage: Bacteria > Chlamydiota > Chlamydiia > Chlamydiales > Simkaniaceae > DAOWHK01. The sequence continues at coordinate 177,791 of OZ156466.1, read as the reverse complement.
AAATCTTCAACAAGGTCTACGTTATCACAACCAGCATAAAATCTATGATGTGGGTACCCCTCACTATATTTATCAGTCAATAAATTCCCCATCGCGAGCTGTACAGCAAGAGAAGAGTAGTTCTCGGAAGCGATCATTTTCAAATAATTCCTTTGATCACTAAGTTCCTGTGTAATCGTATGGACGACTTCAGGGTTATTTTCGCTCAAATAATCGAGCACCGCCCGATAGGCTACTGCAGCAGAGCTACGCTTCTTTACCATAGGTAGAAATCCTCATTCAGGTATTTATCAACATTATGTCAAAATAGGGTAAGCAATCATAGAATAATTTTTCACTTGATAAATTTCAAATAATCACATATCCTTCACGAAAATAACTATGGGAAGTCCCTATGCTGAAAACCCTCAAATCAATCTTAGAAATTCAAGAATTAGATATTAAAATGATTCGTTTGATGCGTCTCAAAAAACAACGTCAACATGAACTCTCTCAGATCGATCACTTAAAAAGAGATCTTACAGAACAGTACAGCCTCAAAGAAGAAGAAATTAAAGACCTTCAGCAGCAAGTCATAGCTTCGGAAAATAAAATTTCAGAGCTCAAAGCAAAACACAAGCAACTTGAAGATCAACAGGGATCAATTACTAAAGTAGAGGAGTTCAATGCTCTCACGCATGCGATGACAAAAGTTGAGCGCGAAAAAATCAGTACCGAACAGCAAACTTCAAATATCCTCGATAAAAAAACTGCAGAAGAAGAGATTTTAATAACAATCCAAGACAGTCTGAAAGATTCGGAGACGAGCAGTATTGATTTGGAAAAAGAAATCCATTCTAGTATTTCAAAAATTAACGAAGAAGGAAAGGGGTTAAAAACATTACGTGACGGCCTTGCCTTAAAAGCTGATTCACACCTCTTACCCATCTACGAAAGACTTCTGCGTAATAAAAAAGACCGTGTCATCGTTCCGATCGAAAACAGCACATGTAGCGGATGCCATATTACGCTAACAATTCAACATGAGAACCAGGTGCAAGCAGGGGGTAAGATTATTTTTTGCGAGCATTGCTCACGTATTCATTATTGGCAAGAGAGTACAATAGACGAAGGTGCAAGTGTTACCACAAAACGTCGCCGTCGTACAATCAGCGCTAGTTAAACTTTTGTTGACAGGAAAAGTAGACAATCGCTTGTAGCTTACTACAAGAGGAAAGTCTGGACTTCATAGGATAAGATACCAGTGAAAGACTGGGGGTCGTAAGACTACGGAAAGTGTAACAGAAAATAGACCGCTCCCCAGGGAGACAGGATGAAAATGTCGGTTTCATGAATCGGCCCTCTCACAGAAATGTGAGTTGCTATAAACCCTATCTGAAGCAAGAAAGAAGCGCCAAAACTGTGATCCGCAAGGCTTCTTAAAACCGCATGAGGGTATTGGTGACAATACCCCTAGATGAATGATTGTCCGTAGACAGAATCCGGCTTATCGCTTTTCCTTCAACACTCTTGGATGTGCTTTATCATACACATCCCTCTTGAGTTTCATAGATACCTTCGTATAAATCGTTGTCGTTGCAAGCGAGCTGTGCCCCAGAAGCACCTGAATCGTTTTTAGATCCATTCCATTCTCAAGCCAATGCGTTGCAATGGTATGCCGAATTGTATGCGGTGTGATCTTTGCTGAAAGACCGCTCATCAAAAGATACTTACAAAACATCCGATTAATCGACCGTATCGATAGCCTATCCCCCCATTTATTAAGAAAGATCGCTTGAGTATCTTTTTCAATTCTTTCCTTGTGAGATAAATAACTCGTCATCCATTTACAAGCTCCTTTAGTGACGGGTATCATCCGTTCTTTCATCCCTTTACCCCTTACGCGAATTCTGCAGTTTAACTGACTAAAATCGCCCCGATTCAATCCGGAAAGCTCAGCAATCCGAAGCCCTGAGCTATAGAACAGCTCCATGATCACTCGATTTCTTACGCCAAGATAGGTTTTAATATTAGGCTGCGCAAAAAGCCTTTTCACCACTTCATAGGTCAATGAAGTGGGAATTGGCTTTTCTGACTTGGGGCTATCGACTTCATCCATCGGGTTTTTATCAAGAAGCTTATTCCTCATAAGGTACTTAAACAGAGACCGTATAGTAGATAGCCGCCTAAGTACAGTTCTTCGGGACATTCCACTTGAATGAAGGTGGGCTAGATACCCCCGTATGATTCGTTTATCAATTGCTATGAGTTCACATTTACCCGATAAATATTTTTTAAAAGTCATGAGATCCAGAGAGTAATTACGTATCGTATGCGGAGATACATTTCTGACAACCTCGAGATAGTGTAAAAATTGATCTAACATAATGCTCCCTTGATGTACAAACCTTTGTATATACCAACTCTTTGCCAACTGCACTAAAAGCAAGTATCTTAACTAGATTCTTGATTTTTTCCATATCATATGGTACTATTTATCACCATGATCACTCTAAATGAAATATCCAAGGAAATTGGAGCTCGTACCCTTTTTGACAATGTCAGTGCCTCCTTTAATTCAGGGCACCGGTATGGTCTTACAGGTCCCAATGGAGCTGGGAAATCCACTCTCCTGAAAATTATGCTTGGTCTTGAAGATGCCACAAGTGGCACGGTTACCCTTCCTAAAAAAGTGGGATTCCTCAAACAAAATATCGAGGATTTTAGAACAAAAAAAGTCCTAGACGTTGTAATCATGGGCAACAACCGTCTATGGGAGGCCATCTCTGAGCGTGATAATCTTTATGAAGAAGAGATGACAGATGCTATCGGGATGCGCCTTGGAGAAATAGAGGAGATCATCGCAGAAGAAGATGGCTATAGCGCAGATTCAGCAGCAGAAATTCTCCTCATCGGAATGGGAATCACAATTCATCATCACGAAAAAACCATGAACACCATTCCTCTCGATCTTCAGTTTCGCGTTCTGCTTTGCCAAGCACTATTTGGAGAACCTGAAGCTCTTCTCCTCGATGAGCCTACGAACCACCTAGACTTAGAAGCGATTGGTTGGCTTGAGAATTTTCTCCACCATTATGAAGGAACCCTCATTGTGACCAGTCACGATCGTCACTTCCTTAACGCAGTCACCACTCAAATTGCTGACATCGATTACGAAACAGTAATCACCTATCCAGGAAACTACGATCAAATGCTCATCACGAAAACATCAATAAGGGAGCGTACAGAAGCTGCCAATAAATCCAAAGATAAAAAGATTACACAACTCAAAGAATATGTCGCAAAATTTGGAGCAGGCACACGCGCCTCCCAAGTACAATCGAGAGTGCGAGAAATCGACCGCCTACAACCACAAGAACTAAAAAAATCCAATATCCAACGCCCTTACATCCGGTTTATCCTACCCGCAAAGCAGTCGGGGAAAATCGCCATCAAAGCAATTAATCTTGACAAATGCTTTGACGACAAAAAACTGATTAATCATTTTTCACACGAATTCATGAGCGGAGATAAGGTCGGCATCATAGGAAATAATGGATTGGGTAAAACGACACTTTCTAAAATTCTTGCAGGTATCCTCAAACCAGACCATGGAAAGATAGAGCATGGCCACAACACAAAAATCGGTTACTTTCCACAGAATCACTCAGAAATTGTCGATAAAAGTATAAAAATCTCGAGCTTCGATTGGCTAAAAAACATCAAACCCAATGCCTATGATCAGGACATTCGTGGTGTAATGGGGAAAATGCTTTTTGTTGGAGATGATGCCTTCAAAGAAATTTCCAAACTCTCCGGTGGAGAAACAGCCAGACTAATCTTTGCAGCACTCATGCTCCAAAATAACAACATCATCATCCTCGATGAACCCAATAATCACCTCGATCTCGAATCCGTCTCAGCACTGAGCTGGGGCCTTAATGAATTCAAAGGAACCATCATTCTCGTCTCGCATGACCGTAACCTCATGCAAAACGTTGCTAATAAAATTATATCCCTCGAAAAAGATGGTTGCCACTTCTTCGATGGAACGCTTGAAGAGTACCGATCTACTACAGTCAAATGATTTCTGAAAGAAAATTCCGTAGTCTTCCAATCAAGCTTCAACATAAAAAAGCTGTAGAGCTCATCCAGAATAATCCCAGTGTGTACAATCTCGTTGCACTCTGGATGGATCTAGAACCGCTCGACCCTACACCTGAAAACCTCTCCTGCCGCTTTCATCATCACCTATCTAAAGCCGAAATTTCCCTTAAAGAACACCAGCTTCTCATTACCAAAACCGACTCCCCTTCTTCCATACCCTATCTACCGATTGCCATCTATCTCGACCATCTACGATCCGGTCATAACATCGGAAGCATCTTGCGAACAACCGAAACCTTCAGACTCGGTACTGTCTATTTTTCAAAGAGCACACCCTACATCGACAACAAAAAAGTAAAAGATGCCTCGATGGGCACATCAATCCTTGTTCCTACTACAAACAACGCCACACTTTCTCAACTTCCAAGCCCCCTCATAGCACTCGAAACCGCACCATCCGCTCCATCCATCTATGACTTCACATTCCCTCCATTCTTCACACTCCTTTTAGGCAATGAAGAATTTGGACTTTCAGAAAGAGTCCTTGAAAAAGCCAATATCGTCCTGAAAATCCCCCTCCAAGGATCCAAAAACTCCCTTAATGTAGCCTGTGCATTTGCCATTGTCGCTGCAGAAATCAGACGACAAATGAAATAAATATTTTGATTTATCTATTCATAGGATTTAAATAATCTAAACTTCTTATATAGTTGCGTAAAGAAAGTCAGCTTCAATATATCTCCTAGAATAAAGGGCAACAAACCCACTAGCAAAGCCATTTTGCATCCGATGAACAGAGAAAGAACAGAAGTCCCTAAAAGAAGTATCACTCCAGTTCCGATTGCCATTGCTATGCCAACGCGGGCTAATGTTGCTTTTTTTGCACTACATTCAATGATGAATCCTGTGATAAATGCCCCGAAAATGTATCCAATCAGATAACCACCTGTTGGACCTACTAAGCATGTAATCCCACAAGATCCTCCAGAAAATACCGGCAGACCAAGACAACCCTGAGCTATAAAGGCTAAAACAGCAAGAGACCCTCTTTTACTTCCGAGTAGTACAGCGATAAATAGTACAAGTGTATTTTGTAAAACAAGCGGTATAGGAGAAAAGGGTAAAGGGATAGACACAAAGGAAAATGCACTAATGATAAAGCTCGCAAAGATAACGATAAAGGACTGTGTAAGCCATGAAGGCACATGAGAAAGCACTGAGAAAGTATAACTGTGGATTTTTTGCATAATTAACTCCTTAAAATATCCCTGGAGCGATTTTACACTTTACCTAGAATATCTATCAACTTCTGAATTAGGACTTTTTCTTCATCGAAACTCATATATTTTATTACTAAATTGACCTTTAATCATTTGCCCTTGAGAATCTCCTTTCTGTCTAATGTCAATGAGCGTGTGACAGATGCTTACAATAGCCCCCCCAATACCCCAGCTTCTAATGCTTAATCAAAACTATTTTCCAAAAGGCTTTCTGATTGGATCGAAGAATCATTATGATGACTGTAGCGGTATGATGTTTTGATCAATACTCTTACCTATTTAGTACCATCAAAACCACCATAAAGATTGATCTAATTACAACTTTAAACAAGATTTAAATCGTCTCAAATCGCAGAAATATTTGAATATTATTGTAATATCTGATTTGTTTCTTTGTAATACAACCTCCTGATATTATTAACGAAACTAAACGTATTATATACGTTGTTAATAAAACTTAATACAGACCTATTATGAAATAAACCAAACAACCAATTGAACTACCGTGGAAATAGAAACCGCTTAAAATCATCAGCAATCTGGGTATTGGGAAAGATCTCGCGAGCTTCCTGCTGGAATTCATCAAGGTTACGGTATCTAGCTGAGTAATGAGTAAGAATGAGCTTCTGTACACCAGCCTCCTTGGCGATAGTAGCGGCCTGCTTAGCCGTCATGTGATGATGAGATGCCGCAAGGTCACAATGCTTTTCTAAATAAGTGCTTTCACAAAGGAGCATTTTAGCATTTTTTGCGATATCCACTGCAGACTGGCAAAATTTGGTATCAATTACAACTGAGAAGACATCTCCTTTACGAACCCAGCTCACATCTTCCAACTTAATGGTTTTACCATTCACTGTCACCTGACTCTCTGCTTCGATCTCTTTGATAAGAATCCCTTTTAAATTGTACTGAGCAAGTTTTTTCTTATCGAATTTAATAGTATCAGGCTCCGTAATACGCCAACCAAGATTTTGAACTCCATGCTCAAGAAAACAGCATTCGATTTTGAAATTCCCGTTATCTTCAACAAGGCCTTCTTTTTTGACGGGATGTTCTATAACATTGAGCTGCTCATGATAGATTGTTCCATAGCGGAGACGATTAAAATATATTTGCCCACTTGCGGGGTAGTAAATATGAATGGGGTGGATGACCTTATCCAAATTCAAACGCATGAGCATTGACCCTAAACCAAGACAGTGATCACCGTGAAAGTGACTAACAAAAATCCGCGTAACAACAGGAGGGGGCACATTGGCAAAAATAAACTGCCGCTGCGTACCCTCTCCAGGATCGAAAAGAAGCCCTTCATTATTCCAGCGTAACAGGTAAGCTCCATGATTGCGAAGACGAGTGGGTTGCTGCGATGAACAACCTAAAATTATGAGATCGCGTACGCTCATTCTTATTTCCCTTGGGCAAGTAAGGGAATTCTAGCAAGGGCAATCCCCATTAAGGCTCCGACAATATGAGCGGTATTGGCAATATTAACCGGAAAATTAGCGATCTTGTAATGAACAAGAATAAATGAAAGCACTTGCAGTATCAGCATACCAAGAATAAAGACCGTAAGGAATACGACTGTCCTCCGTTGCAAGGGATACCCTTCCCATGGAGCGATCTTTTGCCTCATCCAAATGAACCCAGCAAGTCCTGCTATAATCCCCGAATAACCAAGAAAGAAGGGTCCACTCATTAAATACTGCATCGTATTCGAAACAATTCCAATAATGATCATGATCAAACAGTAACGCCATCTAGACAGTCGATCTTCTAGCTGAACTCCAAGAAGCCATAACCACAGCATATTGAATAGAAGGTGTAGAAATCCTCCATGCATGATACAAGGGGTAATGACTCTCCATACCTGACCCTGTTTAATATTTGTAAACCTGGGTGAATCTAAATAGGGTTTAGACTCTGGCCAGTTAAGAGAGATGTCATAAAGGCCTACCCATATAGGAATTGTTTCAATTGCATCAAACTCTTGTCTCAATTCAAAAGAGAGCTCTTTAACTTTTTTTTGGCTGGTTTCTGGATTATCCTGCATGAATGTATAGAATTTTTTAAGCACGGTAGGATAGTCATACATCATGGTCGTCCCAAGAGGAGTAAGGCCATGGGACTGATGGCCTGGAAGAGGTCCAACACTGTTCACCTTTTGAACTCCATCCCATATGTAAAAAATCACACAGATAAGAACAATAACCTTTGTAAGTTTATTCTTATACTGCGTGAAAGATTTTATGAGTGCCAGTACACGAGATTGAGAATTCTGATCGGAACATACACTCTTTTGAGAAGAGGTTTTGGGGTGAACAGTGAAAGTTGTCTGATATTTGCTATCACTCGGATTACTTTTAAATGCCTCAAGTAGCTTCTGAGACTTCTCTAGATGATCCTCATCGAGCACCCATATAGGGTACACGAGTGTACCCATCTCCTTATCCATTTTAGTTTCATACATATTTTCCACCCTCTCTTGTAAGAGAAATGAATAAAACGTGTGAGCCTCCTTTTCATTTTCTAATGTACCAATTAATCGCATGACGTCTGAATCTTCTCAATGATTGATGATGATGAAAGTCCTGGAGTGAGAGTAACAATATGAATTTTTCCACCGTATTTCTTTACTATTTCTGCCTCAATGCAGTTCTCCCCATATTCACTCCCATTCACATGAACATCAGGTTGGATTTTCGCAAGGATACCCCTCGGGTCGGGTTCATCAAACCAAGTAACATAATCGACAAGTTCAAGGGCGCTCATCATTTGCATTCTCTGCTCTAAAGTAATAAAAGGTCGCTCTGGACTCTTATATTGCTTTATCGATGAATCGCTATTAAGAGCCACAATTAAAACATCTGCTTGCTGCGTGGCTGTAAATAGAAGATTCAGATGACCTGCGTGTAACAAATCAAATGATCCATTTAGCGTTGCGATTGTTTTCCCTTGATTGCGCAGTAATGCGGTTATTTTCTCAATTTCTTGAGGAAAAATCATTTTCTTATTTCTGTAGATTTCCCAAAAACTCGTCATAGTTACCTTGAAAATGCAATTTTAAAAATTTCATTATAATAATCTACGAAATGTACTTTAATACCCTTCTTTAAATACTCAGGAAGTTCATCATAATCCCGCTTGTTATCTATAGGGAAAATAAGTGTCTTCAATTTTGATCTCCTGGAAGCGATCAGCTTTTCTTTAAGTCCACCAATCGGTAGTACTTTCCCTATGAGCGTAAGTTCACCTGTCATCCCTAAATCTTGATAGACAGGTTTCTTCATTAGAAGAGAAAATAGTGCTGTAAGTATTGTGACTCCCGCTGATGGTCCATCTTTAGGCGTGGCTCCTTCAGGAATATGGATGTGAATTTCTGCTTTCTCAAAAAATGTTACCTGGGGAGCAAACTTTTTATAACAATTGCTGAGGTAACTCCATGCAATTTGGGCCGACTCCTCCATTACATCGCCTGCTTGACCTGTAAGCCTCATCTGCGTTTTCTCAGAGTAGGCTTTAATCGCCTCTACATAGAGAGTAGCGCCCCCAAGAGACGTCCAAGCAAGACCCATGCAAACGCCAACAGGCGTTTTTGGATAGAAACGATCTGACATAAATTGAGGTTTTCCAAGATAGTCCTCGATATTTTTCTCAGACAACCTGACAGATTTCACTTTCTTTTTCCTGTCCGAGGACTCTTCAGCACGTACAATATTAACAGCAACCTTTCGGAGCACTTTCTTAATATTTTTCTCTAAGGCACGAACTCCTGCTTCTCTAGCATAGCCATTGATAATAGCTCCAATACCTTTTGTTGTAAATGAAACTTGAGCCGCTTTAAGCCCCATCTCTTTCCGATGACGTGGGATCAGGTATTTTGTCGCAATCGGAATCTTTTCTTCCATAATATATCCTGATAGCCTCAGAACATCCATCCGATCAAGTAGTGGAGCTGGGATCGTATCAGCAAGATTAGCAGTGACAATGAAAAGCACATTAGAAAGATCGCAGCGCACATCAAGATAATGATCTAAGAAATCTCGATTTTGCTCGGGGTCAAGTACCTCAAGAAGAGCTGATGCAGGATCTCCCTGGTAACTAGAGCCCATCTTATCCACCTCATCGAGCATAATGACAGGATTCATTACGCGCGTTGACTTCAAGGCCTGGATCATTTTTCCAGGCATTGCTCCAATGTATGTACGGCGATGCCCCTTAATTTCAGCTTCATCACGCATTCCACCTACAGGGAAACGATAAAATTGCCGATTCAGCGCTCGAGCAATACTTTTTCCGATACTTGTTTTACCAACTCCTGGAGGACCAACTAAACAGATAATACTTCCCTTTACTCCACCCGAGAGTTTTCCCACACCAATAAACTCTAAGATCCTCTCTTTAATATCTTTAAGACCGTAGTGATCTTGATCAAGGATTTTTTCAGTGTGCTTGAGTTCATGCGATTCTTTGCTATAAATACCCCATGGAACAACCGTCAACCAATCGAGGTAGTTACGACACACGGCATACTCTGCAGATTGTACTTCTAAGACATTAAGTTTATCTAGTTCCTCATCGATTATTTTCTGCACATCTTCAGGCACAATCTTATCTTTAAGTCTTCCTGTAAACTTTTCGACATCACACGTCTTATCATCCTTCTCAAGTCCAAGTTCCTTTTTAATTGCCTTCAGCTGTTCTCTTAGGAAAAACTCTCTCTGCGTTTTGGAAATAGTCGCCTCAATCTTCTGATTGATACTACTTTGCAATTTGCTTAAGTCGAGTTCCTTTTTCAATAAAACAAGAGTCTTATCAATTCGGCTTTGAACATCCAAGGTCTCTAAAACTGCTTGAAGCTCTTGCCTTCCAGCAGTGGTTAATGCCACAGAAAAATCAGCAAGCTTTCCGGGCTCAGTGAAGTCAGAATGCCCCAAAAAGATCTGGAGCTCTTCCTTAAAAAGAGGATTGAGTTTAAGAAGTTCCTTAATGGTCGTAATAATACTTATTGAATAAGCCTTGATCACCTTGGATTGATTATCATTAACATTATCCGTGTGATACTTCACCTCAGCTTTCAGATGTTTCGATTTGACTTTTTTTGAGAGAGTAATCCTCTTCTCCATATTGAGCACCACTTGAGCGCCCCCCTGATCCAAAGGAACAATCCGTAAAATATTGGCAACAACACCCACGGAAGAAAGATCTTTGATTCCAATCTTGTAAATATCTACTTCCTCCTCTTTCGTTAAAAAAAGGCCGAGCATTTTGTCTTTAGATTTAGAGATAATTTTTAATACTTCATAATAAGCACCCATCTCAATTACAAGAGGAGCTGCCATCCCTGGAAAAAAAGGGCGCCGCGTCAGAGGTAAAATATAAAGCTCCGAAGGTAGCCGGACATCAGAAGATTCTTTATCTTTAGAAGATTGTGTGAGCTCCTCAATTTCACCATCTATGATATATTCAGGAAAAGCTCCTTCTTCATCTGGTATTTTGTTATCGTTATCAAACATAGGCCTCGTAAATATTTATTTGGTATCGGGGGGGGGTCCTCATCTTACCCCTCTTACTATTAATATATAATGCGATGGGAATTAAAAAAAAACCATATAGATTCTGATAATTTACCAAGAGGAATAAAAAACCGCAACATCATCCTTTTGCTTTTCGTCAAAGTTGTTTAATATGTACTCATGACTTCATTAATAATTGATACCAGCTTAGAGTCTAACTTCGTCATGCTCAGTCAAGGGGGAGTCCCCCTTAAAATTGAAAAGATTCCCTCGAGCAAAGATCAAACCAAATATCTGCTGCCAACAATCGATACGCTTCTTGACAAGCAATCTCTGAAAGATTTGATTTACATCGCAGTGGGGATCGGACCCGGCACATTCACAGGAACACGGATTGGAGTAGTCACTGCAAAAACCCTTGCTTTCGCACATGACCTTCCTCTCATAGGTTTTTGCTCACTCCAAAGGTATGTCCCTAAACAAGATGGATCTTTTATCGTTACGTACGATGCCAAATCAAAAGGATATTATGCCATCAGCGGAGTGAAGACCGGCAACCACATCCATTACACAAAAGATCCTTACCTACTAATGACACAATCACCCACAGCTTCACTACAATCATCATTCTCTCATTTGGCCACTCTTGTTCAACAGAAATTTATTAATAACGAAGTCGAAACCCCTATATCTTTAAAAATCATTTATCTTTAACTCCTATTCATATAGAATAGGTAAATCTGTAATAAACAACACCCCTTAAGGAGTTGAAAGATCTATGCCGAGTGTGAAAGTTCGAACAGGAGAACCCATTGACAAAGCTCTCCGAACCCTCAAAAAAAAATTAGACAAAGAAGGGATCATGAAATCTGCAAAAGCACACCGTTTCTACGATAAACCCTCCATCAAGAGTCGAGCTAAATCAAAAGCAGCTCTCAAATGTAAATTAAAAAAACCCCGTTAGAACCCATTTATGACTGATTACTATAATGTGCTCGGTATACAGCGCGGTGCTACACAAGATGAGATTAAAAAAGCTTATCGTAAACAAGCACTGAAATACCACCCAGACAAAAATCCAGAAAACTCGGGAGCTGAGAAGCAATTCAAACAAGTTTCCGAAGCATATGAAGCATTAGGCAATGAGAAGAATCGTCGCATCTACGACCAATATGGTGCAGAAGGCCTCAAAAGAGGCGCAAGCATGGGAGGCGGTGGTGGCGGATTTTCATCTATGGAAGAAGCTCTCCGTACATTTATGGGAGCCTTTGGCGGACGTGGTGGCGGATCCGATAACACCTTCGACTCAGTCTTCGGAGGAGGCTCGTATGCACAACAAGGAGCCAGCAAAAAAACAACCATTACAATTTCCTTTGAGGACGCTGGAAGAGGGATCGAAAAAGAGATCTCCATTACAAACAACACGCAGTGCTCATCTTGTCATGGATCTGGTGCCAAATCGGCAAACGATGTTCAAACCTGCGCAACCTGTCAAGGACACGGACAAGTCAACCAAACGCGTGGTTTTTTTAGCATGACAACGACATGCCCTCACTGCCATGGTGCGGGTAAAATGATCACCAATCCCTGTTTAACATGTCAAGGAAGCGGCCTTACCAAGAAAAAACAAAACGTCAAGATCCCCATCCCCGCAGGAGTCGATGATGGCATGCGCTTAAAAATGGCGGGCCTCGGCGATACAAGCGAAGGAGGAGGGCCAGCCGGCGATCTATACGTCTACATCCGCGTTAAGGAACATAATGTCTTTATCCGCGAAGGAGACGATATCATTATCCAACTTCCCATTAGTTTTACAGACGCCACACTCGGATGCAAAAAAGAAATCCCAACACCCCTTAACGGAGCCTGTCGCATTACGATCTCCGAAGGCACTCAGTCAGGAAAAATGCTTCGCGTTAAGGACGCAGGTTTCCCCAATGTCCACGGACATGGAAAAGGCGATTTACTCGTCCAAATCAGTATAGAAACACCTGTTAAGCTCAATTCCGAACAGAAAAATCTCCTCAAAGAATTCAACAAACTAGAAGGACCACAGAACTCTCCCAAGAAAAAGTCCTTTTTCGAAAAACTCAAAGTTTTCTTCTAACCCCTTTAGAATCAAAAAACCATACATTAAAACTTTTCTTCTATAAAAATAAAAAGGGTTCATGTGAGCACTATTACTATATCACAAGAGCAAGTCGACAGAATATCCCCTCTCATCGGTGCACATATCAATCCAGTTTATAACAACAGTAACATTACAACACCGGTGCAGAAAAATAAAATTACAACCATTGCCCTCTCAGCAATGGCCACAGTCGCAGGCTTCTACTGTGCCTTCGTCTCTTTTCAAAAGCTCAGCATCATATATCCCCTATTGGCTGTGACCTTATTGACAGGGGCCGCTATTGGGGTCTATTACTCTGCAACCGTCCGAGATTACGACAATCCTCGAGAAAGACGAACCTACATAAATACCATCGCAAAAGAGTTTCTAACAGATATCGCCAAGAGTTACCCTCCCAAAGAAGTGATTGGATACAGCCTACTCGGAGAGAACGGTACCCCCAATCTTTATACAACCTACTACAACCTTGCCACATCCTTCTACATAAAGAAAGCAGAATTCAATACACAAATAGCTCAGTCCCAACCCAATTCAGCCAACATACGCCTCTCCTTTGAAGAGCACTGTCGACACATCAATACACAATTTGAAACACTCCGCCCACGCCTCTCATACTCTTATTAGATTTCTACTAATCGTCATCAGTTGACTGAGCTCCCTCTCTTAAATCCACCAGTTATTAAAGGAACCTGTTTTTAATTCCTCATTAACGCATGATATTGATCCTTCCCCCATGTTTCTATCACTCTTTTTGCTTCTTCGAGAGTGAACCCCCCGTGTTCATTAAGACCTCAATTACCCCTAGGAGTTATATCAAGCCGATATAGGTTTTTTATTGACCTGTAAATATCATGTGCCTAGGGATTAACACCTTCATACATACTCAGCTTCTCCAATTTTGAACCTGCGCTGCATGTTTAATAAGGCATTGATTCTATTTGCTTATAACGTTCAACAAGCTGTTCATATATTTTTTCAGAATCGCTAAATTTTGAGACGTCATATGCAAAACATTTTGCCTCTTCAAGGGAGACTCTGCTGATCATATTTTTCACAATAGGAATGTTTTTAGGAACACAAGAAAACTGTCGAATTCCCATGCCGAGCAGAAGAACTGTTAGGTAGGGATTCGATGCGACTTCTCCACAAATTCCAAGGGGAATCCGCTGTTTCTGAGCTTCGATAATCACTCTCTTGATTAAACGAAGGACGCTAAGATGAGTTGATTTGTAGGTATGGACGTTTTGATCAAGTCTATCTACGGCTAATGTGTATTGAATGAGGTCATTTGTTCCTAGGGACAAAAAATCTGATTCTTTAGCGATGATATCTACAGTTAGTGCAGCGGAAGGGACTTCAATCATCGACCCAATAAGGATCTTCTTAGCTACTCGATGACCCTCCTGATCCAGATCTACTCGCAAATTTTTAATCAGCTCTTTTGTTTCAATGAGTTCATTGACATCGGAAATCAGTGGTATAAGAATGCGAAGATCTCCATAAGTACTGGAACGGAGCAGTGCTCTCAGTTGTCTTTGGAAAATTTTTCTATTACTTAAAAGTAAGCGAATGGCACGGCAACCAAGTGCAGGATTTTGTCCATCTGTAAACAGTGAGTTTTTCCCTTTATCTCCTCCAATATCAAATACACGTAGTACAACCGGTAATCCATCTGCTTTTTCTAACACTTGCTTATACTGTTGAAACTGATCCTCTTCTTGAAATTGAAAGTAATCTTGCGGAATGAGAAATTCAGAGCGGAAGAGCCCTATCCCAGCAGCGTTGTACTGATGAACTAACGGAAGATCTTCCAACTGCTCGATGTTTGCTAACACTTCAATCTTACATCCATCTGTGGTTTCAACATCGCGGGGGCCTTCGCTTACAAAGCGCATATATTCATTTGAGACCTTGTGTTTTAATACTCGGTATTTACTGAGCGTTTCTTCAGTGGGGCTTACAATCACATCGCCTGATTTGCCATCGACAATCACAATAAGATCGTCTTTTTTCGTAAATTCATCTAAATTAATATCTGCAATAACGTAAGGGACCCCCTTTGCTTGAGCAATAATCGCCGCGTGGGAGGTTGCCCCTCCTGTATTTGTGACAAAGGCTATAATCTGATTATTTACGGCTGCTGCCACGTTAGAGGGATCAAGTTCTTTTGAAAAAACCACAGACTGCTCAGGAATGACCTTTTCAATGGATTTCTTCATATTAGGGTGGAGGTTTCTCATGATTCTTTTGGATAAATCTTTTACATCAAGGAGGCGTTGTTTGAAAAATTGTTCGGAAAGTTTATTGAACTTATTTTCATAATCCCCTACTATAGATTGAAACACGGATTCTGTGTTTTTGAGCATAAGGCGAATTTTCTCTTCCACAAACGTAGTCATGATAGGATCATCAAGCATTTGAATATGTGCATCGATAATCGTTACGGCTTCAGTAGATCCTTCTTGAGTTAAGAAGTTTTGAAGGTCATGGAGATCGTTCCGACTAGAAGTAATAGCACGTCTATAACGGGCGATTTCTGAATCGACAGCAGAGATAGGGATAGTAAATTCAGGAATCAGTTCATCTTGGTCACAAAGGAGTATAAGAAGTTTTCCAATAGCAATTCCTCCACTGATAGGTACACCTTTATATCGAATTTCTTCCAAAGTGTTGATCATGGCCCCTCTTCATCAAAATTGTTATCGAATGCTGTAACTAGAGTCTTCATCGTAACCTCAGCATCTTCACCTTCAACAGTTACGGTAATCACAGCACCTTGCGCAAGGGATAAAATAAGCAAACTTATAATACTACGAGCGTCAATTGTTTTTTCCCTATAAGTCAAAGAAACCTCAGAATTTGATTGCTTTACGAGCTTCGCAACAAATGAGGCCGGTCTAACATGTAATCCTAAAGGATTTTTTAACTGAATTGTTTCAATGAGCTTCAATCGAATATTCCCTTCTTCTTGCAATTGCTTCTAATAACTTCACATTAAACTCCTTTGCGGAATTATATCCCATTTGTTTTAACCGATGATTCAAAACAGTGGTTTCCAATAAAAGAACAATATCTCGTCCCGGTTTTACAGGAAGGAGATATTCAGGAACTCTTATTCCTAAAAATTCACTGTGTTTCTCTTCCAAACCCACACGGTCGTAGAAGTGATTATCATTCCATTCTTCAAGTTTAACGATCATGTCAATCCGCATTGATTCACTAATGCATACCGCGCCATATAGATGAGCAACGTTTATGATCCCAATCCCTCGGATCTCTAATAAATGTCTAGTAATTTCAGGACCACTTCCTTCTAAATAAGCCCCTTTCCGCTTCTTCACTCGAACCACATCATCAGAGATCAGCCTATGTCCTCGCTCTATGAGTCCCAGGGCTGCTTCACTTTTTCCCACTGAAGAATCGCCCTGAATCAGCACCCCAATCCCAAACGCTTCTACAAGAGTTCCATGACATGAAGTAATGGGAGAGCAGTGCTCTGCAAGCAATACGGTTAACTGGCTAACGAGCTGCATAGTGCGAAGTGTAGATTTAAAAAGAGGAATTTTCTCCTCGAAACAGATATGCACCAGCTCCTCTGGAGGACGGAGCCTTCTTGCCACAATGATGGCAGGATATCTCTTAGTAAGAATTCCGCGTAGCCGCAATGTTCTTGTTTCAGGATCCAAATTCTTGAGATAGTCAACTTCTGCTTTTCCAAAAACTAAAATACGTTCCTTCGTATTTCCCTTGATGTATCCAGAAAGAGAGAGTCCTGGCCTATGGATCTCAGCTACTTTAATCTTACACGATAAATCAACGGTAGACGTAACAAGGTCCAGGCCAAGTTCTCCTCCATATTTTCGATAAAGCTTATTAACAGTAATCACGCAACACATTCCTTGTGAAATACATCCAAATAAAAGACCAGTCCATACAAAGAAGTCAGGAAGACAAGGCTTGTCATTTTCCAATGATGAAAGTCTAAAATACCCCCCTCATAAAATGCATAGAAGGTATTTCTCTGCTCCTCATCCCCATACCACTCTTTAGAGGAATATTGATACCAAGGGACCAGAGATGAGTGATGAACTAATTCTTTGCGAGCAGAGAGCTCCTGATCAAGATACTCCATCATTATCTGAAGTTTATTCGTAAAATCCTCGAGTTTTTCCATTTTATTCAGTGCGTCGTAAATGCCCAAGTGATATGGCCTAGTCTTAATCCAAAAACCTGTGCTAAACTCGATCCAATATTTTATGAGAAGTGGTCCAATCTCATACCACCCTCTTAACAGATTCAGAAGATTCCTCTTAAGTACCTTCCAGTCACATCTCTTTATTCCATCAACTGAAACCACTTCATAAAAACCCCTAGAGCCTTTTTTGGGGAAATGATAAACTTGTGGATTCATAGATTCTTAACGCATTTTTTATTTTCCATTTAAGCTCTATTCGTGATTATAGGAAAGTTTTTTTTTGATTTGTTAATTAACATTTATGAGTCTATAGAAAGAATAAAGGAGATCCTAAATGTCATATCCTAAAGTTGTCATCATTGGAGGTGGCTTCGGCGGTATTAATGTTGTAAAGGCTCTAAAGAGAGCAAAAATCGACCTCCTCATGATCGATAAAAAAAATCACCACCTCTTTCAGCCCCTTCTCTATCAAGTTGCTAGTGCTACGCTATCTCCAGCAGATATAGCTACACCTCTCCGGGAAATTTTACGACACCAAAAAAACACGACCGTGATGATGGGCGAAGTTCACATAGTGAATAAAGCTAAAAAGGAGATTGTACTTATAAATGGTAAAACATTTAACTATGACTATCTCGTAATCGCAGCAGGCTCTTCCCATTTCTACTTTGGCAATGAGCAGTGGAAACCATTTGCTCCTGGACTCAAAACCATTGTCGATGCACTGTACATTCGAGAAAAAATTTTAACTTCATTTGAAAAAGCAGAAAGATCCGATAGCACTGAAGAAGCGAAGAAATATCTCAATTTTGTAATTATCGGAGGCGGACCAACAGGTGTTGAAATGGCGGGATCGATTGCAGAAATTGCCCATAAAGCAATGCTTAAGAATTTTCGTCGCATTTGCCCTGAAAAATCGAAAATCTACCTTATTGAAGGTGCATCTCGTATTCTTCCTCCTTTTCCCGAATCGCTTTCCATCAGAGCTAAAAAAGATTTAGAAAAAATGGGCGTACAGGTGATCACCGGAAAGATTGTCACCAATATCACTAATGAAGGCATTCAGATAGATAATGAATTCATTGCAACGCGCAACATCATTTGGGCAGCAGGTAACCAAGCCTCTCCCCTACTCAAAACACTCGATATCCCCCTCGATCGTCAAGGACGTGCTATGGTTGAAAAAGATCTATCCATTCCAGGCCATTCAGAAATTTTTGTGATTGGGGATGCTGCCTGTTCGATAGGAAAAAATGGGAAGCCCCTTCCGGGAATAGCCCCTGCTGCCATTCAGATGGCAAAATATGTTGGAAGAATAATTAAGAAAAATCTCCCTAAAGACAAACGCCTTCCGTTCAAATACTTCGATAAAGGAAGCATAGCAACCATTGGAAAAGCAAGCGCCGTAGGCTACATCAGGAAAATCAAGCTTACAGGGTGGTTTGCTTGGCTTGCATGGGGATCCATCCACATTGCCTATCTCGTATGTTACCGCAGTCGTTTTACCGTCATGCTTGGGTGGTGTTTTCATTACATGACAGGAGTCCGAGGAGCACGCATTATTCATCAATCGATTGACCAGGATAAAAACACGACTTAACATGCTCCCATGTTTATCTCGTTTTTTCGCAAACACCCGGCTCTTTATCTTGGAATCTACTTATCCATTGGGTCCGGTGTCTTTTTCCATACCTCGATTATTTTTTTACTCATTCCACTCTTCTTTTGTGAAAAACTCGCTATTTGGAAAGGACTACTCATTGCAATACTTTCATTTTTCTACGCTAAAGAACTCTATCAATTTCCCCAAATCCCAGAAACGACAGGCACCGCCTATTTCAAAATTCATACCATCCGCAAGCACTATACTCCCTTTTCTTCTTGTATGCTTTATGAAGGCACCTGCGTCAGTTTTAAAGTAGATGGAAAAACGACAGCAAAAAACCTTCCCTGTCGCGTTTATGCCCCCTTCAAGAATCGACCACTTGGAACATGCGATTACATCATCCCAAATACCACCCTTATAGAGATCACACCCTTTCGCTATATTCTAAAGATCAATAAGAAGTTGGATTGGATTTCCGTAGAAAATACCACAAGTCTTTCAGAAAACAGGTATGGGATTAAGGAGTCGATTCAGGGCTATTTGCGATCTCATTACAAAGAGATGCGCATATATCACTTGATGAGTGCCCTTGCTACAGGACACCTGGAACATCGTAACCTCTCCTATGAATTTGGCAGACTCGGCATTCAACATGTGGTGGCGATTTCAGGATTTCACTTTGCGCTTATCGCTCTCTTTTTAGGTTTTTTTCTGAAAAGAGTGTTCTCTTTGGAAATTGTGACCATCTGCCTAACATTGCTCATTACGATATACTATTTCTATATTGGAAATACTCCCTCCATCAATCGAGCATGGATTGGGATCATGATGATGCTCATTGGCTATTTGTTGAATTTGAGAACGACAGGTCTCAATGTACTCGGAATCGCTCTTTGCTACACTGCGCTAATCGATCCAATCATTCTCACACATCTAGGATTTCAACTGAGCTTTGCAGCAACTTTTGGAATCTTGACATATTATTCAATTTTTGAAAAAATTCTACGCACACTCCTCCCTAAAAGAAACCTCTCAGAACTCCTTCATCTAACAACCTTCAACCAGTATGGGGCCTTTTTCGCTGCCATGATTCGAAATAGCTTAGCCATCAATGCAGCTGTTCACCTGACGTTAATCCCTATTTTACTCTTCCATTTCCATCACTTTCCGATACTCAGCCTAATGTACAATCTATTCATTCCCTGTTGCATTACGATCACGATGCTGCTGCTACTGCTTCAATTTCACACAATCAATGCCTACTATAGCTCAAAAATTCTCATGCTAATAGCTTCTCCTCCAAAAATCATCGATTATCATATCCGCATTTCAAGCGTTCCATGTCCAGTACTACTCATGATCTTATCCGGGATTTGCCTGTTGGGAATTTATCTCAAAGAAAAAGAGCTTAATGACTCCTCCTTTAAGAGTTTAACTGCAGTACTGTAAATCCAAGTCATAAAAAATCAGCAATATACTACTTAATCATCCCCTTATTATGGGGGGGGCATAGCACTAAGTCATGCAATTTATTTCAAAATAAATGCAAAACAAGATACCTTATTAGGATAAGCGCTTGACCAAATCTAAAATATTGGATTAAAATTAATCACATCCGTGTGGCGGTCGTAGCTCAGTTGGTTAGAGTACTGGATTGTGATTCCAGTGGTCGCGGGTTCGAGTCCCGTCGATCGCCCCATTTCTGATCTGTTTTCACCCTACTCACTGAGTTGAAGTAGATGCGGCTCCACCTTTCAGCGAATCCTTCCTTAGAAAATTCGAATTCGATGACATTCATACCATTTTTTAACGTCGAGTAACCTTCTCTTCCCGTCAATTCAACGCTTGCCCAAATCTCATCTCAACAAAACATGACAATCTGATCATCATATTTTTTCATTAACGTATCGCATGTTTCTACCTCATGCAATACATCTTTGATCAGGTTTAGGATGTAGGCATATCAGGGCCCTTTTTCTTAAGGGCTACTATTATTGATCGCTAGAAACCTCATATTGGACTGTTTTATATAAATTTTACATGCTGGTGTACTACTATTAGTACTACTAATCTTGCGTATCTCAAGCCCCCCTTTTTATACTCATTGTAGGGGAATCCTTCTTCCCTATTTTTCAAAATAGAGTTATACTTTTTGCCAAAGGCCTCATTTATATGTTATTGATGCTCTTAGAGGAAGATATGGCAAAGAAAAAAAAGATATTTCACCCTGAAGCAAAGGGTCTCTTCATCATAAGCTCCTGTATAATAATACTTTGCTGCTTATTTAGTTTCGTTGATCATGCTCCTGAAAAAAATTGGCTCGGTTTCACCGGTTATTGGCTTAGCATCTGTATGCAGTATACTTTTGGATATGGAGCTTATTTGATCGTGGGTTATGTTGCTTGGATTGGGTGGAAGCTTATTTCAAGAAATCTAACGGAACATATTGGTCTTAAATCAATTTATTTCTCCATTATGCTGTTCTCTCTTTGCATGATTCTCAATGTATGCGCCCAGGTGGGATTTCTCAATGATTCCTTTCTTATCTCCCGAACCATTACCGAATCGATTACCATTCATCATCCCTATCCACACCATTATGTTCGCTTCTATTTTGGAGGTGTTCCTCTCTACTACCTCTATCACGATTTACCTGTGCTGAATTTCAAACATCTCTTTACAAATGTAGGTGTAGTTCTAACATGTTCGATTATGGGGATCGTATCACTTATTTTGTTCACCGAGGTAAGTATTCTAGATCTTCTCAAAGGAGGAAAAACGTTCTGTACCAAATTATTTAAGCTCATGAAAAAAGGTTTTATGAAGCTAAAGTCACCTTCATCTGTTCCAGAAGAGACAAATTTCTCCTACTCAAATATTGAAAAATCTCTTCAGGTAACAACGAGACCTCTAAAAGAGCAAAAACAACTCCCTCATCAACACCCCATTCTTGCACAGGAATCTGAACTTCTTGTAATGGGGACTCCGATCAAAACACTAGAAGCAAAAGAAAAATCTCAAACCTATATTGATGCAGAATTTAATACCGGCCCCTCTCCCAAGCAGGAGATCCACTCCTATTTAGATGAAAAAACACCAAAGAAACCTGTAGCAAAGAGACATCTCACGACTCAGTATTCTGGGGATTATCGGCAGTATCTCCTTCCTCCTTTAAATCTTCTAACGAATGCGCGACGGATAGACCAACCTACCCTAAAAAAAGATCTTAAAAAACAGGCAAGTATCTTAGAATCAACGCTTTCAAGCTTCGGTATTGATGCGAAAGTAGGACAAATCCACTCTGGTCCAACGATTACCTCGTTTGAAGTGCATCCTTCAATTGGAGTAAAAGTACAAAAAATCAAAGTACTTGAAAATGATATCGCTCTCAATTTACAGGCAAAATCCATTCGGATCATAGCACCTATTCCCGGAAAAGCAGCTGTTGGAGTCGAAGTGCCTTCGTTCTATCCTCAAGAAGTAGGCTTTAAAGAGATGTTGAGTAGCTATCAAAAGCAGCCTTGTAAATGTAGTGTCCCTATTCTTCTTGGCAAAACAGTCAGTGGAGAAGATGTAGTGTGCGACCTTACGAAGATGCCCCACTGTATCATCGCTGGAGCAACAGGATCTGGAAAATCAGTCTGTATCAACTCAATTGTTCTATCGATTGTGATCAATGCACGACCTGATGAGATCAAACTACTGTTAATTGATCCCAAAAAAGTTGAACTCAGCGGCTATTCAAAACTGCCACACATGATCGCTCCTGTGATTACAGAGCCTCATGGAGCATATGCTGCGCTGCAATGGCTTGTAAAAGAGATGAAAAACCGCTATGAAATCTTAAAAAACCTGGGGCTAAGAAACATTCAAACCTTTAATAATCGAGCAATTAATACAGAACTTGAAGAGTCACTGGAGATCTCCATTCCAAAAAAGATGCCTGTTATCGTGGCAATTATTGATGAGTTTGCCGATCTGATGATGGCTTCTAGCTCTGATTTAGAAACTCCAATTGCAAGAATTGCTCAAATGGCAAGAGCCATCGGAATCCACCTCATCTTAGCAACACAAAGACCCTCACGTGAAGTCATTACCGGTCTTATCAAAGCGAATTTCCCCACAAGAATTTCATTTAAAGTAGCGAGCCGAATCAATAGTCAGATTATTCTCGATGAGAATGGGGCTGAAACCCTTCTTGGAAATGGCGACCTTCTCTTCCTTCCTCCTGGATCCTCTCAACTTCTCCGTTCTCAGGGTGTATATATCCGCGATGAAGATATCAACCGTGTTGTCTCCTTTATCTTAAAACAAGCCCCTCCTAATTACCTCATTAAGTCATTCGATCATATGGATCAGGACGATCTTTTTGATACTGAAGCAGCATCCCCTCGTGATGATCTGTATAACAAAGCTCTCACCCTTATTTTAGGATCAAAAAATGCATCGACCACTTTTCTTCAAAGAAAACTAAAAATTGGTTATGCACGTGCAGCCAGTCTCATGGATGAACTTGAGTCTCGCGGCATCATTAGCCAACAGGATGGCTCTAAATCACGTAGAGTGTTGGTAGATTCGATGAAATTTAAAGATTTAGTGGAATAATGATCGATAAAAAACGTTTACTTCTTGCTGACCCCTCTTCCCATACTCTTGAGACCGTGACTAATGCATCAAAGGCCTCTGATTATAATCTCATCATTGCAACGTCAGGACCTGATTGTTTAAGTAAACTCTCTAAAGATCATCCTGATCTGCTGATTATTGATCTGATGCTGCCTCATATACATGGGATTGAGATCCTAAAAAAAGTAAGGCAGGATGAATCCATGCATCATATTGGTGTCATCATCCTCTCCTACAATCTCATGTTTCAAAACTATCACGCGGCAATCGAATCAGGGGCTAACTTCTTTCTCATAAAACCCTTTGATCCCGAGTATTTATTTACACTTGTCAAGCGTTTCTTTGAAGAAAATCTGCATCCCACTCCCTTTACTAGTATTAAACCTAGCATTCCTGCTCAAGATAGTGAATGCTATAATCCCACGCATCAAATGTATAAGTCGTATCTTCGCTTTTGGGGAACACGCGGATCGAATGCAGTTTCTGGTGCTAATTACATGCGGTATGGCGGCAACACATGCTGTTTAGAGTTGCGCGTTGAAAATGTCTGTATTGTCATCGATGCGGGGACGGGCATTCGGCAGCTCGGTGAACTAATTGTATCAGAAGAGCTCTCTCCTATTCATCTCTTCATTGGACATACCCACTGGGATCATATCACGGGCTTCCCATTTTTTGCTCCGCTCTATCAGAAAAACTGTGAGATGATCATCTGGGCTCCTGTGGGTTTTGAGAAAAATACCAAAGATCTCTTTACAGATATGCTAGCATATTCCTACTTTCCAGTAAGACTCGATGAAATGCGTTCTAAAATAACATTTAAAGAGCTCCGAGATCGCAAAGCGCTAAATATTGGAAAAATCACCGTAGAATCCCATTTTACAAATCACCCTGGCCCCACCTGTTGCTTTAAATTCACCATGCCTGGAAAAACGATTGGCTACGTAACAGATAATGAACTCCTGCTCGGATATCTAGGCCATCCTAAAAATATTGGCATCGATCATCCTCTGCTCGAACCACACATCAGCCTCATCAAGTTTCTTAAGGGATGCGATACAATCATCCATGAAGCACAGTATTTCCCCAATGAATACTTGAGTAAAATTGGCTGGGGACATTCATCAATATCCAATGCAACTGTTCTGATCAAACATACGGGTTGTCAACATTGGATTGTAACGCATCATGCACCTCAACACACTGATGCTATGCTCCAAAAAAAACTCCAGATGCACAAGACCATCCTCGAAGACTGCGAAATCGATGCAACAGTCACAATGGCGTATGACAACCTACTGATTCCGTTATAAGATGACTGATTTTGTTCTGATATGCGATCGATAGATTGACGTAATCAGGAAGGCTTTTTTTTACCGTCTTTAATGCAAGTTCTGGATTATTACATTCCTCTGAAAGATGTGCGAGATAAACATGTTTCAAATTAGGGTGACTCACTTCTTTAAGGAGTGCTGCACACGCTTCGTTAGAGATGTGGCCCTGCCGACCAAGCACACGTTGTTTATATATCATCGGTCTTGGACATGCATACACCATCGATGGTTCATGATTAGACTCAACATAGATATAGTTACAGTTTCGTAAGTGGGTAGTGACAAGGGTTGTTACAAATCCAAGATCCGTACAGATGGCAAGCTTGGTCATCCCTATTTTTAGTGTAAACATCACAGGATCAAGTGTGTCGTGCTGCACACTAAACGGATGGATCTCAATATCTCCAAATTCAAACGTCTCTCCCGTCGAAAAGATTTTAAATGGAGGAATCTTATTAAGATTTGAACAAATGGCCTTTGCTGTATCACTATTTGCAAACACAGGAATCTTCTGCTTCCCCGCAGCTAAGATTTCAAGCCCCTTCATATGATCCGAATGCTCATGTGTTATAAGAATTGCATCGATATCATTGATGTCAACATTGATTAGGCGAAGACGGTCTCTCGTTGCTTTGGCACTCAGCCCTGCATCGATTAATAATTTGGTACGCTCTGTTTCAAGATAAATTACATTCCCTTTAGAACCGGATGCGAGTGGACAAAATCTTTTCATGTTATTATATGAAATACCATTTCTAAATAAAGTACAATAGAAAAAAACAACCCTCCAGAGACACCTATGAACACATTTTATTTCATTAATCAACTAAATAGATTAACAATAACCAATAATTCATAATTAAATAATTGACACCATTATTACAGTATTGCTATATGTGAAATTTAGTAATAAGAACTGAAGGGGGCAGAAAGTGGAGAGCAACCTCAAGAAAGATCTGCAACAAAAAATTGGCTCTACATTAGGTCAACTCATTAACAATGCAGAAGTATTGGAAGAAATTTCTTCCAACCCTTCGTATAAAGAAGAAGTGATAGCGCTATACAAAATGCAAGAGAGTCTACTCGCTCACTTGATGCACCTCGATCAATCACTTGCAAAAAATAAGAATCATGAGATGAAACAGATCCGTTCACAGCTGAGTCATTTCAGCATTTTGAACCCGTCAATCAATGACGAGGTGATGACCTATTTTAACAAAAAAAGACGAAGGCCATTAAGTAACAAGCCCAAGATCCACAAGGCTTACCAACACCATAGTTTCTAATAGAAATATTTATACATTATAATTATTTTTACTTGCAAATCACTATGTCTATATAAGATGACTTCCTTAAATACCTCTCACTCGTTTACTGCTATTCTTCCTTCACCTTCATGTACATAGGAGCGTATATTTAACTTTCTCAAGTAAATTAATCACAATTAATTATTAGAATGTCTCACAGAAACTAAGTGCTTAGGTCTTTTGGAATACCTAAGAATTCGAGCTCATGAGAAGTACTCATCTAATAAGCTCCTTGCATATCTATATCGATGGAATACTCCATCAAGAATCTATTGGTCCGGGATCGAGGGAAGTATTCGAACAATGACTAAAATCTAAGTTTCATCCTAAAAATTATAAAGTTCGGTGATAGCTTTCTTAAGATCTTTTTTTTGAGGCAATACCTGATTCTCCAAGCCTTTTGCATAAGGTACTGCGCAATTAAGACCTCCAAGGCGCTTAACCGGAGCATCGAGATCTTGAAAATTCTTCTCTGCAGTGCAAGCCGCAATTTCTGCTCCAAATCCACAACTGAGTGGTGCTTCATGCGCAATGAGCAGTTTACCCGTTTTCTGCACTGATATTGAAATAGTATCGAAATCTAGAGGGCTTATTGTGCGAAGATCGATGAGTTCTACTTCAATCCCTTCTTGTAGGAGTTGCTGGGCGATTTCAGAGGCCATATGTACCATCAAGCCCCAACAAACAAGCGTGATATCAGAGCCTTCTGTAATGATATTTGCTTTCCCAAAGGGAAGAAGCTGGTCTGTGCTAGGCTCATTACGAGCAGAAAAAATCCGTTGACGATAGAGAAGTTTGTGTTCTAAAAATAGCACGGGATTAGGATCGCGTATTGCTGTTTTTAAAAGCCTTTTAGCATCGGCTGCGTTACTTGGAACCACTATTTTGAGTCCTGGACAATGAGCCAGAAATCCTTCAATGCTCTGCGAGTGGTAGGGCCCTCCTTGAATATAACCTCCAAATGGAAGTCTTATCACTACGGGGCAGTGCCACTCTCCATTTGAGCGATAATGGATGCTTGCGAGTTCATTAAAAATTTGATTGATTCCTGTCCAGATATAGTCGGCAAATTGAATCTCTATGACAGGTTTGTGTGTTCCATCAAAGGATAGGCCTATAGCTGTTCCAACGATGGTTGATTCAGCCAGTCCCGAGTTAAAGCAGCGGTCATTGCCAAATTTTTCTGTGAGGCCACGAGTAATCCCGAAGACGCCCCCTTTTCCTCTAGCAACGTCCTGTCCAAAAACAATCACTCCCTTATCTCTTTCCATCTCTTCTTGCATAGCATGGTTAAGCGCGTCCATCATTACTATAGATTCAGCATCGGAGGTTTTTTCTTCAGGAAATTCAATATCGACATCTTTGTAGACGTGATCAAGAACTTTTTTAGGATCAGGAATAGGTAGGTTTTCTGCAGCCAAAGCAGCTTTCTCCACATCATCTAAGACCTTTTGACGCATCTTACCCATTTTATCTTCTGTAATGAGTCCCATATTTAGAAGCCATTTTTCAAAAAGAGGGATCGGATCTCTTTGCTTTTCAGCTTTAAGAAGAGCTGCGTTTTTGTATTTTTTAGGGTCATCGCTACTGCTATGGGGGCCTAGCCTTGGAATTTTAGCTACAATGACACTCGGACCATGCATGTTTCTTCCTCTCTTCACTGCTGAGGTTAGTGCTTTTGAAACTTGCTCATAATCACATCCATCAATCTCATGAACAACAAGCCCTTCATACCCCCTAGCGATTTTAGCAATTGAGCCACCAGCAGTTTGATCAGTCACTGGAACTGAGATTGCCCATCCATTATCTTGAATGACAAAGACTGTTCCTAGTTGATTGAGACAGGCATAATTAAGAGCTTCATGGAAGTCCCCTTGAGAAGTGGCGCCATCACCAGCTGATACGTAGACAACTTCATTTTTTCCTTGAAGCTTGAGCCCCTTGGCAAGTCCTACAGCGTGGAGAAATTGTGATCCAACAACACTGGACTGACAAGGAAGATGAAGTCCGTAATGAGAGAAGTGATCTGGCATCATGCGACCACCCGAATGATGCTTTATATCTCTTGCAAGCACAGCTCCAAATAAATCAGTCAAAGAGCACCCAATTCCTATAGCAAAGGCACGATCGCGATAATAGGGAAACCCCCAGTCTGTGCCAGGAATAAGCGAGAGAGCACTAACAACACCAATCAGTTCATGGCCTGCAGTATAAAGGTGAAAAGATCCGCCTTTATTCTGGCGAATAAGCTTTTGCATTTTCTCATCAGTATACCTTGCTCGATAAAGCATGTTTAAAACGGTAAGATACTTCGCTTCCACTTGATCTGAGGAAGGCTTCAATAGCTCGTTTAAAGCAGACTGAACGGTTTTTATTGACAGCACCATTACTTCTTTTTTTTCTTTTTTACGCTAATCTGCGTGACAATTTTGACATGTGATTTTTTCTTCTTTGCAATCAGTTTTCGTTCTGCAGACTCTTCCTTAGAGAGGCTCTTTCGTTTTTTAGGAAGAAGCCCTTTGGCCACTGTAGCAACGCGATTCCCTTTCTTCGATTGCTTATCCCCTTCTTCATTTGCAAGAAATTCCTGACTGATGGTATGAATCATTTTTTCTTCATCTTTGATTCCCAGCCCTTCTGAATTACGAAGTTGGTTTGATAAATGTCTTAGGGATTCTAAGCGTTGAGATAGCGCTTCGAGTTTCGTGTCAATCTTCACACGAGACCCCCCTCTTAGGCTGGCAATAAGTTGAGCTTCTGTATCGAATTTTGCAGAGAATGTCACAGACGAAATACTGTATTCAGGGATAAACAAGAAATAGCGGACTAATGGTGGAACAGTCGTATACATATCATTTGTAAGCTGCGGCTCAATTTCCACTTTTACAGCCCGTTTAGGTGGACGTCCTCTTTTAGGCCTCGGATTTAAAGCCTCGTTCGAGTAATAGGTTTTCGATTTACTTTTCAAGACATCCCTTGACGTGATGAGATCCCGAGTCACTTTCACATCAAAAAAATGTTTCTTAAGTTTTTCAATGGCTGAGTTGCTAAGTTCTAGATCTTCTTCAAATACAAAGAGGATCTCTTGATTGCGTAACCATTCGATGATACGAATGCGTGATCTTTCGTGATAGTATAGTTGCCACTTCTCAAGCTCTGTGAGATGATCATAGATAAACTCGAGGAAATTCTCTCTAGAATCCTTCGACTGAATGATATCAAGGAGCTTTTCTTTGGCATCGATATCGTATACCTTCTCATGCACAAATCCTTCCATGAATTTTTTGGTTTCATAAAACGTCATCTTAGGGATCAGAGCATATCGGTCACTATTTTGAGAGAGCTCCTTCTCCAATGTAGAGAGTTCATCTTGAGTTTTATCAAGGTCGGCATAGAGAATGAACCCCTCTCGACGATCGAGAAAAAATTCTCGTTCATCATCAGATTTTGCAAAAGCATCCATTAGACGATGAAACCTAAGAATTAATGGGGTTTGGGCGACAAGAGACTTGCCTTTAGTAGGAGATTTTTCCATATCAAATATTTTACTTAAATTTGTTCTAGTCACAAGGATAACACATCGAAACGCTTCCAATCAAATCTAATTTTATGGTATTTTGTTTTCGAACCCATTATTCAAAATTCAAAGGACTGTTTTATGCTCGACATCAAGCAAATCCGTGAGCATTCTGAGCAAATTGAGAAGAAACTGCAAACAAAAGATGCTACTGTTTCTTTGAAAACACTTCTTTCAATCGATGAAGAAATGCGTGACATCATGAGTCAGGTAGAGACTCTTAAATCTGAACGAAATCAATACTCAAAGCTCATTGGTGAACATAAGCGCTCTGGAGATCTCTCTACTGACCTTATGAGATCCATGGGATCAATCGGAGATAAAATAGTTAGCTTTGATAAACAACTCAAAACACTCAAAGAAAAATTTCAATATCACCTGCTCATCCTCCCCAACCTTCCGCTGGACGACGTTAAGGAATCGCTCGATGCTAAAGACAATTCCTGCATTAAAACCGTTGGAGAAAAACCCTCTTTTTTATTCCCCTTTAAAAGCCATCTAGAGCTCAACGAAAAACTCCACCTCTTCGATTTCGAACGGGGCTCAAAAATTGCCGGAACCGGGTGGCCTGTTTACAAAAATTTAGGAGCTCGTCTTGAGTGGGCTCTCATCAATTATATGCTCGATACCCATCTTGCAAACGGATTCACACAATTGATGCTTCCCCACCTCACTCGTCCAGAAATCATGCTCGGCTCAGCACAGCTCCCGAAATTTGAACACCAACTCTACAAGATTCACGATAAAGACTATCATCTCTACCTCATCCCTACATCAGAAACGACGATTAATGGAATGCATTTTAATGAGATCATTCCAGAAAAAACCCTTCCTCTTAAATATGTGTCTTACACACCTTGTTTCCGTCGTGAAGCGGGTGCAGCTGGATCACAAGAACGGGGCCTTATTCGCATGCATCAGTTCAACAAAGTGGAATTATTCGCTTTTACAAAACCTGAAAAGAGCATCGAAATGTTTGACCAATTACTTGCAAGCGCTGAAAAGATTCTTCAAGGACTAGGACTCCATTATCGCAATATGTGCCTTGTCACAGGAGATACGTCATTTCCTGCAGCAAAAACAGTAGATATCGAAGTCTGGCTTCCTGGACAAGATCGCTACTACGAAGTCTCGTCCATTTCCAATTGTACGGATTATCAAGCGCGCAGATCTAAGATTCGTTACAAACAAGGTAACAATAAACCCCAGTTTGTTCATACGCTCAATGGATCAGGACTCGCAACATCAAGATTGATGGTCGCCCTACTTGAAAATAACCAACAAAAAGATGGTTCTGTGATTGTGCCTCCAGTGCTTCATAAGTACCTAACTGGAATAACCCGTTTGACATAGTGCTACACTAGATGAGCCTTGCTTGTCTTCAACGCAAGCAGTTCACAAGAACCGCAAGGCAGTATCATCATCATATCTAGTCTCAAGAAAACAACTTATACCTCTTCAAATTCAAAACACAGGTAGCTTTATCAATAGACATCCGATTGCAAGGTGAGCTATACCTAAAACGCCTATATTCCCCCTAGAAATATCACTACATCTCTTTTATTTAATCTCCATATCGAATATCCTATCTATATCATGAGCATCCATTCGCATTGTGACGGGGGAAATGTCACAGAACATCTAAAAGAATCCCAAATGCAAGAACCTCAAGCCATAGATAAAAATCATGGTAAAAGGCCTTCTACTTCTATTATGTTTGGCACCGATAGCGCAAAAGAGGTTGTCATATTCCTCTTTGCTTTCTGGATGATTCTCACCCATTTTCAACTTTCCTCAAAAATCACTTTCACTATTCTCTTGGCAATCAGCATTACCTACTTTTTTTGGAAAGTAGGTAGAAGCTCTCTCCTTGGTTGGGCTCAGCTCGAACGATGCCATCGCTTGATTGGAAAAAAACGATGGGAAATCGAACAAAACAGAGCTCAAGAAAAGACTAAGCTCAGGGCTATATATGCCAGCAAGGGACTCTCTGGACAACTCCTTGAAGAAGTGCTTGAAGTACTTGTAGCCGATGATCAACGCCTCTTGCAACTGATGCTCACTGAAGACCTCAATCTCTCGATAGGAAGCTATGAGCATCCTCTCAAGCAGGGATTAGCTTCAGGAATTGGCGTAATTATAAGCTCTTGCTTCGGGTTATTAGCCCTTTACTATGCATCCTTCTTAGGAGGGAGCATTGTAACTGCAGCAATCCTCTTCATAGCGACCTTTTTAAGAGTTCAATTTGACCAGAGCCGCTTAGTACATGCAATAATCTGGAACTTTGCTGTAGGATTTTTGAGCTTAGGTATTCTCTACTTCATCATAGAATTATTATGAATTCCCCTTATCTTTTTGATGAATACTTTACTAGCGGTCGCAATGAAAGCGCCAGCCCGTTCCTTACTAACTCTTCAAAAAAATGGGCGAAAAATCTCTGTTTAAAAAGCTCCATTGTTTCTTCGTTTTTTCTATTGGTCGCCTTCATTACCTCTTTCTATCTGCTTCCCCTTTCAAATCTTTTTTTAATTATTGTCTTTTTTCTGTCAGGAATACCTGCTCTCCTGGCTACCATTGAAGATATCAAAAAGTTAGAACTCAATATTGATTTGCTAATGACCCTTGCTGCTTTCCTGTCTGTACTCATTGGATCCCAGATGGAAGGAGCTCTCCTGCTTGTTCTATTTGAGTTTTCCGCAGCAATGGATCATATGGTGATGGGAAAAGCAAGACGCTCGCTTAACAAGCTCCGATCTATCTCTCCGACCTTTGCAACGGTCCTCTCAGCTGATGGATCCCATTTTCAGAAATCCGTTAAAGAAATCACTCTTGGCTCTTTCCTTCTGATAAAAGCAGGAGAGATCGTCCCACTCGATGGAAATGTAATGAGTGGGGAGTCCTTTGTCAATCTTGTTCACCTAACAGGAGAAAGCATCCCAATATCGAAAAAATCTGGTGATGAGATCCAAGCTGGTAGCCGCAATCTCGATGGATCGTTAACGATTCAGGTCACTCGCACAAGTGAAAACTCGACCATTACCAAACTCATTCATCTCATAAATCAAGCGCAAGAGATGAAGCCTAAGTTTCAACGCTTCTTCGATAAATTTTCAAAGCATTATGCCAGCACAATTATTTGCCTGTCGGGCTTTTTTACTCTCGTCCTACCCTGGATTTTGAATATTAGCTTCCTAGGATCAGAAGGCTCTATCTATCGAGCTTTGACTTTTTTAATCGCAGCATCACCCTGCGCGCTCATTATCGCAATTCCAACGGCCTATCTCAGTAGCATCAGCTCCTGCGCTAAAAACGGAATTCTCCTCAAAGGAGGCATTACACTCGATGCTCTTGCAAGTTGTAAAACAATCGCCTTTGATAAAACGGGGACACTGACTACAGGCAAGCTCACATGCACAAAGGTGGAAGCTAAGTTTAATGAATATCATATCTCAACAGAAGATGCCATTTCCATTGCTGCCTCTCTTGAGAGGCATATTAATCACCCCATGGCAGCAGCTCTATGCGAGTATACAGAAAGTCAAAACCTTTCCTACATCCCCATCACTAATTTCAAAGCCATTTCCGGATATGGAGTAGAAGGCAATATCTCTTTTCAAGGTCATAATGAGCATGTCTTTATCGGCAATGAGGATCTTCTATTTAATAAGTGTGATCACTTTAACTATGAAGAAATGAAATCCTTAAGTGCTTATTTAAAAACTCTTGATCACATGATTACAATCCTCTTTGTAAAGAAATCTCTATTTTTCTTTCATTTTCTCGATACGATTCGTCCAGGCATCAAAGATCTGCTCCACACTCTCCAAGAACAGTTCAATTTGAACATCATCATGCTCACCGGTGATCATGAACGCAGTGCTAAACTGGTTGCAAATCAGCTTGGCATCAAAAACTATTTTTCCAATCTCCGTCCTGAGAACAAACTCGAAATTGTCTCCAAGCTCTCCTCAAAACATGGGCTTGCCATGGTGGGCGATGGGATCAATGATGCTCCTGCACTTACAAGAGCAACTGTGGGGATTTCCATGGGACAAATTGGTAGCGATACAGCTATCGATGCCTCTGATATTGTCCTCCTCCACGATGAGCTCGGCCTTCTCTCCTGGCTTATAAAAAAAGCGCATAAAACCACTCGCATCGTCAAAGAAAATATCATCCTTGCACTCTGTGTGATTTTTCTAGTCACTACCCCTGCCCTCATTGGCCTCGTCCCCCTCTTCATCGCTGTCCTTCTTCATGAAGGTAGTACAGTTCTCGTTGGTTTAAATAGCCTTCGCCTTTTAAAAAAATAACCAACTCCTTATAGTAAATTTTAGAGACAGACGGAAATGCTATAAGATACTCTTTTTAAGAACGATACTCTTTTTGTATTCCGTAATTTAATGAAAGTGCACATGAAAAATGGAACTAAAATGGGACGTTTATCTAAAGAGGAGCTGAAAAAAGCGGTCAATCTAGAGAGTAAAGAGTTTGAAACTTACTACCTTTGGATTGAAGATCATATGCCTCAAAGCTTTTTCGAGGAAGTAGATCACAAGCAGATCATGCTCATTACTCATAACTTAATGAGTTTCCAGGAGCAAGATAATTTTGCCCATATGCATCTCAAAGATTGCTCCGTCGCTTTATGTTTGGATAGTCCCGATGTCGATTTGTGGATCCTAAGGCACTACAATCTCTATGGAATCAAAAATTATCACACCTTTATTTCCGATGAGCCCCCCCCTTTCCTTGGAGTGAAGAGTAACCTGAGAATTGCAATCATTCATTTTACTGTCCTTAATGATGTTGGAAAATGTCAGCTTCCTACAAAAATATTGCCACCTGGTGCATGCAAGGAAGTCTTTCGGCTCTCAAAAGAGAGAAATCCAAGCCTCACTGAAGAAGAATTTAAAAATCTCCTCTGTGGAATGAATAGCCGCTTTCTCCATTCACTGACTCAACAGAGTCTGGTGCTCGCACTTGATATGCTTTTTCGTGCAAAGACTCGAGATTACTGCCAATATGAAGTGCATTACAATGAAGATTGGGAATCACGAGGGAAGGCTGATACTCCCTCAATGCAAATTGTCTTTGCATGGAAAAATACTCCAAAACACCGTTTTCTCTATCGCCTAGCCAAAACAATCTTTCGTCATCGATTAGTAACGAGGCGTATTAACGCAACCTACATCAACCCTTATAGCAAAAACAGTATTCTCATTATGTCTCTAGGTCTTCATGGAATGACGGGCAAAGCGGCATGGGAAGAGGCTGACATTGCAGATTTCATGCAAGAGCTAGTAACGCTAAAATACTTTGACTATCTCGATTATATCGAATCCACACTCATCGATCCTGGCCTGATTTCAGGAAACTATGGCAATTTGCTCAGATCGATTATGCACTTCATCCACCAAACACTTGTCCATGTCGATCTCAATCTCTACTCCCTCGATCATGTGGAAGAGGGCCTGTGTCGTCATCCAGAACTCACTGTTCAACTTATTAACCTCTTTGAACTCAAGTTTCATCCTAAACAGCACAATATCGACAAATACTACGCCGCGAAAGATAAACTCATTAAACTCGTACAATATCTTGATACTGGCTCTGAACTGAACGATACCCGGCGAAAAAATATCCTGATACAGGGAATCAATTTCATCGAACATCTTCTCAAAACAAACTTCTATCGCAACAATAAAAGTGCCCATAGTTTTAGGCTCGATCCTCAATATCTCGATCACGCACCATTTGACAGAAAAACAATCTTTCCGGAGCTTCCCTTTGCAATCTTCTTCATTAAAGGGATGCACTTCATTGGATTTCACATTCGCTTTAAAGATCTTGCAAGAGGAGGCCTTCGTACTGTTCTTCCTAAAAAAATGGAGCAAATGGTCTCGCAACGGACTGCCGTCTTTTCAGAGTGTTATAATCTTGCCTTAACCCAACAAAAGAAAAATAAAGACATCCCCGAAGGAGGCTCTAAAGCAATCATCTTTCTCGAACCATACGAGAGACTCCAATCAGAAACCGACATCTACAGAAAAGAGATGACATGGGCAGGAAAAGATTCCACAGAGATCGATGAAGTCCTCATTAAATTTATAAAAGAGCAGAAAACAGAGTATCTCTACCAGACGCAGCGGGCGTTCATTCATAGTTTCATCACATTACTTAATTGCAATACAGCTGGCTGTTTAAAAGCAAAACATATAGTCGATTACTGGAAAAAACCCGAGTATATCTATCTTGGTCCCGATGAAAATATGCATAACCATATCATTGAATGGATCAGCAGCTATGCGCAGCAGTGTGGCTATCTCCCAGGGGCTTGTTTCATTTCCAGCAAACCCGGAGCTGGAATCAATCATAAAGAATATGGTATTACCTCATTTGGCCTGAATGTTTATATGGAAACAATGTTGAAATACCTTGGAATCAATCCTCAAAAAGATCCCTTTACCATTAAAATGACTGGGGGTCCTGATGGTGATGTCGCTGGAAATCAGCTTGTGAATCTCTATAAATATTTTCCAAATACCGCAAAGCTTACAGCACTCGTCGATGGATCTGGAACAATATACGATCCGATGGGTCTAGATTTAAAAACTCTCGTCAATCTTTTCCATCAAGGACAATCTATCCGCTATTATCCTCCAACAAAACTGCATGAAGGAGCCCTTCTCCTCGATACACAAACGAAACGAGATGACACAGCCTATTCCCAGCAAACGCTATGCTACCGAAAGGAGAACGGCGAGCTCATCGAAGATTGGCTTTCGGGAAATGAGATGAATCATCTTCTTAGAAATAATGTTCTCCAAACAAAAACAGACATCTTTATTCCCGCAGGTGGAAGACCCAAAACACTGAATGCTCAAAATTACAAAGACTTTCTCGATGCAACAGGCAGTCCTACATCACGTGCCATCATTGAAGGGGCCAATCTATACCTCTCATCGATTGCAAGGACATCCTTAGAGAATCTCGGAGTCTTAATCATCAAAGATAGTTCGGCAAACAAAGGGGGCGTTATATGCTCCTCATTGGAAGTCCTTATGGGACTGATGCTCTCAGAAAAAGAATTCCTC
Source organism: Chlamydiales bacterium BSEPT1 (assembly GCA_964212665.1). Taxonomy (GTDB): domain Bacteria; phylum Chlamydiota; class Chlamydiia; order Chlamydiales; family Simkaniaceae; genus DAOWHK01. Next base: position 141,036 of record OZ156466.1, on the reverse strand, counting down.
ATAGAAAAATCTATGCTGATGAAAGAAGTTCTCGAGTTCATCAAAGATAAAGCAAAAAAAGAAGCAACACTTCTTCTGAAAATCCACGATGAATCAGGAAGTGATCTAACAGATATCTCAGATTTGATTTCCAAGAAGATCAATACCTACACCTACAAACTCCTCGATGTCCTTCTAAAGAAGAAGCTCTCGACTGACCCAAATGACCCCCTTATTCGAGCGCTGCTTAATTACTGTCCCCCATTGCTTAACAAGAAATATCAAAGTCGGATCATCAATAAACTTCCAGACTCTCACAAAAAAGCAATCATCGCCTGTTACCTAGCCTCAAAGCTGATATACGTAAGAGGTATTGAGTGGTCTCCATTGATCGAAGATGTGCTGCCACTCATCGCAAATGATCCGAAGATTAACCCTTAAAGTCTCTTTTCTCTAAAGATAAGGCAGCTGAAATGTACCTGTCATGAGTGTAGTCTAAGAATATCCCAGACACTGAAAGAACATTATGATCTATTCGAGAGTTTCTGGAACTCAACTTAATTAACTTAAGTATCTTTCTGTGAACATATTAGGTAAATTACACACCTAAAACCAGCAATCTAACGCCCTGAGTGCTAAATTCTCCTTGATTCCTACGAACTCATCTGCTAAAATGAATTATCTTATCAAGGGCAAGTGGGAATATATGCAGAATAAACCAAAAGCAGAGAGAGAAAAATCTATCCTTTTAGGGCTTATCGACCTCTATTTAAAAATGGGTAAGCCCGTGGGATCCAATACGTTAAGAGATAATGGATTCCAATCACTTAGTTCTGCAACTCTTCGAAACTACTTTGTAAAACTCGAGAAAACCGGATTCCTGATACAGCAGCATTCATCTGGAGGTCGGATTCCAACACCTAAGGCATATAAAGTTTACGCTAAAAGCGTGATAAATGACACCCAGGTTGATAAGCAAGATGCCAAATTTCTGAAAACCAAGCTTCAGGAAGAGACCCGCAAAATAGCCCAGCATCTACAAGAAGCGGCTGATCTAATGAGCGAACTCACAAACTGCGCAGCATTTCTAACCTTCCCTCACTTTGAGCAAGACTTGATCATTGATCTGAAACTTGTAGGTATCGATCATGCGCGCTGTTTGTGTATCATCGTTACTGATTTTGGAATGATCCATACAGAGACTCTATATAGTCCCAAGAAGCTCAGCAACTTTTCACTAAAGCGCATTGAGTCCTATACACACTTTAAGATGACTGGACGCGAAAAACCAAAACTCAGCAAAGATGAAATAAAAATTGCGAACCAATTTTATCAAGAAATCGTTCTAAGACATATTGCTGGCGCAACGAATTTTAGTTCTACAGGTCTCTACAAAACGGGATTTTCTAAACTGCTAAGCTACCCTGAATTTAGAGATGCGGACTCACTTTTGCAAGGGCTCTCCCTATTTGAAAACACCACATATATGCACAAGCTTTTGAGATGTTGCACGAAATTAAAAGTGTGGATCGGAGATGATCTAACAAATGAGACAATGAACTGTTCTATGATTGCAATTCCCTATTATATCCACAATGTGCCAGTTGGAGCGATTGCACTTCTTGGGCCAACAAGAATCCCCTACCAAAAAATCTTCTCATTGAGTCGATTATTTTCAAACCTACTTAGTAAATCACTAACAAAAAATGCCTATAAATATAAAATCACTTACCGAACACCCTCAATGAATGCAATTGGCATACAAAGAGCGCAAGCAGAATACCTACTACTCGAAGATAAAGGAGATATGAGTAATGACTAAAGAGAGTCCTCAAGATAAAACCACAAAAGTTGAGAAACCCGAAGAGGAGCTACAGGATATCAAATCCATTCAGATTGAGCAAGAAATGCTCGAACATAAAGCAAAGTATATGCGCCTATTAGCAGATACCGAAAATACACGTAAGAGAATGCAAAAAGAGAAGCAGGAGATGACGCAGTTTGCTATTGAGAATGTGATCTGCGAATTTTTATCACCTCTTGATAACTTAGAAAATGCTCTGGAATTCGCAAAGCATACCTCAGAGGAAACAAAGAACTGGTCGATGGGATTTCAGATGATTCTCTCTCAATTTAAAGATATACTATCTCATCACAATATTATTTCTTTTCATTCTAAAGGCGCCTATTTTGACCCTCACCTTCATGAGGCCATTGAAATGGAAGAGACCGATCAGTATGAAGAAGGGGAGATCATCCAAGAATTTGTACGTGGTTATAAGTGTGGCGATCGGATCTTACGACCCGCACGCGTTAAAGTTGCTAAAAACGCAAAAAAAGAACCACAAAATGAGAAAAACACACAAGTTACAGAAAATATAGAAAAGGAGAATTCACATGAGTGAGAAAACAAAAAAAACGCGTATCATTGGGATTGACCTTGGAACAACAAACTCCTGCGTAGCAATTATGGAAGGAGGGGCTGCAAAAGTGATTGCCAACGCAGAAGGCACGCGCACAACACCCTCTGTTGTTTCTTATAAAGGGGAAGATAAGTTAGTAGGCGTACCAGCAAAACGTCAAGCTGTGACAAACCCTGATAAGACCCTCTCTTCAACAAAGCGTTTCATCGGAAGAAAATACTCTGAAGTGAAAGAAGAATGCAAAACGGTTGCTTATACAATCAAAGCAAACAACAATGGAGATGCCGTCTTTGACGTCGGTGGAAAAACACTAACACCAGAAGAAATCGCAGCACAGATCCTGACAAAAATGAAGGAAACTGCAGAAGCCTATCTCGGCGAGACTGTAACAGAAGCTGTTGTAACAGTGCCTGCCTATTTCAATGATTCTCAAAGACAATCAACAAAAGATGCAGGTAGAATTGCCGGTCTTGATGTAAAGAGGATTATCCCTGAGCCAACGGCTGCAGCACTTGCTTATGGACTGGATAAGGGGGTTGATAAGAAAATCGCAGTCTTTGATCTTGGTGGAGGAACCTTTGATATTTCTATCCTAGAAATTGGTGATGGCGTTTTTGAAGTGCTTGCAACCAACGGTGATACACACCTCGGTGGAGATGATTTCGACATCGTGATCATCAACTGGCTTTTGGATGAATTCAAAAAAGAGCATGGCATCGATCTTTCAAAAGATAAAATGGCGCTACAACGTCTTAAAGATGCTGCAGAAAAAGCAAAAATTGAGCTTTCAGGAACGCAGTCAACTGAAATTAACCAGCCATTCATCACAATGGACGCAAGCGGCCCAAAACACTTAGCGATTACACTAAACCGCGCAAAGCTCGAACAACTAACATCAGCACTCCTTAAAAGGACTCGAGAGCCTTGTCTAAAAGCAATCAAAGACTCCGGACTTGCCAAAGAGAAGATCGACGATGTCATTCTTGTTGGAGGAATGTCAAGAATGCCATCTGTTCAAGCCCAAGTACAAGAAATCTTTGGTCAAGAACCAAATCAAGGAGTGAATCCAGATGAGGTTGTCGCTTCTGGTGCAGCAATTCAAGGCGGAGTTCTAGCAGGTGATGTGAAAGATATGCTTCTATTAGACGTTATCCCTCTCACGCTTGGGATTGAAACTCTTGGTGGCGTTCTGACTCCCCTTGTGGAAAGAAATACCACAATCCCAACACAGAAAAAACAAGTTTTTTCAACAGCTGCTGACAATCAACCAGCAGTAACCATCGTCGTTCTTCAAGGAGAGCGCAACATGGCTAAAGATAACAAAGAAATCGGGCGCTTTGATCTAACTGAGATTCCGCCAGCTGCTCGTGGAACGCCACAAATCGAAGTGGCCTTCGATATTGATGCTGACGGCATCCTCCATGTGTCAGCAAAAGACCTTGGAAGTGGTAAAGAGCAAAAGATCAAGATTGAAGCAAAATCTGGACTAGATGAAGCTGAGATTAAGCGAATGATCAACGATGCTGAAGAGCATGCTGAAGAAGACAAACAGAAAAAAGATGAAGTGGAAGCTCGTAATCAAGCAGATGCTCTTATCTTTCGATCAGAAAAATCGCTCAGTGAGCATAAAGACAAGCTCCCTGCAGAGCTCGTATCTGAGATTCAAGACAAAGTGCAGCACCTCAAAACAACACTTAAATCCCAAGCCATAGATGCAATTAAAGCAGCAACTGCTGATCTTAATACCCATCTCCAGAAGATTGGTGAGGCTCTGCAGCAGAAAGCCAGTGCTGCAGCAAACGCCACCCCTCAAGAAGGGAAAGAACAAAAAGGTGATGCCAAGCCCGACATAGAAGAAGCAGAAGTCGAAATCCTCGACGATGAAGAAAAGAAATAAAAATCTATATGAGAGTGCTCATGATTTCTATTAATCATGAGCACTCTCTTTACTTATTTATAAGTGATATTTTTTATTACCTCATTCATTGATTCCAAAATCACTAAGAAGCTACCAGACCCGAGTGGAGCTCCATAAAGTGAAGTAACCTCCACACTCAAGGCGTCTCTAAATAGCTCTAAAATGAGATCATCATAGAGCTGGGTTTAATTAATATCTCTATTACAAACCCCGAATTAGTTAAGGATATAAGTACAATTTATTGATTTGATAGTGCCATGTCCTACTGTTATCATACGGAGCACTTGAAACATCAGGTCTCTTAATGGTATGGATTATTTACGACTGAGAGCCTTTGCTCCTCATCAAGTGATGGGGCTCATAGAGAACTCACCTGCTGAGAAGTCAATCGAACAATAGGACCTATAGAATTTTGAACAAATGACTCCCACTCAGGTGGATTATTGAGGCTCTATCAGAATCAGGTCTTTCACTTTGGCTAAAATAGATAGCATTACAATTCGATATGGGCTCTATTTAGATCATCATCGTCATACAAGAATACGTTACGTAGAACATCAATATTCATATGGAGCTGTGTCCAATCAATATTTCTATGAAGAACACCAAGTTGGTCAAGAATATACGTACAAGCTACTGATTTGACCGTGCGATGTTCCACTGTTGTTATACAGGCAATTTGGAACATTTTACTTCTTATCTTCTCTAATCTATCTGATCCGGTTAGCTCTTGATATCGTGGATTATCTTCAGATTTTTTCCTTTGATCCGTATCAAATGATGGGCCAAATAGAGATTCAATCTGATCACAATCCAGTTCAATACTCCCTGTAGCATGTTGAATAGATGGGTGCCATTCAGGAGGAACATGATCGCCTAACCATTCGATAGTCATCTCTGTTCCAATTGCTGAATCTGTATCGATAAATTTTAGTAGATTAGATGAAGGGTCCTCTTCTTCCATGATTTGAACACCGTTTACCATCTCTTCAAAACATGCTTGAATATACTGAGCAGTGTAAATACTATCAAATGCACGAAGAGACGAACGTTCAGCGATGCTTACTGTAAATACATCTGAAAAATCTAAGTATTGTGTGTCACGGATACCACGTACAGGTCCGAGATTGATCATATGGCGATGCAAAACATGAGGTTGCTCAACTCCTCGACCCCGTTGGTTAGTATAAGTTATGTGTGTAACAATCAGTTTTCTTAGTTTATGAAACTCCTCAAGAACCAGATCTTTAAACGAGTGACATACAACGCGTTCAACCAATTTCCCATATCCCTCTGACAATACTGCCATGTAACGCGCACTACAGTGGCCTACAGCAATTGCACATTGAAGAATAATGTCGTTACACATCGCGGCATCATGGTGTTTTGACTGAATTTCATAGATAATGACTTTAAGCAACGTCTCGAGTTTAATGAAATCTTCTTGCCTAGCACGATCATTAGATGAAATGCCCAGCATATATTCGCAATTATTTATTCGATCAACGAGTTTAACAATATTTTTTCTGGCATCATCATAATTAAGCGATCCTTCCGAGTCTGCAACAACGATACGACTACTATCCACATAATCAGCTCTGACATTTAAGTGCGTATCAAGTGGTTCAGTGATATTCATCGCATCAAAAAGATCAACAAGTGAACTAAGCCTGATCTTGCTTAGGTTACATCCCTGTGGAATAAAAATAGGACTCCCTTCACATTGGAGGCTATGTGCTAAGTGAGCTGGATTGATACTTGGAGAAAGCTTGATGCCTAGATCTTCTGCTAAGGCTTGAATGAGCCGCTTGCTTACTAGCTCTCTTTCTGATTCTTGGAGTGGCTGATTGAGAATACCCTCTCTTTCTTCCAAAAACGAGTGCTTGTCGAGTAGTCGATCGATAATGGGCTCAATATCTTCAAATTGGAGTAACCGATTAGTGAATTGCTCTATCTCTCGCTCTCCGTTTGGTTGCTGATTAAACCGATATTGCTGATCGAACGGATTTGGTCCTCCGAAGAACATCATTTGGTTATAACGGATGATAGATAGAAAAATCAGTAGACAGGAGCTGATTCCCATAACCGATCCAACAATCAGCACTAGTGGAACCGAGGTTGATAAAATAAAATATTTTCCTGTGAATACGATAATTGTAAGGGCAGTTGCTGTAAACCAGTTATCTGGCAGTATTTCAAAAACAAAATTCCCTAAGACATCATGGGTTTCAATATCTATAAAGCGGTTAATAACTTGAATATTCAATGCCATGTATTTATCCTATAATACATTCATATGGCAAACGATTCTACACCAAGTAGAAGCTACATGTAAACAAAAAGTCTAACTTTAAATAAGAACTAGATTTATATGACCTGTAATAGAATATCTTGTTAATTCGTATATCAAAAACTAGTTCAATTAATCGTATTTAAAAAATAATGCTCCAGTCAAAAAAAAAACCAATGAGTCCACTAACCAGAATCGCATCTGGATTACATTGATAATTACAATTACAAGTTAACTATTGCACACAAGTCCGGTGTTTGTTATTTATTATAATAACTTAGGTTCTAGGTTGGCTGGAATTCTTATTTGAATAGGATTATACTTCAAAAAAAAAACATATAAAAAATCCCCTTTCAAAATTTCTCTAAGTATCGCTAAAATTCAATGTTTACTCTATCTAGAGCATCATCGTCAGACAAAAAGAGATCAATTAACACATCAATATCCATATCCATAAGTTGCTTAAGACTCTATCTACAAACTCTTGATTTGATATGTTCACTTCCTACTGTTATCGTATAGGTCATTCAGAATATCAGACTGATACAGTCCTCGACTCACTCGGTGATTATTACTGATGTTCATAACGGTCGTATTGCGTAGTGTATGAAACTCCTAAGAATGGTATTTTCAAAAAAGTAAGCCATAAAGCATAAGACCAATTTTCCAAGCCCTTCTAAATATCTTGAGATGTAACGCGCACTACTTTTCAGAGTCTGAGGTAACTTATTGGCTATTTCGATCAACATAATCAGGTTCTAATTGTGAGTGTTCATCGCTTTAAAAAGATCGATGAATGTACTCACACACGGATCCTGTTTAGATTACATCCTTCTAGAGTCAACATGGAAATCCCTTTAAATGAGTGTCTATGCATGAAGTGATCTTGGTTGATTTCTAAAACCAGACCAGTACTATCCTCTTCATTTTTGCATTAGATTAGTCATCTGAGAAGCAACGCTTTTTCTTTGTTAATGCCTGCTGTCCCTGCTTTGAAGGAGCCTCAACATACACTATACGAGCCTATAACGGTGGATGAGCAACCAATCTCACCTCATATGAAATGATGGAGAGCTAGGAGAATCCCTCTCTTTGTTATGGTTAGTGAACTGTTATCATCACCTAGGGTCTGAGAATGCCAAAGTTTTTATTTAATAATATCCACTTTTTCTTCAGATCGGAGTAAACGACTCAGCAAGAAACGAATAGATCCTTTCGAAACAGTGGTAAATAATATTAAAATTTGATATGTGCTCTATTTAAATCATCATTGTTATACGAAAAGAAATTACTTAGAACATCGATATCCATATAGAGCTCTGTACAATTAATATCACTATTAAGCACACCAAGTTGCTTAAGGATATATGTACAAGCTACTGACTTGATATTACCATTTCCTACTGTTGTAGTGCAGGCTATTTGGAACATCCGAGCTCTTATCGCCTGTGACCTATCTACCCCAATTATCTGTTGATATCCTGAATTCTTTTTAGCTAACTCCTTTTGCTCATCATCAAATCCTGGGCCAAATAGACCTTCAATCTGATCATCCGTTAATTGAACAATAGAACCTGTAGCGTCTCGAATAGACGGCTTCCAACCAAGAGGAACATGTTCACCTAACCACTCGCTTACCATCGGTTTTCCAATGACTAAATCTCCAGACTCAAATCTTGGTAGATCAAATGAAGTACCGTCTTCTTCTATAACTTGAACACCATTTACCATTTTGTCAAAGCATTGTTGAATATACTGATCAGTATAAATCTTATCAAATGCGCGAACAGACTGAAATTCAGTAAATTGTATACCAGGAAACTCTTTACACTTTAAGTTTTCAGAGTAACGGATCCCGCGTACAGGTCCAAGATGCCTCATATGACGATTCAGAACGCTAGGCTGATAATTTGCTCTACCCATTGTGTGATTATAAGTTAAGCTCCTGACGATCGTATTTCTTATTGCATGAAACTCCTCAAGAACGATGTCTTCAAAAGAGTGAGGCTCCCTGTATAAAGTCAATCGTTCGTACCCTTCTGACAATACAGAAATGTAGCGCTCAGCATCGTGCCCTACAGCAATTGCGAGTTGGAGGATAATATCCTTACACAGTGAACCCTGATGATTTTTTGACTGAATTTCATAAATAATGCCTTTGAGAAACATCTCAAGTTGAGTATAGAATTGTTCCCTAGCACGATCATCAGTTGGAACGCCCACAAACTGTGAGCGCTGTTCTATTTGATCTACGAGTGTAGAGATGTTTTTTTCTACCTGAGCATAACTAATTGCTTCCCCATCATCAAAGATAACCTTTGGGCTCTTTGAATCAATATAATCTGCTCGTACTTCTGCTCGTATTTGGTAGTTGCCGTTATCATAGAATTTACTAGTAGTATTCATTGCTTTAAAACAATCAATGAGTGATCTAACACCGATGTTTTCAGAAGATTGAGGTTCCGTGTATAAAGTCAATCGTCGGTGCCCTTCTGACAATATTGAGATGTAGCGCTGAGCACCGTACTCTACAGCAATTGCGAGTTGGAGGATAATGTCCTTACACAGTGCATCCTGATGATTTTTTGACTGAATTTCATAAATAATGACTTTGAGAAACGTCTCAAGTTGAGTATAGAATTGTTCCCTAGCACGATCATCAGTTGGAACGCCCATAAACTGTGAGCGCTGTTCTATTTGATCTACGAGTGTAGAGATATTTTTTTCTACCTGAGCATAACTAATTTCTTTCCCATCATAACAGATAACATTTGGGCTCTTTGAATCAATATAATCTGCTCGTACTTCTGCTCGTATTTGGTAGTTGCCGTTATCATAGAATTTACGAGTAGTATTCATTGCTTTAAAACAATCCACGAGTGATTTAACATGAATCTTGTCTAACTTACAGCTCTCTGGAATAAAAATCGCAGCCCTTCTAACTTCGAGGCTATTCAGTAAGTGATCTTGGTTGATTCCTGGAGAAAGATCAATTCTATTCCCTTCATTTTTAGATTGCTCTAGTCGATTAAGGACGAGCTCTCTTTCGTTGGATCGGAGTGGTCGATCGAGAATACCTAACCTTTCGTAGTAAAGAGGGTCCTTCAGGTTTTTTACTCGTTTGATGACCAGATCGATTGGTGCAGATTGGAGTAATCGATCAATGAATTGGTCCATTGTGGCCTTTGAAAATGGGGAACAGGGGCTTGGCTCTTCATCTAGATGCATGTCGACTATTTGTTTCAATAATAGAGACTCTCTTATGTTATCCTCTGTCTCTCTTAATAGGTCTAGGACGAGTACCTTCCTTTCTTCGTCTTGGAGAGGTGAAGTAAGACTTCTCTCTGATTCTACATTACAAGACCCATTGTTGCGTAATCGTGCAATAAGGGCCTCTCTGTCTTCGACTGCATAGAGTTCAGAGGATAATTGCCTTAGTTCGCGACCCCGAGAGGAAGACTCTAGAAGAAGATGGTATCTACTAGGCTGGGTGTTACTTGCCTCTTCTTCATCATTATTGATACTGCTAGGCTGGGTGTTACTTGCCTCTTCTTCATCATTATTGATACTGCCATCTTCTTCATCATTATTGATACTGCCATCTTCTTCATCATTATTGATACTGCCATCTTCTTCATCATTATTGATACTGCCATCTTCTTCTTGGTTATTAATGCCAGGCTTTCTTTCTATGCAGGTATTTCGAAATATTAGTGTACAGGGACCTATTACAGAGGATGAGCAAAGCATCATCGCAGCTGAAATGATGACTGCTACAAAAAGCCCTCCTCCTGTTATAGTTACCCCGAAGATAACCCCTGTTGCTGTGATAATTACGAGAGCCAGCACTGTAAACCTCTCGCTTTTAATAACTTTTGGAACCCAACTCACTGCGGCATACCGAACAGTTGAATCTGGAGGTGGGATATTCGAAACATCTAATAACATAAATAATCCTAATGCTTTATTAATATAACAAATACATTTTCGTGATACGTGTCATTAATTATATAACAATAATTGTAATTTGTATATAGTATTAATTATATGTAATTTAATAATTATAGGATCCAAAACTGTAAATCTTTCACTTTTAATGAGTGTTGGAATCTAATTCACTGCGGAATACTGAATAGTGGCATCTGGAGGGGAGAGTATTTGAAACATATAATAACATAACCAACCCTAATATTCTATTAACAAAACAAACACATTTGAATAATAAATTGTATATAGAATTAATTATATGTAATTTTAATAATTGCAAGAGAAAAATACTTAAATTTTTCTCTTTTAATTACTTTACACATCTAGTTTACTGCGGAATACCAAACAGTTCAATCTAAGTGGGTGAGATATTTTGAACCATCTAATAACATCAACAACCCTAATACTCTATTAATATAAAGGACACGTCTTATAATTATACATAATTAATTATAACATAAAGATAACATTGTTATTACGACCTAGGACAGAGCCTTTGTTTGAATTTAAAACAGTCGTAAGTCACGTTAAAATTTGATATCTGCATTATTCAGATTATCATGGCCACACGCAAATAAATTACTTAGAACATCGACATCCATATAGAAATCTGACCCATTAATATCACTATTAAGAACACCAAGTTGCTGAAGGATATATGAACAAGCTACTGATTTGATATTGCCATCTCCTACTGTTGTAATGCAGGCTATGCGGAACATCTGAGCTCTTATCTCCCGAGACCTATCTGCTCCAATTATCTGTTGATACCGTGAACTCTTCTGAACTAGACGCTCTTGCTCATCATCAAATCCTGGGCCAAATAGAGCTTCAATCTGCTTATTCGTTAATGGAATAATAGAACCTGTAGCGTTTCGAATAGACGGGTTCCAATCAAGAGGAACATGTTCACCTAACCACTCGCTAGCCATCGGTTTTCCAATGACTAAATCTCCAGATTCAAATCTTGGTGGATCAAATGAATGACCGTCTTCTTTCATAACTTGAACACCGTTTACCATTTCGTCAAAGCATTCTTGAATATGCTGCGGAGTATAGATCCTATCAAATACACGAACAGAGTGCAATTGCATAATATTTACGTCCCATTGATCTACAAAACCTAAGTTGCTTCCGTTACGGAGACCGCGTATACATCCGAGGTTCATCATATGACGATTCAGCACGTGAGGCTGCTCAACCCCTCTACCCAGTCTGTGATTATTAGTAATTTCCATAACAATCGTATGTCTTATTTTATGAAACTCCTCGAGAACGAGATCTTCAAAAGAGTGAGTCTCCGCGCGTAAAGTTAATCTTCCATGCCCTTCTGACAATACTGACATATAACGCGCACCACAGTGTCCTACAGCAGTTACAAGTTGAAGAATAATGTCATTACACAGCGAAGCATCATGGTTTCCTGACTGAATTTCATAAATAATGACTTTGAGAAACGTCTCAAGTTGAGTGTAGAATGACTCCCTAGCACAATCATTAATTGGAACGCCCATAAACTCTGAGCGCTGTTCTATTTGATCTACGAGTGTAGAGATGGCTGTTGTTGCCTGATTATAATTAATTGGTTGCCCAGCATCTGAGATAACCTGAGAGCTCTCTCGGTCAATATAATCCGATCGTACTAGTAAGTCATCATCGAATTTAACAGTGGTATTCATTGCTTCAAAAAGATCAACGATTGAGCTAACATGGATTCTGTCTAACTTACAGCCCTTTGGAATAACAGTCGCACCCCCTTGAACTTTGCGGCTATGCCATAAGTGAGCTGGGTTTATTCTTGGATGGAGATCAATACAACCCCCGTCTCTTATAATTGCGATGAGTCGACAGAGGACTATCCACCTCTCTTCGCCTTGGAGTTTTCGATAAAGAAGCCACCGTCTTTCTCTATCAAAAGAATCCTGTCGCACTAATAAGGTGATGACCCACATGAGTTCGTCCAGTTGCAATAATCGACTAATAAATCGCTCTAAGTCCCGGTTCTGCTCTCGAACTGCCAGATTAATACCTTGCTTTATCTTCCCCTCTTGAACTAATTGAGTAATGAAGCTCTCTAGCGTCCCTTTTTGGATTAATTGAGTGACCACTCGTTCTATTTCGAAGCTACGCATGTGGGGTACATCTCCCTCAAAAAAGTCATGTGCGAGTAATTGCTTGAGCATATACTCTCTTTGGAATGGTCCAGAGATAAATGGTTCTATGGCCTCATCTTGGTCTGCTCGATGGCAGACCCTCCCACTTCTTTCGGAACATATTTGCCGATAACAGAGCCGGCTAACGGCTTGAAGACTCAGTACACAGCTGCTTATGATGACGACTACACCTACAACCAGAAATACTGGGGCTGCTGCTGAGATAATAAAACAACTCCCTGTTAGCAAAATAGTTGTAAGGGCAACCAGTGTGAACCCCTTACTTGCGATCACTCCAGGAACCTGACTCATTACGGAATTAGGGTTGTCAATATTTAAAACGCGGTTAATACCTTGAACACTTAATGTCATAAATGTATAATGTAATATATCTGGATAAAAATCGATTTTATAATAAGCTGCATCAAATATAAATATTTATTACTATATCGTCATACGAGAAAATAGCACTGAAAACATCCGGTATCCATATGGAGCTCTGCCCACTCCATATCTCTATGAAGAAAACCTATTCCTACTGTTGTAGTACAGAACATTCGGAACATCAAAGCCCTTTAACATAAACAAGCCTCATACTCTATTAATATAATGGATACGCCTTTGTATCACATATAATTAAATATATAATATTAATGATAGTATAAAGGCAACATTGTTATCACGACCTAGGAACTGGGCAAACCAGAGCCTTTATTTGAATTTAAAACATTTGTAAATAATGTTAAAATTTGATGCCTGCGTTACTTAAATCATCATTCTCACACGAAAAGATATTACTTAGAACATCGACATCCATATGGAGATCTCTCCAATTAATATCATTATTAAGAACACCAAGTTGCTGAAGGATATATGAACAAGCTACTGATTTAATATTGCCATCTCCTACTGTTGTAGTGCAGGCTATTCGGAACATCAGAGCTCTTATCTCTCGTGACCTACCTGCTCCAATTATCTGTTGATATTCTGAATTCTTTCTAGCTAACTCCTTTTGCTCATCATCAAATCCTGGGCCAAATAGAGCTTCAATCTGCTCATTCGTTAATGGAATAATAGAACCTGTAACGTCTCGAATAGACGGATTCCAATCAGGAGGAACATGTTCACCTAACCAGCCGATAGCCATCGGTTTTCCAATGACTAAATCTCCAGATGCATATCTTGGTGGATTAAATGGACTACCGTTTTCTTTCATAACTTGAACACCGTTTACCATCTCGTCAAAGCATTGTTGAATATGCTGAGCAGTATAGATTCTATCAAATGCACGAACAGACTGAAGTTCAGTAATCTCTACATCATAAGCATCTGCAAAGTCTAAGTTTTCGGAGTTGCGGATGCCGCGTAAAACTCCGAGATTCCTCATATGGCGATTCAAAACGTGAGGCTGATCAGGCCCTCTACCCCTTGTGTGATTATTAGTTATGTCCATAACAATCGTATTTCTTATTGTATGAAACTCCTCGAGAACAATATCTTCAAAAGAGTTAGTCTCCGTGCGTAAAGTCAATCTTCCATGCCCTTCTGAAAATACTGACATATAACGCGCAGCACAGTTCTCTACAGCAGTTACAAGTTGAAGAATAATGTCATTACACAGCGAAGCATCATGGTTTCCTGACTGAATTTCATAAATAATGACTTTGAGAAACGTTTCAAGTTGAGTATAGAATTTTTTCTTCATACGATCATTAGTTGGAACGCCTCTAAACTGCGAGCGCTGTTCTATGTGATCTACAAGTGTAGAGATATTTGTTTTTGCCTGATCATAACTAATTGCTTTTCCAGCATCTGAGACAACCTGAAAGCTCTCTCGGTCAATATAATCCGATCGTACGTGTGAGTGCTCATCACCTTTAAGAGTGGTATTCATGGCTTCAAAAAGATCAATGATTGATCTAACAAGGATCTTGTCTAACTCACAGCCCTTTGGAATAAAAGTTGCAGCCCCTTGAACTGTGTGGCTATGCAGTAAGTGAGCTAGATTTATTCCTGGAGAAAGATCAATGTTATCCCCTTCATTTTTAAATTGCCTTAGTCGCTTGATGACTCGAGCTCTTTCTTTGAAAAGGAGTGGTCGATTGAGAATACCTTCTCTTTCGTACTCAAGAAGGTCATCGTAAGTCTCTACTCGTTGGAGAACCAGATCGATTGGTCCATCTTGAAGTAGTCGACTAATGAAGTCGTCCATTTTAGCCTCTGAAAATGAAAGGCAGGGTCTTTGCTCTCTAACTGGATAACTTTCTACTCTTGGGAATGCTTGTCTTATTGATAAAGAATCTCCTTCATCTAGGGTGAAGAACTGGATGAGTAGGCCTCTTTCTTCCTCTTGGAGTGGCGAAGTAAGAACTCTCTCTTCTCCTAAATTACAAAGTTCTCCTCGGCATAATCGATCGATGAGGACCGCTTTGTCCTCCATTCTATCGAATAAAGCAATGCATTGCCTTAACTCTGAAGCCCTAGAGGTGTGCTTGACCAAATCCCACAGTAAGATTTCTCGAACTGGCTGGTAGAGACCTTGCTCTACTTCTTCGTGATTGTTACCTTGCTCTACTTCATCTTCATCATCATTTGCTTCGTGAATAACTAGCTGTGTTTCTGTGTACATAGCTGTCTCTACTGCTTCCTGAATGGAAGGCTCTATTGCTTCGAGAATGAAGGGGGCTAAGGACTCTATTGCTTCGGGAATAACTAGATCTGTTTCTGTGTACATCGTTGTCTCTATCGCTTCGGGAATGGAGGGGCCTTTTCCTCTGGAGGTATCTCGAAATATCAGTATACGGGAACCTATTACGATAGATGAGCAAACAATCACAGCAGCTGGAATAAGAAGTGTTACAATCAACCCTCCCCCTGTTATAGTTAATGCAAGGATAGCCCCTGTTGTTACAATAATTGTGAGAGCCAGCGCTGTGAACCTTTCGCTTTTAATTACTTTAGGAACCCAATTTATTGCAGAATACCAAGCACTGGAATTGGGGAGAGGGGTCTGTTCAACAGTTAATAACATACGTAATCCCAATTTGCGAATACTTGATTGATCATATACTCTCTACTTCCATTTTGGAGTGGTCCAGAGATAAATAGCTCTATGTCCTCATCTTGGTCTAGTTGATGGCAGACACTCCCACTTCTTTTGTAACAGATTTTCCGATGCATTCATGTTATAATACATTAAAATTAAAATCCATTATATAATAAGAACAATCAGATATAAATATTGATTACTATAAAAATAAAAAAAATAGTACTATCAATATTGAAAGATTTTCTTGATAATTGTAATAATAAATCAAATTTATTGAGTCTGAATATCACACACTATTCGAAAAAAATCAACGAATTCACTGACCTAGATCGCATCTGGATTATATCTACAATTATAATAAGACGAAAATGTCAATTACTACATATATACACAATTAAAGTTGTTTTTTTAAATTATTAAATGTATCACGAACCGTTAATATCAACTATAAATACTGTCATAACCACATAGGTTCTACAAATACCAAAGTTTTTTCTTGAAAGGGGTTTTATTTTAAGAAAAAGTTGTAGGGCCAAGAGCTATCCTTTCGACATAATCGTAAGTCACGTTAAAATTTGATGTCTGCATTATTTAGATCATCATTATCATATGAAAAGACATTACTTAGAACATCGACATCCATATGGAGATCTGCCCAATTAATATCACTCTGAAGAACACCAAGTTTCTGAAGGATATATGTACAAGCTACTGATTTGATATTTCCACTTCCTACTGTTGTAATGCAGGCCATTCGGAACATCCGAGCTCTTAGTGCCTGTGACCTCTCTACTCCAGTTATCTGTTGATATTCTGACTGTTCGCTAACTGAAGCCTGTTGCTCATCATCAAATCCTGGGCCAAATAGAACTTCAATCTGCTTATCCGTTAATGTAATCATAGAACCTGTAGCGTTTCGGATAGACGGCTTCCAGTCAGAAGGAACATGTTCACCTAACCACTCGATGGCCATCGGTTTTCCAATGACTAAATTTCCAGATTTAAATATTGGTGGATCAGATGGACTACCGTCTTCTTCCATAACTTGAACACCATTGACCATTTCCTCAAAGCATTGTTGAATATGCTGAGCAGTATAAATCCTATCAAATGCACGAACAGACTGAAGTTCAGTAATATTTTCATCATAATCATCTGAAAACTCTAAGTTGTCGGAGTTGCGGATGCCCCGTAGAGGTCCGAGATTCATCATATGACGATTCAGAACGTGAGGCTGATTAGCCCCTCTACCCTTTATATGATTATTAGTTATATCCATCACAATCGTATTTCTTATTGTATGAAACTCCTCGAGAACAATATCTTTAAAAGACTTAATCTCTGTATGTAAAGTCAATCTCCCATGCCCTTCTGCGAATACTGACATATAACGCCCAGCACAGTTCTCTACAGCAGTTACAAGTTGAAGAATAATGTCATTACACAGTGCACCCTCATGATTTTTTGACTGAATTTCATAAATAATGACTTTGAGAAACGTTTCAAGTTGCGTATAGAATTTTTCCCTAGCATAATCATCAGCTGGAACGCCACTAAAATTTGAGCGCTGTTCTATTTGATCTACGAGTGTAGAGATGTTTTTTTTTGCCTGAGCATAACTAATTGGTTTCCCAGCATCTGAGATAACCCGAGAGCTCTCTGGATTAATATAATCCGGTCGTATGTGTGAGTCCTCATCGCATGAAACAGTGGTATTCATGGCTTCAAAAAGATCAACAAGCGAGCGAACTTGGATCCTGTCTAACTTACAGCCCTCTGGAATAAAAGTCGTACCCCCTTGAGCTGTAAGACTATGCAGTAAGTGAGCTTCATTTATTCCTGGAGAAAGATCAATGCTACCTCCTTCATTTCTAAATTGCTCTGCTACTCGATTAATGACTTGCTGTTTTTCGCTGTATTTGAGTTCTCGATCGAGAATACCTGATCTTTCCTGATTAAGAGGGTTCTTCCGGTTGCCTATTCTTCTGAGGACCTCCTCGATTACTCCAGATTGGAGTAGTCGATTAATGAATTGCTGCATTTTGGCCTCTGGGAATGGAAGAACGGAGACTGTCTCTATATCTATATTACGTTCTTTCATTCTTCGCCGGAATTCTGTCAGTCTGATGTCTGCCTCTGTCTCTCTTAATAGGTCTCGTATGAGCACCTTCCTTTCTTCGTCTTGGAGAGGTGAAGTAAGGCTGCTTTCTGCTTCTACATTACAAGACTCATTGTTGCTTAATCGCTCAATGAGGGCCTCTCTGTCTACGACTGCTTGAAGTACACGGGAGAACCTCCTTAGTTCCACACCCCGAGGTGAATCCTCTATAAGAATCCTCCACGTACTAGTCAGTGCGATTTGCTCTACTTCTTCATTATTATTGACAATTTGCTCTGCCTCATTATTATCGATCATTTGCTCTGCTTCATTATTATCAATAATTTGCTCTGCTTCATTATTATCAATAATTTGCTCTGCTTCATTATTATCAATAATTTGCTCTGCCTCATTATTATTGATCATTTTCGCTACTTCTTCGTGATTAATACCAGGCTCTCTTCCTCTGAAGTCTTTTCGAAATATCAGTATACGGGATCCTATTACGGAGGATGAACAAACAATCACCGCAGCTGGAATGATGAGCGCTACAAGAAGACCTCCTGTTATAGTTAGTCCGAGGATAACCCCTGTTGCTGTGATAATTACGAGAGCCAGAGCTGTAAACCTTTCGCTTTTAATAACTTTTGGAACCCAACTCACTGCGGCATACCGAACAGTTGAATCTGGAGGGGGGATATTCGAAACATCTAATAACATAAATAATCCTAATACTTTATTAATATAATAAACACATTTTCGTGCTACGTATAATTAATTATATAATAATAATTATAATTTGTATATAGTATTAATTATATGTAATTTTAATAATTATAGGATCCAAAACTGTAAATCTTTCTCTTTTAATTACTTTAGAAATCTAACTCAGTGAGGAATACCGAACGGTTGAATCTGAGTGGGAGAGATATTTGAAACATCTAACTAACATAAACAATCCTAATACTTTATTAATATAATGAGCGAGACTTTGTGTCACATATAATTAATATTAATTATAATATAAAGGTAATATTGTTATTACGACCTAGGAACTGGGAAAACCAGAACCTTTGTTGGAATTTACAACAGTCGTAAATAACGTTAAAATTTAATGTCTGCGTTATTTAGATCGTCATTATCATATGAAAAGAAATTACTTAAAACATCAACATCCATATGGAGATCTGTACAATTAATATCACTCTTAAGAATACCAAGTTTCTGAAGGATATATGTACAAGCTACTGATTTGATATTGCCACTTCCTACTGTTGTAATGCAGGCCATTTGGAACATCCGAGCTCTTAGCGCTCGTAACCTCTCTACTCCAGTGATCTGTTGATATTCTGAATTCTTGCTAGCTAAAGCCTGTTGCTCATCATCAAATCCTGATCCAAATAGAACTTCAATCTGCTTATCCGTTAATGTAATAATAAAACCTGTAGCGTTTCGGATAGACGGCTTCCAGTCAGAAGGAACATGTTCACCTAACCAATCGACAGCCATCGATTTTCCAATGACTAAATCTCCTCCAGACTCAAATCTTGGTGGATCACATGGACTACCGTCTTCTTCCATAACTGGAACACCATTGACCATTTCCTCAAAGCATTGTTGAATATGCTGATCAGTATAAATCCTATCAAATGCACGAACAGACTGAAGTTTAGTAATCTTTACATCATAAACATCTGAAAACTCTAAGTTTTCGGAGTTGCGGATGCCCCGTAGAGGTCCGAGATTCATCATATGACGATTCAGAACGTGAGGCTGATTAATCCCTCTACCCTGTATGTGATTATTAGTTATATCCATCACAATCGTTTTTCTTATTGTATGAAACTCCTCGAGAACGGTATCTTCAAAAGAGTTCGTCTCCGTGCATAAAGTCAATCTCCCATGCCCCTCTGATAATACTGACATATAACGCGCACCACAGTGCCCTACAGCAGTTACAAGTTGAAGAATAATGTCATTACACAGTGCATCCTCATGATTTTTTGACTGAATTTCATAAATAATTACTTTGAGAAACGTCTCAAGTTGAGTATAGAATTTTTTCCTAGCACGATGACTAGTTGGAACGCCCTTAAACTTTGAGCGCTGTTCTATTTGATCTATGAGTGTAGAGATGTGTGTTTTTGCCTGATCATAACTAATTGATTTCCTACCATCTGAGATAACCTGAGAGCTCTCTCGGTCAATATAATCCGATCGTACGTGTGAGTAATCATCGCATGAAACAGTGGTATTCATGGCTTCAAAAAGATCAACGAGCGAGTGAACTTGGATACTGTCTAACTTACAGCCCTCTGGAATAAAAGTCGCAGCCCCTTTAACTTTAAGGCTA
This sequence comes from Chlamydiales bacterium BSEPT1, assembly GCA_964212665.1. Lineage (GTDB taxonomy): Bacteria > Chlamydiota > Chlamydiia > Chlamydiales > Simkaniaceae > DAOWHK01. The sequence continues at coordinate 120,786 of OZ156466.1, read as the reverse complement.
TGCAGTAAGTGAGTGTCGTTTATTCCTGGAGAAAGATCAATGCTAGCCCCTTCATTTTCAGATTGCTCTTTTAGTCGATGAATGACTTCCTTTCTTTCTCTGTATGTGAGTCGTCGATCGAGAATACCTGATCTTTCCTGATTAAGAGGGTCCCTCCGGTTGCCTATTTGTCTGATGCACACATCGATTGGTGCAGATTGGAGTAGTCGATTAATGAATTGCTCCATTTTAGCCTCTGGGAACGGGAGAACAGAACTTTGATCTAGATCCACTTCTTCCATGCTTTCCAATTTTATCACATACACAATCACCGCAACTGGAATGATGAGAGCTACAAGAACCCCTACTCCTGTTATAGTTAGTCCGAGGAGAACCCCTGTTGCTGTAATAATTACGAGAGCCAGCGCTGTAAACCTTGTGCTTTTAATGACTTTTGGAATCCTACTCAGTAAGGAATACTGAATAGCAGACTCTGGGGGGGGTCTATTTGAAATATCTGGTAACATAAAAAATCCCAATAATTTATTAATACAAAATACATTTTCGCACTAATTTCGATTAACTATCTAATAATAATTGTAAAAACCAAGTCTGTAAACCTGTAGCTTTTAATTACTTGAGAAATCTAACTTACTGCGGAATACCGAACAATTGAATCTGAGTGGGGAGATATTTGAAACATCTAACTAACACAAACAATCCTAATACTCTATTAATATGATAGACAAAACTTTGTATCGCATATAATTAATATTAATTATAATATAAAGATAACATTGTTATCATGACCTAGGAACCGGGAAAACCAGAGCCTTTGTTTGAATTTAAAACAGTCGTAAATAACGTTAAAATTTGATGTCTGCATTATTCAGATCATCATTGTCACACGAAAAGCAATGACTTAGAACATCGACATCCATATGGAGATCTGTCCAATTAATATCACTCTTAAGCACACCAAGTTTCTGAAGGATATATGTACCAGAGACTGATTTAATATTGCCACTTCCTACTGTTGTAGTGCAAGCCATTTGGAACATCCGAGCTCTTGTTGATATTCTGAATTCTTTCTAGTTAACGCCTTTTGCTCATCATCAAATACTGGTCCAGATCGAACTTCACTATGATCATTCTATAAACAATAATAATTATTATAAATCAATACGGGTAATACACTATTTATCACTTATCAGTAACAGATCTTAATGATTACCACACCAACAACTGATCCAATCATAAATGAATTACCAACCTGAATCGTATAGGCTCACATATTAAGCGAACTCTGTTTATTATCTGAAAAAGAAGAGAATCTTGAAGTAGTGATCAATACTCCATAGAATCACATCAGGGTGAGATTCCAATTTAAAGACTTATCACTCCACTCCCAAAAACATCGCCGCTAATATTAACACCCCTCTAACATTCTCATTAAAAAACCACACCTTTCGAGGTAGCTCTAAGTCCCACTAAAGTCGATCTGCGCTCTATTTAGATCAGTACTGTCATACGAGAATATATCACTTAGAACATCCATATCTATATGGAACTCTGTCCAATCAATACCGCCATTAAGGACACCCAGTTGCTGAAGGATATATGTACATCCTACTGATTTGACATTCCCAACTATTGTAGTGCAGGCAATTTGGAACATGAGAGCTCTTATCGCATCTAATCTGACTGATCCAGTGAGCTGTTGATATTGTGCATTATTTTTAGCTTTCAGCCTTTGCTCTTCATCAAATGATGGCCCAAATAGAGCTTCCACCTGCTCAAGAGTCAGTTCCATACTACCTGTAGCGCTTTGAATAGACGGATTCCATTCAGGAGGAACATGCTCTCCTAACCATCCGATAGCCTTTTGTTTTTCAACTACTGGATCTATATTGATAAATCTTGGTGAATTAAATAGATCACCATCTCCTTCCTTGATTTGAATACCGTTGACCATCTCTTCAAAACGTTCTTGAATATATTCAGGAGTATAGATCCTATCAAATTCATGAATAGAATCATTTTGATCAATCTCCATGTCAAATGTATCATTAAACATTAAGTTTTCACTACCGCGGATTCCACGTACACATCCGAGATTTATCATATGACCATTTAAAATATGAGGCTGCATTACTGTAGCACCATATTGATGAGCATAAGTCATGTGTGTAACAATTATTTTTCTTAGTTTATGAAACGCTTCAAGAACGATGTCTTTAAAAGAACTAGTCACAACGCGCGAGACCAATTTTTCATGTTCCTCTGATAATACGGCCATGTAGCGCGCCCCACAGTTTCCTACAATACTTGCACATTGAAGGATAACCTCGTTACATATTGAAGCATTATGCTTTCTAGATTGAATTTCATAGATAATGACTTTGAGAAACATCTCAATTTTCACGTAGAATGCTTCTGTATTCAAACGATCCCTTGGAACGCCTAAAATAACCTCATGCTGTATGACTTGATGAATAAGTTTCTCAATATTTTTTCTTACACTACAATAACTCATCGAGCCTTCCGAACCTTGAACGACGCATTTGCTACTAGAATCAATATCATTGGGTCTTATATTTCCGCTTTGCTCGAATGGAACAAGGATATTCATCTCATCAACAAGATCAAGGAGACTTCTAACATCGATCGTATCTAAGTCACATCCCTCTGGAATATAGATCGAATCCCCTCCAAATCGGAGGCTATGTGTGAAGTGGTCTCCGTTTATTCCTCGAGGAATATGAGAGTCTTGCAGGAAGAAGGGAAGAACTAGAGCTACAAGGCACATGGCGAAGCTTGAGAAACAAACTACCAGAGGTGGGATCACAGCTGCCACAAGGAATGCTCCCCCGATTACTAGGATAGTTGAGACGGCAATCAGTGTAAACGATTCACTTGTAATCACTGTAGTCACCCAACTCATGGGAGGATAAATATCAGTTCTGTTTGGGTGATCAGTATTTAAACTATCACCATATTGATTAGTAATTGAAATATTCAATGAAACGGAACCTTTCTGACATTAATACAATATACTCAAAAAAAGATTTCTAATAATGTTAATTGTACAATAACTTCAATTATATGTAAACAACACATGTATAACAATCTTAGTTTTATATATTAACAGACGTAACATGTAATAAAAATATATTTACCATGAATGGGCGCACCTAATAAAAATTAATAATATGTATTAAATCCAAGACAACATACCAATCAAAAAGATAAATAAGACTTCCAATTTAAACCTATTTTAATACAACAATCCTTATGCTCCGATACACTTTTAATTACCTCAATATTTCATCTAAACAAGTGATATTTATTGACTGGGATTCTCATAACCACTTACCATTGATTTTTCATTATAAACACGTCCTTATTCAATGTCATTCAGCCTCTCTAATATTAACCCTTCCTTATATATTGAGATTCCTACCATCACTGATTTTGCTTACACCACGTCATTCAGCCTTCCTAAGCTTAACCCTCCCTTACATATTAAGGTTGATACCTTCACTGATTTTGCTTACACCACTGATTCAACTGAGCTTGAAGCCCTAACACATTGGTTGCCTACAGTACTCGAAAGCAAATGGTTTATCCCATTAGCTTTTATAATAATCATGTCAATAGGATGGACATTGTCCTTAACAACCGAACTGTCATATCTTCTAGTAACGGTGATAACCTTATTAACATTCAGCGAGGTAGCATTGCTGAGAATAATCTTCCTTAAAAATTACGTTTACCGGACTAACCGACTACCTATAGAACAAGCCATCCAGCTCCAATTCCACAAAAATCCTACTCCTCGGGGGATTAACCAAAAGCACTTAGTAGACACCCTTCAATCTAAAGAAAATGCAACCATAATTCCAGACGGATGTAACCTAAATAATATCCCGGTTAGTAGACTTATTGATCTTTTTAATGCGATGAATACCACTATTCAAATCGATCAAGACGGCAGTATAAGAACCGATTATGTTAACCCCAATAGCCCCTGCATCGTTGCAGACGATTCAACTCCTCTTAATTATCTCACAGTCAAAAAACATATTAATACCCTCGTTGATCAGATAAAAAATCGCACAGGGATAGAGGGAATGAATGAGAATGATACTTCTAAACAGAAGTTTTACGATAAAATTGAGACGTTGCTTAAAGTCATTATCTATGAAATTCAATCTGGAAAACAAGAGGATTCAGTATATAACGACGTTATCTTCCAATGCGCTACTGCTGTAAACCACTGTGCCAAGCGCTACATAGCAGTACTCTCAGAGGGATATGAAAGATTAGCTTCAAACATTCGACTTCACTCTTTTGAAGATACCGTTCTGGAAGAGCTTCATCAAATAAGATTAAGCATCATCTCACAGATAACTCATAATTACCCACGACATTACATGCCTCAGATTCTAGAGGCTCATCTAATAAACCTTGGACTTGCACGTGGCATCTATGGATCCAGAGCTTCACGTTTTTCAACGCCCTGGTCCACATCCATTAAGCAAGCAGCCTCTCTTAAGGAATTTGATAGTATCTACACTCCTCAACATATTCAAGAATGCTTTGAAGAGATGGTAAACGGTGCTCAAACCATAGAAACAGGTAATCACCCATCTAATCCATCGCAATTTATCACTAAAAATCTACCAGTTGGAAAACAATCTACTATCGAATGGTTAGGAAATCATATTCCTCTTGACTGGTCCCCATCTATTCGAAAAGCCAGTAATCAGATTATTCCATTGACTTCTGAGCACATTGAATCTCTATTTGGCCCAGCATTTGATGAAGAGGAAAGGAACAAAGCTGCAGTGAATCCACAATATCAACCCTTAACTGGAATAAATAGATCACAGCGAATAAGAGCTCGAATGTTCCAAATAGCCTGTACTACAACAGCAGGAGGCGGAAATATTAAATCACTAGGTTGTACATATGTTCTCACCCAACTCGGTGTTCTTAACAGACAGATTGATTGGACACAGCTGCATATGGATACTGATGCTTTAAATACCCTCTTCTCGTATGACGATGATAATCTCCATCAAGCAGGCATCAGATTTTAGCTCTACTTAGAAGGGGTTTTACAACATCTGCTATGCGAATAGTTGCGACGGCAATGATCTACCATGAATGGGCAGCCTAATATATATATTATTCATTTGTATTAAATCTAATATAACATACCAAGAAACAAGATGAATAAGACTTTAAAATTTCAACCTATTTTTATATGATAATCCTTACGGATCGATACACTTATAATTACCTAAATATTTTAATTCAACAAATTATATTCATTGACAGTAATTCTCATAATCACTTACCATTGACTTTTAATTATAATCAAGTCCTTACTCAATGTCATTCATCATCCCTAATATTAACCATTCCTTATATATTAACCATTCCTTACATCTTGATACCACTGATACCACTGATACCACTGATTCAACTGATTCAACTGAGCTTGAATCCCTAAAACATTGGTGGCCTACAGTAGTCGAAAGCGAATGGTTTAAGCCGTTAGCTCTTATAACAATCCTATCAATAGGAGTAGCATTGGCCTTAACAACCCCGTTGCGAGATGATCTACTGAGTGTGATAGCCTTAGTAGCATACAAGATTGTAGAACATCTGAGAAAAAGCTTCCTTGCAGAGTACGCTCACCGGGTTGATCGACTACCTATAAAACAAGCTATCCATCTACAATTCTACAAGCATCCTACTCCTTGGGGGATAAACCAAAAGCATTTAGCACACACCCTTCAATCTGAAGAAAAGACAATCATCATTCCAAACGGATGTAACCTAGATAATATCCCGCTTACTAGACTTACTGAGCTTTTTAATGCGATGAATACCACTATTAAAGTCGATCAAAACGGCAGTATAAGAACCGATTATGTTGATCCCAATAGCCCCTGCATCGTTACAGCAGATTCAACGCCTCTTAATTATCGTACAGTCAGACAACGTCTTTACACCCTCGTTTGTCAGATAAAAAATCGCCTACATATAAGGGGCCTGGACAAGCAGGATGCTGCTAAACAAGATTTCTACGATAAAATTGAGACGTTGCTTAAAGTCATTATCTATGAAATTCAATCTGGAAAAGAGGATGCTTCACTATATAACGACGTTATCTTCCAATGCGCTACTGCTGTACACAACTGTGCCGGGCGCTATATTGCAGTACTCTCAGAAGAATATGAAAGATTGACTTCACACATTCCAACTGATTCTTTTGAAGATCTCGTTCTTGAAGAGCTTCATCAAATGAGAAGAGGAATCGTCTTACAGATAACTAATAATCATCCACTAGCTCGAAGCACCTGGTTGCCTCACATTTTCATAGCTCATATGATAAATCTTGGACTTGCACGTGGCATCCATGGATCCAAAAATACACGTTTTTTAGATAGCTATTACATGCCCATTACGCAAGCCGCCTCTCTTAAGGCATTTGATAGGATCTACACTCCTCAACATATTCAAGAATACTTTGAAGAGATGGTAAATGGTGCTCAAACCACAGAAACAGGTAATCAGAAATTTATCACTAACAATCTACCAGTTGGGAAACAATCTACTATCGAATGGTTAGGAAATCATGTTCCTCTTGATTGGTCCCCATCTATTCGAAAAGCAATCAATCAGACTGTTCCATTGACGCCTGAACAAATTGAATCTCTATTTGGCCCAGCATTTGATGAAGAGGAAAAGAATAAAGCTACAGCGAATCCACAATATCAACCCTTAACTGGAATACATAGATTACAGCAAATAAGAGCTCGAATGTTCCAAATAGCCTGTACTACGACAGTAGGCGGCGGAAATCTTAAACCGCTAGGTTGTACATATGTTCTCACTCAACTCGGTGTTCTTAACAGCGATATTGATTGGACACAACTGCATATGGATACTGATGCTTTAAATACCCTCTTCTCATATGACGATAATGATTTACATCAAGCAGGCATTAGATTTTAGCCCTACTTAGAAGGGTTTTAACAACATCAGCTACGCGAACCAAAATGAAAAACCCCACTAAAATTCCAGCAGTTCCTTGCGGACCTCCATAATTAAAGAAAGATGGTTATCACGTAACAATCTAATAGATTAAATGATTAAGTATAAATTAAAATGATTTACAGATATATACAACTCTAGTAATTGCACATTAGTTCCTAAATTAATTTATTGTTGAATGCGCTTATACCATCACATATTGCGAGTATTATCCACCTTGATCCACCAACCTGTACTCCCTAATGACTTGAACTCCTCTAACGCTCACAAGTCATCTGCTTTACATCCACCACCCTCACAATTACACTGATTACAGCAACAAGAGTGAGGCTCCTCGTGGTAACAGACGAGCTCATCGATGGTGCTTTGTATTCAGATGCAGCAACCAACTCCTTTATACTGATATCTTCAGCTTTCCTACACATCACTCGCTGATACACCAATCGCACGTTATAAACCGGACATCTGAGAAAAAGATCAAGCTATCCATTGACCTCTTTACAATACCCCTATTTCTCAAGAAGCAAACACAGCTCACTCCATACATAGCTTCCACTCTGAAGCGGGTTAAATCTTTATTTCATAGAAATGTCACTCAGACGCACTTAATCTTGAGACACTTGTTGATTTTTTTAATATGATAGGAGAGGAACTATTAAGAAAGTGTACATATATCCTTAACCAACTTGGTATTCTGAATACAAGTATCGATTGAATACACCTATTCTATATAATCCGTTCTCTAATAACAACCTTTACCTACATACCAGGAATATCCATTGACTGAAATAATAAAACTAAATTATACTCTAAATATTATATATTCCAATACTAAATGATAATAACAATGAATGTATCATCTCTGACTGCTCCTTTAACTTCTTATCCTCTTCAAAATATGCACAATCGGCTTGCGCGTATTACACAAGAACACCTCCCTCTCCCTGTCTTCGAAATCATTAATAGTCATCCCATTACTCATCTTGCCCTGATAATCATCATAGCGATTGGGTATATATATCTTCAGGTCGTAACAACAGCCACTTGTGGACAGGTCTTGATTGTGGAGACAATCGTGAGTGGAGTACTCACTTTCTTGCAGGGTCTATCAAGTTCCGATGCCAACTATATGATCTCTAGCGGTATTAATCCCATTCACTACACTAAAACTATAGCACGGACAGAAAACCTACTCACCCTATTCAATACATGTAATGGATCGAATATCGATCTTGACGAACTCATTCCTTTATTCGATACAATCAACTTTCACAACCCTGAACTCCCTGATTATATCGACCCTAAGCGCATTGAAAATGACAGTGGTCGCATGTGTAACGTGCGCGCGAAAGATTGCCTTAAAACCCTTGTGGCTAATATTAAAGACAAAAGCTTTATACTTGGAGCTCCAAACGATGAGAGTGAACGAATAGCCTACTATGATTACCTTGAGAAACTTCTAAAAGTTATTATCTACAAAATAAAGCAAGGGCATCTTCTAATCAATGTGCAAAACAATATCCTCATTCGTATCGCAACCGCCGGTGATCATTGCGCTGCACGCTATACTGGTGAAATCTTAGAGTCCTACTGCAGAGCAACAGAAACTGAGGTTTCCACATCAAATATAGAAAATGACATCCTGAAAAAACTGCAGACAATGCGGCACGGACTCATTCATGAAATTCTCACAGAATCGCACTCTTGGCTTCCAGCCCCCTTGCACGTACATATGCTTAATCAGTATAGAACACATCTGGGTCCAATGAGAGGCCTGCAAGAAGCTCCTATAAATTCTAATAATGATCTCACCTTTTATCTCTTGAGCTTTGCAACTGCTAAACACCGTTTTGATTCGAAGTACACAAAATCCTATATTCTTGAAAGAGTTTCTTGGTGGATTAATGGTCAACCAAGTGATGAGGACCCCTCTATTCGAATGGAAAAAGAGATTGAAGACACCTCTGTCCTGGTAGATTGGTTTAAAGATCATATTCCAAACGACTGGCAACCTACATCATCCATTACTGAAGAAGAGATCCTCCAGCAAATGGACATACTTAAAAAGGATCGTATACGCGAGGTTCGCAATGAATCAGAAAACAGATATATGGAAATTCAAAATACAGTGACTGCAGAAATGGCTCGTGAATCATGTATTGCACAGGCATTCCTCGAAGAATTTGTCTATCATGAAGATATGACGATCATCAACACTGAAGCTATTGAATATATGCTCAAATCGATGCAAATTCTAATCTAGCTAAGTCTTCTAAAAAATCCGCCTTCTAGTCTTTATCTCTAGATTTCATCAGAAAGGACTCAAGTGGGACTAGTCCATTTTCTCTGTGTATTGTTATCGGTAGCTTACCTTGGGGCACTAATTCCCCAGAGAGAATGTCTTGCACCCCTTTTATCGTATCTTCATTTTCTTCGTAAGCTACAATGATTGTATGGTCTCCTTTAATTTTTGACACGATATACGGTGAGCCAAAGACAACAATAATAAGTCTGTGTTGTGCCGATATCCATGCAAGCAATTCAGGGTCAAGCTTCTTGATTGAGATAATTGTTTGTCCAGGATTATGGAGAGGAATCAAATGATGGGGATCTGCATAAAGTGTAAGAGACGCTCGGTACAGCTCTCTTTTCAGAGCATATGCTGAACTGGTGTTTATTTGTTGATAGACCGTCTCTGGATCAATTGAGATTTCATGCTTTATAGCTAAAATTTTCTCTACCCGTTTATCTAGCTCTTCAAGTGACAGGATTCCATTGAGAAAGGCTTCTTTAAGTGCTTTAAAAGCTGTGGGAACGGTGTGGTGGAGTATCTCTGTGATATTCGGATGAAGATGATCTCCATAGAGTAGACAGGTCGTTCCCGATTGAAAGGCTAAGACAGCAATCTCTGCAGGTGTGTAATAAAGCGTTAATGCTTTCATATTAAGTGCATCTGAAAAGATGAGCCCTTCAAAGTTCATGGTATTCGTGAGCAAATCAGTAATTATTTCTGAAGATAGACTTGTGGGATGTAAAGAAACTTTAGGGATAGAAAGATGGGCTAGCATGACTCCTGAAACACCTCTCTCTATCAGTTTTCTAAAGGGATAGAGAGCTACCTCTTGAATCTCAGTAAGGGGCAGAGCATAGTGAGAATCAATCGAGACGTCTCCGTGACCTGGAAAATGCTTTGCAACGGAAACAAGCCCTACGTCTTGCATGCCGCGCATGATTTGCTCCCCCTTTTCCGCTACTCGAATGGGATCGTCTCCAAACGAGCGCATATGAATAATGGGATTAAGTGGATTGCTATTCACATCTATGACAGGTGCGAAATTCACATGAGCGCCAATCAGTTTGCATTGCCTGCCGATCTCTTGGCCAAGTTTATAAAGCAACGTATCATCTTGGATTGCGCCAAGCGTCATATTTTGGGGAAAGGCAGGAAGGTTCGGGATCCGTTGGGCAATGCCATTTTCTGCGTCAACTGTACAAAGGAGAGGAATTTTTGATCGCTTTTGCAGTGATTGCAGCGCATACATCTGCTCTTTGAGATCCACTCCTTTAAAGATCACTCCCCCAATATGGTACTCAAAAACAAGTTCCTCTATATCATGCTGTGGACTAAAGGGAATGATAAAGAGCTGCCCTATTTTCTCCTCGAGAGTCATCTGATGAATATTCGCAAAAGCTTCATGACAAATAAAAAGCATGGCAAACAGTTTAATCAATCCCATCTTCTTCTCTTGTGATAAATCCTTCGATTGGTGTATAATTGTTGAACTCAACTTAACATCAAAGGAATTCAATGACGATAGATAGCATCAATTCTTTACATGCTCATGTCGCATACCATGTTATCCCAGAGAGAAATAGTTTACAAGGAGAAATTTCACGAGCAACTGAATCGACCAATGTAATTCCATTACTCATAAAGTATTACTCTTTGCTTAACCATGCTAAGACTGCCGATGAATGGATTAATACACACCGTACCACTTTATCAGGAAATGCAATTTATTATCAAATCCGGAAAGATATCATTCAGACTGTCAGTCTAATTGACAAGATTCATGCAGTATATATCAAAACACTTTCTAATAGTGGATCTTTTTCATCAGTAACTCAATTATATGAATATGTTACATATTATGTGATTCCTGAAACATATGACTTAAAGAGCTTAATTAAAGTAACTAACCCGGACGATGACAAGAGCTATACAGCTCTTCTAGCAGCATACAACTCTCTGAAGATGAAAGCAAACAAAGCGGAGCGGTGGATTTCTTTGAATTTCGACTCCCATCGAGGAACGCACTGGGAAACAACACTCACCATTATAAAAAAAGATCTTACGCAGACTCTTCAGCTGATCAATAATATTCATGAACTGTATATCACTCCCTTATTACCCGGATCATCTGTTCAGGAAGTGAGATCCTATACCGCCCATCATATTACTCCATTGCGCATCTCTTTAGAATCTGCAATCGAAAAAGTAAAAAAACCAGGTTTACATGTTGAGACCCTACATGAACGCATCTCCTTACTTCTTTATGCAAAAAATGATTTAATGCATAGGATGGACTATGTTACGCGCCATATACTAGCAGACTCAAAACATATTGAAACAAACCAGGAAGTAAAACTTTGTGAAAACATAGATAAGACAATACTAGAACTCTGTAAAACCGTATTTACATCAGATCAGAAAACACTTGATACACTTCAAACTGATGCCATTAATGGAAAGGGGTCTATCATACAGCCTCCTATTGGTATCAACAATCAATCGAATAACTGTTGGATCAATGCGCTGATGCAGTTGCTAATCAATATTCCTGCCTTTAAAGTACATCTCCTTGACAATCTCCCTCAAGATTATCGTTACTTTGCAGCGAGATATCTGACAGATCGGTTCCATGGACTGAGGGTAACAGGAGCCCATAGTCAAGCGATACGGGTAGCAATTTCTAAGCAATTCAAAGGTATCATCTCACCTCATTGTTTTGAGAATGAAGATGCTTCTGAGGCCTTGATGTTGCTTCTAGGTCTTATCAAGGAGGGAGAGAGGATCAGCAAACAACTACCAATGAGTCCTGAGAACTTCACGCTTCATCCCCTTTTCCACTGGATGCGCACAACAAGGCATTACAAAATCACACCGATGATCGCTCCACATCTTGGTTCCTCGATGTGTGACCTAAACACAAAAGGTTGCTCGATACAATACAATCCTGAAATGCAAATCATCCTCCATCTACCCTTAGCTCAGTCAATCCAGTTTGAAACACTTATGGATCGGTTTTTCTATGATAATCTCTCAGATTCTGATCAGGGTCTGTACAATCAGACCCGCCTCGATCTGGAATATATCTCCCGCTCTTTCTTAATGCCTCCTGAACATCTCACTATCATTACAAAACGATTTCACATGCTATCCGACGGATCCTTTCAAAAAACCGACACTCCAATACAGATACCTGATCTCTATACATTGCCTGAAAAGTATGTAGAAAATGGCCAAACAGCAAAATACCAACTAAAGGCAATTATTCAACACCTCGGAAAATTTGGGATCGGACACTACATTACATACATAAAGGATGACAAAGAGACCTGGTGGAAATGCGATGATCAATCTGTCTCTTCAATAACACAGGAGGCGTTAAATCAGGCAAAACAAACAAGTTACTTCACCTATTTTGAAAGACAAGCCTCAACAAACAAGAATCCTTAGAAAAGAAAGAGCCGCCAAAAAGCTCTAAATCGTATATCTCTATCAGAATCAAACATCCAGAAAACTACTTTACAACCAACAACTATCATCAGTATAGCACGCTTTCAAACAGTTCAAATCAAGCATATCTTACAAGGAATGAGAACATCACAGATCTCTACGAACCATGATATTACCATGAGCTGGTCTATTATTTGCATGAATCTTGCAAAAAACTCTTTGAAAGAGCTCCTTAATAAACAGCTTGCTACCTAGAAGAATCTTCCAAAAAGACGAGAAAGGTCGTTAAAGGTTACGTAAAGGAAAAAACCAATTATAAGGATGAGAAAGGGCAATATAAATCTTTCCATCGTCTTTGACTTCATCGGCTTCTTACGCACACATTCCACAAGTGAAAAAAAGATATGCCCCCCATCAAGCATCGGAATAGGTAAGAGATTAAGGATACCAAGATTGATACTAATAGCCCCAACCCAGAATAGAGCCTCTTTATATCCCATAGTCCAACTTGACTGCATTACTTGCATGATGCCAACTGGCCCTGCCATATATTTAGGACTAAGATGTCCAGAGAAGAGCCCTGTAAGCGTTTTCCATATTTCATTAAAGACACTGGTAAAAAGTGTCCACGAACTGGGATTATAGGTCACCATACGATCTTGCACATCGATACCGAGAAGGAGTCGTGTTCGATATTGATTGAAAACTCTCAGTGCATGCGCCTTTTTTTCTGGGTCATCCATTACTTTAATCTGCTTCATTTGATGAGTAAATTCATTGGTCAAAAAGGCATTTTCTTCAGGCGTTAACGGAAAATCTTGCAGTGGAATGGGAGTCACCGATGCGAGAAGGTAGTATTCTCCTGAACTCTTAATGGGAGAGTTTGTCCCAAGAGAATGGATGATAGGTTTCATATTTTCCCACTTCGAATCATTAATAAAATGGGTATTTTCATTTTTCCATAAAAGCTCTTTGTTAAAATCACTCCTCTGAACAATTATTTGTACACGCTGTGTTTGAATTGCTTGGACAAGATCAAAGGCACTGCTTACAGGCAGTCCGTCCACTGCTAAAACCAGATCTCCATTCTGCAAGATGACATTCAGCACATCAAACTTTCGATCACTCGGATCGAGAGAATATTCTTTCGCTTCGTTATTGATATATGTAACAGGATTTTGAACTATGAGGTTCTTCGTTAAATTGTAGGGGAGATAAAGATAATCATCGACATGTCCCGTAAGTCCCACTTCATAAAGCCAATCATCGAGCTCAGATTTTTCAATGCTACTTAGTCTCATATCTCCAATGGGCATTCTAGGAACCTTCCCAAGAAATATTTTATCACCTCTTTTGATGGTCAAAAGAACGGTCTTTTGATTGATGACATAATTGAGTTGGTATTTAGAAAAGATGAGTTCTCCATCCGCCCATACAATCCGATCATTATATTGAATGCCACTGCTCTTCATCGGAGATCCAGAGCGAAGCGGTGCCCCCTTATCGTAAATCAAATAGGAGGCTGGAATGAGCACGCCAATCGTGGTAAGCCCTGTGTTTTGCATGTAGGGATTTTCATAGGGAGTAAGCGAGTATTGGTAAGGTGTCTTTTCTTGATCTAGATAATCAATTTTATACCCCTCAATCTGAACCTCGTTCCCTTTGAGAAGTGAGGCGTAGGTAAGATCTCTGACCCCTTGAAACTCTGACCCATTGTAGGTGGTGATTTCATCCCCTGGTACCACTCCGGTTCCGTAGAGTTCTGATTGAGGATCGATCCATCCGATAAGAGTGGTATATTCGTGAAAGGGTTTTCTCTGACCTCCTGCAATAAAGATTATGGAAAAGAGTAGTAGAGCAAAGACAATATTGACAACAGGTCCGGCTAGAGCGACTTTGATCCGATCCCAGGGATTTTTTCCATAAAACCCATTGGAAATCTCACAGGGTTCTTTGCCATTTTCTTTTGTCATACCAGCAATTTTAACAAACCCTCCAAAAGGGATGTAACAGATTTGCCATTGCACTCCTTGGTACTTCCATCTATGTATCGGTTTTCCAAACCCAATACTGAAGATCTCTACCTTCATTCCCACGCATTTTGCCATGATGTAATGGCCCAGCTCATGGATAAAGACTAAGATGCCCAGTCCAATAATCGCAAGTAAGATATATAAAAAATTTTCAATCATTTGGTTCTCAGTTTATTTAAATTGGTTAAAAATGTCGACCTTCTTCACGCGCCTTCTGATCTACTGCTAGAATCTCATCTAACTTCTTGGTAGGTTGAACTTGGTGAGCTTCCATCAGATCGTGCAGTTTTTCTCCTATTTCAATCCAGCTAATTTCTCCTTGAATGAAGCGAGCAACTAACATTTCATTGGATGCGTTCATATAAGCTGGCAAGCTGCCTCCTTTACCAAGAGCTTGATATGCTAGATTCAGGCAGGGAAAGTGGTCATAATTGGGCTTACAAAATTCTAACTTGGAATATTCTTTAAAATTAAAACGGGAAAAGGGGCCTTTCATTCTTGCTGGATAGGTTAGTGCATATTGAATGGGCATCATCATATTCGGTTGGGAAAGTTGCGCAAGGATGGATCCATCGATGAACTCGACGAAACTATGGATCACACTTTGCGGGTGGATCACTACATCAATCTGGCTAAGCGGAATATCAAACAAGTAGTGCGCTTCAATGACTTCAAGCCCTTTATTCATAAGTGTTGAAGAATCAATGGTATTTTTTGCACCCATTACCCAATTTGGATGTTCTAGGGCGTCTTCCAGTGTCACAAGTTGCAAGCGTTCCCGTGTATAAGTGCGGAAAGGTCCTCCCGAAGCTGTGAGAATCAGGCGATCAACATTCTGAATTTTCTCACCGCATAAGCACTGGAAAATCGCGCTGTGTTCACTGTCGATAGGAATGATATCCACTTCTTTTTCACGAGCGAGTTGAGTGATATATTCCCCTGCTGAAATCATCACTTCCTTGTTTGCTAATCCAATTCTTTTCCCCGATTCAATCGCTTTAGCAGTTGGTAATATTCCTACAGTTCCTACCATGGAAGAGACAACAAAATCAACAGGATCATAAGTCGCTACTTCAACGAGGCCTTCCATTCCCGAGATAACTTTAATGTGTGGAACTCTCTTTTGGAGCTCGCGTGCCTTCTCTTCTTCAAAAACAGCGACTAGATCTGGATGAAACTCAGCGATTTGTTTTTCAAGAAGATCGATATTAGATTTAGCAGCAAGAGCTTTCACTTCAAAGGATCTGCCTAAATGCCTGATTACATTGATTGTATTTATCCCAATTGATCCAGTACTTCCTAGAATAGCAATTTTTTTACTAAGCATGGGCTTTTCTACAATTCATGAATTTTACGCCTATCATAAGCGCATAGATACACACTAACGTCATCACAACAAGTCCTGACGTGGATAAAGGCACCTGATACACTGATAGGATGTGACGGGACAGAGCAACGGCTATGACCGATGCAAAAACTCCGATAGCGCACGCTAAGAGAAGCAATACTTCCAAACGGTTTTTGATAAGTCTTGCGATGAGTACAGGACACACGAGAAAAGCTAAGAAGAGAACCACTCCAACCGCTCTAAAGGCGCCAATGGCAGAAGCAGAGGTTTGCACCATCAACAGGTAGTTAATTGCAATGGTAGAGATTCCTAAATTTTTTGCAAGCAGCGGATCAAAGGTTGTAATCTGATACTGTTTAAAAAAGAAACAGGTGATCAAAATATTCACAAGGGCTATCTGGAACGTCAGTTTAAGGTCATTGATGTGGAGAGCATCAATATTGCCCATGATAACATCGATGCCGATATGTGCATTCCGAGTAAAGAGAGAGGCGCAAATGATACCGAGCGCAAAGAGAGATGTAAAAACGAGTCCAATGCTTGCATCTTCTTGTAATTTAAGAACTTTTGTCATCCCTTCGGTAAATAGAGTAGTGAGTAGTCCTGCAATGAAGGAGGCAATCAGCATCTCTCCAGTCGAGATCATCTGAAACACCCCCTCATCCAATCTTGATCGAAATATTAAAAATGCAATGATGATCCCAAGAAGTATGGTATGAGAAAGAGAATTTGCAAGCATGGTCATGTTTCGTAACACTAAGAATGTACCTATCAGTGCCGAGGAGATTGAAATGAGTACCAATACTAATATTTGGATCTCATCCGATGCCAGTTCGCTGAAGGGCACTCTCCCTTGGATCATGAGTAGGAATCGATGAAACAACTCGCTGAAGAAAGTAAAAAAGTTAGTTCCCCAATATGAATTCATCAAATCTCCTCCATTTGTGGGATGAGCTGCGAATGAGGGTCTCGCGTTGGATTTGAAAGTATTTCTGTAAGTTTTCTCTCAAGCTCCGGTGTAATGATATGCTCCATTTCTTCAGCACTGTGATGCACTTTTTCCTCATCAATTCTAAGACAATCAACGAGATAGACTTCCCAAAGGCGGTGAAGGCGCACAATACGGGTGGCTTTCCGGTTTCCTAAATCAGTTAAAATGTATGTTCCTTTACTTCCCTTCATAATGAGTTTAGTCCGAAGAAGTTTCCATCGGATCCAGAAAGACATGGATAGGCTTTGTTTTTTCCAAAGGGCTTTTACAACATTTTCAACGCGGCAATTCATTCGAAATTGCATCATACGAATTAGGCGAATGAGAAACCCTCGTTTCGGGGCAAAAAGAAGAAAAAATAAGGAAAAGAATACCGCAACGAGAAGTATCATCGGTCCAGCTGGAAGGGAAAGATATCGACTATTTGGTAGAGCGAAAATCTGAGGGAGAATTACAGAAAGAACATTACCCCCATAACCACTAATAAGACCAATAAGACCTGCAAATATAAACATAGATGAAAACTTGTTTGTCAATTGCCTAGCTCCTACTGCAGGTGCAATGATCATCCCCGACATGAGGACCACACCAACGCTGCGCATACCAATTACAATTGCCACAATAAGAAGCACGAAGCTACTTGTTTCAATCAACTGATATTTCATCCCAATGCTCTTTGAGAATTGGGGATCAAAATTGACACTCTCGATGTGGCGAAACATCACAACAAGGTAGACAATGATCAATAGAGAGAGGAATGCATAGATAAAGACATGCTCTCCTGTCATGGTCGCTGTTTGCCCAAAGAGAAAAACCTGAATCTTACGATACCACAAAACATGCATCACTTGAATCCGGCTTGCTATGAGAATTCCAAGTCCAAAAAATGCTACCAGGGTAAAACAAAGCGCTGTATCACTACTGACCTTTAACTGTTTTTCTAAAAATTCAATCAAAAAAAGCCCTATAAAGGAAAAAATAAAAGCTCCAGTTAATATTGCAAAAGAGATCAGCAGCTCTGAATCAGGAAAAATATAGGAGGCGATAATGACACTAATCACTACTCCGGGATAAGCGGCATGGGAAAGAGCTTCTCCAATGAGGGATCGTCTTTTAACAAACACGATGACTCCAATAAGTGAGGAGGTCAAGCACATCAGCATGGATCCCATAAGTGAATCGCGATAGAGGGGCTCTGAAAAAAACTGAAGGAGATAATACATTTTAGGTGGTTCCGGAAGCTTCGCCTTGTGATAGTTTTGAGACTTCTTCAAAAAGCGCCGAGCGATTCCCGTAAGTGCGCTCCAGATTCTCTTTGGTATAGACAACATCAACATCGCCATAAGCGATGAGACTCGTATTGAGGAGAGCAACTGTATCAAAGTACTTTTCAACTGTATTAAGACCATGGTGAACCATCACAATCGTTTTTCCTGTTTTAACAAGATCCCGGAGAATCTCAACGATCATTTCTTCTGTTACAAGGTCCACTCCTGAAAAAGGTTCATCAAGTAAATAAAGTTCTGCCTGTTGCAATAGAGCGCGCGCAATAAAAAGACGCTGCTGCTGTCCTCCCGATAATTGGCTAATTTGCCGTGTGGCAAGGTGCATTAAATTGAGCTTTTCAAGCACTTTAGTTGTTTCAAAGCGATCTTGTTTAGAAGCCCATTTAATGAATCTAGATTTCCCGTAACGACCCATAAGAGCCACATCGAAAACTGTGATAGGGAAGTCCCAATCGATATCACCCCTTTGAGGAATGTAGGCAACGCGCTGTCTAACTGTAGAGAGGGGTCTACCAAAAAACTCAACCTTGCCTGAAATCGGTTTAACCAGCCCGAGCGCCGCCTTGAGTAGAGAGCTCTTCCCCGCGCCATTTGGCCCTATTATCCCCACAAGCCCCCCCTTCTGGATCCCAAACGTAATCCCCCACAGCACAGACGACCTTTCATAATTTACGCTGATGTCTTGAAAAGTAAGGATATTACTCATAATTAAGATAGGCTGTAAGAGTATTGATATTATGTTCGATCATGTCGAGATAAGAGCTATTCTCAAGCATAGTATCTCCATAAAGAGGCGTTGTCGCAATGGTGATGTGCAATCCCTTCTCTTTGCAGATGTTTGAGATCTTTTTTAACGCGGTAGCTCCAACATTCAATTCAGGAAATACGACGTCAATTTGATATTTGCAAAGATAATTAACAACTTTACGGATATCCGAAAAACCCACTTGCCCTTCTGGAGAGAGCCCTTCTGGGGCTATAAAACGCTTCGCCCAATCTTCCTCGCCGTTTATTCTCATATACTTTCTTGCGAAGTAACTAAATGCGTCATGACTAGTCACAAGATAGCGCCTTTCTTCAGGCACATTTTGCATCTTTTGAAGCAACTCCTGATCTTTTTTAAGCATCACTTGTTTGAGATCTCTCCCATTATCAAAGTAGTAGTCCTGATGATCAGGATCTATCTGACTTAATTGATCAACGATAGGATCAATAAGTTGAACCCAGAGCCCAATATCCATCCAAATATGGGGATCAATCAGGCCCCCTGCATAAAGAAATTGATCTAGAGGAAGAGTTTCCCCTAAAAAGACAGAATGTGAATGATGATCCAAATAATACTTTACACTCGCGCTATGCTCAAGTCCGAGCCCATTGCTGAAGACAATATCCGCTGCGATAAATTTCTCATCATCTCCCTTAACCAATTCATACGTGTGAGGATCAACCTCTCCATACATAAGCACAATATGATCCACATATTCTCCCCCAATTTTAGCAACCAGGTCGTCAATCATAGCAATGGTAGATAAAACTTTAACGTTATCACTCGGTTGCAGCCATTGATCAACAGCAGAGCTCGTACTACTGCCACAACCAGTGAAAATATAAAAAACAGGAAGAACTAATAGAAGAAGCTTATTTTTCATTTAATGTTCGCAAATATTCATAAGTATATATTCCAGCGGAGCATCCGTGATCAAAGGTGATTTGCAATGCATATCTACCGATCTGCTGAATACGTTTTGCTTGCACAGCTTCAGACAAGCCCCTATTGCTTCCTTCGGAACACCTGGTACAAGGACAATTCTTTTGGAGCTCTGATAATCGGTAATTACCAATCTCTTCTACACCTTTTATAAGGGTCAGAGTGTATGCATCTTTCTGTTTTATTTCTATAGAAATTTGAGTTATTAATAGGCTTTGTACGGACTCTCCGATCTGGAGAAATATTTTTTGAATGGCATCGCCAAAGGATGGCTTCCCCAAGTCCCCAGATTCACTAATTTCCTGCACAATCGGAATTTCAGAGAGCAGTGGAACTTCAAACTCTTCAGCAAGCTTTTTACCCCCACCTTGTCCAAAAGGATAGGCTCTTTTTCCTGCGATATCGAAATAACTCATGTTTTCGACAATACCAATGATCAACACATTCATTTGTCGAAACATCTGAATTGATTTACGCACGTCAAGAAGGGAGACCTCTTGAGGCGTGGTTACAATCACAACTCCTTGTAGAGCAGCCTTTTGCATAAGAGTTAATTGAATATCCCCAGTGCCAGGTGGGAAATCAATAAGCAGAAAGTCGAGATTCCCCCAGTTCACTTTTTCAAGAAATTGATCGATAACCTGATTAGCAAGAGGAGCTCTCACAATACTAGCTTCACTCTTTTTTCTAAAATGAGCGATCGATATGAACACAAGACCTTGCGAAGTTGCAGGCATGATCATGCCATTCTTTTCAAAGGGAAGAGAAGCATCAGAGAGCATACATTGCGTCGAAGGGCCATAAATATCCGCATCTAACACCCCCACTCTCTTCCCTTGCTTTACAAGGGCTAAGGCCAGATTAATTGTCGTCATCGACTTTCCAACCCCTCCTTTACCAGCTGCTACCCCAATAATACTCTTAATTTTACCTGGACGTTTATTCGTTTTATTATACACGTTTAAAGCCACAGCATCCCCCTCATCATTCATGAATAAATTATAATGATAGTTACCATCATAATAGTAAATTTTATCGCTCCTAAAAAAAACTCTGGTTTTTAATCTAGATTAAATCATATATTCTAGTCTAATAAGTTTTTATATGTCAGTTGAGATACCACCTATGTTGAGATACACCACCCCGAAAAATAAGTGGTTTTTTTAAAAAAAATAAAAATTTTTATTTCTAATTTAACTGAGCAGTCACTATAGTGAGTTTAAAAATTAATTTTCCAACATTAAAAGAGAGAATAACTATGAGTTTTACCGGAGATACTACCCTAGAATACAAGGGTAAAGAGATAAAAGACCTCGAAAGTGTAATTGCTAAAGCAATTAAAAAAGTACGTGGAAGAAAAGAAAACGATCTTTGTAAATACATTCCAATGACTAGTGGTGGGTATATGCATCATTTCACACTGAGAAAAATGAAACACAAGAACCCTCTTGAGCTTTCATCACTTATCGAAAAATTTATTATTCACACTGAACTCCCGTTAACTGTGGTACCAAAGCAACGAGCTGCTCGTGGATCACATAAAAAAAGAGCTAATGTCAATTTTACAAAGACACAACTTGAAAGGCTGCTAAACATGGCTAGACTCGCAGGTGATCAAGAGATGGTATCAGCACTGAGCCCTAAAAAATCCCTTGCGACTTGCAAGAAAGAGCTTATTCAATCTATTCGACATGGTATTGTCGATCAAGAATTATGGAACTCTTATGCTGAAATTGTGAATAATCAGACAAACCCGGTTACTAATAGCTTCGAGCATCTCACACTGTAAATTAATAATTAAATCCATCAACTTAAAGCACTTTTTGCGAAGTTGCAGGCATGATCATGCCATTCTTTTCAAAGGGAAGAGAAGCATCAGAGAGCATACATTGCGTCGAAGGGCCATAAATGTCCGCATCTAACACCCCCACTCTCTTCCCTTGCTTTACAAAGGGCTAAGACCAGATTAATTGTCGTCATCGACTTTCCAACCCCTCCTTTACCAGCTGCTACCCCAATAATACTCTTAATTTTACCTGGACGTTTATTCGTTTTATTATACATGTTTAAAGCCACAGCATCCCCCTCATCATTCATGAATAAATTATAATGATAGTTACCATCATAATAGCAAATTTTATCGCTCCTAAAAAAAACTCTGGTTTTTAATCTAGATTAAAGCATATATTCTAGTCTAATAAGTTTTTATATGTCAGTTGAGATACCACCTATGTTGAGATACCACCTATTTTGAGATACACCACCCCGAAAAATAAGTGGTTTTTTAAAAAAATAAAAATTTTTATTTCTAATTTAACTGAGCAGTCACTATAGTGAGTTTAAAAATTAATTTTCCAACATTAAAAGAGAGAATAACTATGAGTTTTACCGGAGA
Organism: Chlamydiales bacterium BSEPT1; assembly: GCA_964212665.1. GTDB lineage: Bacteria > Chlamydiota > Chlamydiia > Chlamydiales > Simkaniaceae > DAOWHK01. The sequence continues at coordinate 98,235 of OZ156466.1, read as the reverse complement.
TACTACCCTAGAATACAAGGGTAAAGAGATAAAAGACCTCGAAAGTGTAATTGCTAAAGCAATTAAAAAAGTACGTGGAAGAAAAGAAAACGATCTTTGTAAATACATTCCAATGACGAGTGGTGGGTATATGCATCATTTCACACTGAGAAAAATGAAACACAAGAACCCTCTTGAGCTTTCATCACTTATCGAAAAATTTATTATTCACACTGAACTCCCGTTAACTGTGGTACCAAAGCAACGAGCTGCTCGTGGATCACATAAAAAAAGAGATCATGTCAATTTTACAAAGACACAACTTGAAAGGTTGCTAAACATGGCTAGACTCGCAGGTGATAAAGAGATGGTATCAGCACTGAGCCCTAAAAAATCCCTTGCGACTTGCAAGAGAGAGATTATTCAATCTATTCGACATGGTATTGTCGATCAAGAATTATGGAACTCTTATGCTGAAATTGTGAATAATCAGACAAACCCGGTTACTAATAGCTTCGAGCATCTCACAATGTAAATTAATAATTAAATCCACCAACTTAAAGCACTTTTATTGATAAAATAAACAGTGCTTTATGCAATATTGAAAATATCTACATACAAGATGGCAACTCCCATTTTCGCATATGAATAACTCTTTTTTAAATTAAAAGAAAACACTATTAACTTTATCGTAGCAGTCCCGAAATGTTGCAACATAATGCGTAGCTCCAACTCACACCACAACTCTCCCTAAAGAACGGTCCAAAGCTTCGTTTTGTTTAAACCGATAGAGTTCCACATTTCTTTAGCGGCTGGCAGGATTCTAGTTTTTTTTGAACAGCACTAATATTGATTTATAACAGCCCTGGATTCAATAAAACATTTTTCAGGAAACCACTCTCTAAAATTTCGTAATCTACGTTTTTCTGAGAAAATCAATTTCAGCTTGAATTTAAATAGGAAACCTTTAATATAAATCCTTCTTATATCGCTTGACTCTCTTTACAGCCACAGTAGACTACAAGAGCTTTAATAATTTTGTTAACAAGGAACAACTATGACGCAAACAACTGACGTGCCAGCCTTTGGAAAATGGAGATCCATATTATGGCCCATCCATCATTACGAGCTTAAAAAGCTTATTCCAATGGTCTTACTATTCTTCTTCATTCTATTCAACTACACAATCTTAAGAGATACCAAAGACGCTCTAGTGGTTACAGCGCCAGGTGATGCAGGAGCAGAAGCGATTCCATTCCTCAAAATGTATGCCGTCCTTCCAATGGCCGTAATCTTTATGTTAATTTATGCAAAGCTCAGTAATAAGCTCAGTAAACCAGCACTCTTCTACGTGTCTGTAATCCCCTTTTTAATCTTCTTTGCTGCATTTGCCCTGATTCTTTATCCTGCTAGAGACTTTATACATCCTCACGCCCTTGCAGACAAACTACAAGCAGCATATCCTACGCTTAGAGGAGCTATTGCCATCTTTAGAAACTGGTCTTTCTCTCTATTTTATGTGATGTCAGAACTCTGGGGGAGTGTCGCATTATCTCTGCTCTTTTGGGGGTTTGCAAATGATATTACAAAGTATACTGAAGCGAAACGGTTTTATGCTCTTTTCGGCCTATTTGCCAACTTCTCTTTACTCCTATCCGCTCCAGTCATTTATTATTCTTCAAAAATTCAAGATTATGTACCAACGGGATCTGATGCTTATCAAATATCCCTTTATCTACTGATGGGTATAGTTGTACTCTCAGGCCTTATCATCCTTGGAATATATCGTTGGATTAATAAAAATGTTTTAACGGATCCCCGTTTTTATGACATGAGCTCACAGAAAAAGCTCAAAAAAGATAGGCCTAAAATGTCAATTAAAGACAGTTTCCTTTTTTTGACACGATCAAAGTATATCGGTTGTATTGCGATCTTGGTTATCTCCTACGGAATCTGTATTAACCTTGTTGAAGTAACTTGGAAAGGTCAGCTAAAACTGCAATATCCTAATCCAAATGACTACACCGCCTTCATGGGTGTCTTTTCTGGTATCACAGGATCCGTTACAATTCTCATGATGCTCTTTGTTGGAGGAAATGTCATGAGAAAATTTGGATGGACAAAAACAGCTCTTGTAACACCTGTTGTTCTCCTCATTACAGGGGTTGCATTCTTCTCATTTATTCTCTTTAAAGACAGTCTAACAGGAGTCATAGCAATGCTTGGAACAACCCCTCTCTTTCTTGCTGTGATCTTTGGTATGGTGCAAAATATCATGAGTAAATCAACAAAGTATTCACTCTTTGACCCCACAAAAGAAACGGCCTATATCCCACTTGACCAAGAATCAAAAATAAAGGGTAAAGCAGCCGTTGATGTTGTTGGAGCAAGAGTGGGTAAGTCAGGTGGTGCTTTAATCCAACAAGGACTCATTATTATACTTGGCATGGCTGCAATGACACCCTACGTTGGTGCTCTACTCTTTGTTATCATTACTATTTGGATACTCGCTGTAAAATCACTTGGAAAACAATTTGCCATTATTTCATCTAAGATAGAAGACAATGAATCCAATAAAGTAACTAAAGATCAATCACAAGAACCATCTGCTGTAATAGAAAAATCTATTAAGTAGTTTCAAGCAATGCAATCAGATCATAAAGCTCGCATTCTATTTAGAAGACGAGCTTTTTTATCGCTTTATAGGGTGTTCCCCTGTTATATTCCCATTATGCCTACATTTCAATATGACCCTAAATACATCCGTAACTTCTCGATTATTGCTCATATCGATCATGGAAAATCAACCATTGCAGACCGACTACTTGAGTACACAGAAACTGTTTCCAAGCGTGAAATGAAAATGCAGATCCTCGATGACATGGAACTCGAAAGAGAGCGTGGAATCACCATTAAAGCGCATCCAGTTACAATGTACTACACAGCGCAGGATGGCCATATCTATCAGATTAATTTTATTGATACTCCAGGACATGTTGATTTTACCTATGAAGTCTCACGATCACTCTCAGCATGTGAGGGCGCACTGCTCGTTATTGACGCAGTACAGGGGGTCCAAGCGCAAAGCCTTGCCAACGTTAACCTCGCTATTGAGCGCAATTTAGAAATCATCCCGGTCCTCAATAAAACCGACCTCGCTTCAGCGGATCCAGACAATGTTAAAGCACAGATCGAAGATGTTATCGGAATCGAAGCACAAAATGCTGTCCTTTGCTCTGCTAAAACAGGAGTGGGAATCGATCTTATTTTAGAACGTATTATTCAAGAACTCCCCCCTCCAAAACCTCCCGAAGGAGATACACTGCGTGCACTCGTCTTCGATTCTCACTACAATCCATATCGCGGAGTAATGGTTTATATCCGTATTATTAGTGGCACAATCACCAAAAAAATGATCATTCAATTCATGGCTACAGATAAAAGCTTTGAAGTCTTAGAAGTAGGGATATTTTCCCCAGAAGAAAAACCCGTTGATATCTTAAGAGCAGGTGAAGTGGGCTACATGATGGGAAATATTAAAAAACCTTCCGATATTAAAATTGGAGATACAATAACTACATTTAAGAATCCCTCTCAAGAAGCTCTGCCAGGATTTCATCTCATTAAACCTGTCGTATTTGCAGGAATATACCCCATAGACTCCTCAGAATTCGAACTCTTACGTGACGCTCTGGTCAAGCTTCAACTTAACGATTCAGCACTCCATATCGAGCAAGAAAGCACTCTTGTACTCGGGTTTGGTTTCCGCTGCGGATTCCTCGGATTGCTTCATTTAGAAATCACTTTTGAGAGACTTCAACGCGAATTCGATCTCGATATCATCACAACCGCCCCAAGTGTTGTCTATAAAATCACACTATCCAATGGAGAAAAGCTTAGCGTAGATAACCCCGCCCATTATCCCGATCCAGCAAGCATAGCATCGAGCGAAGAACCCTGGGTGCTCTGCCATATTATGGCTCCACCCGATTACCTAGGAACCATTATGACTCTTGGAACTGAAAAGCGGGGAGAACTCCTTAAAGCAGAAACTAGCGGCTCCAATCGACTCCTCCTGACCTATAGCTTCCCTATGAATGAGATTATTACTGACTTTAACGATAAGTTAAAATCAGCAACAAGAGGTTATGGTTCATTTAATTATGAATTTAATAAATATGATACAGGTGATATTATTAAGCTCGAAATCAAAGTTAATGATGAGGTGGTCGATGCCTTCTCTGTTCTAGTCCATCGCTCCAAGGCTGAGGGAAAAGGGCGAGCTATCTGCAAAATACTTTCAGAAGTCATCCCAAGACAGCAATTTAAAGTCCCTATCCAAGGGGCTATCGGCGGAAAAATCATCGCTCGCGAGACTCTTTCCCCTCTCTCTAAAAATGTCACAGCCAAGTGTTATGGCGGAGACATCACCCGTAAGAGAAAACTTTGGGAAAAGCAAAAGAAGGGAAAAAAGAAGATGAAAGAGTTCGGTAAGGTCACCATTCCCCAATCCGCATTCATAGCGGTTTTGAAAGCTGAAGCATAGTAGGTTAGAATCTCTAGTTCTTTAGCCCTTGCTACTCCCTGTATGAAGTACACTATTTTTGCAAAAGATCGAAATAACCCACTTAAACTATAGAACACTTTTATTTTAATTCTTAACAAACCTAATTAAAGTTAGTTAAATAATTGTAACAAATATATGTAGATAGATAAATCATCAATATTTTAGAATAATCTTAAGGGGCCTTATTCGTGGACTCCTGCAGTATGAAAAGATTTAAGTGATGCGTAGGATTGTTCGATTGATTGTCTGATAAATAGCTGGTGACTCTGTAAATACAGCAAGAAATCGATAAAGATCCGTCACAGGCCTTGAAAATCACTCCAGTAAATCTCCTATACTGCAGAAAAAAAGGGGTAGTTTTATGCAACCAAATACACATCCTAATAAGAACAACCTTGAAGAAGCCAGTAACTGGCTGTCACACGTGCTTCAAGAGATGCAAAGCACGTTGAATGAGGTAGATACGTTCTTTAGAGAAAATAGGATAAACCCTGAGCAAATCCATATTTCTCAAGAAAAAATCAATAATATGCATGACGTGTATGAACAAATGAACACACTCACTTATCAATACTCAAAAAGCAACAATAGAGAGGATTTAAATACTGCCTGTTCCAAGACTGAATCATTTGAACCGGGATTTAAGCTTAACTATCGAGAGATCGTAGATAATGCTAAAGCAGCGGGATATCAGTTTCCATATTCGCCACACTAACATTGCATAACTCAATAGGAGGCGGTTATTCTACCGCCTTTTGTCTTACTTCCACTAAAAAGATCACTGAGAACATAGTGCAGATGCTTTTCTAGATCCAGATCCCTCCTAAAAACAGCATACTCATATATGTATCCTGCATATGGCAAGCAGGTCAATCATTATAATTCACAAAAAACACACCCACTATTGCTTAACTATTATAAGTGCTGGAACTGACATTGCCACCTGTTCCTGTCCAGTTAGTGTGAAAGAACTTGCCGCGTGGCTGATCAACACGCTCATATGTATGAGCACCAAAAAAGTCACGCTGCGCTTGGAGTAAGTTTGCTGGGAGATGCGCTTTTTTGTAACCATCGAAGAATGAAAGTGCAGTGGAGAAACAAGGTGTAGGTACACCGGATTTTGCGCTGAGTGCAACCACTCTACGCCAGCCCGCTTCCACTGCTTTAATGTCTGTTTTAAAAAAATCGTCAAGCAAGAGAGTCAGTAGCTTTGGATTCTTATCATATGCTTTTTTGATGTCGCCCAAGAATTGACTACGAATAATACATCCCCCTCTCCACATCAGTGCAATTGATCCGTATTTCAGGTTCCATTTGAACTTATCTGATGCTGCGCGCATTAACATATACCCTTGGGAATAACTGATGATCTTCGATGCATAGAGCGCATCGTGGATATCACTGATCAGCTGCTCTTTATTTTCAATAGATGGGAGTTTCGGCCCTTCAAAATGTTTACTGACTTCTACCCGTTCATTCTTAAGCGCGGACAGACATCTACTAAAAACGGCCTCCCCAATCAACGAGACTGGGAGTCCAAGATCAAGTGCACTTATCCCGGTCCATTTTCCCGTCCCTTTTTGACCTGCAACATCGAGAATCTTATCGACAAGTGGCGAGCCATCTTTATCTTGATGGGCAAAGATTTGTCCGGTAATTTCAATGAGATAGCTATCAAGTTTGCCTTTATTCCATTTCTCGTAGATCGCTTTAAGATCACGGGCTGATGAGCCCAATAATGTGGTAAGAAGGTCATAGGATTCCCCAATAATTTGCATGTCCCCATATTCAATCCCATTATGCACCATTTTGACGTAATGACCTGCGCCCCCTTCTCCAACCCAATCACAACAAATACTTCCATCATCTGACTTCGCTGCAATAGATTGAAAGATAGGTCTAATTTTTGGCCATGCTTTGTCATTACCACCAGGCATGATCGATGGTCCATGCCTTGCACCCTCTTCTCCTCCCGATATTCCAGCGCCAACAAAGAGAATCCCCTTTTCTTTTAAGGCTTCATAGCGCCTTTGGGTATCTAGATAATAGCTATTACCTCCGTCAATGATAATATCCTCTTTTTCAAGAAAAGGAAGGCACTCTTCGATGAGTTGATCTACTGCATGACCCGCACGAACCATAAACATCACTTTGCGAGGTCTTTTAAGAGCCCCAATAAATTCCTTTATAGAGTGCGTTCCGATCACTTTAGTTCCTTTAGCTGGACCGCTTAGAAAAGTATCCACTTTTTCCACTGTACGATTAAATACAACAACAGTGAAGTCATGATCGTTGATGTTAAGAATTAAGTTTTGACCCATGACCGCTAGTCCAATAAGCCCGATATCTGCTTGATTTGTTGCCATTTTTTCCTCTTCTGATTAGACTGTTATCTTTTGTCCTCGTAGCTCAGATGGATAGAGCAATTGCCTCCTAAGCAATAGGTCATGCGTTCGAATCGCATCGAGGATATTTCTATTAAATTGATTTCAAGTATACATCCACCCCTTCTGCAATAGCCTTGGCGATCTGTTTCTGGTAGGTAATGTTTATTAATTGGTTTCGTTCCTTATCATGAGTAATAAAACCCCCTTCAATCAGGATCGAAGGCATTTGTGTTGCTCGTAATACCTGAAAGTTTCCCGTTTTTACTCCTCTTGATGGAGCTCCTGTACGATCTAGCATATAGCCCAGGATCTTCTGAGCCAGTTTTTCGGAGGCTCTCCGTTTCCACTTGTTCTTCGAATCGTAAAAAAAAACTTCAATTCCACTTGCCGTCGTCGCTTTTGCTGCATTATAATGCATACTGAGAAAGAGTGTACCATTAGTTGTGTTTGCGATCGTGACCCTTTTCTTGAGTGGAATAAAAATATCTCGTGTACGTGTTAAAATGACCTTATACCCAAGCTCATTAAGATATTTTTTTGTCAGAAGTGCTGTAGAAAGCGCTAAATTTTTTTCTATACAGGAGTGACTACTCGCTCCCATATCAAATCCTCCATGCCCTGGGTCAAGGATGATCAGACTTCCCCGATGCTTAATTTTAGTTGTTGAGGTCGCATGATTTTTCTTCGTGTCTACCATTTTTGCTGCATGAGAACACGAGGTCGTGAACGGCGCCAGCATGATAAAAAAAAGAAAGAATCTTACGTATAACATACTAACCTAAGCTTGATCTTACCACCTGCCTATCATCGAAGGGTAGCTTGCCGTCAGAAAATAGTTGGGATCTTTCATGACCTTTCCCAGCGATAAGTACGGTATCCTGCGCCTTAGCCATAGATAAAGCATATTTTATCGCTTTTTTTCGGTCTAGCTCTATAACATACTCTTTTGAGTGATTAAATCCTAAGACGATCTGATCACAAATTTTTTGAGGATCTTCACCTCGAGGATTATCACTTGTAATAACAACAAAATCGGAAAATTTTTCAGCTTGCCTTGCCATCGGTATCCGTTTTTCCTGATCGCGATTACCTCCACACCCAAAGACGGTGATGATCCTTCCTTTTTTGATTTCACTGAGTGTCTCTAAAACGTTTTTTAGGGCATGCTCTGTGTGTGCGTAATCAACAAATACATGTATTCCATTCTTTTCAGACACCTTTTCTAAACGTCCCGGAACTGTTTTAAAGGAGGCTAGATTTTTAATAATTTCATCCATGAGCTGTCCTTTGGCTCGTGCTGCAGCAATCGCTGCTAAACAGTTATACACATTAAATCTTCCCAGCAGTTGCGTGGTTACTGCATAGAGTTCCCCTTGGTATTTTAACGAAAATTCTGTGTTTTTTAAGGAAATTCGGATATTCAAAGCACGAAGATCTGCTTCCTTTTCTATTCCGTAGGTTATCAATTCGCATGAAACAGTTTTCAGAAAGAAATCTGCTTTGGGATCATCGATATTAATCACTGCTCTATTCCCCCTCCTTAATGACTGAAAAAGCTTCCCTTTTGCCTTGATATACTTTTCCATTGTCACATGGTAATTAAGATGATCCTGACTAAAATTAGTAAAAATTCCCACATCAAATTCTATTAAAGCCACGCGATTTTGATCAAGCGCATGAGAAGACACCTCCAGGACTGCAGAACCGCAGCCTTCCTTAACCATTTCATGGAGCATCTTCTGATTGCTTACTACATCTGCTGTAGTTAACCTCGTTGGAAACTGATACTTGCCGATGATCGATTCAATTGTACCAGTAAGCCCACAGCTATGAGGCTCTGTATCCAAAAGATATTTGATCAGATAAGAGGTGGTGGTCTTCCCATTCGTTCCTGTAATACCAACTATAAAAAGCTTCTCTGAAGGATGACCATAGAATCGAGCTGCTATCTCCGCTTCAATTTCATCAATATTAGTATAGATTATTTGAGTGATTTTCTCTAAGAACGGATTGTAAATATCCGTAAGAATAGAGGTTGCTCCCGAGGAAATTGCTTGTGAGATAAATCGTGTGCCATCAAATTGAAGGCCCTTCTTGGCTATAAAAAGATTTCCTGGGGCGATGATACGAGAGTCTGATGAAATGCCAGTAATTACAAGGTCTTTTGCCCCTTTTGCGAACTTTACATCTAACCCATGAAATAACTTTTTGCTGTTCATAACTTCACAAGGATATGGTTAATTCCATTTATTATATAGTTCTTTTAAATCAAATATTTCAGAGGTGTAATCAGCATGGGTAGCATCTGCTCTCGGGTCTCCTTTCGGATAGCCGCAAGGATCATCAGGCTCAACCCCTAAATACCTTAGTGACCTCTCCATAATACTCTTAAAAACAGGTGCTGCGCAGCGCCCACCATAATGGGATTTTCCAATACCCGAGATATAGCGATATTCAGGCTCATTAATACCAATGAAAAGAACAAATCGGGAGCTATGTGCTGGGACAAAACCCACAAAACTTGAAAAATGAACCCGCTTTGAATAGACTCCATTCACAATTTTTTCCGAGGTACTTGTTTTCCCAGCTTCGGTAAATCCGTGGATGTCAGCACGAGTACCAGAGCCCCCTACTTTAGTTACAAATTTCAGGGCCCGTGTAACGACATCGCAAATTTCAGGGCTAAGCACTCTCTTTTGAAGTGCAAAGTTTTGAGTGTTATCGAAAATCACTTCACCTTTTTGCACGATTTTACGAAGTAGGGTTGGTTTGACCTGATATCCTCCATTTGCAATGACAGCGTAAGCTTTTAAAACCTGCATCGTTGTTGACATCATATTATAACCGATAGCAAGTGTGTAGGGAGTGGGTGTTGACCATTCAGGGCGACCGCTTGCATAGTCTTTTCCGGGCTGCGGCAAGAACCCATGACTCTCTGAGGGAAGCTCCATTCCCGTGCTTACCCCAAAACCAAAAATACTTTGCAATTGATCGCGATACCACTCTGCCCCTAAATGATCAACAACACGCTGAATGAGTTTGGAAAAATAGATGTTTGAGGATTTCTGCATCGCAAGATTAAGATTTAAATATTTATAAGATCCCACGTCTTTCATAGGATGACTTCTTCCTGGGAAGTGCCCATTTCCTACATACACCTTTTCATGAGGAGAAAATATAGGGGGCTTTCCTTGGCTCATAACACAGTCATTTGCATGAAGAGCAATTGCTGCGCTAATAGGTTTTATGGTCGATCCTGGTTCAAAACAATCAGTCACTGATTTAACTTGTGTCCACTCCACTAGATTAGGATCGTTATAGTATTCTCTATAATGACTTGGAAAAAAAGAGGGATACTGAGCTAGCGCTAAGACTTCTCCCGTGTTCGAATCCATCATCACCGCCCATCCAGACGTCGCACTTGCTTGTTGCACTGCTTTTGTAATTTCTTCTTCAGCAATAGCTTGGAGATAATGATTAATGGTAAGATAAATATCAGCTCCATGTTCTGGGTGAGAGATCACCTGCCCTGTCTCAAGAGGACGCCTAGGAGATCTAAGAAGTAAACGCATCCCATCTTTTCCTTTAAGGTATTCGTCGAAATAAAGCTCAAGCCCACCTGTTGGAATCCTCTGATGTGTTTCAACATCGCGCGTTTCTCGAAGAGTATGAAGGACCGCTCCAAGAAGGGATCCGAAAGGATACTTCCGATGAAATTCTTTTAGAAAATAGACGGCATTGGACGGGATTTTACGCTTTTTTGCATAAGGAAGCCACCAAGTCATGATTGCATTTTTGGTCTCGTGATCAATCCACATCTTAAGTAGCCTGCTTCGAGAATCTCTATCAAATTGCATGCGCATTTTACTGAGTTCTTCTTCAGTAAGATCTAAGTAACCATTGAGGTTTTCATAGATTTCTTGTCGAAATGACACTGGAATCATCATAGGGTCAATGTAGAGATGGAATTTTGGAACATCCATTACCAAAGGTTGCGGAATGTCTGGATGCCCTTCCTTGATATGCACATTTGAGTAGAACACTCCTCGTGTGAAAGGCTCTACAACATAGAGTTGATGCTGAGCATTGGCATGTTTGGCCCATTTTTCTCCATCGATGATCTGAATTTTGTAGAATTGAATCACCAAACATGAAAAAAGCGCAAAGATGAAGAAAGATAAAACTAGAAGACGACGACGATCTTTATAATGAATTGATTGATATCGGTTTTTTTGAAACATCTAATGAAAGTGCGGTAAGTATTACCTAGCCCCTACAACACTTGTAGGTTTCGTTTTATAATATGAAGCAACGCTCTTTTCTTTCTCTCTAGGACATCGCGAGGCTAATGCTTCAGGAATCATTTGGATGTGTTTTACTAAAGGATGTTTTAAGTGACTGAATTCATGTTTTTTAACAAGCTCGATCAAATTAGTGGGATTTTCAAAACGATTAACCTCAAATCTCAATCGAGCATTCTCGTCTTGGATCGTTTGAAGTTCTTTGCTGAGTTCTGGAAGGCGAATCCCAACCTGGGTTAGCTCATTCTGTTTTTCAATATGAAGATATAAAAAGAGGGAAAAGATAAAGATGCAGATAAAAATGCGAATGAGTAGACTCTTTCCCACTGCCCTAATCCCCTTTATACATGCTGAGCAAACCGAAGTTTAGAGCTTCTTGCTCTTGGATTTCTTTTAATCTCATCTTTCGTTGGTGTTAAAGGCTTTTTAGTTAACAGTTTAAGCATTGGTAGATAAGTCTCTTCCTTATCTCCAATTAATTTCTTTATAGGTAAAGAAGCATCACGAAAGATATTTTTTACAAGTCTATCTTCTAAACTATGAAAAGATATTGCACCAATCACTCCTTTAGGAGCCAATTTACTTAACGCTTTTTGTATTCCTTCTTGAATTGATTCAAGTTCTCTATTCACACAAATTCTAAGAGCTTGGAAAATGAGCGTTGCCGAATGACGTCTCTTATGCTTAGTTGCAGAATCAGCAACGATTTCAGCAAGTTCTAATGTCGTTTCGATTGGTTTTTTCTTTCTGCGAATGATGATCGCTTTCGCAGCCTGTCTCCATCTGCGCTCTTCACCATCTTCTCTGAAAATTCTTCCAAGTTCTTTTTCAGAATAATTATTTACAACCTCTTTAGCAGTGAGATCAGATGATGGGTCCATACGCATATCGAGTGGACCTTCTTTAGAAAAACTAAACCCTCTTTCTTCTTCATTTAACTGCATTGACGATACCCCCAAGTCAAAAAAAAACCGCCTATACTCTCAGTCTCTTCAAGATGTGTATCCAAATTGACAAAGTTGTCGTTAATGAATACCACCTTCTCTTTCCATGGTGCGAGTTGCTCTTGTGCAATCTCTAGTGCGTTGTGGTCTTGATCACATCCGTAATAAGTCTCTATTTCCGGGTGACTCTCAAGTAGTGCTTTTGCATGCCCAGCTGCTCCTAGCGTTCCATCATAAAAAGATTTAATTTCAATGTTTGAGAAAAACTTTAAATACTCCTCGAGCATCACTGAAGTATGAGCTGTCACATCTCCTCATCAATAGCTTTGTCTTGCGTATTCAATGCCGCAAGCGTCCCCGGACTGGCCTCTTCCTTGTCCCCTTCATCGAGGAGAGCAAAGGCTTCTCTGGTCATCTTAGCTAGAACTGAGTCAGAGTCTGTATCTGTTAAGAACAGGAGTAAATCTTCTTCGTACTTAGCTTTTGGCCAAATTTCAATCTTATTCAGAACTCCAGCGATGACAATCTCCCCGTTAATCCCTGCAGCTCTTTTCAAGATCGCGGGGATAACCACGCGACCAAGTTTATCACAAGTGGTGTGGTAAAGAGTGGAAAAGAAAAGAGTGAAAAACTTTTGATATCTTGAATCGTGTTGCTTCTTCTGAAACTTCTCAACGATCTTATTGATATCCGCTCTTCTATAGATCGCTAAAGACCCTCCAAGCCCCAGTGCAATCGTGAACTCAAGCTCCCCATTTTCAATCAGTCCGTACCTCATTGCTTGAGGCAAAACAAATCGATTCTTGTCATCGACTTTTGTTGAAACGGATCCACTAAAAAAGAACTTACTCATAATGATTACATCTATGACTGCTGATTATTTCCACATAATACCACCACTTTCTGAAGTTAGCAATCTAATTTAGAAACATATCTAATCAAAATCTAAGAATATATTTTTAAGCACTTTAGAAGAAGTCTATTAGAGTCATTATAAACAAAGTGGAAATTGGTGGTAATTACAAAAAGTTGTCCTCTCAGTGCAAAATTCTCCTGTATTTATTAATACCTTTCTCGTAGTAGTAGAGTATTAAACAACCAGGAGTCGGTCATGGCTGAAATACGTACAATAGATAATCTTGGACTGGGAACATCGATGCGTTACGCAGAAGACCAGTCGGCCTTTGAGAAATCTATTATTACTGAATCACTACAGGTCTCTCAAGATGTCGAGACAACCGTGACAGTGCCCAATTTTTTCTCTGAAATGAATTCTTTATTTCAGCTCGATAGACGCAATCAGCAATGGGCCCTGTTTAAAGTACCTGAAAAGTATGGTCAACAAGAGGATTTATTTACTTATCAAATGATCCCCTCTCTTGGTTCTACAGAAAAGCTCCACAGTCAAGCTCTTAAGATAGACACTCACGTAAAAGAGCTTCGGCAAAAGCGCACAATATCGCAACGTAACAAAAACCTCGACTGGAGAGATGTGAAGGAGGGGGAGAATGAGTCAAAAGAAGCGAGGTGTTTAATTCATCTACTTGAGTATATACAAAATATAGACAAGTCTTTAACATTTTTCCATTCCAGACGTGCTCAATATCAAAAAGGTTAATGATGAGTGATGTAAATTGGCTCGATCTTCTAGGATGGGGAATAGCTGAGATCGAAGATTTAAGATTTGTTGGATATTCTTATATCAAACAAGGGCACTATGATATAGCTCTTAGATTTTTTGAAGCTTTAGCAACACTATCCGATCAGAACGAGTATGATCTACAAACGCTCGGAGCCATCTACCTACAGATGGGTAATAACCTGTCTGCGCTCAATTATCTAGAGCGAGCGATTAAAATAAATGCGACGCATTATCCGACACTTCTCAATAGAGCAAAAGCACTTCTGCTTCTCGGCTATAAACGTCAAGGTCTGATGCAAGCGAACATACTAGAGAAAAGCGAAAACAAGCAGATCGCTGATCAAGCAACGGCCCTTATCCTTGCCTACAGATAATATGACTTATATGACTTCGGCTCATTAGGAACAACCTGCACTTCTCACTCAAAAAATCAAAACAAAGACACCTCTATTGTGAGTATTATTTTGTCATGCTTAGAACTCTTTGTCTGTTATACACAAGGAACTTTCGAAACAAGTAGCATTCTTTCAATGCCTGACAGCATGAAAGCCTTGAAAAGCCACAAGAAATGTTAATCGGAAATAAGTCATCCAATCAATTTATGGAGTGACTCAGACAAAAGAGCCTCTTCTCATGCTTCTATATTCTGCTTTGTCATCTGTATTTGTCGGCGCAGTGTCTCATCGGTTTTGATTTTTTTAGAAACCTTCTTCCAGGCGTGGAGAAGAGTTGAATGAGTCTTACCACCAAAGGACGCGGCGAGTTTCATAAGCGACTCACTCATCATCTCCTTCGCTAAATACATCGCTACTTGACGTGGAAAGGCAACATTTCTCGTTCGTCCAGCACCCTTAAGATCGCTAATCCGTACATTGTACATGGACGAAACTCCCTTGAGGATTTCATCAACTGAGACTTGCTTATCGAGAGGTTTTTGGAACATTTCTGAAAGAGACCTCTCTGCCATTTCCTCAGTTATCTCTTCGTTCATCAGTCTACAATAGGCACCTAATCTGTTGATTGCCCCTTCAAGTTGACGCACATTATTATACACATGCTCGGCTATAAAAAAAGCTACCTTATTTGTGATCTGAATTCCCCCTTGTTCCGCTTTGTGTTGCAAAATCGCAACGCGCGTCTCCAAATCGGGCATGCCAACATGTGCAACAACCCCCCACTCCATCCGGGCGATCATACGCTCTGAGAGCTTTAGATCTCCAGGAGGTTTATCACTTGTCACGACAATCTGTTTATTCTGATTGATCAGGCTTTCAAAGGTATTACAAAACTCCTCTTCAAAATTGAGTCTGTTCTGTAAAAATTGAATATCATCAACAAGAAGGACATCAAGCGTGCGGTAGAATCGCTTCATCTTATCTATCGATTTATGACGCAAATGAGATACTAGATCATTAATAAAGCCTTCTGTTGTGATGCAGTGAATGCGTAATTTTCGATGATGCTGCTGCACATAGTGTCCAACAGCGTGCAACAGGTGAGTCTTACCAAGTCCCACCCCCCCGTGTATAAAGAGAGGGTTGTAAGACTTCCCTGGCTTTACTGCCACACCAAGTGCGGCAGATTTAATAAACTGATTCGATGGCCCTTCAATAAAATTATCAAAGATATAGATCCCATTGAGCTTGCAATGAGGATTTTTATCTTTAGGTTTGGACAAAAGAGGTTTCTCAGCTTTAGGCTTCTCTTTTCTTGATTGATTAATCACAAAAGTGATGAGCGGATTCCTTTTTTCATCAACGGGGATAAAAGCCGCGAGATCTTCCTTATAATTATCGAGCAGATATTCCTGCAAAAAAACGTTAGGCACTTCCAAGACAATCCCATCTCCTTCTGAGGCAATCAACTTTATCGGGACAAACCAATTCTTAAACTCTACTTTGCTACATCGAGATTCAATGAATTGCAGAAATTGTACCCAAGACTCTTTTGTTGTGCATTTAATCATCTCTTCTCTCATGAGTTATGAATATGTTTTCCACGTCCAAAACGGATGGGGTTCTCGCCGGTACTCTAGCATTCCATAGTAATGGCTTCAAGAAATAAAACGGATTTCCTATCATTTATCACTCACTAAGCTTTAAGCTCTGTTTCATATACACTGGACCACTTATTTGATGACTGACTTCAACCTTCTCCAATAGAATGGATTAATCCAATACCAATACATCTATCAGGAAAAAAACGAGTTAATAAATCTCGACATTGTACAAATGGATCTTTAGTTCGTATGTTATCTGCAATGAGAAGTATATTTTTATTGACAATCATGTGCCCCTTTTTAAGAAACCTAGATTTTAATTTAAATTGGATTTCTGCTGTTTGGTCTGAAAAATTAAAAAACCCTTTCAAAGGGCTCAGTAAAGGTTTTTTGATGAGGCAACCCATCTCTTTGGCAATCATCTGATTCACACTCTCCTTTTTTCCTAGGTTAAGAATCCACGGCTCTGGAATTGGTATCAGATAGTCAGGGACCTCTTTTTCTACATTGAAGTACTGCAAGATGATATAGGAGGCGATCACTTTTGCGAGATCCTTTCTGGGCCTCCTCCTCATCTCCTGAAGAAGTGACAGGGCTGGACCATACCCTTCAAGGGCCCCAATCAACCGTGGAGAGTTCTTGTTCCTGTAACACTCTCTACACAAGGTATACTTACTCTCTCCAAAGGGCTTAAAACAGAGAGCGCAGCACTCCTTCTTGTCTAGGAGCTGAAGGTGGGTCAAACACTCCTCACACAGGGATCTTCTAAAGAGTAAGTCCTGGGACCTGCAGTGGAGGCAATAGGAGGGATAAAAGATAGAGAGCAAGCTCGTCATCATCTAAATCATCATATTATAAATAAGAAGATAGATTCTTTAAAGAATATCCTCAGTAAAACAAAGAAGTTAGAAGTCAGTGTTGCGACTTTAGTAAAACCAGTTACAAGCACAGCAGAGCCCTATTTTTTTTATTTTAGACTAAATCTAGGTTGGCTGAGGTTGCCATGAATAGATAGTGTAAAGGGCTCTGTTAATTTAAGCAAAACATGCTGCTTCATCTTAATATTAATATGGATACTTCCGTCAAAGTCAATGAATGAGATGTAGCTAGGTGAAAGGAAGAAGTCGGAGCGTTTCCCCTCACTATAGCTATCTCTAAGCTCAGTAAGATGGATTTTACCATTGTGAATCTGATACTCAAGCCTTCCATGGATAGGAACCATAATACCTGGATCTAAACCCAGTCTCGCAATGATCTCAATCGGCACATCAAGGATATTGTAATTCCGTTTAAATGTGTTGGTGAAAGAGAGCTCTCCCCATCCTGTAAAGCTACTAGCATCCCCAACTACCCCCCGAATATTTCTAAAGTTGAGCTCCTGAATAACAAGAGGTCGTATCCTCCTCCGATATTTCCCAATTTGATTGAGAAGACTTGGGCGAAAATCTTGCAGATTAATATCGGGTATATGAACGTTCCATTTGCCTTCATCGAACTGCTCAAACTTCACCTCATTGATTGTAAAAATTCCCGCTTCGTCACTAATCTTGAATTCTGCTAGAACCACCTGGAATGAGTTGATATATATATTACTTTGGAGCGTTTTCATATGCGATCCCATGAGCTCAAAGTCACGTCCTTTTAAAAACCCTGTGAAGTACGAGTTTCGCATATTTTCCTTGGAGAGTATTATATCCCCACTTAGCTTATACCCAGAGCCTAATCCCACTTGCTTGGTCATATGCTCCACTTCAGTAGACAGAAGTGGAGCTACATTTGGTACGTTGATTTTAAGCTGTCCAGAAAGAACCATTTCACCCATTTTAATACTTTGAGGGTGATGATGAAAGTTAAAGTCAAGACCATACACTTCCCCTTCGAGACTTTGCACATAGAACCCCTCGTTTTCATTCCATCCAGTCTTCATGAGTAAGCATTGCTCTGCATTCGATTGACTTCCATCTCTGACACACACCTGAGCTGTAAGAACAGGTTCAAATATCACATGCGATTCAATATCAAAAGGGGTTTCTCGAAAATTAAATTTGCAACGCGTTGCCAGTTGATCATTATTAAAATCAAAAGTAAAATCCTTCATATACCAGGCATGTTCTCCCACCCAATAGTACCCTTCCTTAATCATTCCACTGATTGAAAAAGATGAGGCAACATGGAAATCAAATATCGCCTCCACTTGGTTTTCCCATTTAAGTTCATTCCCTCTAATAAGTAGTTTATCATTGCGATATCTAAGTACTGGAATCATATCTGTTTTTCCGAGATATCTCACCATTTCCGGTGGAATCAACACTGTTACATTATGTCCTTTCCATGAATTATTTTTAAATGAATAGGAGATCTGATCCCAAAGGCAATTTGCCCAGAGCTGAGGTCCTGATTCTTGAAGCAGTCTGAGATCCATATTTTTTACTAAAACAGAATCTTGTGGGTCATACTCAATCGAAAAAGGTCTTTTTGTTTCCGCAATAAGCTCGCCCCTTCCTAGTGCTGTGGAGGAAAAATTCAAGTCAGAAGTGATCTTCCAGTTCTTGATCCCTTTGGTGCAATCGATACTGAGACTTCCATCGAGCTTTACAAGACCTTGAAGATAACCATCCTTCTCTACAATTTGATTCAAGAAGGGTTGCCATTCCTCTAGATCTATAGCCACCTCATCCAATATGAGATCAAATTTTTCGATCTCTTTGTCATACGTTCCTGAGCTGCCCTTAAGAAAAGAGTGGTGCAGATCAATATCTAAATGACTCAGACTCCATATATCATTGTGTTTTTCAATGGAGGCTGTAGCATTCAGGGTATTTGCATGAAAATCTTTGAGCTCCCACACAGACCCATGACGTACTGCGTGCAGATGAAATTGATTGATGGGAATTTCGCTAATTAGAAGATAATCAGATTGCGCTTCAAGAATGATTTCTCTTCCCTGATCATCATAAAGGCAACTAAGAGCCACTACCCCTTCAACCATCGCTGTTCTCAAATCTTCTAAAATCGACGTTTTGAAGGGAATCACCCCACATTGATTCAAAAAGGCGATGTAATTGACGAGATCATAAGACTGTATAGACGTTTTAAATTGCATGCTCTCTAAATTCCACCTTCTGTCAAATTGGCATGCTTGAATGTCCAGTTTCGAGCCAAAAAACCGGAGTTGACCTTCGTTAAATATTATATTCATACCCCCATCATTCACCTCTTTTGAGACTGATCCGATACAACGAAGAACATCATAGGTGGGCCTTTCAATGCTAATATCAAACTCCCAAGGGCTTTGCGGAGAAAATTTCAAGTATTTCGTGTTGAATCGGTAATCTTGAACCTTATCTGAACCACTAAGTAGCAGTGTGCCAAGCATATCGGTGAGATTGATGTAGTTGCCACGCGAATCCCAAGATAAATCAAAAGTCAGATGATCGAGTTTTACATCTGAAGTGATCTCATAGCACCCTTCATCTAAACTGACTAGAAGTTGCCAATCAGGAAGCAGATTCCCTTCTAAATTCACCTTCAGTTTCAAGCCTTGATCACCACTTGAGATGTGTCCACTGAGAGGCAGGTTAAAGTGAGAAAATGCACCAAACTGTCTGAAAAAGGTTTGAACATTTTCTGCAGTTCCCCTAATAGAATTGGTCTTTAGATCAAGATTGACCTCATTGTCACTGACACAATCCAGAGTGAGCCCTCCTTCAAAATAGACCCCTTTCGAACAAGCTTCGACCTTTTCCATACGGATTTGCATTCCATCGATCAGAACCATTGCATTAAGTTCATCAAATTCAAGACCAACTAAATTGTCCTGAAACCACACGTTCCTCAATGGAATTGTTGCTTTCCAGTCATCCGTCTGAAAATCGTAATGGAAGGTTTTATAATTCTGCTTAGAAAAAAAATCTCCATCATCAACCACTGCGTTGAAATAGCGCGATTTAAACGTTGCTGCATGGGGATGCAAGATGAACTCCAGCTGCTTGTCATCGAATCTCCCATCCAGATCTATTGTGCCATCAATTTCCCAATCCTTACTCATCAACTTCAGCGGAAGGTTACAGGAGGGTGCAGATAGATCCCTTGCCTGAAACCAACCACTAACAAAAGCTTTTTGAAGTCCTTCAAGAGAAAAACGCTCTTCTAAAAAAGTTTTTTCCTCAATCCGACAACCAAACGTCAGGGAGTCCGTCTTGATACTAGAGTGATGAACTGCTAACTCTCCATCAATCAACCATCTTGGTCCTATTTGAGAAATAAGGGCTGTTAAATCCATATCCTGCTTTTCACTAAGCAAGGAATCTGGAATATATTCCCCCCCAAGAAGAGTAAAAAGACTTTTGGTTTTAGCATCCATATGCATCTTTAAAGCTAAATTTGAAAAAGAGCCATCAAACCCTACATGTCCAGAAATATCCCCAAATTCCCATTCAAAACGGGAATCACGAATGTATTTATTATGCATCGATAGATTTAAATTAAGCCCTGTAAATTGACTCACGAGTCCTGAATGAATGTCCGCATTTTGAATGACAATATCCCAATCAGATTCCTCAAGCCAATGCTGGCGATCGAGATCAACACCAATACTGCCCTGGAGTGTGTCAAGTGTTCCCGAAAGAAGGGATTCCTTCCAACTCCATTTTACCTGGTTTGCTACAATATCTTTGAGTGTAATCCGCTGCCAGCTTCCATCTTTCCTAAAAGCATGGATCTTACCAGTCACAAGCCCATCCGTAATCGAAAGATGACATACATCAGGAAATTTCAGAGCAAATAGGCCTTGACTAAGTAAGATTTGGTCGACATTAAAGTTGGAGATATCCGCTTGGAGTACATAATTATGGGGTCCTGGAGACATAAGGGATAAATAGGTGCGCATGTTGGGCATGTGCTGCTGCCCCATTTGATAATCGCACTCTACTTTCCATGCCCATTGATTTACAACCGTTCCCTTCCCAAAAAAATCAAACTGATAACTTTTATCCTTTTCCAGCCATTTCCCTTTAAGGTCAATAATTGGGTGGTTCTGCACATCGAAATTTAAGTTCCCTTCAACATCTGATAGCTTCCAGTGAGCAAAGGTGACTTCTCCCCCACGTAATGTACCATCCCCAAGGAAACAAGGCCAGATCTGCCGAAATAGCATCCTCTTGCATTGCGCATTATAATCTTTTAGCGACAAAAAGTGCTCTTTTAATTTGAACTCTTCTGCTTTAAGTGCAACGGCCCACTTTGAATTTCTGCAAGAGAGTTTATCCACTTCAAGTGCATAATGGAGATTTTTAATCTCATTAGACTTCAATAGACATAGGTCAATATCCCCCCCAAGGTACCCATCGTCAAACGTCCAATGCATAAAAGTATAGAGAGAAGCAATCCAAGGAAGTGACAGTTGATTTAAATGAATCTTTGCAAGGATTTCTTCCTGTTTAAGAGATAGTTCGATATGGATCTCTTCATTCCCTACAGTCGCATGCGCTGTTTTCAGAGCTGTAACGTAGCAAGAAAAAGGAATTAATGGGGGGTCTCTGTCTCCAGAAAGTTGAACACACCCCCGTTCTATAACAAGGGGATGCTTTAATAATCGGTGAGCAATCAAATGATATAGGCCATAAGAGTGCGTTTCCGATCCATCCTTTCTCTCTATTTGAATTTTGGGATCAGTTAAAGAGAGTTCATGATCAATCGTTAAAGGGTAAACATGAATGTGATACTTGAGAGTGACCTCATCAATCTCTGCATGCATTCCCTCTTTTGTAATAACCACCTTCGAGAATCGAATCTTACCCCATTTCCACTGCCCTGATGCATAGGAAAAATGAACCTTACCCCTCTTGAAAACAAACTTGCTTAAAACAATCTCTCCGGCAGTAGAAATGATCGAATGACGCAAAATTACTGCAATAAATAACCCACAAAAAATAGATAGCCAGGTGATCCACGTCGTGCGACGAGACCTTGGGAAAAAAATCATATCCAATACACCACTTACTATAGCTTGAACATCTTAACGAACTGACAAAAAGATTTCCTCTTTATTTTCAGCACATGAGCTCTATATTCTAACTTCATATATTAAGAAAATGATTAACCAAATGACTCGATCATACAAAAGAAGAGAAATTCCTCCATCTCTTTTATATAAATCTCCTTTCCGAACAAGTCAAGGAGTACATATTCAAGCTGTCGTAGACCTCATCCGGTAGATCATTCCCCTTTTTCTTTTATCTCTTCCTTAAATAGGAAGACCATCATTAGAATAATCGAGTACGACCAAATAAAAACTCCAAAACTTGATAATATAATGTTCATTCATACAAGGAGAAAGATCCTGGATGTTGGATTGAGTTTCCATTTCAGACGAACACCCTGAAAAATACATGAGTCGCGGGGTCCCTTGCTAAAAGACTAGGCAGTCGGGCTAACCTAGATGCTTTTACTCTACCATCTGCAGATACTCTTCACGACTTTTTAGTCCACTTAACTCTTCTTCTTTCTGAAACTCCACTTGATAGAGCCATCCCTGCCCTTCTGGCTGTTCGTTCAGAAAAGCCACGTTTTCAGTGAGAGGTGTATTAACCTTAATCACTTTTCCAGAAAGGGGCGCGTAAATATCTGCTGCGGCTTTTGTCGATTCTAAAACAACAACCTCTTCTCCAGATGTCACAATAGATCCCACCAAAGGCAGCTCGACATAGACAACTTCTCCAAGTTCCTTTTGCGCGTACTTTGTAATACCAACCGTGCCAATATTCCCTTTGATGCTTATCCAGTCATGGGATTGGGTATATTTCATGAGTTATCTCCAAGATTAAGGGTTCCCCAAAGAGATGGGTGTCTATTGATCGCAAATGCTCGCGATGAGACGGCGAAATGTTGCCCTTCATACTTAGGGCGAGTAATCCGATAATTAAATCCTACCTTCCTCTCCTCAAAACCGCAAAGAGCCGTTGTGGGAATTTCAATATCCACTGTATAGCAGCCTTTTCCAAAAGTCGACTTAGATTTCAAGTGGTCAGAATCTGCAAGAGCATGTGAATCCTCTCCTCGAAAAGAAGTGACTTCCTTTGCTAATACTCCTCCGACTTCTTTAGGTAAAAAAACAAAGTGATGGCAAAATCGTGTCATGACTTTCGATGATTTTAGATCGCGAGTATCAATAAAAATTTCTATACCATCTCCCTTCTCCACTTCGGGAAAGCATGCTTCTTCAAACGATTTCTCTACAGCAATATGAAAAAGAAAACCATCCTCATTCCATCCCATCGCAATTTTAGCAAAACTCTCCTCATTCAGATAGGCACTTGTATCAGGAAGCAGGTAGGGATTTTTTAACCACTGCTTTGGCGCCTTTTTTAAATAAGGAATCTCTGCACTAATCGTAAAAAAACTCAGAGGCGTAAGAGGACTAACATTTTTAATTGTCATCAACTTGTCGCGTCATTAAATGAATAGCTCCACGTTCTTTCAAATATTTAATAAATGTTTGCATGAATTCGAGACGCGCTTCCCTGGACAGAATCTGCTGACCAGCTTGCACTTCTTTAATAAGGGATGGGGCTTCATGATTTTGAGCCGTAACTTGATAGAAAGCAAACCCCCCTGGCTGAGTAAGCTGAAGATCTGACCAGTTCTGTAAAGACATTTCAAACAGTGACTCATCAAAATAAGGACTCACCCCTTTGGTCCTATAAGTGGTGTGACTTTTCTTTAACTTCCATTGATCAGCAAGGGTCGATGTATTGCTTTCTGGCCCGTTCTGCAATAGATTGGCTTTCGCATCTTTCATAGGCTTGTAAAAGAAGTAATTGGTATAAAAACTAAGATCTTCTTTGAGAGTCCCTATTTTGAGCTGATGACCTTCAGCTAAATAAGAATCCTCTATCTGTTTCATGAGATCAGCATACAGATATTTTCCGACGTAATCAGACACCTCATTAAAATTTTTCCATGTACCATTTGCATATTGAAACGCAGTCAAATCTTGCCTTCTCACCTTAAGATAGGCTTCTTGCAGTTTCTCTTCGAGAAGAGGTTTTAAAAGGTCTTTCTCTTCTGCCTGAGCAAATGTCAAAATCTCCTTAGACCCCTGATGAATAATATGAATCCGGTAATAGGTTTTTCCATCAAAAGTAGTATTCTCAAGTTCCCGCTTGCACTGTTCTGAGTGACTACTATTTTCAAGGAGCCGGTAAAACTTCTCTCTGTCTTTAATACCAGCAAGGGGCACTTCCGTCCCATACTTAGACAGAATGAATTGAAGATGATGAAAATACGGATCTTTTAAATGATCAAGAATCCAATCAGGATGATCATCAACAATTTGACAGCGAGTAAAGGTATCGACTTGAAGCCTGAGTGTATCATCAAGAGAATCCAGAGCTGCTCTTCTCGCAGTAGCTGTCATCGCTTTTTTTCTTCTTATTTCAGGGAAGGAGTCTTCAAGAAGAGCATAATTGCTATCATTTCTCTGCCAATCCCAGGTATCCTTCACACTCACATTAAGTGAAATTTCCTCTTTATCCACAGAGGCGTACTTAATATCGTACGTTTTTCCAACAAGCATCGGATACGCATGATCAACCTCATCAATAGAACGGAACTTTGTTGGCAATAGAGTCTTCGATTCATCGGAAATAGCACCGAGATAAAGTTGAAATCTGAGCAGGGTATTGAAATCCTTAAATTGAAATTCTTGAGGCATCTGGTATAAATCAACTTCTACTTCTCGAGAGGCAAAGGTAGAGAACTGCTTATGAACAAGAGGATCGAGAAAGACCGAGTAAGCCCGATCGTTAACAAGACGTCTAAAGAGCATCACCTTTTTCCAAATACTCACAGCAGATTTCTCAGAAAGACCCAAATAGCTGAGTTGTCTCTGAAAAAGATCGGAAAGTTCCTCTCCAGTCACATTTTCATCATCTTTTTTTTGCTTTTTGAGCGCTTCAAAACCATTACAGACAAGCTGGGCTTTTGCCTCACCATCTGTCACCACATACCCCTGCTCTTTAGCGTAGATGGCCCCATTGTAAATCACCTGCGAAATAAGTTCGATAAAATTAGGCCCGAACCAATCTGTCACAGAGTGACAGCGAAAGAGGTTAAGATCCCCTTGATAGAGGATAGGATCTGGAACGATATTGGAAAATTGGCTCTGTTGATACATTAATAACTGCCGCATTAGTGGAGCTGGGAAAGAGGATTGACCCAGATAGAGATCGACAAGGAGTTCCATTCCTTTAGGAGAAAAGTGGTTGCTCTTACTCATGAAGGAATTGAAATTTTCTTTCAGCGAAGGATTTGTTTTGCTCCACAGATTTTCTGCGCTGATGTAAGGCTCTTGGTAATGAACATAAGGCTTAAAGCATTGAAATTTTGCAAAGCGGGACTGCAAGTCATCAGTGAGCATTTCAAAATAGGCTTCGATCAGCATAATTCCAAGCCCTGAAGCAAGAAAGTCATTTCTGATCACACCATCATTAAAAAAATTAGGAACAACTCTTTGTTCTTGATTCACATCAAACTGGTCAGATGCCAAAAATCTTGCCATTTGATCGATCTCACTTTTGTACATTTTGGAGCCATCAATGGCCTCACAAATTTCCTTATCGACTTCTTTTTGCTCAGGTGAAAAATTATGAGACACCCCATAGAACACAAAGGAGGTCCCCACAAAAACAAAAACTATCACTAAGAATAATCGCTGATATTTCTTTACAAACCCTAACATATCCAAACCCTACTTATAACTGAAAAGCAAGAGTAACAGACAACTCTCTTTTACGCAGCCGAAAAGGAGTGTTTTTTATCAAAATATTTATACAAAAAAATCAGACGAATGATGTAAGAAAGAGAAATCTCTACTAAATCGCGTCATCAAAAGTGGAATCTCATCTGGATGAGTCTAGACAAGCCCTCAAAGGATTTTTGTTTGGATATAACACTGGGGTTATATTGGGAAAAGCAATGCTATTCATGCGTAAGCCGTCTCATTCAACCATATTCCAAGACAAGCTGTTCATAAGCATTGCCTCATTTGATCTAATCCACTTTATCGATAAAAAGGGAGCCTAATGTCTATTTGCACCGGCTAAGTTCTCTTTTTTTTGATTCATCATTAAAAAAAATCCTAGTAAGCAAGCTCCAAACCTTACAAGCACTTGAGAATTGCTAGGCCTAATGAATTTCTGCAGAAAAAAGCACTTGTTGGAAAATAACGAGCATCTTTTGATAAGCGGAAAGATCAACCTCATCGCCTTTGACATTGAAAATCTTTGTGGATTCTTCAAAAATTAAGTTCAGATCCTCCTCATGAAGAGCTGCGATTTCACGAATTCCTTTCATTAAACCCCGTTGAATAATGGTAAGACCTCGAGTTCGATCAATACGCTCATGAATACTTTCGATAAATCCCAGCCAAATACTGATAGCCCCTCTTGAAGTGAGCTCTCCATGTTCAATAATCTCACCAATCACCATTTCAATTGTTGCAAACGGATCGTAGTACATCATTGCATTTTTTGGAGCAATCTCCTCCAATTTTGCTTCCTGATCAATTGCAGCAGCTCCTGAAAATTTATTCCCCTCGACGAGTAGTATGATATTATCGTAATTGACAGGCCCAAGCAAACTCAAACGATCTTGATAGTAGATAAAAAGATCGTAGGCTCCAATATACCCCACATCTAACAGAATTTGCTCGAGCGACTTGGGGTCTTCTTTGAGTGTATAATCCAAAATCCCTGGAGTAATCTTATCAAGAGCCACTCCGATAATTTCAGTCATGATCATGTAGAACTTGGAATTTGGAATCTCAATTGAGGGTTTCTCTTTTTCTTTATACTCCTCAATTTTCTTCGTGATCGCTCTACCAATCCCTGATTTAATAGGTACGACCCTCGAATCCGGTGTTTTAATTCCACCATAAAGAAAAAAGTAGTTAGCAAAGATTTCTCCCTTAGGATTCATCACTGGTTTCACCACATAGTTCACATCAGCTACTGTAAAGAAAAAAGCCCCCTGAAGTCCAAAAAAGTATTTCGTGATTTTTGCATCCTTAAAAAATTTCCCCAGTCCTTCTAGATTTGGGAGCTCTCCAACCGCCTGCTTCTTTAACACCCTGTTGTGAACGACAGATTTTAATGTCCATAACTCACACTTCTTGTCTAAAATATCAGCATATTGACTTAAAGCGACACTCCCCTGCTTAATAGCTTCTCTCTTCGAACTTAATAATGAGTCTAAAAGCTTACTAACAATTTCTTTAGAGTATTTTTTTTTAAGACTTTTAATTAGAGCCTTATTATCGAGCTGATTATTTCTGAGAGCGGATGCAGTCAGCTGTTTCACAGCTGCCCACTGTTCTTTTTTCACCTTATAAAGTTCTCTCATATAAGTGATTTGATGAGCCCAACTACGAAGATTAATCTCAAAGCTGCTAAGAAGAACCGATCCTTCAATAACCCCCTTTTTAAAATAGGCAGAGCTCTCAAAAAGCATTTGGTCAATCACATCGCGTCCAAACTCATCTGCTAGTTCTCGAAGGTACTGATAGTTAAATTCTTTAATTTCTTTGGAGAGTTTACTAAGAGCATCTTCCACCTCAGAATGCAGATCTTCCTCATCCATCAGAAACCAACCTCACATAGCGCTTTTTGAACTCTAGTGAGCATTTTTAAATACACATCAATGTCAACCACATTAGAATCTGCCCCATATTGCACAACCTCGTTATAAAGGTCTTGAATATCTTCCTTGGTGAATTCAGAAAGTGTTATAAGCCCCTTCACCAACCCCCTTTGGCAAGCAAACAGAGCTCGATTGCGATCTAATCCTTTTTTAAGTTGTTCAGGAAGTCCATACCAAAACGCAATAGATCCTTTAGATATTTTCTCTCCATGAACCATGATTTCAGATACTATTGCGATGACTGCATCAAAAGGATCGACATAAATAATTTTAGAAGATTTCTTCATCTCTAAATTAGCAAGTTGCTTAGTAGCAGATACTCCCGTGAGCATTTGCCCCTGATGCATCAGGATATAGTTATTGGAATTAGTCGACCCGATATGACCAAATCGATCTCGGTAATAGAGAAAAAGATCAAAAGCTCCCATCTCCCCTAATTCTTCAAATATATTATCAAGGGAGTATTCGTCAACATTAAGAGAGTTTTGAATCACACTACTCGATAGACAGGTTCCAGATATCCCTTCAAGCTCAGCCATTATCATATAATACATCGGATGCACTTTTGAAATTTCCGCCTCTGCCTGTAATACAAATGCATAGATCTTTTGTACAATCATTTGCCCCACTTCAGATTCTCTCAAAATTACCCTCATATCTGGCGTCTTTACCCCTCCTAGTGAAAGCAGGCGCGTCGCAAATATTTCTTGCATAGGATTATTCAATAGCCTAAGCACATATCTATGATCACCACTTTTAAAAAAGAAATCTCCTGCTGCAATCTGATCTAAATCTGTCTTTTTTGAATAGGACCGATACTCCTCAATCTCCCCTAATTCTAATTCTTTTGCTAGCTTTTCTAAATGAGGTAATTTACCTACTACATTAGAAGAGCCCTTTCTTACAGCCTGAGATGTACGCTTACGTTTGAGGGACTTACATTTCCACATGATAACATCCATATACCTAGTCATGCTGATCTCTCCAGTTGTGATCTCATCGCAAATCACATTGGGGATGTGAGTCAAAACCTCTTTTATAATCTCTTGATTAAATTCCTTGTCTAAACGCTTCTGAAAGGCCTTCGTTTCAGCTAAATTCTTTTTCCTTAAATCAAGATCGATCTCTTTTCGCTTTGGAACTTGCGCCAATTTCATCTTGTCATCAAGTGCTTCTATGGCCATAAGGTTCTGCGCCCTGGAAATGATTTTTTCCTCATGAAGAACGAGAGGTTCCTTGCCAGAAGCAAAAGCATCTCTATACTCAGATGTTACAGCACCCAAAACCTTATCAATCAGTTCATCACCAAACTTATCTGTTAAACGCTTAAAGATTTGACCATTTTCTTTCCTAATCTGTGCTTGAGTCGGTCTTGTCATCAATCCACCTCTTAACCGTATTCTTGGTAAATATATATATTAATAAAAACTATATGATATTACAGATATAACAATATATTATTTAATATGTCTATTTATTTATAATTAATAATATAGAATCAGGATTATATAACTTAAATATTAAATCAACAGCTACCAGGTAATGATTTTTCATCCATAAAATGTATAATCATATCATTAAGTTGAATATGCAAATGGCAATGTGTTATTACTTATATATAAAACACAACTATATAAAGGATGCATTCCATATCAAGCACTCATTCGCTCATATCCTCTCAAAAACAACCACCCAAACGCGGAAACTATCTACCTAACTTAGAAAACTGCATCAGACGAAAAATAAACCTGATGACCCTCACTTAGTTGTTAGATTTTAATGGATAGATGTCTGAAGAATCAAAAACTTTTATTAGATTAAGTAATGATAAAAGGAACCACAACAGTGAATAAATCCTATGTAACAAGCATATATGACACAAATATTACCACTCTAAACACAGCAACTCCAGTAGATACAATACTTGATGCAAAGCATTTTTAAAAAAAATATGATCTATGGACATTGGTAATGCCCTTCTTGGCATACATATTCACAGTCCCCTTTCACTACTTAGAATTTCTGATTAATAAGACTTGGCAAAAAGGACGCGGCGACAACTCTTCTCGCCAGTAATCACACATCTACCCTCTTCTTCAGGAGCATCAAAGGGAATGCATCGAATCGTTACATTGAGCTCCTCCTGAACCAGTTTTTCAACCTTAGGATCGCCAGACCAGTGAGAATAGGCAAATCCATGAGGATATTTACTCTCTTTGAAAAAGGCATAGAACTCCTCCTTCGTATCGATTTTAACTGTATTCGTATCAAGAAAAATCTTTGCTCTATCATAGAGCTCTTGTTGTATCTCCTCAAGCTGAAATACGATAGATGTCAGTAGCTCTTCCTTTGATTGAAGGAAGAATTCTCGATGTGCTTTCGTACGCTTGGTGACGCTAAGAGAGTTCTCTTTAATCTCTTTAGGGCCAATTTCAATACGGATAGGCACTCCTTTCTTAATCCAATACCACACTTTTCCACCACCTCTCGTTTCACTCTTATCTATCTTGATGGTGAGCTTGGAACCACAGTAATCAATAGTGCGCATCTCTTTAGCAAGGGCATCGCAATAGGCAAAAACCTCTTTCTCCATTTCAGATTTGTGTACGATTGGAATGAGTACAACTTGAGCAGAGGCAATACGGGGTGGTAATACGAGTCCGTCATCATCGCTATGGACCATGATCAACGCACCAATAAGACGTGTTGTTACTCCCCAAGAAGTGGTCCATGCGTGCTGATCTCTTCCAAGTTGATCTCTAAAGGTTATATTGCTCGCCTTAGCAAAGTTCTGTCCAAGAAAATGAGAGGTTCCCGCTTGAAGCGCTTTTCCATCTTGCATCATCGCTTCAAAAGTATAAGTGCTAACAGCCCCTGGGAATTGCTCTGATTCAGTCTTTACCCCTTTAATGAGAGGAACAGCTAAATAGGACTCTATGAATTCAATATAGTTATCTAGCATTAGCTTTGCATGTGTGCGTGCTTCTTCTTTTGTTGCATGTGCGGTATGCCCTTCTTGCCATAGAAATTCTGTGGTACGGAGAAACAGACGGGTACGCATTTCCCAACGAACAATGTTGCACCATTGATTCATTAAGATGGGCAAGTCTCGATAGGATTTAATCCACTTAGAAAACATCTCTCCAATAATCATTTCAGAGGTAGGCCTGACGATAAGAGGCTCTTTGAGTGGCCCCGCAGGAACCAGCTCCCCTTCCTTATTCTTCTCAAGCCTATGATGGGTTACAACGGCGCATTCCGATGCAAAGCCCTCAACATGCCTCGCTTCACGCTGAATGTAGCTAAGTGGAATAAATAGAGGGAAGTAAGCATTCTCATGTCCGAGCTCCTTGAATGTTCCATCTAAAATGCGTTGAATATTCTCCCAAATAGCATAGCCCCACGGCTTGACTACCATGCATCCTCGCACAGGAGAGTGCTCTGCTAGCTCAGCAACTTTGATTATCTGTTGATACCACTCTGGATAGTTTTCTTTTCGTACCGGAGTTATCGCTGTTTTTTTCTTAGCCATCGAGAAAACTTTTTTTGAGAGATTCTTTGAGTGCCAGTCGCACATCAATTAATTCAGGTTTTGTCCAATTCATACCCAAGATAGAGTAAGTAGTTTTTTTCATTGCTTCAAGCACTTTCGTTCCTGGCAGAAGTAATTCGTATAACATTTCCTCTGGAGGAAGGGCGATTGCAATGCTTCCTTGATGTAAATAACCCCATTTTCGCCGTCTTTGGGCTGCTCCTGCAATCTTTTTACCTCTTAACATTACATCATACTTCGTTGGTTTGGCCATACAAAAGTGAGCCGAGCTAGGGTCGAGAGGCTCTGGCTCCTCAGGGAGAAGCTGGGGAAAAACAGGAGTTTGAAAAAAAAATTCCACTCCCTTTAAAACCCGATTATTGATAAAATTGTAATTATCCAGTGTATTCTGGAAGTAGCCCTCATGCAACTCTGGAATAAGTACTGAAAAGGCCAGGTCGGAAATGTGAAAAACAACCCCCCCTCCAGTTGGGCGTCTTGCTAGGTCAAGATCCCACTTTTTCGCAAAATTGAGATCAAGATAACGTTCCACTGGAATAAAGTAACCGTAAGTCGCACTTTTCTGTTTCCAATCATAAAAGTGGAGAGTAGGATCATCGGTTGGTTTAAGTTGAGATAACAGATCAGCATCGATCTTCATATTTTCTTCAGCAGTGCCAAATCCGGTATCTAAAAATTTCCACATGTTTGTTTCCTACTCGCTTAGAGAAGGTTAAAAGTAACAAAAAACCAGTTTTTAGGACAGAGATGAAACCACGATTTACAAAAAAAGAAAAAATTCTCAAAATGGGGATTAAGACCTGCCCTAAAAACAACCGTTATTCTCATAATAACCTTATAATCTGGATTTTAAGATGTTTGACAAATTTACCAATCGAGCGAAACAAGTTATTAAGCTTGCCAAGAAAGAAGCTCAGAGACTTAACCATAATTATTTAAGCACAGAGCATATCCTCCTTGGCCTATTGAAGCTTGGTCAAGGAATCGCTGTTAATGTTCTTAGAAACCTCGATATCAATTACGATACTGTACTTAATGAGGTGGAAAGACTCGTCGGATTTGGGCCAGAAATCCAAGTGTATGGCGATCCAACCCTCACAGGAAAAGTAAAAACAGTTTTCGAATACGCCAATGAGGAAGCATCAAGCCTCAACCACAATTACGTAGGAACTGAACATCTTCTTTTAGCACTCCTCAGACAAAATGATAGTGTAGCCACACAAATTCTCGAAAACTTAAACATCAATTTAAAAGAAGTTCACAAAGAAGTTCTTAAAGAATTAGAGATGTTTAACCTCCAACTTCCACCGATGGGAATGGCTTCTTCTCAATCGATTCCTCGAGGGCAAGACGGAACAGGCTCATCCAATAAAAAGACTCCCGCTCTTAAGGCTTATGCTCACGATTTAACAAAGCTCTGTCGCGATGGAAAGCTGGACCCTGTGATTGGAAGAAAAAATGAGGTCGAGCAGCTCATCCTTATCCTTTGTCGAAGACGCAAAAACAATCCTGTACTGATTGGAGAAGCAGGGGTTGGTAAGACAGCAATTGTCGAAGGGCTTGCTCAGGCTATTGTTAATAATGACGTGCCCGATCATCTAGCGAAAAAAACCCTCATCTCTCTCGACCTCACATTGATGATTGCCGGAACAAAATACCGTGGTCAATTTGAAGAGCGGATTAAAACTGTCATGGACGAGATTAAACACCATGGAAATATTCTTCTCTTTATTGATGAAATCCATACGATTGTAGGCGCTGGAGCTGCAGAAGGAGCTATCGACGCCTCCAATATCTTAAAACCTGCGTTATCCCGTGGAGAAATCCAGTGTATCGGCGCAACTACAATTGATGAGTTCCGCAAACATATTGAGAAAGATGCAGCCTTAGAGCGACGCTTTCAAAAGATTCAAGTAGCCCCTCCTACCTTAGAAGAAGCCTATTCGATACTCTTTGGTCTAAAGAAACAGTATGAGAATCACCACCATTGTATTTTCACAGATGACGCCGTGCACAGTGCCGTTTTCCTATCAGATCGTTATATTACAGGAAGATTCCTACCCGATAAAGCTATTGATCTAATCGATATTGCTGGAGCCAAAGCTCATATCTCAAAAATGCACCAGCCCCAAGAGATCAAGCAATACGAAATTGAAATTGAAGACTTAAGACAGGCAAAAGAAGACTCAATTGGGAAGCAAGAGTATGAAAAAGCCGCGAAGCTTCGCGATAAAGAAAAAACTCTACGCAAGAAGCTCCAGAGCATCCACGAAGAATGGACAAAGAATAAAGAAGAACACCAAATGATTGTCGATGAGGATGATATTGCATCTGTTGTCGCAAAGCAAACTGGGATCCCCATTACGAGACTCACTGAAGGGGAAGCTGCTAGAGTTCTAAACATGCAAGAGATTCTAAAGGAGCATATTATTGGTCAAAGTGAAGCCATTGATGTGGTCTGTCGCTCGATCAGACGTAGCAAAGCAGATATTAAAGACCCAAATCGCCCGATTGGCGCCTTCCTTTTCTTAGGACCTACTGGTGTGGGGAAAACACTCCTTGCAAAACAGCTTGCCGTACAAATGTTCGGTGGATCAGAGGCTCTGATCCATGTCGATATGTCTGAGTATATGGAAAAATTTACAGTCAGCCGCATGACAGGATCGCCTCCAGGATATGTAGGTCATGAAGAAGGTGGACAGCTTACAGAACAAGTACGTCAGCGTCCTTACTCTGTTGTTCTCTTCGATGAAGTGGAAAAAGCACACCCTGATGTGATCAATATTCTCCTTCAAATTCTCGAAGAGGGAAGGCTAACGGATTCCTTTGGACGCAAGATCTCTTTCCGCAATACAATTATCGTCATGACATCCAATCTCGGATCAAACTTGATCCGTAGAAACACAGAACTTGGATTTGATATTCAAGATGGAGTGATGGATTACCAAACCATGCGTGAAAAAATTGACAAAGCAACAAAAAAACACTTCAAACCTGAGTTCATTAATCGTCTTGATGATACAGTGATCTTTAGGGTGCTTGATAAAACAGATCTAATGCGCGTGATCGATCTCGAAGTCAATAAACTCAAAACTCGTCTTGGGCGTAAAAACATCGTAATTTCACTTACGAACGATGCAAAATCCTTCCTCGTAGATAAAAAATTCCAACCTGAAATGGGAGCTAGAACCTTAAGACGTACTATTGAACAATGCCTTGAAGATCCACTTGCAGAAAAACTCCTGCTCGAAGGAAATGACCCAAAGACCATTCTCATTACATTGAGAGACAGCAATCTTGAATTCATTGACGAAATCCCGAATAAGGAACAAAAGCTAACCTCCACTAGCACAGGAAATCAAAAAGGAAACTCTACTTAATCTAAGTTGTTTGTATAGAGTACTTAAGATCAAATGGATATTCCCTTAAATGGTAAGGACAATAACCCCAATCAGAGTCTGCAAGACTAGATTGCTCATCCGATTGGGGTGTACAAAAGTTCATAGGCCCATGCAACTTGATCAAAATACAATCAAACATCAGCTGATTAAATGACGCCTCTTATTAAATCACATGATACACATCTACAGTTCAGATAAACCTACTAATTGATATATTTGATTTGATTTAATTCAAGAGTTCTCCGAGAAAAAAGAAAAAATGAAATGAATAACCTGCGGTAAGATGTTCTAGAAAAACCCCTTAAGTTTAGACGGAATTTCATTGATCTCGAAGCAAAAACACACCTGCACGAGAATCAATGGATCGATGAAAGCACGCTTAAATTCAGGATTCATCGATTATTTACAATAGACTCCCAGTTTTTGATATACTCGAGAAGTTCTTTCTTATCAGGCCTTGATTGAAAAAGCTCGAGAGCCTCTTCATTGCTACTAAGATGCGCAAGTTTAGTAAGCAGTTGAAGATGCCTTTTATCATCTGTAGCAAAAAGAAAAAAGAGAGTATGGACCGGTTTATCATCAAGTGCACCCCATTCAATCGGTTGCTTTAAAAAAACAACGGTGATCATATCAACCGATCCTTTGAGTAAAAAATCCCGTGCATGAGGAACAGCAATACCATGATTAAGAGCTGTCGGCATAAGCTTTTCACGATCTATTAGGAGTTCTGTCAAGACATTGACATCTAAAGAAAGCATGCTAGCTGTGCGATCCATCGTTTGAACAATCACCTCATTTTTTGTTTTGGCTTCGAGGTTGATAATGACTCCCCCTCGATTGATCGAACGATATAAACTAAAATGCTGCATTCCCTTTTTCTTCTCAATCTCATCATCTAACAGTGCTTTGATAGGATAAATTTGTTCTTCTTGAGAGTAAGTAAAATCACTTTGATTTTGTTTAAGCCGACAACTCATCATCCAATTTTCAATTTCAATGCGACTAAAGCGGTACTGATGATA
Source organism: Chlamydiales bacterium BSEPT1 (assembly GCA_964212665.1). Taxonomy (GTDB): domain Bacteria; phylum Chlamydiota; class Chlamydiia; order Chlamydiales; family Simkaniaceae; genus DAOWHK01. The sequence goes on along the minus strand of OZ156466.1, from coordinate 62,743 downwards.
TAATCGGTAAGCAGGAATTTTACCTTTTGATAGCCAACGTCTTATCGTAGCCTGTGAGACATTCAGTAGCTCAGCAACATCTTTAATTTTTAGATCCATTTGCCCTCTCTATACAATATTTTCTTTAAAGTACAATGAACAACGAGTTTATTACAACTCTCTTCTCTCTCATAAACAATAAATCAGGTTAATCATTTGCTAAAGATCAGACAGCAACTACAAAAGTAGTACTGATTAGCAGTTTTTGAAGAAATCTAGAGCTGCTTCAGGTGTTTGAGAGGTACGGAGTTGATCCCGACAAGTTTCATCTTTGATAGCCATGGTAAGCCTAGAGAGTATCTGTAGATATTCTGTTTGCCGATCGGGGGGCCCCCCGATCATAAAAATGATGTAAACGGGTGAACCATCCAGTGCATCCCACTCAATCCCTTCTTGTGACTTCTGAATACTAATTGCAATGAAAAAATCATCAAATTCATCGAGTTTTGCATGCGGAATTGCCACTCCCATACCAATGCCAGTAGATACGATACTTTCTCGTTGCATGAGCGCTTTAAAAAAGGTATTACGGTCTTTGAGTTTATTATTCTCAGAAAGTAGATCCACAAGTGATGTCAGGGCTGTATCTCGATCAGCGACTTCTAAAAAAGTTACTAGCTCTTTGTCCATATATTCAGATAATCGAGGAGCTTGCTTATCCCCTTTCGTAAAGCGCTTGAGTAGATTACTTAATTGTTTAGATTTCTCTGAACCTTTAACTTGTACCGGTATGGCCAAAACCACCTTCTCCTCGGGTTGTTGGAACAAGCACGTCCTCCAAAACAAACTCTGCCTGTAACACTGCTGCAAGTACCATCTGAGCAATTCTCATTCCTGGTTTGACTTCAAATATTTTTTCCCCATGATTAATAAGTATAATACTCACCTCCCCTCGATAATCCGCATCGATTGTTCCTGGTGTATTCAGTACGGTAATTTGATGCTTATATGCCAGTCCACTTCTTGGGCGTATTTGAATTTCATATCCCTGAGGAATGGCAAAATGGAGTGATGTAGGGATCAAAGCTGCCTTGCCACTTTGAATGAATATCGACTCTTTAATCGAGGCTCTCACATCTGCACCGGATGCATCATCTGATGCGTAGCAAGGAAGATCAATTTTCTCATCGATCAAAATGGGTACTTTAATCTTTTTCATCATGTGATACTATTCCCTTGCCGATAAGACGTGAATCTTATTTCTCTCTCTCTCCTTCTTCGAAAGAGCTATTAAATCATCAAGCCTGCTTGATTGACTAATTAGTTTATTATCTAATGTCTGATCATCAGATTTCTTCTGACTATTATTGGGCTCGTTATCAAATAAAAAGTTAATAAAAAACGATAGTTTTTGTTTTAATTCATTGCGATGAACGATGCAATCAATCATTCCCTTTTCTAGAAGAAATTCAGATTTTTGTGCTGAATCTGGTAACTTTTGGCGAATTGTTTGCTCGACTACTCGAGGTCCTGCAAAACCAATGAGGGCATTAGGCTCTGCGATAATAATATCTCCAAGAGATGCAAATGAAGCAGTGACTCCTCCGGTAGTTGGATTGGTAAGCACAGACACATAAGGGAGCTTCATATTGTGGTACTTAGCTAAAGCTGCTGACGTTTTTGCCATCTGCATCAGAGAAAAGATCGATTCTTGCATCCTAGCTCCACCTGATGCAGAAACGATCACTAAAGGTAGGCGATACTTGATCGCATGCTCAATAAGGAGCATGATTTTTTCTCCTACAACAGACCCCATTGAACCACCCATAAAACTAAAATCGAAAACTGCAAGTGCTATTTCTTGCTTGTTCAATTTACAGGTTCCTACGGTAACAGCCTCTGACCTTTCAGACTTTTTTTCTGCCTGCTCAATGCGCAGTACATATGACTTATCATCTACGAATTTGAGAGGATCTGTGGCTCTAAACTCTGTAAAGAGCTCTTTAAATGTATCTTCATCCGAAAGCATGTCGATACGTGTCAGTGCAGAAATGCGATAGTGATAATTACATTTAGGACAACAGTTCTTATTATCTTGAAGCTCATGTGCATGTACCATCTCATCACAATGAGTACATTTCACCCATCCGCTAAATCCATCACTCTTGGTAGATTGCACTTTACCTTTAGGCTTATGCCTCGAGAATAATCTTAAAAACCCCATACCATTCCGCTACCTTTACATCTCGATCCTGTGAACTAGTCATAGTATCAAATCATGCATATCTAAACAAGGCAGATCGTGAAAAGTGACTCATATTAAAAGTATAATTAAATCTCTCTCGAGTAATTGGGCCAATAGGTATTAAAGATTTATTTTTAGGAAGCTCACCGTATAGTATAATAAAAGCATCAACTGTTGATGGGCTTGTAAAAATAATTTCATCTACAGTACTTAAGTCAGGTAGGTCTATATTTTTAACGGGTAATGTATCATAGATATAGCAGAGCTGGTGACGCACTTTTTGTTGCATGATGAACTGGACAAGCAGAGGTCTAGCGAGAGAAGAACAAGGAAGGCAGAGGTAAGCATCATTCAGACATTCTTGTTTGAGAAGGGCAATCACCCCCTCCTGAGTTTCATCTTGCGCCATTCGGTAAGGCTTGATCCCATTTACCTCTAATGCTTTTGCTGTCATTTTCCCAATTACAATAAATTTAATATGATTAAAATGCTCAAGGCCATACCCATGATGCTTAAGCGCATTAAAGAACACACCTACCCCATTCTTACTCGTAAAAATGACATGAGTATAATCGGTAATATCATCAATGACATGCTTGATTGCCATAGCATCGAAATCTTTCGGAACAATTTGAATAATGGGAAAATGGATGAGTTGATTATTAGTTTGATAGTTGGAAGGATCAAGTCCGAGATACAATGTTTTCAATTTATCCACAGTTAATTGAGTTAAATAATTTCTCCATTTCTATGTCATCCTCTCGTCCTACAACAGCAAGCTTTCCTTGCAAAAGAGCTGAGTCTCCAGAGAGTTTAATACGGTTTAAATATGTCAACTTAAGTCGGATAAGCGCCGCTTCTGCGATAATAAGCCCATCGATTTTTTTTTCGTCTAATGCCTTCAAGCGGATTTCGACAGAACCGCGCACTTCTGTAAAAGTCAGGTCGCTTTTCAGTCTGCGCACAGCTTCTTCTCGACGCACTGAGGAGGTTCCTATTACACTCCCTTGCGGCAATGTTTGGAAATATTCCCCTTTACGTAATACAAGAGAATCTGACGGATCCACTCCTCGTGTCAGCGCGATAAGTTTCAATCCTTTCGGAAGAGGCTCTGGGAGATCTTTTGCAGAGTGAATCGCAATACGACACATGCCTGCAAGCTGCATCAAATCGATATCGCGAGTAAAAAAATCAGTTTTATCCATATTTCTTAAACTCGATGCTAAGTCAACATCGCCAATGGTTTTTAAAAAAATGGGATCAAAAGTAACTTTGGGATGATAGCGATGCAAACCCTCTAGAATTTCCTTAACCTGCGCTTGAGATAGCTTTGAAGCCCTGGATCCCACTTTGATTTTATGAATGGTTTCCAAACTAATCTGATTACTTTTCATGCATTGTCTTACCAAATTTCCCACCTAAATTTGACACATTTAATTCAAATGAACTCACAATTCTTCGCAAGACACTTATTTCAATCATTCAAAAATCCCTGCATTAATCCTAATCCAGAACATATGTCTTCCTACTTAACCAACGAGACTTCGAATAGCCTCTTCTACTAACTCAATACCATGAAGTTCTATTTTCTGCGAGAGCTGATTCGATATTCCTTTCAAATTACGACTTGGCAAGACACATTTTTTAAATCCCATATTAATTGCTTCTTTTATTCGGCTCTCAACACGCGCAACAGATCTCACTTCACCGCCTAATCCTACTTCTCCAATCACAACCACTTGAGGATCTACTGGTTTATTGCAGAATGAAGAAGCGATTGCCACAATCACCGCGAGATCAATGGCGGGCTCAGTAATTTTCATTCCCCCTGCAATCGAAACAAAGACATCAAGGGCATGTAGCTGATAACCAACTTTTTTTTCCAGCACCGCAAGCAAAAGCGAAAGTCGTCTTTGATCGAGCCCTGTTGATCGTCTTGAGGGCGTTGCATAAGAAGAGGGGGCAACAAGCGATTGTACTTCAACCAAAATAGAACGCTCACCTTCTACCGTTGGGAGAATAACAGACCCTGAGTTCCCCACTCCTCTCTCTTGCAAAAATGCCTCTGATGGATTCCTTACTTCCTTCAGCCCAGCTGAAGTCATTTGGAAGAGGGCCACATCATCGGTTGGTCCGAAGCGATTCTTTATTGAGCGCACTAAGCGATACCCGTGTTGCCGATCCCCTTCAAATTCAAATACTGTATCTACAATATGTTCTAAAATACGTGGTCCAGCAATCTCACCAGATTTGGTAACATGACCAATAAGAACAGTCGTAATCCCCAGTCCTTTAGCTAGATGCATACACTCCATCGTGATTTCCCGGACCTGCGTAACAGACCCAGGTGTAGACGAGAGCTCTCGTTTATAAACGATTTGAATCGAATCGATAATAAGAACCTGAGGTTTCAGCTGATCGATATGCATTTTGATATTAGAAAAAACAGTTTCGCTTAAGAGATACAGGTTCTCGCTTCCAATGCCGAGTCTTTTGGCGCGTAGCGATGTTTGTTCTGTGGACTCTTCTCCACAAATATAGAGCACACGAAGCCCAGACAGGGAGAAATTTTCAGAAATCTGTAGCATCATTGTCGATTTACCGATGCCGGGTTCACCACCCATTAGAGAGAGAGACCCTGCAACAAGGCCACCACCCATCAAACGATCAAACTCTCCCATATTTGTTTTTAGCCGTTTAAAGTTTTTAATATTGACATCCTTGATCAATACCGGCCTTGCTGTCTCTACAGAACACGATTCAAATCGTCTCTGCTTCTCAGTACACTCCACCTCTTCAATAAATGTATTCCACTGGCTACATGTTTGACAACTACCAGACCACTTCATTTGCTTATAGCCACACTCGTTGCAGACCCAAACCGTTTTCACTTTTGACATCTCTCCAAGCTCCCAATGGCATTTTGCGCCGCCTGTTGCTCTGCCTCTTTTTTTGAGGAACCACTACCCTCCCCTACGTCTTTACTGTCAAGGGAAACAGTGACGTAAAATGTCTTTCCGTGATCAGGACCTTCTTCTCTTACAACGCGATACGCAGGAGGCCTCTGATATCTTTTTTGTGAATAACCCTGAAGGAGTACCTTCCAATTTTCAGAGGGTTCTTTAACAATTTCCTGAATGTCCTTATCGAAAAATCCAAAGATAAAAGCTTCAGTATTGTTCATTCCCCCATCGAGATAGATTGCTCCGATGAGCGCTTCGAACAGATCGGCATGGATAGATTGACGCCCTTTGCCCTGATTCATCAGCTCTCCATTCCCCATCAGCATATATTCGCCTATTTTAAGTTTTTCTAGAAAGCACGTACATGAAGCAGCATCGACGAGTCTTGACCTTAAAAACGAGAGTTCGCCCTCAGGTTGGTCAGGAAAATTGCGATAGAGAAAATCACTAATAATCATCCCTAAGATAGCATCTCCAAGAAACTCTAGCCTTTCATTGTGTTTTCCTGAAAATTCAGGGTTTTCATTCGCAAAAGAGCTATGAATAAACGCGCGAATAAGAAGATCTTTATCCTGAAATGTATACTTGATCTTTTCTTCGATCTGAGAAAGGTGGTTTCTTAAGTCCATACGTGATATGATAATTCTTTTATTATTAAACGTCAGTGAGAAACTATGCGCTTCGGAGTCGCTCCCGAACACCTGGAATTTTATTATCAGAATCATTTTATTGAATTTGAAGACCTGCTCACCAAAGAAGAAGTCACTGAACTCAAGAAGAACTTAGATAACTCCACCATCACAAGGGACCTATTTCGGACAGATCCAGGTATTAAAAGAATCGTGCTCCGTCATAAACTAGCCGAAATCGTCTCTAATCTGATGAAAATAAAACACTTCCGCATTGGATATGATATACTTCTCAAATCGGGAGATAATCCCTTTAAAGAGCCCACGACCCTCAAAGAAATGAGCTGTATCCAAGGTATTGTTTGTGGATTTATCTTAAGCTTAACAGAGGAACCAAATACACTGATTAAGCAAGAAGCCTCTCCCCTGTGTCCCCTTCCTCACAAGCAGGGAAGTGGGGTCTTCTTTAGCCCAGAAACTCCCATATCCTTCGAAAACCTGTTCTCTCTCTCCAATCAGACTCATCTCTTGATCGTATATGCGATTGAAAAGGCCGTCTATCAACTTGCAGAAGCAGATCCTTACACTCATGAGCTCAAAAAGATCGGGTATGGATTCGGAGATAGATTACAGAATGACACCCATCCTATGGTTTTTTAACCTATACGTGTAATCTAGTTTTGGGTCAAAGCTCTATTTATCTCATCGCTTTACCTCAATCACAACATGATACGATCAATGTATCATTCTGGGATTGTGTTGACAGTCCATGCAAGCACTATCCAAGATAAAATTGCATTTTAAATTTTGGGGTCTAGGGAAATCCCCGCCACAGTTTGATATGCAAAAGCAATACAATCGCTTACGGAGATCCCATTCAGGTAGTTCCCAATCAAAGAGAGCTGTGGAATATTCCTAAGGAGATTGTTTTGAAGATCTTTTACTTGTTGCTCATGCCCTACCAAGTACTGAGGAATACCCTCTGGATATTTCGTGACAGCAACAAATTGAGGCTTTTCTGTGATTCCTAAGTGTTTTTCTAGAGCTAGCAAAGCCTCTTTTTTTCCTGTATGCTTTAATCCCATTACCGAAAGTCTGGTTTCCTGCTCCCTTTTATTTTGCTGGGGAAAGACCATGGAATCGAAAACACATCCTAAGATCGACTCCTTCTCCTGTGAAGAAACGAGGTATCCAAATCCTGGCTTATCAAGGACCTTGTGAGCGTAACCAACATTGATTACATTCAGAGGCTGAGTGGAAAACTGATCAGGTAGATGCACGAGTTTTTTAGCCGCCTCCAAAGATCCCGCAAGAATTAGATGCTCTGCAGTAATAGTATTACTTCCGGAAGAGACTGTGACTTTTCCTTCATGGAATGCTAACTGATCCACTTCAAAATCGTAGATAATGTTCCCTGAAAATTCCTCAATCATTCGCTCGATGAGTACATAAATCCCTCGCTTAAACGTAAAGAGAGGGGCATTGATAGGGGACTCTTTTTTTTCCTCTTTTAAACTCTGCAAAAACCCTCTGACAACAGACCCCGATTCTCTTTCCCATTGCTTGAGCAGCGGAAAGCAAGACCTAATCGAAAGTTTGTGGATGTCCCCAGCATAAATTCCTTTCACAAGCACGTCAAAGAAAACATTAGCAATCTGAGGATTAAAACGCCTTGAGACGAACGCATAAATGGTCTCATCCTCATAGTAGGACTTTTTCTTCCTTTCTCTAAGAATCGCTGTACACACTCCTTTTGTCAAAGGGGAAAAGAGAAAACCCAGAAAGCTCGATGGAACCTTATTCAGACGATTCTGATACCAGATATATTTACGATTCGCCTGATTATTTGAAGGAATGAGCTCATCTTTTAATCCAAGGCGTGTAGTAAGTTCAATGAGTGCTTTATTGCGCGATGTTTTAAATGTGCGAGGCCCCTTCTCAAAGAAAAATTCCGCAGATTCAGACTGAATCAAGCCCCCAGCTCGAACACTTTTCTCAAGCACAGTAATTTGAATCTCAGAATATCTCTTTTGTAGCTCTAACGCAGCTGAAAGCCCAGAAATGCCAGCCCCTATAATTATAACTTCTTTATTCCCCATAAACTAAACCACATGTTATATCCAAATGCATGCCAAACATACCTGTACATCCTATTAATCTCTATACTGAACTCACAGGAAAAAGCGCTATTTCAATGACCTATGCTCACCTCATAATACTATTCGAATGGTCATACATCTTCAAAGATCGAGTTCCCAATACTACACTACAAGTCTCCCCAAGCGATGGTCATGCCATCAATCTAGAAAAACTAAAAGCATTATTAACCAGAATTATGGATACCGATTATGAAAGAGCTCATTATCAGATTTCTTAAAAACTTAAGAGATGAAATAATTATGCAGTTTGAGTCCTTTGAACCAACATGTCATTTTAATCGAACTCTATGGAAGCATCATACAGGTGGTGGTGGAGAAATCAGTGTACTTAAAGGAGATGTTTTTGAAAAAGCATCTGTCAACTGGTCAGGCATTTCAGGTCTCAAACTGCCCTTCGATGAATCTTCCAATCCTTTCTTTGCAACAGGACTTAGTCTCATTACACATATGAAAAACCCCCATGCACCCACGGTGCATATGAATATTCGCTATATTGAAACAAAAGAGAAGTTCTGGTTCGGAGGCGGATATGACCTTACTCCTATGGGATTTCCCTACGATGAAGATACAAAACATTTTCACCAAGTAGCAAGCTCTGCTCTGTCTCCTTTCGGAGACAATCTCTATAAAAAATTTTCCCAAAATGCAAAAGAGTATTTCTATATCCCCCATCGAAAAAAAGAACGGGGCATCGGAGGAATCTTTTTCGACTATTACAATACCGGAGATGTTGAAAAAGATTTTTCTATGTGGAAAAATGTGGGTTCCACTTTTCTAGAAAGCATTCTCCCAATTTATAATAAAAGGACCAATACCCCCTACAAGCAAAAAGACCGCGAAATCCAGTCTAAGCTAAGAGCTCATTACGTAGAATTTAACCTCATCTATGATCGAGGAACGAAGTTTGGATTCCTCTCTGGAGGAAATCCAGAAGCTGTTCTGTGCTCGATGCCTCCAGTAGCTACATGGTAAATACATCGTTATAACAAAAATTCTTACCCTCAAATAGGAGCAAACCTTTATTTGAGCTATTCCCAATGATCATGGTAGCCTCTGATACGCAGATTTAAAGACCCATTCAGCCTTTAACGGCGTTGACAAAGCATTTAACCGCTTCAACAGAAATGTGTGGCAAGACTCCATGACCGAGATTCACAATAAATCCGGGATCGCCTCTCATTCTTCGCACTAGGGCCCTTACTTGCTTTTCAATCACCACAAACGGTGCTTTTAAAAGAATCGGATCAAAATTCCCCTGTAACGCAATGTTTTTAGATACAAATTGCCTCATTTCATAAAGGGGAATCTGCCAATCTAAACTCATTCCCTGTGGTGCTAGATTTGCAATCTCCTTTGCAAAGAGCGAAGCTCCCCTGCAAAAGATGATGACTGGGATTTCCTTGACTTGGCTTAAAATCTGCTTAATATAGGGTAGAACAAAAAGCTTGAATTCTTCTTTAGCAAGACTCCCAGCCCATGAATCAAAGATCTGGATTGCATCCACCCCTGCTTTAATTTGTAGCTTGAGATACTCAATCGATGCATCTGTGATTTTTTGTAAAAGCTTGTGAAACTGCTCGGGATAGGAATAGAGCCACTCTTTCGTTTTCATAAGCATTCCCTTATGTCCACATTCTAGAATATAGCTCGCAACGGTGAAAGGCCCTCCACAGAACCCAATAAGTGGCACGTGAAGCTCGATCTTAAGAGTTTCAATGCTCGATCTTAAAAAAGCAAATATCTCAGGAATATTTTGGATTGTAATATTATCGATCTCTTTAGGGTTTTCTAATTTAGGGTGGATTTGAGGGCCTGTAGGAGAAAAAACAACTTCAAATCCAAGGGGCTTGACGATGTGGAGGATGTCAGCAAAGAGGATTGCTGCATCAACACCTAGGATATCAACAGGCATTTTAGTCACTTCTACGATTGATTTTGGATCGTTAAAGAGTTCATTAAGCGTACGCGTTTTTTTGCACTCCTGATACTGAGGCAAGTAGCGGCCTGCTTGACGCATCAGCCAGACAGGTGGACGTGAACCGGTATTTTTGCAAAGGAGTGCATTTAAAAATAGATCGTTTTTCATCTGTAAACAAGAAGGCGATTGAGAATAGAATCAACATTAAATCCAAACTCTTGAACTAAATCACTCATTGGTGCAGAAAGACCATAGTTTTCCATACAGATAGCGATACCTTCAAGGCCTATCCATTTAGACCATCCGAATGCAACCCCTGCTTCGATACTGACCCGTTGTCCTAAATCTCCACCAACAACGGAGTACTGATATTCATCACTTTGATCCTCAAAAAGTTCCCAGCATGGCATAGACACAACCCGGACATGTTTCCCAAGTTTTTCAAGTGACTGTGCAACATCGAGAGCTAGAGTCACTTCAGAGCCTGTAGCAAAGAGTGCGAAATCCACTTTTCCCGATTCTTTTCTAAGAATATAAGCACCTTTTGCCACATTTTCCATACTGGTTTCTGGATGTTCTACGAGCTTTTGTCGAGAAAGTATAATAGCTGTTGGTCCTTTATATTTGAGTGCTGAAAGCCAAGCGCCTTTCACTTCATTCGCATCTGCAGGCCTAACTACATGAAGATTAATCATCGCACGAAGAGCTGCGACATGCTCAATCGGTTGATGCGTAGGGCCATCTTCTCCAAGCATGATTGAGTCGTGCGTGAATTGATAGATTACATGGTATTTTGACAGGGATGCTAGTCGAATAGCATTGCGCATGTAATCGGAAAAGGTAAAAAATGTTCCAATATAGGGAAGAATCATTCCCGTTTGGAACATACCAGCAGCGATAGTGGCCATCCCAAATTCACGAATTCCAAATTTGAGATTCCGTCCTTTAAAATTACCAGGAGCAATAATCGGAAACTCCTTCATCATAGTACAATCAGATGTGGAAAGATCTGCTGACCCTCCATAGAAAAAAGGAAGTTCTTGTCCAAGAATTTGCAAGATAATTTGTGATGCAGAGCGCCCTGCCATGGGGCTAGCGATTTTAATCCCTTTGAGCGTATCTGCAAGATCTTCTGGCATTTCTCGTTTATTCATCACATCGTATTCTTTCGCAAGTTCGGGATGGGAATTTTTCCACAGATCAAATGTTTTCTTCCAACTGTCTTCTAAAGCTTGATTTGTATTAAGACGGTGTTCGAAATAGGTTTTTACTGATTGAGCAATGAAAAATTCCTCTTCGGGAAGGCCTAGATTCTCTTTTGTTGCCAGCACTTCCTCAAGCCCGAGTGGAGCTCCGTGGGCAGCGTTAGTTCCCTGTTTATGAGGGGACCCTTTACCAATAATGGTGTGAGCAATGATGAGTGTTGGTTTCTTTTGTTCTTTACTCAGCTTTGTCATTACATCGTCAATTTCATCGAGATTATTTCCATCGATAGTGAAAACATCCCATCCGTAAGCTGCATATCTTGCGCCTATATCTTCAGAGCTCGCTTCTTTCAAAGGTCCGTCGAGAATGATATGGTTAGAGTCTTGAATAAGTATTAAGTTATCTAAGCAAAGATGCGCCGCAAGGCTAGAAGCTTCTGAAGAAACCCCCTCCATAAAACAGCCATCGCCTGCAATACAATAAATTTTATTTGTAATAATCTTGTGATTTAACCTGTTGAACTTCTCAGAGAGAATTTTCATTGCAAGAGCTTGTCCAACAGCATTACCAACCCCTTGACCTAAAGGTCCTGTGGTAGCTTCCACTCCAGGTGTTTCGTAAATCTCAGGGTGTCCTGGTGTTTTTGAGTGTAATTGACGAAAGTGCTTGAGTTCTTCAAGGGGTAAATCAAATCCGGAGAGGTGAAGACAAGAGTAGAGCCACATGGATCCATGGCCAGCAGAAAGAACGAGTCGATCGCGATTCACCCAACCAGGATTTTTAGGATTGTGTCTAAGAAGATATCCATAGAGATACGCTCCCAGTTCCGCACAACCGAGCGGGAGTCCAGGATGACCTGAGTTAGCTCTTTGTATCCCATCCATCGACAGGATGCGAATTGTAGACGCAATTTTCTCTAAATTTTTTTTAAGCTCTGCGTCCATGGCGAATAATCCTCATAAACAACTCATTTACTACACTCACAACCATTGCGAATTATTTCATATAATGCAACTATATATCTTAAAACCTAAGAGAATAACAAATGTTATCCAAGGCAATCCGATCCCAGTTTTTAAACTATTTTAAAGACAAACAGCACGCAATTATTCCATCGTCTTCTGTTGTCCCATACGATGACCCTACGCTCCTCTTTATCAATGCGGGAATGAACCAATTCAAAGATGTCTTTTTAGGAAAATCTAAGCGTGATTACACGCGTGCTACCTCTGCTCAGAAATGTATTCGAATCGGGGGTAAACACAATGACCTCGATAATGTTGGCCACACATCGAGACACATTACTTTCTTTGAGATGCTCGGAAATTTTTCCTTTGGCGATTACTTTAAAAAAGATGCGATTCGCTTTGCTTGGGAAGTGACAACTGAAATTTTTAAGTTTCCCATTGATAAACTTTGGATCACCGTTTATCACAATGATGATGAAACATTTGAGCTTTGGAAATCGTATATTAATGAGAACCGCATCGTACGCATCGAAACGGAGGATAATTTCTGGTCGATGAGTAGTACAGGACCATGCGGACCTTGCTCCGAGCTCTTTTTTGATCGTGGATCAAAATATGGCAATGCATTATCTCCGAAAGATGATAGGGAGGGAGACCGTTACATTGAGTTCTGGAATCTCGTTTTTCTGCAATTTGATCGAAATAGCTTAGGTACAATGAATCCTCTGCCCAAACAATCAATCGATACGGGAGCTGGTCTCGAGCGAGTGGTCTCTCTCATAATGGGCGTCGATTCTGTATTTGAAACCGATGTTCTACGTCATATCATCGCACGTGTAGAAACAGTATCTGGCAAAACCTATGACCCCAAAAACCCCGATCTTGCCCCTGCATTTCATGTGATTGCAGACCACCTTCGTACTTTGGCATTCGCTATTGCTAATGGCGCTCATCCAGGTAATATAGAGCGAGGTTACATTCTTAGAAAAGTACTGCGACGCGCTGTGCGCTATGGGAAGAAACTGGGAATGAATGACCCTTTCATGGGGAAAGTGCTTCCTGCACTCATAGAAATGATGGGCGATGATTTCCACGAACTTACATCTGCTAAACAGCTCATTGCAGAAATCCTTCATATTGAAGAAGAAGGTTTTCTCCGTACCCTCAAGAGGGGTGGTAACATCTTAAATACGATCATTGAAACAAGCAAAGACAAGATCTGCGGCAGTGATGCATTCAAACTCAAAGACACCTATGGGTTCCCCATCGGAGAAATTCTCCTCATTGCTAAAGACTCCAATCTAGTTGTCGACCTCGATGGCTTTGAAATGCTTGAAAAAGAGGCAAAAGAAAAATCTCGCGTTGCCAAGAAAATGCATGAACAAAACATGGGGTCTACTCTTTTTGAGACCTTTTTAAAAAAACATGGCACAAGTGAATTTATTGGATATAACGATGATGAGGCAAAAGGTTCTATCATCGGACTCATTATCGACGGGAAGTTTGTCGAAATGATGCATCCAAATGATGAGGGCCTGGTCATTCTCGATAGAACTCCATTTTATGCGGAGAGGGGAGGTCAAATTGGTGATGCAGGTATGCTCAAACATAAAGGAGCTCAGTTTGCTGTTGAGGATTGCCAGTCTCCTTTTCCCGATGTGATTACGCACGTAGGAACGCTCAAAAAAGGAATTTTGCTTCTAGGTGAACCAGTGGTTGCGACGGTAAATGCTGCACGAAGAAATGAAGTTCGGAAGCACCATACAGCGACACACCTTCTTCATTGGGCTCTTCAAAATATAGTGGGGGATCATATTCGTCAAGCAGGGTCACTTGTGGAAGTCAATCGTCTCCGCTTTGACTTCAATCATTACAAGCCTCTTTCTAAAGAACAAATAAGAGCCATTGAAATACTGATCAATCACAAGATCTGGGCTAATAACCCTGTTCATACGAAGGAAGTTGCCTACAGTGACATTCAAAATCACCCGGAGATCAAACAGTTCTTTGGAGAAAAATATGGCTCTCAAGTGCGCCTGGTTAATATTAGCGATTTCTCAATGGAGCTCTGCGGAGGAATGCACGTTGACACCCTTAGCTCAATCGGAATGTTCCGGATCATCAAGGAAGGAAGCATTGCTAAGGGAGTGCGAAGGATTGAAGCGGTCACAGGAGCATGCGCTGAAGAAGCGATATATGCATCAGATAATAAGCTCGACAAAATTGCTGAAATGATGAAAACTTCAACAGAACAAGTCGAAGAGCGTATTCATTCCCTCCTTACTGAAAATACTACATTAAAAAACACTGTGAAGTCGATGCGTCAACAAGCACTACTCTTCTTAGCTGATAAATTGGTGAATGAGATCACCAACGTCAATAAAATAGCGATGATCAGCACTATGGTTGATATTAACCCAAAAGAGCTCCCTATTCTTGCAACGCTACTCATTGATAAAATAGAAACCGGAATTGTCACGCTTGCTTCTCATCAAGAACAATGTTGTCAATTGTATGTACGTGTAAGTAATGATTTAGTCCAGAAAGGAATCCATGCCAATGAAATCATCAAACACATTTCCCCTGCAATTCAAGGCAATGGCGGTGGGAAAAAAGACACAGCTCAAGCAGGTGGAAAAAACCCGAAAGGGATCGTCAAAGCGTTAGAACTAGCAATGACATGGTTAAATGACATCCCCTAGATCTTTTTTACAATTATTTCAAGACAGCCTCTTTGAACATCCCTCGCTGCTAATCGAAGGACTTTGGGATAGCCCCAAAGCACTTCTAGTTGCTCTTGCCAAAAAGACCCTGAAACAGCATATCGTGATTATTACTGGTAGCAATAGATCCGATCAATTATATGAGAACCTCTCCTATTTCTTAGGAAAACCTCCCCTGCAATTTCCATCCTGGGAAACACTTCCCGGAGAAGGCATCAAACCAAGCCCAGATATCGTTGGGAAACGATATCAGATCCTTCATCAGCTCTTTACCGCAGAAGAGCCGCAGATCATTCTCACACCCCTTCAAGGAATTTTACAGAAAGTAATTCCTCCTGCCCATTTACTACCAAGCTTCCATCACTGGAAAAAAGGAGAGGATATCCCATTTGATACGATTCCCCAACTCCTTATCTCTCTTGGTTATGAAAAACGGCCTGTCGCTTCCGATAAAGGAGGATTTGCTGTGAGAGGGAGCATCATCGATATCTTTCCCATCTCAGCATTTGATCCTTACAGAATCGATTTCTTTGGTGATACCATCGAAAATATCTATACCTTTGACCCGATCTCTCAAAAGTCGATCAAGAAACAACAAGAGGTCTTTATCTCCCCAGCCGATGAGTTTAACAGCATCAAGAAGGAAGAAAAGTCTACCCTCTTTCTCGACTATTTAAATGATCAACCCCTCCTCATCTTTGATGATCTCTTAACAATTGAAGATAAATATATCGCGCTTAAAAACTTACCTGGAGCAATCTCTCCACTATTTCTCTCATTTGAAGAGTTCTTACAGCTTACTCAGAATCATAAACAGCTATTTTTGACCGAGCAATCGATTGAGTCCCTAACAGAAAACGTCAAGCGAGAACAAAGAAACCACGTACCAATTGAACATGTATCATTTGAAATTTTCCAAAAGCAGCTCCAAACGAAAAGGCTGCATCACCCCTTCCTCAGAATCACCGACTATTTTGACGGAGACCTCCTCAACTCGATAGATCGTGATGGGAAGGAGTTTTCACTTACCTTCCTTACCGCTTCTGTAGCTGAAGAAAACTCTCTCAGAGAAAAAATCCAAAACATGAATCTGTCTTCTGCAATATTCAAGCGGGGATATCTATCAAGTGGCTACCTCCTCGTCGATACCAAAGAAATGATATTCCCCTACACTGAACTCAGCAAGAGACAGAAAATTAGTCGCCAGCAATGGCGTAGCACTTACCATACCCCTGCTTCTGATTTCCATGAACTCTTACCAGGGGATCTCGTCGTCCACATTCACAATGGGATTGGGAAATATCTAGGAATAGAAAAACAGAAAAACCACCTTGGCTACCAAGAAGAGTTTTTCATCATTGAATATGCAAATAACAGCAAACTCTTTACTCCCCTTACTCAGTCTCACCTCATTAGCCGATATATAGGAACGCATGAGGAAACACCCACACTTCACACCCTTGGAACTAAGTCATGGAGTCGCGCCAAAGAGAAAGCTCAAACAGCAATCATCGGATACGCGCACGATCTTCTGCAGATGCAAGCATCACGGGAAATGATCGGAGGATTTAGCTACACAGAGGACAGTGATCATATGATCCTCTTTGAAGAGGAATTCCCCTTTGAAGAAACAGCAGACCAGCTGAATGCGATTGCTGATACGAAGCGCGATATGTGTTCTCTCAAAGCAATGGATCGGCTGATTTGTGGAGATGTTGGCTATGGTAAAACGGAAATAGCGATGCGCGCTGCATTCAAAGCAGTAGTCGATGGAGGGCGTCAGGTAGCTATTCTCGTACCGACAACCATCCTGGCAATGCAACATCTGGAGACCTTTTGTACTCGTATGGCAGAGTTTCCCATCACTATTCGCGCCCTATCACGATTTGTAAAAGGCAAGGTAATCAATGAAACATTAAACGAGACTAAAGCTGGAAAAGTGGACATTTTAATTGGGACTCATCGGATCATCAGTAAGGATGTCCAATTTAAGAATCTTGGTCTCATCATCATCGATGAAGAGCAGCGCTTTGGAGTGCGTGCAAAAGAGCATCTCAAAAAACTCAAAACCGGCGTCGATTGCCTGACCTTGTCTGCAACGCCGATTCCTCGTACCCTTTATTTCTCGCTCGTCGGTGCGCGCGATATGTCGGTGATTAATACACCACCCCAAGATCGGTTACCGATTAAAACGATCCTTGCGGAGTGGGACCAAGAATTGATCAAAAACGCCTTGTTGAGAGAACTCACACATGATGGACAGGCATTTTTCATCCATAATCGAGTAGAAACAATTTATAAAGTGGCAGACGATCTCAAAAAACTCATTCCCTCCAGTCGAACTGCTGTGGTTCATGGACAGATGTCTCCAGGAGAAATCGACAGTGTCTTCCATTCGTTTAAAACAGGAGAATTCAATATCCTGGTTGCAACAACAATCGTAGAAAATGGGATCGATATTCCTAATGCAAATACGATTCTGATTGATCGTGCCGACCACTATGGTCTTGCTGATCTCTACCAACTACGTGGAAGGGTAGGCCGCTGGAACAAACCAGCGTATGCCTATTTTCTTACCCCCAAAAATAGGGAGCTCCCAGAAGTTTCTCAAAAAAGGCTACAGGCACTTGTCGAATCTTCAGGACTTGGAGGTGGGATGAAACTCGCCATGCGCGACTTAGAAATTCGGGGAGCTGGCGACTTTCTTGGAATGCGGCAATCGGGTAATGTTTCAACCATTGGATTTCATCTCTACTGCAAACTTCTAAAACAAGCGATTAAAGCACTAAAGAAAAAAAAGCCCACTCCATTTTTCGAAACGAAAATGGAATTCTCCTTCGACGCCAATCTTCCAGAAACCTACATTCCCGAAACAAGTCTTCGTTTGGAAATCTACCATAGACTTGGTGAGATAACAACAGTGGAAGAGGCAGATGAGATCCTAAGTGAGCTTGAAGATCGCTTTGGACCAGCTCCAAAACAAGTCTACTTCTTCTACCATCTAACACGGCTGAGAATTATTGCGACAGAATGCCAAGTGAGTCTGATGCAATTTAAAAATCATACATTAACGATTAGAAGAAGTGAAGGAAGCGGGGGGAGTGTGATTTTGCCACAGTTCAAGTCTCCCCAAGAACTCGAGTCTCACGTGTCTAAACTTCTGCGACTTGCCTAAATTAGATTTCAATCATATAGATAACATTAGATTCTATCTTCTAAATAACTATCTAAGGATCAACAATTGAATGGGGTACAGAGTTTGTAATCAATAGCCCTAAACTTTTATCTGAAACAATCAGAGCGTGTTAAAAAAAGTGCATCAGATCTTTTTGCAACAAGACATTCACTTAAAGGAAATGTATGTGTCAAAGTCGATTAGCCCACTCTTTTGGACGATAAGGAGATGTATTTGTCAAAGTCGATTAACCCACTCTTTTGAACGATAACGAAAATAATCATGATAGGAATAATGTAGCGCATGAAGAAGAACCATGGCTTCCAAAGCCAACACCACTTTGTCCCCAATGTAAATTCCTCGTAAGAAATTTTTCGATCAAGGACCCATCCAATGAAAATCGAGGTGAGTAGTCCACAAAGAGGCACCACCCATGTGAAGACTAGGCTTTCAATCGTATCGAGGTAATTGATTCCATAGATATGTATCCACGTGGGAAACATATCTCCAGATGCTGCGAGAGCGCAGGGAATTCCGGCAATAAAGGTACAAGAGGCTGTTATAATTACCCCCTGCTTACGTGACCACCCTTTTAATTCCATTAAGTTTGTAGCAACCACTTCAATAAAAGGGATTGCGGATGTAAGCGCTGTGAATACAAAGAGCGTAAAGAATAAAGTTGATAGAAGAAGGGATCCAGGCATTTGCGCAAAGAGATAAGGAAGGGTTTTGAAGATGAGACCTGATCCTTCTTCAGGAGAGAGATGAAAGGTGAATATTACAGGGAAAATGGTGAGAGCTGCTAAGATAGCTATAACAATGACAGCAAGGCCCACAATTCCTACCATTGCTGGCAAATTTTCAGATTTTCTCATGTAACTTCCATAAGTGATCATAATCCCCTGTCCTAAACTGAGAGTAAAGAAAGCGAGTCCGAGAGCCTCAAGTGCGCTTGAGAATTTGAATGTTTCTAGATTAGGATAGAAGATAAAATGCACTGCTTCGCCAAATCCTGAGAGCCTTATACTATTGAAAAATAGAATAAGCAAAAGGACAAAGAGGGAACGGGTCATGATCTTTGACCAAAACTCGATCCCCTTCCGAACTCCAGAAAGTACAATCGACATCGTAATTAGGGTGAAAAGGAAGTGCCAGAAAAGAGAAATACTTCCAGACTGTGAGAGTGTATCAAAAACCTTGCTGATCTCATCTCCCGAGAGGTTCTGGTAAAACCCGTTAAGTGACATGAGCACATAACTCATTCCCCACCCGGCAATGACGCTATAAAATGACATGATAAGGAAGGAAGAGATGACGGCAAGCCAACCAGCAATTTTCCAAGCTGGTTGCCCTGTACTAAGAGTTCCGAATGCTCCAACAGCGGCCCGTTGGGAACGACGTCCAATCAGCAATTCACCGATGAATATAGGGATTCCGATAACTAAAATACAAATAAAATAAAGAAAAAGGAAAATTCCTCCCCCATTCTGTCCAACAGTATAAGGAAACTTCCAAAGCACTCCCAGGCCAATAGTTGATCCTACAGCTGCTAAAAGAAACCCAAGAAGGGAGCCCCACTGTTCTCTAACTCGACTCATATGATTCACTGTTAATTAGGACATCGAAATTAAAAAGTCCACTTTTTTGAATAATGATTAATAATATGGTAAGTGGAACAATCCAGCGCATGAAAAACATCCATGGCTTAATAATCCATCCGCAGCTGTTACCCGACATGAATTCATCCCGAATGGTTTTCTTGTCCATATACCATCCAACAAAGACTGCGCTGAGAAGCCCTCCGATGGGAATAATCCAAATAGAGACGAGATTATTGATTGTTTCTAAAAAATTGCTTCCATAAATGCTTGACCATGCAGGAAAAACTCCTCCTGCTGCCGCATAGGCGCTCGGGATGCCGAAAATAAAGGCGCCACACCCAACAAAGAGAACCGCACGCTTACGTGAAATTTCGTAGAGTTCCATCAAGTTTGTTGAAACTACTTCAATGAGTGGAATCGCTGAGGTCAGCGCTGTAAAAACAAATAGAATAAAAAATGCTGTTGAAATAAGAAGCGATGCTGGAAGTTTAGCAAAGAGGTACGGGAGGGTTTTAAATACTAGTCCATATCCGGATTGAGGCTCTAAATCAAAAGTGAAGATGACTGGGAAAATACTGAGAGCAGCAAGCATCGAAACGACAAGGACAGATCCACCAACAATCCCTGCCATCTGAGGAATATTAATGGATTTCTTCATATAGCTACCGAAGGAAATCATAATCCCCTGGCCAATACTAAGAGTCCAAAAAGCTAGCCCTAAGGCTTCGAGTGCACTTGAGAGTTGGAATGAATTGAAATTGAAAAAGAACACAAACCGGAATGCCGCGCCAAAACCCTCCATAGTCATGCCATAGATAAAGAATCCAATAAGTAATATAAGGAGTATCCGAGTCATATGCTTAGCCCAAAATTCTACCCCTTTTCGAACACCAGAAAGGACCATTCCCATAGTGATTAACGTAAAAATAAAATGCCAAAATAAGGTGACTTCCCCAGAAGATGAAAGAGTATCAAAAACTTGATTGACTTCTTCTGAGCTAAGACCTTGGTAAAATCCGGTGAGAGATTGAATGATATAACTCATTCCCCATCCTGCGATTACGCTGTAGAATGACATAATCAGGAAAGAAGCAAGAACACCAAACCAGCCGATAGCTTTCCAACCTGTTCTTTTTTGATCGAGAGTTTCATAGGCCCCGACAGAAGCTCTTTGGGTGCTTCTACCTATAATGAGTTCCGAGATGAAAATGGGAATTCCAACAATAATTACACACAAAAAATAGATGAGGATAAAAAGTCCTCCTCCATTTTCACCGACAGTATAAGGAAATTTCCAAAGAATGCCTAAGCCGACTGCAGAACCGAGAGCAGCCATAATAAAGCCAAATTTGGATCCCCAGTGTTCTCTGACTTTATTCATTGAAGTTCACAAAAATTTTTAAATGATATTAGAAGACTACTTCTCAAAAGTCAAGGAACTTGTGTCCACTTCTTTAAGCCTGATGGGGGGCTTTAATATCCGAACATCTACACTAAAATTTTTCTCATTAGGTCTGACAGGGAGGTTCTGAACGGGTGTTGTGCTCAAGACGATATGCTCCTTTAATTTTCTTAGCTTGCATTTCACGAGAACGAATAATCATTTTTACACCAATCGCAATGTGGCCCGGCATATACTTTGTAAAAACCATTTCTGAACTCTTCTTTGTCTTGACTCCTGATCGGTTAAGGGGAAGATCAGAGATAAGTAAGAGAGCTCCAAGGGTGAATTTACGGCGATAACTCGCCATAAATAGAGTAGCGCATTCGAGTTCAAAAGCTTGCGCCTTAGTCTCCTTAATTCTTTCAATAAAACTCTCGTTAAATTCCCAAAAGCGAAGATTCGAAGTAAAAGTAATTCCAATATGGTAAGGGACCCTTTCTTCTTCTAATATTTCAGTCACAGCTTTTTGCATCAAAAAATTTGAGAGAGAAGGTACTTCCGGAGGAAAATAGCAATCTGAAGTTCCTTCAGCGCGAATACTTGCAACGGGCATAAAATACTCCCCGACCTTATAGCGACGCCTAAGGCCTCCACACATACCGAGAAGGAGAGCCGACTTCACAGGAAGAAAAGAGCAGAGGTCAATAACAAGCGCAGCAGCAGGAGATCCAATCTTAAAATCTAGCATAGAAATATCTTCTTTGACTGAGTGCACGACTTTAAACATTGAACCTTCATGAACCTCAAGGTCACGCGTTTCTGCAAAATACGCGACATACCTGGGAAAATTTGTAAGGATCAGATTGGATTGGAATGCATCTGCAGATGATCCCGAATACCTCTCTAAAGTCTGCCTTGCATATTCTTCCTCACATAGATCCCTTTCTCCAACATCTGTTTCCATAAGTCCCCTCCAAGTTTTCCAAGCGTACAAAGCAACAATAGGGATATTACAGGTAAATGTCTTGTTTTTTTCCTTATATTATAAAGTAGTCTTAATATATTGTGCTGTACCCTTGTACCCGAAAGGCTTTCTATAAGGAGCATTCAAATACCTACTGGTTTTGGTCTGTATAATAAGGAGTTTGATGGTGTATAATGCTCTATTAGTAAGAAGCTATTGGATAATCATCTATCCTAGACTTAATCTCTATGAACCAAATAGGGAATCGTGCTCTATTAAGCTGCTGGAACAATCTATCTATATTAGTCCGTAATCATAACGTTTTTACACACCCTCCTGTCGATTGCTCCGGATGTACACCCTTCTTTACCTATATCTTGGCTAGAAGTGCTTTGCTATGGAATATCCAAAGTGTATGAGCGAATCATAACACCTCCGAACATCTTGGAGCAGGCTGAACTATTCATGAAAATTCTTGGAGAAGAACCCTCAACATTCCCAGAAATCGACGAAGGAGGAAGTACAAGTAAGGCTATCGAGTCAGATAAACAAAGATACACAAATCAATGACCAAAATTGACATCAATCATTTTATGAATGTCCCTCTCTTAGATTCCATGGCCACTCCATCAGCCCTCGAGAACGCTCATTCTACAAAATGTGTGACATAGTCAGGTTAGAAATGAAGATCAGATCGAAATTCATCTGCGTGGGATCTTATTCATCTTTTACATCAATCACTTTCTTCAATACTTTTTTTCATCATTCTCCTGAAAAGCCTTCAGTTGTACCAAGAGATAACACCTGTTATTAAGAAATGAATCCTTATTTTTTCTTTACACTACAATGTAGTATCATATACTATTTTTACTAACTCTTAACCGGAAAGCATTTTATGACCACTATTTATTCATCTACAGGTTTCAGTTCCTATAATACAGCTCTTAATATTGTAAGTGTCCTTTGGGAAAAACCAGTTAAAACCTTCTTTTACCCTCTGACTGGTCGCTGTCAAATGAATTGGAAGTCCTACTGTATGGCCTCTGGAACAGTCATATCCATAACTGGCATGGTCATAACATTATTTGCAGGAGCCCCTCTTTATTGCGCCGGATTTACCATCTTCTTTGTGTGTACTTTAATTGGACATACTCTGAATCAGAAAATCCAAGAGCTATTACCTCTGAATGAAACCTCAGGGCGTCTTGGTGTAGCAGCAACCCAACTAGAAAATGTTCGTCAAGAGCTTTGGAACGAAGTCTCTGCACTCAACAATACCAATGAATCACTCCTGACACAGAGCTCTCTCTTTCAGCAAGAAAATGATCGTCTTAGTGAGATGAATACCTCATTTGAAAAGCGCTTAGACCTCTTTGAAAACGCTAATGATCGTTTAGCAACTAAAGTGGAGGAGTTCGACCGCCTTTCTATATCATTCGAGCAGCGTAAAACTGAGATGGCCAACCTAACTGTGAACTTATCTACCACACAAGGCCGACTGGAAGAATTAACTACTCAACTCGATCAAATCCGCCTAGCTATTGACGAGGCAAAAAACTCTTTGACAATTGAAACCCAAGCTTTGACACATGAAAGAGAAGCGTTGTCAGTAGTCAGGAAGCAGATCAGTACTCTTACAACAGACCTCATTAATGCTCAATCCCCCCCTCTATTGTTGCAATAAAATCCTGAAGCTATGGAACCCAAGCTTCATAAAAATATAACCTAAGAAATAAGCTACTATGCCACACACTCCATCTATTACTATCTATACAAATCATTTTCAGCAACTCCTGAAAAAATACACCCTGTCTGTAAAATCAGCAGCGCAAAAAAACCCCATCACAACCCTGATCATAAGTATTGCATTCGCTGCCTTAGGAATGATAGTCGCTGATATCCTTGTACTGATTACTCCAATAACCATGTTAGTCATACGAGTTTTGATCGATACGACGCTCATAACCGCACTTGCTTGGATTGCCTACCACGCAGCCGATTCTCTTTACAGACAAGGTCACTGATTGTAACATTGGATGTAACGCTCTATTCAACCAAGCCCCCCTGAGTAATCGGGTTTGATTATTATCCTGATATCCCTCACAATAGTGTATTGCATTTTTAGGAGAGATTTATGTCAAATGTCAATACGAATGAGTTTAAAGCGGGAATGAAAATTGAGCTTGATCGTGAGCCCTATATGATTATTGGCATCGAGTTTGTAAAACCTGGAAAAGGGCAGGCTTTTACACGTACAAAACTCAAACATCTCATATCTGCCAGAGTCATCGAAAAGACTTTCAAATCTGGAGAGAAGTTTCCAATCGCTGATGTGGAAGAGATGAAAATGCGTATGCTCTATAAAGAACGAGAATATATAGTCTTTATGCATGATGAGACCTTTGAGCAAATCCAAGTTCCTTTGTCCGTCATCGGAGAGACTAAAAAATGGCTCATGGAAGAAATTCTCTACGATCTTCTTCTTTACAAAGGCAATGTAATTGACCTCTCACCGCCTACTTTTCTTTCGATGAAAATAACACAGACCGATCCAGGAATTCGTGGGGATACAGCATCTGGCAGAGTGCTCAAACCAGCAATAACTGAAACAGGCGCTAAAATTCAGGTTCCGATCTTTGTCAATGAGGGAGAAACCATCAAAGTGGATACTCGAACGAGTGAATACATCTCTAGAATCTAGACTGAGAAATCGCGCGTTCATGTTTCAACAAGTACGCCAATTTTTCGAAGAGCGCAACGTTCTCGAAGTCGACTGTCCTGCCCTCAGTCCTTACGCAACCATTGATCTCTACATCGACGTCATGTCAGTGTCCGATTGTGGCTATCTCCACACATCACCTGAATACGGGATGAAACGTCTACTTGCAGATGGCAGTGGCGATATCTATCAGATGAGCCATGTCTTTCGAAAAGAAGAAAAAGGGCCTCTTCACAATCCTGAATTCACTATGATCGAATGGTACCGCCTCCAACTCTCTGAAGCAGCTTTTCAAAATGAAGTCCTAGACCTTATCTACCTCTTCATTGAAAAAGTTCCCTGTCAAATGCTTACCTACCAAGAAGCGTATCTTAAACACACAGCGCTCGACCCCTTCATAGCCAGTCCTTCAGACTTTCAAGACCTCGCTTCCACCAATAACCTAGACATTGCAACAGAGAGTTTTCTTTGGAGCACACTCGTAGAGAAACATCTTCAATCGCTGACTTTAATCTATGATTTTCCTGTAGCAGAAGCTGCACTAGCAAAAATCGAAAATGGGGTGGCAAAACGCTTTGAAATCTACAGCCGAGGTATCGAATTAGCCAATGGCTATCATGAACTAACAGATCCCGTGGAACTAAAATATCGCTTAGAATTTGCTGAAGAAAATCGTCTTAAACTTGGAAAACAAGCCCTACCCATCAACCCTCTCTTTATTAGTGCTTTACAAAAAGGCCTTCCCGAATGTTTTGGAGTAGCAGTCGGTTTTGACCGCCTACTAATGCTGCAACACAATGTCCCCCAAATCAGTCTTATACTTCCTTGAAACAAACACCCGGGGCAATAAGCATAATCTGATGAGTTAAAGTAAGAGGGTTTTAACTATACATCCAAATTTTGATTATCCACGCTTTCATACGCAATGCAAACAACAGGATGTAATTTCTTCTTTATCTGTTTTTGCTTCAGAAAATTCCATCTCTAGCTTACTTAATATAATACTTGGAAGAGCTTAGTATATTTTATCGACTGCTACTACAACCACTTTATCACTAAGGGGTGTCAATCCACCATTTGTAATTAACTCAGATGCTGCAGATTCTTTTTTTATTACATTGCTCTACTACGAGACTAGAACCTGCTACTCATCTAAACAACGCAAAGATTCTTTCTACTGTTCTCAGATTAGTATTTCCGATTTAAATAACATAAGGCGCTAATTTTTCTGTAGGAGTTGTTCTACAGAACAGTGCAGCAATGCAACTCCATGCCCGTGTAATTAATTCTAAGACTACTCCACAACCAGCTTTAAATGTATTCCACACTGATTCTGCAATACCTGATGTAGAAACATGTGTAGGTAACGAACTTATTCCATCAATATAATATTCAATAAAAATCAAGATTTACAAAGCGCTATTCTAGCTTTAGACCCTATCTAATATTTATCAAGGATTCTATAAATCAAAATAAATGTAAAATCTATGGATATAGCCCCTTCTGGAAGTTAGTGAACTAAACAAGAAGTAAAAAGCCATAAGAGTGTAACCGTCAATCTCAATTCTTGATGATTACAGTATTAATACGCATTTCAAAACAGGTTATACCATGGTGATTCGATAGTCGTATAATAGGGTGTAACCATTCGTACTTCTTATAGACTCATGCGTTCCCCATATTAATAATACACTGATACAGATTCCGTTGACCTCTATATTAACTTCAGGTGAAAAAATCTTAATAAAAGGTGTGTTATTTCGCACAATCTTTCGAATTGCTTCGTAGATTTCTTCTTTAACTGAATCTCTTAAAGTATTAAAAGAAGCTAGTATACATTCATTAAGATAATTTTGAGTTAATTTAGGCTCAAGAACTCGGTCTTGTAATCATTATTATTCAACCAAGGAACCGTACTCTTCGGCTATCTGTTACTGCTTAAGACCGCTTTGTTTTAAGACACCAGACCTGCGTAAGTCGCTTCTTTTAATTTTGTAAATATATGCTCCATGACGAATATTACATGCCTCACCCTCTCTGCACGAGGCTCTGTCTCTACAAGCAATGAGGAAAAATTAGGATTCGCAGTGCTTATCATCATTCCATTAATCTCTAAATAAAACTGAGAGTTAATCTTCTGTAAGCTGTCTTTTTCATAACCTAAAACATAGCTTTGCACCATGTTATAAAATATTTTTCTGAAAGAGACTGAACAAGTATCCAATGCGCTTAGAACAGATTTATTAAGAATCTCTTCAGTGACATCAGGATCAAGGGGAGATGTGTCGATCCGCAGCAACCTTAGAATCACCCCCGCTTTTTGTGCATTTGCGTCCATTGTAGAAAGCATTTTCTGATAATAATCTAATAAAACACTTGGAAGCTGATCATACATGGTAGTAAGTATTTTGCTGATATTCATCCCTTTATTCGCAGCAACGATGTCTACTTCACTTTCCAGCTCATTAGGTCCTTGTATCCAAACATCCAGTTGCTTTTTTATAGGGTGTGAGAGCAAATTATAAGCCATTCTCAGCTGAGCTTCGGCAAGTAAAGACACCTCCTCACTAGATTGATCGCGTGCCTTATTCACATTTATTACTAGTGCATTAAACGCAAGCAAGCTTTCTGCAGACGTGATGTTATGAGATGATGGAATGACGTCATCCAATGCCTGTTTAGTCTTTCTTAAGACTGATTTTCTCCTCGATAAATGAAGCCTCAAATTTCCTAAGAATCCTTTCCTCCCACTAGTTTTTGTAACAGATGATGATGCAGAAGATTGTGTAGTCGGCTCATTATTCACTCCACTGGCTACGTTCTCTGTTGCTATGGGTAATTCTAAGAAGGGAGAGCCCTCTATTAAGGGGACAGTCCGTGATGTTACTGGTGTGACCATAAAAGTCTCCTATGAAATTTCAAAAAATAAACCGTCCAAATACTTCTGATGCGTTAACATTGAATCTTGCAGATTTTCGGCATAAAATAATCCGAAGAAGTACAAGTATTGCATGAATAAAACATTAAATACATCTAAATATTTATGATGCTATTTTCTATCTTGATGGTCTATCGCCCATTTATCAGCCACTTCCTGGGCCCCTGTAGGGTGCTTTGACTAAAAAATATTTTATGAAATCCTACACCTTCGCAAATCAAAATAGATGTGGAGTGATTGAAATCATTGCATTAAGATGTAACAACTTTTTAAAGGTCTAATCTATGGATATAGCCCCTTCTGGAAGTTAGTGAACTAAACCAGAAGTAAAAAGCCATAAGAGTGTAACCGTCAATCTCAATTCTTGATGATTACAGTATTAAAAGAAGCTAGTATACATTCATTAAGATAATTTTGAGTTAATTTAGGCTCAAGAACTCGGTCTTGTAATCATTATTATTCAACCAAGTAACCGTACTCTTCGGCTATCTGTTACTGCTTAAGCCCGTTTTGTTTTAAGACACCAGACCTGCGGAGTCCTTCTTTTGATTTTGTATGCTCCATGACGAATATTACATACCTCACCCTCTCTGCACGAGGCTCTGTCTCTACAATCAATGAGGCAAAATTAGGATTCGCAGTGCTTATCATCACTCCATTAATCTCTAAATAAAACTGAGAGTTAATCTTCTGTAAGCTGTCTTTTTCATAATCTAAAACATAGCTTTGCACCATGTTATAAAATATTTTTCTGAAAGGGACTGAACAAGTATCCAATGCGCTTAGAACAGATTGATTAAGAATCTCTTCAGTGACATCAGGATCAAGGGGAGATGTGTTGACCCGCAGCAACCTTAGAATCACCCCCGCTTTTTGTGCATTTGCGTCCATTGTAGAAAGCCTTCTATTTAGAATCACCCCCTCTTTTTGTGCATTTGCGTCCATTGTAGAAAGCATTTTCTGATAATAATCTAATAAAACACTTGGAAGCTGATCATACATGGTAGTAAGTATTTTGCTGATATTCATCCCTTTATTCGCAGCAACGATGTCTATTTCACTTTCCAGCTCATTAGGTCCTTGTATCCAAACATCCAGTTGCTTTTTTATAGGGTGTGAGAGCAAATTATAAGCCATTCTCAGCTGAGCTTCGGCAACTAAAGACACCTCCTCACTAGATTGATCGCGTGCCTTATTCACATTTATTACTAGTGCATTAAACGCAAGCAAGCTTTCTGCAGACGTGATGTTATGAGATGATGGAACGACGTCATCCCATGCCTGTTTAGTCTTTCTTAAGACTGATTTTCTCCTCGATAAATGAATCCTCAAATTTCCTAAGAATCCTTTCCCCCCACTAGTTTTTGTAACAGATGGTGATGCAGAAGATTGTGTAGTCGGCTTATTCCCACTAGATTGATCGCGTGCCTTATTCACATTTATTACTAGTGCATTAAACGCAAGCAAGCTTTCTGCAGACGTGATGTTATGAGATGATGGAATGACGTCATCCCATGCCTGTTTAGTCTTTCTTAAGACTGATTTTCTCCTCGATAAATGAATCCTCAAATTTCCTAAGAATCCTTTCCCCCTACTAGTTTTTGTAACAGATGATGATGATGCAGAAGATTGTGTAGTCGGCTCATTATTCACTCCACTGGCTACGTTCTCTGTTGCTATTGGTAATTCTAAGAACGGAGAGCCCTCTATTAAGGGGACAGTCCGTGATGTTACTGGTGTGACCATAGAAGTCTCAGATGAAATTTCAAAAAATAAACCGTCCAAATACTTCTGATGCGTTAACATTGAATCTTGCAGATTTTCGGCATAAAATAATCCGAAGAAGGACAACTATTGCATGAATAAAACATTAAATACATCTAAATATTTATGATGCTATTTTCTATCTTGATGGTCTATCGCCCATTTATCAGCCACTTCCTGGGCCCTTGTAGGGTGCTTTGACTAAAAAATATTTTATGAAATCCTACACCTTCGCAAATCAAAATAGATATGGAGTGATTGAAATCATTGCATTAAGATGTAACAACTTTTTAACGGTCTAATCTATGGATATAGCCCCTTCTGGAAGGAGGTAACCTAAGCCAGCAATAGGATTTTAATTTTTTATCTACAAGCGCCAAGAACAAGATTACATGCTCCACCCTATGTGCACGAGGCTCGTTCTGTACAAGCAATGAGGCAAAGTTAGCATCCTTAATGTCTGTCATCACTCCATTAATCTCTAAATACAACTTAGAGTCAATACTCTGTAAGCTTGCTCCTTCATAAAATAGTACATGCCTGTGTATTTTCTGGTAGAATTCTTTTAGGAAAGAGTCTGAACAAGCATTCAATGCGTTTAGAACAGCTGCGTTAAGCATCTCTTCAGTGATATCAGGATCAAAGGAGGATGTCTTGATCTGAAGCAACTCTGCAATCACCCCCAATCTTTCTTGATCTGTTTTCGCTGAAAGAAGTGTTTTCTGATGACAACTCAATGCAATACCTGGAA
This sequence comes from Chlamydiales bacterium BSEPT1, assembly GCA_964212665.1. Taxonomy (GTDB): domain Bacteria; phylum Chlamydiota; class Chlamydiia; order Chlamydiales; family Simkaniaceae; genus DAOWHK01. The sequence continues at coordinate 32,657 of OZ156466.1, read as the reverse complement.
GCTCACTATACATGCTAGTAAGTGCGCCTTCCAGATCAATCTTTCTATTCACATCAACGATATCTACTTCATTTCCCTCCTTATCCCCGCTTCGTATCAAGACATCCAGTGCCTCTTTTGCAAGGGATGGAATTGAATCATAAGCCATTTTAAGCTTAGCTTCAGCAACTGCAGACACCTCTTTATTACATTGGTAGAGTTCCTTATTAACATCGGTTACTACCTTAGAAAACGTAAGCAAGCTTTGTGCAACCGTGATGTTATGAGATGGTGGCATAACGTCATTCCATACCCGTGTAATGCTTCCTAAGACTGCTTCCCCCCCAACAAGTGAAGCACAAGCTTGTGTAACAGATGATGCAGACGCCTGTGTAGTCGGCTCATTATCCACTTCACTGGCTACCTTCTCTGTTACTATTGGTAATTCTAATAACAGAGAGCCCTCTATTAAGGGGGAAGTCCGTGATATGACTGGTGTGACCATAAAACTCTCCTATAAAATTTCAAAAAATAAACCTTCCAAATACTTCTGATGCGCTAGCATCGGAGCTTGATCAAAGGAGGATGTCTTGATCTGAAGCAACTCTGCAATCACCCCCAATCTTTCTTGATCTGTTTCCGCTGAAAAAAGTGTTTTCTGATGACAACTCAATGCAATACCTGGAAGCTCACTATACATGCTAGTAAGTGTGCCTTCCAGATCAATCTTTCTATTCACATCAACGATATCTACTTCATTTCCCTCCTTATCCCCGCTTCGTATCAAAACATCCAGTGCCTCTTTTGCAAGGGATGGAATTGAATCATAAGCCATTTTAAGCTTAGCTTCAGCAACTGCAGACACCTCTTCATTACATTGGTAGAGTTCCTTATTAACATCGGTTACTACCTTAGAAAACGTAAGCAAGCTTTGTGCAACCGTGATGTTATGAGATGGTGGCATAACGTCATTCCATACCCGTGTAATGCTTCCTAAGACTGCTTCCCCCCCAACAAGTGAAGCACAAGCTTGTGTAACAGATGATGCAGACGCCTGTGTAGTCGGCTCATTATCCACTTCACTGGCTACCTTCTCTGTTGATATTGGTAATTCAAATAACGGAGAGCCCTCTATTGAGGGGGAAGTCCGTGATGTTACTGGTGTGACCATAAAACTCTCCTATAAAATTGCAAAAAATAAACCTTCCAAATACTTCTGATGCGCTAGCATCGGAGCTTGCAGATTTTCGGCATAATATAATCCGCGGACAGGCAAGCGATGACAATCCAATGCAACACTTAGAAGCTCATCATAGCGGATAGACGTGCGTTAAGAAACTCTTCAGTTATATCAGGTTCAAGATCAAATGTGACGATCCACACCATCCTGCCAAAAGTGTCTCGTTTGAGTCTTTCCAATTTCAATAACAGAAGGTGCTCATGCGTCTGTAAATGTTGTTCTACAGAACACAGAACTCTCACCCTTGATACTACACTTTGAACCCTAGGGGCTACGAGGCATGGTCCTTAAAACCAATGAGGTAAAGTCAGGATCAGAAAAGCTTACCATGTTTCCATGAATCATTAAACTACACTCACCCTCACAATCCACTACCCCTTTTGTTTCTGTGTCGAATCAGCAATCTAGACACCCAGTTCTCCTTATTACAAGGTATGGAAGCAAGTCATCAGCCGTTTTAAGCTGAGCTTCGGCAACTGACCTACAAGCTCCAAGAACAAGATTACATGCTCCACCCTATGTGCACGAGGCTCGTTCTGTACAAGCAATGAGGCAAAGTTAGCATCCTCAATGTCTGTCATCACTCCATTAATCTCTAAATACCACTTAGAGTCAATACTCTGTAAGCTTGCTCCTTCATAAAATAGTACATGGCTGTGTATTTTCTGGTAGAATTTGTTTAGGAAAGACTCTGAACAAGCATCCAATGCGTTTAGAACAGCTGCGTTAAGCATCTCTTCAGTGATATCAGGATCAAAGGAGGATGTCTTGATCTGAAGCAACTGTACAATCACCCTCAATCTTTCTTGATCTGTTTTCGCTGAAAGAAGTGTTTTCTGATGACAACTCAATGCAATACCTGGAAGCTCACTATACATGCTAGTAAGTGCGCCTTCCAGATCAATCTTTCTATTCACATCAACGATATCTACTTTATTTCCCTCCTTATCCCCGCTTCGTATCAAAACATCCAGTGCCTCTTTTGCAAGGGATGGAATTGAATCATAAGCCATTTTAAGCTTAGCTTCAGCAACTGCAGACACCTCTTTATTACATTGGTAGAGTTCCTTATCAACATCGGTTACTGCCTTATAAAACGTAAACAAGCTTTGTGCAACCGTGATGTTATGAGATGGTGGCATAACGTCATTCCATACCCGTGTAATGTTTCCTAAGACTGCTTCCCCCCCAACAAGTGAAGCACAAGCTTGTGTAACAGATGATGCAGACGCCTGTGTAGTCGGCTCATTATCCACTTCACTGGCTACCTTCTCTGTTGATATTGGTAATTCAAATAACAGAGAGCCCTCTATTGAGGGGGAAGTCCGTGATGTTACTGGTGTGACCATAAAAGTCTCCTATAAAATTTCAAAAAATAAACCTTCCAAATACTTCTGATGCGCCAGCATTGAATCTTACCAATTTTCGACATCAGATCATCCTCAGCAATGCAACTATTGCATTAATAAAATATTAAGTACATATAAATATTTATAATGCTATTTTCTGTCTTGATGGTCTATCGACCATTTATCAGCTACTTAATGGGCCCCTGTAAGGGCTTTGGACTAAAAAATATTTTATGAAATCCTACACCTTCGCAAATCAAAATAGATACGGAGTGATTGAAATAAATGCATGAGGATGTAACAACTTTTCAAATGTCCCATCTATGGATATACCCCTTTCTGGAAGAAGGTGCACTAAAGCAGCAATAGAGATTCAGCGTATTTTAATCATAAATATCAAATCTTGATGATTAAAGTTATAAGCGCACTTCAATCTGACGCTGTTTGTCAGCTCAGACATCGCCCACATGAATAGAGCCCTTAATAACAGTAAGTTCATAGGAACAATTTCTGAAAAATAAGCTGAGCTAAGGGTAGAATCATCTGCACCTATACAGAGCCCGTTAGTCTCTACATCCACCTCAGATGCACATGCAGCGGATAGACGTGCGTTAAGAAACTCTTCAGTTATATCAGGTTCAAGATCAAATGTGACGATCCACACCATCCTGCCAAAAGTGTCTCGTTTGAGTCTTTCCAATTTCAATAACAGAAGGTGCTCATGTGTCTGTAAATGTTGTTCTACAGAACACAGAACTCTCACCCTTGATACTACACTTTGAACCCTAGGGGCTACGAGGCATGGTCCTTAAAACCAATGAGGTAAGGTCAGGATCAGAAAAGCTTACCATGTTTCCATGAATCATTAAACTACACTCACCCTCACAATCCACTACCCCTTTTGTTTCTGTGTCGAATCAGCAATCTAGACACCCAGTTCTCCTTTTACAAGGTATGGAAGCGAATCATCAGCCGTTTTAAGCTGAGCTTCGGCAACTGAAAACGCCTCCTTACTACACTATTCGAAAGGATTTTAATTTTTTATCCACAAGCTCAAAGAACAAGATTACATGCTCCACCCTATGTGCACGAGGCTCGTTCTGTACAAGCAATGAGGCAAAGTTAGCATCCTCAATGTCTGTCATCACTCCATTAATCTCTAAATACAACTTAGAGTCAATACTCTGTAAGCTTGCTCTTTCATAAAATAGTACATGGCTGTGTATTTTCTGGTAGAATTCTTTTAGGAAAGAGTCTGAACAAGCATCCAATGCGTTTAGAACAGCTGCGTTAAGCATCTCTTCAGTGATATCAGGATCATAGGAGGATGTCTTGATCTGAAGCAACTCTGCAATCACCCCCAATCTTTCTTGATCTGTTTCCGCTGCAAAAAGTGTTTTCTGATGACAACTCAATGCAATACCTGAAAGCTCACTATACATGCTAGTAAGTGTGCCTTCCAGATCAATCTTTCTATTTACATCAACGATATCTACCCAGATCAATCTTTCTATTCACATCAACGATACCTACTTTATTTCCCTCCTTATCCCCGCTTCGTATCGAAACATCCAGTGCCTCTTTTGCAAGGGATGGAATTGAATCATAAGCCATTGTAAGCTTAGCTTCAGCAACTGCAGACACCTCTTTATTACATTGGTAGAGTTCCTTATCAACATCGGTTACTGCCTTATAAAACGTAAGCAAGCTTTGTGCAACCGTGATGTTATGAGATGGTGGCATAACGTCATTCCATACCCGTGTAATGTTTCCTAAGACTGCTTCCCCCCCAACAAGTGAAGCACAAGCTTGTGTAACAGATGATGCAGACGCCTGTGTAGTCGGCTCATTATCCACTTCACTGGCCACCTTCTCTGTTGATATTGGTAATTCAAATAACGGAGAGCCCTCTATTGAGGGGGAAGTCCGTGATGTTACTGGTGTGACCATAAAAGTCTCCTATAAAATTTCAAAAAATAAACCTTCCAAATACTTCTGATGCGCTAGCATCGGAGCTTGCAGATTTTCGGCATAACATAATCCGCAGACAGGCAAGCGATGACAATCCAATGCAACACTTAGAAGCTCATCATACCTGGTAGTAAGTATGCGTCCAATCTCAATATCTCTATTCACATCAACGATGTCTACTTCAGTTTTCACCTGATGACCGCTTCGTATCCAAACACCCAGTTCTCCTTTTACAAGGTATGGAAGCGAATCATCAGTCGTTTTAAGCTGAGCTTCGGCAACTGAAGACACCTCCTTACTACACTGTTCGAAAGGAATTTAATTTTTTACCTGCAAGATTCAAGATCAAGATTACATGCTCCACCCTATTTGCACGAGGCTCGTTCTGTACAAGCAATGAGGCAAAGTTAGCATCCTCAATGTCTGTCATCACTCCATTAATCTCTAAATACAACTTAGAGTCAATACTCTGTAAGCTTACTCTTTCATAAAATCGTACATGCCTGTATATTTTCTCGTAGAAGTTGTTTAGGAAAGAGTCTGAACAAGCATCCAATGCGTTTAGAACAGCTGCGTTAAGCATCTCTTCAGTGGTATCAGGATCATAGGGGGATGTCTTGATCTGAAGCAACTCTGCAATCACCCCCAATCTTTCTTGATCTGTTTTCGCTGCAAAAAATGTTTTCTGATGACGACTCAATGCAATACCTGGAAGCTCACTATACATGGTAGTAAGTGCGCCTTCCAGATCAATCTTTCTATTCACATCAACGATATCTACTTCATTTCCCTTCTTATCCCATCTTCGTATCACAACACCCAGTGCCTCTTTTGCAAGGGATGGAATTGAATCATAAGCCATTTTAAGCTTAGCTTCAGCAACTGCAGACACCTCTTTATTACATTGGTAGAGTTCCTTATTAACATCGGTTACTACCTTATAAAACGTAAGCAAGCTTTGTGCAACCGTGATGTTATGAGATGGTGGCATAACGTCATTCCATACCCGTGTAATGTTTCCTAAGACTGCTTCCCCCCCAACAAGTGAAACACAAGCTTGTGTAACAGATGATGCAGACGCCTGTGTAGTCGGGTCATTATCCACTTCACTGGCTACCTTCTCTGTTGATATTGGTAATTCAAATAACGGAGAGCCCTCTATTGAGGGGGAAGTCCGTGATGTTACTGGTGTGACCATAAAAGTCTCCTATAAAATTTCAAAAAATAAACCTTCCAAATACTTCTGATGCGCCAGCATTGAATCTTACCAATTTTCGACATCAGATCATCCTCAGCAATGCAACTATTGCATTAATAAAACATTAAGTACATATAAATATGTATAATGCTATTTGCTGTCTTGTGATGGTCTATCGACCATTTATCAGCTACTTAATGGGCCCCTGTAAGGGCTTTGGACTAAAAAATATTTTATGAAATCCTACACCTTCGCAAATCAAAATAGATATGGAGTGATTGAAATAAATGCATGAGGATGTAACAACTTTTCAAATGTCCCATCTATGGATATACCCCTTTCTGGAAGAAGGTGCACTAAAGCAGCAATAGAGATTCAGCGTATTTTAATCATAAATATCAAATCTTGATGATTAAAGTTATAAACGCACTTCAATCTGACGCTGTTTGTCGGCTCAGACATCGCCCACATGAATAGAGCCCTTAATAACAGTAAGTTCATAGGAACAATTTCTGAAAAATAAGCTGAGCTAAGGGTAGAATCATCTGCACCTATACAAAGCCCGTTAGTCTCTACATCCACCTCAGATGCACATGCAGCGGATAGACGTGCGTTAAGAAACTCTTCAGTTATATCAGGTTCAAGATCAAATGTGACGATCCACACCATCCTGCCAAAAGTGTCTCGTTTGAGTCTTTCCAATTTCAATAACAGAAGGTGCTCATGTGTCTGTAAATGTTGTTCTACAGAACACAGAACTCTCACCCTTGATACTACACTTTGAACCCTAGGGGCTACGAGGCATGGTCCTTAAACCCAATGAGGTAAAGTCAGGATCAGAAAAGCTTACCATGTTTCCATGAATCATTAAACTACACTCACCCTCACAATCCACTACCCCTTTTGTTTCTGTGTCGAATCAGCAATCTAGACACCTAGTTCTCCTTTTACAAGGTATGGAAGCGAATCATCAGCCGTTTTAAGCTGAGCTTCGGCAACTGAAGACACCTCCTTACTACACTGTTCAAAAGGATTTTAATTTTTTATCCAAGCTCCAAGAACAAGATTACATGCTCCACCCTATGTGCACGAGGCTCGTTCTGTACAAGCAATGAGGCAAAGTTAGCATCCTCAATGTCTGTCATCACTCCATTAATCTCTAAATACCACTTAGAGTCAATACTCTGTAAGCTTGCTCTTTCATAAAATCGTACATGCCTGTCTATTTTCTGGTAGAATTCTTCTAGGAAAGAGTCTGAACAAGCATCCAATGCGTTTAGAACAGCTGCGTTAAGCATCTCTTCAGTGATATCAGGATCATAGGAGGATGTCTTGATCTGAAGCAACTCTGCAATCACCCCCAATCTTTCTTGATCTGTTTCCGCTGCAAAAAGTGTTTTCTGATGACAACTCAATGCAATACCTGGAAGCTCACTATACATGCTAGTAAGTGTGCCTTCCAGATCAATCTTTCTATTTACATCAACGATATCTACCCAGATCAATCTTTCTATTCACATCAACGATATCTACTTTATTTCACTCCTTATCCCCGCTTCGTATCGAAACATCCAGTGCCTCTTTTGCAAGGGATGGAATTGAATCATAAGCCATTGTAAGCTGAGCTTCAGCAACTGCAGACACCTCTTCATTACATTGGTAGAGTTCCTTATTAACATCGATTACTACCTTAGAAAACGTAAGCAAGCTTTGTGCAACCGTGATGTTATGAGATGGTGGCATAACGTCATTCCATACCCGTGTAATGCTTCCTAAGACTGCTCCCCCCCCCAACAAGTGAAGCACAAGCTTGTGTAACAGATGATGCAGACGCCTGTGTAGTCGGCTCATTATCCACTTCACTGGCTACCTTCTCTGTTACTATTGGTAATTCAAATAACGGAGAGCCCTCTATTGAGGGGGAAGTCCGTGATGTTACTGGTGTGACCATAAAAGTCTCCTATAAAATTTCAAAAAATAAACCTTCCAAATACTTCTGATGCGCTAGCATCGGAGCTTGCAGATTTTCGGCATAACATAATCCGCAGACAGGCAAGCGATGACAATCCAATGCAACACTTAGAAGCTCATCATACCTGGTAGTAAGTATGCGTCCAATCTCAATATCTCTATTCACATCAACGATGTCTACTTCAGTTTTCACCTGATGACCGCTTCGTATCCAAACACCCAGTTCTCCTTTTACAAGGTATGGAAGCGAATCATCAGTCGTTTTAAGCTGAGCTTCGGCAACTGAAGACACCTCCTTACTACACTGTTCGAAAGGAATTTAATTTTTTACCTGCAAGATTCAAGATCAAGATTACATGCTCCACCCTATCTGCACGAGGCTCGTTCTGTACAAGCAATGAGGCAAAGTTAGCATCCTCAATGTCTGTCATCACTCCATTAATCTCTAAATACAACTTAGAGTCAATACTCTGTAAGCTTGCTCTTTCATAAAATCGTACATGCCTGTATATTTTCTCGTAGAATTTGTTTAGGAAAGACTCTGAACAAGCATCCAATGCGTTTAGCACAGCTGCGTTAAGCATCTCTTCAGTGATATCAGGATCAAAGGAGGATGTCTTGATCTGAAGCAACTCTGCAATCACCCCAAATCTTTCTTGATCTGTTTTCGCTGCAAAAAATGTTTTCTGATGACGACTCAATGCAATACCTGGAAGCTCACTATACAGGGTAGTAAGTGCGCCTTCCAGATCAATCTTTCTATTCACATCAACGATATCTACTTCATTTCCCTTCTTATCCCATCTTCGTATCACAACACCCAGTGCCTCTTTTGCAAGGGATGGAATTGAATCATAAGCCATTTTAAGCTTAGCTTCAGCAACTGCAGACACCTCTTTATTACATTGGTAGAGTTCCTTATTAACATCGGTTACTACCTTATAAAACGTAAGCAAGCTTTGTGCAACCGTGATGTTATGAGATGGTGGCATAACGTCATTCCATACCCGTGTAATGTTTCCTAAGACTGCTTCCCCCCCAACAAGTGAAGCACAAGCTTGTGTAACAGATGATGCAGACGCCTGTGTAGTCGGGTCATTATCCACTTCACTGGCTACCTTCTCTGTTGATATTGGTAATTCAAATAACGGAGAGCCCTCTATTGAGGGGGAAGTCCGTGATGTTACTGGTGTGACCATAAAAGTCTCCTATAAAATTTCAAAAAATAAACCTTCCAAATACTTCTGATGCGCCAGCATTGAATCTTACCAATTTTCGACATCAGATCATCCTCAGCAATGCAACTATTGCATTAATAAAACATTAAGTACATATAAATATGTATAATGCTATTTGCTGTCTTGATGGTCTATCGACCATTTATCAGCTACTTAATGGGCCCCTGTAAGGGCTTTGGATTAAAAAATATTTTATGAAATCCTACACCTTCGCAAATCAAAATAGATATGGAGTGATTGAAATAAATGCATGAGGATGTAACAACTTTTCAAATGTCCCATCTATGGATATACCCCTTTCTGGAAGAAGGTGCACTAAAGCAGCAATAGAGATTCAGCGTATTTTAATCATAAATATCAAATCTTGATGATTAAAGTTATAAACGCACTTCAATCTGACGCTGTTTGTCGGCTCAGACATCGCCCACATGAATAGAGCCCTTAATAACAGTAAGTTCATAGGAACAATTTCTGAAAAATAAGCTGAGCTAAGGGTAGAATCATCTGCACCTATACAGAGCCCGTTAGTCTCTACATCCACCTCAGATGCACATGCAGCGGATAGACGTGCGTTAAGAAACTCTTCAGTTATATCAGGTTCAAGATCAAATGTGACGATCCACACCATCCTGCCAAAAGTGTCTCGTTTGAGTCTTTCCAATTTCAATAACAGAAGGTGCTCATGTGTCTGTAAATGTTGTTCTACAGAACACAGAACTCTCACCCTTGATACTACACTTTGAACCCTAGGGGCTACGAGGCATGGTCCTTAAAACCAATGAGGTAAAGTCAGGATCAGAAAAGCTTACCATGTTTCCATGAATCATTAAACTACACTCACCCTCACAATCCACTACCCCTTTTGTTTCTGTGTCGAATCAGCAATCTAGACACCTAGTTCTCCTTTTACAAGGTATGGAAGCGAATCATCAGCCGTTTTAAGCTGAGCTTCGGCAACTGAAGACACCTCCTTACTACACTGTTCGAAAGGATTTTAATTTTTTATCCAAGCTCCAAGAACAAGATTACATGCTCCACCCTATGTGCACGAGGCTCGTTCTGTACAAGCAATGAGGCAAAGTTAGCATCCTCAATGTCTGTCATCACTCCATTAATCTCTAAATACAACTTAGAGTCAATACTCTGTAAGCTTGCTCTTTCATAAAATCGTACATGGCTGTGTATTTTCTGGTAGAATTTGTCTAGGAAAGAGTCTGAACAAGCATCCAATGCGTTTAGAACAGTTGCGTTAAGCATCTCTTCAAGGAGAGTGATATCAGGATCAGATGTCTTGATCTGAAGCAACTGTGCAATCACCCCCAATCTTTCTTGATCTGTTTTCGCTGAAAGAAGTGTTTTCTGATGACAACTCAATGCAATATCTGGAAGCTCACTATACATGCTAGGAAGTGTTTTCTGATGACAACTCAATGCAATACATGGAAGCTCACTATACATGCTAGTAAGTGCGCCTTCCAGATCAATCTTTCTATTCACATCAACGATATCTACTTTATTTCCCTCCTTATCCCCGCTTCGTATCAAAACATCCAGAAGAAACTCTTCAGTTGCCTCTTTTGCAAGGGATGGAATTGAATCATAAGCCATTTTAAGCTTAGCTTCAGCAACTGCAGACACCTCTTTATTACATTGGTAGAGTTCCTTATTAACATCGGTTACTACCTTATAAAACGTAAGCAAGCTTTGTGCAACCGTGATGTTATGAGATGGTGGCATAACGTCATTCCATACCCGTGTAATGTTTCCTAAGACTGCTTCCCCCCCAACAAGTGAAGCACAAGCTTGTGTAACAGATGATGCAGACGCCTGTGTAGTCGGGTCATTATCCACTTCACTGGCTACCTTCTCTGTTGATATTGGTAATTCAAATAACGGAGAGCCCTCTATTGAGGGGGAAGTCCGTGATGTTACTGGTGTGACCATAAAAGTCTCCTATAAAATTTCAAAAAATAAACCTTCCAAATACTTCTGATGCGCCAGCATTGAATCTTACCAATTTTCGAGATCAGATCATCCTCAGCAATGCAACTATTGAATTAATAAAATATTAAGTACATATAAATATTTATAATGCTATTTGCTGTCTTGATGGTCTATCGACCATTTATCAGCTACTTAATGGGCCCCTGTAAGGGCTTTGGACTAAAAAATATTTTATGAAATCCTACACCTTCGCAAATCAAAATAGATATGGAGTGATTGAAATAAATGCATGAGGATGTAACAACTTTTCAAATGTCCCATCTATGGATATACCCCTTTCTGGAAGAAGGTGCACTAAAGCAGCAATAGAGATTCAGCGTATTTTAATCATAAATATCAAATCTTGATGATTAAAGTTATAAACGCACTTCAATCTGACGCTGTGTGTCGGCTCAGACATCGCCCACATGAATAGAGCCCTTAATAACAGTAAGTTCATAGGAACAATTTCTGAAAAATAAGCTGAGCTAAGGGTAGAATCATCTGCACCTATACAAAGCCCGTTAGTCTCTACATCCACCTCAGATGCACATGCAGCGGATAGACGTGCGTTAAGAAACTCTTCAGTTATATCAGGTTCAAGATCAAATGTGACGATCCACACCATCCTGCCAAAAGTGTCTCGTTTGAGTCTTTCCAATTTCAATAACAGAAGGTGCTCATGTGTCTGTAAATGTTGTTCTACAGAACACAGAACCCTCACCCTTGATACTACACTTTGAACCCTAGGGGCTACGAGGCATGGTCCTTAAAACCAATGAGGTAAAGTCAGGATCAGAAAAGCTTACCATGTTTCCATGAATCACTAAACTACACTCACCCTCACAATCCACTACCCCTTTTGTTTCTGTGTCGAATCAGCAATCTAGACACCCAGTTCTCCTTTTACAAGGTATGGAAGCGAATCATCAGCCGTTTTAAGCTGAGCTTCGGCAACTGAAGACACCTCCTTACTACACTGTTCGAAAGGATTTTAATTTTTTATCCAAGCTCCAAGAACAAGATTACATGCTCCACCCTATGTGCACGAGGCGCGTTCTGTACAAGCAATGAGGCAAAGTTAGCATCCTCAATGTCTGTCATCACTCCATTAATCTCTAAATACAACTTAGAGTCAATACTCTGTAAGCTTGCTCTTTCATAAAATCGTACATGCCCGTGTATTTTCTGGTAGAATTTTTTTAGGAAAGAGCCTGAACAAGCATCCAATGCGTTTAGAACAGCTGCGTTAAGCATCTCTTCAGTGATATCAGGATCAAAGGAGGAGGTCTCGATCTGAAGCAACTGTGCAATCACCCCCAATCTTTCTTGATCTGTTTTCGCTGAAAGAAGTGTTTTCTGATGACAACTCAATGCAATACCTGGAAGCTTACTATACATGCTAGTAAGTGCGCCTTCCAAATCAATCTTTCTATTCACATCAACGATATCTACTTTATTTCCCTCCTTATCCCCGCTTCGTATCAAAACATCCAGTGCCTCTTTTGCAAGGGATGGAATTGAATCATAAGCCATTTTAAGCTTAGCTTCAGCAACTGCAGACACCTCTTCATTACATTGGTAGAGTTCCTTATTAACATCGGTTACTACCTTAGAAAACGTAAGCAAGCTTTGTGCAACCGTGATGTTATGAGACGGTGGCATAACGTCATTCCATACCCGTGTAATGTTTCCTAAGACTGCTTTCCCCCCAACAAGTGAAGCACAAGCTTGTGTAACAGATGATGCAGACGCCTGTGTAGTCGGCTCATTATCCACTTCACTGGCTACCTTCTCTGTTGATATTGGTAATTCAAATAACGGAGAGCCTTCTATTGAGGGGGAAGTCCGTGATGTTACTGGTGTGACCATAAAAGTCTCCTATAAAATTTCAAAAAATAAACCTTCCAAATACTTCTGATGCGCCAGCATTGAATCTTACCAATTTTCGACATCAGATCATCCTCAGCAATGCAACTATTGCATTAATAAAATATTAAGTACATATAAATATTTATAATGCTATTTGCTGTCTTGATGGTCTATCGACCATTTATCAGCTACTTAATGGGCCCCTGTAAGGGCTTTGGACTAAAAAATATTTTATGAAATCCTACACCTTCGCAAATCAAAATAGATATGGAGTGATTGAAATAAATGCATGAGGATGTAACAACTTTTCAAATGTCCCATCTATGGATATACCCCTTTCTGGAAGAAGGTAACCTAAGCCAGCAATAGAGATTCAGCGTATTTTAATCATAAATATCAAATCTTGATGATTAAAGTTATAAGCGCACTTCAATCTGACGCTGTCTGTCGGCTCAGACATCGCCCACATGAATAGAGCCCTTAATAACAGTAAGTTCATAGGAACAATTTCTGGTGGAGCATGTAATCTTGCTTTTTGATATTTACGGTTAAAATAGGCTGAATCTCTATTGCTGGCTTAGGTTACCTCCTTCCAGAAGGGGCTATATCCATAGATTAGACCTTTAAAAAGTTGTTACATCCTCATGCATTTATTTCAATCACTCCACATCTATTCTGATTTGCGAAGGTGTAGGATTTCATAAAATATTTTTTAGTCAAAGCACCCTACAGGGGCCCAGGAAGTGGCTGATAAATGGGCGATAGACCATCAAGATAGAAAATAGCATCATAAATATTTAGATGTATTTAATGTTTTATTCATGCAATAGTTGTACTTCTTCGGATTATTTTATGCCGAAAATCTGCAAGATTCAATGTTAACGCATCAGAAGTATTTGGACGGTTTATTTTTTGAAATTTCATAGGAGACTTTTATGGTCACACCAGTAACATCACGGACTGTCTCCTTATAGAACTGAAGTGTGAGGAGATCAAATATTCTATTAGGTTAATTAAAACCACGCTTTGGGCTATCACACTCCGATCGAGTTACAAGATCCATCCGTACTCTCAATACTACAGCCTGAACTCTCTGGCTACGAGGCATGATCTTTAGAACCAATGAGGTAAAGTTAGGGTCAGCAATGCTTACCATCTGTTGATCAATCATTAAACTAAGCTTACCCTCATAATCCACTAACCCCTCTTTTTCAGTGCTGTGTAAAGGATTTCGCATCTTTTCCTCGATGCGTTCTTTTAGGGAGTCACTCAGACCATTAAATGCAGCGAATACACGTGCATTAAGAAACTCTTCAGTTACATCAGTCTCAAGCTTAGATGTTACGATGCACACCATACTGCCCAAAGTGTCTAGTTTATTTTCATCGGTTCTTCCTTCAGACAATTCAGTTTCAAGACGACCCAATTCAACACTTGGAAGAGTGTGATAAATGATATCGACTGTTGGTATTATACCCATCCCATGATGCAGCATTCGATTAGTAATTTCCAGTTGCATAAGGAGTGGAAGCTCCTTATAAGCAATTCCGAGTTGAGTTTCAAGCAAGAGAAGTTGAGATCTCTTCCTACATTGGTAGAGTTCCTTATTAACATCGGTTACTACCTTAGAAAACGTAAGCAAGCTTTGTGCAACCGTGATGTTATGAGATGGTGGCATAACGTCATTCCATACCCGTGTAATGTTTCCTAAGACTGCTTCCCCCCCAACAAGTGAAGCACAAGCTTGTGTAACAGATGATGCAGAATGACCCAATTCAACACTTGGAAGAGTGTGATAAATGATATCGACTGTTGGTATTATACCCATCCCATGATGCAGCATTCGATTAGTAATTTCCAGTTGCATAAGGAGTGGAAGCTCCTTATAAGCAATTCCGAGTTGAGTTTCAAGCAAGAGAAGTTGAGATCTCTTCCTACATTGGTAGAGTTCCTTATTAACATCGGTTACTACCTTAGAAAACGTAAGCAAGCTTTGTGCAACCGTGATGTTATGAGATGGTGGCATAACGTCATTCCATACCCGTGTAATGCTTCCTAAGACTGCTTCCCCCCCAACAAGTGAAGCACAAGCTTGTGTAACAGATGATGCAGACGCCTGTGTAGTCGGCTCATTATCCACTTCACTGGCTACCTTCTCTGTTGATATTGGTAATTCAAATAATGGAGAGCCTTCTATTGAGGGGGAAGTCCGTGATGTTACTGGTGTGACCATAAAAGTCTCCTATAAAATTTCAAAAATAAACCTTCCAAATACTTCTGATGCGCCAGCATTGAATCTTACCAATTTTCGAGATCAGATCATCCTCAGCAATGCAACTATTGCATTAATAAAATATTAAGTACATATAAATATTTATAATGCTATTTGCTGTCTTGATGGTCTATCGACCATTTATCAGCTACTTAATGGGCCCCTGTAAGGGCTTTGGACTAAAAAATATTTTATGAAATCCTACACCTTCGCAAATCAAAATAGATATGGAGTGATTGAAATAAATGCATGAGGATGTAACAACTTTTCAAATGTCCCATCTATGGATATACCCCTTTCTGGAAGAAGGTGCACTAAAGCAGCAATAGAGATTCAGCGTATTTTAATCATAAATATCAAATCCTGATGATTAAAGTTATAAGCGCACTTCAATCTGACGCTGTTTGTCGGCTCAGACATCGCCCACATGAATAGAGCCCTTAATAACAGTAAGTTCATAGGAACAATTTCTGAAAAATAAGCTGAGCTAAGGGTAGAATCATCTGCACCTATACAAAGCCCGTTAGTCTCTACATCCACCTCAGATGCACATGCAGCGGATAGACGTGCGTTAAGAAACTCTTCAGTTATATCAGGGTCCTTTCAGCAATCTAGACACCCAGTTCTCCTTTTACAAGGTATGGAAGCGAATCATCAGCCGTTTTAAGCTGAGCTTCGGCAACTGAAGACACCTCCTTACTACACTGTTCGAAAGGATTTTAATTTTTTATCTACAAGCTCCAAGAGCAAGATTACATGCTTCACCCTATTTGCACGAGGCTCGTTCTGTACAAGCAATGAGGCAAAGTTAGCATCCTCAATGTCTGTCATCACTCCATTAATCTCTAAATACAACTTCGAGTCAATACTCTGTAAGCTTGCTCTTTCATAAAATAGTACATGCCTGTCTATTTTCTGGTAGAATTCTTCTAGGAAAG
The DNA here is from genome assembly GCA_964212665.1 of Chlamydiales bacterium BSEPT1. Classification (GTDB taxonomy): domain Bacteria; phylum Chlamydiota; class Chlamydiia; order Chlamydiales; family Simkaniaceae; genus DAOWHK01. The sequence continues at coordinate 16,646 of OZ156466.1, read as the reverse complement.
AGTCTGAACAAGCATCCAATGCGTTTAGAACAGCTGCGTTAAGCATCTCTTCAGTGATATCAGGATCATAGGAGGATGTCTTGATCTGAAACAACTCTGCAATCACCCCCAATCTTTCTTGATCTGTTTCCGCTGCAAAAAGTGCTTTCTGATGACAACTCAATGCAATACCTGGAAGCTCACTATACATGCTAGTAAGTGTGCCTTCCAGATCAATCTTTCTATTCACATCAACGATATCTACTTCATTTCCCTCCTCATCCCAGCTTCGTATCAAAACATCCAGTGCCTCTTTTGCAAGGGGTGGAATTGAATCATAAGCCATTTTAAGCTTAGCTTCAGCAACTGCAGACACCTCTTCATTACATTGGTAGAGTTCCTTATTAACATCGGTTACTACCTTAGAAAACGTAAGCAAGCTTTGTGCAACCGTGATGTTATGAGATGGTGGCATAACGTCATTCCATACCCGTGTAATGCTTCCTAAGACTGCTTCCCCCCCAACAAGTGAAGCACAAGCTTGTGTAACAGATGATGCAGACGCCTGTGTAGTCGGGTCATTATCCACTTCACTGGCTACCTTCTCTGTTGATATTGGTAATTCAAATAACGGAGAGCCCTCTATTGAGGGGGAAGTCCGTGATGTTACTGGTGTGACCATAAAAGTCTCCTATAAAATTTCAAAAAATAAACCTTCCAAATACTTCTGATGCGCCAGCATTGAATCTTACCAATTTTCGACATCAGATCATCCTCAGAAATGCAACTATTGCATTAATAAAATATTAAGTACATATAAATATTTATAATGCTATTTGCTGTCTTGATGGTCTATCGACCATTTATCAGCTACTTAATGGGCCCCTGTAAGGGCTTTGGACTAAAAAATATTTTATGAAATCCTACACCTGCGCAAATCAAAATAGATATGGAGTGATTAAAATAAATGCATGAGGATGTAACAACTTTTCAAATGTCCCATCTATGGATATACCCCTTTCTGGAAGAAGGTGCACTAAAGCAGCAATAGAGATTCAGCGTATTTTAATCATAAATATCAAATCTTGATGATTAAAGTTATAAACGCACTTCAATCTGACGCTGTTTGTCGGCTCAGACATCGCCCACATGAATAGAGCCCTTAATAACAGTAAGTTCATAGGAACAATTTCTGAAAAATAAGCTGAGCTACGGGTAGAATCATCCGCACCTATACAGAGCCCGTTAGTCTCTACATCCACCTCAGATGCACATGCAGCGGATAGACGTGCGTTAAGAAACTCTTCAGTTATATCAGGTTCAAGATCAAATGTGACGATCCACACCATCCTGCCAAAAGTGTCTCGTTTGAGTCTTTCCAATTTCAATAACAGAAGGTGCTCATGTATCTGTAAATGTTGTTCTACAGAACACAGAACTCTCACCCTTGATACTACACTTTGAACCCTAGGGGCTACGAGGCATGGTCCTTAAAACCAATGAGGTAAATTGAGGATCAACAAGGCTTACCATCGTTCCATTAATCTCTAAACTAAGCTCTCCTTCACAATCCACTAGCCCCTCTCTTTCATTGCGGAATATAGGATTTCGCATATGATCGTCAATTTTTTCTTTTAGGGAACCGCTTAAACCATCAAATACAGCTAAGACACATCCGTTAAGCATCTCTTTAGTCACTTCAGGCTCAAAGTCAGATGTTACGATGCGGACCATACTCTAAAGAGTTCGTGCTGTGTCTTGATCAGTGGATCCTCTAGAAAGTTTGTGTTCCAAAGCATCCCATCTAACACTTGGAAGATTTTGATAAATAGTATCGATTAGTCCTGTTAAATTTATTTCATTACTCAACTCATCTAGTACGTATAATAGACTGATTTCTTTACTAGAGTGATGTTACGAGATGGTGGCATGACGTCATTCCATGCCCGTGTGATGTTTCCTAAGACGGCTTTCCCCCTAATAAGTGAAGCAGAAGCTTGTGTAGTCGGCACATTATCCCCTCCACTGGCTACGTTCTCCATTGATATTGGTAATTCTAATAACGGAGAGCCTTCTATTAAAGGAGAAGTCCGTGATGTTGCTAGTGTAACCATAAAAGTCTCCTATAAAATTCCAAAAAATAAACCTTCCAAATACTTCTGATGCACCAGCATTGAATCTTACAGATTTTCAGCATAAAATAAATTGATAATGCTCTTTTCTGTCTTATATAGTCTGTCAAGCATTTATCAGCCACTGACTAGGCCCCTGTAGGGGCTTTGGACTAAAAAATATTTTATGAAATCCTACACCTGCGCAAATCACAATAGATGTGGAATGATTGAAAATAGATACATGAGGATATAACCACTTTTCAAATGTCTAATCTATGGATATATCCCTTTCTGGAAGAAGGTGAACTAAGCCAGCAATAGAGATTCATCGTATTTTAACCATAAATATCAAATCTTGATGATTAAAGTTTTAATAGCACTTCAACCTGATATTTTTTGTCAGCTCAGACATTTTCCAGATGAATAGAGCCCTTAATAACAGTAAGTTTACAGGAACGATTTCTGAAAAATGCTGAGCCAAGAGTAGAATCCTCTGCACCTATACAGAGCCCGTTAGTCTCTACATCCACCTCAGATGCACATGCAGCGAAAGACGTGCGTTAAGAAACTCTTCAGTTATATTAGGCTCAAGATCAAATGTGACAATACACACCATCCTGCCAAAAGTGTCTCGTTTGTCTTTATCGGTTCTTCCCTAGAAAATTCAGTTTCAAGATTACCCAATTCAACACTTGGAAGAGTGTGATAAATGATATCTGCTGTTTGCATCAGGAGAGGAAGCTCCTTATAAGTCATTCCGAGCTGAGCTTCAAGCTCGAGACATTGAGGTCTCTTCCCATTACCTGAATCGCATACGCCATGAACATTTTCTACTCATTGCTTAAACGTAAGAACCCTTTTCGCAACTGTTATGCTCTTGCAACGGAATGGTGAATCAAGCAAGCCCATACCCGTGTAGTGAGTCCTGAAACACCTCTCCAAATAGATCATACTTCGTGTGTAACTGCATTCCGACATCTTTTAATAAATGTTGACGTTCCTATACCACCTGATGCAGACACTTGTGTAGTTAGCGCATTACCAATTCCTCTGGTTACGTTTGTAGCATTTCTTGAGAGTCCTATCTGAGAGACTATGCTTGAGGGGCTCAATACTATTATAAGTGTTAATATATCATTAATCAAATATAATTATTTGTATTAGTCTATCTTTGTTAAAAGTCTACCCTGCTTTTATTAAACCTATACTTAATAACTTAAGAGGGTTTTCTAAAGAATTTGTTGTACAGGTCTAGGATTCCATAAATCAACTTTGCACGAGGCTCGTTCTGTACAAGCAATGAGGCAAAGTTAGCATCCTCAATGTCTGTCATCACTCCATTAATCTCTAAATACAACTTAGAGTCAATACTCTGTAAGCTTACTCCTTCATAAAATAGTACATGCCTGTGTATTTTCTGGTAGAATTTTTTTAGGAAAGAGTCTGAACAAGCATCCAATGCGTTTAGAACAGCTGCGTTAAGCATCTCTTCAGTGATATCAGGATCAAAGGAGGATGTCTTGATCTGAAGCAACTGTACAATCACCCCCAATCTTTCTTGATCTGTTTTCGCTGAAAGAAGTGTTTTCTGATGACAACTCAATGCAATACCTGGAAGCTCACTATACATGCTAGTAAGTGCGCCTTCCAGATCAATCTTTCTATTCACATCAACGATATCTACTTCATTTCCCTCCTTATCCCCGCTTCGTATCAAAACATCCACTGCCTCTTTTGCAAGGGATGGAATTGAATCATAAGCCATTTTAAGCTGAGCTTCAGCAGCTGCAGACACCTCTTCATTACATTGGTAGAGTTCCTTATTAACATCGGTTACTACCTTAGAAAACGTAAGCAAGCTTTGTGCAACCGTGATGTTATGAGATGGTGGCATAACGTCATTCCATACCCGTGTAATGTTTCCTAAGACTGCTTCCCCCCCAACAAGTGAAGCACAAGCTTGTGTAACAGATGATGCAGACGCCTGTGTAGTCGGCTCATTATCCACTTCACTGGCTACCTTCTCTGTTGATATTGGTAATTCAAATAACGGAGAGCCCTCTATTGAGGGGGAGGTCCGTGATATGACTGGTGTGACCATAAAAGTCTCCTATAAAATTTCAAAAAATAAACCTTCCAAATACTTCTGATGCGCCAGCATTGAATCTTACCAATTTTCGACATCAGATCATCCTCAGAAATGCAACTATTGCATTAATAAAATATTAAGCACATATAAACATTTATAATGCTATTTGCTGTCTTGATGGTCTATCGACCATTTATCAGCTACTTAATGGGCCCCTGTAAGGGCTTTGGACTAAAAAATATTTTATGAAATCCTACACCTTCGCAAATCAAAATAGATATGGAGTGATTAAAATAAATGCATGAGGATGTAACAACTTTTCAAATGTCCCATCTATGGATATACCCCTTTCTGGAAGAAGGGGAACTAAGCCAGCAATAGAGATTCATCGTATTTTAACCATAAATATCAAATCTTGATGATTAAAGTTTTAATAGCACTTCAACCTGATATTTTTTGTCGGCTCAGACATTTTCCACATGAATAGAGCCCTGAATAACAGTAAGTTCACAGGGGTTATTTCTGAAAAATGCTGAGCCAAAGGTAGAATACTCTGAACTGATACAGAGCCCGTTGGTCTCTACATTCACTTCAGCTGAAAAGGCCTTAACAGAAGGTGTGTTATTTAGCAGAACCTTTCGAATTTTTTCGTAGATTTCCTCTTTGAAAGCAGCTCTTAAAGTATCAAAAGAAGCGAGTATACGTTCATTAAGATACTCCTGAGTTAACTCAGGATCAAGATCAGATCTGCCAATCATTATGATCAAGCAAAGAAGAGGTCCTCTTTGGCGCTCCGTTTCTGCTTGAGAAAGTGGTATTTCCACATGGGCTAAATATATTTCATTGACGCCACTACAGCCACTTCATCACTAAGGCATACAGACCAAAAAGCTGTAACCAACATCTGTAAAATCTTTCTATTAAATGCTATTCTGAAGGATTCTGGAAGGATCTAATAAGCAGTTTGAAGTTGTGTTTCGATAGCTGCAGCTTCGTTTCTTATTACATTGCTGACCTCTGAGATGAGCCTGCATCCTTAATACTGCACTCTGAACCCTAAAGCTACGAGACATGGTCCTGAAAACCAATGAGGTAAAGTTAGGAGCAGCAAGCCTTACCATCTCTCATTAATCTTTAAACGGACCTCTCCCCAAGCACTGACTACCCCCTTTCTTTCATCGCGGAGTAAAGGACCTCGTATGTTTTCGTCGATTGATTATTTTATGAAGTCGATCAAACCATTAAATACAGCTCATACACGTTCGTTAAACATCTCTTCAGTGACGTCAAGTCAAGGGCCGGTGTCAAGCTATTGACAACACTCTAAAGAGATCGTTCTGTGTTTGCATCAGTTGATCCTCTAGAAAATTGGGTTTTAACATCACCCCATATAAGACTGGGAAGATTGTAATAAATAAGATCGACTCATGTTGTTATACTTATTTCATGACTCCATTCAACTAGTAGGTCTAATACACTTACTTCTGTACTGAACTGACGTTTAGTGGACTATTCAGTTCCCTTTGCAAAGGGTGTGGAAGCGAGTCATAAGCAATTTTAAGCTGAACTTCAAGATGTAATGTCCTTACTTAGTACACTCGTCTAAGTCCTTAACCCTTTCTACTAATTGCTTAAACGTAAGAACCCTTTCAGCAACTGTTACGCTCTTGCATCGGACTGGTACACTCACGCAACCCCATACCCGTGTAGTGATTTCTGAAAAGACTCTCCAAATAGATCATATTACGTTTGTAACTATATTCCGACATCTTGTAATAAACGTTAATGCTTCTTCATCATCTAATAAAAGAACTTGTGTAGTTGGCGCATGATCAATTCCTCTGGCTACGTGTGTAGTATTTCTCGAGAGGCCTATCTGGGAGACTGTGTTTAAGGGGCTCGGCAATAGTGTTTCTATAGGTTTCATAAGAATCTCTTAATAGAATAAGCAATATTATAAGTGTTAATATATGATTTATCAAATATAAAATTTAGCTTACTCTGTCTTTGTGTACCTTCCTTTGATCCAACTTATACCTAATAACTTAATGGGGTTTTCTAAAGAATGTATTACACAGAGCTGGCTTCCATAAATCAACATAAAGATAAGATCATTGAGCGCTATTTGGTTCTAAGGGCTATCTCTCTTAGCCCCTTCCCTGTTCAATATAAAGTCAATATTAACCCTTGATACCGCACGTTGAACCCGAAGACTACGAGGCATGGTCTTTAAAACCAGTGAGGTAAACTTAGGATCAGCAAGGCTTACCATCTGTTCATTAATCTTTAAACAACGCTCTCCCCCAGAACTGACTATCCCCTCTATTTCACCGTAGAGTAAAGGCTGTCGTATCTTTTCGTCGATGAGTTGTTTTATGAAGTCGCTCAAACCATCAAATACCGCTAATATACGTGCGTTAAGCATCTCTTCAGTGACGTCAGGCTCAAGGTCAGATGTCACGATTTCTAGCATACCCTGAAGAGTTGCTACTGTGCCTTTATCGGTTGATCCTCTAACAAGTTCGGATTCAAAATTACCCCATTGAACACTGGGAAGTTTTTGATAAATAGCATCGATTAGATCTGGTATACTTATTTTATTACTCAACCGAACTAGTACGTCTAATACACTGACTTCTTTACCAAATTGATGTAGTGGATTCTGTCTCTGATCATTAAGCTCCCTTTGCAGAGGGGCTGGAAGCGCATCATAAGCAACTCTGAGCTGCGCTTCGAGAGGTTTAGATTCCTTCTTAGCCCACCCGTCTATGCCATTAACCCGTAAACAAGCATTAACATCTTCTACTAATTGCTTAAATGTAAGCAGCCTTTCAGCAACTGTTATGATCCTGCAACGGAATGGTGAACTCATGCAATCCCATACCCACATAGTGACTCCTGAACAGACTCTCCAAATAGATAATACTCCGTTTGTAACTGCATTCCAACATCTTGTAATCAATATTAACGCTTCTGTACCATCTGATACAGGCACTTGTGTAGTGGGCACATGACCAATTCCTCTGGGTACGTTCGTAGTTTCTCTCACACATTCTGATCCCTGAGTACCTTTGCGTAGTAGGGGGGCAGACGATATTGTTCCTAATGATGTCATAAGAGAGCTCTAATAAAAATTCAATCATACCCCTCGTATCTTCTAACAATCAGGAATCGAAAGAAGAGTGATGTAATTCAATTATACGTGTTAGTATATTATCATCAAAATAAATAATTGGATTATTATTTATTTGTTAAGTATCTACCTCCAATTCATTCAATCTATACTTAATAATTTCATAGGAGTTTTTAAATAATGTATTATACATTCCTAGGATTTTATCCATCAAAATAAAGATAAGATAATTGAACATGCTATAACCCATTCAATCATTATAGAACTGAAGTGTGAGGAGATCAAATATTCTATTAGGTTAATTAAAACCACGCTTTGGGCTAGCACACTCCGATCGAGTTACAAGATCCATCCGTACTCTCAATACTACAGCTCGAACCCTCTGGCTACGAGGCATGGTCTTTAGAACCAATGAGGTAAAGTTAGGGTCAGCAATGCTTACCATCTGTTGATCAATCATTAAACTAAGCTTACCCTCATAATTCACTAACCCCTCTTTTTCAGTGCTGTGTAAAGGATTTCGCATCTTTTCCTCGATGCGTTCTTTTAGGGAGTCACTCAGACCATTAAATGCAGCGAATACACGTGCATTAAGAAACTCTTCAGTTACATCAGTCTCAAGCTTAGATGTTACGATGCACACCATACTGCCCAAAGTGTCTAGTTTATTTTCATCGGTTCTTCCTTCAGACAATTCAGTTTCAAGATGACCCAATTCAACACTTGGAAGAGTGTGATAAATGATATCGACTGTTGGTATTATACCCATCCCAGGATGCAGCATTCGATTAGTAATTTCCAGTTGTATAAGGACTGGAAGCTCCTTATAAGCAATTCCGAGTTGAGTTTCAAGCAAGAGAAGTTGAGATCCCTTCCTATTATCTGGATCGCATACGCCATAAGCATTTTCTACTAATTTCTTAAACGTAAGAAGCCTTTCCGCAACTGTTATGCTCCTGCAACGGAATGGTGCACTCAAGAAAGCCCATATCCGCTTAGTGATTCCTGTCCAAATAGATAATATTACGTGTGTGAATGCATTCCGACATCTTGTAATAAATGTTAACGTTCCTATACCACCTGATGCAGGCACTTGTGTAGTGGGCGCATTACCAATTCCTCTGGCTACGTTTGTAGCATGTCTCGAGAGGCCTATCTGAGAGCCTTTGTTTGAGGGGGTCGGCAATATTGTTACTGTAGGTATCATAAGAGTCTATTAATAGAATAGAAGTATTATAAGTGTTAATATATCATTAATCAAATATAACCATTTGTCTTAGTCTATATTTGTTAATTATCTACCTCCATTTTATTAAACCTATACTTAATAACATTAGAGGTTTTTCTAAAGAATATATGATACAGACCTAGGCTTCTATAAATCAACATAAATAAGAAATAATTGAGCATTATTTGGTGCTAAGGACTATCTCTCTATCTTGAATCTATTCTCCAAGCTAGATAGCACCCTTGATACCACACGTTGAACCCTAAGACCACGAGGCATGGTCCTTAGAACTAACGAGGGAAATTCATGAGCATCAAAGCTTACCATGCTTCCATTAATCATCAAACCATCCACTAACCAATTCATCCGATCCTCAAGTAAAGGCTTTCGTATCCAGTCCTCGATTGTTTCTTTTAAGGAAACGCTTAAACCATCAAATATAGCTAATACACGTGCGTTAAGCATCTCTTCAGTGACGTCCGGCTAAAGGTCAGATGTTGCGATTGCTACCACTTGCTTAAGAGTTTTTGCTCTGCCTTCATCAGTTGATTCTCTAGAAAGTTTGGTTGACAAAGCACCCAACCTAACACTTGGAATAAACACAAGCAACTAGTTCTGGTGGACTTATTTTACAACTCAACTTAACTAGTACGTCTAATACACTGACTTCTTGACTAAATTGATGTCCAGTATCCTGTATCTGCTTATTAAGCTCTATTTGTAGAAGTTTTGGAAGCGCGTCATAAGCAACTCTAAGCTGAGCTTCCAGACGTTTAGATTCCTTCTTAGTCCACTTTGTTCTGACATTATACTCCATACACTTCCCAGAACAGACCTCAATAAGCTCTAAGCGAGCATCAACCTCTTCTACTAATTGCTGAAACGTCCGCGGCCTTTCAGCAACTGTTATGATCCTGCAACGGAATGGTGAACTCACGCAATCCCATACCCACGTAGTGATTCCTAAAAATCCTCTCCAAATAAATAACCCTCCGTTTGTCACTGCATTCCAACATCTTGTAATAAATCTTAACGCTTCTTCACCACATGATGCAGGCACTTGTGTAGTTGGAGCATGACCCATTCCTCCGGGTACGTTCGTCGTTCCTTTCGAGAATTCTGATACTTGAGGACCTGTGCTTGGAAGAAAATCGGACGATATTTTTAGTGATGTTGACATCAGAATCTCCTATATAAATACTTAACTTATTATTTTTTGTTACATACTTTCCTTTCATCGACCTAATATACTTCAGAACTTAATATACTTCAGAACTTAATATACTTCAGAACTTAATATAAATATTAGTTAAATATAAATATACTACTCATGCCTATGAGTCATAAAGTCAGATATCACGTGCCCTAAGACTACACTGATGTAATTATATTTTACATGTTCATATATTATTTATCAATATAAAAACTTAGCTTATTATTTCTTTTTTTTAATAAAATACATGTAATTAATTTAATATATACTTAAGAAGTGAATAGTATTTTCTAAAGAATGTATGATACATTCCTAGGGTTCTATGAATAAAAATCAATATAAGATAATTGAACGCGATTTGGTTCTAAGGGCTATACCTCTTAGCCCCTACCTCTTGCAATATAAAGTCAATTTGAACCCTTAATACCACACTTTGAATACTAAGACTACAGAACCAATAAGGAAAAGTCAGGATCAGAAATATTGACCATGTTTCCATTAATCATCAAACCCTTCTTATCTTCACTTCATTAATTTTTCTGAAGAAGGGAGTGCTTATCGTTGCGTTGATTTTCTCTTTTAGGGAGTCTGGACAACCATCCAATACGGCACACATACGTTCATTAAGAACCTCTTTAGGTCCAGTAGACTCAAGATCAATACGATGCCCACCATCCAGAATACGTTGTTTCTCTTGATCGATTATTCCTTTAGGAGGCGCAATTTTAAGGGTCCCCGATTGAATACTTAGAAGATTTCGATAAATGATATCATCATTGATGATGCTCATCTCATTACTTAATTCAACTATTATTTCTAATACATGTACTTTTTATTAAATTAATGTCTAGTGTTCTGTATCTAACTATTAAACTCCCTTTGCACAGGGTATGGAAGCAGCTTCTGCGCCGATATCACTAAAAATATTGCTCGAGCAATTATGAATGGCATCGATAACTCTAGGGCTACGAGGCATGTTCTTTAGAATCAATAGGGGAAAGTCAGGATCAGTAAGGCTCACCCTGTTTTCATTAATCATCAAACTAAGCTTACCCTCACAATCCACTAACCCTTCTGTTTCATCGAAGCATCGAGCATTTCGTATGTATTCGCAAAGCATTTCTCTAAGAGAGAGGGGCAAAATTTCAAATGCTGCAAACACATGTACGTTAATCACATCATCAGTTACATCAGGCTCAGAATCAGAGGTTGCGACTCTTGTTATCATATGAAAAATGTCTAATCTAATTACATCTACTTCTTCTTTAGAAAGCTGGGTTGCAAGGTCGCTCAATATAACACTTGGAAGATCTCGATAGATGCTATCGACTATTGTTGTTATACCCATGTCGCTACTCGACTCACATATTATATTCACTACACTTGCTTCTTTGCTTAACTGATGCTTTAGTTCCTGTATTCTACTATTAAGAGTCCTTTGCAAAGGGTATGGAAGCACATCATAAGCAATTCTAAGCTGAGCTTCAATAGTTTTAGCTTTCTCCTTACTACATTGACTGCATAAGTTATTATGCACGTCTATTAATTGATTAAATGCACGAAGACTTTCTGCAACTTTTATCTCTTTAGATTTTATACACCGAAATGGTGAACTCATACAACCCCATACCCGTATAATAATTACTGAAACGACTCTCCAGATAGATGACGCTACGCCTTTAACGGCATTCCAACATCTTGTAAGAAATGTTACCGCTTCTATAGCATCTGATGTAGGAGCGTGTGTCATTAGCAATCTATCCACTCCTCTGGCTACGTTTGCTTCTTTTTTTGACGATGTTAATACTTGAATGTTCTCTACTGCAGGAAACGCTGGGGTTGTTACTGATGCTGCCATAGTTGTTACTGATGCTGCCATAAGAGTCTCCTATACACTTTTAAAAACTCCCGATGCGTCTTAGGGGTTTCAAAATCAGATATCTGGACCAGTTGCAACATATTGATAGTACCTGTACTTCGGCTCTTAAGACTACTAAGCATTGAGTATAGGGTCACGCATCCTTAATAAGATAGTTGCCATCCTAGCGCTACGAGGCATGCTCTTTATCAACAATCGAGAAAAGTTAGGAGCATCAGCACTTACCATGACTTTATCAATCATTAGAAAATACTTATCATCCCTTTGTATGAAGCCTTCGGATTCAGACCGGCATAGAGGATGTTTAATGAATCTGTGGAGTTGTTCTGTGAGTGAGTCTCCCAAATCATCCAGTGCGGCTAACATATGTGCATTAAGAATCTCGTCAGTAACCTCAGGCTCAAAATCAGATATTACGATTTTAATCATCTGGCTAAGACACGCTAATCTGTCGTCATCTGTTATTGCTTTAGACAGTTGATCTTTAACAACCGCTAATTGAACACTGGGAAGATTTCGATAGATGAGGTCGACTTGATTGGCTAAGGAGCCTATATCAAAGAGTTGCTTCGCATCAATACGCTGAATCATATCTTGCTGCATCCAGCGATTAAGTATATGTTTTACAGGATCTGGAAGCTTGTTATAAGCAGTTTTACACTGAATTTCTGAAAATGTCATTAAATGAGTCTTCCTCTGACATCGAATGAGTTCTTTTTTAAACGCAAGCAGACTTTTTGAACAACTATGGGATGGTGAATGCATATTGCCCCCACCCCATACCCGTGTAGCAATTCCAGAGATTACTCTCCAAATAGATGATGCTATGCCTGTAACTCCATTCCAAAATCTTGTAATCAATGTTATCGGTTTTAAATCATCTAATGCAGAATCTGGTGTCATTAGAAAAGTATCAACTTCACAGGCTGTAATTATTTTTTTTTTCGACGATGTTAATCCCTGAGATTCCTCTACTGGAGAAAACTTTGAGGTTATTCCTGATACTGTCACAAGAGTCTCCTATGAAAATTTTTTAAATATATCCTCCACATACTTACGACACCTCATTCAGTAGTTCTTGTAAAGCACTCGGATGAATACTATTCTTACATTAATATGATAATAAGTAAATGCAAATATTTATTGAGAAACTTTTATCATAAAAGCTTACCTTTCCTAATATCCAGATTTTACTTTTCCCATTATAAAACCTTTAAAAATAATATTTCATATATCCATAGTCTTCCATAAATCACATAAGCACCTCGATTTCAAACCTTCATCGACCAACCCCTTTAGTAAGCTCTCACAACTATCAAATGCATCTAATATAGATGTGTTAATAAGCTCTGCAGTTAGATCAGGAACAATCTCGTGTATTGTAATATTCACAATCCCTATAATAACCTACAATTTTATTAGATCTATTAGTATTATATAAATTAATGTTTTACATTACACCAGTCTTCAATAAACGAAAATAAAGACACGCTTATTAAAACATCTATAACCAATTTAATTATTATTCTAATTTGAATTTACTAATTCCACATGAAGCCTTCTAATACAATTTTGATCCTAGGACCACAAGGATAACTCTTTACAATTAATGAAGCAAAGTCAGGGACATTAATGCTAACTAATCGATCATCAATGGTAACATCACCTGGTCCCCCTGATAATCAAGTCCCCTGTTTCAGGCTCTCATAGAGGAGTTCGAATCTTTTTATAGATGTGTTCTTTTATCTGGTCGTCCAAACCATTAAATATAATTAACACATGTTCGTTAAGAAGCTCGTTAGTGACATTAGGATCAAGATCCGATATTCCGATATTACGATTTGCACCATTTTATCAAAAAAGAGCTACTCTAGTAACATTTGTGATGCTTTTAGAAAGGTGAATTTCAAAAGCCTCTAATTGAACACTGGGCAGACCCCTATAAATGAGATCGACTATGCTTGCAACATTCCAGGATTAATGCACATGAACGATGTCCAAAAACCCTTATGCTTTACTCAACCACTAGCTTACCTTGTATCTGTTTGCACCAGCGTCGCATAGCGTATCGTCAATATCGTCGAACTCTGGTCCCTCAGCTCTATAAATAAATTCGAAGTTTTTTTAGTAGTTAAACAACTTTAAAATGTTCTTTGAAGTTTCTCTAATTTCTTCCCATTCAGGAAGATTGATGAGTTTTTCTGCGAGATCTTGCACTCCATGCTCATCTATAAAATTGTCTAATTTCTCTCGTAATTTCATTAGAGATTTATACTGAATTTCGGTAATTCCAAAATCTTTGTATTTTTTTAGAACGTAGTCCTCATCAAAAAAATGACAAATGTTCTCATCGATATTATCGCACTCTGGTCCTTCAGCGCGTACCCATACTCTTTCCTGATATTCCTTATCAGACATACGAGCTATATTCTCAATAAAACAGTCTACTGTTTGCTTTTTATCCGCATCACTAATCATAATTATTTTTTCCCTGCCTCTCTATAAAAAAATTCGAAGTTTTTTTAGTAGTTAAACAACTTTAAAACGTTCTTTGAAATTTCTCTAATTTCTTCCCATTCAGGCAGATTGATGAGTTTTTCTGTGGACTTTTCTGGTGAAAACACTCCATGCTCATCTAGAAAATTGTCTAATTTCTCTTCTAATTCCATCAGAGATTTATACTGAATTTCGGTAATTCCAAAATCTTTGTATTCTTCTAGAACGTAGTCCTCATCAAAAAAATGGCAAATGTTCTCATCGATATCGTCGCACTCTGGTCCCTCAGCTCTTACCCATATGCGTTCTTGATATTTCTTGTCAGAAATATGAACTATGCAATCTTTGTTCTTTAACTGTATTATTTTCCATAATTAATTGCTCTTAATGTCCTTATATGCAAATTCTTCAAGTAGTATATGGGCTTCTTCCGAGTTGTTTGGGACTATGCTACCATGTTTGTCAACGGATTTTCCATCTATTCTCTGGTTTACATAGGGCTTTTGTTGGCATGGATTTTTGCTATGAGCCTTCCCTGGCATGATTCTTACGTAAGTTCCTTCATCCTAAGGGTGTACATACTTCATTCCTCCGGGCTTTTTAGAAAGTTTCACTCGGTATTCTTTAGGAATGCCTTTTGGTTTTGCAAATGTCGGAATGCCAGTACCATGAATAAGCTCTCTAATGCTGGATTCTGACATGTATATCCCTGGATGAGGTTTTAGTTTTTTACCTGCCTCGCTAAAGAGTTTAAGAGAGTCCTGCATAGATAGACTTAAGTGCTCATAAGTCTCAGTTACTGTCATTTCTAATTTTCCAGCCTGCTTTAACTGTCCCATTTTCTTTGCAGTAAATCCTAACTCGTCGCCTAAAAATGCAGTTTTTCTGCCGGCACTAACGATTTCTCCGACCTTGGCAGTATTTCCGACCCCTGCCGCTGTTTCAAGAACAAGTGTTCCTTCAGCCCTTTGGAGGTTTTTTAGGACGGCAGCCAGTTCTCGTGCGCTTTTTGCACTCTTACTTGCGATTTTGGCTACAGCTCCTGGTGCTGCAATATCTGCTCCATGTTTTCCAAAAGCATATCCAGCAAGCTCTCCTCTTTTATCTGAAGGTAGAGTGTCCCACTTTGAAATTAAAAGCCTGAAGAACATTTTTTGATATGTCTCTAATTTCTTGCCATTTCGGAAGTTCTATGAGTTTTTCTGTAGATTTTTCTGAAGAATATACCCCATATGTATCTGTAAAACTTCTTAATTTATCATGTAATTTCATCAATAGTTCATATTGCCTTTCTGTAATTCCAAAATCTTTGTATTTTTTTAGAACGTAGTCCTCATCAAAAAAATCGCAAATGGTATCATCGATATCGTCGCACTCTGGTCCTTCAGAGCGTACCCATACTCTTTCCTGATATTCCTTATCAGACATACAAGCTATATTCTCAATAAAACTGTCTACTGTTTGCTTTTTATCCGCATCACTAATCATAATTATTTTTTCCCTGCCTCTCTATAAATAAATTCGAAGTTTTTTTAGTAGTTAAACAACTTTAAAATGTTCTTTGAAGTTTCTCTAATTTCTTCCCATTCAGGAAGATTGATGAGTTTTTCTGCGAGATCTTGCACTCCATGCTCATCTATAAAATGGTCTAATTTCTCTCGTAATTTCATTAGAGATTTATACTGAATTTCGGTAATTCCAAAATCTTTGTATTCTTCTAGAACGTAGTCCTCATCAAAAAAATGGCCAACGGTATCATCGATATTGTCGCACTCTGGTCCTTCAGCGCGTACCCATACTCTTTCCTGATATTCCTTATCAGACATATGAGCTATATTCTCAATAAAACCGTCTACTGTTTGCTTTTTACCCGCATCACTAATCATAATTATTTTTTCCCTGCCTCTCTATAAATAAATTCGAAGTTTTTTTAGTAGTTAAACAACTTTAAAACGTTCTTTGAAATTTCTCTAATTTCTTCCCATCCAGGAAGATTGATGAGTTTTTCTGTGGACTTTTCTGGTGAAAACACTCCATGCTCATCTATAAAATTGTCTAATTTCTCTCGTAATTGCATCAGAGATTTATACTGAATTTCGGTAATTCCAAAATCTTTGTATTCTTCTAAAATTGGATCTCCATCATCAAAAAAGTCGCATAGCGTATCGTCAATATCGTCGAACTCTGGTCCCTCAGCTCTATAAATAAATTCGAAGTTTTTTTAGTAGTTAAACAACTTTAAAACGTTCTTTGAAGTTTCTCTAATTTCTTCCCATCCAGGAAGATTGATGAGTTTTTCTGTGGACTTTTCTGGTGAAGACACTCCATGCTCATCTATAAAATTGTCTAATTTCTCTTCTAATTCCATCAGAGATTTATACTGAATTTCGGTAATTCCAAAATCTTTGTATTTTTTTAGAACGTAGTCCTCATCAAAAAAATGGCTAATGTTCTCATCGATATCGTCGCACTCTGGTCCTTCAGCGCGTACCCATACTCTTTCCTGATATTCCTT